>NZ_CACSIP010000034.1 GCF_902705885.1 Mycolicibacterium austroafricanum | reverse complement strand
GCGCCTCGCTGGCCCGACCACCCACCACAGCACCACCGACAGTCCCGCCGTATCCCGGNCCCACCGGCGAACGCGCCCAATGGAAGTGGTACACCCCCTACCAACCACCACCCACCACAACCAACAACTAGCTTGCTGGACAGTGGATCACGCTGCAGGTCAGGTCGCGTGGTGTCGCTGCACGTCTCGATCCCAGCGCCGCGACGAGAGATAGGCCGTCGCATCGTCGAGGTTGTGTTGCGCCGCCTCGGTCAGTCCGATGTCGAGTTCGAACTCGAAGCCCCTGATCGCCAGAACGTGGACCTCCGGCAGACGCTGGAAGCACTGCTGACAGGTCGCCATGATGGCGGGGATCGAGATGGCGTGGGAGGTGAACGTGAAGTCCATCTTCGGCGCCGCACGTTGCAGCGTGAACGCCGGTACCGCTTGGTCTTTGGTGGCGTCCACGAACAGCACCCGTCGCTTCGTGCTGATCAGTTCGGCGTCCTCGAGCAGCAGCTGGTAGTTGCGCTGCAGTTCGGCGTTCGGGCAGTGCCCGTTCATCTCGAGCCAATCGATGAAGGCCCAGCCCAACCCGTCGTCCTGCCGCCCCACGTTGCCGATGCCGTAGATCAGGCAGGAGTCGTCGTCGTAGTCGTTGAGGTTCACGACCGAATGCGCTCGTTGATCACGTTGCCCGCCGGCCCTTGGACGGTGACGATCAGCGGCATCTGTCCGAACGCGTGCGTCGCGCAACTCAGGCAGGGATCGAACGCCCGAATCCCGACCTCGATCGCGTTCATCATGCCTTCGGTGATCTCACCATGGCCCACCAGGTTGTCCTCGGCCACCGAACGCACCGTGCGGTTGAGGACCTGGTTGTTGTGTGTGGTGGCCACGATGAGGTTGGCGAAGGTGATCTCCCCTTCCGCGCCGGCACGATAGTGGTGCAGCAACGTCCCGCGAGGGGCTTCCACCACACCGACACCCTCGCCGACCCAGGCGCCCGGCGCCGGTGTGGCAATCAGATCTTCCTTCTGCAGGTCGGGGTCGTGAAGCAGCTCTTCGATCAGTTCCGCGGCGTGGAGCACCTCGATGGTCCGCGCCCAGTTCGTGTGCAACGTCATGTTGTTGGGTGTGCCGGCGGTGTAGGCGTGGAAGCGCTCGAGCGCCTCCTGCGCGAGTGGAGTCGGCAGCGAGTTCGTGACGTTCATCCGCGCCAGCGGCCCGACCCGAACCGAGCCCTTCTCCCGGCCGAGTTCCTTGAGGAACGGGAATTTCATATAACTCCACGGTTCGACGGCCTCCGAGAAATGGTCGAGGTAGTCGTGATAGTCGAGTTCACGGACGACCCGCTTGTTTTCGTCGACGATCCGCAGTGCCCCGTGGTAGTAGTCCACGTTGCCATCGGCGTCGACCAGGGACATGTTCAGAGCCGGTACGTTCGCGAAACGGTCCACCTGGCTGCGGTTCTTCTCGTGGAATTCGTAGAACAGGCGCAGACCGTCCTGAGCGTAGTCGAGGACCTCGTCAAACGACGGCAACCCGTCCTCACCGTTGAGCAGCCGGTCGCACTCGGCGCGGCTGAGATTCTTGTCGACCCCTCCGGGCACCGAGTTGATGCCGTGCATCCTCCTGCCGAAGACGGTTTTTATGACCTCCTGACCCCATTTGCGCAACATGATCACCCGCCGCATCAGTTCGGGGTTCGACTCAACGAGGCCGAGGAGGTTGCGCTGCTCGGGAGCGGCGTCCATCCCGAACATCATTTCGGGGACGACCAGGTAGAAGTACGCCGTCGCATGGGATTGCAGCATCTGCGCGTAGTGGCCGAGGCGACGGATCTTCTCCGCGGCCGGGGTGATCCCGGTCCCCGAGCGCACACCGACGCCGACGATGTCGTCGAGCACCTTCGCGCCACAGAGGTGGTGGCTGACGAAGCAGATCCCGCAGATGCGTTGCATCAGCATCGGCGCCTCCCAGTAGGGGTGGCCCTGAACGAACTTCTCGAATCCGCGGAACTCCACGACGTGCAGCCTGGCGTCGACGACGTTGCCGTCGTCGTCGAGGTTCACGGTCACCTTGCCGTGCCCCTCGATCCGGGTGACCGGGTCGATGACGAGTTTTCTACTCACGCGAGCTCCGCAATCAGTCGTAGTGGTTCAGCGAGCGGGGCAACCGCACCGGTCGACCGTGGATCAGATCGTCGAGGACGGTGAAGATGGCGTCTGCGTCCGGTGGGCAGCCGGGGATGAAGTAGTCCATCTCGACTACTTCATGACAGGGGTGGACCTTGGTGGTGATCCGCGGGATGTCCGGATGCGAGGGGACGACACGTTCCGCACCCGGAACGGCTGTCGGCGAATCGAGGTAGGCCTCCGCCAGACAGTCTTTCAACTCGAAGACATTGCGCATCGCCGGGACCCCACCCCAGACGGCACAGGCTCCGACGGAGATCAGGACGTCACAGTTCTCCCGGAAGTGGCGCAGCGTCTCGATGTTGTCCTCGTTGGCGACGCCTCCTTCGATGAACCCGATCGCGCAGCGCTCGGTGATGCGTTTGATGTCGGTGAGCGAGGAGCGGTGAATGGTGACCGTCGTCAACAGCGGCAGGATCCGCTCATCCATGTCGAGAAAGGACAGGGTGCACCCCCAGCAGCCACACAGACTGATCATCGCCACGTTGATCTTGCCGTCCCGGCCCGCCGACAGCGCTGGGTCCGGTGATGTCTTGGGCAGTTCGTCCGACCTGGTTTCCTCGGTCATGGCGCCTCTGACTCGTCTGCCGGGTCAAGGGCCCGGTCGCGAACGGATTTCGCTTCGTACTTGCGGCGACCGATGGGCACGTCGTATCCGACCCCCTTTTCCAGGATGGCGCCGACCGGACAGATCTCCACCGCGTAGCGGACCTGCTCGATCGGCATCGCGTCGGCTCGTTCGGCATCGACTTCGATGCGCGACTCGCGACCGCGGTGGCTGATGCTGAAGATCTTCTGCCCGGCGTCGTCACGGACGAACTCCACACACCGTTGGCAGAAGATGCAGCGATCCCGCTCCAGCCAGATCCGCTGGGACGCGTGGTCGCGGTCCCGCACCGGGAACCGGTACGGGAAGCGGGACACCATCATGTCCACCTCGTAGCCGACCGCCTGAAGGGTACAGCGACCACTCTTCTCGCAACTCGGACAGTTGTGGTTGCCTTCGGTGAAGAGCAACTCCACCAATGCCTTTCGCATGTCCGTGGTCTCCGGCTCGTCGACCTCGACCGTCATCCCGTCGCGAACACGAACCGTGCAGGCAGCGACCACGGCACCGTCCACCTTGACCGAGCACACCCGGCAGGTCCCGAGGCACGGCTTGCCCTCGAGGTAACACAGCGTCGGGATATACACACCTGCTTCTGCGGCGACATCGACCAGCACCCGGTTCTCCTCGGAAGACACCGGGGTTCCGTCGATCTCGATTCGGATGCTCATGACGTCCCGTCCGTTCTCAGTTCGGTGAGTGCGTCGCCGTATCCGGCGAGGGCCGCCTCGAGATCGAATGACGGCAGCAGGGTGTCTGCCTCCCCGGCCCGCAACCTGCTGCGGTACATCTCGGGAAACTTGTTCATGCTGGTCAAGATCGGGTTGGCCGCCGTCGCTCCGAGACCGCAGCGACTGGTCTTCTGCACCAGCGCCCCCCAACTGGCCGCGGCGTCCAGATCGTTCTGAACGGCGGTGCCCGCGAGGATCCGTTCCATCTTTTCGTGCAGGTCGACGGTGCCCGCCCGGCACGGAACACAGATGCCGCAGGATTCGTCGCGGAAGAACCGGGTGTAGTCCGTGACGCAGTCGAGCAGATCACGCGTGGCATCGAAGACGGTGACGGCCCCGTTGCAGGGGATGTCTTCGTAGGCGATCCGGCGCTGGCCGTCGGCCTGTACCGAAAGGCACTCCCCCGATGGGCCGCTGACCTGGACTGCACGAGCGTCCTGCGCACCGACAAGGGCCAGCACGTGGTCGAGGGTGACGCCCCATTCGATCTCGTAGACACCGGGCCGGCGGCAGTCGCCGGCGACGCTCAGCAGGCGCGTGCCCGCCGAGGTGGGTGTGCCCATACTGCGGAACCATTCGGCGCCTTCCGCCGTGACCCGGCTTGCGGCCGCGAAGGTTTCGACGTTGTTCACGCAGGTGGGGTTGCCGAGGTATCCCTGCTGGATCGGGTAGGGCGGTTTCAGCCGCGGTGTTCCCCGGTTGCCTTCGCAGGATTCGATCAGTGCGGACTCTTCGCCGCAGACATAGGCACCGGCGCCCATCTGAATGCGGATGTCGAAATCGAAGCCGGGCAGCGCGCCGATGCTGGGTCCGAGGAGTCCGTCGTCCCGCAGCTCCTGCAACTGACGTTCCAGATAGCGCTTGAGATAGATGTATTCGGCTCGTAGATAGATGATCCCGTGCCTGGCGCCGATCGCGTAGGCGGCGATGACCATACCGAGGAAGACGTCTTTGGGTGAGCGGGTCAGCAGCGCCCGATCCTTGAACGTGCCGGGCTCACCCTCGTCGGCATTGCAGATCACGTACTTGTCGGCGCCCGGTGCAGCCCGGCACAGCCGCCACTTCAGCCCGGTGGCGAAGCCTGCGCCACCGTATCCGCGTAGCCCTGACTCGGTGATGGCGTCGATCGTCTGCTCAGGGGTGCTCGCGAGGCAGCGCTTCAGTGTCACCTGGTGATCGACCTGGCCGCAGAAGAACACCGGGCCCCGGGTGTGGACGTTGGACTCCACCAGGCTGTCGACATAGCCGATGTCGTCGGCGGGCAGCCCGGCCGGGTTGGCGATGTCCGCGGGGGCTCTGCCTGCCTTCAACTGGCCGATGATGTCTGCGACGCCGGCCGGCGTCAGCCGGGTGAACACCACGTCGTCGAGCAGCATCGCCGGTTCCTGATCGCTGAGCCCGATGCAGGGCGTCTCGAACAGGCCGAACACCCCTGCCCCGGTCTCGCCGAAGCGGACGCCGGTCTCGCGCTCGAGCGCGTCGTACACCGCGTGATAGCCGAGTGATTTGGCGATCACCGTGTTGCTCAGGTAGATCCGGTGCCGTCCCGACGGCGCAGTGTGGAAGAAGTGGTAGAACGACGCCGTCTCCGCGATGTCGCGCGCGGTCCGGTTCAACGCGGTCGCCATTTGCGGGAGGTGTTCGTCGGGAATGTGGCCGTACAGATCCTGGATGTCCCAGAGGATGTCGATCAACCGGGTGCCGTCGAACTGATACCGCCGCAGCACGGCGTCGACGTCTGGGTTCGCCGTGTGGGTACCGTCAGCCATCGATCATCCTGCCCCTTCGCATATCCACCGCAACCATCATCCTCTGCTGCCGACGACTGACCAGGGCATTTGGTCACTTTGCAAGATCGCGCCGGAACTGGCTTCGCCCGCGGGATACGGTGAACAGTGCGATCTGTCCGGGCACTACCCGACGAAGGAGAGTCCATGAACAAGATCTCGCTGACGGCGTTGGCCCGCGAGCAGCAGGCAGGTGCTGAGCGTGCCTCCAGCGGGCGCAGTGCACACACCGTGTACGGCGGCCACGAACACGTCTTGCGCCAAACCCTGATCGCACTGGCGGCGGGTCAGAAGTTGGACGAACACGAGAACCCGGGCGAAGCCACCGTCCACGTCCTGCACGGACGCGTGCGGTTGCACGCAGGCGAGGACAGCTGGGAGGGCTCCGCCGGAGATCTGATCATCGTGCCGGATTCCCGTCACTCACTGGAGGCCGTCGAAGGGTCCAGCGTGCTTCTGACCGTGGCGAAATCCGCTTCTCCACAAGCCGGCTCGTAGCCGCGGCGCGGGCAGGTGACCTAAGCGTCCGAAACCGAGGACCAAAGCCTCCTCTCTGCGCGCCGGTGGGCTCCATAGCGTCGATGGCGCGGTGTGATCGGCACACCACCCGAGCATGGAGGACAACGATGTCCGAGACACTGGTGTCTCCGCCCCCCGAAGCCCGCTCCTCCGGTGGTGTGAAACCCGGCCTGGGCCTGGCCGCGCTGACCGCCATCGTCGTCGGTTCCATGATCGGCAGCGGAATCTTCGCGCTGCCTTCGCAGATGGCCGGTAGCGCCGCCCCTGGCCCGCTGCTCATCGGTTGGGCGATCACCGGAGTCGGCATGCTGACCCTGGCTTTCGTCTTCCAGACCCTCGCCAGCCGGAAACCCGACGTCGACGGTGGTGTTTACGGATACGCCCGGGCCGGTTTCGGCAACTACATCGGGTTCACCTCGGCATTCGGCTACTGGGTCTCGGCATGGGTCGGCAACGTGGCCTACCTGGTGCTGCTGTTCTCGACACTGGGCTACTTCTTCCCCGGATTCGAAGGCGGCGCAACCGTTCCCGCGATCATCGGCGCCTCGATCGTATTGTGGGTGGTGCACTTCCTGACCCTTCGCGGCATCCAGACCGCCGCAGCCGTCAACGTGGTGGTGACCATCGCGAAGGTGGTCCCGATCCTGGTGTTCATCGCGATCGCCGCGGTCGGTTTCCGGGCTGGGCTGTTCAGCGCCGACTTCTGGGGCCGCGCGGTAGAGATCGACGGGGCGCCGCTCGGCGACACGATGACCCAGGTCAAGAACATGATGCTGGTGACCGTGTGGGTCTTCATCGGCATCGAGGGCGCCGCGGTGTACTCCCAGCGCGCCGCCAAGCGGCGAGATGTCGGTCGCGCCACGGTGCTCGGTTTCGTCGGGGTGCTGGCCCTGTTGCTGATGGTGAACCTGCTGTCCTACGGCTTGATGACCCAGGCGGAACTCGCCGGCGTGGCGGATCCGTCGATGGCCGGGGTGCTGGAGAACGAGGTGGGCGCCTGGGGTGCGGCCTTCATCTCGATCGGTTTGGTCGTCTCACTGCTCGGCGCCCTGATCGCGTGGGTGATGCTGTGTGTGGAGATCCTGCGGTTACCCGCCCTCGAGCATGTGATGCCGCGGGCGCTTGCTCGGGAGAACTCGCACGGCGCACCGGCAAATGCCCTGTGGCTGACCAACATCTGCGTCCAGGCGTTGCTGCTGTGGACACTCGCCAACGCGAGCACCTACACCAACCTGGTGTACCTCGCGACCTCCCTGATCTTGCTGCCCTACCTGTGGTCGGCCGCGTACCAGGTGCTGCTGGCGGTGCGAGGCGAAACGTACTCCGTCGGCGGGGGACGCACCCGCGATCTACTCATCGGTGTCGTCGCGCTGGGGTACGCGGTGTGGCTGGTGTACGCGGGCGGATGGCAGTACCTGCTGGTGGCGGCGATGTTCTACCTCGCGGGCACTGCGCTGTACCTGTGGGCGCGGCGAGAAAGCCGGCTCCCGGCCTTCAGCAAGCCCGAGTTCGTGGTGGTGGCGGTGGTGGCGTTGACGTCGGTGCTGGCGGCCGTGCTGATGGCCACCGGAAATCTGTCGGTCCTGTGAGCGCGACCGATTCCCGGCTCGGCGTGTGGTCCGAGGCCGGCAAGCTGCGCCGTGTCATGGTCTGCGCTCCCGGTCTGGCCCATCAGCGGCTCACCCCGCAGAACTGTCACGAGCTGTTGTTCGACGACGTCATCTGGCTGCAGCAGGCCCGACGTGACCACTTCGACTTCGTCGCCAAGATGGTCGACCGCGGCGTCGAAGTGCTCGAACTCCAGGATCTGCTCGCCGACGTCGTAAGCAAGCCCGACGCCCGCGAGTGGGTGCTCGATCGCACGGTGACCGACGACCTCGTCGGGCCGGGGCTCACCCGCGAGATCCGGTCCTGGTTGACCGAGCTGTCGCCGGATCGGTTGGCGGAGTACCTGATCGGCGGTGTCGCCTATCAGGACGTGATCGACGAGGTGGACAGCGGCTTCCTGTCACTGTTCAACGCGCTGGACCCCGCAGGGTTCGTCGTCCGGCCGCTGCCGAACACGCAGTTCATGCGCGACAACTCCGCCTGGATCTTCGGCGGTGTGACACTGAACCCGATGTACTGGCCGGCGCGGCGCCGGGAGACGCTGCTGACCACCGCCGTCTACCGGTTCCACCCCGCCTTCGCCGATCAGGAGTACGACGTGTGGCTGGGCGACCCCGACGGATTGCCCGCCGACCGCGGTCTGGCCACCCTCGAGGGCGGCGACGTGATGCCGATCGGCAACGGACTCGTCGTGATCGGCATGGGTGAGAGGTCCTCCCACCAGGCGATCACCCAGGTGGCGCGCAACCTGTTCGCTGCCGGGGCTGCGGACCGGGTGATCATCGCCAGCCTGCCGAAGACCCGTTCGGCGATGCACCTGGACACGGTGTTCACCTTCTGCGACCGCGACCTGGTGACGGTGTTCGCGCCGATCGTCGACGGCATCGTGCCGATCAGTCTGCGGCCCGACGAGAGCTCACCGTCCGGCCTCGACGTCCGGCGCGAACCCCGCGGCCTGATCGAGACGATCGGTGACGCGGTCGGTGTGAACTTCCGGGTCGTCACCACCGCCGGTGATGTCTACGGCGTCCAACGCGAACAGTGGGATGACGGCAACAACGTCGTCGCGCTCGAGCCGGGGGTGGTCATCGGCTACGACCGCAACACCCTGACCAACACCGCCCTGCGTAAGGCCGGGGTCGAGGTCGTCACCATCGACGCCAGCGAACTGGGCCGCGGTCGCGGCGGCGGCCGGTGCATGACCTGCCCGATCCTGCGCGATCCGCTCTACGCCTGAAGGACATACGTCATGGCGTTCAACACCCGCAACCGCAGCCTGCTCAGCCTGGTTCACCACACAGACCGGGACCTGCACTACCTGCTCGACCTGTCACGCGACCTCAAGCGCGCCAAATACTCCGGAAGTCCGCGGAACAGCTTGGCGGGCAAGAACATCGCGCTGATCTTCGAGAAGACGTCCACCCGCACCCGCTGCGCATTCGAGGTTGCGGCATACGACGAGGGGGCTCACGTCACCTACATCGATCCGTCATCGTCGCAGATCGGGCACAAGGAGTCGATGAAGGACACCGCACGGGTGCTGGGCCGGATGTACGACGCCATCGAGTACCGCGGCACCGCCCAGGAGACCGTCGACGAACTCGCAGAGCATGCAGGGGTGCCCGTCTTCAACGGGCTCACCGACGAGTTCCACCCGACCCAGATGCTCGCCGACGTGCTGACCATGACCGAACACTGCCCGAAACCGTTGCACGACATCTCCTACGCGTTTGTCGGCGACGGCCGCAACAACATGGCCAATTCCCTGCTGCTGGTGGGCGCCAAACTCGGCATGGATGTCCGCATCGGCGCACCAAAGCAATTGTGGCCCAGCGACGCCCATGTCGCGATGTGCCGGGAGTTTGCCGCCGCGTCCGGGGCGAGGATCACCATCACCGATGATCCGGAAAAGGCGGTCAGCGAGGTCGATTTCATCCACACCGATGTGTGGGTGTCGATGGGGGAACCGCTGGAGACGTGGGGCGAGCGGATCGACATGCTGCTCCCGTTCCAGGTGAACTCGGCGCTGATCAAGGCGGCGGCCAACCCGCGGGTGAAGTTCATGCACTGCCTTCCGGCGTATCACAACTGTGAGACGACGCTCGGCGCCAAGATCGCCGCCCAGTATCCGGTGCTGTCCAACGGGATCGAGGTCACCGAGGAGGTCTTCGAGAGCCCGGTCAACATCGCCTTCGAGCAGGCGGAGAACCGGATGCACACCATCAAGGCCGTGCTCGTCTCGGCGCTGAGCTGACCCGGCGTGAGGATCGTGATCGCGCTGGGAGGGAACGCGCTGTTGAAGCGCGGCCAGCCGATGACCGCGGACAATCAGCGGGCGAACATCCGTGTCGCCGCCGAGTGCATCGCCGCCATCACCGCGGGCAACGAGATCGTCGTCGCCCACGGCAACGGTCCCCAGGTCGGGCTGTTGGCGCTGCAGGCAGCGGCCTACCACGAGGTGGCGCCCTACCCACTCGATGTGCTCGGGGCCCAGACCGAGGCGATGATCGGCTACGTCATCGAGCAGGAGTTGGGTAACCTGCTGCCGGCCGAGCAGTCGCTGGCCACGCTGCTCACCATGATCGAGGTCGACCGGGACGACCCCGCTTTCGAACATCCCACCAAGCCGATCGGGCCGGTCTACGACCGGGAGACAGCAGAGCGACTCCGAGCGGCCAGCGGTTGGACCATCGCCGCCGACGGTGACAAGTTCCGCCGAGTGGTGCCCAGCCCGAAACCCCAGCGGATCTTCGAGATCGGACCGATCCGGAACCTGGTGGAGCACGGCACGATCGTGGTCTGCGCCGGTGGTGGCGGTATCCCGACGATGTACGACGAACGCGGCGACTTGCGTGGCGTCGAAGCCGTCATCGACAAGGATCTCGCTTCCGCATTGCTTGCCGAGCAACTGGACGCCGATCTGCTCGTCATCGCCACCGACGTCGACGGCGTCTACCTCGGCTGGGGCACGCCCACCCAGACACGCCTGGGCCGGGTCACCCCCGACGACCTCACCGGTCTGGACTTCCCGGCTGGATCGATGGGTCCCAAAGTCCAAGCCGCATGCGAGTTCACCCGTCACACCGGAAACGAAGCCGTCATCGGATCGCTCAGTGACATCACCAGGATCGTCGAGGGCAGCGCGGGAACACGCATCCGAGTGCCATGAGGGACTTCTTACTGCAGCGCCGCGCCAAGGGCCTCGCTATACCGCGATCGTCACATCGACCGAGAGTCGGTCAGCGATGGCATGCGCAGCCGCCCAATGGCCTTCGCGCACCGTCTGTTCGAGATCCTCGGCCAGCGGGCTGAGCACGCCGAATTCAGCCAGCCATGACGCAACCGTGCCGGCGATCCCGTCCACCGACACGCGAGCAGTGTGCCCGTCGTGAAGGCGGTCCGTGAGCTGGTAGATCGGCGTGGCATCGGGATGCGCATGCACCCGGTAGTTCAGTGATCTCATGGTGACCCCCTCACCCTCCCTTGATCAGACCATCACCCCGTGTCTGACGCGAGGGACGAAGGCACGCGCTCAATGCTGCTTAGGTCCCGCAGCACGCGGGACTTTCGGCTGTCACGAAAGCAGCAGTGTCACCGCCACGAGGTAGATGCCGATCGACACCGAGAAGATGTTGCGCAAGTTCGCGGCCGAGCACGACACCCTTCGCGATACCCTCGGGCTACTCCGCGACGCCGCCGATCGGCTGGTTGCCGGACCCGACGCCGGCGCGCTGCAGGCTCTGTCCCGGGCGTACGCGTTCTTGACCGAACAACTGCTGCCACATGAACACGCCGAGGAAACTCTTCTCTATCCCGCGTTGGCCCGGCCCCTGGGCACCGGCGAGGCGACCGCCACCATGAGTCGGACCCACTCCGAGATCCAGCGATTGTCCGACCGTATCGGCACCCACATTGCACTCGCCCAGGCGACCGACGGTATTCAACCCGAGCAGGTCGACGATCTGCTCGCCTGCCTGTACGGGCTCTACACCTTGCTGCGCCTGCACTTCCTGCAGGAAGAAGAGAATTACTTCACCCTTACCGACGACTGACCTACCCCTGTCGCGGGAACCTGCCCTACCCGACACCTCTCGGCTGGACAAGAATCCCACTCATCTCGCACTGAGGACCATCGGCTCAGATACAGGGACTTTCGCCTCAATCCGCTCGTGCTGACTCCCAATACCGTGGAGACACGAAGTGGAGAGGAATGGGTGAGACGATGAACGACGACCGCCCCACCGCGCCGGTCATCGCAGGCATCGATGGCTCCGAAGCGGCTGTGCAGGCGGCCCTGTGGGCGGTCGACGAAGCCGTCAGCCGAGACGTGCCGCTGCGGCTGGTCTACGTGACCAAGGCCACCCACCCGTCGGCCGAGGACTACGAAAGCGACGTGCAGCACGGCAAGGCGTCACTGCACACGGCACAGGCCGCCGTCGAAGCCGACGGCTGTCCGGTGAAGGTCGAGACCGCCATCGTCACCGGCCCTCCCGGAGCGGCTCTGATCGCCGAATCCGATGATGCCGGCCTGGTCTGCGTCGGCTCGGTCGGGATCGGCCGCTACGTCCGCTCGATTCTGGGTTCGACGGCAACCGATCTGGCTGAGAAGGCTCACTGCCCCGTTGCGATCATCCGCACGCACACGGACGATAAGTCGTCGCGAGAGATCAACTGGATCGTTGTCGGGGTCAACGACGAACCCGACAATCCCAATGTCGTCGAGCACGCGTTGCGGGAGGCGCAGCTACGTGACGCCCCGGTACTCGCCATCGGGGAACACAAAACCCAGCTCGGGTCGGGCGAAGGCCTCGACGCCGAAGTGACCAAATGGCGACAGTCCCATCCCGAGGTGCACATCTATCCAGTCGCCGACCAGGCCGATGTCGCGTATTTCCTGAAGCACTTCGACCAGCGCGTCGGGCTGGCTGTGATCGGCGGCGCGCAGTCGGGTCAGCTTGCGACCATCGTCGGGCCGGCGGGTCATCCGTGGTTCCACCACAGCGAGAGCTCCGTGCTGGTCGTCCGTCAATGACCCAGACGAGTGCTATTGCTGCTCGTGCTGCTCGGCCCACCGCAGTTTGACGAAGGAGTCGACGCCGAACCGTTCGAACGCACGCCGTCGCCGGGCTGACAGCTGCGATCCCGCCGTTTCGGCGTCGATCAGCTGCGGATCGGCAACCGAGTAGGTTCGGCCGCCGACCGTGATCGTGGCCTCCCCCGACGCGACCACATTGCGCAGCCAGTCGACCCCGGTGCCGTACGGCAACGGCACGATGACGCCGTCGGTCACCCGCTCGGCCACCACCGGCGTGGTGTAGACCTTCCCGGAGCGCCGCCCGGTGTGGCGCAGCGCCGCGGCATACCAGTACTTGCGGCCTGCCAGCAGCAGCATCGCCGGGTTCAGCACATGCTTGTTGAAGGTCCGCACCGAGTCCCGAATCATCCCGTTGATAGCCATCTGTCGATCGTTGTGCTTCGCGGGATCGATCAGACAGAGCCGACCGGACCAGAACCGAAGTGACTTAAGGCATCTGCGAATAATCGTGATGTGGCCGCGTGGTAGCGGAGACAACCGGCGGCGGCGTAAGTGACTTTTGTCTCTATTTCCGCCATCCCGGTTCGCGCACGATGGGTTGCAGCGATCGAAAGGGATCACCGATGACGCCGCCAAGCCCCTCGATGGACATTGACCTGGAGTCGATCTCGTGGGACTTCCTGGAGTCCGAGTTCACGGGACCCACCTACGCCGGGTGGTCGATCGACCGGCGGCTGCAGGTCTACCTGCGGCACCGCGGGCTGGCCGCACTCGCCGACGACGGAACCGCATGCGCCGCCCTGTTGGAGCGGGTGATGGCGAACATCGGTCCCGCGCTCCGCCGCGGAGTGCTGAATCCGCCGAAAGAACAGGTTCCGACATGACGGTCATCCACAAGACTCCGGGTGCGTGGCGTCTGCAGCCCAACTTCACCGATTACCAGCAGACCCGGGCGGCCTTCGACTGGACCGAGGTTCCCGACGTCTGCGCCGGCATGCCGTCCGGGGGATGCAACATCGCCTACGCGGCGGTCGACCGGCACGTGGACGGTCCAGCGGCGGCTCGCACTGCGCTCCGGTTCGTCATGCAGCCGGATGAGGCCGGCACGCCGGCCACACGCGACCTGAGCTACGCCGAACTGGCAAGCCTCACTGCGCGATTCACCAACGTGCTGCGCTCACTGGGCATCGGCAAAGGCGATCGGGTCTTCACCATGATGGACCGCATCCCCGAGCTGTACATCACCATTCTCGGTGCGCTGCGCAACGGCAGCGTGGTGTCCCCGTTGTTCTCGGCGTTCGGCCCGGAGCCGATCGCCACCAGGATCGACATCGGCCAGGCCGATGTGCTGGTCACCAGCAAGGCGCTGTACCGGCGCAAGATCGCCAAGATCCGGGACCGGCTGACCTCGGTCCGGTATGTGATCCTCGTCGGAGACGACGGGAAGGCGGCAGTCGTCGGAGACGACAGGAAGGCAGAAGTCGTCGGAGACGACGGGAAGGCGGCAGTCGTCGGAGACGACGGGAAGGCACAAGTCGTCGACGCCGGTAACGAGGACGCGCCGCTGGATTTCTGGCAACGGATGGACGCCGTCGACGATGTGGCCCCGATCGAGTCCACCACCGCCGACGACCCAGCCCTGCTGCACTTCACCAGCGGCACCACCGGCACCCCGAAGGGCGCGATCCACGTCCACGGCGCCGTGACGATGCACTTCGTCACCGGGTCCTACGCGCTCGACCTGCACCCAGACGACATCTTCTGGTGCACCGCTGATCCCGGATGGGTCACCGGCATGTCGTATGGCGTGATCACTCCCCTGCTGCACGGTGTCACCTCGATTGTCGACGAGGCGGAGTTCGACGCCGACCGCTGGTACCGGATCCTGCAGGACCAGCACGTGACCGTGTGGTACACCGCGCCGACGGCGATCCGCATGCTGATCAAAGCCGGGCCGGAAGTGGCCCGGGACTACCGATTCCCACAGCTGCGGTTCATCGCCAGCGTCGGAGAGCCCCTCAACCCCGAAGCTGTCTGGTGGGCAGAGCGGGTGTTGGGCCTGCCCATCCACGACAACTGGTGGCAGACCGAGACCGGCGGCATCATGATCGCCAACACCCCGGCCTTCGATATCAAGCCGGGCTCGATGGGTCGGCCGTTGCCCGGGGTCGACGCCTACGTGGTGCGCCGCGGTGCGGACGGTTCCGTGTCGGTTGTCGACGAGCCGGACGTCGAGGGTGAGCTGGCGCTGAAGACGGGTTGGCCGTCGATGTTCCGCGGCTACCTGCACCAGGAGGAGCGCTACCGGAAATCCTTCACCGACGGCATGTACCTGACGGGAGATCTCGTCAAACGCGACGCCGACGGCTACTTCTGGTTTGTCGGTCGCGCCGACGACGTCATCAAGTCAGCCGGACACCTCATCGGTCCGTTCGAGGTGGAGAGCGCGTTGACCGATCATCCCGCGGTGGCAGAGGCGGCCGTCATCGGCATCCCGGACCCGACCGTCGGCGAGGTGGTGAAGGCGTTCGTCACGGTCAAGGACGGTTACGACGCCGAGGACGCGCTGCGGCTGGAGTTGTTGGGGCACGCCCGCAAGCGGCTCGGAGCTGCGGTGGCGCCCAAGCACATCGAGTTCGTCGACTCACTACCGCACACCCGCAGCGGCAAGATCATGCGCCGCCTGCTGAAGGCGCGCGAACTGGGTTTGCCCGAAGGTGACACGTCCACCATCGAATCGGCACCCGACACCCACGTGAGCGAGGCCTGGTCATGACCGAACCCGAGACTGCGACCGACCCCGAGCTTGCCCGGGCACTGCTCTCCGACATGGTGCGGGTGCGGCGCATGGAGGAGAAATGCGCAGAACTGTACGGCGAAAGCAAGATTCGTGGATTCCTGCACCTCTATGTCGGGGAGGAGGCGGTGGCCGCCGGAGCTTTGCGTGCGTTGACCGCCGGCGACGCCGTGGTCGCCACCTACCGTGAGCATGCACATGCGTTGCTGTGGGGCATCCCGATGAAATCGATCATGGCCGAGATGTTCGGCAAGCAGCAGGGCTGCTCACGTGGCCGCGGCGGGTCGATGCACCTGTTCGACGCCGCGACCCGGTTCTACGGCGGGAACGCCATCGTCGCCGGCGGCCTGCCGGTCGCCGCGGGGTTGGCGTTTGCCGACAAGATGCTCGGCCAGCGCCGGGTGACGGCCTGCTTTTTCGGCGAGGGCGCGGTCGCCGAAGGGGCGTTCCACGAATCGCTGAACATGGCCGAGCTGTGGCAGCTGCCGGTGCTGTTCTGCTGCGAGAACAACAGATACGCGATGGGCACCGCGCTGGAGCTCGAGCAGTCACAGCCGGACCTCACGGTGAAAGCAGCGTCGTACCGGATCCCGACCCTCGCGGTCGACGGGATGGACGTCGACGCCTGCCACGAAGCCGCCCGACAAGGTGCCGACCACATCCGTGATTCCGGTGGCCCGTTCTTCATCGAGTTCCGCACGTATCGATTCCGTGCGCATTCGATGTTCGACCCGGAGCTCTATCGGGACAAATCCGAAGTCGAGGTGTGGCGCCACCGCGACCCCATCGTGGCGTTCTCCGGGAAATGTGTCTCCGCAGGCATTCTGACCGCCGAAGACGTCAGTGCCATCGAGGCGCAAGCCGACAGTGAAGTCGCCGACGCAGTGGCGTTCGCCGAAGCCGGGACATGGGAGAGCGTCAACGATCTCGAACGTGATGTGCTGACACCGCCCGCGGAGAGGGTCTCGTGAAGACGACATATCGCACCGCCGCCCACGACGCGATTCGCGACGCCCTGCGCGAGGACACCCGAGTGGTGCTACTGGGGGAAGACGTCGGCCACTACGGGGGAACCTACGCTGTGTCCAAGGGTCTGCTCGACGAGTTCGGCCCGGATCGGGTGCGCGACACCCCACTGTCGGAACTGGGTTTCGTGGGAATCGGCATCGGGGCCGCCTTGGGCGGGCTGCGCCCGATCGTCGAAGTGATGACCGTGAACTTCAGCCTGCTGGCGCTCGATCAGATCGTCAACACCGCTGCGGCACTGCGACACATGTCCGGCGGACAGTTCTCGGTACCGCTCGTGGTGCGGATGGCCACCGGAGCCGGCCGGCAACTCGCGGCGCAGCACTCACACAGCCTCGAAGGCTGGTACGCGCACATCCCCGGCATCAAGGTGGTGGCCCCGGCGACCGTGGAGGATGCCTACGGAATGCTCGGCGCCGCGCTCGCCGACCCGGACCCGGTCATCATCTTCGAGCACGTCCAGCTCTACAACATGGCCGCAGACATCGAGACGCTGGGACCCACCGAACTGTCCGGTGCCGCCATCCGCCGCACCGGAACCGACGTCTCGGTGATCACCTACGGCGGCTGTCTACCCAAGGTCCTGGATGCGGCCAACGAGCTGGCTCTGACCGGAATCGACTGTGAAGTCGTCGATCTGCGGTCGCTGCGCCCCCTGGACACGGAAACCGTCATCGCCTCGGTGAGCAAGACCCACCGTGCGGTGATCGTCGATGAGGCGTGGCGCACCGGCAGTCTGGCGGCGGAGGTCAGCGCCCGCATCGTCGAGAACGCGTTCTTCGAACTCGACGCACCGATCGCCAGGGTCTGCAGCGCCGAGGTGCCGATTCCCTACGCCAAACACCTGGAGCAGGCGGCCCTGCCACAACCTGACAAAATCGTCGCGGCCGTGAAGAGCCTCTTCGGGGGCCGGCCATGATCGAGTTCAAAATGCCGGCCCTCGGCTCGGACATGGACGAGGGAACCCTGCAGGAATGGCTCGTCAAACCGGGTGACGAGGTGGCTCGCGGCCAGGTGGTCGCCGTCGTCGAGACGACCAAGGCTGCGGTGGAGATCGAATGCTGGCACGCCGGAACGGTTCAGGATCTGCTGGTGCCGGTCGGCGACACAGTGCAGGTGGGCACGCCGCTGGCGACCCTGGTGGGTCTCGACGACGCCGACGGTGACGCCCGGCCGGAGCCGGGCGTCGAGACCGCGGCGCCAACCGTCGCGGAGCCTTCCGTCACACTCCCGCCGAGCCCACCCGGGGCGTCGCACCGGCGTCGCTGGGTGTCCCCCGCTGCGCGCCGGCTCGCCGCATCGCTGAGCGTCGACGTCGACGCGCTGACCGGCACCGGCCCGCAGGGGGCGGTGACCCTCAGCGATGTCGAACACGCCGCTGCGGCGGCGCCCATCGAGAAGCCAAAGGCCACCGCGGTTTCCGACCGCGCCGCCCAGATGCGCAAATCCATCGCGGCCGCGATGAGCCGATCGAAGCGGGAGATCCCGCACTACTACCTGGCCGACGAGATCCTCATGGACCGGGCAGTGACTTGGCTGACCGAACGCAATGCGCAGCGACCGATCACCGAACGCGTCCTGCCGGCCGTGCTGCAACTCAAAGCTGTGGGCGTCGCGGCGGCACGCTACGGCGAGTTCAACGGCTTCTGGCGTGAGCAGGGTTACGAAGTTGCCGCCGGGGTGCATGTCGGCGTGGCGATCTCGTTGCGCGGGGGCGGATTGGTGGCGCCTGCCATCCATGATGTCCCGGAGAAGAACCTCGATCAGTTGATGGCCGACCTCAGCGATCTGGTCGCCCGCGCCAGGGCCGGGTCGCTGCGCAGCTCGGAGATGTCGGATCCGTCCATCACGGTCACGAACCTGGGCGACAAGGGCGTCGACGCCGTGTTCGGGGTGATCTATCCCCCGCAGGTCGCCCTGGTCGGTTTCGGCAAGCCCGCGCAACGGGTGTGTGCAGTCGACGGGGGCATCCGGATCGCCACCACGGTGCAGGCGTCGCTCGCGGCCGACCATCGCGCCAGCGACGGCCACCGGGGCGCGTTGTTCCTGGCCACCATCAACGAACTGCTACAGCAGCCAGAGGAACTGGAGAAGTGAGGCCCGAGCATGGTGCACCATGACGTCCGCGGCGAAGTCCTGTCCGTGCTGACCACCATCGCCCCTGAAGTCGAACCCGACGACATCAGTGACGATGTCCTGCTTCGCGATCAGGTCGATCTCGACTCGATGGATTGGTTGAACTTCCTGGTCGGTCTGCACAAGCGACTGGACATCGACATCCCCGAATCCGACTACGCGTCGTTGCGGACGCTCGACGACATCGTGCGATACGTCGCACAGCGTGTGGACGGCTGAGCCTGGCGGGGGCAGTCAGGGTGACGAACGGCCCTGGGCATCACCGGGACCAGCCTTTAGTCTCCACTCAGCCGAACATTGGGGGCACGATGTCAGAGATTGCGGCCGGGCACGGAATCGTCGTCGGAGTCGACGGGTCGGCGCAGTCAGATGCAGCCGTCCGTTGGGCAGCGCAGGAGGCGGTGCTGCGCGACCTGCCGTTGACACTGATGCACGTCGTCACCCCCGTCATCGTGGGCTGGCCGATGGGTCCGGTCCAGGCGAGCATCGCCGAGTGGCAGGAGGACACCGCACGCGCGGTCATCGCCGCGTCACAGAAGGTCCTGTCCGCCAGCGCAGCCGAGGGCGAACTGTCGGTGCGCGTCGAAATCCGATACGCCGGGGCCCTCACGGCCCTCGTCGACACCACACAGGACACCTGGATGGTCGTCGTGGGCAGCAGCGGCATCGGCGGTGTCGGCCGTGCGGTGCTGGGCTCGGTCAGCGGTGGATTGCTGCACCACGCGCACTGTCCGGTGACGATCGTCCATGACGACACCCGCCCGTCAGATCCGGGGTCGCCGGTATTGCTGGGCATCGACGGCTCGCCCGCCTCCGAGGCGGCCACCGCGTTCGCCTTCGACGAGGCATCCCGCCGGGGCGTGGATCTTGTTGCGCTGCATGCGTGGAGCGACGTCGGCGTCTTCGCGATCCTCGGCGCGGACTGGCACCAGTACGAAGACCAGGGCCACGAAGCGCTGGCCGAACGTCTGGCCGGCTGGCAGGAACAGTATCCCGACGTCCACGTTCACCGGCGAATCGTGTGCGACCGGCCCGCCCGGTGGTTGATCGACGAATCCCAGAGCGCGGGGTTGGTCGTCGTCGGCAGCCGCGGCCGCGGCGGGTTCACCTCGATGCTGCTGGGGTCGGTGAGCGCTGCGGTCGCCCGAGCCGCGCACGCGCCGGTGACAGTCGTCCGAGGCTAGGGATCCCGGCGACCGATCGTCACGCCGGGGCGATCAGACCGTAGTGGCCGTCGTAGCGGTGGTAGAGCAGGTTGGCCCGGCCTTGAGCGGCGTCGATGAAGAACAGGAACGGCAGGTCGAGGATCCCGAGCCGCTCGGTCGCTTCCTCGACCGTGATGCAGGGAGCCGGCTGCGAACTGAACGTCACCGGCAGTTCGAACGGTGCCAGCTGCTCCGGCGACACCGCTACCACCTGGGCAAGCCGGTAGTCCGTCGGTCCGGTGCGGTAGAGCACACTGGCGATACCGCTGCCCTTCTCGGTGAACAGGTGGAACTGGTAGTCCAGCAGCTCCATTTCGAGTGCGGCTTCGTCGATGGTGCAGGCGGCCATGGTGAACGACTTGCGGCGGATGATCTGGCGGTCCTCTGCCGGCCGGGGATGATGGTGTGGCCGCTGGGTGGGCTCGGATTGATGGCGCCACTCGTGCGGGGCCGATTCGGGCAGCCGGCCGCGCCGCGCCTCCCAGTGCTCGGCCGTCTTGTCGAGCAGACGCCGCAACCGTTCCTCGAGCCGATCGATGGCTTCGCGCGCGGTGGCGGCATCCACCTGGGCACGGATGAGCCGGCCGTCGACGTCGAGGTTGGCTTGAGCGACAACGGGTCGCCGCACTGCCGGATCGGTGTGCCGGGTGAGCCTGACCCGTGCGTGCAGCACCGGCCGGCCGGTGAACCTGGCGATTTCGCTGATCCTGTTGCGGGCGTATTCGGCGGCACCGGGCAATCGTCCGTCGGTCGTCACGGTGACGTCGATGGTATCCGGCGAGTCGGCTTTGTTGCTCATGCTCTAATTCCTACGCCGCGACCACTTCTGTGGGGAGGGCCAAAGGTCACCGCGGCCGGACATCACGGTCGCCGTCCGCCCCACCGGCACGGTCGTTTCGACGGGCGAGCTCTGTTGTCCGGCAACATATTTCTATGGCCTCCTTCACCGAGTCCGCCAGCGGCCGGCTGGTGTCGATGTCATGGGCGCCGCTGCGGTGAGAATCGGCATCGGCGAGTGCAGCGGCGATCTCCGGTGTGGCGTCCGAATTCGATCGTGGTCTGTGCTCGATTCTGGCCGATGCCTCGGCGATCGGTACGGAGCAGGTGAATTCGACCAGTGCTGCCGAGGTGCGGTCGGCCAGGTCGTGTGCGCGGTCGCGTTGCCCGGCGTCTCGCCACGTGCCGTCCAGGATCACCGAATGCCCGGCGCGCAACCATACCTGCGCCTCTCGCAGCACCGCGTCATAGACCGCGGCGACGTTTTCCGGCGAGTACAGTCCGGCGTTGAGATCGCCGGCTGCGCCGCCGACCACGCCGTGGTCCTGCAACCGCCGGCGCACGACGTCGGTCGAGACGACGTGGGCTGCCAGCTGAGCAGCCAAAGCCGTTGCCAGCGTGGTCTTTCCGCTCCCCGGTCCGCCGCCGACGATGACGAGCCGAACGGTGCCCGCCCGCAGCCGTTGCACGGCGATGCCGAGATGCCGGCGGGCGTCATCAGCTGCCTCGGGGTGTCCCTGCGAGACCCGCACACAGTCGACCTTGGCGCGGACGAGCGCCCGGTAGGCGACATAGAAGTCGACCAGCGAGCTCGGCGCCGAGTCCGCGGCCAGCTGGGTGTACCGATCGAGGAAGTGGTCGGCGAGGTCACGCCTACCGAGGAATTCCAGGTCCATCGCAAGGAATGCGGCGTCGTCGATGCCGTCGACGTACCGGAGCCGATCGTCGAACTCCAGGCAGTCCAGCAGCGCCGGCCCCTCCGGCAGACAGAAGATGTCGTCGGCCAGCAGGTCGGCGTGTCCATCGAGGATATGGCCCTCCTCGATGCGGCGGGTGAACAACTCGTCACGGCCTGCGACGAACTGACCGGCCAGGCGCGTCACCTCCCGAATCGAGTCCTGCGGCAACACCTCCTCGGGGAACTCCGCCAGTTCGCGCAGGTTCTGCTGCCATCGCCCCCAGACGGCCTCGACGGTGCCCTGGCCGTCGATTGTGTGTCCCCGCTCCGCCGACGCATGAAAGCGTGCCAGCACATTCGCAATGGCGAGCAGTTCGTCCCCGACCGGGCGGCCGCTCTTGACCAACGTTGACAGCCGGGCCGCATCCGAGTGACGCCGCATCACGATCACAGGCTCCGCGTCGCCGCCCTGCGGATCGCTCAGATGGGCCACTCCGAGGTAGCTGCCGGGAGCGAGTCGCCTGTTCAGGGAGAGCTCATGCTGGCATGCGCGTTCCCGATGAGCGGTGGTGCTGAAGTCCAGGAAATCGGTCACCAGCGGCTTCTTGACCTTGTATGCCTTGTCGCCGAGTAGCACGACGACGCCGGTGTGTGTCTCTCGTACCTGCGCGGCCAGGTCACCGTTCATGCCCTCAAGGCTCGACCGTGGTCAGCGACGACACCAGAGCACTAGGCCACCGCACAGAGGACCATTGGCCCTGGCCTGACCCCCAGCACCGGCCGACGATGGATGGTGACTTAGGAGGTAGCCGATGCGTGACTTCACGGTGGACGCCGAGATCATCAAAGCCGCAGTGCAGCTGGCCTGCCGGGCGCCGTCGGTGCACAACAGCCAGCCCTGGCGCTGGACCCTCGACGGTGATGCCGTCCATCTGTTCATCGATCCAGAGCATTCCGCCCCATCCACCGACAGTTCCGGCCGGGAGGCGTTGATCAGCTGCGGAGCCGTCCTCGACCACTTCCGGGTGGCCATGGCCGCATCCGGCTGGACCGCCCACGTCGACCGCTTCCCCAACCCCAACGACCTCGACCACCTGGCCTCGATCGATTTCAGCGCGAACACGTTCGTCACCGAAGGGCATCGCCGCCGCGCCGAGGCGATCCTGAGTCGTCGCACCGACAGGCTCCCGTTCGCCGAGCCGCCGGATTGGGAATTGTTCGAATCGGAACTGCGCGCCACACTCGATGCGGACGCAGTGCCGCTTGCGGTGATCGCGGAGCAGAATCGACCACAGCTCGCGCAGGCCTCCGATCTCGTCGAGTCGCTGCGCATGTATGACTCGTCGTATCACCGGGAGATTCATTGGTGGACATCGGGTGTGGCCCACGACGAGGGCATCCCGCAGAGTGCGCTGGTCTCGGCGGCCGAAAGCGACCGCGTCGATGTCGGGCGCAGCTTTCCGGTCACCGGCGATTCGCACCGACGCGGAGAAGTCGGTGAGGACCACTCCAAGATCGTGGTGTTGTCGACCTTCGACGACGCCCGAGACAGTGTGTTGCGTTGTGGAGAAGCGTTGTCCGCGGTTCTCCTCGACGCCACGATGGCAGGGTTGGCCACCTGCACGGTGACCCATCTGATGGAGTTGCCGGCCACCCGGGAGATCGTGGCGAAACTCAGCGGGTCGAACACGCCCCAAGTCCTGGTCCGGGTAGGGCTCGCGCCGGCCACCGCCGACGTCCCTCCTCCGACCCCGCGCCGGCCGATCGGCGAGGTGTTCGAAGTCCGGCGGGTCGCCTCGCAGAATTAGCCTGTCCTCACCGAGCCCGCCGTTCGGTGCCCTCTGCCGACTGCAGAACGTACTCTGGGTAGCGGCTGATCGGCAGGGGGAGGACGTCGGGTGTTGAAAGTCTTTCTCGTCGACGACCACGAAGTGGTCCGTCGTGGGCTGGTCGACCTCCTCAGCGCCGACGACGAGCTCGAGGTGATCGGCGAAGCCGGCTCGGTGTCACAGGCGATGGCCCGGATACCGGCACTTGCGCCCGACGTCGCCGTCCTCGACGTCCGGCTGCCCGACGGCAACGGAATCGAGCTGTGCCGAGACCTGCTCTCGCTGCTCCCAGACCTGCGGTGCCTGATGCTGACCTCGTTCACCTCCGACGAGGCGATGCTCGACGCGATACTCGCCGGCGCCAGCGGATATGTCATCAAAGACATCAAGGGCATGGAACTGGCCGCCGCCATCAAGGACGTGGGTGCCGGTCGTTCGTTGCTCGACAACAGGGCGGCGGCGGCATTGATGGCCAAGCTCCGCCACGACGCCGACCATTCCGATCCGCTGTCCGGGCTCAGTGATCAGGAGCGGGTGTTGCTGGACCTCCTCGGCGAGGGGCTGACCAACAAGCAGATCGCGGCCAGGATGTTCCTCGCCGAGAAGACCGTGAAGAACTATGTCTCCAAGCTTCTGGCGAAACTGGGCATGGAACGACGCACCCAGGCGGCGATATTCGTCTCCAAACTGGACCAATCCCGCCACCCGGCGGAGTGACGGCCTCGCGTTCTACGGCCCGCAGATCATCACCGGAACCCTGCTGTGTTGAAGCAGGTTCATGCTCGTGGAGCCCAGTAACGCACTGGTGACGATGTTGCGGCCGCGCGTGCCGACCACCAGCAGCTGAGCATCCGTCCGACGACCCAGCAGCGCCTTGGCCGGGCTGGTCGGTTCGATCCGAAATTCGGCGCTGACCTCCGGATATCGCTTGTTGGCGCGGTTGACGGCGTCGGCCAGCCGACCCCACTCTGCGGCTTCCAGCGCTTCCCAGTCGATCAGGAACGGGATGCTGACCGGTGCCACGGGCGTGCGCATCGGCCAGGAATACACCACGCGCAGCGGTGCGCCGAGACACCCGGCCACCATGAAGGCATTGTTCAGAGCGTTCTGCGCGGCCGGCGTGAAGTCGAACCCGACGACCACTGCCCGACCGTCGTCGGGCATCTGTTCGCCACGCCAGACCACCACCGGACAGCGGGCATGGGTGGCAACGGACACCGTGGTCGATCCGACCAGCAAGGCCACCGCAGGTGTCACCCCATCACCGCCCAGCACCACCAGGCGCGCGTCACGACTGGCTTCGATCAGCGCTTCGTCGACTGGAATGTCAAGCGCCTCAGTGCTGATAGACAGCGCGGGGTGATCGGCACGCACCGCCTCGGCTGCTTCTTGGAGAAGCATCGCGACTGCGTCGTGCTGGTAACTCATCGCGGCGGCGGCGATGGCCGCTGCTGACTCGGTCAGGTTGCGTCCGATGCTGGGTAGCGCGTACAGCAGGTGCAACGCGGTGTCGAGCTTGACCGCAACAGCAGCGGCCCAGCGTGCCGCCGCGATCGAACCTTCCGAACCGTCGACGCCGACGACGATGGGCGGATCGTTCGCAGGCATCAGGACTGCCGCGCGACGATCACCGGGATCCGGGCTCCTTGCACCACCGCCGAGCTGACCGAACCGAGCACCAGCCCGGCGATGCCGCCGCGGCCATGGCTACCGACCACCAGCAGTTGGGCGGATTCGGACAGGTCGAGTAGTTCGTGCACCGGGTTGTTCATCTTGACCATCCGGCGCACCGTGACATCCGGATAACGCTCCTGCCAGCCTGCGAGCCGTTCGCCGAGTATCTCGTCGGCCCGCTCACTGACATTCGGCCAGCCGACGTCGATGAAGTCGTCGGTGCTCTCCAGCCACGTGTGCAGTGCGACGAGGTCGACGCCTCGCCGCGAGGCTTCGTCGAACGCGACCTGGACCGCCCGCTCGGATGCCGGAGAGCCGTCGATACCGACCACTACCGGTGCGTCACCGGCACGGTCCCGTGTCGGGTCTTCGTCGTGGATGACGGCCACGGGGCAATGGGCATGGCGTACCAGGCCCGAGCTGACCGAACCCAGCAACGCCCGCTGGATGGCGCCGAAACCACGACAGCCGACGACGACCATGTCAGCGTCCTTCGACAGGTCCACCAAGACCGCACGCGGATTGTCTGATGTGACGTGTTGGTCCACCGAGACGGTGCTGTCGGTCGGAAGTTCCTGCCGGGCGATTCGTGTCGCATCGTCGAGCAGCACTGCGGCCCGCGTGCGCTGCGCCTCCCAGTACTCCGCGGGCAACGGGACGTCCAGCCATGCCGCGGCGGTCGGGTCGGTGAGTGCGTGCACCAAGGTCAGCCGTGCGCCCCGCATCCCGGCTTCACGGGCCGCCCACGCGACCGCGGCGTCGGACTGCGGTGAGCCGTCCACGCCCACCACGATCCCGTCGTGCGAAGAACTCTCGGTCATGGCATCTCCCCTCGACGGTGCGTCGTGACCCGACGGTATCTCGGCGACTGCGACACGTCTGCTGGCGTTGGTCCTGCCCGCAGAGGCCGAAAGGCCCCTCGAACACCCCCTGACCGGCAGTGCTAACGGTTGTCGCTCACTTCGGTCACGAACGATGACCATCGAGCCTGATCCGGCGGCGGGGGTGGTTGGATCGGGCGAGCCGACGACACGAACACGGCCCGGAGGTTGCGGTATGGACTCGCTCGGGACCACGCAGTTGATCTCGCTGTTGCTGGCGGTCACCCTGCTTGCCGGCCTGTCCGGTTTCTTCGCCGCCGTTGTGACCCGCCGGCCGAGACGACGCACCCGCAGGGTCTTCGTGGCGGGCGTGTTGTGCGGGGTTCTGGCACGCGACCTCGTTCGAGGACGGCGACGCGTCCTCGCGCTAGGTGCCAGGGTCAGGCTGTTCCGCTGACGCTGTTGCAGGTGTGACAGATGTGAAAATTGGGTAGATACTGGCGGACGATCGTCCCCCGCTTCAGGTCGAGGAGAGACCGTGGCAATCCGCCCCGCCACCCAGCGCGCCGCCTTGTCAGCCCTTGCTGCCCTTCTCTGCTTGAGCGGCCTCAGCGGCCTGAGCCCCGCGACCGCGGCGGCGGCCCCGCAGTGCCACGACATCGAGATCGTGTTCGCCCGGGGCACCGACGAGCCTGCCGGGCTGGGCAACGTGGGCAGAGCGCTGGTGGACACGCTGACACCGATGGTGAAGGACCAGACGATCGGGGCCTACGCGGTGAGGTACCCGGCCTCGTGGGACTTCCTTCAGGTCGCCGTGGGCGCCAACGATGCCAGCAGGCGGATCCAGTCCATCGCCGCGACATGCCCCGACAGCAAGATCGTGCTCGGCGGCTACTCGCAGGGTGCCGCCGTCATCGACGTGGTCACCACGTCTCCGGTCGCAGTGCTCGGCTACACCGCGCCGCTGCCTGCCTCGGTGGTCCCGCACGTCGCCGCCGTCGCGGTGTTCGGCAACCCCTCGGCACGGCTCGGTCGACCGTTGACGGTCCTGAGCCCCGACTTCGGTGCCCGCACCGCCGACCTGTGCAACACCAACGACCCGATCTGTTCGCGTGGCGACGATTTCGACTCCCACAGTCGCTACCCGCAGTCCGGCCTGGTCAAGCTCGCCGCGCAGTGGATCACCAGGCACGTGCAGCAGCCGTCAACGGCGAATTCCTAGTTCGCACAGTCGGTCGTGATAAGCCTGCACACCGGCCAGTTTGATGTCCTCATAGCCCCGCACCATCTCCGCCAGCCCGGCGATCTCCACGGCCCGGTCATAGTTGGACGGCTCCAGTTCGGCGGCAAGCCGGGTCACCACGGCGGTGTACTCGGCGAGCAGACCGCGCTCGACCCTGCGCACGTGGGCATAGCCGAAGGGATCGAACCTGGTTCCCCGCAGGCGTTTTCCCTTGGCCAGCACACGCAGGACGACGTGGCTGCGCGGGCCGAGGCCGATCTTCTTCTGCAGACCCATCGCCCGCAACGCCGGCGGGTGCAGCTTGTAGGTCAGTTTTTCGCCGGTCGGAAACTGCGCGTGCACCGACGAGAGGAACTGTGCGTCGGTCAGCAACCGCGCCACTTCGTACTCGTCCTTGTAGGCAGTGAACTTGTAGAGACCGTCGGCGACGGTCTGGCTGAACTCGGTCCGCTCCCCGAGGGCGCGCTCTGCCGACCAGATCGTCTGGAGCACCTCCACATAACGGCGGGCGAGCTTCTCGCTCTGGTATCCGACGAGGTCTGCCGCCCGCCGCGCGATGAGATCACCGACGTGCCCGAAGAAGGTGGTGCCGTCCAGGACACGGGGGGCCACCGCAGCCCTGGGAGGGCCGGGCACCGGCGCGACGAGGCCAGCGAACTGCGCGGGGTCCGCGACCGCGAGCCGCCCCCAGCGAAACGCAGCGATGTTGGATTCAACGGCAACGCCGTTGATCGTGATGGCCTCCTCCACGTGCTCGGCCGCAATCCTCAGCGCACCGCTCTGGTGAGCGGCCCCGATCAGCAGGAAGTTGGCGGGGGCCGTGTCACCGAACAGGGCACGGGAGACCGCCAGGGCGTCGAAGGAGTACACGCTGCGTGCGACCTGGTCCAAACGGTGGAGCAGGTAGGGCGTTTCAGGGTACGCGATCGTCTTGTCGGACACCATCTCTCCGGTGGGCGTCTTGCTCGTCGACACCACGTAGACGGTTCTGGCCGGATCAGCGTAGGCGACGTTCTTGGCGTCGGCGGCGACCAGCAGATCAAAACCCACGATGCAGTCCGCGCCGGCGGGGGTGAGCCGGTTCGCGGGATCGAGCGCGCCCGCGGCGAACCGCAGGTGGGATACGACGGGGCCGGCCTTCTGGCTCAGACCGGTCTGGTCCAGGCTCGCCACGTCGTAACCGGCGCGCAGCGCCGCGGTGGCGAGCACCTGGTTCACCGTGACGATCCCCGTGCCACCGATCCCGGCGAAGAGAACGTTATGGGTACCGATCACCGGCTCCAGCTCGACGTCGGGCAGCACCGGCGGAGCGGGCCGAGACCGGACGGGGCGCGTCGCCCGCGTCGGCTTCACCTCGACGGTGACGAACGACGGGCAGTCACCGTCCAGGCAGCTGTAGTCGGTGTTGCAGGAGCTCTGATCGATCCGTGTCTTGCGCCCGTACTCGGTGTCCACCGGTTGCACCGACAGGCAATTGGACTTCACACCACAGTCTCCGCAGCCTTCGCACACCGCTTCGTTGATCAGAACCCGGGTGGTGCGGGCGGGCAGCGTCCCGCGTTTGCGCTGCCTGCGCGCATCGGCGGCACAGTGCTGGTCATAGATCAACACGGTGACGCCTTTGACCTCACGGAGCCGTTTCTGCGCCTCGTCGAGGCGGTCCCGGTGCCACAGCAGCGTGCCCTCGGCGAAGGCACTCTTGTGGTGCCGCTTCGGTTCGTCGGCGCAGATGATGATCTGCTTGATCCCCTCGGAGGTCAATTTGTGGGTCAGCTCGGCCACCGAGAGGGCGCCCTCGGCGTGTTGAGCGCCCGTCATCGCCACCACCTCGTTCCACAGCAGCTTGTAGGTGATGTTGACGCCTGCGGCGACACAGGCCTGGACGGCGAGCTGACCGGAGTGGAAAAACGTTCCGTCACCGATGTTCTGGAAGATATGTGGCACGTCGGCGAACGGGGCCTGACCGATCCACTGACTGCCTTCTCCGCCCATCTGCGTGAGTCCGGTGACGGCGGTGTCCGTGCGGCCTGACATGGTCACCATCGTGTGGCAACCGATCCCGCCGCCGGCCAGCGACCCTTCCGGCACGACGGTCGACCGGTTGTGCGGACAACCACTGCAGAAGTACGCGGTGCGTTGGGTGGGAAGCACCTCCAGCGACAGCGACGGGGGCGGCGGTTTGCTCAGCGCCAACCGATCTTTCAGCACCCGGCGCAGCGGTGCCGACAACCGTCCGGCGGTCAGCTCACCACCTGCGGGAATCAGCGGCTGACCGCAGCCGTCCCGCTTGCCGAGGATCTGCGGGGCATCGGCACGGCCGTACAGGATGTCGCGCATCTGGAGCTCGACGAACGCGGTCTTGTCCTCGACGACGAGGATCTCCTCCAGGCCCCGAGCGAAGGCGCTGACGGTGTCGGGGCCCAGCGGAGTGGGCATGCCGATCCGAAGCAGCTTGACGCCGGCCCGGTGCAGCGCGAAGTCGTCGGCACCGAGGTCACGCAGCGCCTGCCGCACCGAGTCGAACGTCGTGCCGGAGGCGGCGATCCCGATCCGCGCGTGCGGTGGGTCGACCTCGATGACGTCCAGACCGTTGGCGGCGCCGTAGGCACGTACCACCTCGGCCCGCGGTCCGTACAGGTCCGCTTCGGCATCGAGGCTGGCGGCGGGTGCCGCCATCGGACGTTGCCGGTAGACGAACGGCCTTCCCTGCCACAGCACCTCGGGCGTGACGATGTCGACATCGACGTCGTCGGGACCAACAGACCAGGCGCCGTCGGCCACATCGGCGACGATCTTGAGTGCGACCACACAGCCCGAGGCCCGTGACAGCGCCACACCGTGCATGGCCATCGTGACGGTCTCACGGGCGTTGCGGGGGAAGAGAACCGGGATGCCGAGCGCCGCCAACGACCGCTCGCTGGCCGACGGGACGGTGGAGGACTTCGACGCCGGGTCGTCGCCGACGAGGAGCAGCATTCCGCCACGGTTGTTGGTGCCGTACATGTTCGCGTGTCGCAGGGCGTCGGTGGCCCGGTCCAGACCGGGGCCTTTGCCGTACCAGACGCCCACCACGCCGTCATAGGCTGCATTGCCCGTGGAGAAGGTGGCGAGTTCGGCTTGGCTGCCCCACACCGCGGTAGCGGCCAGTTCCTCGTTGACGCCGGGCACGAAGGTGATGTCGTGCGCGTGGAGCACGTCGGGCATCCCGGCCAGCATCCGGTCGACGCCACCGAGCGGGCTGCCCTGGTAACCCGACACGAACGTCGCCACCCGCAGGCCTGCGCGGGCGTCGCGCTCGTGTTGTTCGATCAGCGCCCGGGCGATGGCCTGCACACCGGTCAGCAGCACTCGGCCCGATCCGGTGCGGTAGCGGTCACCGAGTCGGTACCCACTCGTGTCACGGCCCGGGTCGGGTCGGCGGATGTCGAGATCGGTCAACGGGGCTCACCACCTCGGCACTTGATGGGTGTGTTGCTATCTCCAGGGTGGCAGTCGCATGCACTATGAGCAAGCAAGGTCGATCTAGTTGAGCATGTTGCCCATTTCTGGAGAAGTGTGACGTGCGATACTGCGCGGCATGGCGAAGCTGGACCGCACCGATGCCCGACTACTGCTGGCGCTGTGTGACGCACCCCGGGCCACCGGAGTGCAACTCGCGGCCACGCTCAACCTCGCACGCAACACCGTGCAGGCGCGGCTGGCGCGGTGGGAGCAGGAGAAAGTGCTCGCGCCGATCGACCGCTGCGTATCACCACGCGATCTCGGTTATCCGCTCAAGGCGTTCATCACCGCCGTCGTCGACCAGCACCAGTTGGAGGACGTCCTCGCGGCGCTGGAGACCCTCGCGCAGGTCACCCAGGTGACGGGACTTTCCGGGGCGGCCGACCTGCTGATTGCGGTGGTGGCCACCGATGCCGACGACCTGTATCGGCTCGCCGGACTGGTGCTCGCGGTGCCCGGCGTGCAGCGCACCACGATGTCGGTGGCGATGCACGAAGTCGTCGCCTACCGGACGCGGCCGTTGTTGGAACGACTGGCCCGCGGACAGTGAATCACCCTCCGCCGGAACGGTATTCCAGCACGCCGGCACTCAGGATTTCTCTGCTGGAATACCGTTCCGGCGGGATTGGGGGGCGCGCTCAGAGTCGCGCGAAGCAGGGGTTGGCGTCCTCTTGCGGAATCGACGCGTTGCGGCTGGAGAACTCCCCGACGACCCCCGCATCGGTCACCGCGACGCTGTCGGCCTGGATTCCGAGCGGGTAGTTGGTGTTGAGCCGCGTGGTGAGGTCGTCGAGTGCGCTCTGCACGGCGTCGCGCGGAAACGGCCCGACGACATCGAGCACCTCGAGCTCGAGATCTCCGTCGGTGACCACGGGCCTGGCGGTGACGCTGTTCTCGCCCGCCTGCAGGACGATGGTGCCCGCCGCCGGGTCGGTCACGACGCCGGTCACGAGACTGCCGACGCCGGGGAGAGTGTCCGCGACGGTGTCTTTGATTCCCGCTGATGTCCAGGTCAACGTGGCATCCAGCGACCCGATGGTGCCTTTGGAGTCCCCGGACTCCTGCAGTCGCACATCTTCGAGGGTGACCACCGCGGTCATCCCCTCGGCGGACTGCACCCGGTCCCCCGCAGTCCGCACCGAGATGTTGGTGTAGCGACCGGTGAGGTGCTGCCACAGGAACGGCGGGTTCACGCCGTAGGAGATCGTGGCCCCGTCCTCGACGACACATTCGGCGACGCCGACCAGGATGCCGTCGGCGCGGTGTCGGGCGTAGAGCTCACCGCCGGCCAATCCCCCGGCCAGCAGCGCGACCGCGATGACCGCGATCAGAACGGCCGTCTGCCGGTTGCGGAAACCGGCGCCGGCACGCCCGGCGGCCGCGGGCTGCTGCGGAGGCGGCGGTGCTGGTGGCCGTGCCGGCGGCGGTGCTGGTGGGGGTGGCCGCCGGAACTGCTCGGTGGGCACCGCATCCGGAGGTCGCGCGCGGATCTTCTCCGTCGGCTGCTCGTGCCGACCCGGCCGCGGCAACCGATGGGTCGCCGGGTCGGTGCGCGGCGTACCCCGGCCGCGCCAACCAGGCTGTCCGGGGCGGTGCGGCGGGTTCGTCACCTGCGCAAGTCTGCCTCATCGGCCGGAGATGCCGGGCGATCTCGGCGCCCACAACACCGAGCGGGGCTACGCAGCCGAACCCGACTGTCCCAGGGTGTCGATGTCGGGCAGCGGTAGCTGACAGAGCCGGTGCGCTTCGCCGGCTGACATGCCGAGGACGGTGAGCACATGCTCGGTGACCCGGTCTGCCGTGTCGGCGACGTCGCGCTCGGGTTCGTCGTGGAGCAGTTGCCCCAGACCCAGAAGCGCCCCGCCGACGACGGCCATCGCCACGCTGAGATCGTCGACGTGGAAGCGACCCGCCGCGACGGCCTCGGTGATGTCACGTCTGGCCCTCGGCGCCACCCCACGGTTCGACGACAGCAACGACAATCCGCTCGACAGCAGCACTCGACTCTCCTGCGGACGGTGGCGGAAGAGCCGACCGGTGAGGCGAAAACTGCATGCGAACGCCTCGGCCGGATCGTCCAGCGACTTGGTGAGTTCGTCCAGCAGCGCGCCGTGGGCGTCCAGCACCTCCGTCAACGCCGCGTCGAACAGCTCGTCCTTGCTGGTGAAGTGGTTGTAGAACGACCCCATCCCGACATCGGCGGCCTGGGTGATCTCGAGCACCGGGACGTTGAGCTTCCCTTCCGCGATGAACGACTGCGCGGCCGCGATCAAGGCGGAGCGCGTCTTCTGTTTGCGGCGCGCAAGGCGGTTCGGCACATCGTCGGGATGCGACATCAACTCGGACACCTCCAGCAGACGACCCATGTTAACCGACTCCTCATTTCTGAGGATTTCGTCAGGCATGATTGACTGATGATAGCGTCGCATGTGACGATATCGTCAGAAAAGCGAGGAGGTTGTGATGGGCGATGCAGTCGGCGCACATCAAGACCTGCACAGCGAACAGGGTGCCCGCAGGGGTGAACACCCTGGTCGGTCGCGCAATCCGGTGATCAAGGTGCAGGACATCGCGTGGCTGGAGTTCGAGAAGCCGGATCTGCTGCGGGCCGAGGCGTTCGCGCAGGCATTCGGGTTCTCCACGGCGATGCGCACCGACGACGAGGTGCAGTTGCGCGGCACCGATCCCGGTGCGCCGTGCGTGATCGTGCGCAACGGGACACGCTCGCGGTTCGTCGGGGTGGCGTTCACCGCCGGGGACGAGGCCGACGTGCTGCGCCTGGCCGACGCCACCGGCGTGGCCGCACGACCGTTGCCCGAGTCAGTCGGCGGGATCTCGGTCGACCTGATCGACCCGAGCGGGGTCCCGGTACACGTCGTCGCCGGAACCCATGAGTCGGCGCCGCTGCCTCGGCAGGTGCCGCCGGTGCTGAACTTCGGTGAAACCTTGTTGCGAACCAACGCGACTCAACGGCCACCGCGGATCCCTGCCCGGGTTCAGCGGCTGGGCCACGTGGTACTGCAGAGCACCCGATACCTCGAGACCCTGAACTGGTATCTCGATCACCTCGGGATGATCGTCAGCGACTTCCTCTATTTCCCCGGTCAGCGTGACCTCGGCCCGGCGATGAGCTTCATCCGCTGCGACCGGGGCGACACGCCCGCCGACCACCACACCCTCGCGCTGGCGCTCGGACCGCGAAATCGATACGTGCACTCCGCCTATCAGGTCAGCGACCTGGATGCGTTGGCCGCGGGCGGTGAGTACCTGCGCGATCACGGTTACCAGCGCTCCTGGGGTATCGGCCGCCACATCCAGGGCAGCCAGATCTTCGACTACTGGCGTGACCCCGACGGCTTCCTCGTCGAGCACTTCGCCGACGGCGACATGTTCGACAACAGCCTTGAACCCGGGTGGGCAGCCTTCACCGCAACCGGTCTCGCGCAGTGGGGTCCGCCGGTGACGAAAGACTTCCTCGGCATCGCCCCCGGACGCGAACCGGTCGAGGAACTGGGCGCGATGTGGCGCGCAGTGCGCGACCGCGACAACGAGTTCACCCTGACCCGCCTGCGCGGCCTGATGAAAGTAGCCAGTTCATGACCACGACCGTCCTCCGCACCGCCGATGCCTGGTATGTCCAGATCGGCGACGGCGCCATCGAGATCAACACCACCGCAACCACCACCGCAGAGTTGTTGCGCGACCGGTCCGCGATCGACGCCGCGACCGACCCTGCCACCGCGGTCTCCGTCGACACCCTGGACCTGGTGTCCCCCGTGACCACGCCGTGCCGGGTGGTCGCGCAGATGACGAACTATGCGTCGCACGTGAAGGACTCGGGTATGGACCCGGCGACCGTGCCATTGACGTTCTTCCGAAAGACGTCCGGGTCGATCAACGGCCCCACAGCCGACATCGTCAAGCCCGCACACGTCCGCTTCCTGGACTACGAGGTCGAGATCGGCCTCGTCATCGGCCGGGAGTTACCCGTTGGCACCACCGTGAACGAATCGGACCTCTCGACATACGTCGCCGGGCTCGTCGTCACCAACGACGTGTCGGCCCGCGACATCCAGCTTCCGAAAACGCAGTTCTACGAGGCGAAGTCCTACCCCACGTTCACCCCGGTAGGACCGGCGCTGGTGCTGATGGACGCCGACGAGCTGAAACGCTTCAGCGACCTGCGTCTGCAACTGCGCGTCAACGGCGAGCTGCGCCAGGATGCCGTCGTCGGCGGCGACATGATCTATCCCCCGCTGCGTGCCCTGCAGGAACTGACCCGGTTCCAGCGACTCGACGTCGGTGATCTGGTGCTGACCGGCACCCCGGCCGGGACGGCGCTCAGCGCTCCCCCCAAGCCGATCGAGATGATCGGCGCGCTGCTGCCGCCGGCCCTGAAATGGAAGGCGTTCTTCAGGAGCCAGTCCAGGAACACCGACTACCTGAAAGCCGGAGATGTGGTGGAGGCCGGCATCGCCACCGATGACGCGGCGATCGACCTCGGTACCCAGCGTGCGGTGGTCAGGTACGCGTGAGTGTCGAGCACGCCCCCGTCGTCGTCATCGGGGCGGGCCCCACCGGCATCACCGTGGCTACCTTGTTGGCGCAGTACGGCATCAGCTGCGTGATCCTCGATCGATGGACGCAGGTATACCCTCAACCGCGCGCGGTGCACCTGGACGACGAGATCTGCCGGATCGTCGCCCGTCTGGGTCTGGCCGAGGGGTTCGCCGCGATCTCACGTCCAGCGCTCGGACTTCGGCTGCTTGATGGTTCGATGAACGTTCTGGCCGAGTTCGGTCGTGATACGGCGATGAGCTGCAACGGATTTCCGCAAGCGAACATGTTCGACCAACCCGAGTTCGAGACCCTGCTGCGTGCCAATCTCGGGCGCTATCCGCAGGTGCAATTGCGGGGTGACGTCGAGGTCACCGACATCAGCCACCCGACTCGGGACCGGGTCCGGGTGACCTACTGCGACCGCTCCGACGGCGCCGAACACCATATCGACGCCGACTGCGTCCTCGGGTGCGACGGCGCCAACAGCGTCACCCGCCGCCGGATCGGCATCGGCATGCACGACCTCGGATTCGAACAACGATGGCTGGTCGTCGATGTCGCGACGTCGGCCGATCTCGATCAATGGGAAGGGGTCCACCAGGTCTGCGATCCACACCGCGCCGCCACCTATATGCGCATCGGCGAGACCCGTTACCGTTGGGAGTTCCGGCTTCTCGACTCCGAGACGGCACAGGACTACGCGACCCTCGAGGCGCTGTTGCCGCTGCTGCGTGCGTGGGTCGACGGCGTGCCGGTCGATTCCCTTTCCCTGGTGCGCGTCACCGAGTACACCTTCCGCGCCCAGCTGGCGGACCACTGGCGCCGCGGTCGGGTCTTTCTTCTGGGCGATGCCGCGCACCTCACCCCGCCGTTCATCGGACAGGGTATGGGGGCGGGATTGCGTGACGCGATGAACCTGGCGTGGAAGCTGGCCGGCGTACTCGACAACACGCTGGCGGCTGACATCCTCGACACCTACGAGCAGGAACGAAAGCCACATGCCCGGGCCATGATCCGGTTGGCGCTGGGAATCGGGCGCTGCATGACAGCAGGCGGCGAGTTCGGCAGCCTGACCCGGCGATTGGCCCTGCCGGCACTGCAACGGCTCCCGGGGGTCAGCGCCAAGGTCCTCGACGGGGAGACCCCGCCGTTGCGCCGTTCGGCCCTGGTACACAAGGCACGCAGACCACGACAGCTCGCGGGGCGGCTGTGTCCGAACCCGGTCATCGCCGGGGCAACCCGACTCGACACGCTATTGGGGCCCGGTTTCGCCGTCGTCACCACCGAGACGCCCGATCCCGCCCAGTCGGCCCTGATCGAGCAGCGCGGAGCCGCCGTGTACCTCGCCCCTGCGAACTCCGCACTCGCGCAATGGCTTCACCGCGGCCGGGCGGCAGCCGCGGTGATCCGGCCTGACCGGACCGTGATGCACGCGGGCCGGGACCTCGCCGCAGTGTGCGAGACCCTGCCGGGGCCAGGCGCTAGTTTGTCCCCATGGAACCTCGGACGCCACCGCTGATCAGCACGGTGCCACGGCCCCACCCGGCACGACTGGATGCGACGTCCTATCCGGTTCACCAGTTGATCGACGCCAGGTTCGGCGACATGGACGCCAACGGTCACCTCAACAACGTCGCCCTCGAATCGCTGCACGAGAACACCCGAGCCACCCTCAACCGGCAGATCTTCCCCGAGGTGTACGACCGCGCAGGCCGGAGGCTACGGATCGTGACCTCCACGATCGTCGTCCACTATCTGCGCGAGGCCCCCTGGCCCGCGGCGATCGACACCGCCATCGGCATCGGCCACGTCGGACGGACATCGTTTGTCGCCTCCACAGCGCTCTTCCACAGCGATGCGTGCATCAGCCTGTGCGACACGGTGCTGGTGCTGTTGGACGACAACGGTCCGACGCCGATCCCCGACGACGCACGGGACCGCCTGGAATCGCAGCAACTGCTGGTGGACTGAGGACGGCCGCAGCACCCGACGTTTCCCTACCATCCGTGCATGGCCGACGATGCAGACAACCGGGACCAGTCCGACGTCGAGAGTCTCGCCGACGCGCTGCTCGCCGCGATTCAGGATGGCGCAGACGGAGACTCCTCGAATGTTCCCGCTGCCGACCAAGTTGTGCACCCGGGTGCTGGCGCCGATGAGACCGACGTCCGCCGAGCAGGCCGACGCCTACGCCGAACGCATCCGCGCGGCCATGCGGGACGCCCTCGACGAGATGACCGAAAACCGGCGGCCACTGCTCGGCTAGCTCCTTTTCGCGAGCAGACACAAACTCGCGCAAATATCCCGGTTATCGTACGAGTTTGTGTCTGCTCGCGGGGCCTAGCGGGGCGCGACGAGCTAGGCCGACACCATGACAGCGGGCCCGCGGCATAGCAGAGTCGTCTCCATGACGACGTCCAGCACCCGCAGCAGCCACACCGCCTCACTGCACGACGGCGAGATCGTGGAGGAATCCGATCTCGGCTCGATCCGGCGCATCACCGCCGACAACCTGCCGATCCTGAAAGGCCTGTCGATCAAACGGGTGCTCATCAATCCGGGGGCGATGCGCACCCCACACTGGCATGCCAACGCCAACGAGCTCACCTACTGCGTCTCCGGCACCGCGCTGGTGTCCATCCTCGACGACGGCAGCAGGTTCTCGACGTTCGTCATCACCACCGGGCAGATGTTCTATGCCGCCTCCGGTTCGCTGCACCACATCGAGAACATCGGCGACAACGTCGCCGAGTTCATCATCGCGTTCCGCAACGAACGCCCCGAGGACTTCGGATTCGGAGCCACGCTGGGCGCCTTCTCCGACGCGGTGCTGGGCAACACCTACGACCTGCCCTCCTCCGACCTGGCCAGGATCCGCCGCGACACCACCGACCGCAGACTGGCTGCCCGCACCGGTGATCCCGAGATCCCAGCCAACGCGTACTTCAACGACCCGCACAAGTTCGACGTCGAAGTCCAGGCCCCCGGACTGAACTACGTCAGCGGCAGCGCCCGCTTCGCCCGCGACCAGTACTGGCCGGTGCTCGAGGACATGTCGATGTACTCGCTGCGCGTCGCCGAAGACGGGATGCGCGAACCGCATTGGCATCCGGTGACCGCGGAGATGGGTTACGTCCAGCACGGCGATGCGCGCATGACCGTCATGAATCCCGACGGGACGCTGGATACCTGGACCATGACCACCGGGGACATGTACTTCATTCCACGCGCCTACCCGCACCACATCGAGAACCTCGGCACCGACGAGTGGCATTTCCTGATCTTCTTCGACCAGCCCTTTCCCGCCGACATCGGTTACCGCGCCTCTGCGAGCGCGTACTCGCGCGAGGTGTTGGCCGCCGCCTTCAACACCCACATCGACGACCTGCCGAACTTCCCCTTCACGCCGGCCGATCCGCTGATCGTCAAGCGCACCAACCCCGTCGACTGACCGCCCCGGCAAGCAGGGCCACGCGACGGCTACCAGTTGGCCGGTGCGTAGTCCTTGAGGAAGCAGCCGTGCAGATCTTCGCCGGCCTCCCCACGGACGATCGGGTCGTAAACGCGGGCGGCACCGTCGGCCAGATCCAGCGGAGCGTGGAAACCTTCGTCGGCGAGCCGCAGCTTGGTCGGGTGCGGACGCTCGTCGGTGATCCAGCCGGTGTCCACGGCGGTCATCAGAATGCCGTCCTGCTCCAGCATCTCGGCGGCGCTGGTGCGGGTGAGCATGTTCAGCGCGGCCTTGGCCATATTGGTGTGCGGATGCCCCGGGCCCTTGTAGGCGCGGCTGAACTGGCCCTCCATCGCCGACACGTTGACCACGTAGGTGCGGCGCGCCGGTGACGCCGCCATCACCGGGCGCAGTCGGCTCACCAGGATGAACGGTGCGGTCTGGTTGCACAGCTGCACCTCGAGCAGCTCCATCGGATCCACCTCGTGCACCCGCTGGGTCCAGCTGTTCACCGCGGCGGTGTCGGGCAGCAGGCCACCCGCGTCGATGGCGGTGCCCGCCGCGATCCGCTCGGGGGAAGCGCTTCGCGCGGTGAGTGCGAGTTCGGTGACGGCGTGCGGATCCGGGTGCTCGGCCAGGCTCCCGGCCAGCGCCGCCGGGTGCGCGTCGCTGACCCGGTCGAAGGTGACCACGTCCACGTCCGCGAGTTCGGCCGGCGGCGTGCGCTCCGCCTCGACCAGCGCCGCGTACGAGCCCGGCGCACGGCGCACGGTCTGGGCGGCGTTGTTGATCAGGATGTCCAGCGGGCCCTGCGCAGCCACGTTGTCGGCCAGCGCGACCACCTGAGCCGGGTCGCGCAGGTCGATGCCCACGATGCGCAGCCGGTGCAACCAGTCGGCGCTGTCGTCCATCGCGGCAAAGCGGCGTACCGCATCGTTCGGGAAGCGGGTGGTGATCGTCGTGTGGGCGCCGTCGCGCAGCAGCCTCAGCGCGATGTACATCCCGATCTTGGCGCGGCCGCCGGTGAGCAGGGCCCTCTTGCCGGTGAGGTCGGTGCGGGCGTCGCGCTTGGCCCGGTTGAGCGTGGCGCACGCGGGGCAGAGCTGGTGGTAGAACGCGTCGACGACGGTGTGGTGGTTCTTGCAGATGTAGCAGGCCCGCGACCGCAGCAGGGTTCCCGCGGTGGCCCCGGCCGCGGTGGACACCAGCGGAAGGCCGGCGGTCTCGTCGTCGATGCGCCCGGGTGCACCGGTGGCGGTGGCAGCGATCACGGCGCGGTCAGCAGCGGCCACCGCGTCCCGCTTGGCGTGCCGGCGGGCCTTCTTCACCGACTTGAAGATGGCCGCGGTGGCCCGTCTAACGGCGACGGCGTCGGGGTGCTCGGGCGGCAACGACTCGATGTCGGCCAGCACCTGAAGACACGTGCTGAGCTTCTCCGGATCGATCGCGGTCACGGTGGAAGAGTACGGGTCTTTTCACCGCTCGCCGATGCGCCGCCGGAGCTCGGCGAACGAATCGAGGTCCTGCACGGCCTGCGCGCCGCGGTCGAGCCCGGCGCGGGTCACGTCCTCCCCCTGCAGCCGCCCACTGAAAGCGGCGGTGACTGCGGCGGCGATGTAGGCGGTCACCGCGAGCATCCGGTAGTCGTCCCAGGCCTGTTCGAACGGCAGCCGTGGCCCGGATCGCGCGGACAGTGCGTCGAGGTACTCGGTGAGTAGTTCGCGTTCGATGCTGCGCCGCAGGTCGGGGTCCAGCGACGTGACGGCGAAGTAGGCGAGGTCCTTGAGGCCGGGGCCCTGCGCGGCGACCTGCCAGTCGAACAGGACAGGACGGGCGCCGAGGAAACAGATGTTGCCCCGGTGGGTGTCACCGTGCAGGAACGTCAGCGGAAAATCGCGAAGCGCCGCAGCGACGGCCCTTCGCCGGGTGCGCACGATGGCGGCGTCGGCGCGGACCGCGGGCGGGACGACGTCGTGGTAGCGGCGGGGCAGCAGCGCCACCAGCCGCCAGGTCTGCGGGCCCCACGACACCGACCTGGCTGCGGGTGGAGTGAACGCCGCCAGATCCGCCGTGAACCGGGCCGACTGCCAGAACATCGCGTGGAACCCGGCGAGCGCCCTGGCCACCGCGACGGCCTCGTCCGGCGTGCACGACCCGGCGACGTCGCCGAAGCGCGCGCCTGCCGGCGCCAGGTCCTCCATCAACAGCACAGACCTGCCCCCGCCCGAGGCCGCACCGTAGACCGCCGGTGCCACGTCACCGAGATCTGGGCCCAGTCGCCGGTAGACCTCGACCTCGTTGCGTCCCAACCGCATCACGTTGTCGAACAGCCGTTCCACCGGCCGGGTGGGCGTCAACTTGGCGAACACCCGCCGCGGCGTGCCGGGCGGACCCGTCACCTCCAGACGCGCCCGCACGGCGGTGCCGTGATCGGCACCGAGGAGGTGCACACCGGTGACGCCGGACAGGCCGGTCAACGACCGGAACACCTCGGTGGTGATGTCGTCGGGACGAATCGGCACGGTCATGGCGGAGGCGGCAGCGGCCGCATTCCGGCCGGCCTCATCTGCCTCTTGATCCTCGACATCACACCCTGCACCTCTGACGCGTCGGCGCGTGGGTGGCCGATCTCGCTACCAATCTATGGAGCCGTCGTCTGGACCGCAGCAGATCACGGTATTCGTCAGCAGCAGGCGTTTTCCGCCTTTTCCCCCACATCGGCGCCGCAGCACACGTCGGTCTCAGCGGTACCGCCCTCGGTGTGCTGCGGGCTGGTGCCGAACACGTCGGAGTCCGACAACACGGTGTAGACCTCCCACTTCTCCCCTGCCGGCCCGGCGACCCACACCTTGTCCTGGGTGGCGAAACAGCAGGTGGTGTTCATCTCCTCCTCGGTGAAGAGACCCTCCGCGCTGAGCCGGCCGATCTCGGTGTGCACGGCCTCGCTCGTCGATACCTCGACGCCGAGGTGGTTGAGCGAACCGCCTTTGCCCGGGTTCTCGATGAGAACCAGTTTGAGCGGCGGTTCGGCGACCGCGAAGTTGGCGTACCCGTCCTTGATCTTGGCGGGTGCGGTGTTGAACAGCTTGGAGTAGAACGTGATCGCCGCGTCGAGGTCGTCGACGTTGAGGGCGAGTTGAACTCGGGACATGAGAACCTCCATACCTGTGAGACTTATATCGAATTAGCGCGCTACCGCCACCCTGCCACCTTTTTGATATATGTCAATCCTCTGGCAGAATCGAACCGTGCCCAAGACACTGCCGACCGTCGACATCTCCGCACCGGTGTGCTGCGCACCCGTCGCGGCCGGGCCGATGAGCGACGACGATGCGCTTCAGGTGGCGCTGCGCCTGAAGGCGCTGGCGGACCCGGCGAGGGTGAAGATCATGTCGCTGCTCTACAGTTCGGCCTCCGGCGCGCAGAACAGCGGAGAGCTCGCCGACGTCCTCGGGCTCAGCGAATCCACCGTCAGCCATCACCTGGCACAACTTCGGCGCGCCGGCTTCGTCGAATCCGACCGGCGGGGCATGCGCGTCTACCACCGAGTCGCGAGCGACGCGGTCGGCGCCTTGTGCGCGGTGCTCAACCCCGACTGCTGCGCCTGAACGGCACCCGATTCATGTTGCCTCAGAGAGGGTTTCACGACCGATCGATGATTGCGCGATACACGTCGACGTACTTCTCGACCATCGTCTCGACCGCGAAGCGCTCGTCGGCGATCTCGGCGATCCGGCTGCGGTCCAGATCCGTGACGGCGGCGACGGCGGCAACCGCGGAGTCGATGTCGATGACCAATGAGCCGGTGACGCCAGGGGTGATCAGCTCACTCATCGAACCTCGCGCATTCGCGATCACCGGTGTGCCGCAGGCCATCGCCTCCACCACGCTGTAGCCGAAGGGTTCATCGAAGTCGATCAGGTGCAGCAGTGCGTGCGCGCCACCGAGAACCTCGGCACGCCCGGCCGCGTCGACGGCGCCGAGGTAACGCACCCGGTCGCCATCGATGTGTGGAGCGACCTGATCACGAAAGTACCTCTCGTCCTGGATTATTCCGGCGATGTCGAGACGCCGGCCGGACCGGCGGGCGACCTCGATCGCATCCGCGGTGCCCTTGTCGGGGTGGATCCGCCCGAAGAACAACAGATGCTCGCCGGGATCGGGGTGGGTGGTGAACCCGCCGGTGTCGATGCCGTGGTGGATGGTGGCGGCATAGGTCAGATTCGGGTGTCGGTCGGCATCGCTGATCGACACGTAGGCGGTGCTGCCGTCGTAGCGCTCGTAGACCGGAACGATCCGTGGCGACGAGAAGCCGTGGATCGTCGTGACGACCGGCGTCGCGATCAGGGCGCTGTAGGTGAGTGGCAGGAAGTCGAACCCGTTGTGGATGACGTCGAAATCGTCGGCGCGTTCGAAGACCGACGCGATGTGCAGACATTCGGCGACCTTGGCGTCGATCGTCACGTCCTCGGACCATCCGGCCGGTGCCGTCGCGTGCAGCGCGGCGGTGGTGATCGAGTCCGCGGTCGCGAACAGGGTGACGTGGTGGCCGGCCGCCACCAGACCTTCGGTGAGCAACGAGGCGAACTGCTCCCACGGCCCGTAGTGACGTGGCGGCGTCCGCCACGCAATCGGTGCGAGCAGCGCGACGCGGATCGGGCCGGTGGGCGCACTCGGGATGGGGATGGCCTCAGGCTACCCGCCGTTACGTCTGGCGGGTCGGCGCTGTCGGCCAGCCTCGACAACCTGCGCCGCCTCGTCGAAAACTAGACACCCCGCTCGACCGGCAACCGCCCCCGGTCCACGGCGGCCACCAGCGCGGCGTGGTCGGCTTCGGTCTGGTCGGCGTACCTTCGGGCGAAGGTGGCCAGCGCGTCGTCCACCTTCTTCGAGTGCCCCAGGTAGCCCGCGATCATCGAGGCGCCGCTGGTGCGGGCGTGCCCCTTGGCCAGCAGCTGACCCACCACACCCGTGTAGTCGATGAGCGCCTTGGAGTCCATCGCGTCCAGCGGGATGGTCCCCTTCATGTTGCGGAATTGCCGCACGTAGTACTGCAGGCCGTCCACGGTGGTCCAGCCCAGCAGCGGATCGCTGACCGTCTGCAGCGCCTGCTGGTACTCCACCACGCGTTGGCCCTGGTGGGCGTGCAGGGCGGATTCGCCGTGCACGTGGCGCGCCAGCACCGAGCGGCGGGCCTGTTTGAGCTGCAGGAAGACCACGTCCTCCGGCGAGGAGCCCTCCAGCAGGGCGACATAGGCGCGCAGGCCGACGCTGCCCACCCCGACGACCTTCTGCGCGACGTCGAGCAGCGTGTAGCCGCCCAGCACGCGCCGCCAGTGCGTGGACAGAGTGGGCAGGTATTCGTCGAGCGCCTCGGCCAGCGCGTCGGCCTCGCGCTGCGGTAGCCGGGTGATCAGCGGCGGCTCTTCGACGATCTTGCGGACACCGTCGACCTCCTCGGTGAATCGCGGCAGCGCACGGTCGCTGGTGCGGTTGCGCGCCCGTTTGGCCGACCGCCGTACCTCATCGGCCAGCGGACCGGCTGCCTCGCCCTCCAACTGGTCGACGTCCAGCCGGGTGAAGGAGCGCGAGAACAGTGGCTCGTCGGACAGTCGGCGCAGTTCCCGCCGGTACGCCGAGACGCAGGAGCGCACCGCGGAGCCGCAGTCGTCCTCGGAGGCGCCGTTGTGGCGACCGGCCACCCAGATGCTGGCCACCAGGCGACGCAGGTCCCACTCCCAGCCACCCGGGTGCGCCTCGTCGAAGTCGTTGAGGTCGATCACCAGGTCGCGTTCCGGCGATGCGTAGAAGCCGAAGTTGCCCAGGTGCGAATCGCCGCAGACCACCGGCCTGATGCCGGTCGACGGCAGCCTGGCCACGTCGTCGGCCATCACCACCGCGGTGCCGCGCAGAAATCCGTACGGCGAGGCGACCATGCGCCCCACCCGGACCGGGATCAGCCGTTCCAGCCGACCTCGATGGTTGGCATCGATCAGCTCGATCGGGTCGGGGCGGCCCGCCGGTGGACTCCAGTCGGCCATCGATCGCCGGGGCACCCGCTTGCGCAGGCTCTTGCCCAGCGCATAACGCTCGGCTCGGGTCACGGGCCGCTGCCGCAGCGAGTGGTAGGCACCGCTGTCGGCCTCGGCCAGCACGGTGTGTCGGGTCGGCTCAGGAGCCGTCGCGGTGCTGCTCACCATTCTCATGGTGCGCGATGAGCCGCGTTGCGGGGGTGTCTTGAGTGAATCCTCACGGGTCATGGACTACCCCGGCGGTTCATCGAGCACACTGGGGCCATGACGGAATCCGGCGCGGCCCGCGTTGCGGTGTACCTCGACTTCGACAACATCGTGATCTCGCGGTACGACCAGGTCAACGGCCGCAACTCCTTTCAGCGCGACAAGGCCAAGGGGCTGGACGACGACCCGAGCCGGCTCGCGCGGGCCACCGTCGACGTCGGCGCGATCATCGATTTCGCGTCCTCCTTCGGAACCCTGGTGCTGACCCGGGCTTATGCCGACTGGTCGGCCGAGATCAACGCGGGTTACCGCGGTCAACTGGTGGGACGCGCGGTCGAGCTGGTGCAACTGTTCCCCGCGGCGGCCTACGGGAAGAACGGGGCCGACATCAGGCTGGCCGTCGACGCGGTCGAGGACATGTTCCGGCTGCCCGACCTGACACATGTGGTGATCGTCGCCGGCGACTCCGACTACATCGCGCTGGCCCAGCGGTGCAAGCGCCTCGGCCGCTATGTGGTCGGTATCGGGGTGGCCGGGTCGTCGAGTCGGATGCTCGCGGCGGCCTGCGACGAGTTCGTCACCTACGACACGCTGCCCGGAGTACCGGCGATCGAACCCAGTTCCGCCCCGGCCGACACGGCCGGTGACAAGCCGGCACCGAGACGACGGTCCGGGCGGTCCAAGTCCTCGGGGTCCTCGGGCTCCTCGGATTCTTCGGGGTCTTCGGATGCCACGGACGGCTCCGACGGCTCCGACACACAGGATGAGCCGGATCCGCAGGTCACGGCCACCGGGCTGCTGACCCGTGCGCTGCGCATCGGACTGGAGAAGGACGACGTTGACTGGCTGCACAACTCCGCGGTGAAGGCCCAGATGAAGCGCATGGACCCGTCGTTCAGCGAGAAGTCGTTGGGGTTCAAGTCCTTCAGCGATTTCCTGCGATCGCGCGCCGAGGTCGTGGAGTTGGACGAGAGCTCCACCACGCGGCTGGTGCGGCTACGCGACAAGTCCTGACGGCCTGCCACCCGGTTAGGCTGAGTCGCGATGGCACCATCGGAAGCGCTGCTGCAGGAGATGCTCGACGAGTACCAGTTGCGCAAGCTCGTCCACAGCTACTGCCGTGCCGTCGATCGGGGTGACCTCGCGGAACTACGCAGCCTCTACCATCACGACGCCACAGACGACCACGGTGCCTTCTCCGCGGGGTCGACCGAGGCGTTCCTCGCCGAGCTCGCCGCCGCTCGGCCCTACATCCGGTCCATGCAACATCACGTCACGACGGTGAACTTCGCCATCAGCGGCACGACCGCTGAAGGTGAGGTCTACTCCGTCGCCACCCACACCCTCAACGGCGGCGACCACGACGTCGACGTCATCGTCGGCGGGCGCTACCTCGACAAGTACGAGAACCACGACGGGACATGGAAATTCGTCGAGCGCAAGATCGTCACCGACTGGAGCCAGGTGAACGACCCCTCGACCGTCGACTTCAGCCACCCGATCAGCAGCGGGACTCCGCGGGGTACCCCGGACGCGAACGACCCTTCCCACCAGTTCTTCTCGCTGTTGAACCGCCCCGGCGGGCAACCCGCGCGCTAGGCCAGCTGGACGGGATCGTCCTCGCCCTGGCTTTCCACCAACAGCGACATCCCGTGCAGCGGGGTCAACTCGACAGCGAAGCTGTGCAGATCGTCGACGGCTGCCAGTTCGTGGCCGGTGAACATGTCCGACACCCGCGCCCCCGGGGGTAGGTGCTCCGAGCGCACCGTCCCGGCGATCGGCTCGTTGGCGAAGTTCAGCACGGTCAGCTGCAGGCGTCCCTCCCCGTCGAGCTCGTGAACCAGAACCAGCATCCCGCGGTGGGACACCTCCGGGATGTCGAGCTGGCGGCTGGTCGCCACCCCGTAGTGCGATCGCACCTTGAGGATCGCCTGCAACTGACGCACGAAGCTGGTGTCGTCGGCGAGCTGTTCGGGCAGCGTTCCGTAGAGGCTGCGGCCCCGCGGCATGCCGGCGGTCGACTGATGCGCGTGCGGGTTGATACCCATCAGATCGTGAGCCGCCCGGTTGATCCACCGGGTGTCGCCGCCGGAAACGAGTTCGGGCACTTTGCTGATCGGCAGCGTCAGCATTCCGCACAGATCCCACCCGGACAGCGCGAACACCCCCGGCTGCAGCGCGTTGAACATCGCCAGCAGCAGGTGCGCGCGCCGGATGAGGTCGATGTCCTCGATCGCGTCGAGTTCGCGGATGTCGAGCGCCGCAGCCACCACCGTCGCCGTCGTGCACGCGATCCCGTTCGTGGTGAACAGGCTGTTGTACGGCGCGTCGGGGCCCGTCAGACGCTCGATCAGATCGCTGCGCACCGCGTGGGCGATCTCTTCACCCGTGAGTTCGGCCGCCTTGTAGGTGTAGATGTCGTCGCGGTGACCGTTCTCCCAGTGCAGCAGTTCGTAGGTGAGTTCGTCGTGGTTCTGCAACGCATGCACCAGCGACGCCGGGTCGACGCCCAACTCGAGGGTGGTGCGCAGCGTCAGCCGGAGGAATTCGGTGTCCGCGGTGGCCAGCGCATGGTGGTAGGCGGGCCGATTCACGAAGTCGTAGGACAGGTCCGCACCCGCCTCGCCGATCTGGCGGATGTCGTCGATGGTGAGATTGAGTTCCTGGAAGGTGAACCCGCCGACCTTGCGCACCATGCTCGCGATGAGGTGGTTGGCCGCCTCGGACAGCGGATGGCCTTCCGACCATGCGCTGCTGCCTTCGGACGCGGCCTTCTCGACTCCCAGGAAACCGTTGGCGTCCAGACGCAGTGCCCCGGTGCCGAGGTCGGCCAGTGAGTGCAGGGCGTCGCCGATGACCATCCGCATGCCGGCGAACGACGGGTCCAGCCAGTTGATGGACGGCTGACCGTCTTTGAAGTAGTGCAGGTAGACCCAGCGACGCTCGACCCCGTCGATGCCCGTGACCGGCCGGGTGACGCTCCAGTTCGTCTCCTTGACGCCCTCCGCGTAGAAGATGACCCGTTGGAGACGCCCAATGATGTAGCCCGCCTTGGCAAGCCACTCCTCGGTGGCGGCGTCGATGTTGACCGAGTCCGCACCGGCGGGCACCTTCGGCAGCTCATGCCAGTCCCGCGGATCGATCTCCACCATGTGGTAGATGCCCGGGTAATCCGCGTACTTCATCTCGGCCAGCCGGAAGTCCGCTCCCTTACCGGTGTGGCCGGGCACGATGTCGTCGATGATGGTGCCGCCGTACCAGGTTGCGGTGGCACACATCTGACGGAACTCGTCCTCGGTCCCGAAGGCGGGATCGATCTGGGTGCTGATCCGGTCGAAGTGGCCGTCCACACTCGGGGTGTACTGCCAGCCCGAGATGCCGCCCGCCCGCTTCACCGGACCGGTGTGGATCGCCTCGATGCCGATCTCGGCGAAGGCCTGCCACATCTCGTCGTTGGCCATGGCCTTGAGGAACGACTCGGCGGGCCGGGTGATCAACGACAGCGGGTAGGCGGTGAACCAGACCGACGCGGTGTCCACCGCGGCGCGCGGATTCGGGGTGGCGTACGGGTTCTGCCACATCGATCCCTGGCCGGAGAACTGCTGGCTGATCTCGTTGGCGTCGGCGAGCATCGACTGTGCGCGCAACCACTCGACGTACGCGGGGTTGTTGCCGTTGGCCGACCCGTCCTGGGCGATCGACCGGCGCGCGAAAGGAGCCTTGACGCGGGGCCGGAACCGCAACGTCCGGGGGCGGGCGGGGTGGAGGTGCTCGGCATAGGTCGGCTCTACCGGTTCGGGAGCATGCTCGTCACCGAACTCCTCCAACTCCGACATGGGCCTCTCCTCCTCAGTCCGAACATGCGCGCGGGAGCGGCCGCAACGCGATCACGGCCGTATTGCCATCTGGCCGCAGACGGAAACGCCGCCGACCTCCGAGACGATCATCTCCAAAGTAGAGGACTCCTCGGGTCCGTACGCCGTCCAGTCGGCGACGGGCCGATGATCCGGGATGAAACGGCGACATCCAGAGCACTCACCCGGACACAATGGGCGGATGCGCTTCGGAAACTTCATGGCCCCCTTCCACCCTGTCGGACAGAACCCGACCCTTGCCATCGAGCGAGACCTCGACCTGATCGTGCTGATGGACCGCCTCGGTTTCTCGGAAGCGTGGATCGGTGAGCACCACTCCGCGGGATACGAGATCATCGCGTCGCCGGAGGTCGTCATCGCCGTCGCCGCCGAACGCACCAAGCACATCAAGCTCGGCACCGGCGTGAGTTCACTGCCCTACCACCATCCGTTGATGCTCGCCGACCGGATGGTGCTGCTCGACCACCTCACCCGGGGCCGGGCCATGCTGGGCTGCGGACCAGGCCAGCTGACCTCCGATGCTCACATGCTCGGCATTCCGGCCGACCAGCAGCGGCCGCGCATGGAGCAGTGCCTGGACGCGATGATGCGCCTGCTGCGCGGCGAGACCGTCACCATGCACACCGACGGGTTCACGCTGCAGGACGCGCGACTACAGCTCAAGCCCTACAGCGATCCCTGCTTCGACGTCGCGGTCGCGGCGTCCTTCTCCCCCACCGGACCGCGCGGCGCGGGAAAGCACGGCATCGGCATGCTGTCGATCGCCGCCACCGCCAAGCAGGGAATGGACCTGCTCGCCCAACACTGGGCGACTTGGGAGGAGGTCGCGCTCGAGCACGGCCACGTCGCCGACCGCTCGAAGTGGCGTCTTGTCGGGCCGATGCACCTCGCCGAGACGCGCGAGCAGGCTGAGCGCGACGTCGAATACGGAATCGCCGAATTCTCCCGCTATTTCACCCACATTCTGCCCGCCGGCCCGGTGCAGGGAGACACGGCCGCCGAGATCATCGCGAACAACCGGGAATCCGGGTTCGCGGTCATCGGCACGCCGGCCGACGCGGTCGCCAAGATCGAAGAGCTCGTCGAGGCCAGCAACGGCGGGTTCGGCGCCTTCCTGCTCTTCGACCATGACTGGGCCCCGCCGGCCGCGAAACTGCACAGTTACGAACTGTTCGCCCAACACGTCATGCCGCACTTCACCGGTCAACTCGCGGCGCCGGCCGCATCGTGTGACTGGGTGACCGGCAGCGGGACCGAGTTCGTCGACCGCGCCGCACACGCGATCGGCAAGGCGATCGAGGACCACGCCGCCGAGCAGGCCGCCAAGAAGAGCCCGCAGCCGGGTTGAGTGCCGGTCACCGTTTCGGGGAACACGTGCCGGATGGAGACAGCGCAGTACGCCCCGGGACGACAGGTCGACCTGTATGGGGACAGGTCGGATCCCACGGTGCTGCTGTGGCACGGCATGCAGACCGACGCCCGCGCCGCCGTCGGACCACTCGCCGAGAAGCTGGCCGGCCATCGCCTCGGCGTGGTCGCGCCCGACTGGAACTCGCACGCCGACGACGGCGGACGCGCGGACCTGGTGAACTCCGTCGCCTTCGCCCGGTCGCTGCCCGGCGCTGCCGAGGGCCTGCTGCTGGTGGGCTGGTCGATGGGAGCTGCCGCAGCAGCGGGACTGACCCTGCACGCATCGGACTTCGACGTCACACTGGTGCACACCGTCTGCCTCGGCGGCGCGTTCACCGCGCGGGACCCGATCTCCGGTGCGTCCCTGTCCGACGGCCTGCGCTCAGCGGACGTCGGCGCCCCGTTCACGTTGCTGCACGGGGTGGGTGACGACGTCGTCCCGGTCACGGCGAGCCGGGAGTTCGCCGCGGAGCTGCGGCGGGCGGGTTGGCCGGTGACACTCGCCGAGCTCGACGCCGATCACGGCGCCATCGCCGGGGCGCGCTACGACGCGGCCGCCGACCGCTACGTCCCCGCCTCGGACGCGCCGACGCTCGCGGTGGCCGCCGACGTGGCCGCGCGCATCGCTGCGGTGCTCGGGCGCTGAGCCGCGCTCACCACCGCGACGTCACGTCGTCGGCGATCTGGCCGGCGATCGTCACGGCCGAGTCGGCGGGGTCGGCGCTGCACGTGTTGATGTCGACGATGATGTTGTTCCGCAGCGCCAGGGCACGGCCACAGGCCCAGCCCGGGGCCGCCGCATCCTGTTGGGTCGCAACGGTACTCAGGATCCTGTCTGCGTTGGTGATTTGCCCCGGCGACCACTGGGTTCCGCTCTGCGTGTGGGTGTACTCGATGCAGCCCGGCCACTGCGCCGCCGAGGCGTCGAAGAACGCCGCCGCCATGTCCACGGTCGGGAACAACACGACCGCTTGCTTGAGGTAGTGGGTGAAGTCGTCGCCGTTGTTGAGGCTTTCATCGCGTTCGGCCCGGTAACCGCTGTCGGCGTAGACCAGAGCCTCGGCCGCGCCGTCGACGGCCAGGCATTCCGGCGGGGACATGGTGGCGCTGTGGTCGCTCATCGCGGACTGGCTCTGGGTGACGGCCATTCCGCGTGTTCCCATGGCCACGTCGACCTCTTCGGGGCTCAGCAGCAAGCTGGCCAGTTCCCGCTCGACGAGCGGACGCGGAATCAACGTCCGCGTCGGTGTGGTGGACTCGGCGTGCCCGGTGCTGGTGCACCCCGCGGTGAGTACACAGATGGCTGCTGCCAGCGAGGCCGTCGATCGGCGCATATACCGCTCCCCCTTCGAGCCGGGACCAACGTTGACTGTGGCGCGACATCCCCCGAGCGCGGCACTGCCAAAATGGTGCGGCACCGTGCCCGACACCGGCGGAATCCGGTGCGGTGTTTCGTGGTCACGATGAGCGGCCCTTATTGGTAACGATCGGGTGGCAGCCCCGGCGTCACGGCGTCGCGCGGCGATCGGCGACCCGCGCCACCATGTACAGCTCCGCACCGAGCCCGTCGAACTCGAGCGACGACATACCCGTCGCAGGGTCGCTTGAGCATGGCTGGAGTGGAGCGGCCGGATCGTCGCTCCTGCGCCCGGTATCCCCCGTCGACGGACAGCGCGGCGCCGGTGATGAAGGAGGCGTCGTCGGAGGCGAGGAAACGATGGCGATGGTCGCACTCACCGGTAGGAGCATCGGCGGCGAAGAATCCTTACACTTTTCCCGCGCTGCCGCACAACGTCGCGGACCGTCACCCCGAGGCCGTCAGCAGCGATGCGGTGGCGCGTCACCACGATCCCCGAGGCGGTGCGCGTGAAGCGCATCAGCATCAAATCTGAGCGTCGAGCGAGCCCATGTAATGGTGTCGGTGGTGGTGTAACCCTGCTGCGGCCCGGGATGCGACACCGTGGTCCTCGACGGCGCTGCTGAGCGCCGCCGTAGCGGTCTGCCACTCCACAAGCTTGGCCTGCAATGCTGCCGACGAGGCCCCCAACCGGCCGGATTGTGCGGCTTCGATGTCGGCGCCGGCGCGGCGTCCCGCACAACTTCACCGCTAGTCAGCAGAAGCAGGTCAGAGCTTAATGCTCTGACCTGCTTCTATTCGGTGGAGCTGCCGGAAATCGAAACCGGCACGGAAATACACTTGACCTGCGAAAACGTCGGCTTCCACCACGGGAAAGCACCCAAAAAGGGCGCGGTGTGACCTGCGGATACGCCGGGGAAGTTGATGGCATCAACACGATCAACACTCGCCCGACGCGTCCCCATCAGCTTCCGCCAGGAGGCTGCTATCCCGGCCCCCGAGACACCGGTCGATTGGCGTACTGGGCCGGTGCCGTCTGGCAGATGGGGGAAGTACAGAAGACCAGGAAGCGCAACAATCCATTCAGGCATCGCGCGCTGCGCGTGCCGGGGCCCTGACGGTCCAGTCCTCGGTCCCCGTCGACCAGCGAGAGCGGGTCACCGGCTCGGAGGGGTGATGTCAAGGGAATCCCCTGATTGCTCCGGGTTGCGTCCGCCAGTTACTTTCCAGTGGTTGGGAGGCGTCACTGGGTCGCCGCCGAGGGAGGACCTAGTGTTGACAGCTGTACGGCCGTGTCTGAGCGCGGGCATCGCACTGGTGGGGGCCAGCGTCATCGCCGTCACACCCATCAGCCCCGCCCCGCTGGAGAAAGCGCCGGCGAGCTATGCGGTGCAACTCGCTGCGATCCCGAGTCCCTTGCAGCTCTATCCGCAAGTGTTCGTCAAATCGCTCCTCAATACGGGAGCCTTGCTAGAGCAGTATTTCTCCGACCCATTCCCGATCATCAGAGCGACCCTCGAGAACCAGGCGGCGGCGTTCGAGGAGGCCGTCCTCGCATTGCAGATCGGCAGGTTCGACGAATTCTTCGCCGCCGCGGCCGATATCGTCCTGCAACCGTTGAAGAGCGTCGGGCAGAGCATCGGGCAGGTCGTGTCATATCTCGGTCTCGTCCTTGATCAGCCGGGCGGCCCCCAGTATCTGTTCAACATCGCGTTCAGCCCACTGTTGAACGGCGTCGCCGCAACGGGTCTCGCGATCGCCGACGTGTTCGAGGCGATCACCACATTCGACGTCATCGGGGTCGTCAATGCCGTCATCAACATCCCGGCCCGCATCATCGACGGCGTGCTCAACGGTGTGCCGGAGGACTTCTTGTTCGGCGGTTACTACGTACCCGCGCTGTTGACTCCGGAGGAGACTTCCTTACCCCCCGGGCTCATTTCCCAGGCGATTTTTCTGGACCAGTACGTGGGCGAGGCGATCGCGGCGCAAGGTCCGGCGGCGATCAACGAGTGGTCCGGTCCCGAAGCGCAGACCATGATGTTGAGTACCGACCCGGAGACGGAACTTGTTGCGGTGCAAGAGCAGTTACCAACTGAGGACGAGGCCGTGCTGGAGGAGAAGGGCCCAGTGGCCGAGGAACTCGACCTGACGACGCCCGATGTACCCGGGGAAGACGTGTCCGAAGAAGACGTACTCGGGGAAGAAGTGTCCGAAGAAGACATGCTCGGGGAAGACTTCGCCGAGGAAGCCGACGACCTCGTCGAGGAAGAACCCGCACCCGCGCAGGAACAGGCTCTTCCCGATACGGAACTCGCAGACGACGAGCCGTCGTCACCCGCTCCGACCGACGAGGCGAACAACCCCGGCACCGAGGCCAACGACTAGAGGGTTGGCGTCAGCTCGATGAGCCCTCCGTGTCGTCGAGGAACGCCCAGTCGTCGCCGTCGTCGGACTTGACCTCCATGGGGCGCGAACTCCCGTTGTGCCGCAGCCGAAACCGGCCATGCTCAGTCGCCGCGCCCGGTCTGCTTCTGGGGGTCGTCGAACAAATCGGAGGCCTGTGCCTTCGCGACCGGGGGCGATGTCCGATGCGGCGCTCAACGTGACGCAGCGCCTACGGCTGGTACACAGCCCACATGGGATTCTCATCAGCGAGCGCACCATCTCCCACGCACCAGACCCCGAACCCATCGCTGGACCGCTTCACGAAGCTGCCTGCCTTACTGACGAAGACCGATTCTCCCGTCAGGTCGAGCGTCGCCAGCGTCGCCGCCGGGACGTTGATGGTGCGGATCGATCGCTTCGTCTTCGGCGGGGCCTACCTCGTAACCACCCCGGCCATAGGTCCGCTACATCGACCGGGTGATGCGCACGGTTGGTCCTGAGATCAATGTCCGACGGCTTCAGCGCAGCTGCCTCTCCCCACCGACAGCCGGAGGCGACGAGGAACCCAACAAGGGGCTTCCAGTGATCGGTGACGTTGGCGAGCAAACGTGCGAGGTACTCGTCGCTGAGGCAGATCATCTCGGCGCGCTGGGTCGTTGGCAGTCGCTGGCAGCTCACCGAGCGCCGGTCCGGTGGGCTTCTCCAGATAGTTCTCATAGTCCCACAGCGTGGTCTTCCGAAGACCGGTGAGGTGCGCGATGTGGCGCTCGATCCACTCCCGGACTGTCATTGTCGACATCGCGGGATCTATCCCCACAGTCGACAGTGCTTGCTCGGCTCCGAACTTCTCGACAAGCCCTCGAAGCTGGTCGAGGTCTGCTTGCCGTCGTGCCTGAAGAAGACCTGGATGACGGTGGTGCCGTCCTTTCGAGCGAGGGGATCTGAGCGATGCCATGGCGGCGACTACAAGAACCGAATGTTGATGGGATATCGATGTGAAAAGAAAGCAGGCCAGGGACTATGTCCCTGACCTGCTATTCAATTGTGGAGCTGCCGGGAATTGAACCCGGGTCCTACGGCATTCCCTCAAGGCTTCTCCGTGCGCAGTTCGCTATGTCTCTACTCGGATCTCCTGCTCACGCGAACAAGTCAGGATGACGATCCCAGTCGCTGTTTGATGTCCCGATACCTCCCGCGACCGGACGTATCGGTTTGTCCCTCTAGCTGATGCCAGGGTCCGGGCCGAGGGCGCTCCCGGTCTGACAGACTCACCGTCGCTTAAGCAGCGAGGGCGAAGTCGCGCTGATTGGAATCGGCGCTTAATTGGTTGCAACGACGCTTACGGTGGTCAGTTGCCTGCACCGGCACGCTTCCCTTGATTCGATGCGCGAAGTCGAAACCGTTCAGCCCCTCGCACCCCTGCCGACCTCCGGCAGGAATATCCATACTACCGCTCCGTTCAACACCAGCCAGCGAATAAATAGTTCCAAGACGGGATCAACCCAGCCGCGAGGGTGCGGCCACGGCTGTGAACAGGCGTCGAGAACGACTGTGAGTGCACGTTCGGCAACCGTCCAAGCAGCCAGTCCGCGGGTGTCAGATCACGTAGTTCAGGTGGTCGACGATCCGCCGGCCAACCGCCTCGTCGCCGCCGTAGCCGATCTCCGTGCCGAGTGCCGCGGGTGCGACTCGGCCACCCGCTATGCGGGCGAACAGCAGCGCGTCCAGCGTGATCGTCGTGGTCGGCTCCTCGCCTCCGAAGTCCGGGACCACATGCCCGCGGCCGTCCACCGCGACGTTGATCTCTCGCGCCAGCGGCCCCGTCAGCTCGATCCTGACCCGGGCGCCGTCGGGCGCGCCGCCGCGCTTGCCCACCACAAAACCCATGCTGGCGGCCATCTCGTCCAGCGCCTGCCTCGATGCCGGACCCACCAGATCGTCGCTGTCGGCAGGCCGCCCGACCGCGTCGCGGATGTCGAGTTCGTGCATCCAGCAGTCGAAGACCCGGACGCGCATGAACCGCCCGTATGTGTCGGGCCCGGCGGGCGTCGCGGTGACGGTGTTCCACTCCTCGACGGGCAGGGCGGAGAGCGCCACCTGGCGCTGGGCGGTCACGTTGCGGAACTCGCCGTGCAACTCGGTGTGGCCGAGGTCGCGAAGTTTCCACACCCAGTGCTCGTTCAACACCCCGATGTCGTTGCGTACGTGCTCGAGGGCCGAGACGTCGATGTCCGCCTGCGGCGTCGGCACACCCTGCAGCATCGATTCCGTGCCCACCATGTGGGCGACGACGTCGTGCACCGTCCACCCGGGCAGCGACGTCGGCGCCGTCCAGTCCTCGGGAGGCACCGTCTGCAACAACGCATCGATGTTGCACCACGACGCAAATAGACCATCGAGCACGTCGGACTTGTCGAGCGGGGTGACGGGGCGAGAGGGGCTGTTCACCCGGCAGAACGTAGTGCGTTCGGGCCACGAGCGTGCGTGAAATGCCGGTTGCGCCCGGCGTGTCGGCGAGCAGACGCGCCCGCTCGCGGGGCGTGGGGTCAGACCGGCGCGCCGTGTGTCTGGGGGCCGGGGCTGAGCTGGGAGATCGGGACCGCACTGCCGAACAGGTGGCCCTGGGCCAGCCGGCAGCCGGCGATGTACACGGTCTCCGCCTGGGGAGGGAGCTCGATGCCTTCCACGATCACAGACAGTCCCAGCTCGCTGCACAGCCTGATCACCGACCGGTACATCGTGAGGTTCCGTTCAGGATCGGTGCCCGCGGCGAAACTGCGGTCGAGCTTGACGATCTGCACCGGCAGCGCGTGCAGGTACATCAGCGAGTTGAACCCCGCGCCGAAATCGTCCAGCGCCACCCTGACACCCGATGACTGCAGCCGGTCGATCTGCGCGGCGGCGTCGGCGAGGTCGACGATCGGCACGGTCTCGGTGATCTCCACGACGAGCCGGTTCGGTTCTACATCATGGCGGGTAAGCGCTCGACGGACATGGTGTTCGAAGGCTGGGTTACCCAGCCGCGCCGCCCCGATGTTGACGTGGATGGCGAGGTCCAGACCGGCCGCCTGGACCTCGCGGCACGCCAGCTCGAGCACCAGCGCATCGAGTTCGGCACCGAGCCCCGCCGCTTCGGCGGATGCGACGAATGTCTGCGGTGCGATGTCGATTCCACTCGGCGCGGTCCACCGCGCCAGGGCTTCGACCGCGACCGGGGTCCGGCCGGGAAGTCGCACGACCGGCTGGTAGGCGAGGGTGAACCCGGCGGGGACACCACCGCCCGCCCGCCGCAGCGCAGTCGGGAAATCCTCCTGGACGCCGGTGGACGGTTGATAGACCACCGCGGTGTCCTTGCCGAGGCGCTTACCCGCGTACATCGAGATGTCGGCTCGCCGCAGCAGGTCATCCGACGTCTGGTCCAACTGATCGGCGTCGGGGCGAACCAGGCCCATACTGGCCCGCACCCGCAGCGACGAGCCCTGCACCGGAAAGGGGTCCCGCAGGGCCACCCGCAGCCGATCGGCGACGATCTGCGGCTCGTCTGCTTCACCGTCGATCAGGATCGCGAACTCGTCACCGCCGATGCGGGCCAACGTATCGGCGTCGGTGATGCAGCGTTTGAGACGCTCCCCCACCGCGCGCAGCAGGTCGTCGCCGGCGGCGTGACCGAACCGATCGTTGACCTCCTTGAAGTCATCGAGATCGATGAAGATCAGCACGAATCGGCCGTTGCGCATCGCCTCCTCGAGCCGTTGGCCGAACAGCAGGCGGTTGGGTAACCCGGTCAACGCATCGTGGTGCACCTGATAGGCCAACCCCCGCTGGGCCCAGTACAGCCGCTGTGTCAGTAGGTGTTGGGCGCGCCTCGCCACTATCTGGCGGATGACGACCAGCAGCACCATCGCCACCGTCGCCCACACCACGAAGCCGTTCAACGGCCGCCCGGTCAGGACGTGAAACGCGAACAGCATTGCGATACCGAGAAATCCGACATAGGGCAGAATCAGCTGGGCCGCATCCATCCCCAGGTCTGCGCGCCTGTCTGCGTCGGTGCCCGGCGCTGGATACTCGAGCATCGCGTAGGCAATGAGCAGTGGACCTATCACGAACCCGATTCCGCCCAATGAGTTGCCCTGTTCCAGCCCCACACGGTCCAGGTACGCGGCCACCCTGTCGGATGCCGCCATCGTCACCAGGCCCCCGGCCAGTAGCAGGTAGTTCGCCCGATACGGCTGACCCGGGCGGTACAGCATCGCCATCACCATCACGGCGACCACGACCAGCAACTCGAGCAGTGAATACGTGATCTCGACCGCCGGAATACCCGACCTCGGCAACGATCCTGTCGAGTGCGCGCCGAAGTCACCCATGACTGTCAGGATCATGAACGAGGTCGCCGCCACCAGCCCGTCGAGCAGGGTGGTGGCCACCGAATCCCGTCCCGCGTCCAAGGGATGCCACCTGAGGCCGCCGCTGACCCGGACCAGTACCACCACAGACGCCAGCGCGAACACCGGAACCACCAGATATGCGGCGAGCACCGCCGGTGATGCGGACCGACCAGCAGACCCCTCTCCGTCAGACCACCAAAGCCCCTGGCCGACCAGCCACCCCACAAGAGCTGCGACGTAGAGCAGTCGCCACCAGCGCGCCATGCCGCTCACCCGCGCCGAGACGACCAGGCCGCAAACCACCGCCCCCAGCCCCACAGCCAACTGGAGGATGACTTCTCCGCGCTGCGCCGCCGCGTCCTCCCAGGGCGCCGCTGCATTGACCAACACCAGCAGCGTGACGATGGCAAAAAGGACGATGCGCAGCTGGTTTGCCTTGACCGGCCCCCTCCCTCCGCTAGCGCGGTGCCCCCCGTTCGGGCTCGAACTCTGACCGTAGCTAACCGGAGGCGATCATTCCGACAGATGCCAGAGCCAGCACCATGCCGATCGCCTGCCAACGTGTCACCCGCTCCCGGAGGACCATGATCGCCAACAAAACGGTCGCGGCCGGATAAAGCGCGATCAGCACACCGGCCAGCGACAACATCGCCGACTGCAGGGCCAGCAAGGTGGCGACGTTGGCGATGGTGTCCAACACGCCGGCGAACACCGCCAGCCGCAACGGAATACCCCGCTCGAGCACCAGGTTGGCCGTGACGACGGCGGCCAGCGCCACGATCCCCATGGCCGCGATCCGCCCGAACACCAACGGCCACAGTTCGGCCTCGGGCGGTACCTGATCGAGCACGACGAAGTTCATCCCGAATGCCACCCCGGCACCGACGGTCAACCACGCCACCTTCACGGTGAAGCGGTGCGGTTTGATGTCCTCGTCGGTCGCCTCGCGGCTGACCAGAACCACCGCGGCGAGTGCCAGCAGCACACCGACGAGGGCGATCACCCCGGGACGCTCGCCGAGCGCCAGACCGAAACCCACCGGGATGCCGGCAACCAGGATCGCCGTCAGCGGCGACACCACCGAGATCGGTCCCGATCCCAGTGCGGCGTAGAACCACCACACACCGAACGCCTGGGCCACCCCGGACAGCAGGCCCCACACCACGGCGGGGGTATCGATGTGCCCCCCGAACGGCACCGCGATGACGGTCAACAGCACCAGCGCCACCGGATAGGACACCAGCACCACCCGCAGTGCGGCGACCCGTCGCGACGCGATGCCGCCGACGAAGTCGCTGACGCCGTATCCCAGCGCCGCGATCAGCGCACTGAGGATGCCGGTCAGGAGGTCATGCCCTTGACGCGTCGCCCCAGCTCCCGGGTGACCTCACGCTCGGCGTCGCGACGGGCCAGATCCTGCCGTTTGTCGTGCGCCTGCTTGCCGCGCGCGAGCGCCAACTCCACCTTGACCCGGCCGCCCGTGAAGTACAGCGACAGCGGCACCAGGGTCAGGTTGCCGTCGCGGACCTTGCCGACCAGGTTGTCGATCTCGCGGCGGTGCAGCAGCAGCTTGCGGTTGCGCCGCGGTGCGTGATTGGTCCAGCTGCCGTGGTGATACTCCGGGATGTGCAGGTTGCGCAGCCAGATCTCGCCGTCGTCGACGGTGGCGAACGCGTCGGCCAGCGACGCCTGCCCCTCGCGCAGGCTCTTGACCTCGGTGCCCACCAGCGCAACCCCGGCCTCGAACGTCTCGAGAATCGAATAGTTGTGCCTGGCCTTGCGGTTGGTGGCCACCACCTGGTTGTTGCTGTCCTTGGCCGTCTTGCCCTTCTTCGCCACGGCTACCTTCGTACGTACAGTCGCAACGTCGCATACGCCGTCACCCCGGCCATCGCCACACCTACCAACAGCAGGATCGGCGAGATATAGAGGATGTCGGCGTAGTCGATCCGGGCGATGAGATTGGCTTGATAGAACTGGTCGAGAGCGTTCTCCAGGAACAGTGCCCGCACCGCGATGAGGCCCGCGATCGAGATCAGCACGCCGATCAGCGCGGCCAGCATCGCCTCGACCAGGAACGGCAGCTGGGTGTACCAGCGGCTCGCACCGACCAGTCGCATGATGCCGATCTCGGTGCGGCGGGTGTAGGCGGCGACTTGAACCATGTTGGCGATCAACAGCACCGCCCCGATCGCCTGGACCAGCGCCACCGCGAACGCCGCGTTGGACAGGCCGTCGAGCACCGCGAACAACCGGTCGATCAGGTCCTTCTGGTTCAAGACATTGAGCACGCCCGGCTGGCCCACCATCGCCTCGTCGAAGTCCTGGTGCTGCTCGGGGTCTTCGAGCCTGACGACAAACGACGCCGGGAACGCATCGCGGCCCGCGACATCCTTGTACTGGGGGAACTTCTGAATCGCGTCGTCGTAGGCCTGGTCGCGGTTCAGGAAGCGCACCGACCGCACGTCGTCGCGGTCCTCGATCGTCTGCCGCAGCGCCACACACGGGTCGGCATCGCAGTTCGGGTCGTTGGCCGAGACGTCGTTGGTGAGGAAGACCTGGCTCTCCACCCTGTCGAGGTAGATGTCGCGCGACTGGTCGGCCAGGCGCACCACCAGCAGCCCGCCGCCGAGCAGTCCGATGGAGATCGCGGTGGTGAGGATCATCGCGACCGTCATCGTCACGTTGCGGCGAAGCCCGGTGATGACCTCGTTGATCAGGAAGCCGAAGCGCACTTAACGGTCCATTCCGTAGACGCCGCGCTGTTCGTCGCGAATCAGCCGGCCGAGTTCGAGTTCGACGACCCGCTGACGCATCGAGTCGACGATGTGGTGGTCGTGGGTGGCCATCAGCACTGTGGTGCCCGTGCGGTTGATCCGCTCGAGCAGGTCCATGATGTCCTTGCTGGTCTCGGGGTCCAGGTTGCCGGTCGGCTCGTCGGCCAGCAGCACCAGCGGCCGGTTCACGAACGCCCGCGCGATGGCGACCCGTTGCTGCTCACCACCGGACAACTCCGCGGGCAGCCTGTTGGCCTTACCGGACAGACCCACCATCTCCAGCACGTCGGGAACCACCCGGTTGATGGTGTCGGCGCGCTTGCCGATCACCTCGAGGGCGAACGCGACGTTCTCGAACACCGTCTTCTGCTGCAGCAGCCGGAAGTCCTGGAACACACACCCCATGACCTGCCGCAGACCGGGGATGTGGCGGCCGGACAGCTTGTTGACGTGGAACTTGGAGACGTGGATGTCTCCGGACGACGGCTGGTCCTCGGCCAGCAGCAGCCGCATGAACGTGGACTTGCCGGATCCGGACGGTCCGATGAGGAAGACGAACTCACCCTTCTCGATCTTGACCGAGATGTTGTCGAGCGCTGGACGTGCCGACGACTTGTACTGCTTTGACACATGGTCGAGGGTGATCATCACGGCACGCCAGTGTAGCGGGCAGACATCGGATTACCTCGGCACTACTGCGGAGGCACCGTGGTGGGAGGTACCGGGCCCGTCGGCGCAGGGGTCGGGGCCTGCGCAGGCGGCTGGGGCGGTGCCTGCGTGAAGGTCTCCGGGCTGCCCGGCCCGGTGCCGTCGGGGTCGATCACGGTGGTCGTCGGACCCTCGGGATCGGTCGGTGTCGTCGGCGCCCCGGGCACGGGCGGTTCCGTCGTGGTGGTCGTCGACGTTGGGCTCGTCGTGGTGGTCGTCGGGGTCGTGGTGGTGACCTCGGGTTCGCGGGTGCGCACGTTGGTCCGCGGCACCCAGGTGTAGTTCGGGTCCGGCACGAAGCCGGGAGGCACGATCGCCGATTCCGGCACCGCCGGCGGTCGGGCGGGCGGCTCGTAGACCTGGGCGACCCAGGACAACAGAATGAAGGCGACGATGAGCCCGGCCGTCGACGTGCGTATCCGCCCACCCGGCATGTATCGCGGCCAGCCGCGATCTTCCCGGCGCCAGTGGCGCAGCCTCTCCCCGAGGTTCATTTCTTGGCCTCCGCGCGGCTCTGGGCTTGCTCACTCTGGCCGGCGATGGTGTCGAAGGTCGGCGGGTGCTCGCTGGTGGCGATCCCGGCGCGGTTGAGCGCCGCGATGATCCGGATGCGCAGTCGCCGGCCGACCTCGTACTGCTTGCCGGGCAGCGTCCGGGCCACCATCCGCAGGTTCACGGTGTCCAACTCGATGCTCTCTACGCCCATCAACTGCGGGGTGTCCAGCAGAAGTGCACTGAGCCCCTCGTCCTCCATCGCGTCCACGCCGACGGCGTGCAGCAGTTCGTTGACCCGGTTGAGATCAGCGGTGGTGGGCACCGGGATGTCGACGACGGCGCGGGCCCAGTCCTTCGACATGTTCAGGGAGCGGACGATGTTGCCGTTCGGGACGGTCCACACCTCGCCTTCGCTGGTGCGCAGTTTGGTCACCCGCAGGGTGACCTCCTCGACGGTGCCCTCAGCCTCGTTGGGCGCGCCGAGCATGTTCACCTGCACCAGGTCGCCGAAACCGTACTGGCGTTCGGTGATGATGAAGAACCCGGCCAGCAGATCCTGCACCAGCTTCTGCGCGCCGAAACCGAGCGCCGCGCCGAGCACCGCCGCCGGTGCCACCAGGGAGCCCACCGGAACGTTGACCACGTCGGTGATCTCGACCGCGACGACGACGAACAGGATCGCGATCGACACCCACGAGATCACCGACGCCACCGCCTGGCGGTGCTTGGCGCTCTCCGAGCGCACCAGCTGGTTGCTTTCCTGATACTCGGCGTCGATGCGCCGCGTCACTCGGCGTGCGACCCAGTTGATGAACCGGGCAGCCAGCAGCGCGCCGATGACCAGCAGGGCGATATGCAGTCCCTGCGTCAGCAGCCATGTGCCGATTTCGCCATGCCAGAAACTGTGCCAGCCCTCGGCGAAGTCGATGGCTTGATAGGTGCTAGTCGTCATCTTTTCTGTTACGCCATCGAATTCCGGCTTCCAGGAAGCCGTCGATGTCTCCGTCCAGCACGGCGGCTGGATTTCCGACCTCGTATTCGGTGCGCAGGTCCTTCACCATCTGGTAGGGGTGCAACACGTAGGAACGCATCTGGTTACCCCAGGAGCTGCCGCCGTCGCTCTTGAGGGCGTCCATCTCGGCCCGCTCTTCTATGCGCTTGCGTTCCAATAACTTTGCCTGAAGCACGCGCATCGCCGACACTTTGTTCTGCAACTGCGACTTCTCGTTCTGACAGGTGACGACGATACCGGTCGGGACGTGGGTGAGTCGAACGGCCGAATCGGTGGTGTTCACCGACTGGCCGCCGGGACCGCTGGAGCGGTAGACGTCCACCCGGACGTCGGCGTCGGGAATGTCGATGTGGTCAGTGGTCTCGGTGACCGGCAGCACCTCGACTTCGGCGAACGAGGTCTGGCGGCGGCCCTGGTTGTCGAACGGGCTGATCCGCACCAGCCGGTGGGTGCCCTGCTCGACCGAGAGCGTGCCGTAGGCGAATGGGGCGTGCACGGCGAACGTGGCGCTCTTGATGCCCGCCTCTTCGGCGTAGGACGTGTCGAACACCTCGACCGGGTACTTGTGCTGCTCGGCCCACCGGATGTACATCCGCATCAGCATCTCGGCCCAGTCGGCGGCGTCCACGCCGCCGGCCCCGGAACGGATGTTGACCAGCGCTTCGCGCTCGTCGTACTCACCGGAGAGCAGGGTGCGCACCTCCATCGCCGCGATGTCCTCGCGCAGCTGAGCGAGCTCTGCGTCGGCCTCGACGAGCGCAGAGTCACCCTCCGCCCCCGCCTCCTCGCCGGCCAGCTCGTAGAGCACCGGCAGGTCGTCGAGCCGCCCGCGCAGCTCCTCGACACGCCGCAACTCGCCCTGGGCGTGTGACAACTCGCTGGTCACCTTCTGGGCGTGCGCCTGGTCGTCCCACAGGTTCGGGTCGGACGCCTGTTGCTCGAGCATCTCGATGCGACCGCGAAGCGCCTCCACATCGAGAACCCGCTCCACCGTGGTGAGCGTGGTGTCGAGGTTGGCGATGTCGGCTTGACGGTCAGGATCCACGGGAGTTCAGGGTACTCACCGCGCTGCCGGCAACCGCTCATCGGCGTCTTCTCCGAAAAACCCGCCCGATTTCGCACCACCCTCGCGGAATGCCGCGTCCTGCGTTGCTCGCGCTCTAGCATCGGGAGGGAACCTCGCCCGGCCGCGTCGCGACAGCCCCTTGCGCGTGACCGGGCAGCGACAGAAGGCAGCCCCTACATGCCCGAAATGCGGCCCTATCACGTGGCCATCATCGGCTCAGGACCCTCGGGGTACTTTGCCGCCGCGTCCCTGCTGAAGTTCGCCGACTCCGACGGTGACCGCGACGTACAGGTCGACATGCTGGAGATGCTCCCGACCCCGTTCGGGTTGGTGCGCTCGGGTGTGGCCCCCGATCATCCGAAGATCAAGTCGGTCAGCGCCCAGTTCGAGAAGACGGCGATGGATCCGCGATTCCGCTTCTTCGGCAATGTCGTCGTCGGTGATCACGTGCATCCCGCCGAGCTGGCCGAACGGTACGACGCCGTCGTCTACGCCATCGGTGCGCAATCCGATCGGTCCCTGGGAATCCCGGGGGAAGACCTTCCGGGAAGCGTGGCGGCGGTCGACTTCGTCGGGTGGTACAACGCGCACCCGCACTTCGGGGAGATCGCGCCGGACCTGACGGCCGGACGCGCCGTGGTGATCGGCAACGGCAACGTCGCGCTGGACGTGGCGCGCATCCTCGTCAGTGACCCCGACGTGCTCGCGGCCACCGACATCGCCGACCACGCACTGGAGTCGCTGCACGGCCGCGGCGTGGAAGAGGTGCTGGTCGTGGGCAGGCGCGGTCCGCTGCAGGCGCCTTTCACCACGTTGGAGCTGCGGGAGCTCGGTGAACTGGAGGCGCTCGGCGACGTCGACATCGTCGTCGACCCCGCCGACCTCGCCGACATCACCGACGACGATCTCGAGGCCGCGGGTAAGACGGTGCGCAACAACGTCAAGGTGTTGCGTGGCTACGCCGAGAACACGCCCAGCGGCGCGACACGTCGCATCGTATTCCGGTTCTGCACCTCACCGATCGAGATCAGAGGCGCCGACAGGGTCGAGTCGATCGTGCTCGGCCGCAACGAACTGGTCAGCGGCGCCGACGGCCGGGTGACCGCCAAGGACACCGGTGAACGCGACGAGGTGTCCGCACAGCTGGTGGTGCGTGCGGTCGGTTACCGGGGGATGCCCACGCCGGGGTTGCCGTTCGACGAGCGCACCGGAACCATCCCGCATGTCGACGGCAGGATTGCGGGCAGCCGCAACGAATACGTCGCGGGCTGGATCAAGCGCGGCCCCAGCGGGGTGATCGGCACCAACAAGAAGGACTCCCAGGCCACCGTCAACACCCTGCTCGAGGACTTGAGCACCGCCGAGCTGGCGGACTTCGGCGCCGACCACGCCGATCAACTGGCGAGGTGGCTGGTGGAGCGGCAGCCGAAGGTGGTGACCGACGACCACTGGAAGCTGATCGACGACCACGAACGCTCGGCAGGCGTTGGGTCCGGGCGGCCCAGGGTGAAGCTGACGAGCGTGGCGGATCTGCTACGCATCGGGCACGGCTGAAGACGAAGCGGGTGAGGGACGAGCCCGTGAGGAATCAGCCCATCCAACCCCGCTGACGACGAAGCGGGTGAGGGACGAGCCCGTGAGGAATCAGCCCATCCAACCCCGCTGACGACGAAGCGGGTGAGGGACGAGCCCGTGAGAAGTCAGGGATTCGGCGGTGGCGGCGGCGCGGGCTGCGGCGCGAACGCCCACTTCTCGGGGTTGCCCGGCGAGTACACCACCTCGAACAACTGGCCCATCGTCGGCCAGTTGTTCACGTCCACGGCCATCCGGGTGTAGACCGTGTACTCGTTGACGGTGGCGCCGTTGAGGACGCCGGTGATGGTGACGTACTGCTCACCCTCCACGTCGGGTCGCGGGCTGACCCCGGTCACCACCATGGTTCCCGGCACCCAGTCGTTGCCGACACCGCGTCTTCGTCTGATCCACGGCGCGAGGAGCAGCGCCAGCGCGCCGACGAGCAGGAGCAGGATTGCGAGTTCGGCCACCCCCACATGGTAGGACGGCAGGTATGAACACCCTGCTGGATGACATGGCGTTGGCGCTGGAGTTGGCCGACGAGGCCGACTCGTTGACGATGCGGCGCTTCGGGGCGGTGGACCTGCGGGTGCAGACCAAACCCGACATGACGCCGGCGACCGATGCCGATCTCGACGCCGAGACACTGCTGCGCGACCGGCTGGCGCAACAACGGCCCGAGGACTCGGTGTTCGGTGAGGAGTTCGGCGGCACCAGGGAGTTCAGCGGCCGGCAGTGGGTGATCGACCCGATCGACGGCACCAAGAACTTCGTCCGCGGGGTGCCGGTGTGGGCGACGTTGATCGCGCTGCTCGTCGACGGCGTGCCGGCGGTGGGGGTGGCGAGCGCGCCTGCCCTGGGACGACGCTGGTGGGCCGGCGAGGGTCGGGGTGCGTTCACCTCCTTCGGCGGCGCGACGCGGCAGATCTCGGTCTCGGGGGTCAGCGCACTCGACGCGGCGAGCCTGTCGTTCTCCGACATGACCACCGGATGGGACGCGGGCCGCTCGCGGTTCGTTGATCTCACCGACGCCGTGTGGCGCACCCGGGGCTACGGCGACTTCTGGTCGTACTGCCTGGTCGCCGAGGGGGCCGTCGACATCGCCGTGGAACCGGAGGTCAAGGTCTGGGATCTCGCACCGCTGGACATCCTGGTGCGTGAGGCCGGTGGCCGGTTCACGAATCTGGCCGCCGAACCGGGACCCCACGGCGGCAGCGCGGTGGCGACCAATGGGCTGCTGCACGACGCGGTTCTGGCCCGACTCGCGGTGTGAGGTCCATTACAAGTCGATGAACCTTACTCGGGAGTCAGTTCTAGTACCTTACTGTGGAGTCAGTTGCGTGATCGCGCATCCCGAACCACCACACGAGGGCAGCTGCCAATGACGAACACCCTGCCTCCCAACCGGAGCGGCCACGAGAGCGCCGTCGGCCTCCAGAAGCACAAGCGGACTGTGATCGACGTGGGGATGGCGCTGCTCACCCCGCTCATGGGCCAGGAGTTCCTGGACAAGTACAACCTGCGGGACCCGCTCAACCGCGGGATCAAGTACGGCGTGAAGCACGGCTTCTCCGCTGCGGGCGCCACGACGCGACAGTTCAAGCGGATCCAAGGCCTGGGCAAGCCGGCCACCCGGCTCAAGTCCAGCGGGTCCGACTACTTCGACCTGACCCCCGATGACGACCAGAAGATGATCGTCGAGACGGTCAACGAGTTCGCCGAAGAGATCCTGCGGCCTGCCGCCCACGACGCCGACGACGCCGCCGCCTACCCGGCGGATCTGATCGCCAAGGCTGCCGAACTGGGCATCACCGCGATCAACATCCCGGAGGACTTCGACGGCATCGCCGAGCACCGCAGCACCGTCACCAACGCGCTCGTCGCCGAAGCACTGGCCTACGGCGACATGGGATTGGCGCTGCCGATCCTGGCGCCCGGTGGCGTCGCGGCCGCGCTCAGCCACTGGGGCAGCGCCGACCAGCAGGCCACATATCTGAAGGAGTTCGCCGGTGAGAACGTGCCCCAGGCCTGCCTGGCGATCGCCGAGCCGCACCCGCTGTTCGACCCCACCGCGCTGAAGACCACGGCCGTGCGCACCCCGAGCGGATACCGGCTCGACGGGGTCAAGTCGCTGGTCCCGGCCGCCGCCGACGCCGAAGTGCTCATCATCGCCGCCCAGCTCAACGGAAAGCCGGCGCTGTTTCTCGTCGAGGCGTCAACCCGGGGACTGACGGTCACCGCGGACCCGAGCATGGGGATCCGCGCTGCCGCGCTCGGCCGGGTCGAGCTCGACAAGGTCACGGTGCCGCTCAGCGCGCGGCTGGGCGAGGACGGCGCCACCGACCAGGACTACTCCGAGGCCATCGCACTGTCGCGGCTGGGCTGGGCGGCCCTGGCCGTCGGGACCTCGCACGCGGTGCTCGACTACGTCGTCCCCTACGTCAAGGAGCGCGAAGCCTTCGGCGAACCGATCGCCCGCAGGCAGTCGGTGGCGTTCATGTGCGCCAACATCGCGATCGAGCTCGACGGGTTGCGGCTGATCACCTTGCGGGGAGCAGCACGCGCAGAACAGGGCCTGTCATTCGCCCGCGAGGCGGCCCTGGCCAAGAAGCTCGGCGCCGACAAGGGGATGCAGATCGGTCTCGACGGCGTCCAGCTGCTCGGCGGCCACGGCTTCACCAAAGAACACCCGGTCGAGCGCTGGTACCGCGATCTGCGGGCCATCGGCGTCGCCGAAGGTGTTGTGGTCCTTTGATTCCCACCGGCCTGACGAGAAGAGACTGACATGGCGATAAATCTGGAACTGCCGAAGAAGCTGCAGGCGGTCGTCGAGAAGGGACATCAGGGCGCGGCCGAGATTCTGCGTCCGATCTCGCGCAAGTACGACGCGAGGGAACATGCCTACCCCGTTGAGCTGGACACCGTCGCGACCCTGTTCGAGGGCATCTCGGAGGCCAAGACCATCTCGTTCGCCGGCGCCGAGGCGTTCCGCGACGGAGACGACGGACCCAAGGGCAACATCAACGGCGGCAACATGTCCGCTGTCCTCAACATCATCGAGGTCAGCTGGGGCGACGTCGCGCTGGTGCTGTCGATCCCCTTCCAGGGACTCGGCAACGCAGCGATCTCCGGGGTCGCGACCGACGAGCAACTCGAGCGGCTCGGCAAGGTGTGGGCCGCGATGGCGATCACCGAACCCGATTTCGGCTCCGACTCGGCCGCGGTGTCGACCACCGCGAAACTCGACGGCGACGAGTACGTGATCAACGGCGAGAAGATCTTCGTCACCGCCGGCTCGCGTGCGACGCACATCGTGGTCTGGGCGACCCTCGACAAGACCAAGGGCCGGGCGGCGATCAAATCCTTCATCGTGCCCCGCGAGCACCCCGGCGTCACCGTCGAGCGCCTCGAACACAAGCTCGGCATCAAAGCCTCCGACACCGCGGTGATCCGGTTCGAGAATGCCCGCATTCCCAAGGATTACCTCCTAGGAAGCCCGGATATCAACGTGGAGAAGGGTTTTGCCGGGGTCATGGAGACCTTCGACAACACCCGGCCCGTTGTCGCCGGCATGGCCGTGGGCATCGGACGCGCCGCGCTCGAGGAACTTCGCAAGATCCTGACCGCAGCAGGCATCGAGATCTCGTACGACAAACCGGCGCATGCCCAGAGTGCTGCGGCCGCGGAGTTCCTGCGCATGGAGGCCGACTGGGAGTCCGGCTATCTGCTCACCCTCCGTTCGGCGTGGCAGGCGGACAACAGGATCCCGAACTCGAAGGAGGCGTCGATGGGCAAGGCCAAGGCTGCCCGCGTCGCCAGCGACATCACGCTCAAGACAGTGGAACTGGCCGGCACCACCGGCTACTCCGAGGAGGCTCTGCTGGAGAAGTGGGCCCGCGACTCGAAGATCCTCGACATCTTCGAGGGCACCCAGCAGATCCAGCAGCTGGTGGTCGCGCGCCGCCTGCTGGGCCTGTCATCTGCTGAACTGAAGTAACCTCGGGCACCACTTGTTACGGTGCGCTCGTGCAGCACCGCATCACCTGTCCGTTGCGCGAGGGCCCGCTACCCGGTGCGGCCGAGTGCACGCGGCTCAGAAGCCGTCGTCCACGACGACCCGGGTGCGTCCGGTGACGCCGCCACCGACGATGTTGCCGAGGACGTCGACGACGTCACGCACCGGGACGTCGCGGGTGATGCGGGCCAGGTGGCGTGGCTTCAGTCCCGCCTCGATCTGACCCCAGACGTCTCGGCGCGCCTCGATGGGCAGCAGCACCGAGTCGATGCCTGCCAGCGTCACCCCGCGCAGGATGAACGGCAGCACGGTGGTCGGCAGGTCCGCTGACCCGGCGAGTCCCGAGATTGCAGCCACACCAGCGTAATTCAACGTGCTCAATGCGTAGGCCAGGGTCTTGCCGCCGACACAGTCGACGACGGCGGCCCAGTGCGACTTGCCCAGTGGGCGCACCTTGTCCTCCGGGCCGGGAACCCGATCGATGACCTCCGCGGCCCCCAGCTCACGCAGCAGATCGTGTGCTTCGGCCTTCCCTGTCGACGCCACCACCTCGTAGCCCAGTCCGGCGAGCAGGTCGACGCTGACACTGCCCACCCCGCCGGTGGCTCCCGTGACCAGTACCGGCCCGTCGGACGGGTCGACGCCGTGCGCGCGCACGGCGTTCACGCTCATCGCGGCGGTGAAGCCGGCCGTGCCGATGGCCGCCGCGTCGGCCGCGCTCAACGACGTCAGCTTGACCAGGAACTCGGCGGGGTACCGCGCTACCTGTGCATAGCCACCGTGGCGGGCGGTGCCGATGTCCTGCCCGTGGGCGATCACGGTGTCACCGACGGCAAAGTCCGGGGAGGTGCTCGCGGTGACCGTGCCCGCGACATCGATTCCCGGGATCAACGGATAGCCGCGCGCCACTCCACCTTTCGGGGTGACCGCCAAGGCGTCCTTGTAGTTCACGCTCGAATACCCGACCCGGATTTCCACGTCGCCCTCGGGCAGGAACGATTCGTCGACCACCTCGTGGCGCAGCACGATCGCGCCTTCGGCGTCCTCGTGCGCGACCATCGCATTGATTTCCGTCATGACGGCCACCCTAGCCACGACGGGGGCGCGGAACGACAAAGCCCCCGACCGGTCGATCGGGGGCTTTGTTCGTCAGTACCGAATCAGAGGAGGTGCGCCTGCAGGTCGGGCTTCATGGCCTGCAGCTCCCGGCCCCAGTACGCCCAGTTGTGCGTTCCGTTGGCAGGGAAGTTGAACACACCGTTGCTGCCGCCCGCGGCGATGTAGTTGTCGCGGAAGGTCTCGTTGGTGCGGATGGTCAGGCCCTCCAGGAAGGTCGCGGGCAGGTCGCCGCCGCCGAGCTCGTTGGGTTGGCCGTTACCGCAGTAGATCCAGATCCGGGTGCCGTTGGCGACGATCTTCGGGATCTGCACCATGGGGTCGTTGCGCTCCCAGGCGCTGTTCGGATCTTCCGTCCTGCCCCACATCTCGTTGGCGTCGAAGCCGCCGGCGTCACTCATGGAGATGTTGATCAGGAAGGGCCACCACCCCTCCGACGGGTTCAAAAAGCCCGACATCGAGCTGGCGTAGGTGAACTGCTGGGGGTGGTACACCGACAGGATCAGCGAGGCCGAGCCCGCCATCGACAGGCCGACCGCAGCGCTGCCGGTGGGCTTGACCGCCCGCTGCGAGGCCAGGAAGCCGGGCAGCTCCTGGGTCAGGAACGTCTCCCACTTGTAGGTGACGGTCGGCCCCTTGTTGGTGGCCGGCTGGTACCAGTCGGTGTAGAAGCTGGACTGGCCGCCGACGGGCATCACGATCGACAGACCGGAGTCCAGGTACCACTCGAACGCCTGGGTGTTGATGTCCCAGCCGTTGAAGTCCTCCTGCGCGCGCAGGCCGTCGAGCAGGTAGACCGCGGGCGAGTTCTCGCCGCCGCTCTGGAACTGCACCTTGATGTCGCGTCCCATCGACGGCGACGGCACCATCAGGTACTCGACCGGCAGACCCGGCCGGGAGAATGCTCCGGCAGTCGCCGACCCTCCGGTGAGGCCGACCAGCGCGGGCAGCAGTGCCGCCGTCATGGTCGCAACGCCGATCCGACGCGCCCACGGGCCGCGAATCCTGTCAAGAAGTCTCATACCGTCAATCCATCCATCTCTGGTTACCGCGTGACGCGGCTTGTCCCAAGATTTTTCGGGCGGGGCGGCAAAACCGTTACCAACACAGCGTTGCCTTGACCGCGCTGCCCCCTGTTGCGCACAGCCGATCGGCGGCACAAGTCGGGCCGAGAAATCTTCAGTTGTAGCGGTTGCAGTAAAGCATGTGACCAGCATGTGAGGAAGCCCGGCCACGCCGAACAGCCCACTTCCTGCGGGAAAACAAAACTGACGCCGCGGCCAATATCCGGCCCGGCGCCAGCGAAATCGCCCGGTGCGCTCGACATCGGCGAGCTTCTGCCGGCCACGCTCGACCTCAATAATGTAATGCCTCCGTCATGGTGACCGCGCTCACACCCGGCGACCTTCAGTAGGCTCCGGCGGATGGTGAGTGGTCCCGGCGCAGGCAGGCTGACGGCCGAGGACTGGATCCAGGCCGGTTACGCCCTCCTGGCCGACGACGGACTCGATGCCCTCAAGATCGATCGGCTCTGCGGCCGCCTCGGCGTCACCAAAGGCAGCTTCTACTGGCATTTCAAGGACATGGCGAGCTATCGCGTCGCCGTCGTCGAAGCCTGGGCCCGATTGCACGACCGGGACCGCAGTCACTTCGGCGACCTGGGGCATCTCCCGCCCCGGGAGCGACTCGCGCAGATGATGGCGTCAATGCTCGGCGAGCGGCAGTGGGCCCTGGAGCGGGCGATGCGGGAGTGGGCGCGCACCGACCCCGCCGTCGCCGAGAGCGTGCATGCCGCCGACCAGCGGGTCCTGAGCGCGGTCCGCCGGGCGTTCGAGGATGCCGGCTTCGACGCCGAGGACGCTGTCATGCGCGCGAACGCCACGTTCGCCGCGGGCATCGGCTTTCTGCACCTGTCGAATGCCCCGCCGACCGCCGGGACGGCCCGGCAGCGGGAACGGTTCCTCGACCTGATGATCAAACGCTGATTCAGCAGTCCATACCAAACGGTATGGTACGGTCGCGGCCATGCTCGCCACGGTCGCCGCCATCACCGTCACCCCCGAATACGTCACGCGGTTGTCGGAGCGAGCGCCCGAGGCGGAGCGTCAGCGCCGCCTACCGGCGGCCACGTTGGCCGACCCCGCGACGTCGGAGTTCATCGACCTGCTGGTGCCGGCCCGCTATAGCGGCCGCCAGGCCCCGCTACCGGCCATCTTCGACCCTGTCCGGCTGATGGCACACGGCTGCGCATCCAGCGCGTGGACGCTCGGGTTCTATGCGCTGCACAACTGGATGCTCGCGCTGTTCAGCGAGCAGGCTCAGCGCGAGGCATTCGCATCGCGCCCGTTCCTGGCCCCGGCACCGCTGGCACCCACGGGCCGCGGCGTCGGATGCGACGGCGGGATCCGACTGTCCGGGCGGTGGTCATGGGCGACGGGTGTGATGGACGGCAACTGGATCATCGTGGGCGCGCTGCGCGAACGGGTGCCGGGCGATCCGACGAGCATCTACCCGGTGCTGGCGCTGCTGCCGATCGACGAGGTGGGCATCGAGGACGTCTGGCACACCGACGGCATGCGAGCGACGGGTTCCAACGACATCGTCATCGACGACGCCTTCGTGCCGGAGCATCGGCTGGTGGCCGTCTCCGACATCTACACGGGCACCGCACCCGGGGCCGCGGTGCACGACGCCGACACCTATCGATGGCCGATGGTCCCCGCACTCGCCCTGCTGGCCGCGATGCCCGCACTCGGCAGCGCCGAACGAGCCGCGCAGATCTACACCGAGCGGCTCTCTCAGCGGTTCCTGGCGTACGAGGGCGTGATGCAGAAGGACAAGCCCGTCGCCTCCGTGCACCTCGGGCAAGCACTTGTGCGGTTGCGCTCCCTGCGCGGACTACTGGCCGACACCGTGGGCGAGATCGAAGCCATCGTTGCCGCGGGAGACCCGGTAGAGCGTCCAGTACGCGGTCAGGCCAGGCTCGCCGCGGCACACATCGTCCACGAGTCGCGCGCGGTGATCGGCGATCTGCTCAGCGCGTCGGGCGCGAGCGCCCATTTCCTGGACAACCCGCTGCAGCGCATCAAGCGCGACGTCGACGTCATCGGCGGTCATGTGGTTTTCGACTACGACACCAGCCGTGAACTCGCCGCAGCGCTGACAATGGGGATGGCGGTCCCGCGCACCGCCATGGTGTGAAACCGGCGAACGGAGTTCCGATGACCAGCGTCCGCGACAGTGTCACCAAGTTCATGCAGAAATACGTCGGCAACCAGGTGATGGGACGGATGCCGTTCCAGACCCTGTTGGAGACGACCGGCAGAAAGTCCGGCGAACCCCGGCGCACGCCGCTGGGCGGCCGCCGGGTCGGCGACGAGTTCTGGTTCGTCTCGGAGTTCGGCGAGAAGTCGCAGTACGTGCTCAACATCAAAGCCAACCCGCACGTGCGGGTGCGGTTGAAGGGGCGCTGGCACCGCGGCACAGCGCATCTACTGCCAGAGGACGACGCTCGCGCTCGGCTGCGGTCACTGCCACAGGTCAACAGCATGGGAGTCCGCACGTTCGGAACGAACCTGCTGACCGTCCGCGTCGATCTCATCGACTGAAAGAATCACCGCGGTCACGGGCCAGTAGCGCGATCCACTGCGCGGATGAGGCGCAGCGTTCGGCCCGCCGTGCAACACGCCCAGTTGCGCTGAGGGGGTCGGTGGTTGGGCGCGCAGCGGCGGGTTCTGGCCATGTTCGCGAGGGTCCGGGATAGGGAAATCCCTACATCGCCACAGGCCCCAATCCTGTTAACGTCCCCCCGGAACTAGCCTCCAGCAGAACTTTTCAGGCCGCCTTCCCGCGTGCCATTCGAGGGGATCACAGATGGGTTCGACGGGCAGACACCGGCTGCACACACACCGTGAGGAGGCCCGCCGTCGGGTGCCGAGCCGCGGAAGCGGTGGACAGCACATCGGCCGGATCGGCGGGCTCGCCGCCGCACTGGGGGTGGGCGCGTTTCTGTTCGCCGCACCCTGGACGGCCGCCGCCGACGCCGACGACTCCTCCTCGAAGACCAGGTCGTCCTCCTCGTCGTCGACCGACAGCGGCGCCAGCTCCGCAACCTCCTCTCCCTCGGGGTCCGGGTCGTCCTCGTCGTCGAGTAGCAGATCCGATGGTTCCGGTTCCTCCGACACAAGGTCGTCGGGTGCGGGCGCCTCGGCTGACACCGACGCCGACACCGAGGGCGCGGACGAGGACGAGGACCGGGACGCCGAGGCTGACGATCTCGATGCCGAAGCCGAGGATCTCGCCGCTGACGACGCGGACCTGGACTCCGAACTCGACGACACCGAACTCGACGACAAGGCCAACAGCGACCTCGCCGAAGTGGATGTCCTCGACGGTGTCGCGGACACCGAGCAGGTCCCCGACCCACAGGCACTCACCGAAAGCCCTGTGCTGCCGGTAATGGTGGCCTCCGAGTCGCGGCGTTCAGCGCTGGCCCCCGCCGCAGCGACGGCGCAGCCTGCGGCGACGGTGGTGGACGAGAGCGCTGAGGCCCCGCCTGCGCCGGCGGCGGCGTTCCAATACGCGCCCGGTGCTTTCACCCAGGTGGCGAGCACTCTGGTCGCCCAGCAGGTCAACGCACTGACCACCCCCGCACCTGCATCGGCTCAGGTTTCGGGGCTGGTGGGCGCGCTCAGCTGGATCGGCCAGCAGGTCGGGGTGTCTTTCGACGACTTCAGTGTGTCCTTCAGCGGTGTGCAACTCGTTCAGAACGGTTCTGCGACAGCCACCTCCTCTGGTTTCGGCTCCCTAGCGATCGCGTACGGCGCCAACACAGTCGCCATCGCCGACGGCTGGTTCAACGCCGCCATCAGCACCGGCGAAGACTCCACCGCCACCGCCGATGACGGCAACTTCAACAAAGCCCACGCCTACGGCACCAACAGCGACGCCACCGCCCGAGGATGGTTCAGCAGTGCCCGCGCCCACAGCAACGGCACTGGCGCGCAAGCCGAAGCCAACGCGGTAAACGGTGCGGCCAGAGCCATCGCCGGCACGGAGAGCACCGCGGTTGCCTCCGCCGACCGCGGCCTGGCCAGAGCTGCTGCCTACGACTCCAGCCTCGCCACTGCCTCCGCCACCGGTTCCAGCGTCGCCGTCGCCAGCGCTGCCGGTTCCAGCGTCGCCGCCGCCGGCGCTGACCGCGGCCTGGCCAACGCTTTCGCCGACGGCGACAGCGCCGCCGAAGCCACCAGCGAGACCGGCCGGGCCAGTGCCTCTGCCAGCGACAGCAGTGTTGCCACCGCGGTCTCCTTCGACGGCGGCACGGCCCGCGCGGTGGCCCGAGACTCCAGCGCCGCCACCGCTTTCGCCGCGGAAGCCAGCGTGGCCAGCTCCGTCGCCCGCGACAGCAGTATCAGCAACGCCGTCACGATCGATCACAGTTGGGCCACCGCGCGGGTGCGCGAGAACTCGAACGGCCTCGCGTTTGCACAGAATCACAGTTGGTCCACCGTCGCCGTCGCCGACTCCAGTTCGGGAAGCGCGGCCGCCGAGAACGGTGCGCTCGCCCACGTCGTGGGCGGCGACGCTTCGACCCTTGTCGCGCAGGCCGAGGGATCTGGCAGCGTGGCGTCGGCCAAGATGATCGGCGCGGACAGCGTGATCGCCAGCGAGGCGGAGAACGGTGGCCACAGCCGCGGCTTCCTCCTCGGCGAGGGCAACGCCGCCCAAGCCACCACCGACCACGGACTGGCCAAAGCCGTCGTCGTCGGAAACCGCAGCGCTGCCCTGGCCACCAGCGACGACGCCTGGGCCAGCAGCCTGGTCCTCGGTGACGACAACCTCGCCGAGGCGGCGGCCACCGACGGTTCCGTAGTCAGCGATTTGGCTACCGATGGCAGTGGTGGAGCGGCGTTGCAGACAGCCATCTTCGAGGTGACCGCGAGGGTGACGGTTCTCAAGGCCCAGCTCGCCGACAAGGCCATGAACGCCATCACCCAGTACATCTCCAGCTGACGAAGACTGAGCGACGCGTCGCCGATCTTGCGCGCATTGGAATGACCAACCGCGAACCCGGCGCCGCCTGAGTCACCGGCGGCCGAAATTGACCGCTTCTCGAGGATCACCTCCACTATTGACGCCCGTCAAAGCTAAAACTAAAGTCAGTTTTACTTTCAGTCGTCGGAAGGGCCTCCATGGAATCGTTCGTGCATCTGCGAAAAGGGGTCACCCCCCGACGGCTGCACGCCGACCTCGACGGACTCAAAGACGATGAACTCGGCCGCGGCGGCTTCACCGGCCGCACTGCCAACCTCTACCGGCGCCACGACCCCACGGCGTACCGCACCGTCGGCCCGCTGCGGCCACTGGATGTGCTGTCGAGCGAGCTCAAACCCGCGGATGCCACCGATGCACACGGTGGTCCCCTGCTGATGTTCTCCAACTCCGACTGCGAGGTGCTGCTATCCCGGCGCGCTGCGCCGATGCCGCACTTCACGCGTCACATCGACGGAGACCTGCTGTGTTTTGTGCACGAGGGCGCGGGCCTCGTCGAGACCGAATTCGGTCCATTGCGTTACCGGCAGGGTGACTGGCTGTATCTGCCGAAGGCCTGCACGTGGCGGCACGTTCCGGACGACCAGTGCACGTGGCTGATGATCCAGGCCACCGATGAGTTCCGGGTGCCGCCGCCCGGACCACTCGGCCGCCACTTCCCCTTCGACCCGTCGCAGGCCGTCATCCCGGAACCGCATCCGTACGACGACGACGGCCGCGACGAGTACGAGGTACGGCTGGTGCATGACGGCGGCCCGACAACCCTGTACTACCAACATCATCCACTCGACGTCGAAGGCTGGCGCGGCGACAACTTCCCGTTCACCTTCAACATCGCCGACTACAACGTGGTGACCTCCGACAGCGTGCACCTGCCTCCGACGGTGCACCTGTTCATGCAGGCCACCGGGGTGTACGTGATGAACTTCCTGCCCAAGCCCGCCGAAGGGGTGCCGGGCACCGAACGCACGCCGTGGTATCACCGCAACGTCGACTTCGACGAGATCGCGTTCTTCCACGGTGGTTCGCTCTACGGTATCCCGATGCCGCCGGGTCTCATCTCCCACGCACCCCAGGGGGTCCACCACGGTGCGCCGGAGAAGGCCCGCGAGCGAGCACGCCGCAAGTTCGACGACTTCCACTCCGTGGACTGGCGGGTGATCGCGATCGACACCCGTCGCCGGCTGGTCCCCTCGGCGGAGATCCTGGCCAACGACCTCGGGCAGCACTGATGCCGCACCAGCAGACACCGGTCCGGTACGAGTACGATCGCATTCCCTATCTGGTTGCCTATCAGAACAATTCGGCAGTCCGTGACGTCTACGGCGGCGTAGCCGAGTTGGTGGTGCTGGAAAGCTACCTACTCAAACCGAAGACGGTGCCGTCCGACACCGTGCTGGTGTTCATGCACCCGATCGGCGGCGGCGCCTACCTGCCGATGATCAACGCGCTGGCCCGCGCCGGCCACCACGTCATCTACTGCAACAGCCGCTTCCGTGGCACCGACTCGGCGCTGCTGATGGAGAAGGTCGTCGAGGACCTCGGCGAATGCATCAAGGACGCCAAGAACCGGCTCGGCTACTCGAAAGTCGTGCTCGCCGGCTGGAGCGGCGGCGGCTCGCTGTCGGTCTTCTACCAGCAGCAGGCCCAGCATCCCACGGTGACCTCGAGCCCGTCCGGCGACGGACCTGACCTGACCGGGCTCGGGCTGATCCCCGCCGACGGCATCATGCTGCTGGCCGCCCACATCAGCAGGCACGGCACCATGACCGAGTGGATGGACGCCTCGATCCTCGATGAGAACGATCCCGGCAATCGGGATCCAGAGCTGGATCTCTACAACCCCGACAACCCCAACCAGCCGCCGTACCCGCCGGAATTCCTCGATCGCTATCACCAGGCGCAGATCGCGCGGAACCGACGAATCACCAAGTGGGTCAAAGACAAACTCGATGAACTCAAGACGGCAGGCAGGCCCGATGACGAGTTCGCGTTCGTCGTGCACGGCACGATGGCGGACCCGCGGTGGCTGGATCCGTCCGTCGATCCCAACGAACGCACCCCGGGAACCTGTTATCTGGGCGATCCTCAGGTGGTGAACATGAGCCCGGTGGGCCTCGCGCGGTTCTGCACACTGCGCAGCTGGCTATCGCAGTGGAGCTACGACGACGCCAACGGCGACGCCGTGAAGTGTGGACCCGACATCGCGGTGCCCGCGCTGGTCATCGGGAACCTCGCCGACGACGCCTGCACACCGAGCCACACCCGCCGGATCTTCGAGGCGATCGGGCATCCCGACAAGGAGATGCACGAGATCCCCGGCGCGAATCACTATTACGCCGGCGCCGACCAGCGCGACAAGCTGCGCGGGGCCGTCGGCATCGTCACCGACTGGCTGGTCCGCCACGACTTCGCGGCAGCCCGATGACGACAACGACGGGGCCGCTCGACGGAATCCGGGTCATCGAGGTCGGGACGCTGATTTCCGGGCCCTTCGCCGGTCGTCTCCTCGGCGATATGGGTGCCGAGGTCATCAAGGTCGAACCCCCCGGGTCACCGGACCCGCTGCGGACCTGGGGACAGGCCGAGCTCGACGGGCACCACTTCTTCTGGACGGTTCATGCGCGCAACAAGAAAGCCGTCACCCTCAACCTGCGTGAAGGCAAGGGGCGCGACCTCTTCCTCGACCTCGTCGAACGCAGCGACGTCATCGTCGAGAACTTCCGGCCGGGCACCCTGGAGAAATGGGGGCTCGGCTACGACGTGCTCCGCGAACGCAATCGCGGCATCATCCTGGTGCGGGTTTCCGGATACGGCCAGACCGGCCCGGAAGCGCACAGGGCCGGCTACGCGTCGGTCGCCGAGGCCGCCAGCGGCCTGCGGCACATGAACGGGTTCCCCGGCGGCCCGCCCCCGCGGCTGGCGCTGTCACTGGGTGACAGCCTGGCCGGAATGTTCGCCGCGCAGGGGGCGCTGGCCGCGCTGTACCGCCGCTCGGTGACCGGACACGGCCAGGTGGTCGACGCCGCGCTCACCGAATCCTGCCTGGCGGTGCAGGAATCCACGATCCCCGACTACGACGTCGGCGGGGTGGTGCGGGGCCCGTCCGGTACCCGCCTGGAGGGCATCGCCCCGTCGAACATCTACCCGAGCGCCGACGGCAGTTGGGTGGTGATCGCGGCGAACCAGGACACCGTGTTCCGGCGGTTGTGCGGGGCCATGGGCCAGCCCGAGCTCGCCGCCGACGAACGCTTCGCCAATCATCTGGCGCGAGGACGCAACCAGGACGAACTCGACAAGATCATCGGATCGTGGGCCGCTGAACGCCAACCAGCCGACATCATCGCGACCCTCTCGGAGGCCGGGGTGATCAGCGGCCCCATCAACACCGTCGCCGAAGTCGTCGAGGATCCCCAGTTGCAGGCCCGCGGCATGATCGCCGACCACTGGGACGAACGGATCGGACGGAATGTCAAGGGGCCCGGTGTGGTTCCCGTGCTGTCCGAGACCCCGGGCACCATCCGCCATGCCGGGTCGGCGCGCCCGGGGCAGCACAACGACGAGATCTACCGCGGCCTGCTCGGCAGGAGCGAAGCCGAGATCGCGGCACTGCGTTCGGAGGGGATCCTGTGACCAGGCCAGCCGTCCACGTCGACATCCGTGACGTTTCGCTGCGGGACGGGTTGCAGATCGAGGACCCGATTCCGTTGTCGGCCAAGCTCGACCTCCTCGCCGCGATCGCCGCCACCGGGGTTCGCGAGATGGAGGCGACGGCCTTCGTCTCCCCCTCGAAGGTGCCTGCACTGGCCGACGCCGCCGAGCTCGCCGCCGAACTGCCCAACTTCCCCGGCATCGAGTTCTCCGCACTGGTGGCCAGTCCGAACGGGGCCAAGCGCGCCGTCGCCGCGGGGCTGCGCTCCCTCGAGTTCGTGGTTTCCGCAGCAGACGGGCACAGCCGTGCCAATGTGGGCCGCACGTCGGCGGAAGCGACCGCCCAGATCGCCGAGATCGTGGCGATCGCCCATGACAGCGGGGTGAGCGTCGAGGTCATCGTCGCCACCGCCTGGGACTGTCCGTTCGACGGACCGACACCGCCGCAACGGGTCGTCGACATCGTCACCGCCGCCACCGACGCCGGGGTCGACCGGCTCGCGATCGCCGACACCATCGGCACCGCCACACCTCTGCGGGTCGGCGAGCTGATCGACCTCGTCCGTCCGAGAATCGGTGATCTACCCTTGGGCGCACACTTCCACAACACCCGTGGCACCGGCCTGGCCAGCGCATACGCCGCGGTCAGCGCCGGTGTCACCCGGCTGGACGCCTCTGTCGGAGGGCTCGGCGGCTGCCCGTTCGCGCCGGGTGCCAGCGGCAACATCGCGACCGAAGACCTGGTGTACCTGTTGCGGGACAGCGGAGTTCACGTCGATGTTGATCTGCAGGCAGCGATCGCCGCAGCCCGCATCGCCCAGGATGCCGTGAGGCACGAACTGCCCGGCGCGCTGTTGCGCGCCGGTGACCGGATCCTGGGTTAGCGAACGTGCCCGCCCTCCCTTCCGCAACGCTGAGCGCGAAAGGTCAGCAGACGCGGCTGGCCATCGAGCAGGCGGCGCGGAAACTGTTCGCCGAACGGGGCTTTCACGGCACCACGCTCGGTGACATCACCTCCGCTGCGGGCAAGTCACCCGCCGCGTTCTACCGGTACTTCACCGACAAAGAGGATCTGCTGGCGGCACTCGCCCAGTCGTTCCTGCGCGAGGTCGTGACACCGTCGGGGTTGAGCCTGCAGCTGCCGGACTCCCCCGACGACGACGCCTTCTTCACCGCGGTGGTGACCGGATACTGGACGATGTTCAAACAGAACATCGGGATCATGATCGCGGTGGCCCAGCTCGCGACCACCCAACCACGCTTCGCCGCCGTCCAGAACGAGTTCCGTCGCTTCGGAGTCGACATCGTCGCCGCGTCGGTACGGCGCGCCCAGGACCAGGGTTACGGCGGTGAGCTGAACCCCGAATACACCGCCGCGGCGATCGCGCTGCTGTTCGAGAACTTCACCACCGTCTTCGTCGGCACCTCGGGCCTGGGCATCGACATCGGCGACGAGGACGCCATCACCACGCTGTCACGCATCTGGAAGAAGACGCTGTACGGGTTCTGACAGGACCGCCAACGAAGGCCGCCAAAGGAGAGCACTGTGGATTTCAGCCTGCCGGACCATCTTCCCGGGCTGCTCGACGAGATGGACGCGTTCATCGAGGCGGAGATCAAACCGCTGGAACGCGAACATATCCAGTACTTCGACCACCGCCGGGAACATGCCCGCACCGACTGGGACAACGGCGGCATCCCGCGGCGGGAGTGGGAAGATCTGCTCGGCGAGATGCGCAGGCGTGCCGACAAGGCGGGCTGGCTGCGGTACGGGCTGCCGTCCCGGTTCGGCGGTCGGGACGGCAGCAACATCGACATGGCGGTGATCCGTGAACATCTGGCCCACAAGGGGCTCGGGCTGCACAACGACCTGCAGGACGAGTCCTCGATCGTCGGCAACTTCCCCCAGGTGATCATGATGGACCGGTTCGGCACCGACACGCAGAAGAAGGAGTGGACCGATGCCCTGATCACCGGCGAGCGGTCGATGGCCTTCGGGCTCACCGAGCCCAACCACGGATCTGACGCCACCTGGCTCGAGACCACCGCCGTGCAGGATGGCGACGAGTGGATCATCAACGGCGCCAAGCGGTTCAACACCGGCGTGCATCGCGCCACCCATGACCTGGTGTTCGCCCGCACGTCGGGCGATCCGGGTCAGGCCCGGGGCATCAGCGCGTTCCTGGTGCCGACCGACGCCCCGGGGTTCTCGGTGCCGTACTACTGGTGGACGTTCAACATGCCCACCGATCACGGCGAGGTGGTGCTGGAGAACGTCCGGGTCCCCGCCGAGTCGATCCTCGGCGAGGTGGACCGCGGCCTGGAGGTCGGACAGACCTTCCTGCACGAGAACCGGATTCGTCAGGCGGCGAGCAGTCTCGGGGCTGCCCAGCACTGCATCGATCGTGCGGTCGCGTACGCCGGCGAACGCACAGTGTTCGGCAAGCCGCTCGCGGTCAACCAGGCGGTGCAGTGGCCGCTGGTCGAGTTGCAGACCGAGGCTCAGATGGTGCGGCTGCTGGTGCGGTTTGCCGCGTCCGAACTCGACCGCAACCACCACATGGAGGTCTCGGACAAGGTGTCGATGGCCAACTACCGCGCCAACCGGCTGGTGTGCGAGGCCGCCGACCGGGCGATGCAGGTGTTCGGCGGCGTGGGATACAGCAGGCATGAACCGTTCGAGCACATCTACCGGCACCACCGCCGCTACCGGATCACCGAGGGCGCCGAGGAGATCCAGATCCGCCGGGTGGCGCAGCGACTGTTCGGGTTCGGGCGGAAGTGAGCGACACCCTGGCGCGGGCTCTCGAACAGGTGCTTGCGCCGGTCCTGGGTGAGGTGAGCGTCGAGGACCTGCAACCGCTCACCGGCGGCGCGAGCAGGATCACCTGGGCGTTCACCGCTGCGCACGCCGACGGACGGCGTGCCCTCATCTTGCGCACCGGCGCCGGTGACGACATCCACGCAGGCATGGAACTGGAGGCCTTGGCGCAGCAGCGGGCCGCCGCGGCGGGCGCACCGGTCCCCCACATCCTGACGGCCGACAACTCGCCTGCCGCCCTGGGCAACCCGTACCTGATCTGCGACGCGGTGGCCGGCGAGACCATCGTGCGGCGCATCCTGCGCGGACTCGACGACGCCGGCAGGTCACGGATGCTCGGACAGTGCGCCGCGGCATTGGCGGCGATCCACCGCGCCGATCCGGACGGGATCGGGCTGACCGCGCCCGACGACCTCGCGGATTGGCGCAGCCGACTCGACGAGATCGGCGACACCACCGCCACTTTCGAGTGGGCGTTTCGTCGGCTCGCCGACCGGCGCCCCGATCCGTCGCCGATGCGGTTGGTGCACGGCGACTTCCGGATGGGCAACCTGATCGTCGACGGTTCAGGACTGGCCGCGGTGCTGGATTGGGAGCTGACCCATATCGGTGAGGTGTACGAGGATCTGGCGTGGTTCTGTATCCGGGCGTGGCGGTTCGGCGCGCCGGAGACGCTGGGCGCCGGTGGTCTCGGCAGTGTCGAGACGTTCCTGCAGGCCTATGAACAAGCGTCGGGGACAGCGGTGGACCGCGACGCGTTCCGGTGGTGGCTGACCGTGGCGACACTGCGGTGGGGCGTCATCTGCAGGCACCAGGCCGAGCGACACCTCTCCGGCGAGCAGCGTTCGGTCGAGCTCGCGGCCATCGGCCGTCGGGTCAGCGAAACCGAATGGGACATCTTGGATCTGCTGTCCGGAGGAGGACCGCGATGAGTGCACTGTCCGGGCGGCCCACCACCGCCGAACTCGTCGCGGCCGTCGCCGACTTCCTCGACCACGAGGTCCGCAACGCGTGTGACGGGCAGGTCGGTTTCCACGCCCGCGTCGCGGCCAACGTGCTGCGGATCGTCGAGCGTGAACTGCTCGACGAGACGGCGGATGAGGTGCGTGAGGCGTTGGCGGATCTCGGATTCCCCGACGAGTCCGCGCTGTCCGACGCCATCCGGAGAGGCGAGTTGGATGACCGGAGCGACGAGGTGATGGCAGTACTGCGCCTACTTGTGCGACACCGCTTGTCCATCGCCCATCCCGGATACGATTCCCAGCGCTAGATCCGTGGACCCGTACCCCGGATGACCGCGGTGTCAGCGCCTGCGGATCCGGGCCAGCCAGGCGGGCTCGTCGACCCGGCTGCCGACGGCCAACCCCAACTGTTCGGCGTGCAGCTCGGTGACGACGCCGCGGTAGGTCGTCGCGGAGAGGTCCTCGATCTCCCACCCCGCACCGAACGCGTCCCGGATCGTCGTCTCGCTGACCTCGGGCCCGAAGCCGCGTCCGGCGTCGGACAACGCCAGCACGAACACGGTCGCGCCGGGCTGGGTCGCGGTGTGCAGGCTGCGGACGTACGTGGCGCGGTCACCGTCGTCGAAGATGTGGAACAGGGCGCTGTCGATGATGGTGTCGTAGCCGGGCGAATCTCCGAGGTGCAGCGCGTCGGCGACCTCGAATCGGGCGTCGACACCCTGGTCCGCGGCGTTGCGCCTGGCCTGCTCGACAGCTGTGGGCGCACCGTCGATGCCGAGCACGTCGACGCCGCGGCGGGCCAGCAGGATGGTGTGCTCCCCCGTGCCGCAGCCGGCATCGAGCACCCGGCCGGTGATGGCGCCGGCGGTGGCAAGGTCGACGATCACCGGTTGCGGCTCGCCGATCACCCACGGCGGGGTCTGGTTCTTGTAGAACTCGTCGAATCGGGAGAGTGTTGGCGTCTGTTCCATGCACCCCAGTGTTCAACCTGAACCGGAGTTGAGGTCAACAGGATGTCTGAAACCGAGTTGCGCACTACCGCCGGCGTCGCCGACCGACTGTTCGACGCCATCGAACGCGGCGACATCACAACGGTGGAGCAGCTGTTCAGCCCTGCGGTGGCCGTGTGGAAGACCGGCGACGAGCGCCCCAGCGACCGCGCCCGGTCGGTACGGATCATCGCCTGGTTCATCAACGCCACCCTCGAGCGGCGATACGAGATCCTCGATCGCCAGTTCTTCGACGGCGGCTTCGTCCAACAGCATGTCCTGCACGCCACCGGCCGCACGGACGTGTTGCTCGCCGTGCGGGTGTGCATCGTGATCAAACTGGACTCCGACGGCCTGATCAGCAGCGTCGACGAGTACCTGGACCCTGCCGGGATCGCCCCACTGTTGGCAGCCGGCCGTTGAGAGCCGACACACCGACCAGGCAGACGTTTTCGGTGCCGTCGATCCCCCGCGGGGCTACCATCGCGAGCATGGCTGCGCCTCCGTCTACCCTGCGCATCCTGGTCTACAGCGACAACCCGAGGACCAGGGAGCAGGTACGCCTGGCACTGGGCAAGCGCGTGCACCCCGACCTTCCGGAACTCAGCTACCTCGAGGTCGCCACCGCCGCGACGGTGATCAGGCAGATGGACGAGGGTGGCTTCGATCTGGTGATCCTCGACGGCGAGGCCAGTCCTGTCGGCGGCATGGGTATCGCCAAACAACTCAAGGACGAGATCGATCCGTGCCCGCCGGTCCTGGTGCTGACAGGCCGGCCCGACGATGCGTGGCTGGCTCGCTGGTCGCGCGCCGAAGCTGCGGTCCCCCATCCGATCGACCCGATCCGGCTGGGCGACGCGGTGATATCCCTGCTCCGCACCACCGTGTGATCGCACGCGGCACGGAATTACTTGTCGCGCTTGCATTTTCGTGGCAAAGCGAGATCGCCGGCCGGCGCCAGTAGCGATACTAACCAAAATGTGTGGCTTGCATCCAAAACATGGTTAGGCTGTGGGGCAGCTCACATCGACAGCCCCCGAGGAGCGCCTGCGCCGTATGAATCTGTACACGCCGATCCTGGTGCTTGGCGCGATCGCTGCCGTGTTCGCGGTCGGCTCGGTGGGCATCGCGCTGCTGATCGGACCGAGGCGCTACAACCACTCCAAGCTCGAGGCCTACGAGTGCGGGATCGAACCGATGGACGTGTCCGATCCGGCTGTGGCCGCGACCGCTCAACGTTTCCCGATCAAGTACTACCTGACGGCGATGCTGTTCATCGTGTTCGACATCGAGATCGTGTTTCTCTACCCGTGGGCGGTGGCGTTCGACAGCCTGGGCGCCTTCGGGGTCATCGCGGTGGGGCTCTTTTTGTTCAACGTGTCGGTGGCATACGCGTACGAATGGCGACGGGGAGGTCTGGCGTGGGACTAGAGGAGCGGCTACCGGGTGGGATCCTGCTTTCCACGGTGGAGAAGGTTGCCGGCTACGTGCGGAAGGGGTCACTGTGGCCCGCCACCTTCGGTCTGGCGTGCTGCGCGATCGAGATGATGGCCACCGCCGGGCCACGCTTCGACATCTCACGTTTCGGCATGGAGCGGTTCTCGGCGACGCCGCGCCAGGCCGACCTGATGATCGTCGCCGGACGTGTCAGCCAGAAGATGGCGCCGGTGCTCCGGCAGATCTACGACCAGATGGCCGAGCCGAAGTGGGTGCTGGCGATGGGGGTGTGCGCGTCGTCCGGCGGGATGTTCAACAACTACGCGGTGGTCCAGGGCGTGGACCATGTGGTTCCGGTCGATATCTACCTGCCCGGGTGCCCACCGCGACCGGAGATGCTGCTGCACGCGATTCTCAAGCTGCACGACAAGATCCAGCAGATGCCGCTCGGGGTGAACCGGGAGGAGGCAATTCGGGAAGCCGAAAAGGCCGCGCTGGCGGTCCAGCCGACGATCGAGCTGAAGGGTCTGCTGCGGTCATGATCGCCGAAGACGGGGACTCGCAACCCGAGGTCATCGGGGTGCGCCGCGGCATGTTCGGCGCCGAGGGCACCGGCGACACCTCCGGCTACGGCCGCCTGGTGCGCTCGGTGGCACTGCCCGGCGGTTCACCGCGGCCCTACGGTGGCTACTTCGACGACGTCGTCGACACGTTGGTCACCACGCTCGGGGACGAGGCGTTCGCCGCCGCGATCGAACGGGTGGTGGTGTTCCGTGACCAGCTGACCCTGGAGGTCCGACGTGAGCACTTGCCCGCGGTGGCTGCGGCGCTGCGCGACGACCCCGGTCTGCGGTTCGAGCTGTGTCTCGGCGTCAGCGGGGTGCACTACCCCGAGGACACCGGCCGCGAGCTGCATGCGGTCTATCCACTGATGTCGATCACCCACAACCGGCGCATCTGCGTCGAGGTGGCGGCCCCCGACGCCGACCCACACATCCCGTCGCTGTTCCGGGTGTATCCGACCACCGACTGGCATGAACGCGAGACCTACGACTTCTTCGGCATCATCTTCGACGGTCACCCGTCGCTGACCCGGATCGAGATGCCCGACGACTGGGTCGGCCACCCGCAGCGCAAGGACTACCCGCTCGGCGGGATCCCGGTCGAGTACCACGGCGCCCAGATACCGCCGCCCGACGAACGGAGGGCCTACCGCTGATGACCACATCACAGAGCGCTCCCGGCCCGGCTGAACGGGTGGTCGTCGTCGGCGGCCAGGATTGGGACGAGGTCGTCACGGCGGCGAGGCAGAACGCCGCCGAGCACGCCGGAGAGCGCATCGTCGTCAACATGGGCCCGCAGCACCCGTCGACGCACGGGGTGCTGCGCCTCATCCTCGAGATCGAAGGCGAGACCATCGTCGAGGCGCGTTGCGGGATCGGCTACCTGCACACCGGCATCGAGAAGAACCTCGAGTTCCGGAACTGGACCCAGGGCGTGACGTTCGTGACCCGGATGGATTACCTGTCACCGTTTTTCAACGAGACGGCCTACTGCCTCGGCGTGGAGAAGCTGCTCGATGTCACCGACGCGATCCCCGAGCGCGCCTCGGCGATCCGGGTGATGCTGATGGAACTCAACCGGATCTCCAGCCACCTGGTCGCCCTGGCCACCGGCGGCATGGAACTCGGGGCGATGTCCGCGATGTTCCTCGGCTTCCGGGAACGCGAACTGATCCTGTCGGTGTTCGAGTCCATCACGGGACTGCGGATGAACCACGCGTACGTCCGGCCCGGAGGTGTCGCCGTCGACCTGCCCGACGACGGACTCACTCAGGTCAGAGACCTGCTCGAGTTGCTGCCGACACGGCTTCGCGATCTCGAGGATCTCCTCAACGAGAACTACATCTGGAAGGCCCGCACCCAGGGCATCGGCTATCTGGATCTGACCGGCTGCATGGCGCTGGGGATCACCGGCCCGGTGCTGCGCTCCACCGGTCTTCCGCACGACCTGCGCAAGACGCAGCCCTATTGCGGTTATGAGACATACGACTTCGACGTCATCACCGACGACCGCTGCGACTCCTACGGCCGCTATCTGATCCGGGTCAAGGAGATGCGTGAGTCACTCAAGATTGCCGAACAGTGTGTCGAGAGGTTGGAGAAACTCGACGGCCAACCCGTGATGATCGAGGACAAGAAGCTCGCCTGGCCCGCGGATCTGACGGTGGGACCCGACGGCCAGGGCAACTCCCCCGAGCACATCGCCAAGATCATGGGCCACTCGATGGAGGGCCTGATCCACCACTTCAAGTTGGTGACCGAAGGAATCCGGGTGCCTGCCGGCCAGGTCTACGTCGCGGTCGAATCACCCCGTGGAGAACTGGGGGTGCACATGGTTTCCGACGGTGGCACCCGCCCGTACCGGGTGCACTACCGCGATCCGTCGTTCACGAATCTGCAAGCGGTGGCTGCGATGTGCGAGGGCGGCATGGTCGCCGACGCCATCGCCGCGGTGGCGTCGATCGACCCGGTGATGGGCGGGGTGGATCGGTGACGGGCGTCTTCCTCGAGCTCGGGCAGCGGCCCGACGAACCCGGACCCCCGATCCACGGGACGGCCAGCTATCCCGCCGACGTCGCGGCCCGGCTCGCGGCCGACGCCGCGGTGATCATCGCGCGCTACCCTCAGCCGCGCTCGGCCCTGCTTCCGCTGCTGCACCTGACACAATCCGAGGACGGGTGTCTGACCCCGGCTGGAATCGCTTTCTGTGCCCGGCAATTGGACCTGTCTCCCGCCGAAGTCACCGCGGTGGCGACGTTCTACTCCATGTACCGACGTACCCCCACCGGTGACTACCTGGTCGGCGTCTGCACGAACACCCTGTGCGCGATCATGGGCGGCGATGCCATCCTCGACACCCTGCAGGAGCACCTCGGGGTGGACGCGGGTTCCACGACCGCCGACGGCAAGGTCACCCTCGAACACATCGAATGCAACGCCGCCTGCGACTACGCGCCGGTCGTGATGGTCAACTGGGAGTTCTTCGACAACCAGACCCCTTCCACAGCACGCGATCTCGTTGACGCGCTGCGCGCCGGCGAGCTACCGAAACCCACACGCGGAGCGTCGTTGTGCACGTTCCGCGACACCGCGAGAGTTCTTGCCGGACTGCCGGCCGCCGCCCACGAGGAAGACCAGTCACTGCCCGGCGACGCCAGCCTCGCCGGGTTGCGGTTCGCGCACCGCCACGACATGGCCGCTCCGGCGCCGGACTCGTCCGGATCGGAGGCGGTCACCACCCGCGAAGGGCAGTCCGCGGGCGACGACGAAGCCCACGCAGCCGAGTCCGCCAAGGACGAACCCGCACCGGGGCCGTCGGCCGACGTCCCGGCCGGCGCGTCGACGCCCGAAACCGACCCGAAGGCGACGGATTCGTAAATGACGCCACTGACTCCCGTGCTCAGCCGCTTCTGGGACGAGCCGCAACCCTGGTCGCTGGACACCTACTGCCGCCATGACGGTTACCAGGGCTTGGACCGGGCACTGGCCATGAGTCCCGACGACGTGATCACCATGGTCAAGGATTCCGGGCTGCGGGGCCGCGGCGGCGCCGGGTTCCCCACCGGCACCAAGTGGTCGTTCATCCCCCAAGGCGATGAGGGTGCCGCGGCCAAGCCGCACTACCTGGTGATCAACGCCGACGAGTCCGAACCCGGGACGTGCAAAGACATTCCGCTGATGATGACGACCCCGCACTTCCTGATCGAGGGGGCGATCATCGCGGCCTACGCGATCCGCGCGCACCACGCGTTCATCTACCTGCGGGGTGAGGTCCTGCCGGTGCTGCGGCGGCTGCAGGCCGCGGTCGCCGAAGCCTATGCCGCAGGGCATCTGGGGAACGACATCCACGGTTCCGGGTTCGATCTCGACCTCATCGTGCACGCCGGTGCGGGTGCCTACATCTGCGGCGAGGAGACCGCACTGCTGGACTCGCTGGAGGGCAGGCGCGGCCAGCCGAGGCTGCGACCGCCGTTCCCGGCGGTGGCGGGCCTCTACGCGTGCCCGACGGTGGTCAACAACGTGGAGTCGATCGCGAGCGTGCCGCCCATCCTGGTCAACGGGATCGACTGGTTCCGCTCGATGGGTTCGGAGAAGTCGCCCGGTTTCACGCTGTACTCGCTGTCGGGCCATGTCACCACCCCCGGCCAGTACGAGGCGCCGCTGGGGATCACGCTGCGCGAACTGCTCGGGTATGCCGGAGGTGTCAGAGCCGGGCATTCGCTGAAGTTCTGGACCCCGGGCGGATCCTCGACGCCGCTGCTGACGGCCGAACACCTCGACGCGCCACTGGATTACGAGGGGATGACCGGCGTCGGTTCGATGCTCGGCACCAAGGCACTGCAGATCTTCGACGAAACCACCTGTGTGGTGCGGGCGGTGCGGCGTTGGACCCAATTCTACGCCCACGAATCGTGCGGCAAGTGCACCCCGTGCCGCGAGGGCACCTATTGGCTGGCACAGATCTACCAGCGCCTCGAAGACGGCACCGGCACCCCGGCCGACATCGACAAGCTCCTCGACATCTCCGACAGCATCCTCGGCAAGTCGTTCTGCGCCCTCGGCGACGGCGCGGCCAGCCCGATCCTGTCGTCCATCAAGTACTTTCGCGACGAGTACGAGGCACACCTCCACGGTGGATGCCCTTTCGATCCGTACGCGTCGATGCTGGCCGCTCCGGAAAGGGTGGGCGCATGACAGTGTGTTTGTCCCCGGCGAGCAGACACAAACTCGCACCGATCGGGTCGAATGTGTGCGACTTTGTGTCTGCTCGCGGAGGGGATCGGGGGTGGGCGCATGACACTCGCTGAGCACAGCCACGACGCACCGCCCGTCGAGATGGTGACGTTGACCATCGACGGGACGCAGGTCAGCGTCCCCAAGGGCACCCTGGTGATCCGCGCCGCCGAGCTGATGGGGGTCCAGATCCCCCGGTTCTGCGACCACCCGCTGCTCGACCCGGTCGGCGCGTGCCGGCAGTGCCTGGTCGAGGTCGAGGGACAGCGCAAGCCGATGGCGTCCTGCACGATCACCTGCACCCCGGACATGGTGGTGCGCACCCAGTTCACCTCCGAGGCCGCCGACAAGGCGCAGCACGGCGTGATGGAGTTGCTGCTCATCAACCATCCGCTGGACTGCCCGGTCTGCGACAAGGGTGGTGAATGCCCGCTGCAGAACCAGGCGATGTCCAACGGACGCCCCGAAACCCGCTTCGAGGACGTCAAACGCACCTTCCCGAAGCCGATCAACGTCTCGTCGCAGGTGTTGTTGGACCGCGAGCGCTGTGTGCTGTGCGCCCGGTGCACCCGGTTCTCCGATCAGATCGCCGGCGACCCGTTCATCGAGCTGATGGAACGGGGCGCGATGCAGCAGGTCGGGATCGCCCCGGGTGAACCGTTCCAGTCGTACTTCTCCGGCAACACCGTGCAGATCTGCCCGGTGGGGGCGCTGACCGGCGCGGCCTACCGGTTCCGGGCAAGGCCCTTCGACCTGGTGTCGAGCCCGAGCGTCTGCGAACACTGCGCGTCGGGCTGCGCCCAGCGCACCGACCATCGGCGCGGAAAGGTGCTGCGGCGCCTGGCCGGTGACGACCCTGCGGTGAACGAGGAATGGAACTGCGACAAGGGCCGGTGGGCCTTCACCTACGCGACGGTCGGCGACCGGATCACCACGCCACTGGTGCGTGACCCCGGTTCAACGGACGGGTCGTTGCGCCCGGCGTCGTGGTCCGAAGCGCTTGCGGTCGCCGGGGCGGGCCTGGCGGCCGCGCACGGCAGGGCCGGGGTGCTCGTCGGCGGCCGGGCGACCGCCGAGGACGCCTACGCCTACGCCAAGTTCGCCCGAATAGTGCTGGGGACCAACGACGTCGACTTCCGCGCCAGGCAGCACAGCGCCGAGGAGGCCGACTTCCTCGCCGCCCACGTCGCCGGCCGGCCGATGACGGTGACCTATTCGGACCTGGAGGACGCGCCGACGGTGTTGTTGGCCGGGCTGGAACCCGAGGAGGAGTCGCCGATCATCTTCCTGCGGCTGCGTAAGGCGGTGCGCAAGTACGGTCTCGGCGTGCGCTCGATCGCGCCGTTCGCCAGCCTCGGCCTGACGAAGTTGTCGGGCCAACTGATCAGGACCGGCCCGGCGGGCGAGGCGGCCGCGCTGGACGGGTTGACCGACGACGAATCGCTGACGATGCCCGGGGCGCTGATCCTGGTCGGTGAACGGCTGGCGGCCAGCCCGGGCGCACTGTCGGCCGCGGCCCGCCTTGCGAAGGCCACCGGAGCGCGCCTCGCCTGGGTGCCACGGCGCGCCGGTGAGCGGGGCGCCGTGGAGGCCGGTGCGTTGCCGAACCTGTTGCCCGGCGGGCGTCCGGTGGCCGATGCGGCGGCCCGCGAACAGATGGCCACCGCCTGGAACGTCGACGCCCTGCCCGACGTCCCGGGTCGCGACACCGCCGCGATCCTGCACGCCGCGCGCCACGGCGAGCTGGGCGCCCTGCTGGTCGGCGGCGTCGAACTCGACGACCTGCCCGACCCCGCCGCCGCGCTGGCCGCGATCGAGGCAGCCCCGTTCGTGGTGAGCCTGGAACTGCGCACCAGTGCGGTCACCGAGCGTGCCGACGTAGTGTTCCCGATTGCGCCGGTGGTGGAGAAGGCCGGATCGTTTGTCGACTGGGAGGGACGCCTGCGGCCCTTCGAGCCGTCGCTGCACACCAGCGCGGTACCGGACCTTCGGGTGCTGAACTTCCTGGCCGACGAGATCGGTGTCGATCTGGGTCTGCGCACGCCCGCCGCGGCCGCAGACGAACGGGCCGAACTCGGTTTGTGGGCGGGCACCCGCCACGAGCCGCCGCAGTGCGGTGGCGCGCCGCCGCACCCGGAGAGCGGACAGGCGGTGCTGACGGGCTGGCGAATGCTGCTCGACGCCGGGCGTCTTCAGGACGGTGAACCCCACCTCGCCGGTACCGCCCGCCCGCCGCAGGTACGGCTGTCGGCGGCGACGGCCGCCGAGATCGGCGCCGCAGACGGCGAACCGGTGACCGTGCGTACCGATCGCGGCGCCATCACGCTTCCACTGGAGATCACCGACATGGACGACCGCGTGGTGTGGCTGCCGCTGAACTCCCCCGGCAGTACGGTGCACCGCACCCTCGGGGTGCCGCTGGGAGCTGTGGTGTCGATCGGACGGGGACCGGTGTGACCTATCCCGATCCGACACTGTTCGGCCACGACCCCTGGTGGCTGATCCTGGCGAAGGCCCTGGGCATCTTCGTCTTCTTACTGCTCACCGTATTGTCGGCCATCCTGATCGAGCGAAAGATCCTGGGCCGCATGCAGTTGCGTCTCGGGCCCAACCGGGTCGGCCCGGCCGGGCTGCTGCAGTCGCTGGCCGACGGCGTGAAGCTCGCCCTCAAAGAGGGGCTGATCCCGGCCGGGGTGGACAAGTGGATCTACCTGGCCGCGCCGGTCATCGCGGTGATCCCGGCGTTCATGGCGTTCGCCGTCATCCCGATGGGCGGCGAGGTGTCGGTGTTCGGCCACCGGACCGCCCTGCAGCTGACCGACCTGCCCGTCGCGGTGCTCTACATCCTCGCAGTCACGTCGATCGGGGTGTACGGCATCGTACTGGCCGGCTGGGCGTCGGGCTCGGTGTACCCGCTGCTGGGCGGACTGAGGTCCTCAGCGCAGGTGGTCTCCTACGAGATCGCGATGGCGCTGTCGTTCGTCACGGTGTTCATCTACGCGGGGACCATGTCGACCTCGGGGATCGTCGCGGCGCAGAACGACGTGTGGTTCATCTTCCTGCTCCTGCCGTCGTTCCTGGTCTATTTGACCTCGATGGTCGGCGAAACCAACCGGGCGCCATTCGATCTGCCCGAGGCCGAGGGCGAACTCGTCGGCGGGTTCCACACCGAGTACTCGTCGTTGAAGTTCGCGATGTTCATGCTCGCCGAGTACGTCAACATGACCACGGTGTCGGCGCTGGCCACCACGCTGTTCCTCGGCGGCTGGCACGCGCCGTGGCCGATCAGCATCTGGGATGGCGCCAACACCGGTTGGTGGCCGCTGTTGTGGTTCACGGCGAAGGTCTGGCTGTTCCTGTTCGTGTTCATGTGGTTGCGCGCCACCCTGCCCCGGATGCGCTACGACCAGTTCATGGCGCTGGGCTGGAAGATCCTGATCCCGGTGGCGCTCGGATGGACGATGATCGTCGCGGCGACCCGTACTCTGCGTGATTCCGGCTACCAGGCCTGGGCCACCGGGCTGATCGGGGTGGGCGCCGTGGCGACGATCGCTCTGCTGCTCGCTGGATGGCGGGCGGTGCGCGCCAGGAATCTACGCAGGACCCCCGCACCACCCGTCCGATCGGTCGACGACGGCGCCTACCCGGTGCCGCCGATGCCGGCGAAGGAGTCCGCAGATGCCTAAGTTCCTTGATGCCGTCGCAGGTTTCGGCGTCACGTTCGGTTCGATGTTCAAGAAGCCGGTCACCGAGGAGTACCCGGAGGAACCCGGACCCGTGGCCCCGCGGTACCACGGCCGTCATCAACTCAACCGGTATCCCGACGGGTTGGAGAAGTGCATCGGGTGCGAGCTGTGCGCCTGGGCCTGCCCCGCCGACGCGATCTTCGTCGAGGGCGCCGACAACACCGAGGACGAGCGGTTCTCGCCGGGCGAGCGCTACGGCCGCGTGTACCAGATCAACTACCTTCGCTGCATCGGGTGCGGGTTGTGCATCGAGGCCTGCCCCACCCGGGCGCTGACGATGACCACCGACTACGAGATGGCCGACGACAACCGCGCCGACCTGATCCTGGGCAAGGACAAGTTGCTGGCACCGCTGCAGCCGGGCATGGAACAGCCGCCCCACCAGATGGCGCCCGGCAGCACCGACGAGGACTACTACCTCGGCAACATCAGCCCGTCCGAGGAGGTGCGTTGAGCACAGAGATCCTGGCTGCCATCACCGAATCCGGCAACACCACCACCGGCGAGGCCGTGCTGTTCTGGGTGCTCGCAGTGGTGTCGGTGGCAGGCGCGCTCGGCGTGGTGGCCGCGCCCAAGGCGGTGTACTCGGCGATCGCGCTGGCTATCACGATGATCGCGCTCGCGGTGCTCTACATCGCCCAGGACGCACCATTTCTCGGCGTGGTCCAGGTGGTCGTGTACACCGGCGCGGTGATGATGCTGTTCCTGTTCGTGCTGATGCTGATCGGTGTCGACTCCTCGGATTCGCTGGTGGAAACCCTACGTGGCCAACGCCTTGCCGCGATCGGCAGCGGCGTGGGCTTCGGCATCCTGTTGATCGCCGGCATCGGCAGCTTCTCGGTGAGCGGCTTCGCCGGCCTGGCCGAGGCGAACAGCTACGGCAACGTCGAAGGGTTGGCAGCGCTGATCTTCACCCGCTACCTGTGGGCGTTCGAGCTGACCGGGGTACTGCTGATCACCGCCACGCTGGGGGCGATGCTGCTGGCACATCGGGAGCGGTTGGAGCGACGCAAGACCCAGCGCGAACGGGCCGCCGAGCGGTTCGCACCCGGCGGTCATCCGACAACGCTGCCCAACCCGGGCGTCTACGCGCGCCACAACGCCGTCGATGTGCCCGCCCGGCTGCCCGACGGGTCAGCGTCGGAGCTGTCGGTCAGCGCGATCCTGCAGTTGCGCGAAGTGCCCGGCGATCCGGACGGCGAGGACGGCGCACGCGGCGGTGACCGCCGGTGAATCCCGAGAACTACCTCTACCTGTCGGTGGTGCTGTTCACCATCGGCGCCTCCGGAGTCCTGCTGCGCCGCAACGCGCTCGTCATGTTCATGTGCGTGGAACTGATGCTCAACGCCGCGAACCTGGCGTTCGTCGCGTTCTCCCGGATGCACGGGCACTTCGACGGTCAGGTGGTGGCGTTCTTCACGATGGTGGTCGCCGCGTGCGAGGTCGTGATCGGCCTGGCGATCATCATGACCATCTTCCGGTCCCGACGCTCGGCCAGCGTCGACGATGCAAGCCTGCTGAGGAACTGATGACGGTTCCTGTGTGGCTCGTCATCGCGCTCCCACTGATGGGCGCGGCGGTGCTGCTGTTGTCCGGCCGGCGCTCCGACCGGTGGGGTCACCTGCTGGGCACGTTGGCCGCGGTGGCCTCCTTCGCTTGTGCGGCAGTGCTGTTCGTCGACATGCTCGGCCGCGACGCCGAGACCAGGACGACCCACGAATCGCTGTTCTCCTGGGTCCCGGTCGGCGAACTGCGCGTCGACTTCGGCCTGCAACTCGACCAGCTGTCGATGTGCTTCGTGTTGCTGATCACCGGCGTCGGTTCGCTGATCCACATCTACTCGATCGGCTATATGAAAGAGGACGCCGGGCGCCGAAAGTTCTTCGGCTATCTCAACCTGTTCCTGGCCGCGATGTTGCTGCTGGTGCTGGCCGACAACTACCTGGGCCTCTACATGGGCTGGGAGGGTGTGGGTCTGGCGTCGTACCTGCTCATCGGGTTCTGGTCGCACAAGCCGTCGGCCGCGACCGCGGCCAAGAAGGCGTTCGTCGTCAACCGGGTCGGTGACATCGGGCTGGCGATCGCGCTGATGGTGATGTTCACCGCCGTCGGCTCGGTGTCGTTCGGCGCCGTGTTCGACGCCGCGCCGGTGCTCACCGAGGGCACGCTGACCGCCATCGGGCTGATGCTGCTGTTGGCCGCGTGCGGCAAGTCCGCGCAGGTCCCGCTGCAGTCCTGGCTCGGCGACGCGATGGAGGGTCCGACGCCGGTGTCGGCGCTGATCCACGCGGCCACCATGGTCACCGCGGGTGTGTATCTGATCGTGCGCTCGGGCCCGGTCTTCGACCTGGCCCCGCATGCGCAGACCGCCGTCGTGGTCGTCGGCGCGGTGACGCTGTTGTTCGGCGCCGTCATCGGCTGCGCGAAAGACGACATCAAGAAGGCGTTGGCCGCGTCGACGATGAGCCAGATCGGCTACATGGTGCTCGCCGCCGGCCTGGGCCCGGTCGGCTATGCGTTCGCGATCATGCACCTGCTGACCCATGGATTCTTCAAGGCCGGACTGTTCCTGGGCGCCGGTTCGGTCATGCACGCGATGGACGACGAGGTGAACATGCGCCGCTACGGCGGACTGCGCAAAGCACTGCCGATCACGTTCGTGACGTTCGGGCTCGGCTACCTCGCCATCATCGGCATCCCCCCGCTGGCCGGGTTCTTCTCCAAGGACGGCATCATCGAGGTGGCGCTCGGGGCGGGCGGTGTCAAGGGTGTGATCCTCGGTGGGGCAACGATTCTGGGCGCCGGCATCACCGCGTTCTACATGACCCGGGTGATGCTGATGACGTTCTTCGGCCCGAAACGCTGGAACCCGCAAATCCACCCGCATGAATCTCCCGCGGTGATGACGGTGCCGATGATCCTGCTGGCGGTCGGCTCGGTCACCGCGGGCGCAGCTCTGGCCATCGGTGGCACGCTGGAGCACTGGCTGGCGCCGGTCGTCGGCTCCGGAGAGATCCACCATGTGCTGCCGGTCTGGGTGGTCACGGTGATCGTGCTGTCGGTGGTCGCAGTCGGGATCATCATCGCCTACCGCATGTACGGCTCACGGCCGGTGCCCGAAGCGGTTCCGGCCGGCTCGGCGCTGACGGTGGCGGCACGACAGGATCTTTACGGCGATGTGTTCAACGAGAAGGTGCTGATGGGTCCGGGGGCGGTCATCACGGCGGGGCTGGTTGAGATCGATGACGAGGCGGTCGACGGGGCGGGCAGCGGACTGGGGGCCGTCGTGGGTCGCGTGTCCGATGGTCTGCGGCGGCTGCAGACCGGGTTCGCCCGGTCCTACGCCCTGTCGATGCTCGCCGGCACGGTCCTCGTCGTCGCGACGATCCTGGCGGTGAACCTGTGGTGAGCTCGTTGCCGTGGCTGACGGTGCTGTGGGCGGTTCCCATGGTGGGCGCGGCGTTGGTGATGCTGCTGCCATCGGGCCAGCGCGCGCTCGCGAAATGGACCGCGCTGGCGGTGTCGTTGGCGGTGCTGGCCGTCACGGCGGTGGTGGTCGTCGGGTTCGACCCCGCCGGCGAGCAGTACCAGTTCGTCGAATCCCACCAGTGGATACCGTCTTTCGGCACCGGCTACATCCTGGGCGTCGACGGCATCGCGTTGGCCCTGGTGGTGCTCACCGCGGTGCTGGTGCCCCTGCTGATCATCGCCGGCTGGAACGACGCACGCGATCGGCTCAGCTGGGGCGGCCGCTCGGTGCACATCTACTTCGCGTTGACACTTGCCGTCGAGGGCATGGTGTTGATCTCGCTGGTGTCGCTGGACATCCTGCTGTTCTACGTGTTCTTCGAGGCCATGCTGATCCCGATGTACTTCCTGATCGGCGGGTTCGGCGGTGCGAACCGCAGCGCCGCCGCGGTGAAGTTCTTGCTGTACAACCTGTTCGGTGGTCTGATCATGCTGGCGGCGGTCGTCGGCCTGTACGTGGTGACCGCGCAGAGCGACGCGTTCGCCGCGGGGACGTTCGACTTCCGCGAGATCGTCGCGGCGATGGCCGACGGCGAGTTCGTGGTCAACCCGATGGTGATGCACCTGCTGTTCGGCGGGTTCATGTTCGCGTTCGCGGTCAAGGCACCGCTGTGGCCGCTGCACCGCTGGCTGCCCGACTCGGCGGTCGAAGCTACCCCGGCCAGTGCGGTGCTGATGATGGCGATCATGGACAAGGTCGGCACGTTCGGCATGATCCGGTACTGCTTGCCGCTGTTTCCCGACTCGGCGGCCTTCTTCAGCCCACTGATCATCACCCTCGCGGTCATCGGCATCGTCTACGGCGCGGTGCTGGCCATCGGCCAGACCGACGTGATGCGACTGATCGCCTACACGTCCATCTCACACTTCGGCTTCATCATCCTCGGCATCTTCGTGATGACCAGCCAGGGTCAGTCCGGGTCGACGCTGTACATGGTCAACCACGGCATCTCGACGGCAGCGCTGTTCCTGATCGCGGGATTCCTGGTGTCCCAGCGCGGGTCTCGCCTGATCAGCGACTACGGCGGAGTGCAGAAGGTGGCGCCGGTGCTGGCCGGGACCTTCCTGGTGGCCGGGCTCGCCACCCTGTCGCTGCCCGGGTTGGCGCCGTTCATCAGTGAGTTCCTGGTGCTGATCGGCACCTTCACCCGATACCCGGTGTTCGCCGTGCTCGCGGCCAGCGCGCTGGTGTTGTCCGCGATCTACATCCTGTGGATGTACCAGCGGATGATGACCGGGCCGGTGCCCGACGAACTGGCGCAGGGTGAGGGCAAGCTGCATGATCTGATGCCGCGGGAGATCGTCGTCGTGGCTCCGCTGATCGCGCTGCTGCTGGTGCTCGGGGTGTATCCCAAGCCGGCGCTCGACGTCATCAATCCCGCCGTGACCCACACGCTGACGACCATCGATCAGCCCGACCCGGCACCTCGGATGGCGGAAGGCCCGGCGCGATGAACGTCCCCACCCCCAGCATCGAGTACTGGCTGCTGTCCCCCATGCTCATCGTTCTCGGCGCGGCCGTCGTCGGTGTTCTCGTCGAGGCATTCCTGCCCCGTCGGCAGCGCTACGGCGCCCAGGTGATCCTGAGCCTGGCTGCGCTGGTCGCGGCGTTCGTCGCTGTCGTCATGGTGGCGCGGGACCTCGACGGCGGCAACGGGTTCACCGCGATGATGGGCTCTGTCGCGGTCGACAGGCCCGCGTTGTTCCTGCAGGGCACGATCCTGCTGGTCGGCGTGCTGGGGGTGCTGCTGATCGGCGAACGGCAGATCGGGCACACCGCTGACGACACCGCGCGCGCAGCGGACCCAGCGGGCACAGCGGATTCCCGCGGGTTGGACGCGTTCACCCCACAGGCCTCGGCGATCGCGGGAAGTGTCGACGAAAAGCTGGCGACCCGGGCGGGCATCACCCAGACCGAGGTGTTCCCGCTGACGCTGTTCGCGGTGGGCGGCATGATGCTGTTCCCCGCGGCCAACGATCTACTGACGATGTTCATCGCATTGGAAGTGCTGTCGCTTCCGCTGTATCTGCTGTGCGGCCTGGCGCGACGCCGACGTCTGCTCTCGCAGGAATCGGCGCTGAAGTACTTTCTGCTGGGCGCTTTCTCGTCGGCCTTCTTTCTCTACGGCGCGGCGATGCTGTACGGGTACGCGGGCACGATGTCGCTCGACGGCATCGCCGAGGCAGTGTCCTCCGGCGCCGGCAAACCGTCGCTGGCCCTCGTCGGGACCGGGTTGGTGTTGGTCGGCGTGCTGTTCAAAGTCGGCGCCGTGCCGTTCCATTCGTGGATCCCCGACGTGTACCAGGGGGCGCCGACCCCGATCACGGCGTTCATGGCCGCGGCCACCAAGATCGCCGCGTTCGGTGCGATGCTGCGGCTGTTCTACGTGGCGCTGCCCGAGTTGCACGCCGACTGGCGGCCTGTGCTGTGGGCGATCGCGATCCTGACGATGGTGGTCGGCACGATCACCGCGGTCACCCAGACCGACGTGAAACGGATGCTCGGCTATTCGGCGGTGGCGCACACCGGGTTCATCCTGACCGGCGTGATCGCCGGCAACGAAGCCGGGTTGTCGTCCACGCTGTTCTATCTGTTCGCCTACGGCTTCTCCACCGTGGGGGCGTTCGCCGTGGTCAGCCTGGTCCGTGACGCCGCGGGTGAGGAGGACACCGCGATGTCGCGCTGGGCGGGCCTGGGCAAACGGTATCCCGTTGTCGGGGTGGTCTTTTCGCTGTTCCTCCTTGCCTTCGCCGGGATCCCGTTGACCAGTGGGTTCGTCAGCAAGTTCGCGGTGTTCAAGGCTGCCGGTGAGGGCGGCGCCATCCCGCTTGTGGTGGTCGGCGTGGTCGCCAGCGCCATCGCGGCGTACTTCTATGTCCGGGTGATCGTGTTGATGTTCTTCACCGAGCGGCCCGACGACGCCCCCGTGGTGGTGCTGCCCAGCGCGCTGACGACGGCCGTCGTCACGGTCACCGCGGCGGTCACGTTCGCACTCGGCGCGCTGCCGCAGCCCCTGCTGGACCTGGCCAATTCGGCGGATCGGTTCTTTTGACACCCAATGAGGACGTGATGACCGAGCAGCTGGTGCTGACCCTCGACCGGGACGCGGTTCGGGTGGTGACCCTGAACCGTCCCGCGGCCCGGAACGCCCTGAGCCGGGATCTGATTCGGGCGACCTACGCCGCGCTGACGACCGCCGACGAGGACGAGTCGGTGCGCGCGGTGGTGCTGACCGGGACCGACCCGGCATTCTGCGCCGGCGTCGACCTCAAAGAAGCGGCGCGCGACGGGTTGTCGTACTTCGAAGAGTTCAGATCACAGAGTTGCATCGCGGCTGTCGCGAAGATGCGCACCCCGGTCGTCGGCGCGATCAACGGCGCCACCTTCACCGGGGGTCTGGAGATGGCACTGGGGTGTGACTTCCTGATCGCCTCGGAGCGGGCGGTGTTCGCCGACACCCACGCCCGGGTGGGGGTCCTGCCCGGCGGCGGGATGACCGCCCGGCTCCCCCAAGTGGTCGGCGCGGCGATGGCCCGGCGGCTGTCGATGACCGGTGAGGTCGTCGACGCCGCACGCGCCGAGCGCATCGGGCTGGTCACCGAGGTGGTGGCGCATCACCTGCTGCTCGAGCGAGCCGTCGAGATCGCCTCCCAGATCGCCGATGTGCCACGCGCGACGATGCGTGGCCTCAAGCAGATCTACACCACCGGCGCCTCGGCGGTCACCGGTCCGGCGCTGGCAGCCGAGGAGAAGATCGCCTTCGCCCAGCACCGCGATCTCGACACCCTCGATGTCGCGTTCGAGGCGGTGTCGCGGCGCAACCGGGAGCAGATCCGTCCCGATTGATCGCCGGGAGCGCGCGCGAAATTCCACAGTTTGCGGCGCGGCGGCGTACAGACATGCGCGCTCGCGGCACAAGGTCATGCCACCACACCGTGCAGCAGGATCGCCGCGGTGTTGTCCACCCACGCGGCGCCTGCGAGTTCGTGAGGGGCTTGCAGGAGCGCCAGCAGCGTGGCTCCACCGATCAGCCCGACCAGTCTGTCGGGGTCCACCCCGGGACGCACCTCACCGCGGTCCACCGCGTCGTGCAGCCGGGCGCGCACCGCGCCGAACAGGTCGGTGAACCGCGCGCTGACCCGTCCGCTGAGCTCGGGGTCGACCGACATGTCGGCGATCAGCCCGGGCAGCGCGGCGCGCACCACCGGGCTGGTGAACACGTCGCGGGCCGCTTCGATCATGGCGCGCAGATCGGCGGCGATATCCCCCGGCGGGGCCTGGATCGCCGTGGGAGCGGCCGGGAACGCGGCCTCGTGGACGAGTTCGGTCTTGCTCGACCACCGGCGGTACAACGCGGTCTTGGTGGTCCCGGCGCGTTCGGCGACAGCGGCCATCGTGACGTTCGGATATCCGATTTCGACAAGCAGATCCGCGGTGGCGCGCAATATGGCAGCGTCGATACGCGGATCCCGGGGCCGCCCAGCGCCCGGGGCCTTGTCAACCGGTAACGGCTCTGCTTTCATAACGCTACCCACGGTAGCGTAACGGTGGCGGGAAGGACCTGTTCGTGACGAATGAACCAGCCGTCGAGGAAGTGGGGCGGCTTCAGCGTTCCAGCCGCGACATGGCGGATGTTCCTGCTGCGCTGTCGAAATGGCTGTCCACGGTGCTGGGTGACGCCTCACCCGACATCACCGTGGAAAGCGGTGTCGACTCCAACGGCATGTCATCGGAGACGATCCTGGTATCCGGGCGCTGGCAGCAGGCCGGCAACCTGGTCGAACAGAAATGGGTGGCCCGGGTGGCGCCCACCGAGGCCGACGTGCCGGTGTTCGAGCACTACCGCCTCGACCACCAGCACGAGGTGATGCGACTGGTCAGCGAGCTGACCGACGTCGCAGTGCCACGGGTCCGCTGGCTCGAAACCACCGGCGACGTGCTGGGTCGGCCGTTCTTCTTGATGGATCGGGTCGACGGACTCGTCCCACCGGACGTCATGCCGTACACCTTCGGGGACAACTGGCTCCACGACGCCCCCGCCGACCAACAACGCCGGCTGCAGGACACCACCGTCGAGGTGCTGGCCACACTGCATTCGATCCCCAACGCACAGCAGGTCTTCGGCTTTCTGCAGGATGTCGATCCACCCGGCGAGACCGCACTGCACCGCCACTTCGGATGGCTGAAGGGCTGGTATGAGTTCAGCGTCCCGGACATCGGCCGCTCCCCGCTGGTCGAACGGGCGCTGGCCTGGCTGGAAGACCGCTTCCCCGCCGACGTGGCCGCGGACGAACCGGTGCTGGTGTGGGGTGACGCCCGCATCGGCAACGTCATCTACCGTGACTTCACCCCGGTCGCCGTGCTGGACTGGGAGATGGCCACCGTCGGCCCGCGGGAGTTCGACGTGGCGTGGATCGGGTTCGCGCACATGGTTTTCCAGGAGCTGACCCAGCTGGCCGGGTTGCCCGGCATGCCCGACTTCATGCGCGAGGAGGATGTGCGCGCCACCTACCGCGACCTGACCGGGATCGAGGTCGGCGACCTCGACTGGTTCTACGTGTTCTCCGGGGTCATCTGGTGCTGCGTGTTCATGCGCACCGGCGCGCGCCGGGTGCGCTTCGGGGAGGTCGAGAAGCCCGACGACGTCGAAAGCCTCTTCTACCACGCGTCGCTGCTGAAAAGACTGATCGGAGAAGCCCACTGATGCTCGGACCGATGGACGAATACCCGGTGCACCAGGTACCCCAGCCGATCGCGTGGCCCGCTTCCTCGGACCGCAACTTCTACGACCGGTCCTACTACAACGCCCACGACCGCACCGGCGACATCTTCGTCATCACCGGGATCGGTTACTACCCGAACCTGGGTGTCAAGGACGCGTTTCTGCTCGTGAGGCGCGGTGACACCCAGACCGCGGTGCACCTGTCGGACGCGATCGACCAGGACCGGCTCAACCAGCATGTCGGCGACTACCGCGTCGAGGTCGTCGAACCGCTGCGCAAACTGCGGATCGTGCTCGGCGAAACCGACGGAATCGCTGCCGATCTCACCTGGGAGGGCCTGTTCGACGTAGTCCAGGAGCAGCCGCACATCATGCGGCGGGGCACCCGGGTCACGCTCGACGCCCAGCGGTTCGCTCAGGTCGGCACCTGGAGTGGTCAGCTGTCGATCGACGGTGAGGACATCACGATCGACCCGGCCCGCTGGATCGGCACCCGCGACCGGTCCTGGGGCATTCGGCCCGTCGGCGAGGCCGAACCCGCGGGCAGGCCCGATGACCCGCCGTTCGAGGGCATGTGGTGGCTCTACATCCCGATGGCGTTCGACGACTTCGGGATCGTGATGATCATCCAGGAGGATCCCCGTGGTTTCCGGTCGCTCAACGACTGCACGCGGATCTGGAAGGACGGTCGGGTGGAGCAGCTGGGGTGGCCCCGGGTGAAGATCCACTACCGTTCCGGCACCCGTATCCCCACCGGGGCGACCGTCGACGCGACCGCATTCGACGGCAGCCCCGTGCATTTTGATGTCGAGTCCAAGCTGGCGGTGCCGATTCACGTCGGCGGCGGCTACGGCGGCGACTCCGACTGGATCCACGGAATGTGGAAGGGCGCGAACTTCACCGAACGCCTGACCTACGACATGACCGACCCGGCGATCGTCGGCCGGGCCGGGTTCGGCGTGATCGATCATGTCGGCCGCGCGGTGTGCCGCGACGCCGACGGCACCGAACGCGAGGGTTGGGGGCTGTTCGAGCATGGAGCGCTGGGCCGCCACGACCCGTCGGGCTTCGCCGACTGGCTCACCCTAGCCCCGTAGCCCCTGGAGACTTCCCGCCGGAACGGTATTCCAGCAGGCCTACACTGCCAAAAGCCCTGCTGGAATACCGTTCCGGCGGGGAGGGCGTGCGTCAGGCGGGGCGGGGTTCGCGGACCGGGGCGCGGCCGAACACCATCGACTCCTCGATGCGGTCGAACCGGTGGTCGATGACATCGAGCACATAGTTGTGCCGCACGTTCCACGGCCGGCGGGTGCCCGACCTCGGCAGTGCGTGCGGCGCCCGCTTGATGTAGCCGGCCTGCAGGTCGAAGGCCGGCTTCTCGGCGATCGGGGCGTCACCACGATGCGGATAGGCGTGGGTGTAGCCGCGAGAATCCATGTACGCCAGCAGCTTTGCGAACGCCTTGGCCGTCATGTCCGCGCGGAGCGTCCACGACGCGTTGGTGTAGCCGATGCACCACGCCATGTTCGGCACATCCTCGAGCAGGTACTCCTTGTAGACGAATCGGTCGGTGATCTTGATCTCGGTGTCGTCGAGGACGATCCGGATGCCACCGAGGGCCTGCAGTTGCAGCCCGGTCGCGGTGACGATCACGTCGGCATCCACCCGGCCGCCCGATTTCAGCACGATGCCGTTCTCGTCGACGTGGTCGATGTTGTCGGTGACCACCTCGGCGCGACCGTCTTTGATCCGGTTGAACAGATCGTCGTCGAGGATCAGACACATGCGCTGGTCCCACGGGTCGTACTTCGGCTTGAAATGCACGTCGACGTCGTAGCCGGCGGGCAGCGCGGCCTTGGCGCGGCTACGGATCAGCTTGCGCCCGAACTTCGGCGCCTTGCGGAACATGAAATAGGTCAGGATGTGGAAGGCGGCGTTGCGGACCCGCACCACCGAGTGCGACAACTTCCGCGGCAGCACCCTGCGGATGAAGTCCACCATCGGGTCGATGCGCGCCATCGACATCATGTACGTCGGCGACCGCTGCAGCATCGTCACGTGTGCGGCCTTCTCCGTCAGGGCAGGGATCAGGCTGATCGCAGTGGCTCCGCTGCCGATCACCACCACCCGCTTGCCCGAGTAGTCGAGGTCGTCGGGCCAGAACTGCGGGTGCACCACCTCGCCCCGGAACCGGTCGATTCCGAGAAACTCGGGCGTGTAGGGGTCGTCGTAGCTGTAGTAGCCGGTGCCGAAGAACACGAAGCGCGACCGGAATACCCGCTCCTGGCCATCCTGCTCGGCGTGCAGCGTCCAGGTGTCGGTCGCGGAGTCCCATTCGGCCGATTTCACATACGTGTCGAACTGCATGTGCTGGTCGATCCCGTGCTTGTGCGCCGTCGACGTCAGGTACTCGCGGATGTACTCACCGTCGGCGACGTTCTCCGGGCGCGTCCAGGGCTCCCACGGGAACGATAGCGTGAAGATGTCGCTGTCGGACCGGATGCCCGGATAACGGAACAGGTCCCAGGTGCCGCCGATGCGCGACCGCCGCTCGAGGATCCGGTAACTCATCGCCGGATTGCGCTCCTTGATGCGGTAGGCAGCCCCGATCCCGGAGATCCCCGCGCCGATGATCAGCACATCGGTGTAGTCCGGGTCGCCATGATTCCCGTGCATCCGCAAGCTCCTTTGGTCCGGTCACGTACCACGATATGGGTCAACCCCTCGCCGCGTCGATGAATTCAGGTCGATTTCGGCGTGCGAATCGCCGCTACGCGCACGTTTCCACGCCGAATCCGCAACGATGGGGAGATGGCCGACGTCGTTGTCGTGGGAGCGGGTTTCGCGGGACTGTCCGCGGCACGTGAGCTCACCCGGCTCGGGCACGACGTCGTGGTCCTCGAAGGTCGCGACCGTGTCGGCGGCCGGTCCTACACCGCCGACCTGGCCGGGGTGCCCGTCGACCTCGGTGCGACGTTCGTCGGGCCGACGCAGGACGCGGTGCTCGCGCTGGCCGCCGAGCTGGGTTGCGAGTCGGTCCCCACCTACGGCCGCGGCAAGAACCTGATCCGCTGGCGTGGCCGGGTGCGGTCCTATCGCAGCACCATCCCCCGGCTGTCGATCATCGAACTGCTCGACGTGTCGCGGATCCAGTGGCGGTTCGACCGGATCAGCAAGAAGGTCCCGGTCGCCGAGCCGTGGGCCTCGCCGATCGCCGCGGATCTCGACGCCATCTCCCTCGATGACTGGCTGCGCTCGGTGCACGCCGGGGCCTCGACACGTGACCTGATGGCGATCATGGCGCGGGTGACGTGGGGCTGTGAACCCCGCGCGGTCTCCCTGCTGCATGCGGTGCGCTACGTCAAGGCCGCGGGCGGTCTGGGTCGCATGCTCGACGTCGAGGGCGGCGCCCAACAGGACCGCTTCCCGGCGGGAACTCAGCAGATCGCGGTCCGGATGGCCGACGAACTCGGCGACCGTGTCGTGCTCGGCGCACCGGTGCAGCGCATCGAACGCCGCCCCGACAGCACCCTGACCGTCGCGACCGCAGGCGGTGAGTTCAGCGGCCGCGCGGTCGTCGTCGCGATCCCACCGGCCCACCGCGCCGGTATCGAGTTCGAGCCCGCACTCCCGCCCGAGCACCGCGAGCTGGCGCGGCACTGGCCGCAGGGACGCCTGAGCAAGGCCTACGCGGCCTACCAGACCCCGTTCTGGCGGGACCACGGCCACTCGGGTGAGGCGCTGTCCGACGAGGGGCCGGTGTTCATCACCTTCGACGTCAGCCCCGGCCCCGCGGGCCCCGGAATCCTGCTGGGTTTCACCGATGCCAACGTCTTCGACTCACTGCCCGGCGAGAAGCGGCGCGAGGTCGCCCTCGCCGGGTTCGCCGCGCTGTTCGGCGACGCCGCGGCGCATCCGCTGGACTACCTCGACCACTGCTGGGGCACCGAACAGTTCGCGCCCGGTGGGCCGACCGCGGCGGTCCCGCCCGGCTCGTGGACCAGACACGGGCGGTGGTTGCGCGCCCCGGTGGACGCCATCTTCTGGGCGGGCACCGAGACCGCCGACGAGTGGACGGGCTTTCTGGACGGGGCGGTGCGCTCCGGCATGCGGGCGGCCGCCGAGGCGCATCAGGAGCTGATCCGCCGCTCCTGAATCTCTCCCGTCGCTTCGCTCGCCCCAGCTTGAACCTCTCCCGTCGCTTCGCTCGCCCCAGCTTGACTTTCCCCCGTCGCTTCGCTCGCCCCAGCTTGACTTTCCCCCGTCGCCTCCTCCACCAGCCACCGCAGGTGTTCGTTGACGTCGTCCGGTCGCTCCAGAATCGCGCAGTGCCCGCCGGCGAGCTCGACGAAGCGGGCCAGGTTCGGCGCGGTGGCCGCGATCCGGCGCGACGACACCATGGGCAGCAGCCGGTCCTGCTGACTGCCGATGACCAGCGTCGGCACCGTGAGGTTCGTCAGCGCGATGTGCCTCGGACCGAGGTGGTCGACCAGCACCCGCGCCCACCCTCCGCGTCCGGCCGACGCGGTGCGGTTGAACAGCTCGAAGACGAAGTCCACGACCGCCGGGTCGGCATCGCGGCCCACCGCGATCGTCGACACGAAACGGCGACTCGGACGGTCGGCGGCGCGCAGCAGCGGCGCCGCCCCGAACGTCTTGAGCAGGGAACCCGCCGCCCGTACCCGGGCCTCTGCCAGCGTCGCAGGCACGGGCAGCAGGTTGACGTTGCGCAGCAGGTCACCGGTGGTCGTGTTGATCAGCGCCACCGCGTCCGCGCGCTGCGCCACACGGTGCGGATACCGTTCCGACCACGAGCTGATCGCGATCCCGCCCATGGAGTGGCCGGCGATGACGGCGCGCTCCTCCGGCGCCAGGGTCGCGTCGAGCACGGCATCCAGATCGGCGGCCAGGTGGTCCAGGCTGTACCCGCCCCGGCGCGGCGGCACCGCACTGCGGCCGTGGCCGCGGTGGTCATAGGCGATCACCCGGTAGTGCTGGGCCAGGTCGGCGATCTGATAGGCCCAGACCCGGATGGCGCAGGTGATGCCGTGCGCCAGCACGATCGGATATCCGTCCTCGGGTCCGAACACCTCGGTGTGCAGCCGCACGCCGTCCCTGGACCGGACGTCGACGACACGGCCCCGGGGCAGTTCCTGGGCTGGGGCGAACGCGCGCCGCAACCGGGCGCTACCGCCTCGTGCCATCCGCGCTCCCTGTGCACTCCCTGGATCCGGCGACTTTGCCGGTGAGGTGACTGTACCGGCCGGGGTGGCCGGCGACGGTGCAGTTAAATGGTCTGATGCGCGCCATTCAGATCGCCGAACTCGAGGGACCGCAGGCCGCCAAGGTGGTGGAGATCGACGAACCCGCCGCAACCGCCGCCGGGGACGACACGGTCATCGTCGACGTCCACGCCGCGGGGGTGGCGTTTCCCGACGCACTGCAGTCCCGCGGGCTCTATCAGTACAAGCCGCCGTTGCCCTACACCCCCGGAGCCGAGATCGCCGGGGTGGTGCGCAGCGCACCCGATGGCGCACCCGTGGCGCCGGGCGACCGGGTGGCCGGTCTGACGATGCTCTTCGGCGCGATGGCCGAAGTCGTTGCGCTGCAACCGGAAAGGTTGTTCAAACTGCCGGACTCGGTGTCGTTCGAGGCGGGCGCCGGGCTGCTGTTCAACGACCTGACGGTGCACTTCGCGCTGCGCACCCGCGGCAGACTCCGCGACGGTGAGACCGTGCTCGTACACGGCGCCGCCGGCGGTATCGGCACCTCCACCCTGCGACTGGCGCCCCCGTTCGGCGCGTCCCGGGTGATCGCCGTGGTCAGCAACGAGGACAAGGTCGATGTCGCCCGCGCGGCGGGGGCAACCGACGTGGTGCTGGCCGACGGTTTCAAGGACGCCGTCAAGGAACTCACCGGCGGGCGCGGGGTGGACATCGTCGTCGACCCGGTGGGCGGGGACCGGTTCACCGACTCGCTGCGTTCGCTGGCTCCCGGCGGACGATTGCTCGTCGTCGGGTTCACCGGCGGGGAGATCCCCACGATCAAGGTGAACCGGCTGCTGCTCAACAACGTCGACGCCGTCGGTGTCGGCTGGGGAGCGTGGACGCTGAGCCATCCCGGTTACCTGCAGGAGCAGTGGGCGGAGTTGGAGCCGCTGCTGGCCTCGGGCGCCGTGTCCGCGCCGGAGCCGGTGGTGTATCCGCTCGAGCGGGCCGCCGAGGCGATCGCCTCGCTGGAGGACCGGACCGCGAAAGGCAAGGTCGTCGTGGTGCTGCGGTGACCGCGGACCCACGGAACCGCCCGAAGTCATGCGCTTGTCTTTGCCCACTGCGATGATGGACCCCATGTCCAGCGCTAGCGGGTCATCGGTCGAGGATCGGCAGGTTGCTGGATTCCTTGCTGCCGCAACGTCACGGCCCACCGGGCTGGTCATCGAGGGCCAGGCCGGGATCGGCAAAACCACGCTGTGGATGTCGCTGCTGGAGCAGGCCCGCGACCGCGGATTCCGGGTGTTGACGGCGCGCGTCGGCCAGGCGGAATCGGTGATGGCGTTCGCGGCGCTGGCGGACCTGCTCGGCGACCTCGAACCGGCGCGCTTCGCGCGGCTGCCGTCGCTGCAGTTGTTGGCGTTGGACCGGGTCCTGCTGCGTGCGGGGGCCGACGGGCCCGCGACCGATCAGCGCGTGGTGGCCGCGGGATTCCTCAACGTGTTGCACACGCTGGCCGACGGCGCGCCGGTGCTCGTCGCGATCGACGACGCTCAGTGGCTGGACGGCTCCAGCCGCGCCGCGATCGAGTTCGCCGTACGCCGACTCAAGGGAGCGTTCGGCGTTCTGATCACCGAGCGGTGCGAACCGGGCGAAGGCACCGCCGCCGGCTGGATGCACCTGGATCGTCCGGACGGCCTCCACCGTGTCACGGTGCGCCCCTTGACCATCCGGCAGCTGCACGGCGTGCTCTCCGAACGGCTCGGCCGGACGTTCTCCCGCCCGACAGTGCTCCGGATCGCCGAGATCTCCGGCGGCAATCCGTTTTTCGCGATCGAACTGGCCCGCGCGATCGGCGACGGGCCGGCCGCTGCCGACCAGCCGCTGCCCGCCACCCTGGCCGAGGTGGTCCGCCACCGGATCGGCCTGCTCGACGATGAGGTCCGGTCGCTGCTGCTCAGCGTGGCCTGCGTGGCCGAACCCACCGTCGAGCTGTTGGCCGATGCGAACGGCATCAGCACCGCGGAACTGGTCCGGCTGGTCGAACAGATCGAAGCCGACGGCATCGTCACGCTGGAAGGGAACCGGGTCCGCTTCACCCATCCCCTGTTGGCCAGCGGCGTCTACGCCGACGCCGGGCCGACCGTGCGGCGGGCCATGCACCGCAGACTGAGCGCTGTGGAGACCCAGCCGGAGCTCAAGGCCCGGCACCTGGCGCTCGGCGCGGCGAATGCCGACGACGAGATCTTCACCGCCCTCGACCGGGCCGCCGACGCGGCACGGGCCCGGGGTGCTCCTGCCGCTGCCGCCGAACTGGTCGACCTGGCGATCGGGCTGGGCGGCGACAACCCGCTGCGGCGCATCAAAGCCGCGGAGAACCACTTCCTGGCCGGTGACACCGCGCAGGCGGGAGCGATCGTCAGCGCCGCCGCGGAGACGATGGAGCCGGGGATTCTGCGGGCGATGGCGTTCAGCCAGCTCGCGATGGTCCGGATGTACCAGAACGAGCACGACAGCGCTGTCGAGCTGCTCCGTAAGGCGCTCGACGACGCCGTGGGCAACCCGGCCATCACCGTGACGGTATTGCTGCGATTGTCCTTCGCGCTCAACAGCTCCGGCGAGCTCGACGATGCCCGCAGGCATGTCCGCGATGCCGTCAAGCTCGCCGAGGAGCTCGGGATTCCGGGGCTGACCAGTGCCGCGCTGTCCTGGTCGGTCCATGTGAACTTCCAGTGCGGACGCGGCCTGGACCACGCCGCATTGGATCGGGCCCGTGAGCTCTACGACAGCACCCTCGACGTCCCGATCATCTTCCGGGCGCCGTTCGTCCACGCACTCGCGTTGTCCTGGACCGGTCGGCTCGAGCAGGCCCACCGGGAGCTGACGGCGGCACGGGAGATCTGCATCGAGCGGGGCGCCGAGAGCGACATGATGGCCATCGCCGGTTTCCTGGCGATCAACCATGTGTGGCGCGGACAGCTCGCCGAGGCCGCCGCGGAGGCCGCCGAAGCCGTCGAACGGGCCGAACAACTCGGTGGCGACGACGTGCTGATCATCCCGATGACGGTGCGAGCGGCCGTGGCGGCGTACGCCGGCCGGGTCGACGAGGCTCGTGCCGATGCCCGATGGGTCCTGGTCGCGATGAAGAACCGCAGCTCATCGCACGTCGCCGACTGGCCGGGGATGACGCTGTGCTTCCTGGAGGAATCGCTGGGCAATCACCGCGAGGCGCTCGATGCGCTGGACAGCACGTTTCTGTCCACCGGCCGCCCGCCGGTCACCGAGCTGATGTACGCCTGGCATCTGCCCGACGTGATCGAGGCGATGGTCGGTGTGGGCCGGCTCGACGACGCCGAGTTCCTCACCGCCGCACTCGAGCACAACGGCCTCGAGCACGGACGGACCTGGATGAAGGCGGTGGGAGCGCGTTGCCGGGCGATGCTGCTGGCCGCGCACGGAGACGTCACCGCGGCCGAGACGATGGCGCATCAGGCCATGGCCGAACACGAGGGCCTGCCGATGCCGTTCGAACGGGCCCGGACCCAGCTGATCCTGGGCCAACTGCAGCGCCGGCTGCGTCAGAAGCACACGGCGGCAGCCAATCTGACCGAGGCGCTGCAGCAGTTCGAGCAGCTGGGCACACCGTTGTGGGCGCGACGGGCCCAAGCCGAACTGGCCCGCGCCGTGGTGACGCCCAATGACGACCTCAGCCAGCTGACCCCGTCAGAGCAACAGGTCGCCGAGATGGCGGCCTCCGGCGCCACCAACAAGGACATCGCCGCGTCGATGTTCATCAGCACCAAGACCGTCGAACACAACCTCACGAAGATCTACCGCAAGCTCGGCATCGGCTCCCGCGCGGAATTGGGCCGGCGGATGGACCGGGCCCGCAGCAACACGCTCTAAGTGATCCAGTCGGGTTGCTGCTCGACGTCGACGGCGGAGAAGTCCTTGTGGGCCAGACCGGCCAGCACCCCGCCGTCGACGACGAACTCCGAACCGGTCGAGAAACTCGACTCGTCGCTGGCCAGATAGACCACCATGTTGCTGACCTCCCTGGGCTGGGCGATCCGCCCCAGCGCGCTGGAGAAGATGTCCTCGGGCACCCAGTCGGCCATCGGGGTCTTCACCAGACCCGGGTGCACCGAATTCACCCGAATCCCGAACTGTCCCAACTCCAGAGCGACTGACTTGGTCAGGCCGCGGACCGCGAACTTCGTCGCAGTGTAGCCGTGGCTGGCGATCGTGCCGGCCATGCCTTCGATCGACGAGATGTTGATGATCGATCCGTGTCCGGCGTCTTTCATCGTCGGCGTCACGGCGCGGATGCCCAGGAAGACACCGGTGAGGTTGATGTCGAGGATGCGATGCCACTCCGAGAGCTCAAAATCCTCGACGGTGCCGATGTTGAGGATGCCGGCGTTGTTCACCAGCACGTCCAGCCCGCCGAACTCGGTGACGGTGTGGGCGACCGCGGCCTGCCAGTCCTCGGTGCGGGTGACGTCGAGATGCACGTAGCGCGCATCCTCGCCGAGTTCCTTGGCCACCAACTCGCCGTCGCCGTCCAAGATGTCGCCGCAGACCACCTTCGCGCCCTGGGCCACCATCTCACGGGCATGCGACGCGCCCATCCCCCGGGCGCCCCCGCTGATCAGGGCGACCTTTCCGGCCAACCGTCCTGTCATCAATCCTCCTGGTGTCAAGGCTTGTCGAGTTCGTAGTCGTCCGGGTTCGGGCGATGTGTCCACTTCCAGTAATCGACGATGCGCCACGCGAACAGCGTCGGCAGTTCACCGGCCGAGTTCTTGTAATAGCTGCTCGTGACGGCGGGGTGCGAGTACACCATGGTTTTCAGGCGCGCCTGGCTGCGCCGGTCGTAATCGGTGCACACCTCGGCCCTGGGCATCGCCGATGCGGCGCCCGAGGTCAGCACCATGTCGATGCACCCGAGGATGTACCGCATCTGGCATTCGGAGTTGTAGATCAGGCTTGCGCCGTTGACGGCGTTGGTGCCTGGGCCGAACATGCAGAAGAAGTTCGGGAAGTCGTTGACCGTGATACCGAGGTAGGCATAGGCGGCGTCACCCCACGCGTCGTTCAGTCCGACGCCGCCCACCCCGCGGATGTCGACGGGCCCGAGTTGGTGGTTGACATCGAAACCGGTGGCCCACAACAACACATCGGCGGGCCGGTGCACACCGGCGCCGTCGGTGACCCCGTCCGGGGTGATCTCGGCGACGCCGTCGGTGATCAGTTCGACGTCGTCGCGCTGCAGCGTGGTCAGCCAGGTCCCGTCGTCCTGCAGGGTGCGCTTGCCCATCGGCGGGTACTTCGGCGTGACTTTGGCCAGCAGTTCCTCATCGGTGGTGAACGCCTGCATCCACGCGACGAACACCTCCCGGATCGTGTGGTTGCCCGCGCTGACCGACAGCCCGCCGTTGTCCCACTCCGGGTCGATGGTGATCTGCTCGTTGAGCGCGTCGGCGATCGGCCACCATGTCACGAACCGCAGCCATCTGCCGTAGTACGGCAGATGCCTTGTGGCCCACCGGGCGCCGTCACCGACGGGTGCGTGATAGTTGACGTTGGGCGCCATCCACTGCGCGGTGCGCTGGTAGACGTCGACGTGTGCGGTGGTCTCGGCGATCGCGGGGACCAACTGGAATCCACTGGCGCCGGCACCGATGACAGCCACCCGCTTGCCGGCGAGGTCGACGCTGTCGTCCCAGTCGGCGGTGTGAAATGAGGGACAGTCGAAGCCCTTGGCGCCCTTGATGTCCGGGATCACCGGGTTGCTGAACTGGCCGACAGCGCAGATCAGCCCCCGGGCGGTGAGCGTCTCGCAGACACCGGCGGCGTCCCTGATCTGCACCTGCCATGTCGAGGTCGCCTCGTCCCACGCGGCGCCGATCACCTCGGTCTCGAACCGGATGTGCTCGCCGATCTGGTATCGATCCATCACGTCGCCCAGGTACTGCAGGATCTCGGGCTGGGTGGCGTAGTGGTGCTGCCAGTGGTCGATCGGCTCGAACGAATACGTGTAGTACTGGCTGGCGATGTCGACACGACATCCCGGATAGCGGTTGGCCAGCCATGTGCCGCCCACCCCGGACTGCTTGTCGATGATCGTGAACGGGATGCCGGCCTGTTTGAGCTTGATGCCCGCCAGCAGCCCCGACTCCCCGCAGCCGATGACGACCACCGGGAAGCCGGCGCGTTGCTCTGCGGTCGAGGAGAGCACCGGCCCGGCCTGGTCCTTGTCGGTGAACCGCAGGTCGGCGGCGATGTAGTCGACGAACTCCTCGGTGACCTGCCCGGCGGACATCACGTCGAGCATCACCCGCAGCTGGTGCTCGTCGGGGATGAACGGTGGCGGGCATCCCCGGTCGCGGTAGTCACGGGCGACCTCGAATGCCCGGTCGCGCACCACCTGTTTGTCCGGTTCGCTCATCGCGCCCTGCAGGTCCATCGCGATGAGCATGTACGGGCCCGGCAGCTCGTCGAGGATCGCGAGGTCTCCGGTCATGTGCACCATTGACATCAGCAGCGCGGGCACACTGGCCTCGGCGATCGCTGCGCGGATCACCTCGTCGGGGTCGTCGAAGGGCAGACCGGTCAGCCGTGCCAGCTCCGGATCGCGCACCGCGGCACCTGTGACGTGTGGCATGCACCACACCATACATATGGCGATCTGTGGATGATCAGCCTTCGGAGTCGTGGCGGTCGAGGAAGCCGAGGACGGCGTCTGCGAACAGATCGTTACGGTCGCCGGCCACCATGTGCCCGGCGCCCTCGACGTCGACGAACTCGATCTGTGGGAAGCGCTCGAGGAAGGCCGTGGCGCGCTCCCGGCTGACCAGATCGCTGACCTGCCCGCGCACCAACAGCATGGGCACGTCGTCGGCGAGGATCGCGGCGACGGCGGCGTGCAGTCGGTCGGTGTCGGCCACCTCGAGCGGCGGCCGGGTGGCGGTGCCGTCGATGAACTGCGGGTCCCAGTGCCAGTACCAGCGATCTCCCCTACGGCGCAGGTTGTTGCGCAAGCCGTCCAGGTCGGCGGGTCGCGGTCGGTGCGGGTTGAACTCGGCGATCACGTCGGCGACCTCGTCGAGTGAGCCGAACCCGTCGACGACCTTGTCGGCCATGAAGGCGTGGATCCGTTCGGCACCGATCGGGTCCATGTCAGGGACGATGTCGACGAGCACCACCGCGCCGGCGATGCCGCGGGCAAGCTCGCCGGCCAGCAGCATCGATGTGAGCCCGCCCAGCGAGGCGCCGACCAGCACCGGTCGCGGGGGCAACTGAGACAGGATCTCCCGCACGTCGGCAGCGAAGCTGGACACCCGGTAATCGCCGTCGGATGACCACTCCGATTCGCCGTGACCCCGCATGTCGACGGTGACGGCCTGCCAGCCACGGTCCGCCACCGTCGTGGCCGCCCTACTCCACGAACGGCGGGTCTGTCCGCCTCCGTGCAGGAATACGACTGCCCGGGCACCGGGGGCGCCCTGCCGGTCGGCGGCGATCCGGACGCCGCCGTGCCCGTCGGTGAGGAAGGGTTCCGGCTTCGAGGGCGTGGTCGTCATCCTCGGATCGTAGAAGGTGCCTCGCCCGTCGAGCGCGCGTGTCTGCCCGCCTTGGCGCGGCGAGTCGCGGACAACAGCGCGCGCTCGCCAGCCGCGAGGTAGACAATACTGTGCCGATGCACAGGCTTGCGGGCAAAGGCGTTCTGGTGACCGGCGCGGCATCGGGCATCGGCGAGGCCACTGTCAGGACGCTGCTCGACGAGGGCGCCACGGTGATCGGGGTGGATCTCAATCCCGAGGCGCCGGAGGGACTTTCGAACGGGTTCGGCTATCAGCGCGCCGATGTGCTCGACGCCGGGGCGATGCAGCGCGCCGTCGCCGCGGTGGTCGACGCCGCGGGACGGCTCGACGGCGTGGTCCATTCGGCGGGAGTGGGCGGGGGCGGCCCGATCCACCTGCTGCCCGACGAGGAATGGGATCGTGTCGTCGACGTCAACCTCAAGGGCACGTTTGTGGTGATGCGCGCCGCGCTGGCCCAGATGACGACCCAAGACCGGGTGGACGGGGAACGCGGCGCGATCGTGACACTGTCCAGCGTCGAAGGCCTCGAGGGGACGGCCGGCGGCAGCGCATACAACGCGTCCAAGGGCGGGGTGGTGCTGCTGACCAAGAACGCCGCAATCGACTACGGCCCCAGTGGCATCCGCGCCAACGCCATCTGCCCGGGCTTCATCCGGACCCCGTTGTTCGACTCCGTCATGGGGCTTCCCGGCATGGACGTGCCGCGTGAGGGGCTACGCCACGAGCACAAGCTGCGCCGGTTCGGCCGCCCGGAGGAGGTCGCCGCCGTGGCGGCGTTCCTGCTGTCGGCCGACGCCAGCTTCGTCAGCGGCCAGGCCATCGCCGTGGACGGTGGTTATACCGCCGGCCGCGACCACCACGTCACCGAGTTGATCGGCCTCGGCGAGCAGTAGCCGGCCCCGTCACCAGAGGACTGCGATCGCCGTCGCCAGGAACGCCAGCACCCCGACACCGACGAAGATCGGGCGCGGCACTGCGTCCCCGGTGCGGCGTTGCCGCGCGTTGCCCATCCCCAGCAGTCCGCCGAGGACCACCAGGAGCACCAGCTTGACCCCGATCTTGGGGTAGTTCAGTTCGATTCCCGCCGGCCACGGTGCGGCCAGCGCCAGCCCGGTGAGCAGCGACAGCAGCAACCCGTAGTCCATCACCCGGGTGGTGCGGAACCGACGGGCCGCGGCTTCGGCCACCCAGGCGCCGAACGTCACCGCGAAGCCGACGAGGTGCAGCAGTACAACTACGTCACGTAGTACTTCCATGGTGTGAGGTTACAACCCACACCTCGTTCAGCTGATGCGGATCAGCTTCTTGTTGACGAACTCGTCGATGCCGAAGCGTCCGAGCTCTCTACCGAAGCCTGACCGCTTGACGCCGCCGAACGGAAGCTCGGCGCCTTCGGCCCCGACGGCGTTGACGAAGACCATGCCGGCCTCGATCCTGTCGGCGACCCGGCGGGCCTGCTCGTCGTCGGTGGTGAAGACGTAGGACCCCAACCCGAACGGGGTGTCGTTCGCGATCTCCACCGCCTGCTCCTCGGAGGTCGCCTTGAACACGGTGGCGACGGGGCCGAAGAGCTCCTCGCGGTAGCTCGGCGAATCCGGCGAGACGCCGGTCAGCACGCCGGGCGGGTAGAAGGCGCCGTTGCGCGCGCCCTCCGACACCAGCGTCGCGCCGTCGTCCACGGCGCGCTTGACCTGCTCGTCGAGCCGCTCGGCGGCGGCCACCGACGACAGCGGGGCCAGGCCGTCTGCCTTTCCGAGCACCTTTTTGGTGAACTTGTCCAGGAACTCGTCGTAGACGTCGTCGGCGACGATGATCCGCTTGGCGGCGTTGCAGGCCTGCCCGGTGTTCTCGAAGCGTCCGTCGATCGCCGCCTCCACCGCCGAGTCCAGGTCGTCGGTGCTGAGTAGGATGAACGGATCCGAGCCGCCGAGTTCCAGCACCACCTTCTTCAGGTTGCGGCCCGCGATCTCCGCGACGGCGGCACCGGCGCGCTCCGATCCCGTCAGCGAAACCCCTTGCACGCGTGGGTCGGCGATCACCTCGGCGATCTGCTCGTTGGTGGCGTAGACGTTGACGTAGGCGCCCTCCGGGTAGCCGGCGTCGAGGAAGATCTGCTGCAACGCCGCCGCCGACTCGGGACACTGCGGGGCATGCTTGAGCACAATGGTGTTCCCCAGCACCAGGTTCGGGCCCGCGAACCGGGCGACCTGGTAGTACGGGTAGTTCCACGGCATGATCCCGAGCAGTACCCCGACCGCGCTGCGGCGGATCAGCGCGGAGCCTTCGCCTTCGAGCAGCTCGATCGGCTCGTCGGACAGGAACTTCTCGGCGTTGTCGGCGTAGTACTCGTAGATCGCAGCGCTGAAGTCGACCTCGCCTTCGGACTGATCCAGCGGCTTGCCCATCTCGCGCTGGATGATCTTGGCCAGCTCACTCTTGCGCTGGGTGTGCAGTTCGGCGACCTTGCGGAGCAGAGCGGCGCGCTCGGCCACCGTCGACCCACGGGACCATTCCTTGAAGGCCTTCGCCGCCGCTGCGACAGCCTGCTCGACCTGCTCGTCGGTCGCAGTCGGGTACTCCCGGATCAGCTCGCCTGTCGACGGGTCGACCACCGCGTACGCAGATGTGCTCATCGTGTCCACTCCTTGGTCTCCTGGCCCCGCGGGCCAGGTCTGTTTCGGTCTCGCGCTCGGCTTCAACACTACGGTCCCGAATCACCACGGTCCCGCGTTCAACGGACCAGACTGTTGGCCGAACCCGATCGAGACAATCGCCGGTCTGGACATCTGCACCGGGAACGTTGTCCACTGTGGACCTGAGCCGATCGGGTCGGTGTCCTTAGGCTCGCGGCATGACAGCCACTCCGGTCGGAGGTCCCGAGCTGCGGCAGACGCGACGGGTCCGCACCGACATCCCCGGCCCCCGCTCCCGCGACCTGGCCCGCCGCCGCCCTCCCGGCCGGATTGACCAGTGCCGCAGGGGTCTACGTCGCAGCGGCCGGCGTAGGGAGATCTACCGACCAAAAGGTGAACCCGGCGAGTGCCGCAGCACCCGCCGGGCTCACCATTCGAGTCGTCTAGACGCGGTCGCCTAGTGTCGAGTTCAGCTGCTCATACCGTTGCGGCGACCTGGCTTTGATGATGTATGCGCCGATGACGCCCACGGCCAGCGAGGCGAACAGCATCACGGTGAAGGAGATCTGTAGCCAGCCGCCGCCACCGAGCAGCACGTCCATTCCCGTTACTGCGTACCAGAGGAACGGCAGTAGACCGGCGATACCGAGCAGAGGTGCGATGAAGGTGTTCCAGGGTCGCTTGTCCACATTGGAGCGGCGGAAGAACACGAAGATCGCGACGCTGGCGAGGGTCTGCAGCAGGATGATGGCTGCTGCACCGACGCCGGTCCACCAGGTGAACAGAGTGGCGTAGGGGTCGAGGCCGAAGGCAGCGAAGATCGCCACCACCACGGCGACCATTCCGATCTGGACGTAGCACGCAATCGCCGGCGACCGGCGGGTTGGGTGGGTGGTGCCCAGACGGGACCAGAGGACGCCCTGGCGGCCCAGCGAGAAGAGATACCTGGCGACGTTGTTGTGGAAGGTGAGAATGGCAGCGAACAGGGCTGTGATGATCAGCAGCTGAAATGCTTCGGTGCCGACGCTGCCAAGCACACTGTCGCTGACAGCGAAAACCAGGTTGCCCCCCTCGGTCTCGGCGAGGCCGACGGCATTGTCCACGCCGACGGCGTTGACAATCAGAAATGCGGTGATGGAGTAGAACGCCCCCATGAAGATCACCGAGCCGTATGTGGCCCTGGGCACGGTGCGTTTGGGGTCTTTCGCCTCCTCCCCGTAGATGGCGGTGCCCTCGAATCCGATGAACGAGGCGTGCGCGAACATCAGCGCGACACCCAGCGCGCCTGCGAAGACGGCAGAAGGGAGGAGCGGCTGTAACGAGAAGTCACTGATCGGAGTCGGTGAATTGAACAGGATGCCGATGTTGAGCAGTGCAATTATGCCGGTCTCCAACGTGAGCAGTACGGCGAGCACTCGGGTACCGACATGGATTTGCCGAATCCCCAGGAACAGCGATGCGCCCATGACCAGGAACGAGAACACCCACCACGGGATGACAACTCCGGTGTGCCTGCTGACAAATTCGGATGCGTAGTAACCGAATCCGCCGATCACACCGAGTTGGATGGCGTTATAGCCGAAGATCGCCAGCGAAGCTGAGCCCAGGCCCATCGGTCTACCGAGGCCCCGGGTGATGAAGGCGTAAAAGGCTCCGGCGTTGGTGATGTGCTTACTCATCGCGACGTAGCCCACCGCGAAGACGGTGAGGACCATCGCTACCAGCACGAACGCGCCGGCGATGCCGACACCGTTTCCCGACCCGATGATCACCGGGAACAGTGCCACGACCACCGTCAGTGGGGATGCTGCGGCGACGACGAAGAAAACGATGCCGAGCACACCAACCTGGTTGCGCGCCAGGCTTGCTGAGCCATCGGGCGAGTCTTTGGCGGTTGCCTGCGGTTGAGGGCGATCCTGATCAAGCATGGCGGGTCCTTTGCCTTGAGTTAACGGGTGGTTTTGCTACGGGCAGCGAATTTGACGACCTTGCGTAGTGCGGGACTGGTCGCAACGGTGTATCCGAGCTTCTTGCCGACCTTGGTGTCCATTACTGTTTCCATGGCTCGGTCGATGACACCGGCTTTCGATGGCGGCCCGACGCGTTCTGCAGTCGGGGCAGGCGTGCCATTGAGGTCGGCGATGACGACCTGAGCCGCGTTATGGCCGTTGGCCCCCATCACACCGCCGCCGGGGTGGGTGCCCGAGCCACACAGGTAGTAGTTGCCAACTGTGGTGCGGTAGTCGGCCAACTCTGGGGTCGGTCGATTGTTGAATAGCTGGTCGAAGAACATCGATCCGTGAAAAATGTTGCCCCCGGTCAGGCCGTAGTCACGCTCGAGGTCTTTGGGGGTGATGATGACTCGCTCCTGGATATGTTCGCGCAGGTTGGGCGCATAACGGAAGAGCACTTCGAGCACCTTGTCGGCCCAGTCGTCGCGGATGGCGTCCCAGTCGGTCCCCTTGAGTTCAAACGGAAGCTGTTGCACGCCAAGGGTCATGGTGTGTTTGCCGGTGGGCGCCAAAGAAGGATCGTGCGTGGACTGGATGACGGCTTCGATGACGAAGTCGTCGGGGATCTCCCCGCGGCGCTCCGCCTCCCAAGCGCGCTCGAAGTTCTCGATGGAGGCGCCCATGATCGCCTGCGCCTGGTGTTGTGGGCCCTGCACGCCGGCAGGGAATCCGATGTAGTCGGGCAGTTCGTCGATCAGGAGGTGGATGCGAGCCATCGAGCCGCGGACGTCGTAGTCCTCAAGTTTTTGTGTGAGCTTGGCATCGATGGCGCCCACCGGCAGTAGCTGCAGCATGGAGCGCTGCGGGTCAGCGTTGGAGACAACCGTTCGCGCGGAGATGATCTCACCGTTGGCCAGCCTCACACCGGACGCTTGCCCCTTGGCGACCACCACCTGCTCGACTGGCGAACTGAGCCGGATCTCAGCGCCGTGGGCCTCTGCGCTACGGGCCATCGCCTGGGTGATACCGCCCATGCCTCCCTTAACGAAGCCCCATTGCCCGAGCGTGCCCTTGAACTCGCCGACGGAGTGGTGCCCGTAGACGTACCCGGTGCCCGGTGTCGACGGCCCGCCCCAGACCGAGATCATCCCGAAAAAAGTGAAAAGGCCCTTGATGTGCTCGTTCTCGAAGTATCGGTCCAACAGGTCTTTGGTGGAGAGCAGAACCATTTCATTGAACAGATCTTCAGCGCCGGCCGCCTCGAACGCGGCCAGCACCTGCGAACGGCTCGGCGCAGGGGACATCAGGAACGGCGTGAGGATGGAGGCAAACCTTTTCACCCGCAGGCCGAAGTCCAGGAACGCACCGGCGTCACTCTTGGAGAACTTCTCGATCTCCTTGAGCGTCTTGTCCATGTCCTTCCACACGAACAGATGGCTGCCGTCGGGAAAGATGCTGACTTCGTTGGCATCGGTCTGGTACATCTCCAGGCCGTACCGTTCGAGTTCCAGGTCGGTGATGATCTCGGGTCGTAGCAGGCTGGCGATGAATGCACATGACGACCAGGTGGCACCGGGAATCAGTTCTTCGCTGGTGCACGCACCGCCGACGACGTCGCGAGCCTCGACGACGAGAACCTTCTTACCCGCTCGGGCCAGGTATCCGGCAGCGATCAGGCCGTTGTGCCCGGCACCGATGATGATTGCGTCGTAGGTGGTGTTGCTCATTGAAGTTCTCCCGGAATGACGTGGGCGAAGTAGGTGCGAACAGTGGCGGGATCGACGAGTTCGTTGAAGCCGTCGGTGACGGGCTTCATGGTGGGGTGGGTGTCTCGCAGCCGTTCCCATGCTGCCCAGTCATTGACCTCCATGACTTCGAGGATGTCCGCGGGAGCTCCATCGGGTGCCTCGTCGACCCGAAACGCTTCGAACCGCCGAACGATGTCGTTGTGGGCCAGGCACGTCGGCCGGTCGACCTCGGTGGAGAAGCGTTCGAAGTCGGCAGGGTCCACGCCGGGCAGCATCGAGAACAGATTGACCGCTACTACGGCGCGGTTGGGGGCAGTCATCAAATGGCTCCAGAAGTGTTGTGAGACCGGTTCTGCGATCAAGACTCGAGGTTGATCATGATGTGCTTGATTTCTGTGTACTCCTCGACGGAGTAGATCGACATGTCGTTGCCGTGGCCGGACTGCTTGAATCCCCCGTGCGGCATTTCCGACACGATCGGAAGGTGGTCATTGATCCACACCGTGCCGAACTGGAGTTTGCGGGCGGCACGCATCGCGCGGCCGACGTCCTTCGTGAACACTGATGCCGCCAAGCCGTATTCGACATCGTTGGCCCAGGCAAAGGCCTGTACCTCGTCACTGAATCGGGTGGTGGTGACGACTGGGCCGAAGACTTCCTTCTGCACGATCTCGGAGTCTTGGGCGGCGTCGATGACCAGCGAAGGCTTGTACCAGAAGCCGGGTCCGGTACCGAGTCCGCCGACGGCGAGCGTGGCCGGTCCGGTGGCGGTCGCACGGTCCACGAAGCCCGCTACGCGGTCGCGCTGGCGTTCGGAGATCACCGGGCCCATCTCGGTGGACTCGAGTTCGGGCTGGCCCATGGCGACCTTCGATACGGCTCGGGTGAGTTCGGTGACGAATTCGTCGTAGATTCCATCGGCGATGTACACCCGGGAGGCAGCCATGCAGTCCTGGCCGGAGTTCCCGTACCCGCCTTCGCAGATCTTGGTTATGGCTAGTTCTGCATCGCAGTCATCAAACACCAATACCGGTGCTTTACCGCCCAATTCGAGATGCAGACGCTTGAGATTATCGGCGCCGGCGCGGGCGACCACCTTGCCGGTTGCGGTGTCGCCGGTCAGCGAGCTCATCCGCACCCGTGGGTGCGAGGTCAAAGCCGCGCCGACGGTGTCGCCATGGCCGGTGACAACATTCAAGACGCCGGGTGGGAAGAGATCCGCCGCGAGTTCGGCCAACCGCAGTGTGGACAGTGGCGTCTGCTCGCTTGGCTTGAGCACCAACGTATTTCCGGTCATCAGCGCCGGGCAGATCTTCCAGATCGCCATGACGAGGGGGAAATTCCACGGTGCAACGCTGCCCACGACGCCGAGCGGGTCTCGACGGATGATGCTGGTGTGGGTGGCAGAGTATTCGCCGGCGGCACGGCCCTCCAGCACGCGGGCGGCGCCGGCGAAGAAGCGCATGTTGTCCACTCCGAAAGGAACCTCGTCGCGCGCCACCGCGACGGGCTTGCCGACGTTCTGCGACTCTAGTTGGGCGAACTCCTCGGCATGAGCTTCCAGCCGATCGGCGAGCTTCAGCAGCAATTCGGCCCGCCTACCGGGGGTGGTGGCCGCCCAGTCATCGAACGCCTCCTCCGCCGCGGCTACTGCGCGATCCACGTCGGTCGCGTCGCCGAGGGGAACGGTCGCGATCTGCTCGTTGGTGGCAGGGTTGATGACCGCTTCGGTCGCGCCGCTCGCGGCGGGAACATGCTCGCCCGCAACGTACATGAGATGGCCGTCCGCCATGTGAGATGTCTCCAAACTGGCTCCGACGACCTGAATAACCGGCCGTGTCCTAGTGTTGAACAGTTGCGCTATTGACTTAAGCACAGGCGGACGGGGTGTGCAAGACAACAGCGTGAAGCTTTCGCCAGATGCGGACCCCCGAGAGTGAATACCGGCCGTGCCGGTTTTGTCGCGCGACCTACCGCATACCCCCGGCGGGTGCACTCAGCTCCTCCGAGATGCGTTCTGCGAACAGCGAAGTCATGTGACTTCAGTGAGTGCTGACTGCCGGGATGGGCGTGGTCAGCCGGCCGAACGAATGGCCAGGATCTTGCGCACCTTGTCGCGGTTCTCCGTGATGATCTCGGCGATTGTGGTGCGCGCCAGCTCGGGGTCACGGGAAGCGAAGGCTGTCACAATCCGCTGATGTTCCTCTTCGAGAGTCGAGTCGCTCTCGTACTCGTGGTGATCCAAGGACAGAATGAGAAGGAAGTATCGGAGATCGCCAAGTAGCTCGTCATAGAACTTGTTCAGCCGTGGACTATTCATCAACCCCACGATCGCGCGGTGAATGTCCAGGTCTTTCTCCACGATCGTGCGCGGATCCTCGGTCGACATCGCCACCTTCAGGGCTTCCATGGCGGTCGCGAGCTTCGTCAGGTCGGTGTCGTATCCCACTGATGCCGCGGCAGCCGTCTCTAGATGAAGTCTCGCGCGATAGATGTCCAGGACTTCCTCGTCGGAGGGGTCCCATACCGCCAGGCCGCGATTGAAAACGTACCGAACCAGCCCCGTCCCCTGCAGAAGCCGCACGGCTTCACGAACCGTATTGCGCGAAATTCCCAGCTGATCGGCGATAACACTTTCCCGAATGCGCTCGCCGGGCTTCAGCTCTCCCTCGAGGATCATATCCATCAACCCGTCGGCGATCTGTTGCGCACTGCTGCGCCCGACGATTCGGATGCGATCTGCCACAGACATAGCTACAGCGTACAACTGTTAAACAGCATGCAGGGCTAAGACGCGGCGACGGAGCTGCGCCTTGGCTATTCTGCCCTAATGTTCTACAGTTGCTCCGACCGGGCAGCGGCCCGGATGACCGATCGAGTGTTGGCTCGGGAGCGCGCATCGCCAGCGGTGGCGCGTCCCGCGATCACAAAGGAAACAGATCACGGATGCCGAACCCCGTCGATAGCTGTGTCGCAGCGAGGCGTCGCTCCACGCGGGCCGAACTAATGCAGGCGTCGGCGCCGTGATCAACGGTTCGGACGAACTCGCGCAGATCGCCAAGGAGAGCGCGCTGGAGTCGATCGCCGAGAAGTTCCCCGAACAGCAGGTCGCGGCCGAACTTCGCCGCTTGTACGACCTGACGGGTGAGCTGACCCGCATTCCCACGGAGAAGGACGACACATTCCATCTCGCCACGGCCAGCGGGCAATACCTCGTCAAGATCGCTCCTACCACGGAGAGTGCCCAGCTTGTCAACCTTCAGTGTGCGGTCATGCTGCATCTCGAGAGCTCGTCCCAGGCGATCCCGGCCCAGCGGCTGATTCGCGGCACGCACGGCCAGGTCGAGTCTGCCGTCGTCGACCCCCGCGGCAATGTCCGTATCCTGCGTGTGCTGAGCTTCCTCGAAGGGGTCCTTCTCGCCAAAGCGAAGCCGACGTCTGCTCAGTTCGCCAGTGTCGGTGCAATGTTGGCCCGATTGGACTCCGCACTGACCGACTTTCGGCATCTGGATGAGTCGCGGCTGCTCATCTGGGACCTCAAGAACTTCTTGCACCTGCGGCCCCTGCTGGAGTTGGTCACCGACCGGGACGACGTAACTATGGCTACGTGGATATTCGACCAGTTCGAAGCCGTTGTCGCACCCCGATTCCACGCGCTCGAAACCCAGATGATTCACGGCGATTTCAGTCCCTTCAATGTCGTTGTCGATCCGATCTCCAAGGAGTTCGTGACGGGGATCATCGACTTCGGTGACGTGGTGCGTAGCCCCCTGATATTCGAACTGGCTGTCGCGGTGGCCAATCAGATCGGCGTCGACGAGCAGCGGCCGTGGAGCAGCGCTCTGCACATCGTGCGTGGGTATCGGTCTGTGCGGCCGTTGGCCGACCGCGACATCATGCTGCTGGCGATCGCCGCCCCTGCACGGCTCCTTCTGCGCGCCTTGGTCTTCGGCTGGCGCGCAGACGTCCATCCTGACAGCCGTAACTACGGACTGTCACATTCGGCGCTCGATTGGGCCAGGCTGCGCTGCGCACTGTCGGTGGCCACACCCACGGTTGAAGCGCTGCTGGCGAAGACCGGTGCGACAACGTCTCCGGCAGAAAAGGACTGACAATGACCAAGCCTCGTAGACCTAAGGCGTCCGACCCCATGGTGAACGGTTTCGACAAGTCACGCATCGACGAGTTGCCACCTCGGACCCGCGAACAGGTTGACGCGCGGGAACGCCTTCTCGGACCCGGATACCGACTGTTCTACCAAGACCCGGTCGAAATCGTCCGCGCCGCGGGCACGCTGCTCTACGACGCCGACGGCAACGACTACCTCGACGTCTACAACAATGTCGCAAGCGTCGGCCATTGCCATCCCTACGTCGTCGAGGCGATTCATCGACAACTCGCGACGTTGAACACCAACACCCGGTACATCCAACAGTCGATCCTCAGCTACAGCGAGCAGTTCCTGGGCACCATGCCCGCCGAAATCGGGCATGTCATGTTCACCTGCACCGGTTCGGAGGCCAACGATCTCGCGATGCGGGTAGCCCGGTACTACACCGGCAAGCAAGGGATCATCGTCACGGCCGGTGCTTACCATGGCCTCACCTCGGACGTGTCGACATTCTCGCCGTCGCTGGGCGCCGGTGTCCCGCTGGGAGCGCACGTGCGTACGATCAGCGCACCCGATAGTCTTCGGCACGGCGGCGAGGAGAACGTGGCTGACGTCATGCGTCGTGAGATCCGAGAAGCTATCTCCGATCTGGAACGCCACGGTTTCGGGGTCGCGGCGTTCATCGCCGACATGATCTTCTCCTCCGACGGCATCTATGCCCATCCTGCGGGATTCCTGCAGCCAATTCTCGAAGAGGTCCACAACGTTGGCGGACTCTTCATCGCCGACGAGGTGCAACCGGGATTCGGGCGGACCGGCCAGCACTGGTGGGGATTTCAGCGACACGGTTTGGTTCCCGACATCGTGACGACCGGCAAGCCGATGGGCAACGGCATTCCCATCGCCGCGGCAGCTTTCCGTCCGGAACTGCTTGTCGAGTTCGGTCGCAACATCCGATATTTCAACACCTTTGGTGGGAACTCGGTATCCATCGCGGCCGCCCAAGCGGTTTTGGACGTGATCAACGACGAAGGCCTCGTCGGCAACGCCGACAATGTCGGCAACTACATTCAGTCTGAGATCTCCAAACTGGCAGCCGGTTACGAACAGATCGCTGAGGTGAGAGGTGCGGGATTGTTTGTCGGCGTGGACATCGTGACCGACAGAGACTCCAACACTCCAGATGGGCAAGCGGCACTGCGGGTAGTCAACCACATGCGCCGTCGACGCGTTCTGATCTCCGCTTCAGGACCTCGAGGCAGCGTTCTCAAAGTCCGTCCGCCACTTCCATTCTCGATCAGCGATGCTGACCGAATGTTGGAGAGTCTCGCCGTTGTTCTCAACGAGGAACTTCATTGAGCGACGAAGGCCGGTTCCACACCGCCTCGCCCAGGCGGCGAAGCCCGACGACAGCGGTGCGACACGATGTTGAGGTCATCGAACTGCTCGCTACCAGTGGGATTGAGATCGACACGACCAGCAGACGCATCGCCGAGTACAGTTACGACGCATCGAATTACCGCGTCGCGCCGCTGGCCGTCGCATTTCCCCGCGATCCCGATGAAGTCAGCCGCCTCGTGGCGACATGCCATCATGCGGGTGTTCCCGTCACCCCACGAGGCGGCGGAACGTCGATGGCCGGCAACGCGATCGGCAGCGGAGTCGTGGTCGACCTGTCGCGATACATGAATCGAATCGTGTCGATCGACGCCGCAAGCCGGGCCGCCGTCGTCGAGCCGGGGGTCATCCTGACCGACCTCGCCGACGCCGTCCAGCAAGACACGGGCAACGTGCTGACCTTTGCGCCGGACCCGTCGAGCAGAAGCCGGGCCACCGTCGGAGGATCAATCGGCAACGACGCCTGCGGCAATCACTCCGTTCGCCACGGCCGCACCGGCGACCATGTGGTGTCCCTCGACGTCGTTCTCGCCGACGGTACCCGACTGACCGCTACCCAAGCCGCGCTGAGGGCCACCGATCCCGGGGACGAGGCCGCTGCCGTGCGAGCCAACCAGTTGTCTGCTGGTCTGAAGACGCTGGCCGCTGACTACATGTCGCAGTTTCGTCTTGAACTGGGTCGAATACCCCGGCAGGTGTCAGGCTTTCACCTAGCGAATCTTCTACCGGAGAACGACTTCAACGTCGCACGCGCACTCGTCGGCAGCGAGGGAACGTGCGCGATCGTGGTGGGTGCCACCATGCGGCTGGTTGAGGTGCCGTCGTCAGCGTTGCTGCTCATCGTGGCGTATGACGACATCGTGGATGCCGCGCGGGACGTGATGACGATACTGCAGTACTCGCCCGCCGCGATCGAAGGCATCGACGAGCGGATCGTGGCGACCATGAAGGCTCGGCGCGGTCAGGACTCGGTCTCCGAGCTGCCCGCCGGGCGCGCCTGGCTGTACGTCGACCTCGACGGAGAGGACGACATCGTCGTTGCGGCACAAGCGAAGAAACTCCTGGGTGATCTTCGGGCCAACGGGCGGGCGCTGGACTGCCGCGAAGTCCGCGACCCCGCCGAGCGTAAGAAACTGTGGCGCGTTCGCGAGGACGGAGCCGGGCTCTCGTCGCAGCTGAAATTGCCCGACGGGTCTACCGTCACCTCGTGGCCGGGCTGGGAGGACTCAGCGGTTGCCCCGAAAGACCTCGCCGATTACCTTGCCGACTTTCGGCTCCTACTCGATCAGTTTCATCTCGTCGGTGTGATGTACGGCCATTTCGGGGCCGGCTGCATGCACATCCGAATCACATTCGACCAAAGGACGTCCGAGGGCCGGAAGGTGATGTCGACTTTCCTCACCGCAGCCGCCCGCCTTGTGGTCAAGCACGGTGGCACCCTGTCGGGAGAACACGGCGACGGCAGGGCTCGATCGCAGCTCCTGCCCGAAATGTACTCCCCGACAATCATGGAGGCCTTCGCCAGGTTCAAGCACCTCTTCGACCCCACCAATGTCCTGAACCCCGGCATGATCGTCGATCCGGCGCCGGTGACCCAGCAACTGGCATTGGCGAACATCCCCGCCCGGCGATGGCAAACGACGTTCGTTCTGCACGAGGCGAACAGTTCCGATGATGGAGCCTTCGCCGAAGCCGTCCAGCGCTGCATCGGCGTGGGCCGATGCCGAGCCCATGGCAGCGGCGTCATGTGCCCCAGCTACCGGGCCACCGGTGATGAGAAGGACTCCACTCGCGGCCGCGCCCGTGTGCTGCAGGACATGGTCCGCGGTGCCCGCAGCGTCGAGCAGGGATGGGCGTCCGAGGACGTGCGCGAGGCACTGGACTTGTGCCTTTCGTGCAAGGCGTGTTCGTCGGACTGTCCGACCGGCGTGGACATGGCGACATACAAGGCCGAGTTCTTCGACCACTACTACAGCGGACGGATCCGCCCGATGGCGCACTACTCGCTGGGCTGGCTGCCCCGCTGGCTGGCCGTGACATCACGGGTGGCGCCGCTCGTCAACGGCGCTCTGGCGAGTCCTCTGTGCTCCATCGGCCTGCGCATCGGCGGCTTGACCACCGAGCGGCCACTCCCGCGCTTCGCTTCTAGGCGCCAGCTCCGTCATGAACTGAAACCCGACCGGACGCGGCACAGTGACGTGGTGCTCGTGGTGGACTCGTTCACCAAAGGATTCCGACCTGAGGTCGCCGGGGCCGCACTTCGCGTCGTCGAGGACGCCGGCCATCGTGCAGAGGTCCGCACCGACGTCTGTTGCGGATTGACCTGGATCTCCACCGGTCAACTTCGGCAGGCGCGAAAACGGCTGGTCCGCACTGCCACTGCTCTCGACGACGGGACGAAGCGTCCAATTGTTGTCACTGAGCCCAGTTGTGCAGCAGCTCTGCGTAAGGACCTGCCCGAACTCGTCGACACCCCCGCCGCGCACCGGGTGGCACGACGCGTTCGCAGCTTCGCCGAACAGGTCAGTGCAGAAACTGACCGCGGTTGGACACCGAGCGCCACACCGCCATCCTCAGTCACTGTGCAGACCCACTGTCACGAGTACGCAGTGTTCGGCGCCGCAACGCAACGCCGGGCGTTGGAGTCGGTCGGAATCAAACACGTTCGCGAGGCCACCGGGTGCTGCGGCGTGGCCGGCAACTTCGGCTTCGAGCGCCAACACTACGACGTCAGCATGGCCGTCGCCGAGCAGGCGCTCGCGCCGGCGTTGAGGGCAGACCCGGAAGCCGTCGTGCTCACCGATGGGTTCAGCTGCCACATGCAGGCCCGACAACTCATCGGAAATCCTGCACCGAGCGCTTCGCTACACCTAGCGCAGATCCTCGACCCCCGCACCCGACAGGAGCCACACCGATGACCGCGCCGACGGCCAGTCCCACCTCGACCACCCCCCGTTCCGGAATCTCCTCGATTCCCACCGGGCTATTGATCGGCGGGCGCTGGCGTGAAGCCCTGGGAGGCAGAGTCTTCGACGTGGAGAACCCGGCCACGGGTGAAGTGCTTGCAGCTGTCGCCGACGCCGGCCCGGCAGACGGAGACGACGCGCTAGCGGCTGCGGCTGATGCACAAGCTTCCTGGGCGCGTACCGCTCCGCGACATCGCAGTGAAATCTTGCGCCGCGCCTATGATTTAGTGATGGCCCGGCAGGATTGGCTGGGAGAAGTGATGACGTCAGAGATGGGCAAGCCGCTCGCTGAGGCCAAGAGCGAAGTGGCCTACGCTGCCGAGTTCCTGCGTTGGTTCTCCGAGGAGGCAGTCCGAATCTCCGGTGACCACTCCACCACCGGTGACGGGGCGAACCGAATCATCGTGACCCGCGAACCCGTCGGCCCCTGCGTCCTCATCACCCCGTGGAACTTCCCGCTCGCCATGGGGACACGCAAGATCGCCCCCGCGGTCGCCGCCGGATGCACCATGGTGCTCAAGCCGGCGCCCCAGACTCCGCTGAGCTCGTTGGCGCTGGCCGCGATTCTGCAGGAAAGTGGGCTCCCCGACGGAGTTCTCAACGTCGTCAACACCACTCATGCGGCAACTGTGGTGGAGCGCTGGATGGCGAGCGGGAAGGCCCGCAAGGTGAGTTTCACCGGCTCCACCGGAGTGGGCAAACTTCTGCTGCGACAGGCGGCCGCGACGGTGATGCGCTCGTCGATGGAACTGGGCGGGAACGCACCGTTCATTGTCTGCGCGGACGCCGACATCGACACCGCCGTAGACGGTGCCATGGCGGCCAAGATGCGAAACATGGGTGAGGCGTGCACAGCAGCCAACCGCATGTACGTTCACCGCGACATCGCTGCTGCGTTCTCCGAACGGCTCGCGGCGCGGATGGCGGCGTTGAGGGTGGGCAACGGATTGGACGATGGAACCGAGGTGGGGCCGCTCATTGACTCGGCCGGTCGCGCGAAAGTGCAACGGCTCGTCGACGACGCGTTGCAGCGCGGCGCGACCGCGCTGACAGGCGGCCGGTTGCCGGAGGGACCCGGTTACTTCTATCCGCCGACCGTCCTGGCGAATGTGTCCGCAGATTCCGACTTGATGACCACCGAGATTTTCGGACCCGTGGCTCCGATCGTTCCCTTCGATGACGAAGATGAGGTGATCAACCGTGCCAACGACACCGACTGGGGTCTGGTCGGATACCTGTTCACCCAAGACATCGACCGTGCGCTGGATCTGAGTGAGCGTCTCGAAGTCGGCATGGTCGGTGTGAACACCGGGGTGGTGTCCAACCCCGCCGCGCCTTTCGGTGGGGTGAAGCAGTCCGGTCTGGGACGCGAAGGCGGCAAAGTCGGCATCGACGAGTTCCTGGAGTACAAGTACCTTTCGGTGCCCCGACGCAAGGGGCGCTGAGCCGGTCGGACGATTCGCAGCGGTGACGACCGCCCTGGCGAACCGCTCCCGGGTGACGATCGAGCCGCGGGATGAACGGTGTGACCGCGGCCACTCAGCAAAGCTAGTCACTGACGGGTGCCCGCCCCGGCGGCGTCGCCCTGCCGTGCGCCCCGCCTCGGCGGTCCGTGACCGGGACACGCTCCCCACCTGCGCCAACCCGCCGCTGTAGCCAAACTCACACCGCCAAAGTTGATTTACCCAGAATTAACAAGGACCATCGTGACGTTCTACTTGCCGAGTGATCCTCGCCCAAGTGGAGCGAGCAGCAAACAAAGCCCCGCAACCCGGGGCCAAAGGAGAGTTGAGGGAAATGTCCATCGCGAACTTCCGCGCAGACGTCAAGCGTGCCGTGAAACGGCGGCGCCTCTACGCGCGGATCAATGCCATGCCGGATTCGACGGTTCGTGACGAGCTGCTGGCCATCGCCCAGCGGCACGAGGGCATCCATCGCTGAGGCGACGCTCCTTGTCCAGAGCCGGCAGCCCCGACGGGGTGCCGGCTCTGTTGTTTTCCACCAGGTCCAGGTGCCGTCGGCGCTCACACCCGTTGCATCGCCGGTACACGGTCGGCGACGACGAACGTCGCGCCGGTCTGCACGGCGGCGCCGGGCCGGGACACGTACGGCACGATCCGGAAGTCGGCGCGCACCTGCTCGGCAGTGACAGCCATCCGCACGTAACCCCGGCGGTTGTTGAAGTACCGGATGTGCGGGTTCTCCGGCAGTACTGATGTGATCTCGTCGCGCACATCGGAGCCGTCTCCGCCCGAGCTGATCGAGCTGGTCACCAGTTCGGTCGCCACTACAGGTGTGTGGGTGTCACCTGGACGCTCGTGGACGTCTGCGGCCCAGTGCGAATGGACGTCGCCGGTGAGCACCACCGCGTTGCGCACCGGTGAGTCGCGGATGCCGGCGACGATCCGGTCCCGATTGGCCACGTACCCGTCCCAGCCGTCCGGGTTGAACGAGCGCTGCCGGCCGGGCGTGAGGTCCAGTTGCGAGAAGAACACCTGCTGGCCCAGCACATCCCATCGCGCGCGGGATCTCGCGAATCCGTCCAGCAGCCACCGCTCCTGCTCCGAGCCGGTCAAACTCGCTGTGGCGGAATACCGTTCGGCACAGTCGGAGGCGTACTCGTCACCGCACGGTTGGTCGGTGCGGTGCTGGCGGGTGTCGAGCATGTGGAACGTCGCCAAACTGCCCCAGTGCACCCTGCGGTGCAACGCCATGCCGGCTCTGTGCGGCCGTGCCGATGCGCGCAGCGGCATGTTCTCGTGGTACGCCTGCAGCGCCGCGGCGCGCCGGTGCCCGAACGCGGGATCCGGTCTGGCCGGTACCGTGCCGGCCCAGTTGTCGGCCACCTCGTGGTCGTCGAACACCGCCAGCCACGGCGCGGCGGCGTGGGCGGCCTGCAGGTCGGGATCGGTCTTGTACTGCGCATACCGCTGCCGGTACTGCGCCAACGTCACCGTCTCGGAACCGACGTGGTCACGCACCCGGACTGCGCTGCGCCCTGCCCCGTACTCGTAGTGGTAGTCGCCGAGGTGCAGCACCAGATCCGGATGCTCCTCGGCCAGCCTGCGGTAGGCGGTGAACCAGCCCTGCTCGTAGTTCGAACACGATGCGACACAGACCGTTAGCGGGTCGAGCGAAGCGACCGCGGGTGTCGTCCGGGTGCGGCCCGCCGGCGACACATAGCCGTTCGAGCGAAACCGGTAGAAGTATTCGGCGCCGGGCCGCAGCCCGACCAGTTCGACGTGCACGCTGTGTGCGGCCTCGGGCACTGCGGTGACGGTCCCCCGCTGCACGGTTCGCGTGAACGCGTTGTCCTCGGCCACTTCCCAGTCCACGTCCACCGGTCGTGCCGGCATGCCCCCGAGGCCGTCGTCGGCCAACGGCTGCGGCGCCAGCCGGGTCCAGATCACGGCGCCGTCGGTGGCGGGCTCCCCTGAGGCCACGCCGAGAGTGAACGGATCGGCCGCTGGGCCCGGGCGCTGCGGGGAGCCGAATCCGACGACGGGCAGCGCCGCGAGTAGCGCGGCACCTTTGAGCACGGTCCGGCGGGACGGATGAGGGGACACGGCGCAGTGTCAGCCGTGCAGCTGTCTCGGTGGTGACGCGCAGCGGTACGGTGTCCGCCCGTCGGCATGCCGTTCGGGAAACTCTTGGACGCATCCGCTCGGCAAGCGGGCGCGGCACCGCCATGATTCACTTCAGATCGTGACCGAAGTACCGGCCGGTGACCCGCGCAGCGCCTTCGAGGCGATGCTGACCGCGGCGCTGGTCGCTGGCCGAACACCGGCTGCGTCAACGGTTCTCGGATCCCAGACCTGGGCAGCTGTCGACGCCGTGGCGCGGGCGCACCCCGACGCGACGGCCGAGGAGATCGCGGTGGCCTACGATGCCTTCGCCCGGGAACATGGCCTGCGCCCGACGGCTGAGTGAACGTTGGGCAACCTCACGCGACCAGGAACAGCGCTGCCGCGGCGAGACACTCGACGAGAAAGTAGAACCAGTTGGGGTAGAAGCCGGTTCGGCCGTCCACTGCTGACACCACCCGGCCCAATGCCATCCCGGCCAGGGCTGCCGCGACGGTGATCACGATGCCGGTCTGCAGCTCGGGTCTGGCCAGGGCGAGGGCGAGCACCGCGGCGATCGCCAGGCCGAAGCCGCCGTACACCGCGCGGACCTCAGAGCGCGCGCCTGCCGTTTCCACCGTGATGTCGAACGGGGCGACCAGTCGGGCCGGGGACACGAGTCCGTAGATCCCCATCCCGGCGAAGAACACGGCGACGACGACGATGACGACGTTGGCCACGATGACCCTCCAGCTGTCAGGTGTACGAACTCACCATGACAGCTGCGGAAGGCTAATCCGACGAGTCCGCGGAATCGGTGGAGGTGGACTTGTCCGCGTCGGAATCGCTGCCGCGCTTGGTGCCCCGGTCCGACTTGTCCCGCTTGACAGCGCGATCGTTGTCGGCCGTCTGGTCAGTGTCGGCATCGGCCGCATCGTCGTCGGCGTCCCGTTCGCTCGCGGCGTCGTCGTCCTCGCGGGAGCTCACAGCGTCGTCGTCATCGCGGGAGCTCTCGTCGGCGTCGTCGCTGCCTGCGACCGTCTCCTCAACGGTCACATCGGATTCGGTCGTCTCGCCATCGGCGACGGCAGCCTCCTCCTCAGCCGGCTGCGTCTCGTCAGCGGGCTGCGCGTCCTCGGCGGGCGTCGCGACGGTGTCCTCGACCGCCTCGGGAACGTCGGCGGTGGTGCTGGGCAGCCAGGAGGGAACGGGGTCGTTGCGGGTGTACGCCTTGTCGATCGAGGCCTTCAATTCGGCCTCGCGGGGAGCGAGACTCGGGAACAACTGGACCAACGGCAATCTCGCGGCTGGAATCAGATAGTGGGTGGTGCTGCCGCCCTTGGAGTTCACCTCCACGGTGATGTTCTCCGCGGGTACCTCGGTCAGGTCGGCGAACATCGTCGGAATGTGGACGAAGATCGATCCGGCCATCGCATTCGCGACCGCGGTCAGGTTCCACCAGCGGTCGGGGAAGTCGGCGAACCCGTCGTACTCGCCGGTGACGACGATGGTGTCGTACACCGTTTCGGGCGCCGGCCGGTAGGTGTAGTCGTAGACGGGGTTGTAGTTCTCGGCGTCGTCGATGATCTCCTGGCGACTGGAATCAGCGACGACAACGAAGTTGATCTCCCGCTCGTCGGGTGCCTCGGGGTCCGCGGCCGCCAGCCGCAGCACCTCGGTCACCACCAGCGACCCTGCCGACAGTCCGACCACGGTGACCCGCTCGCCGTTGATGACGTTGCCGTCCTCGTCTCTGGACAGACGCGCGAGCGCGGCGTCGATCGCGGCACTGAGGTTGGTGATGCCCACGTCGATCGAAGCGCCCAATGTCAGGTCGTCGGCACCGGTGTACGGCCTGGCCTCCGCAGGCCAGTCGACGCTCTCCCGCTCCACATCGCTCAGAGCCCCGCCGAGAAGCTGCGACATCACCAGGTCATGCATCGTCGGGGTGCCGATACCGCCGATCACCAGAGCGGTGCTGGCGGCCCACCCCGACGCGGCGGAAGACACGCCCAGAACGACCGCAGCCAAGGCACCGCCGCAGGCAACACTTGCTTTACGCATCCGTGCTCGCACGAAGACTCCCGAAGAATGAGTGGAATTGATTCGCCAGTCGGCGTGGTCGGAGCATATTGTGCGCATCGCTTATTGCGCCAGCCGTATCCCCTTTGTGGCGAATAGGGCAAACTCGTTTGCCATTGCCAATATTCAGGAATCTGGCGGTAATCCTGCGCGCCCCGGGCCGCACCGGAGGTAATCTGGGCTGCCATCCTAGCCCGCGGAGCCGGGACGGTCCTAGGTCTCTACAGCGGAAATGACCTGGCGCCAGCGGTCTCCGGTGGGAATCGGCCGACGGATACGACATGAGTGTCAATAATCAAGACGGCGGTCAACAGTACGTTTGCCATGCTGACTCCAGATGAAGAATTTTACTTCTGACTCACCACTCAGCTATCTCAAGTGGACCGTCCTACCACAAATAGACCCTCGCAGCCATATTTGTATTGGTTCGCAGCCTGACGACCCTCTCGATGATAATTAATTGACGCGATGATAATTTCGAATAATCTCAGCGATAATGCCAGCGGCTTCCTGTCCGATGCGTTCACTCCCCCGCCGCCGCGGGCGTCGCAGACTCTTGGTTCGGTCGGTACGGAACACGCTCAGCCTCACAGCGCCCATCCAACTGACAGGCGAGCTGCTGCAACCCAACGTGCCGATGTCGTTGTCGAGGATCTGAGACACGCGGTGTGAGACAAGAACTGAGACGGAGCGACTTGCTGCGATGCGACCGCAAGGTGGGCCGCGTGGGCCTGTCTCGTTTTTTTTAGAAACGAGACAGCTGGGGCGCGCTGCCGTGACGTCAGTGAACCTGAGCGATGAGCAGTCGGTAACCAAGGTCGAGTTGCTGGGCGCCAAGCAGGTTCTTGTGATCGCGATCCCATCTTCCGCTCTCAAGATCGGCACTTAGACGCGCTAGACCTTGTTGAAGTGCAGGCTTCGGCGTCATGGCGAATAACGACATTCCGGCTTGAACCGTTGGATCGAGGTAGGCGTGGGGTCGACGCCAGTAGGCACCGCCGAATCCGTCAGTGCAATCGTGTGGCACTAGAACCGGAATGGTCGTCACATCGCCGAGCAGCGAGGTGAGCTGCGACATGCGAACAGCAAGGTCAGCGTCGGTCCTTGCGGCTGCAGGAAGATAGTCGCGCAGTAGCCAGAACCGTCTGAAGATGGTGTGGTCCCAGGTGAGCAGGACGACTCGGCGGCGTGCGATACGGAGCATCTCGGCGATGCCCTGGTTGAGGTCGCTCCAGTGATGGACTGTGAGCACGCCCAGTGCGGCGTCTACAGCACTCGAGCGAATGGGTAATTGCTCGGCGATGGCCTGAACTGCGGGTGCCGCACCAGCCGGGCGTTGGGCGATCATGACCCGGCTGGGTTCGATAGCGATGACGGTCCCGGCTGGTTCATACGAACCCGTGCCGGCACCGATGTTCGCCACCGTATCGATTCCGCTTAGCGCCTGGTTGATGGCGGCCGCAATGCGCGGATCAGGTTGGCGGGTTTGGGCATAGGTCTGCCCGGTCCGGTCGTAATGAGCCTGATCCACGCGTTCGGACCGGGGGCGGCGCGTCACCGCGTGATGACCACGGTCAGGTAGTAAGCGATTTCGCCGAGCAACCGGTGAGCGTCCATAGTCCATTCGTAGCATCGCTCGCACTGCGGTGGGGCCCGTCGACGACGACGGCCACCGGCCGGACCAGTCGTCGCGCCCATGGAGGAACGTCACCGCGAGACAAGATGTGATCGAGCTCGTTTATCCAAACGGGACAGCAGCCTTCGGCTAGCAAGCAAGGACTTGCCGGGCACGGCTAGTCACTGGTCGTCAATAAGAACTTGACAATTGGAATCTTGTCAATCCAAGATTGACGTATGTCCGGTTCGTTCATGCTGGCTGGCCAACAGCTTCATCGCCAACTCGCCCAGATCCTCGCTGCCCCAGTACTAAGCAGCGACAACGATCCGATCGATCTGGTGCTCGCAGCGCATCAGATTCGGGACGGAGCCGAGGCATTGATGGCTGCGGCGGTGCAGCAAGCGCGAGAGGCGGGCCGGACATGGCAGGACATTGGCCAAGTACTTGGTGTCTCACGCCAGGCCGCCTTCCAGAGATACGGGAAGCCCATCGATCCTCGAAATGGAGAAGTCATGAATACCAGGCCGCTCCCCGATGCCATCGAGTTGGCCCGGGCGGTGATCGATGATCATGCTCACGGCCGGTGGCCTGCTATCACCGAGCGCTTTGATGAGACGATGCGCGCAGGGCTCACCGAGGAGGGGCTCGCCGAGGCGTGGGCCTACCTTGCGGGGATGGCTGGGGCCTACGAGAGCCACGGAGACACTGATGCCGTGCGCGCCGGCGACTTCACCATCACCAACACCCCATTGACCTTCGAGGCCGGAGATTTCGTCGCTCGCGTTACCTTTCGCGACGATCGAACGATTGCCGGGCTCTATATCCTCAATCCCGATGCAGCCGACGGCAGCAGCAAATCGGCCACCACGTAAATCTATGGGGGCGCAACGCTTTTAGCGGGTACCCGCACATCTCTCTCGGTGAGGCAGGATCTCATCGACCTCGTTTCCTCTGGAAACGAGACACCGCGAATGCAACGAGCCGAAGCGCGCGCCGCGTGCCAGCATTGAACCTGGCGAAGACAGCGTTCCGTGCCAGCCCGAGTGTTCGGCGCCCACCTGTGATCGCGGCTTCACCGTTTCTGGTGTCGGCGCGCTGGGCCGGCCCGAAATGGTGTGGACCAGACATCGGCTGCGTCGGTGTTGGTGATTCGATAGTTCACCGGGATCGCGACTCGCTCGTCCACAACCTCAATGAAAACGGCTCCCGGAGTTGCCTCCGGGAGCCGTTTTACCTAGTAGCGGGGACAGGATTCGAACCTGCGACCTCTGGGTTATGAGCCGGTCAGTCGCCGTCTTGCGCATACCGCTAAGCCCTGTCTATACAGGTCAGAAGTCATTCGGCGTCGCGATTGTTGCGCCGCGTCGCTACCTATCCGACGTCTTTCACTACGTATCCGTTGTATCCGTTCACAACTCGACGGTAAACGTCCGGCTTCCTGGTACTCGTCTCGTGATCCGCTCCACCACGGACAATGACACAGCCGCGACGCCAGTCCTTCAAGAGCCCAGTATGGCTACGGAACGGATTTGAAGACCTGCGGGCTCCGCGCTACGAGCCGTTCGCTGTCACCCGCGATTCGGATTGAACTGCGTCAGTGCGTTTTTCGCGATGGTGAGCTTTCAGAAAGTCGTCCACGATGTGCAAACAGTGGTCCCGGGTCGTTTCCTGCAATCCCGTCATCCGGGCGAAAGCCAGCGGCCCGACGAGCTGGCACATCGCCAGGTCGAGGTCGAAGTCGTCGAGTTCATCGCGGGCTTGGGGGCTTTGCAGGATGGCGTCGAATGGTTGGCGGTACTGATCGATTACCCGTGTTCGTAGTGCTCGGGTGGACGAGTGGGCATCGTCTGTGTCGCTGTCGGCGACCGGTGTCGGCCCGAGTGAGAGCCACGCCAGCATGGTGACGTGCAATGGCGCGTCGGAAAACAGCGCTGCTTGTCGCGCGAGTAGTTCCACCAACTGATCGCGCAGCGATCCGGTGCCTGGCTGCGGCGGTGTGACTTGCGGCAGCAAGCGTTCGAAGGTGGCAGCCAGTAGGTGCGAGGAACTGTTGAAGTGCCGGTAGAGAGTGGTACGGGCGACCTTCGAGGCCTTGGTGACCGCTTCAATGGTGACGGCTTCAACGCCACCCGTGGTGAGGAGGTGTGCGGCGGCATCGAGCAGTCGGTTTCGCGACCGCGCCCGGCGGGGGTCGACATCGTCCTCATCAGGCGATGACGTCGTCGTCGTGTCGGTCATCGCCACACTCGTCTGCCGGATTCACTGGCCATGCCGCTGTGCACCGCCCTATGCTACCAACAGTATCGTAGCGATACTGTACGTAGCTTTCTTCCGGCCATCCGGGGCGATGCTCGCGCCCGAGACTGGCTGGAGTCGTCGAAGGGCGTTGAATCATCGATGACCGCAATCGGAACAGCCAGCGGTAGGTCCGTCGCGAGAACGGGTCGCCGACGCGAAGAGATCCTCGACTGCGCGGCGGCGATCGCAACCGATGGTGGATACGACGCAGTGAAGATGCGCACCGTCGCCGACGACGCCGGGATCGCGGTAGGCACCCTCTATCGGTACTTTCCGACCAAACCGCACGTTTTGGTGGCCGTCCTTACGCGCGAGTTCGAACGCCTTGGCGCGGAGCGCGATTGGACCGTCACGGCCGACTCCCCGCAGCTGCGGGTGGCACATGTGAACGCTCGTCTGTACAAAGAATTGCGATGTAGGCCCGCGCTAACCGAAGCCGTCACCCGCGCGTTCGTGTTCGCCGACGGCAGCACCAGCTCCGAAGTCGACCGCGCCGCCGCGGTCATTGAACACCTTCTCGCACTGGCAATCGCCGGCGGCGAACCGAACCCGCGACACCACCAACTCGCCTCGCTAATCGTCGACGTTTGGTTGTCCAGCCTGATCGCCTGGGTCCGCCACGGCACCTCCGCCGACGAGTTGGCGGTACGGCTGGAACGCAGCGTCCGACTGATCCTCGGCGGAGAGAATGCAGCAGCCAACTCGCAGACCCCAGGGTCGACCCAGTAAGAGTACTGCTAGTAGCGTAGCGATACTTAGAGTATCGTTGAGTGTTATTGGATCGACGGAGGGACAGCGTGATGCTCACCCAATGGATCGAAACGTGCTCAGTTCGGCGCGTCAGCTTAGATGGCGGCCTCGTGCTCAACTTGGAGGATTACAACGAGTTGGTCATCTCCCGACCACTGAGGCTCTCGCTACCAGCGCTCGGGAACTATCCCGCCGAAGACGTCATGATCGATCCCAATGACGTGCCCAATCGCCTACGTCCGCTGTTGAATTTTTCGGGCAGTGTCTGCACCCGCTCCTTCTGTGACGACGACGGCACCCTGCACGTCGAGTTCGCCAACGGGTATCGCATCACCGTTGACCCCGACGAGGACTTCACCGCGTGGGAGTTGTACGGCAAGCGTCACGGCTACATGGCCTGCCTGCCTCACGGCCGGGTCCGAGTCGTGCGTCACGACTTGCCCGAGGACGACGATCACGTCGCCGATGTCGCGGCGACAGTACGGTGACCCGGCAGGGCGTAAGCCGGGGCAGTGGATCGGACAACGCCCCGACCGGGCCCGCTCTTGAATAGCGAAGAGAACCACCAGGACACAGGAGACGCCGCCGCCACGCGCCTGCGGGAACGCGCTGCCGCCGTGACGAAGGCGTCCGGGGAGTACAGCGAACGCCTCGGTGCCCTGGCCCGATTCACCGTGCGGCACAAGGCCCTCGTGATCGGCGCCTGGGTCGGACTGGCCGTGGTGCTGGCACTACTGTTCCCACAGTTGGAGACCGTGGTGCAGAAACAGTCGGTCCAGCTGATACCTCAGGACGTGGCGTCGTTTCAAACGATCGACCGGATGAGCGAGGCATTCAGCGAACAGGGCTCCAAGACAACGCTGTTCGTCGCCATGGAAGACCCTGCAGGGCTGACACCGCCGACGCGACAGCGCTACGCGGACCTGGTGTCGCGGCTGCGCGCCGACACCGAGCACGTGCTTCTGGTCCAGGATTTACTGGCCGACCCGGCGACCGCAAGCCAGGCACTCAGCAAGGACGGCAAGGCGTGGTATCTGCCGGTCGGGGTGGTCGGCACGCTCGGTGACCCGGCCGCGGCCGAGTCGGTCACCGCGGTCCGCTCGATCGCCGCGCGAGCGTTCGACGGATCCTCGACGCTGGTGCGAGTGACTGGGCCGCCAGCGACATTCAGCGACCAAATCGCCGAGGCCGAACACGATCTCCTCTTCATCTCCATCGCCACCGCAGGGCTGATCGCGCTGATCCTGCTCATCGTCTACCGGTCGGTGTTCACCGCGCTGCTGCCACTGCTGGTGATCGGCATCAGCCTGGCCGTCGGACGTGGGGTGCTCTCCGGGCTGGGCGAGTTGGGCATGCCCGTGTCGCAATTCACCGTCGCGTTCATGACCGCGATCCTGCTGGGCGCCGGCACCGACTACACCGTTTTTCTGATCAGCCGCTACCACGAACAGCGCCGAGCGCAAGTGGCCCCCGATCAGGCGGTCGTGCACGCCACCGCCAGCATCGGTCGCGTCATCATGGCCTCGGCGGCGACCGTCGCGCTGGCTTTCGCAGCCATGGTGTTCGCCAATCTCAGCGTCTTCGCCGGACTGGGACCGGCCTGCGCGGTCGCCGTGGTCGTCGGATTCATCGCCACCGTGACCCTGCTTCCGCCGGTGCTGGTGCTGGCCGCCAAACGCGGCATCGGCGAACCCAAGTCCGACCGCACCCGGCGCTACTGGAACTCGGTGGCCGTCGCGGTGGTCCGCAAGCCGGTGCCGCTGCTCGTCGGCAGCCTGGTCCTGCTGCTGGCATTGTCGGCCGTCGCCACGACGATGACATTGAGCTACGACGACCGCAAGGGACAACCCGCCACCACCGCCAGCAACCAGGGCTACCAATTGTTGGACCGTCACTTCCGCAAGGACATCGTCATCACCGAGTTCCTGGTGGTCGAATCACCGACCGACATGCGCACGGGCAAGGGACTCGCCGATCTCGACGAGATGGCCTCCCGCGTCGCGCAGGTGCCAGGGGTCACCAAGGTCTCCGGGGTCACCCGACCTACCGGAGCCCGCCTGGATCAAGCCCAATTGGGTTGGCAGAACGGGCAGATCGGCGACAAGATGGCCGGCGCGGTGGCCGACGGCAACGCCCGCAAGGACGACCTGGCCAAGCTCACCGGCGGCGCGGACCAACTCGCCAGCGGCCTCGCCCAACTCGACACCACGCTGCGCACCGCGCTGACCCCACTGACCGCCGTCCTGGACCAGGCCCAGACCATCGGCCCTCAAGTCGACCAGCTCCGGCCGCTGCTCAACCAACTGTCGATGGCCGCACCTGCGGTGGATCAAGCGTTGCGCTCCGGGCCCGGGCTGCGCCCGCTGGCCGAACAAGCCGACGGCGCGATCGCCACCATCGACCCCCTCGTTGGGGCCCTGAACACCTCGCCGTGGTGTGCAACCACACCGCAATGCGCGCAGATCCGAGACCAGGTCCACGTTCTGGCGACCCTGCGCAATGGCGGGTTCTTCACCCAAGTCGCCGCCATCGGTGACCGCGTCGACCAGAACGCGACCGTCACCGGCACCCTGGCCGACGTGCAGAGCGCCGTCACTTCCATGGACAAAGCGTTCGGAGTGCTCGGCGACCCCGCCGACCTGATCGGCAACGTCCGTCGCCTCCAAGACGGCATCCGCCAGCTCGCCTCCGGCGCCCAGGCTTTAGCCACCGGTGTGCACACCCTGGCCGACAGCAACATCGAAATGCTCAGCGGAATGAGCCAAATCGCCACCCAACTGCAGAACTCGGCGCGCGCCAGCACCGGCTCGGATACCTCGAGTGGGTTCTTCCTGCCGCCCAACGCCTTCGAGAACCGCCAATTCGCAGACGTAGCAGAACAATTCCTGTCCCGTGACGGCAAGACCGCCCGATTCATCATCGAATCCAGCAACGACCCGTACACCGTGGACGCCATGAACATGGCTCACCAAATCGTCGCCGTCGCCGAGGCCGCCCGCCCCAACACCTCCCTGGCTCAAGCGACCGTCTCCGTCGCCGGATTCCCCGCCGTGAACTCCGACATCCAGAAGCTCCTCTCGGCGGACTTCCTCCAACTTGGCGCTGCCACGCTGCTCATCGTGGGCCTGATCCTGGTCCTGCTGCTGCGCGCACTGCTGGCCCCGCTCTACTTGCTGGGCACCGTCGTGCTCAACTACGCCGCCTCACTGGGCATCGGAGTTCTCGTCTTCCAGTGGGGCCTCGGCTACGAAATCGCCTGGCCGGTACCACTGTTGGCGTTCATCATCCTCGTCGCCGTGGGAGCCGACTACAACATGCTGCTAGTCTCCCGGCTCAAGGAGGAATCCACCCGCAACATCCGCGTCGGCGTGCTGCGAACCGTCGCCAACACCGGCTCGGTGATCACCTCCGCCGGAATCATCTTCGCCGCGAGCATGTTCGGACTCATGTTCGGCTCGATCGCCATCATGATCCAAGCCGGCTTCATCATCGGCTGCGGCCTGCTACTGGACACCTTCGTCGTGCGCACGCTCACCGTCCCCGCGATCGCCGTGTTGCTCCGCGAAGCCAGCTGGTGGCCGCACCGCGCCAGCGCGCCGAATCCCGCCAGCCACTCCATCTCGTCGTAGCCGGTGGCGGCCCTCATCGTGGACCCGTAGGAGCACAACGCTGACGTCGAGTTTGTGCCGCGTGCCCGACACGGTGCAGTGGTGCGACCTAGAGGACGCAGCGGTCGAGGAAGTCGCCGACCGCGGCGGTGAACGCGTCGTTGTCGTCACCGGCGATCATGTGGCCGGTACCGGACACGTCGACGGTCTCTGCATGCGGAACAAGTTGCAGGAACTCCTCGACGGTGTCTTGGGATACCACGTCGGACAGCAGTCCCCGCACCAGAAGTGTTGGCGCGGTGACGCGGCGGGCTCCCTCACTCAAAATCTGGCCGATCGCGTCCAACTGCTCCGTTCCCGACATGGGCTCGCCCTGCACGAACTCGAAGTTGGAGTGGATGAACGCCGGGTCCCATCGCCAGATCCACCGGCCGTCGTGACGTTGCCGCAGCACCTTGCGCAGGCCGTCGACGGTGTCGGGTCGCGCGCGATGCGGGTTGTAGGCGGCGATCACCTCGGCGGCATCGTGCAGGGTGCTGAACCCATCGGGGTGCGCGGCCATGAACGCCACGACACGGCGGGCACCCTGGAACTCCAGCCGCGGGGTGATGTCGACCAACACGACCGCCCCCCACGATTCGGCCGCTGCGCTCAGATGTGCTCCCAGGATGGTCATCCCACCCAACGATGCGCCCACGACCGCGGGTGGCTCATCCGCGCTGAAGCGTTCGCGGATCGCGATCAGATCGGACGCCAGCCGCTCGACGTCGTACCGACCGTCCGGGTCCCAGTCGCTGTCACCGTGACCGCGCGTGTCATAGGCGACCACCGTGTACCCGCGTGCATACAGCCGGGCGGCCGAGGCGCTCCAGGCATGCCGGTTCTGGCCACCGCCGTGCAACAGCAGTACCACGGGACGGACGTCAGCATGGGCGTAGCAGTCCGCGGCCAGGGTGATGCCGTCACTGGTGCGGACGCGATGCTGGATCGCCGCGATCACGGCACCCGCTCCGGGCGGACACCCGTCCGCGATGGGCGGTTCGCCGTGGCCGTCCTCATTGCCCGCCTGCCCGGGGACTGACGATCGTCACGGTGCCTTGAGCCGCGCAGACGGCTACGTCATCGTTGGTGATGTCGATACGGGCGACCCCGCTGCGCTTGCCCAACGCCACGATCTCGGTGACGGCGATGCACACTCCACCCGACACCGGTCGGAGCAGGTTGACCTTGAATTCCGTTGTGGCGACCCATGACCCCGCGGAGATGACGGGGTAGAACACCACTCCCAGGCAGTGGTCGACCATCGCCGACAGGCATCCGCCATGAAGATTGCCGAAGGGTGTCAGCAGTTCGTCTCGGGTATCCATCTCGGCCACCAGTCGACCAGCGGTGAACTCGGTGTGGCGAAAATCCAGGAACGTCGACAGGCCTCCCGCCGCAGTGGCGGATCCAAGTAGCGTCTCGGCGATCTGCTCGTCGAAGTGGGCGAACTCGATGGCCGCCATTACGCGTCGCCCTCGGACTGGTCGGGTATCGCTGGGCCGCTCTCCCTGGCAAACCGTGCGAGCATGTCGCCGAATTCGCCGAGATCGCAGTGGGCGGCGAAGTGCTCCGCGCTGACCGCAACGAACCGTGCCGTGGCGGTGAACCGCACGACGTCGTCCTGGCCGGTACCGGTCGCGCTGACGTGCAGGGCACGGCCTTCGCGGGCGTGAATGTGTGCGCTGATGCGGTGCAGTTGATGCAGCGGCACCGGCTGCAAATAATTGATGGCCAGATTCCGGGTCACCGCCGGCGTGCCGGCGATCCACAGGGTGAAGCCGAACAGGTCGTCGCAGGCGGCGGCGATCGCGCCGCCGTGCGCCAGCCCCGGCGCCCCTGCGTGGCGTTCGTCGAAGGCCACGTCGGTATACACTTGCTGACCTAGCCGAAATACCCTCATTTGCAGGCCATTCGGGTTGTCCGGGCCGCATCCCATGCACGTCACTGTGTGAGGAGGCAACGCCTCGGGACCCTGCCGATCAGTCGCCGCCGTCGTCATCGGGTCTCCTCGTCACATTTCGCGTGCCGGCCGACCGGAACCGGTCGGCGTATCTGCGTCGGGCCGGAATCGTTGTCTGTCGGTACGTCCTCTGAGCGGGCGTGTCGACCCGTGCCGACCGACGGGGCGACCGGCGACCGACCGGGTCGCTGCTCGGCGCGGGAACGTCCGGGTGCCCACACCGCCAGGGCCAACGCGCTGACGGCGGTAATGACCGTCAACACCAAGGCGGCCTGACTGTTGCCGTGGACGAAGGCAGCCTTGGCGACGTCGGCCAGGTGCGCACCCGCGGGGCCGGACCGGTCGGCGACCTGCAGGGCGGCGGCCAAGGAATCCGAGAAGGGTTCGCGCACCGGTGATGGCAGCGTGGGCAGCACGGGTTGAATGCGGTGGGAGTATCCAGCTGCCAGGACACTGCCGGCGATCGCGATACCCACTGCTGCGCCGATCTCGCGGGCCGCGTCGTTCACCGCCGCAGCGACACCCTGACTGTCGACGGGAACCGCGCTGACCACCGCAGCGGTGGCCGGGGCGGTGCACAGACCCAGACCGGTACCCATGGTCAGCAGCGGCCACAGAAAGTCGGTGTAGACCGCGTGCACACCTAACCGGCTCGTCATGTACATGCTGGCCGCGATGACGACCAGACCGGCCACCATGATCAGGCGCAGCCCCAGCTTCTCCGAGAGCCACGGCGCGGTCACCGAGATCGATACCAACGGAACGGCGACCGGCGCCAGGGCCAGGGCCGACTGCAACGGCTGGTACCCCATGATCAGCTGCAGATACTGCACCAGCAGCAGGAACACGCCGAAGATCACCACGAACTGCATGACGATCGATAGGGTGCCGCTGCCGAACCCACGGTGAGCGAACAGCCGCAACTGCAGGAGCGGGTGAGCACGCCGCAGCTCCACGGTCACGAACATCAGCGACGCCACCATCCCGCCACAAGCCAGCCCGAGCACCAGCGGATCAGTCCACCCCCGAGCCGGCGCCTCGGTGACCGAGACGACAATCAGCCCGATGGCCACCGCGACCAACAGCGACCCCACGTAGTCCATCGGCGGATGCGACTCGTCGCGGGACTCCGACAGTGTCAACGACGCAATCAGCAACACCACCCCGGCGATGGTCAATCCGACGAAGATCGACTGCCACGTCCACCGCTGCAACAACAGCCCTGAACACAAGATGCCCAGCACCGCACCCGATCCCGCGACACCGGCCCAGATGCCGACCGCACGGCCACGCTGGTGTTCGGGGAACCCCGCCGTCAGCAGCGACAGCGTGGAGGGCATCACGAATGCCGCTCCCACCCCGGCGACCGCGCGCGCGACGATCACCCACATCGGCTCCTGCACGAGCAACGGGACCGTCGAGGCCACGGAGAACACCGCCAGCCCGAAGATCAGCACCGCCCGGCGCCCGTAGCGGTCGCCCAGAGCTCCGGCGGGCAAGACCAGACACGCCAACGCCAACGTGTAACCGTCGACCACCCAGGTCAGCTGGCTCTGCGTCGCCCCGGTGGTCGCAGCGATGTCGGGAAGCGAGGTGTACAGCGCCGCCATCGAGCCGATCACCAGTGCCACCGCAAGACACGACACCACCAGCGTCCACGTCTGGGCCCGCGAAAGATTCGTCGACGTTGCCGGCGTCGGATCTGCCGGATCCGCCTCAGATGCGGCCGGCGATCCGGGCGACACCCGCTCGGACAGCTGACTTCCCGCGTCCCCGTCGCCGAGTCGTGACATCCGCCTACCCCGAAGGTGTCCAGGTGATGGGCAACGAGGTGTACCCACGGATGGGCCCGGACCGAAGCCGACGCGCCGAAGTCAGGTCGACCTCCCAGTCGGGCACCTTGTCCAGGAGCGCATCCAGCGCGATCCGGGCTTCCATCCGCGCCAACGCCGCCCCCAAACAGAAGTGGATGCCGCGACCGAAGGCCACCTGATGCTCGCAAGTGCGATCGACGTCGAACACGTCGGGTTCGGGAAAGGCACGCTCGTCGCGGTTCGCCGACCCGAACAGCAACAGCACCTTCTCCCCCCGTCGCATCGTCGTGCCGTGCAAGGTCACGTCACGAGTCAGGGTGCGTGAAAGTCCCTGAGCCGGTGAGTCATAACGCAACAACTCCTCCACCGCCGGCCCCAGCAGCGTCCGATCGCGGCCCAAGCGTCGCCGGATCTGCGGATTCTGAGCGAGCACCACCGCGGAGTTGCCGAGCAGATTGGTGGTAGTCTCATAACCCGCGACGAGCAGCAACGCGCAGAACCCGAGGACCTCCTCATCGGTCAGCCCGATCCCGTCGACCGTCGCGTTCACCAGCGCCGACATCAAGTCCGCGCGCGCACTCCGGCGGCGCTCGGCAAGGAAATCGGTGAAGTAGGCATAAATCGACGCTGCGGCGGCCAGCGCATTGGTGGTCTGTCCATGGTTGACGTCGACCTGCACCAGCTGACTCGACCACAACCGGAACAGGTCGCGGTCCTCGGCGGGAACGCCCAGCAGGTCGGCGATCACCGCGGCGGGCAAGATCGCGGCGAAGTCGGTCACGAAATCCGCCGACCCGAACTCCTCGTCGAACCGCCCGAGCAACTCCGCCGCCATCTGCGTGATGGCGCCGTGCAGACCAGCCACCCGACGGGGGGTGAACGCTCGGCTCACCAGGGCGCGCAATTGGTCGTGGCGAGGAGGGTCCATCACGATCATCATCGGCAGAAAAGAGCCGATGAAGTTCGACCCCGGCGGGGTGGGGAAAATCCCATCCACCGAGGAGTACGTACCGTGATCCACCGCGGCGGCCTGGACGTCGGCGTGCCGGCTCAGCACCCAGGTGTGGGATTCCTCGGCGCGGTACACCGGAGCCGAGTCGCGCAACAACCGATACGTCGGGTAGGGGTCGCTCAGAATCGTGGCGTCGAACGGGTCATACCGGACCTTCACTGCGACCACGAGGACCTCCTAACGCAAGTGTCGAACAGCTGTCTAGACTGGCAGTCTAAACTCAGCGAACCGGGAAGGGCAATGCGCAAAGTCCCACGTCAGATCTCCGAGAGACTCCCCGCCGCGGCGGACCTGTTCGCCGAGAAAGGGCTCAACGACACCAAGGTCGACGACGTCGCCGCGGCGACCGGGGTGCCCAAGGCGACGCTGTACTACTACTTCTCCGGCAAGGAAGACATCCTTGCCTTCCTGCTCGAAGACCTCCTTCGCGACATCTCCGACGCGGTCACCACGATCGTGCGGTCCGATGGCACGGCCGCCGAGCGCCTCCAAGGTGTCATCCACGCGCAACTCCGGGCGATGGCGCAACGGCCGGCTGTCTGCCGGGCGCTAATCGGCGAACTCGGGAGAGCAGGCCGCATGCCCGTCATCGCCGACATGATCAGCACCGCCTACCAACAGCCGGTCGAAACCCTGCTCGTCGCAGGAGCAGCCGACGGATCGCTCGTACCTCAACCCGATGCGCGCGCCACGTCGATCGCCCTCTTCGGCGCGGTCACCATCAGCGCCCTCATGTATCTGGTCACCGACAACGACCTCGACGAGCTACACGTCGGTGCCACCCTGCACGGCATCGTCATCGATGGTCTGCGGCCCCGCGATAAGGATCTGCCATGAGCACCTACGGCCTGTCCGTCCTCGGCCCCGACTTGGACTCCCTCGCCACGACCGCCGAAGCGGCGGACCAAGCCGGGTTCGACACGGCGTGGCTTCGGAGTTCTACTCCAGCTCGGGATCGATATCCATGGCGGCCATGGCCAACCGCACACAGCACTGCCGGATCGGGTCCTCGATTCTCTAAGCCGTGGGGCGCAGCCTGCTGGTGCTGGCAAGACAGGATGCGAAGTCATCCGCTTCGCTCCAGGCGCGGAGTTGGCAGCGGGACGCTTACTTTTGAAGTGCCTGGTCGAGCGCGGTGGTGAGGTCTTCGTAGCTGCGTGGTTGGAGTCGTTGACCGTTGAGGAAGAAGGTGGGGGTTCCTTGTACGCCGAGTTCGGTCCCGTCGGCAATATCGAGCTCGATGCGCTCGTCGGTCGCGGGGTCGTTGTAGACCGCGTCGAAGACCGCCATGTCCAGTCCGAGTTCCTGGGCGAACCCGCGGAACACGTCGTCCTTGGGGACTCGCTGCTCGCCCCAATCAGCCTGTGTTTCATACATTTTCTTGTACATCGCTTCGAGTTGATCTTGTTGCGCGGCGGCTTCGACAGCACGGGCGGCGCGTTTAGCGTTGAAATGCGACTGCAATGGGAAGTAGCGCAGGACGAAGTTCACCCGGTCGCCGTACTCGCTCCGAAGTTGCTCGATGGCCGGGAACAGCGCTCTACATCCTTCGCATTCGAAGTCGAGGAACTCGACGAAGTAGACGTCACTGTCGGGGACGGTGTTGAGGCGGTGACTGTTGTCCCGCACCGTCTGCCCTGCCGGGGAATCATCCAACGCCGCCGGGGCTTGCGTGTCGGCGTCGCGTACAGACAAGAACACCGCGGTCGCCACCGTGGCGACCACGATGACGAAGACAGTGACGAGGACTCGGGTGTTGGTCAGGATCGCCCCGACCCCTTTCATAAACATATCAACGTATTTTAGTATATGAATATGAGTAAGCCCATCGACACCTGCGATCTGCTGTGTTTGGACCTTCCGCACGCCGAAGCCATCCGCGCCACGGTGCCCGACACCAAGGCCGTGCAGGCCGCCGCTGCGGCGGCGCGGGGGCTCGGGGACGCCACCCGGCTCTCCATCGCCGCGGCATTGGCCGCCGGTGACGAGCTGTGTGTGTGCGATATCGCCTGGGTGGTCGGGATGTCGCAGGGGTTGGTGTCCCACCATCTGCGCCAACTCAAGAATGCCGCCCTGGTGTCCTCGCGCCGACAGGGCAAGTTGGTGATGTATCAGCTCACTGATCGCGGTCGGCAGCTGACGTCCGCGGTCCTGGGCGGCGCGACTACCTGCGCGGCAAGGGATACCGATCGTGTCTGATGTGTGCTGCGGCCCCGAGGCAGTCGGCGAACCCGATGCAGTACCCGAAAAGCTCTGGCAGGTAAGACAACTGCAGCTCGCGGCGTTGGCGGCGGTCCTGCTGTGTGCGGGGTGGATCATCGGACGGATCGGATACGACGATCCCGCGATCGCTGTCGAGCTGCTGGCGGTAGGTGCCGCAGCGGCGACCTTCGTCCCCGATGCGGTCAGCAACCTTCGTCATGGCCGTATCGGTGTGGGCACATTGATGACGATCGCAGCGATCGGCGCGGTCGCGCTGGGACAGTTCGCCGAGGCTGCGCTGCTGGGCATCCTGTTCTCGATCGCTGAAGGACTGGAACATTACGCTGTGGGCCGAACCCGCCGCGGTCTGCGCTCTCTGCTGGCACTGGTGCCGCCGAAGGCATTGGTGATCCGCGACGGCCACGAAATCACAGTGGCCCCTGACAATCTCGTCGTGGAAGACATCCTGGTGATCCGGCCCGGCGAGCGGGCCGCCACCGACGGCACCATTCGATCCGGTCAGACCAGCCTGGACCTGTCGGCCATCACCGGCGAATCAGTTCCGGTGGAAGCCGGACCCGGCAGCGCGGTGCACGCCGGCGCGATCAACGGTGGCGGCGCCATCGAGGTCGAGGTGACCGCGGTGGCCGCCGACAGCTCACTAGCACGCATCGTCCACATCGTCGAAGAGGCCCAGGGACGCAAAGGCGCAGGGCAACGCCTCGCTGACCGCATCGCCCGCCCGCTGGTCCCGGCGATCATGATCCTGTCCACGCTGATCGCCGCCCTCGGGGCGCTCTTCGGTGACCCAATGCTGTGGCTGGAACGAGCACTCGTGGTGCTCGTCGCCGCCTCCCCGTGCGCGCTGGCCATCGCGGTACCGCTGACCGTCGTCGCCGCCATCGGCGCCGCCAGCCGCCAGGGCGCCCTGATCAAAGGCGGCGCCGCCGTCGAAGAACTGGGACGCATCAAAGTCATCGCCCTCGACAAGACCGGCACCCTGACCCGCAACCAACCCCAAGTCGTCGAGGTCGTCACCATCGACGGCATCACCACCGCTGACGCGCTGAGCATGGCCGCAGCACTAGAAGCCCGTAGCGAACACCCACTCGCACAAGCGATCCTGGCCGCCGCCCCGAACGCCGACGTCGCCACGGACGTCACCGCCGTTCCCGGTCACGGACTCCACGGCCACCTCGACAACCAGCAGCTGCGCCTGGGCAAGCCCACCTGGGTCACCCCAGGCCCCCTCACCGCGGACGTCGAAAGACTGGAGGCCGCCGGAGCCACCGTCGCGGTCCTAGCCCGCGACGGCAACACGATGGCCGCCATCGCCGTGCGTGATGAGCTTCGCCCCGAGGCCCTCGAAGCCGTCGAGCAGCTCCAGCGCCTCGGCGTCACCGTGGCCATGCTCACCGGCGACAACACCCGCACCGCGCAAGCGCTGGCCACCCAAGCCGGAATCACCACCGTGCACTCCGAACTTCTACCCGAAGACAAAGCCGCCCTACTCCCGACCATCGCCGGCGGCCGGCCGATCGCCATGGTCGGCGATGGCGTCAACGACGCACCCGCGTTGGCCACCGCCGACATCGGTATCGCGATGGGCGCGATGGGCACCGACGTCGCCATCGAAACCGCCGACGTCGCCCTCATGGGCGAAGACCTACGACACCTCCCTCAAGTGCTCGCCCACTCCCGGCGCGCCAGACGGATCATGGTGCAGAACATCGGGTTCTCACTGGCCATCATCGCCATCCTCATCCCGCTGGCCGCCTTCGGCGCGCTCGGCCTGGCCACCGTGGTGCTTATCCACGAATCCGCCGAAGTGCTCGTCATCCTCAACGCCATCCGCGCAGCACGCACCCACACCCTGCCCGGCGTCACCACACCGCCACGACGCTCCGCGGTCCCCACTGTCGACATCGGCTCACCCGAACACGTCCCCGACCCGTGCTGCGGACCCACCAACCCCGCCCCCGCCGCTGCCGACACTCTCCACGTTGTTCCGTCGACCTCCGGCGCTGCGCCGGTCAACCACGGTTGCGCATGCTGTAAACCCACTGACTCGCCACCGCACGACGCCGGCGAGGTCACCGGGCGGGCGACCCAACCTGCTCTGAAAACCAACTTCCGCCGCTGAACAGGAGCCCTCCGATGCCACGAATCAGCCCCGAAGCTCGCCAGATGTACCGCCGCGAGATGACTGCCGCCGCTACGGCCGCCGACTCCCATGCACGATGGCGTCACCTGGAACGAGCCCACATCGTGTCCCAACCCGACCCGTGGCTGCACACCTGCAATCATGCCGCAATGCTCAAACTCGCGCTGCACCAACATGACCGCCGTGAAGCGCTCGGCCAAGTACTCCGCCTCATCGTCGCCGCCCCAGGCTCGCTAACCGGCCGCTACCCCGTCGGCAACATCGGCCGCGTCGACGCAGGCCTGATGACACCCATGGCCATCCCCGACGACCTCGCCGCCGCCCTGGCCAGTCATTGAACACCGCACGCTCGAGGCTCTTCAACCAGCAGCAGTCCAGGCGACTGATACCGGTGTACGGGCGCGTACACAGGGTGGTGTTGACATCCGCTCTTTCAGATCTTCGGGCACCGATAGCAGGATGTCGACGGACTTCCGAGAAGCGACGCTCCCAGCGGTCTGCGAGCCGAATCTGGTGAGACCCCGATCGCGGAGCAGCTTCTTCACACCGTCGAGCTCGCCGTAGACGTACGCTGAATCGCCCCGGGTTTCATGCACACCGGTTACTGGTGTGCAGCCTGCGAGTGGGCGGCTTTCGTAGCGTAGTGGACGGCCTCGTACTCGATGGGTGGGATGCTGAAGGTGTGAGGTCCAGCTAGTTTCATCATCTCATTAGCTTTACTAACGTTCACATACGCGTTCACAAACCCAACGAAAACGGCTCCCGGAGTTGCCTCCAGGAGCCGTTTTACCTAGTAGCGGGGACAGGATTCGAACCTGCGACCTCTGGGTTATGAGCCCAGCGAGCTACCGAGCTGCTCCACCCCGCGATGGTGAACGCAAGGTTACCCATGCTGCCGCGCCGCCACCAAATCGCCTGTTCAGGCACCCTCGCCGGCCGCGAGCGCGCGCTATTGCACACGATTTACGGCGCGGCGACGGACAGACACGCGCGTTCGCGGAAACACGCGCGTTCGCGGAGAAACGGTCAGGCCATCTCGGGAACCCGCAGATGTGCCAGCACCAGGTCGAACTCGCACTCGTCGAGCACCTCGGCGCCGGTGTCGCGGGTGGTGGCGAGTTTGATCGCGTCGGTCGCGATCCGGCTGCGCTTCATCGCCTCGGCGCTGTCGAAGGTCACCGACGCCACGCCGAAGCCGGAGTCGCGGTCCACCAGCAGGCTGGCGCTGCAGAATCCGTCGAGTTCCTCCAGCGCGGGAATCGTGGCCATCCGGTAGCCGTCGATGGCTCGGTCAGCCATCTCGGAGTCGACGCGAGCCCACGTCACCCGGACACACGCTCCCGGCGCCGAGTGGTGGTGACGGTGCAGTGCGGCGATCTCCCACTCGTCGACGGTGGGGCTACCACCGAGGACCGCCGCAGCCTGGTCGCGCAGGCTGCTGGTGATCGGCCCGCTGGCATGCATGGCGGCTTCGGACTGCCAGGCCGTGGTCGCGATACAGCGACCGGTCAGACGGTCCACGAGTAGCGACAACCCGACGTAACCGTCGAGACCGGACAGCGCCGGCCACACCGTGTCGTGGATATAGGCGATACCGGCGTCGATCGCCGAGGACCGTGCGTGAATCGTGGAACTGCGTGCGTACATGGGTCTGCCTCCGTGGTCCGCGGCAGCGTCCCAGCGGCGCCGCCGGACCCCTCCATGGTCCTCCGCTGCTCGGCTCAGAGCAATGCCCCTCGGCGCGCAGGCCTCACCACCCCCCCGGCGCGAGCAGACGCAAAAGACCCGCGACACGCCGCAGCGCAGGGCCTTTCACGTCTGCTCGCCCGAAGCGGTGACTACTCGGTGGACTGGTATTCGTTCACCGCGTCGTCCAGGCGTTGCAGCGCCTCGCCGTACTCGGCGAAGTCACCACTGCGCTGTGCCTCCTGGATGGCGTCGAGCGCCTGGTTGACATCCTCCAGCGCAGCGGCTTTCGCCCCGGACAACTGGGTCGGCCCGGACGGCACGGCGGCCGGAGCCGGCGCTTGGGGCTGCGCCTGCGGGTTCTCCCCCGGCCGGCTCGCCGGTGGCGTCACCGATGCCTGCTGGTCGGCCTGCGGTTGGGCCTCGGGTTGCCCTCCGCCGGTGGTGCCGGTGGGTTCCGGCCCGGTGGCGGTAGCGTCGGCGCCCGGCCCGAACAGATCGGTCAACGCGTCCCGAACCGTCGGCCCGTAGCCGATCTTGTCGTTGTACATCATCGCGACCCGGATCAACCGAGGGTACGACGATGCTGCGTCGGTATTGCCCGGCGAGGCGTAGACCGGCGCCACGTAGAGCAGACCGCCCTCAGCGATCGGCAGCGTCAACAGATTGCCCCAGCGGATCCGGTTCTGGTTGTCCCGGCCGATCACACCGAGGTCCTGGCTGACCGCGGTGTCGGTGCTGATCGCGTTGAACGCCAGCTTGGGGCCATTGACCTGACCAGGGATCGTCAACACCGTGATCCGGCCGTACGTGTCGGGATCCGAGCTGGCGCTGATGTAGGCCGCCAGGAAGTCCCGCTGGAACCGGTTCATCGCGCTGGTCAACTGGAACGACGACGTCCGATCTTGCAGCGCAAGGTCTTTGGCCACGATGTAGTAAGGCGGCTGGTAGCTGCTGGCCGTCGGGTTCGGATCCAGCGGGACGTCCCAGAAGTCCGACGTCGAGAAGAACGTCACCGGATCGTCGACGTGGTACTTGGCCAGCAGCGCGCGCTGCACCTTGAACAGGTCCTCCGGGTAGCGCAGGTGTTCCTGCAACTCGGGGGTGATCGCGCTCTTCGGCTGCACGGTGTCCGGGAACACCTTCATCCACGCCTGCAGCACCGGGTCCTGCTCATCCTGCTGATACAGCGTCACGGTGCCGTCATAGGCGTCGACGGTGGCCTTGACCGAGTTGCGGATGTAGGACACCTGCTTGTCCAGCTGCAGCCGGTTCAGTGCGACCTCGGTGGAGTCGGTGGTCGCCGACGACAACGTCATCAGCTCCGAATACGGGTAGTTGTCCAGCGTGGTGTAACCGTCGACGATCCAGACGATCCGCTCGTCGACGATCGCCGGGTACATCGAGGTGTCAGTGGTCAGCCACGGCGCCACCGCCTTGACCCGTTCGGCAGGGTCGCGGTTGAACAGGATCTTGCTGTTCTCGTTGATGACATTGGAGAACAGGAAGTTGCGCTCACCGTACTTCGCAGCGAACACGCTGCGGGAGAGCAGGTTCCCGATCGGCACCCCGCCCTCACCGGTGTAGGTGTAGTTGCGGGTGGCGGTGTTGGTCTCGTAGTCGTACTCGCGCGGCTCCCCGTTCTCGCCGACGATCGCGTAGTCCGCCGGCGTGTTCGCGATGACGGGGCCGTAGTAGATCCGTGGCTGAGCCAGCGGGGCCGGCCCGGGAGAGATCACCTCGCCGTTCTCGCCGACGACGCTGGCCAGGAACTCCGGATAACCGCCGTTCTGGTTGGGGTCGTTGGCGACCCCGCGCACCGTGTTGGCCGGCGAGGCGATGAAGCCGTTGCCGTGGGTGAAGACGGTGTGCCGGTTGATCCAGTCCCGCTGGTTGTCGATCAACCGGTCCGGGTTCAGCTCACGCGCGGCGACCACGTAGTCGCGCAGGTTGCCGTCCTCGTCCGGGTAGCGGTCCATGTTGAGCCGGTCGGGGAAGTAGTAGAAGTTCTTGCCCTGCTGGAACTGGGTGAACGCCGGGCTGACGATGTTCGGGTCGAGCACCCGGATGTTCGACGTCGTCGCCCGGTCGGCAGCCACCTGCTGCGCGGTCGCGGGGGCGTTGCCCGGGTAGCTGCGGTAGGTCACCGCCTCCTCGGTCAACCCGTAGGCCTGCCTGGTAGCGGTGATACTCCGGCTGATGTATTCGCTTTCCTTCTGCGCGGCGTTCGGCCGGACGCTGATCTGTTCGACCACCAGGGGCCAGCCGGCGCCGACGACCAGCGACGACAGCAGCAGCAGCACCACACCGATCGCGGGGATCCGCAAGTCGCGCAGGAAGATCGCCGAGAACACCGCCGCCGCACAGATCAGCGCGATGGCGAGCAGGATCAGCTTCGCGGGCAATACCGCGTTGATGTCGGTGAAGCCCGCCCCGGTGAACGGCTTGCCGCCGCGGGTGTGGCTGAGCAACTCGTAGCGGTCGAACCAGTACGCGACAGCCTTCAGCAGCACGAACAGGCCGACGAGGGTGATCAGCTGGATTCGCGCCGCGCGGGTGAGCGCACCGGCGCGACCGCTCAGCCGGATGCCGCCGAACAGGTAGTGCCCCAGCAGGTTCGCCACGAACGCCAGGAACACCGCGACGAACAGATAGGACAGCAACAGTCGATAGAAGGGCAGATCGAAGGCATAGAAACCCAGATCGATGCCGAACTGCGGGTCGGAGACGCCGAAACTGCCGCCGTGCAGGAACAGCTGCACCCGGTCCCAGTAGCTCTGCGCCACGAAACCCGACAGCACACCGATGAACGCCGGCACCCCGATGCCCACCAGGCGCAGACGCGACATCACCGCGGTGCGGTAGCGCGCCACCGGATCGTCGGGGCCCGCCGTCGGGACGAATACCGGCCGGGTGCGATAGGCCAGCGCCAGCGCAGCGAACACCACCGCACCGATGAAGATTGCGACGACGAAGAACAACACGACGCGCGTCATGATCTGAGTGGTCCACACCGAGCGGTAGCCCAGCTCGCCGAACCACAACCAGTTGACGTAGGTGTCGATGAATCGTGGGCCGATCAGCAACAACACCACGACGGCCAACGAGACCGCGATCAGAATTCGGCTTCGTCTCGTCAGCGCCGGCATTTTCGCCGCAGGCCGCATTCCCACTCGATCACTCCAGTCTCGAACATTCCCAGCGGTTACACAGGGACCATAACTAAGCCCTCACTGTACGCACCCGGCCGAGGGCGCAGCGTCAGCAACGGGGAGGTTCGCCACCGGCGGAAAGGGTGCGCAGCGAGTCGATCGTCTGCCCGAGGGTTTCCACCTTCAGAAGCTCGATGCCGTCGCCCTCGGCGGTCTTGGCTTCGTCGCAGTTCTCCGCGGGGACCAGGAAAACACTGGCGCCGGCCTCCTTGGCGGCGGCGATCTTGTGGGTGATGCCCCCGATCGAGCCCACCTCGCCGTCGCCGGAGATGGTGCCGGTGCCGGCCACCGACATCGCGCCGTTGATGTCGCCGGTGGTCAGCTTGTCGACCACCGCCAGGCTGAACATCAGGCCTGCGGACGGTCCGCCCACGTTGGCGAGGTTGAACTCGACGCTGAACGGCGCCCACGGCGCGTCCAGGACCCCAACGCCGAGCAGGCCCTGGTCCTTGTCGGGGTGTTCACCGAGGGTGATCTCAGCGATCCCGGCCGGGGCGTTCTTGCGCCGGTAGTCGACGACGATGGTGTCACCGGGCTTGGTGTCCTCGAGGATCGCCTGGAACTCGTCGAGGGTGGCCACCGGCTGGTTGTCGACCGCGTCGATGGCGTCACCGGGCTGCAGCTTGCCCTCGGACGCTCCGTCGGCGTCGACGGTGCGCACGGTGACGGCCATCGGGTACTCCAGGTAGTGCAGCGCGGCGTACTCGGCGCTGTCCTCGGACCGCCGGAAGTCCGTGCTGTTCGCCTCGTCGATCTCTTCCCTGGTCTTGTCCGGCGGGTACACCAGATCGCGCGGGAGTAGCTGGTCTCGACCCGAGGCCCAGAACACCAGGGCCTGCCTCAACGTCAGTCCGTCGCGCTGCGAGACCGTGGTCATGCTGAGCTCACCGCTGGTGGGGTGCAGATCAGCGCCCTCGATGTCGACGATCTGCATTCCGTCGATCTCACCGAGGGTGTTGAACGTCGGACCGGGTCCCAGCGCTACGTAGGGCACCGTCACCGCCATCAGCAGAATGCCGAACGTCAAAATCGGCACCAGCGCGACGATCAAGGTCGCGATCCTCCTGTTCACGCCGCCCACAGTAGAGGTAGTTCCGGAGGGTTCACTGACAGCGTGACCCGCATCGCCGCACGGCGGCGTGGTGGTGAGTACGGTTGAAGGTATGGCTGACCCGCCTTTCGGCTTCTCCGCCGGGGACGACCCCGAGCGTGACAAGCGCAAGAAAGACCCTGAGTCCGGTGGCGATCCCTTCGGGGGTGCATTCCCGGGGGGCAACGAGTTCGACATGTCGCAGCTGGGTCAGATCTTCAGCAAGCTCGGTGAGATGTTCAGCGGCGCAGGCACCGCGGCGCCCGGCGCGCCGGGGTCCGGACCGGTCAACTACGACCTGGCCCGCCAGCTCGCGTCGAACTCCATCGGCTTCGTCGCACCAGTGCCCGAGCAGACCCGCACCGCCATCGTCGACGCGGTCCGGTTGGCCGAGACGTGGCTGGACGGGGCCACTCCGCTGCCCGCCGGGACCACCCGATCGGTGGCGTGGACACCGACCGACTGGATCGACAACACGTTGGACACCTGGAAGCGGCTGTGTGATCCGGTCGCCGAGCAGATCTCGACGGTGTGGGCTTCGGCGTTGCCCGAGGAAGCCAAGGCGATGGCGGGGCCGCTGCTGGCGATGATGTCTCAGATGGGCGGCATGGCCTTCGGCTCCCAGCTGGGTCAGGCGTTGGGCAAGCTCTCCCGAGAAGTGTTGACCTCCACCGATATCGGGCTGCCGCTGGGCCCCAAGGGCGTCGCCGCCCTGATGCCCGAAGCGGTCGAGGCCCTCGCCGAGGGCCTCGAGCAGCCACGCAGCGAGGTGGTGACGTTCCTGGCCGCCCGCGAGGCCGCGCACCACCGGTTGTTCAGCCATGTGCCGTGGCTGTCGGGCCAGTTGCTCAGCACCGTCGAGGCGTTCGCCAAGGGCACCAAGATCGACATGAGCGGCATCGAGGAGTTCGCCCGCGGCTTCAACCCCGCCTCGCTGACCGATCCGTCGGAGATGGAGCAGCTTCTCAATCAGGGCATCTTCGAACCGCAGACCACCCCGGAGCAGGCCGTGGCCCTCGAACGGCTGGAGACGATGCTGGCCCTGATCGAGGGCTGGGTGCAGACCGTGGTCTCCGACGCCCTCGGGGACCGCATCCCCGGCACACCGGCGCTCAGCGAGATGCTGCGCCGGCGCCGCGGCACCGGTGGCCCGGCCGAGCAGACGTTCGCCACGCTGGTGGGCCTGGAACTGCGGCCCCGCAAGATGCGGGAGGCCGCGGCGCTGTGGGAGCGCCTGACCCAAGCGGTCGGCTCCGACACCCGCGACGGGGTCTGGCAGCATCCCGACCTGCTGCCGAGCGCATCGGATCTGGACGACCCCGCCGGTTTCATCGACCGGATGATGGGCGGCGACACCAGCGGTATGGACAGCGAGATCGAGCAGGCCTTGAAGGACGCAGCTGACATCTCCGACCCCGAGGCCGACCCCGAGCGCGGCGACGACGGCACCGAGACTCCCCGCGAGTAGCCGCCCCTGTGGATAACCCGGCTCGCGGCCGTCGCCGCGTGTCAGGGTCGTCCTATGACGCGATACGCGCTCAACGCAGCGACGCCCGTGCTGTCTCGTCCCGACGGCACCGTGCAGGTGGGCTGGAATCCGCTGCGCGCGATCATCGTCCACCCGCCGGCCGGGCTGTCGGCGGAGGTGCTGGCCGAACTGCTGCGGGCACTGCAGTCGACGGCGACGATCCCGGAATTGCAGGCCCTGATCCCCGGTCGCGGCGCCGAGGCGTCCGTGGTCACCGGGTTGGTGACCCACCTGGTGGAGTCCGGCGTGGTCACCGAAGTGGCACCACGGCGCGCCCGCGCGGTGTCGATCCGCGTCCACGGCAGCGGGCCGCTGTCGGATCTGCTGACCGCGTCCCTGCGGTGCAGCGGGGTGCGGGTCAGTCAGAGCAGCCGAACCCACGCCTGCACGGGCTCGGTCGATCTGGCGGTGCTGACCGACAACCTGGTCGCCGACCCGCGGGTGGTGCGTGAGCTGCACGACGCCGGCGTACCGCACCTGCCGGTGCGGGTGCGCGACGGCAGCGGGCTGATCGGACCGCTGGTCATCCCCGGCGTGACGAGCTGTCTGCGCTGCGCTGACCTGCATCGCAGCGATCGCGACGCCGCCTGGCCCGCGGTGGCGGCGCAACTGAGTCAGACCGTGGGCACCGCCGACCGGGCGACGGTGCTGGCGACCGCCGGCCTGGCACTCAACGAGGTCGAGCACGTCGTCCGCGCAGTGCGCAGCGACGGTGGAGCGGAGGCCGAGGCGCCACCCCCGGCACCGCCGGCCACGATCGACACCACCCTGGAATTCGACGTCGCCACCGGCTCGATCGCCGCCCGTCGATGGTCGCGGCATCCCGACTGCACCTGCTGACCAAACCGGTGCCCAACTAGTTGGTAGAAGTGCCCAGCAGTCGTGGATGATGGAGTGGTGAGTGACATCAAGCGTGGGCGCGCCGCACGTAACGCGAAGCTGGCGTCGCTGCCGGTGGGCATGGCCGGGCGGGCCGCACTCGGCTTCGGCAAGCGGCTGACCGGCAAGTCCAGGGACGACGTCAACGCCGAGCTGATGGACCGCGCGGCCCAGCAGCTGTTCACCGTGCTCGGCGAGCTCAAGGGCGGCGCGATGAAGGTCGGCCAGGCCCTCTCGGTGATGGAGGCCGCGATCCCCGAGCAGTACGGCAAGCCCTACCGCGAGGCGCTGACCAAGCTGCAGCGCGAGGCCCCGCCGCTGCCCGCGCCCAAGGTGCACCGGGTGCTCGATCAGCAGCTGGGCACCAAATGGCGGGACCGGTTCCAGTCGTTCGACGACAAGTCCATCGCCTCGGCCAGCATCGGCCAGGTGCACAAGGCGGTCTGGGCCGACGGCCGCGAGGTCGCGGTCAAGATCCAGTACCCCGGCGCCGACGAGGCGTTGCGCGCCGACCTCAAGACCATGCAGCGGATGGTCAGTGTGCTCAAGCAGATCTCCCCCGGCGCCGACGTCCAGGGCGTCGTCGACGAGCTGATCCAGCGCACCGAGATGGAGCTGGACTACCGCCTCGAGGCCGACAACCAGCGCGCCTTCGCGAAGGCCTACCAGGGCGACCCGCACTTCGTGGTGCCACAGGTGGTGGCCAGCGCGCCGAAGGTCGTCGTGCAGGAGTGGATCGACGGCATCCCGCTGTCGCAGATCATCCGCGAGGGCACCCAGGAACAGCGCGATCTGATGGCCACCCGGCTGTTCGTGTTCGCCAACGACGCGCCACTGCGACTCGAGATGGTGCACGGCGACGCCCATCCCGGCAACTTCATGCTGATGCCCGGCGACCGGATGGGCGTCATCGACTTCGGCGCGGTGGCGCCGATGCCCGGCGGATGGCCCACCGAGTTGGGCCAGATCCTGCGGTACGGGGTGGACAAGAACTACGACAAGCTGCTGCCCACCATGGAGAAGATGGGGTTCATCCAGAAGGGCCAGCAGGTGTCGGTCACCGAGATCGACGACATGCTCAAGCAGTACGTCGACCCGCTGCAGGTTCCGGTGTTCCACTACACCCGCAAATGGCTGCAGCGGATGACGACGCTGGAGCTCGACAAAGCCGCCGGCCAGATCAAGGCCGCCCGCCAGATGGACATCCCGCCGAAGTTGGCGATCCCGATGCGGGTGATCGCGTCGATCGTCGCGATCTCCTGCCAGCTCGACGCGCACGTCCCGACCCGCCGCATCGCGGAGGAGACGATGCCGGGCTTCGCCGACCCCGACGCGGCGTAGCGCCGAGGTCAGCGAGAGTCACGCGGCGACAGGCTCTTTCGTGTCCTTGCGGGGCCGGCCGCGAGGCCGCTTGCGGGCGATGACGGTGCCCCGTTCGAAGATCTCGCCGCCCCACACCCCCCACGGTTCCTGACGTTCCAGCGCCGCGTTCAGGCACTCGCGCCGGATCGGGCACTGTGCGCACAGCGCTTTGGCCCGCTCGAGATCTCCCGGGTTCTCGGCGAACCAGAGATCCGGGTCCCCATCGCGACACGGCACCGCCAGTTTTGTTCTCTCACATGTCAGGGAAGACATGTCCGGTCCTCTGCTTCCTCGTCGTTGGCTCTGTCAGCCATCTGTCTGGGATGGATCTGCGACCAGGTCGTCGAGTTCGAGAGGCTGTCACAAGCCCTGAAACGAACCTGGCCACGGATCCGGGTGATTGCGGGTCCGTGGCCTGGGGGCGTTTCGTGGGCTCTGGCTAGATGGAGCCCCGATTCACGGACGCGGCAGTCGTGCCGGCGGCGGCGCGGCGCTTACGCGGCGCCGCCATGGCGGCGGTTGCCGGGATGGCGGCGGCGGGGTGCGCCCAAGCAAAGGCATGGAAGGTCCCCGGCATGCCGGCAACGCGCGCAGCGCTTACGCCGCCGAAGACGTTGTTGCTTGTCATGATCGAGACACCCTCCTTTCGCACATGGCCGTCGTCTGTGTGTTCTGAGGTTAGAGGTTAGCAGCCGAACCCGACAAGCGATTTTCTGACCTGCAGGTTTGGCACGATTTTTACGAAGTTTGGCGGCTCTTGACCATCGAGAGCACGTCGGGGCCGAACTGTTCGAGCTTGCGGGCGCCGATGCCGGGGATGGCGACCAGCGCGGCGTCGTCGGTCGGCATCTCCTCGGCGATCGCGATCAGCGTGTTGTCGGTGAACACGACGTACGCCGGCACGCTCATCTCCTTGGAGATCCGCAGCCGCCAGTCCTTGAGTTCGGCGAGCAACTGCTCGTCGAGGTCGGACGGACAGTTCTCACACCGGCGCAGCACGATCGCCGCCGGCGAGGACAGCGGGGAGTTGCAGACCCGGCAGCGCGGCGCCGGGCCACGCGGTTTGCGTGACCTGCTGGGACCGTCGTCGCGTTGCGACTGCGGGGCGATGCCGTTGAGAAAGCGCGACGGCCGCCTGCCCTGCCGCCCGCCCGGGGTTCGAGCCAGCGCCCAGCTGAGCGCCAGATGCACTCGCGCCCTGGTGATTCCGACGTAGAGCAGCCGACGCTCCTCTTCCACGGGTTCGCTGTCGGGGCCGTGGCTCAACGCGTGGGAGATGGGTAGCGTGCCGTCGGCGAGCCCGACCAGGAACACCGCGTCCCACTCCAGGCCCTTGGCCGCGTGCAGCGACGCCAGCGTCACGCCCTGCACCACCGGTGGGTGGCGGGCGTCGGCGCGCTGGCGCAACTCGACGACCAGGGCCCGCAGGTCGAGTTGCGGGCGTTGCGCGACTTCCTCGTCGACCAGTTCGGCCAGCGCGACCAGCGCCTCCCAGCGTTCCCGTGCCTTGGTGCCGGGCGGCGGCTCGGCGGTCAGTCCCAGCGGTTCCAGCGTCGCCCGCACCACATCCGGAAGCGACTGCTCGGTGTCTCCGGTGTCGCGTTCGGCGGCGCGCTGCAGTGCCAGCAGTGCCTGCCGGATCTCCTGACGGCTGAAGAACCCTTCCCCGCCGCGAACCTGGTATGGGACACCGGCTTCGGTGAGCGCCTCTTCGTAGACCTCCGACTGCGCGTTGATGCGGTAGAGCACCGCCACCTCGGAGGGGGCGGTGCCCGAGTCCAGGAGCTTCTTGATGGAGCGCGCCACCGCCGCCGCCTCGACGACCTCGTCGGGATGCTCGCTGAACGTCGGCTCGGGCCCGGGTGGCCGCTGCCCGACCAGGTGCAGCTTGCTGCCCGCCATCCGGCCGCGGGCCGCGGCGATCACCCGGTTGGCCAGCGACACCACCTGCGGGGTCGACCGATAGTCCCGCTCGAGGCGGATCACCGCGGCTTCGGGGAAACGCCTGGAGAAGTCCAGCAGTTGCCGCGGGGAGGCACCGGTGAACGAGTAGATCGTCTGGTTGGCGTCGCCGACCACGGTGAGGTCGTCGCGGTTGCCGAGCCAGGCGTCGAGCACGCGCTGCTGCAGCGGGGTGACGTCCTGGTATTCGTCGACGACAAAGCACCGGTAGCGGTCCCGGAACTCCTGGGCCACCGCGGCGTCGTTCTCGATCGCGGCGGCGGTGTGCAGCAGCAGGTCATCGAAGTCGAGCAGCATGAGATCCGCCCCGCGGGCTTTGAGCGTCTCGTAGCCGGCGTACACCGTGGCGACCTTGCCCGCGTCGAACGGGATGTCGCGTCCGACCGCGGCGACCGTCGATGCGTAATCCTCGGGACTGATCAACGACGCCTTGGCCCATTCGATCTCACCGGCGAGGTCGCGGACGTCGTCGGTGCTGGTCGGCAACCCGCCGCGGTTGGCGGCCTGGGCGACGATCGAGAACTTGGTGTCCAGCAACTGCCACTGGGTGCTTCCCACCACCCGCGGCCAGAAGTACGACAGCTGGCGGCGGGCCGCGGCGTGAAACGTCATCGCCTGCACCGCGCCGGTGCCGGTGCCGTCGTCGAGGGCCCGCAGCCGGCCGCGCATCTCCCCCGCCGCACGCTGGGTGAACGTCACCGCGAGCACCTGCGCGGGGGCGACGTGCCCGGCGGTCACCAGGTGGGCGATCCGGCGAGTGATGGTGCGGGTTTTGCCGGTGCCGGCTCCGGCCAGCACACAGACAGGTCCGCGGGCCGCGAGCACCGCGTCCCGCTGCTCCTCGTCGAGGTCGCCCAGCAACCGGTCACGCGAGGCCGTTGGGGACATGCCGACCATCATGTCAGCGCGGCCCGACATTCGTGGGCCGCGACGCGGGCATGCGGGCGCCATCGGCTACGTTGATGAGCTTATGAGCTCCGACGACTCCGCTGCGGTGACCATGTACACCACCACGTGGTGCGGCTACTGCGTCCGCCTCAAGAAGATCCTCAAGAACGAGGGCATCACCTTCACCGAGGTCGACATCGAGATCGACCCGACCGCCGCCGAGTTCGTGGCCTCGGCCAACGGCGGGAATCAGACCGTGCCGACGCTGCGGTTCGCCGACGGCTCCACGCTGACCAACCCGACCGGGGCGCAGGTCAAGGCCAAGCTCGCCGGCTGATCCTTCCGCGAGTTCTTCCGCGAGCAGACGCAAACGTCCGCGACACGCCGCGAGAATTGCGCAATTTGTGTCTGCTCGCCGGGAGCGGGAGACGGTCAGTCCAGGGCTGCCCAGGATTCGATGATCTCCCGGGCGATCGAGATGGATCCGGGAAGCAGCAGCCGCGACGGGCTGTCACTGCTCCAATCGCCTCGTTCCAGGGCCTCGCGGATCTCGCTGCGGGTGAACCATCCCGCCTCGGCGATCTCGCCGTCGTTGAACGAGAACTCCTGCTCGGGATCACCGAGCGCGTGGAATCCGACCATCAGCGACCGCGGGAACGGCCACGGCTGGCTGCCCAGGTACTCGACGTCGGTGACCGTCAGGCCGATCTCCTCGGAGATCTCGCGAACCACGCAGGATTCGAACGACTCACCGGCCTCGACGAACCCGGCCAGGATCGAAAACAACCGCTGCGGCCACAGCGTCTGACGGGCCAGCACAGCGCGATCGTGGCCGTCGTGCACCAGACAGATCACCGCGGGGTCGATGCGGGGGAACTCTTCTCGACCCGTGGCCGGGTTCACCCGCGACCAGCCGGCCTTGATCGACGTGGTGGCCGACCCGTCGACGGGGCTGAAGCGGGCGCTGTCATGCCAGTTCAGCAGCGCGGTGGCGGTCGCCACCAGCTGCGCGCTGACGTCATCGAAGACCTCGCCGGCCCGCCGCAGATCGAGCACCTCGGCCGGCGCCTGGGGATCCTCGGGGGCCTGCAGCTCGGCGCGGATCCCCCACGCATGGCGGCCGTCGGCGAGACGTCCGAGGAACACGGCGTCCTGCGGCGGCGCGTCGCCGACCTCGGCGGCCCGACCGAGCACCGCCCGGCCCTCGGAGATCAGCACCTGGTTGCGGCGGTCCACCCGCAACAGCAGCGCGTCCGGCCATCCCGCGATCGCCGCGTCGACGTCGGTGCGCAATGCGTCGGCGCGGTCGGCGCCGACCCGCGACAGCAGCGGGATGTTGCGCAGCCGGAACCCCGACGCGCTCATCGGTCGCTGTCGGCGCTGCGGATGAACAGCAGCCGATCCCCCAGCTCGAGCGCGTCGACCTCGGGGTCGTCCACGCGCAGCAACTTCTGGTTCCGCACCACACCGAGCACGATGTCACTCTGGTGCCGCGGCGACCCGCCGGCCTCCTTCGGGGTGACCTCACGCTCGCCGATCGCGAACCCGGCATCCGGGGTCAGCAGGTCCTCCATCATCTCGACGACGCTGGGCGTCTGCACCGCGATGCCGAGCAACCGGCCGGCGGTCTCGGAGGTCACCACGGTCGAGTCGGCACCGGACTGCCGGAGCAGATGCTGGTTCTCGGCCTCGCGCACCGCGGCGATGATCTTGGCCTTCGGGGCGAGTTCACGGGCCGTGAGCGTGACGAGGACGGCGGTGTCGTCACGGTTGGCGGCGACGATGATGGACTTGGCGTGTTGCACGCTCGCCAGCCGCAGCACTTCGGAGTCGGTGCCGCTGCCGCGGACCGTGACCAGCCCGGCGCTCTTCGCGCGCTCGAGTGCCGACGGGTTCTCGTCGACGACGACGATGTCGGCCGGGGCGATCTCGTCACCGACCATCGCCGCGACCGCCGTGCGGCCCTTGGTGCCGTAGCCGATGACCACCGTGTGGTTGCGCACCTTGTTCCTCCACTGCTGGATCTTGAAAGCCTGCCGCGACTCGGTGGTCAGCGTCTCCACCGTCGTGCCGATCAGCACGATCAGGAACGCCACCCTCAGCGGCGTGATGATGACGATGTTGACCAGCCTGGCGGTCTCGGTGATCGGCGCGATGTCGCCGTATCCGGTCGTCGACAGCGAGACCGTCGCGTAGTAGAAGCAGTCGAGCAGCGACAGGCCGTTCTTCTGGGTGTCGCTGTAGCCGTCGCGGTCGATGTACACGATCAGCACGACCGCACACAAAACGCCCATCGCGATCACGATCCGCTTGGTGATGCGCACCCAGGGACTGGCCACCTCGTGCGGGATCTCGACACGGTCGACCAGGGAGTGCACCGGCTGATCGGCGAGTGACCGGTTGATCCTGCCGAGCCGACGCCGTAAGCGCCCTCTAACCATGGGGGTCCGTCACCGTCGGAGCCTGCTGCACCAGCACAATGTAACCATGACCTCTCCCCCGCCCGAACTGCAGCAGATCACCACTTCTTCGCGTGGCGCCAAGATGGGTGCCTGGCTGATCGGGATGGGGGTGCTGCACTTCGCCGCCCCGAAACCGTTCGACTCCATCGTCCCGGTCGAACTGCCCGGCAGCGCACGCTTCTACACGCTCGCCTCAGGTGTCGCCGAGGTCGCCGTCGGCGGTCTGCTGGTGGCGCCCAGGACTCGCCGGGTCGGCGCGCTCGCGGCCATCGCGCTGTTCCTCGGCGTGTTCCCGGGGAACGTGAACATGGTCCGGATGTGGTTCAACGATCCGACCAAGACGCTGCCGATGCGCCTGATCGCCATCGCCCGACTGCCCCTGCAGATCCCGATGATCCTCCAGGCGCTGAAGGTCTACCGGGAGAGCTAACCTCGGCGATCGGGGTTCACGCGGCCGGAAGGTCCATCAACTCGGCCACCTCCTCGGCGCTGAGCAGCGCATCGGGGACGATGGTGCGCCCGGAGCGCACGTAGTGGAACACGGCGCGCACCGACGAGACCGGACAACCGCGCAGCCCCGCCCACGCCAGTCGATAGACCGCCAGCTGAACAGCGTTGAGCTGCAACTCTTCCGGGGTCGACGGCGGTTCTCCGGTTTTCCAGTCCACCACCGTCACCCCGCCATCGTCGTCGGCGAACACCGCGTCGATGCGCCCGCGCACCACCCGCCCGCCGAGCACCATGTCGAACGGCACCTCCACCTCGAGCGGGGTGCGCGCCGCCCAGGCCGACACCACGAACGCCGCCTGCAGCTCTTCCAACTCGCCTCGGTCCTGGCGCTCGGCATCCACCGCGCCGGGCAGATCGTCGAGGTCGAACAGCTTCTCTGCCTGGAAGTACCGTTGCACCCACTCGTGGAACGCCGTGCCCAGCAGCGCCTGCGAATCCGGCCGCCGCGGCAACCGCCGGTGCAGTCGCTGCGCCGCGGCATCGGGATCGCGACCGAGGTCGACCAGCGTGCTCACCGACACCTGCGTGGGAAGCGGCCGGGCGGGCCGGTGCGCGGCGAGTTCGCGTTCGGCGAGCAGCGCGTCGACGTCGGCGGCCCAGCCGTGCACGTCATCGCCGATGTCCCCCGTGCCATCCGACAACGCCTGCGCCACCAACTCGGCGCCCCGGTCGGTTCCCTCGCGGCGGCCTCCGACCGGGTCCACCGGCCACATCGTCTCGACGGCCCGGTCACGCAGCGGGTTCGGTTCACCGTCGGCAGGGGCGTCGACCCAGACGTCGACAACCCCGCACGGGGTTCCCGCCGCGGCGGACTCGTCGATCACGTCCTTGAGTTCACACAGGAACGTCGACGGACCGCGGGGTTTGGCCCCGGTGGCGCCCCAGTGATGACCCGACAGGAGCAGGGTGTGCTCAGCGCGGGTGACCGCGACGTAGAGCAGTCGGCGCTCCTCGTCGGTCCGTCGCTGGTCGAGGCTGCGTTTGTGTTCGGAGATCCTGTCCGACAACGCTTTGCGGTCGTTGACCGTCGAGGTGTCGAGGACCGGGACGCCGTGCGCGGACACGGTCGCGCAGTCACCGCGCAGCAGCGGCGGGAGGTCGGCCGCGTCGGACAGCCAGGTGCGTGGGGACGCGGTCGAGGGGAACACCCGTCCGCTGAGGTGCGGCACGGCCACGATCTGCCACTCCAGACCTTTGGCCGCGTGCACGGTCAGGATCTGCACCCGGTCGGCGGACACGGTGATCTCGGCGGGCGCCAGGCCGTTCTCGACCTGTTCGGCGGTGTCGAGGAACGCCAGCAGTGCCGACACCGTCGCACCGGCCCGGGTGGAGAAGTCGGCGACCACGTCGCCGAACCTGTCGAGGTGTTCGGTTCCCGACCAGCCCGCTGAAACCGGTTGGGCCGCCCTCACTTCCGCGTCGACTCCGAGGAGGCGGCGCACCTCGGCGACCAACTCGGGCAGCGGGCTTCCCAGGTGGGCACGCAACCCGGTCAGCTCGCGGCCCAACGCCACGATTCTCGGGTATCCGACCGCGGAGTACGCGGCGGCCGGGCCGGGGTCGCAGATCGCGTCGGCCAGGCACGCCGCGTCGGCGTCGGGGGCGACCTGCGCGACGACCTGCTCGACCCCGCCGCGGGGCGCGGACTCACCGATGTCGTCGAGCTGTACCGCGCGCCGCCACAGCGCGGTGAGGTCGCGCGCGCCCAGGCGCCAGCGGGGTCCGGTGAGCACCCGCATCGCCGCCGCGCCGGACATCGGGTCGGCGGCCAGCCGAAGCATCGCGACCACGTCGGCGACCTCGGGCACCGACAGCAGCCCGGACAGGCCGACGACCTCCACTGCGACCCCGCGCCGGGTGAGCGCTTCGGCCATCGGAGCGGCGTCGGCGTTGCGGCGCACCAGGACCGCGGCCGTCGGCGCCGCGCCGGACGCGCTGACACCCTCGTGGTAGCGGCGCACCACCTCCTCGGCCACCCATTCGCGTTCGGCTGCCACGTCGGGCAGCAGCGCGCAGCGCACGTCACCGACCCCGGCGTCGGGCCGGGCCTGCAGTGACCGCACCGCCACCGAGCGGTGCCGCGCATCCGTCGACACCGCGTTGGCCAGGTGCAGCACCTCGGGAGGGTTGCGCCAGCTGGTGCGCAGTTCCAGGCAGGGCGCCGGGGTGCCGTCCGACCGGGGGAAGTCGGTGGTGAACCGCGGCAGGTTGGTCGCCGAAGCGCCGCGCCACCCGTAGATCGACTGGATGGGATCGCCGACCGCTGTCAGGGCCAGGCCGTCGTCGGCACCGCCGCCGAACAGCGACGACAGCGCCACCCGCTGCGCGTGCCCGGTGTCCTGGTACTCGTCGAGGAGCACCACCCGGTAACGCTGCCGCAGTTGCTCACCGACCTGGGGGAACCGCGAGGCCAGCCGGGCGGCCGAAGCCATCTGCATGCCGAAGTCGAGAACCCGTTCGTCGCGCATCCGCCGGTGTAGCGCGTCGATCAGCGGGATCAGCGCGGTGCGTTCCGTTTGGGTGGCCAGCATCTGCAACAGCCACTGGCTCGGCCCCTTGTCTCGCTGATACCGGCCTGCCGGCAACGTGTGCACCAGCCGCTCGAGCTCGACGTGGGTGCCGCACAGTTGTTCGGTGTCGACGAGGTGCTCGGCAAGCGCCCCGGCCAGGCGCAGCACCATCGCGGTGATCGCAGCGGGCGACTTCTCGGTGTCCAGCGCACCCGGATGCTCACACACCACCCGGAACGCCAACTGCCACAACTCTGTTTCGCCGAGCAGCCGGGTGTCGGGCTCGACCGGCAGCAGCAGGCCGTACTCACGCAGCAGGGTGCCTGCGAATGCGTGGTAGGTGCCGATCGTGACGGGCTCGTCGCTCAGCTCGGGGGGGTGCGCACCCGGAATCATCAGGCCGGCACCGGCGAGGCGGGCCAGTCGGGAACGGACCCGGCGCAGCAGCTGGCTCGCGGCCTTCCGGGTGAAGGTCAGGCCCAGCACTTCCCCGGGCCGGGCGTATCCGTTGGCGACCAACCACACCACCCGGGCCGCCATCGTCTCGGTCTTGCCTGCGCCGGCACCGGCGATCACCACCAGCGGGCCCGGCGGCGCGGCGATGACGGCGGCCTGCTCCTCCGTCGGGGCGAAAAGTCCAAGAGCGCTGGATAATTCGCTGGGGCTGTAGCGTGGCGTCGTCACTGTTCACTCCTGGTGTCCTGGGCGGGGCACATCGCCCGGACGGGGCAGTGCGCGCAGCCGTCGTTGACCCGGGCCAGAAACTGCGGGCCCTGCGTCGCGGCGGCGGCCTGGTGGATCAGCGAGTGCCACTCGGCGTGGCCGTCGCGGGTCATCGGGGCCTGGTCCCGTTCGGTCGCCCCGCCGCCGCGGGCCTTGCCGAGGTAGACCAGGCGCCCTCCCCCGGGCTCGTCGCCGTCGGCGAGCAGTCCTTCGGCGACAGCCAACTGGTACATCGCCAGCTGGGCATGGCCCTGGGCGTCGTCCTTGCTGACGGGGCTCTTGCCGGTCTTGATGTCGACCATGACGAGCCTGCCCTCGCTGTCGCGCTCGAGGCGGTCGAGGCGGCCGCGCACCCGCACCGCGGGCAACCCGCCGGCCGGACGGGTCAGCTGCCCGTCGACCTCGACCTCGGTGCCGATCTCGGTGAGCTCGTGACGGGTGTCGGCACGCCAGCGCAGGAACGTCGACAGCATCTCCAGGTGGCGGACCAGCTCGTTGTCCGCGTGCCACTGCGCATCAAAAGGCAGCTCACCCCAGACCTTCTGGAGGTCGTTGAGCATCTGGGACTCCGTCTTGCCCGACTCCGACACCAGGGCGTGCACCAACGACCCGAGCGCGGAGCGCACATCGCGTGCGGTGGACCCGCCGTGCCGTTCGAGCAGCCAGCGCAGCGGGCAGTCCGAGAGCATCTGCAGCGTCGACGGCGACAACGTCACCTCGTGGACATCACCGTCCCCGCCATCCCACAGTGACTTGTCGGTGGAAAGTTCACGCATGCCATACCATGACGCCGGGTCGGTGCCGTGCACGCCGGCGTCGGCAAGGCGTGCCAATTGTACTGCTGCACAATGTCTCTCTTCATCGGATACCGCATCGGGAGGCGAGCACACGACCGACCGCAGGCGCCCGACGAGCGCCGCCGGGGCCAGCACCCGCGGCGCCCGGACCGGGGCGCCTTCGTCGGCGACCGGTTCGGTCGCGAGTGCGCTGAGCTCGCGACAGAACGACGACGGCAGCATCGCGTCGTCGCCGTCGTCGCTGTCGACGGCGGTCACCAGCAGCCTGCTGCGGGCCCGGCCCATGGCGGCGATCAGCAGCCGGCGTTCCTCGGCGAGCAGCGGCGCCCTGCTGGAGAGCCCGCGCTCACCGGCGTCGGCCACCCCGTCGATCACGTCGACCAGCTGCTGGGTGCCGAGCACGCCACCGCGAGGGGAGACGTTGGGCCACAACCCTTCCTGCAGTCCCGCGATCGCCACGAAATCCCACTCCCGGCCCAGCGACGAGTGTGCGCTGAGCACGGCGACCGCATCGGGCCGGGGGGCCTCGTCGCGTCGGACGGGAGGCAACGCGAGCGCGGTGACGTGGTCGATCAGGCCGCGCAGCGTCGCCCCCGCGGTGCGCGCGACGTACTGTTCGGCGACGTCGAACAGGGCCGTGACCGCGTCGAGGTCACGCTCGGCCTGCGCCGCTGCCGGCCCACCGCGCTCGGCGGCGGCCAGCCACCGCCGCTGCAGCCCGGAGCGGTGCCACGCCTGCCACAGCGTGTGCCGCGGATCCCGGCCGTCGTCGGCACTGCGTTGTGCGGCCGTCAGCACCGCGCGGATCCGACCCAGCGCCCGCCCCTGCTCATCGGAGAGCGGATCGGCAGAGCGCTGCAACGCGGTGACGAGCAGATCCCCGAATCCGGCGGACGAGCCGGCGGCTGCCGCCCGGCGCAATGCGCGTCGCAACTGCCGCAGCGACACCGGATCGACCCGGCCGATCGGCCCCGTCAGCAGGTGCAGAGCCCGCTGCCCGTCGAGACCGTCCGCGGTTGCCTCCAACACGGTCAGCAGCGCGCGCACCGCAGGCTGATCCGCCAGCGCCGAATCACCCTGCGGCACATCCACCGGCACCCCCGCGGCCGCCAACGCGCGCCCCAGCGCGGCGCCCATCCGGGGCACCGACCGGACGATCACCGCCATCTGCGACCACGCGACACCGTCGACGAGATGCGCGCGCCGCAGCGCATCGGCGATCAGCGCGGACTCGGCATGCGGTGACGCGGCGATCCGCACCGTCAGCGCACCGGGCGCGTCGGTGCCGGTGAGCCGGCGGGTGCTGTCGTTGCCCGGCAATCGGCGTGCGACCGCTGCGATGGCGTCGGCCAACGGGGCCGCGCATCGGTGTGACTCGGTCAGCGACAACACCGGGCCGTCACCACGCAGCAGCGCCGGGTCGGCTCCCCGGTACCCGAACACGGTCTGGTGTGGATCCCCGGCGATCACAGCGAGGTCGGCCCCGGCCGCCAGCACCGCCACCAGCCGAGCGGCCTGCGGGTCGAGGTGCTGGGCGTCGTCGACCAGTAGCAGCTTGACCCGCGCGCGCTCGGCGGCCAGCAGATCGGCATCCATCGCGAAGGCCTCGAGCGCGGCACCGACCAGTTCGGCGGCGCCCAACGCCGGCACCGTGGCCTGCGGCGCCGCCATCCCCACCGCCGATCTCAGCAGCATGATCTGCTCGTAGGCCTGGGCGAACCGGCCGGCAGCCTGCCATTCGGGCCGTCCGGCCAGCCGTCCGATGCGTTGCAGCTCAGCAGGATCGACTCCACGCTCGCCGCACCGCGCCATCAGATCACGCAGTTCGGCGGCGAAACCGGCGGTGCTGAGCGCCGGGCGCAGCCGCTCCGGCCAACGCACCGGCGAGGAAGCACCGTCCTCGATGTCGCCGGCCAGCAGCTCGCGGATGATCCCGTCCTGCTCGGCGCTGGTGATCAACCTCGGTGGCGGGGTCCCGTTGCGCTGCGCGGCCAGCCGCAGCACCGCGAAGGCGTAGGAATGCACGGTACGCACCAACGGCTCCCGCACCACCGTACGAGCACCCGAGCTCAGCAGCGTCGCCGTGATCGCGGCCTTGGCCTGCGCCCCGAGGCGTGCCGAACCCGTCAGCAGCAGAACCGATTCCGGATCACGACCCGCGGACAGGTGTGCGACCGCGGTGTCGACGAGCAGGCGGCTCTTGCCGGTGCCCACCCCGCCGAGGACCCGGATGGTGCCGCGGATGTCGGGACGGCCCAACGCGTCCGGGGTCAGCTCGGTGTGTGGCGCAGACATGTTGGCATGACACCACGAGGGTCTGACATCTAGTCACGGGCCAGCACGCGCTCGAGGAAGGGTTCGACGACGCCGAGCCAACCCTGCAGGTCCGAGGTGAAGGGAAGATGGCCGGTGTCGAACTCGACGTAGGCGGAGTCACTGATCGCGTGGTGCATGGCTCGCCCCCAGGACGGGCGCAGCGTGCGGTCCCGGGCGCCCCAGGTGATCAGTGTGGGCGAGGTGATCCCGCCGGCGAGTGGGCGCAGGTCGGCGGCGGGGTCGGGAAAGCTGCGCCACAGCGAAGCCGCGGTCTGCCTGCCGGCGCGGGTGCGGGCACGGGCGAGCACGCGGGCGGCGACGTCGCGGTCCTTGACGGTCGTCGCCTGCATGTACAGCGGCACCAACCCACGGAACACCGCGCCGATCGTGCCCGGATGCCCCATCAGTGCACAGAACGCCCGACTTGCCGGGGTCCACGGGGTGAACCCGGAACCGTTGACCAGCACCAGACCTGCGACCCGGGAGGGCTGCGCGAGGGCGAGTCGGCACGCGGCGAACCCCCCGACCGAGTTGCCGACGACCACCGCGTCACGCAACTCGAGCACCGACACGAACTGTTCGAGCACGTCGGCGAGGAGCACCGCACTCAGCGGCTGTGCCGGTGCGGGTGAGTCGCCGTGACCGGGCCAGTCGACCGCGATGACGCGGTAGCGACGGGCCAGGGCGGCGGCGACGTCGGTGTAGTCGGTGCGGTCGTGCAACGTCGCATGCAGCAGCACCACCACGGGTCCAGTGCCCTGATCGCTGTAGGCCAGGGTTCCCGACGAAGTCTCCGCGAGCGGCATACCTCCTCCTTTGTTGACCGGTCGGTCGGTCAACAACGTAGCGCATTCGCGGTTCGTTGACCATCCGGTCGGTATGCTGCACGATCGATGACTCCCTCGTCGCGGACACCCGGCACGCGGGCGGTGGCCAAGGAACGCACCCGCGACGCGCTGCTGTCAGCGGGATTCGTCCTGGCCGAGACCACCGGGCTGGAAGGCCTCAGCGTCAACGCGCTGGTGGCCACCGCGAGTGTCGCAAAAGGGACGTTCTTCCACCACTTCGGCGACCGCACGTCCTATCTCGTCGCATTGCACCGCCGGTTCCATGACGACGTCTTCGACGATGTGCGACGGACCACCGCGTCGATGCCCCCCGGCCGGGAGCGATTGGCGGCGATGTCGGTGAGCTACCTCGACGCATGCCTACGCCGGCGCGGTGTGCGGGCCCTGATCCTCGAGGCCCGCGGGCAGCTCCCCATCCAGGACGAGATCATGCGTCGCAACAGCGCCACCGTCGACCTGCTCACCGACGACTTCGTCGCGATGCGTCGGCCTCGACCGCGGGCAGCAGCCCGACTGTGGCTCGCCGCGAACGCTGAATGCGCGCTCATGGAACTCGACGCGGGCCATGCCGACCCCGAGACCCGCGCCGCGCTGTCGGATCTCCTCGACGGGCCACGACTGGAGGCGTGAACGCCGAGCTGGCACCATCGTCGGCGTGATCGACGTGTTGCACACCCACCGTTTCGGACCGGACGGGCCTGCGCGCGTCCTGGCCATCCACGGGCTGACAGGGCACGGGCGACGGTGGCAGACACTCGTCGAGCAGCACCTGCCCGACGTCGCGGTGCTCGCGCCCGATCTGCTGGGCCACGGCAGATCGTCGTGGGATGCGCCGTGGACGATCGAGGCCAACGTGGCTGCGGCCGCGGCGTTGCTCGAGACCGAAGCAGCCGGACCCGTCGTGGTCGTCGGCCATTCGTTCGGTGGCGCCGTGGCACTGAACCTGGCGTCGACGCGGCCGGATCTGGTCAGCGGGCTGGTGCTTCTCGATCCGGCCGTCGCTCTGGACGGGCGGTGGATGCGGGAGGTGGCCGACAGCATGGTCGAATCACCCGACTACACCGATCGCGCAGAAGCCCGCGCCGAGAAGGCCAACGGATCGTGGGGCGACGTGCCCGCCGCCGAACTGGACCGCGAACTCGACGAACACCTCGTCAACCTGCCCAATGGCCGGGTGGGTTGGCGCATCAGCATCCCGGCGATGCTGTCCTACTGGAGTGAGCTCACCCGCCCGGTGGCACTCCCCCGTGACGGCACACCGACCACGGCGGTGCGAGCCACCCGCACCGATCCGCCCTACGCCACCGAGGAACTGATCGCAGGCCTCGACGCCGGATTGGGATCGGGTTTTGTTCTGCTGGAATGGGATTGCGACCATATGGTGCCGTTGGCAAAACCCGCCGATACCGCGGCCGTGATTCGCGACCAGCTTCGCTGAACGTGGCGGCGATCACCGAGGAGCAGGTGGAGACGGTGCGCGCACTCGTCGCGGCCGTACCACCGGGACGAGTGAGCACCTACGGTGACATCGCCGGGGCGGCAGGGCTTCCCAGCGCTCGCATCGTCGGGTGGATCATGCGCACCGACTCGTCGGACCTACCGTGGCACCGGGTGATCACCGCGTCGGGGAGGCCGGCGCCTCACCTGGCGTCGCGGCAGTTGGAACGGCTGCGCGCCGAAGGGGTGCTCGCCGAGGACGGCCGGGTGCCGCTGCGCCGGTACCGCCACACGTTCTGATCGCGATCGTGCTGTCAGCGTAGCGATCTGCGCGCTGACACTACCGTGAGCGCACGCTCGAGACGCTAGACCGCCAGCCGAACCAATGCTGCGGTGCGCGCCAGACCGGGGAACGCCGCGGCCGTCGACCGCGGGTGCAGCGCATGCACCGCCAGTCGGAACATCAAGGCGCGCAACAGCATCTGCGGCCACTCCGGTAGTGGCGCCCATCTCTCGATGAGGCCGTCGTCGGCGTCACCCCAGGACAGTGCGTCGACCACCACCACCCCCGCGGCCCACGCCGGCGGCCGCCAGTACGGGGTGATGTCGGTGATCCCGGGTGCCGCGGTGCCAGCGAAAAGCACTGTGCCGTAGAGATCTCCGTGGACCAGCTGACTCGGGCTCTTGGTGGGCCGGCGCAGCGCCGCGAGCTGATTGAGCAGCTCGACGGATTTCTGCCCGTCCGCGGTTCCTGGCGACACCCGGGCACCCGGCGGCAGCGAGTGCAGCGGACGCTCCTCCCACGCCGCCCGGTCGGCGGCGATGAACACGTCGACATCCGCCCACGGCGCCACCGGCGGCTGGGTCAAAAAGCGGGGCCGCTCCAGCTTGGCGGTGGCTTCGTGCAACCGCACGGCCGCGGAGACGACCTCGTCGTGGCGGGGTTCGGGGGTACCGGCGACGTAGGTGTCGGCGCGCCAGCCGGCGACGACGTAGCGGCCGTCGGTGGAGCGCACCGGCCGGGCCAGCCGCACCCCGTCGACGAACAGCGTCTCGCGCACCTTGGCCGACCACGCGGCCCGGGCGTGCTCGGCGACCATGGACAGCACCACCTCGCCACAGCGCCAGCCGCCCTCCCAGCTGGATCCCAACGGCGCCGGTTGCACCCCGGACAGCCCGAAAGCCGCAAGCACATGGTCGGGCGGGCGCTCGGCGGTCACCGGCTTAGCCTAAGCGGAACCGCGGCCAACCCAGCGTTAGTACATCACCATGTCGGGTTCGAGTTGCTTGGCCCACGCCACGATGCCGCCCTGCAGATGCATCGCGTCGGAGAACCCGGCCTTCTTCACCACCGCCAGGGCTTCGGCCGAGCGCACCCCGGTCTTGCAGTACAACACCGGCACGCGATCGTGCGGCAGCCTGGCCAGCCCGTCGCCGGACTCGATCGTCGACTTCGGGATCAGCTCGGCACCGTCGATGTGGTTGATGTCCCACTCGACCGGCTCGCGGACGTCGATCAACGCGAACTTCTGGTTGGAGTCGAGCATCTCTCGCAGCTCCCGCGGCGTGACGGTGGCGTCGGCGGACGCCTCGGCGGCCTCGTCGGAGACCACCCCGCAGAACGCCTCGTAGTCGATCAGCTCGGTGATCTTCGGCGTGGTCGGGTCCTTGCGGATCTTGATCGTGCGGTAGCTCATGTCCAGGGCGTCGTAGACCATCAGCCGGCCCAGCAGCGGCTCGCCGATACCGGTGATCAGCTTGATCGCCTCGGTGCCCATCACCGAGGCGATGGACGCGCACAGGATGCCCAGCACCCCACCCTCGGCACACGACGGCACCATTCCCGGCGGCGGCGGCTCCGGGTACAGGTCGCGGTAGTTCAGGCCCAGCCCGTCGGGGGCGTCCTCCCAGAACACCGACACCTGGCCCTCGAAGCGGTAGATCGAGCCCCACACGTAGGGCTTGCCCGCGAGCACCGCGGCATCGTTGACCAGGTACCGGGTGGCGAAGTTGTCGGTGCCGTCGAGGATCAGGTCGTACTGCTCGAACAGTTCGACGGCGTTCTCCGGTTCCAGCCGGACCTCGTGCAACCGCACGTCCACCAGCGGGTTGACCTCCTTGATGGAGTCCCGCGCGCTCTGGGCCTTGGAGCGGCCGATGTCGGACTGCCCGTGGATGATCTGGCGCTGCAGGTTCGACTCGTCGACGACGTCGAACTCGACGATGCCGATGGTGCCGACGCCCGCGGCAGCCAGGTAGAGCAGCGTGGGTGAACCCAGCCCGCCCGCGCCGATGACCAGGACACGGGCGTTCTTCAGGCGCTTCTGCCCGTCCAGTCCGAGGTCGGGGATGATGAGGTGGCGGCTGTAGCGCGCCACCTCTTCGCGGGTGAGTTCAGCTGCTGGTGCTACCAGCGGCGGCAACGGGGTCGACACCGAGTTCTCCTTGGTTGGCTTTCACGAATCATCGCATCACTTGAGTACGGCTACTGCAATCAACAGCGACGAGTGCCTGACGCTTCCCGCGCGCTCGCGGCCGGCGAACGCGCGCTGCTGTACAGGATTGCCGGCGTGTCGACGTGCAAACGCGCGAGCTCGCGGGGGAAGGGGAAGGCGGGCTCAGGCGATCGGGTAGGGCCAGGGGTTGAACCGGCAGCTGAGCCCGTCCGGGGTGACGGTGCCGGGGTCGAACCGGGCCGCGTCGTTGTTGCTCGTCGAGAACGTCTGCTGCATCATGATCGGCGCCAGCTCACCGTTGGCGGCGCACTGCTCGTGCCGCTGGTAGCCGATGGCGTGGCCCACCTCGTGGTTGATCAGGTACTGCCGGTAGGACCCGACGTCTCCCTGGAACGGCACCGCGCCGCGCACCCACCGCGCCTCATTGATGAACACCCGAGGCTGGCCTTCGAACGCCGGGTTGTAGCAGGACGCCTCGAGCTGGATGTCGTAGCCGCAGCCGTCCCGAATCGTCATCGGGGAGGTCAGCGACACCCGGAAGTCCGGCTCGATCCCCGACGCAGCGTCCACCCGCGTGAATGCGAACTGCGGGTTGTGGGTCCAGCTCTTCGGGTTGGCCAGCGTTTCGCTGACCATCCGCGCGAAGCCGTCGTCACCGCCGAACGTCGTGGTGTCGACGCCGTCCTCCACCTCGACGGTGTAGGTGAACACCTTGGTGGTGCCCTGCCCGACCTGCGGGGTGGTCCCGGGCACCACGTGCCACGTCCGAGCGCCTACCGGGGTGAACGGGCCCCCCTCGGGCAAGATGCCGGTGGGCAGGCTGGCGTCGAACTCGGTGAGCCCCTTCGGGGGTGCGCCGACGATCGCGGTGCTCGCGACGCCGATGGTCGGGGGACCCTGCACGGGGCCGTCCTCGTCCACCACCTGCGGCACACTGGTTCCGGTGATGGTCTGGTAGCCGACCACCACCGTGAGCGCGACGAGCAGCGGCAGCGCGTAGGCACGCCATCCGTACGTGGAGATGAAGCGACCGATCCAGGTCTGCTTGCGCCAGCGCTTGCGGTCGTCCCGGTTCGATCTGACCCGGCCCGGCTGTTCAGCCAGCGGGTCACGCTGCGCGCGGAGCGGCTCTCGCCACTCGTCGCGAAGCACGGGGACCCGACCGCTCCCGCGACGCCCCGGGTCGTAGGTCACCGAAACAGGATGACACAGCTCAGAGGACTTGCACTCCTGGCGCGCCACCGTACGCCGCGCCAACCGGGCGCGGTACCTCACGCGTACCGCAGGCCAACGGTAGTAGTGTCATTGCGGAGCGAATCAAACACGCCGGTCGCGCCGGCTGTAGATCTAGAGGTTCTGATGAGCGATCTGGCCAAGACGGCGCAGCGGCGGGGAGGACAACCAGCCAACGGCACCGGGATCCCCGCCACGGCGGCCCGGCGCGGTAACCGGTTGCCCCGAGACGAGCGCCGCGGACAGTTGCTGATCGCCGCCAGCGAGGTGTTCGTCGACCGCGGGTACCACGCCGCGGGCATGGACGAGATCGCCGACCGCGCCGGCGTCAGCAAACCGGTGCTGTACCAACACTTCTCGTCGAAGGTCGAGCTGTACCTGGCGGTGCTGCAACGGCACGTCGACAACCTGGTCTCCGGGGTGCGTCAGGCGCTGCGAACCACCACCGACAACCGCCAGCGGGTGCGTGCCGCGGTGGAGGCGTTCTTCGACTTCATCGAGCACGACGGCCAGGGCTACCGGCTGATCTTCGAGAACGACTACGTCACCGAGCCCCAGGTGGCTGCGCAGGTCAAGGTCGCCACCGAGTCGTGCACCGACGCCGTGTTCGACCTGATCAGCCACGACTCCGGGCTGGAGCCGCACCGCGCCAGGATGATCGCGGTGGGTCTGGTGAGCATCAGCGTCGACTCGGCACGCTACTGGCTCAACAACGAGCGCCCGATCGACAAGAGCGACGCCGTGGAGGGCACGGTGCAGTTCATCTGGGGCGGACTGTCCCACGTGCCGCTGACCCGCTCCTGAGGTCCCGGCCGCTTTTCGCCGGAACGGTATTCCGGCAGCCGTGTTCTCGGGATTTCGCTGCTGGAATACCGTTCCGGCGAAGTACTAGCGGGTGACCTCGGCGCCCACGGCGCCCACTCCGAAGCCCACCCTGCGCGAGTCGGCGGCCCCGATCTCGACATAGGCGATCTTCGCGGACTGCACGAGGAAGCGACGACCCTTCTCGTCGGTGAGGCTCAGCAGGGCCTCGGCGGCGAGCGCATCGGCGACCAACTTCTCCACCTCGGCCGGCGTCTGCGCGCTGCTGAGGATCAGCTCGCGCGGGCTGTCGGTGACACCGATCTTGACCTCCACGTGAAAACCCTTCTGTTCGAATGCTCGTCTTCTCCACAGGAGGCTAATGGACACCGGCCCCACGCGGCCGCGCCGGGATCTACGCGGTCAGCGAAACGACCCCGCCGGCCCGAAACCGGCGGGCGACCGAACCGAGTCCCGACCGTGACCGCGGGGCAGGCGCGCCAACCTCATGCGTCACTTCCGTCCCGATAGCATCAGCCCCCGTACCGCAAGGAAAGCGACTGGGATAGCTGGATGAACAGGCCTTACACCGCACAATCGCCCTACTCCCTGACCCCGACGGAGCGCATCGGCAGCGCCCGCAGGGGCCGGCGCTACGCGGGCGGCTACGGCAGTGCCGGCCGTCGTGCCGACGCATACGCCGACCCGTATGGCGAACCGGACGGCGACCTGGTCACCGACGCGCTTCCGCCCTACCCCGGCGAGGACTTCGGGGACTACGAGGACTTCGGGGACTACGAGCCCCCGGAGCACCTCGACCACGACGGCCCCGTCGAGGACTACGACGACTACGACATCGACGAGGCCCGGATCGATCGCCGGTGGATGTGGATCGCCGGCGTGGCGGGCGCGATCCTGTTCGTCGCCGTCATCGCCGCCAGCCTGATCCTGGGCGGCGGCGACAGCGGATCGGTCTCGGCGACCGTCGCATCCAGCCAGCCCGCGCCGACGTCCAGCTCCGCTCCAGAGCCCTCAGCGCCCCGGGTGGCGGCCCCGCCGTCACTGCCCGCCGAAACGGTCACCACGGTAACCCCGACGCCCAGCGCCACCGCGCCGCCGCCGGTGGAGGCGGAGGCGGTGCTGCCCCCGCCGCAGGCCGCCCCACCGCCCGCGGCCGCCGCTCCCGGCACGGTCACCTACCGGATCACCGGCGACCGCAATCTGATCGATCTGGTCACCGTGATCTACACCGATCAGCGGGGCGCGCTGATGACCGACGTGAACGTGGCCCTGCCCTGGTCGAAGACCGTGGTGCTGGATCCGGGCGTCACGCTGACCTCGGTGACCGCGACGAGCGTGGCCGGCCGGCTCAACTGCAGCATCACCGACGCCAACGGCACGCTGATCACCGCACAGAACAACAACTCGATGATCACCAACTGCACGCGCTGACGAAGCCGTTCAGGCCAGCCCCAGCTCGCGCATCCGGGTGCTGTGGGTGTGTTGCAGGCGGTCGAAGAAGTCGGTCATCTGCGACAGACCGCCGCCCGACATCACCAGGTCGACCAGCTCGTCGTGGTCGGCGAGGACGTACTGGGCCTGGGTGATCGCCTCCCCCAGCAGCCGCCGCGACCACAGCGCCAACCGGTGGCGCTGGCGGTCACTGGCCGTCACCGCGTCGCGCACCTCGCCGACGACGAACTGCGAATGCCCGGTTTCCGACAGCACCGAACGCACCACGGTGGCGACCTCGTCGGGCATCGACCCGGCGGTCTCGAGATAAAAATCGGCCGCCATCGCATCGCCGACGTACGTCTTGACCAGCGCCTCGAGCCAGGTGCTCGGCGTGGTCAGCCGGTGATAGTTCTCCAGCGCCGACGCGTACCTGGTCATCGCCGGCACCACGTCGACACCGCGGCGCTCCAGCGCGTCGCGAAGCACCTCGTAGTGGTTCATCTCGGCGGCCGCCATGCTGGCCATGTTGATCCGGCCCCGCAGGTTGGGCGCCATCCGCGCCTCTTCGGTGAGCCGGTAGAACGCCGCGACCTCGCCGTAAGCCAGTAGCGCGAACAGCTCGTTGATGCCCGGATGCTGGGGCGACACCGTGGAACCGGCCGACTTCTCCTGGCTGTCCTGCGCTCCCACCGGAGCAGGATTGGCGGCCGTGGGCGGCGTCGACGACATGGGCCCAACTCTAGAGCGCCGACGCGCCTGCGACGAGTGCGGTGACCTCGCGGCGCACCGACCGGCTACCATGGGGTCTGGTGTCGGCGCGAGAGTCGACAGATCGATACAGGTCACGTGGGCTGATGGTCGCCGCAGGCACCTTGACAATGTGCGTGCACGACAGGCGGCCCGCCTCCTCATCGCAGGGCCCCGACGGAGTTCTCTTCACAACTCGTGCGCGCTGGAACGCAACGAGGAATGACCGTGAAAGGCTTCGTTTACCCAGCATGACACCTGTAATCCCCCATACCAGCCCGTCGTTTGCCCAGCTCGGAGTGCGTGAGGAGATCGTGCGCGCGCTGTCCGAATCCGGCATCGAGCATCCCTTCGCCATCCAGGAGCAGACCCTGCCGCTGGCCTTGGCCGGCGACGACCTGATCGGCCAGGCCCGCACCGGCATGGGCAAGACCTTCGCCTTCGGGGTGCCGCTGCTGCATCGGCTCACCACCGACACCGAACGCCCGCTCTCCGGCATCCCGCGGGCGCTGATCGTCGTGCCCACCCGCGAGCTGTGCATCCAGGTCTTCGGCGACCTGACCGAGGCGTCGAAATACCTCAGGGCCGACCACGACGGCCAGAGCCGCCCGCTGTCGGTCGTCGCGATCTACGGCGGACGCCCGTACGAGCCGCAGATCGCGTCCCTGCAGAAGGGCGCCGACGTGGTCGTCGGCACCCCCGGCCGCCTTCTGGACCTCGCGCAGCAGGGACACCTTCAGCTCGGCGGCCTGTCGACACTGGTGCTCGACGAGGCCGACGAGATGCTGGACCTGGGCTTCCTGCCCGACATCGAGAGAATTCTCAAGCAGATCCCGGCCAATCGTCAGGCCATGCTGTTCTCGGCGACCATGCCGGATCCGATCATCACGCTGGCCCGCACGTTCATGAACCAGCCGACGCACATCCGCGCCGAAGGCGTTCAGGGCGCGGCCACCCACGAGTCCACCGAGCAGTTCGCCTACCGCGCGCACGCACTCGACAAGGTCGAGATGGTCGCCCGAATCCTGCAGGCCGACAACCGCGGCGCGACGATGATCTTCACCCGCACCAAGCGGACCGCCCAGAAGGTCTGCGACGAACTCGCCGAGCGCGGGTTCAAGGTCGACGCCGTGCACGGCGACCTCGGCCAGGGCGCCCGGGAGAAGGCGCTGAAGTCCTTCCGCAGCGGTGACGTCGACGTGCTCGTCGCCACCGATGTGGCCGCCCGGGGCATCGACATCGACGACATCACCCACGTCATCAACTACCAGATCCCCGAGGACGAGCAGGCCTACGTGCACCGCATCGGCCGTACCGGGCGCGCGGGCAAGACCGGCATCGCCGTCACCCTCGTCGACTGGGACGAGCTGCCGCGCTGGACGATGATCGACAAGGCCCTCGGTCTGGAGACCCCCGACCCGGCCGAGACCTACTCCAGCTCGCCGCACCTGTTCGAGGAGATGAACATCCCGGCCGACGCCACCGGCAAGGTCGGACGCAGCCGCGCAACGGACAGCGGAAAGAAGGCGCCGAGGCAAGAGTCGCGGCGCAGTTCCGCCGATGACGACAAGCCGGCCCGGCGCAGCACCCGGACGCGGCAGCGCACCCGCGGCGGCAAGACCGGCGGTGGCCATCCCGAGCACCGCGCCGCGGCCACCGAGCAGGGCACGCAGGCGGAATCCGACAACACCGACGGCGAGCAGTCGGATGCCGCACGGTCGGGTCGTCGCCGTCGGCGCCGTCGCCCCAGCAAGGCGCCGGCCACAGGCACCAACTAGCCGCACCGCACCCACGCGATGGTCAAACCCGAACGCCGGACTCGGGCCGACATGGTGGCGGCGGCGGCGATCGCGGCAGTGGTCGCCCTGGTCGCAGCCTTCGTCTGGTGGACGAGTGACGCCAGAGCGACCGACAGTGTGCCCGCCGCGGCGCCGGTTCCCGGACTGGAGCCGCCCACAACGGTGCCGGAGTCGCTGACGCAGCTCTGGACCGCGCCCAGCCCGGCGACCAGCCGACCCCTGGTGGTCGCCGGCACCGTGGTGACCGGCGCCGAGCGGGGTATGCAGGGCCGCGATCCCGCCACCGGCGACCCGCTGTGGAGCTTCACCCGTGATCTCGATCTCTGCGGGGTCACCTCGGTGTACAGCTACGCCGTCGCGGTCTACCCGGACGTCCGCGGGTGCGGGCAGGTCAGCACCGTGGACGCCGAGACCGGCATCCGCGGGCCCACCCGAACCAGCTACTCCGACCCCGAGGTCACGCTGTCCGGTGACGGCACCACGGTGCTCTCGGCCGGTGACACCCGGTTGGAGCTGTGGCGCTCCGACATGGTGCGGATGCTCAGCTACGGCGCGCTCGACGCGCCGCTCAAGGCCGGCACGCCGAAGCTGCCGTTGTGCCGGCTGGCCTCGGCGGCGGCGAGCTCGGCGGCGGTGTCGGTGCTGGAGGCCTGCGACGGTCAGGCCGACCTGCGCCTGACCTTGCTGCGGCCCTCCGACGAGGAGGACACCCCGGAGATGAAGTACGTGCAGCAGACCGGCGTGGGCGTGGACAGCGACGCCCGCGTGGTGGCGGTGACCGACACAACGACCGCGGTGTACGCGCCCACCCCGAAGCCGAGGGTCGACATCGTCGACGAGACGGGGGCGACGATCGCCAGCACGGTGGTGCCCGGCCCGCCCTCCCCCGACGCCACGATGTCGCGGGCCGGCGATCTGATCACGTGGTGGACCGGCGACAGCCTGATGGTGTTCTCCGCCAACAACCTTCAGTACAAGTACACGGTGGCCGCGGCGGGCGACAACGCGCCCGTCGGTCCGGCGACGGTGATGGCCGGGCGGTTGATGGTGCCGGTCAGCGGCGGCTACGACGTCTTCGATCCGGCGACCGGTGCCGGTGACCGTCACATCCCGGTGCAGCGCCCGCCGGTGGACGGGCCCGTGGTTCCCGCGGTGGCCGGTTCCATGCTGATCGAGCAGCGTGGCGACGAAGTGGTGGCGCTCGGCCAGTCGTGATTTCGGCGCAGTTGGTCACCCTGAGCGTGACGAAGTGCGCCCGAGTCACACCTCGGGGGTGAAGGTGGCCAGCGCTTTGCCGTTCTTCCAGTACTTCAGCAGCGCGCCGGCGAGTTCGCGGTAGGCCAGCGCGCCCTTGTTCTTGCGTCCGGTCAGCACCGACGAACCCGAGGCACTGGCCTCGGCGAACCGCACGGTGCGCGGGATCGGCGGCGCCAGCACCGGGAGGTTGTACCGGTCGGCGACGTCGAGCAGCACGTCGCGGCTGTGGGTGGTGCGCGAGTCGTACAGCGTGGGCAGCGCGCCCAGCAGCGACAGGTCGGCGTTGGTGATCTGCTGGACGTCGGTGATGGTGCGCAGAAACTGACCGACGCCGCGGTGGGCGAGCGTCTCGCACTGCAGCGGCACGATCACGTCGTCTGCGGCGGTGAGGCCGTTGAGCGTGAGCACCCCCAGCGACGGCGGACAGTCGATGATCACGACGTCGAACTGTCCCGAGTCCGATGTCGCCGCCGGGGCGGCTCCGGAGATCTTCGCCAGCGCGCGTTTGAGGGCGTACTCGCGGCCGGCCCGCATCAACAGCATGGCCTCGGCGCCCGCCAGATCGATGTTGGCGGGCAGCAACGTCATTCCCTCCGACGTCTCCACCAGCGCGGTGTCGGGTTCGACGTCGCCGAGCAGCACCTCGTGCACCGAGACGGCGAGCTTGTCGGGGTCCTGGCCGAGCGAGAACGTCAGGCATCCCTGAGGGTCCAGGTCGACGAGCAGCACCTTCTTACCCAGCTCCACCATCGCCGCACCCAGCGACGCCACCGTCGTCGTTTTGGCGACCCCACCCTTTTGATTGGCGACCGCAAGTACCCGCGTCACAGCACCATCCTGTCATGCACCCGCGAGTGCCGACGCGGCGTGCGGCAGAATCGGACCTGTGGGCCTTCTGCAGCACCGCCTGATCCTGCTCCGACACGGCGAGACGGAGTGGTCGAAGACCGGTCAGCACACCAGCCGCACCGAGCTCGAACTCACTCCACGCGGCCGCGAGCAGGCCGCCGCGGCAGCCGAGACGCTGCAGCAGCTGCGGCTGGACGATCCGTATGTGGTCAGCAGCCCTCGCAAGCGCGCCCGGGTCACCGCCGATCTGGCCGGTCTCACCGTCGACGACGTCAATCCGCTGATCAGCGAATGGGATTACGGCGAGTACGAGGGAACCACCACCGTGGAGATCCGCCAGACGGTGCCGAACTGGCTGGTGTGGACGCACGGCTGCCCCGGCGGCGAGACCTCCGCGCAGGTTTGTGAGCGGGCCGACCGCGCGATCGAGCTGGCGCTGCACCACATGGAGTCCCGCGACGTGGTGTTCGTCGGGCACGGCCATTTCTCCCGCGCGCTGGTGGTCCGCTGGATCGAGCAGCCCGTCTACGAAGGCATCCGGGTCTCGATGCCGGCCGCGTCGATCGCGATCTGCAGCTTCGAGCACGGCGTGCGTCAGCTCAGCGCGTTGGCGCTGACCGGACACCCGGACCCGGCCGCACCGGCGTGACCCGCGAGCCGACGTTCGTCCTCACCGGTCCCGACGGGGTGATCACCGCCGACGGAGTGCACACCGCCTTCCCGAAGATCGCCGACGCGCGGGCCGCCCTGGCCTCACACAGCGCGCCGATCATCTTGGGCGCCTTGCCTTTTGACCTCTCGAATCCGGCGGCGTTGATCCGGCCGCAGGCGGTCGGTTTCACCGAAACGCTGCCCGAATGGCCGGTGCGCGAGCTCCCCGTCGCGCGGGTCGCCGAGACGATACCGGCCGCAGACGAACACCGCGCACGCGTCGCGGCGGCGTTGACCCGGCTGCGCGACCCGGCCAGCGACCTGCACAAGGTGGTGCTGGCGCGCGCGCTCCGGGTGGCCGCCGACGGACCACTGGACGCCCGAACGGTGCTGCAGCGACTGGTCGCCGACGACGCACTCGCCAGCTGCTATCTCGTCGACCTGTCCGCGGCGGGCGAAGGGTACTCCGGCGCCGCGCTCGTCGGCGCCAGCCCCGAACTGCTCGTCGCCCGCCGCGGCCAACAGGTCATGTGCCGGCCGTTCGCGGGATCGGCGCCACGGCTGGCCGATCCCCGGGCCGACGAGGCCAGCGGCGCCGCGCTGGCCGCATCGGCCAAGGACCGCCACGAGCATCAGCTTGTGGTCGACGCCCTGCGTGAAACCCTCGAGCCGCTGTGCACCGAGCTGCAGATCGCCGACCAACCCCAGCTGACCAAGACCGCCGCGGTGTGGCACCTGTACACCCCCATTTCCGGCCTGCTGCGCGAAAGATCAACCACTGCACTGGATTTGGCACTCGCGCTGCACCCCACCCCGGCGGTCGGCGGCTCTCCCGCCGCCGAGGCCGCCGCGCTGATCGGCCAGATCGAGGGCGATCGCGGCTTCTACGCCGGGGCGGTCGGCTGGTGTGACCAGCGCGGCGACGGCCGGTGGGTGGTGTCGATCCGGTGTGCGCAGCTGTCCGCCGACCGGCGAACCGCCGACGCGCACTCGGGTGGCGGCATCGTCGCCGAATCCGACCCGGACGACGAAGTCGCAGAGACCACAACCAAATTCAGGACCATTCTGTCGGCGTTGGGAGTGCAGCCGTGAACGACCTGATCCGTGTCGTCCGCCCCGGCGACGAGGCCGAGCTGACCGCGATGATCCACGAGCTCGCCGAGTTCGAAGACGCCGCGGCTGACTGCACGGTGACCGAAACCCAGCTGCGGGAAGCGCTTTTCGGTCCGCACCCGGTGGTCTACGGGCACCTCGCCGAGGTGGACGGAGAGGTGGCGGCCGCCGCGCTGTGGTTCCGCAACTTCTCGACCTGGGACGGGGTGGCCGGGATCTACCTCGAGGATCTGTTCGTGCGCCCGCGGTTCCGCCGCCGGGGGCTGGCCCGCACCCTTCTCGCGACGCTGGCCCGCGAATGCGTCGATCACGGCTACTCGAGATTGTCCTGGGCGGTGCTCGACTGGAACGTCGACGCGATCGCGCTCTACGACAGCGTCGGCGGCCGGCCGCAGAGCGACTGGATCACCTACCGGGTGTCCGGCTCGGAGCTGTCGGCGCTGGCCCGCGAGTCCTGACTCAGCCAGTGCACGGCCGACGGGCTGAACAGCAGCGCGAGCACCGCCACCGAGATCAGCGCGACGACCACCGCGTACTGCAACTGGCCGGAGCTGAAGACGTACCAGGCGACGCCGAGAAGCAGCAGGTTGGCGAACACCGCAACACCTCGGCCCCATCGTCGCCCCGTCACCAGGGCCCAGCCGGCGGCCAGCACCGCCGATCCCATGATCGCGAACCACGCCGCCGTGCCGTACCCGCTGATCGCGGCCTCGCGGTGGCCGCCGAGTTCGCGCACCGTGAGCGCGATGGCCATCACGATCGCGAGCGTGCCCTGCAGCGCGGTGATGGCGCCGGCCACGCGCACCGCGAGGGGAATCATCGCGCCAACCTCTCGGCCAGGTACCGCACCGCCATCTCGTAGCCCAGCGCACCGGCGCCCGCCACCACCATGTCGGCCACGGCGGAGACATACGAGTGGTGGCGGAACTCTTCGCGGGCATGGATGTTGCTCAGGTGCACCTCGGCGACCGGCAGCCCGACCGACCGCAACGCGTCGGCGATCGCCACCGACGTGTGGCTGTAGGCGGCGGGGTTGATGACGATGGCCGCACAGTCGGCGCGCGCCGCATGGATCGCGTCGACGAGCACGCCTTCGTGATTGCTCTGCACGGCCCTGGTGTCGAGCCCCGACTCGGCGGCCACCTCGGCCACCCTTGCCTCGATGTCGGCCAGCGTGGTGGTTCCGTACACCTCGGGTTGCCGAGTGCCCAGCAGGTTCAGGTTCGGCCCGTTGACGAGCAGCAGTCGACGTTCGGTCACCGTTGTACGGTACCGGCGAAGCACCGTCGACCCGAGGCACTGCGCGAGCTTGGGCGTCACCCCCGAGGCGGTTTAGGCTCACCCCTCGTGCGCGCCGTGCTGATCGTGAACCCGAATGCGACCTCGACGACGCCTGCCGCCCGCGATCTGCTGGCCCACGCCCTGGAGAGCAGGGTGACGCTCAGCGTGGTGCACACCGATCACCGCGGCCACGCCATCGAGATCGCGCAGCAGGCTGCCCGTGACGGGGTCGACGTGCTGATCGTGCACGGCGGCGACGGGACGGTGAATGAGGTGGTCAACGGCATCCTCGACGAGCAGGGACCGGGCGGCGACGCGCCCGCGGTGGGCGTGGTGCCCGGCGGTTCGGCCAACGTGTTCGCCCGCGCGCTCGGCATCAGCCCGGATCCGGTCGAGGCGACGAACCAGCTGGTGGACCTGCTCGGCGACTACCGGCGCGGCAGGACGTGGCGGCGTATCGGTTTGATGGACTGCCAGGAGCGGTGGGGGGTGTTCACGGCGGGTATGGGCGTCGACGGCGACGTCGTCGCCGCGGTGGAGGCGCAGCGGGCCAAGGGCCGCAAGGTCACCGCGTCGCGCTATATCCGCGTCGCGATCCGCGAGATGCTGTCCAGCGCCCGCAAGGAGCCGACACTGACCCTGCAGCTGCCCGGTCGTGAGCCGGTCTCCGGCGTGCATTTTGCGTTTGTGTCGAACTCGAGCCCGTGGACCTACGCCAACGCGCGGCCGGTGTGGACGAATCCCGACACCACCTTCGAGACCGGGCTGGGCGTGTTCGCGATCACCAGCATGAACGTCTGGGCGAACCTGGCCCTGGTGCGCCGGATGCTCGCCCGCAAGCCGCGGATCGACGCCAAGCACCTGATCCGTGACGACGACCTCGCGTGGTTGAAGGTGACCAGCGACACGCCTGTGGCCTGTCAGATCGACGGCGACTATCTCGGGTTGCGCGAGGCGATGGAGTTCACCGCCGTGCCGGACGCCCTCGCTGTGGTGGCCCCGCCCCGGATTTCGCTCATAGAAACGCCCTGACCAGCAGAGACCAGCTGCGCAAGCTAGGTCACAGTGCGGAATCAGGGCGCAGGTGGGTTAATCGTAGTACAACGGAGTTAGGCATCCGGTACCCGACCTCGGCAGTGAGATAGCCCACGTGTTAACGAACTGCTATTGACATCTGTTCAGCCTGTGAAAGCATCGGATGCAACAGCGCAGAAACATTTGGTGCGCTTGCGTTAACAGCCGATGTAAAGCTCGTGCGCTCTGCTGCGCACACGAAAAGGAGTTAGCCCCATGGATTGGCGCCACAAGGCGGTCTGTCGCGACGAGGATCCTGAGCTGTTCTTCCCGGTGGGAAACAGCGGTCCGGCCCTCGCCCAGATCGCTGACGCGAAGCTTGTCTGCAACCGCTGCCCGGTCACCGCGGAGTGCCTGAGCTGGGCTTTGGAGTCGGGTCAGGACGCCGGCGTGTGGGGCGGCATGAGCGAGGACGAGCGTCGCGCGCTCAAGCGTCGCAACGCTCGCACCAAGGCGCGCAGCAGCGTCTGACGCGTTCAGCACTTTCATTGTGACGGCCCCGACAAAAGTCGGGGCCGTCACTTTGTGAATACAATTCGACGAATTCCCGTCACACAGCGCCATTTTTCGGTGGCGGTCAATATTGGTTCGTGCGGCCCCGTCGGCCGATCGGCACCCGCAGAATCACGTCGGTGCCGCCGGGTTCGGCGTTGTGCATCCCCAGTGATCCGTCCAGTTCCGCCGAGACCAGCGTGCGCACGATCTGCAGACCGAGTCGGTCCGACTTCTCCAGGCTGAAGCCCTCCGGCAGGCCGCGTCCGTCGTCGTGCACCACGACGTCGAGCCAGCGCGAGGAGCGTTCGGCACGGATCGAGACGCAGCCCTGCGCAGTGCTCTCGTCGAAGGCATGCTCGATCGCGTTCTGGACCAACTCGGTGATGACCATGACCAGCGCGGTGGCGCGGTCGGCGTCGAGCACACCCAGCTCCCCCACCCGGTTGATCCGGATCGGGGCGTCAACCGTCGCGACGTCGTTCATGATCGGCAGAATCCGGTCGATCACCGCGTCGAGATTGACCTCCTCGTCGACCGACATCGACAGCGCATCGTGCACCAGCGCGATCGACGACACCCGCCGCACCGATTCGATGAGCGCTTCGCGGCCCTCGGCGTTGTTGGTGCGGCGCGCCTGCAGCCGCAGCAACGCGGCCACCGTCTGCAGGTTGTTCTTCACCCGGTGGTGGATCTCGCGGATGGTGGCGTCCTTGGACAGCAGCGCCCGATCCCGGCGCTTGACCTCGGTGACGTCGCGGATCAGCACCGCGGCGCCCACCGCGGCACCGTGCACGACCAGCGGCAGGGTGCGCAGCAGGACCGCCGCACCGCCGGCGTCGACCTCCATCCGCATGCTGGAGCCACCGGCCAGTGAATCCCGGACATGGTTGGCCAGCTCCTGGGCTTCGAACGGATCGGAGATCAGCGGGCGGGTGATGCTGACCAGGTTGTGGCCGCCGAGTTCGGCCGCCAGCCCCATCCGGTGATACGCCGAGATGGCGTTCGGGCTGGCGAAGGTCACCACCCCGGTCTCGTCGAGCCGGATGAAGCCGTCGCCCACCCGGGGGCTCGATCGTGACATCGCGAGGTCACCGACGTTGGGGAAGGTGCCCTCCGACAACATGTGCAGCAGGTCGCCGGCGCAGGCGACGTACGCGGTCTCCAGCGGGCTGGCCTGCCGCGGCGCCAGCGACGTCTGGTGGGTGAGCGCGGCGACGACGTCGCTGCCCTGGCGCACCGGCACGGCCTCGACGTTCAGCCCGGGTGACCCGTTCCGTCCCTCGACGGTGGCGCGGCCGATGGCGCCGGACTGGAACGCCGCGGCGACGATGGGTATGTCCTCGCCCTCGGCGAGTGTTCCGACGGCGTCGGCCAGCAGCACCGTCGACGCGGTGTTGGGCCGCACCTGGGCCACGCAGACGACCCTGCCATCGTCGCGCTTCACCCACATCAGGTAGTCGGCGAACGACAGGTCGGCCAGCAGCTGCCACTCGCCCACCACGGCGTGCAGGTGGTCGACGGCGCTGCCGGGCAGGATGGTGTGCTCGGCGAGGAGGTCACCGAGGGTGGACATCGCCTACCGCGTTCGTGACGTCGGGTCGGTCCAGGTCAAGGGGTGCTTAGCTGATGACGGCGATGAGGTCGCCGGCCTGGATGACGTCGCCGACGGCCACGCTGACCTTGCTGATCGTCCCCGCGACCTCGGCGAGCACCGGAATCTCCATCTTCATCGACTCGAGCAGCACCAAGGTGTCGCCTTCACCGATCTGATCGCCCTCGTGAACCACGACCTCGAGCACACTGGCCACGATCTCGGCGCGAACGTCCTCGGCCATCTTCACCCCACTCATCCACCGCTGGTGCTGTCGTGTCCTATCGGACCACGTCCTATCGAAGTCCTATCGAACCACAACGACGCGCCGGAGCGCGGAGCGGACGCGGTTCCCGCAGCACTTGCATGTGTCGCCGCCGCGAAACCGGTGTCGGTCCCGCATGCGACAATGGATCAACGCTCCCGCCCGTGCGGGACAACCACCCATCGACTACCTGGAGGTACACCATGGCCAAGCGTGGCCGTAAGAAGCGCGACCGCAAGCACTCGAAGGCCAACCACGGCAAGCGGCCCAACGCCGGTTCGAAGTCGGTGCGCTAGCCGCCGCGGATGATCGTGGTGCGGCTGATCTGGATGCGCAGCCGCTCACGAAGCCCCTCGGGGGCCCGCTCGCCGCTGCACTTGGTGGCGATCAGATTCTTGACCCGCTCCTCGATCCCGTAGTGCCTCAGGCACGTCGGGCATTCCTCGAGGTGCTGGCGCAGCTTGTCGCGGGTCTCGACGGTGCACTCACCGTCGAGCAGCGTCCAGACCTCGGCGATCACCGCGGCGCATTCGGGATGCTCCGGGTCCACCGGGCCGATCGGCGGGGTCCACCGCTCTTCATTGTCCGACGCCCCGGTCGAATCGGTGCCGGTCATGACGAAACCTCCTCCGGAGCGTCGAGCTGCTGACCCCGCAGATACCCGCGATCACGGGCCACCCCGGCCAACAACTCGCGTAGCTGGCGCCTGCCGCGGTGCAACCGCGACATCACCGTCCCAATCGGCGTGTCCATGATCTCGGCGATCTCCTTGTAGGGAAAGCCCTCGACGTCGGCGTAGTACACCGCCATCCGGAAATCCTCGGGCAGCGCCTGCAGCGCTTCCTTGATCTCGCTGTCGGGCATCGATTCCAGTGCCTCGACCTCGGCCGAACGCAACCCCGTCGAGGTGTGTTCGGCGTTGGCCGCCAGCTGCCAGTCGGTGATCTCCTCGGTCGGATACTCAGCGGGCTGACGCTGCTTCTTGCGGTAGCTGTTGATGTAGGTGTTGGTCAGGATGCGGTACAGCCACGCTTTGAGGTTCGTGCCCTCCCGGAACGAACGGAACCCGGCATAGGCCTTCACCATCGTTTCCTGCAGCAGATCCTCGGCATCGGCGGGGTTGCGGGTCATCCGCAGCGCGCCGCCGTAGAGCTGGTCGAGCATCGGGATGGCATCACGCTCGAATCGCGCGGTCAGCTCCGCATCCGACTCGACCGGAGTCTCCACAGGCTCGTCTGTGGCTGTCTTCGGGGTCCTCTTGGAAGCCAACCCATCGGTGTCGGTCATCGTGGGGAACACCGTCCCTTCTGTCGCGGCGCCGCCAATTACGTCCGGTGAACCCACCGGACGCCACGGGGCCTCCATGGCCAACACTGGCACCATCAATCCCCTTCTGCAGATCCTAGAGGTTTCGACCGACGACTTTCTTCGCTCGGCCGCGCGCTACCACAGCTGTGGTGAACAACAGCGCTGACGGGTGGGGTTGTTCCCCGGCATATCGCAGCCCTGCGGCAGGTCGGCGATACTGACTTCGCCATGGACCTGCTCAGCAACCTCCTCGTCGTCGCGGTCGCGCTCACGGTCGCCGCCTCGGTGTGGGTGTGGCTGCTCCGCCGTCGCGGCGCATTCCGCTCCGCGCTGGCGCACCGTGGCTGGCAGCGGACCCGCCGGGGAGACACCACCACCATCGTCCCGGCCACCGGCGACTGGACCGTCACCATGAGCCGTTCGTTCGCCGCGCAGATGTCGCCACCGAGCTCACACGTCGTCACCAGCGTGTGGAGTGCTCCGACCCCCGCCACGCACGAAGCGGCGCTGGTCGCCGGCCCGGCGCCTGATCCGCAGCTGGGGGACCTCGCCGCAGAGCTGCTCGGATCTGCGACACCGGCGATGACCCGGCTGTTGGGCATCGATCGGGTCAGCGACGGCCGACCTCTTCGCGCGGTGCCGTCGGCCGACCGACGTCTGCTGGTGTTCGCGACGGACGGGTACGGCCCGGTGGCGGCACTCACCGGCGTCGCCGACGCCGTCACCGCATGGTGCGCGGTGCATCGTGCCGAACGGGAGCAGCCGGTGCTGACGATCGACGACACCGGTGTCCGCGTCCGCGTCCGCGCCGACGTTCTGCGCTCGGTCGAACACCTCGACGCATTCGTCGACCTCGGTGTGCGGTGCCGCGACGCGATCGGCCGGACCGGGACGTGACGCTGGCTGCCGCGTGGGGTGCGGTGGGGCTGGGCGCGGCGGTGCTCGCCCATCGCTGGCGCCACCGGGCGCTGCGGCTGTGCGCTCTGGTGGTCTGCGTCGTGGTGGCGCTGCTCCTGGCGGTGGTACTCACCGGCGAGGTGGCGCCTGACCTGTTCGCCAGGGCAGCAAGGATCTCCGTTGCGACGGTGGTGCTGTCGCTCGTCGCGGTGCTGCTCGCCGTCCGGGCGGCGCCCCAGCTCGTCAGCAGGAACGACCGGCACTCCGTCGCGCTGGTGTTCACGGCGGTGGCCGCCCTGTACCTGGCGATCGGCGCATTTCTGGCTTCGGCCGCGCACGATGTGTCACGAGTGCGGGACCTGCCCCAACTGCGCACCCGCGACCAGTTCATCGACTGGCGCGACTCACCGACCCAGCCCGGCCCCGTGTTGCTGGAGGCCAGGATCAGTGCCGCCGCAACGGAGTTCGAGCCCGGGGTGGTGGCGTGGTACCGGTGTCCCACGATCGGGCCGCTTCGGCTCCCGGCCACGGCCCACCAGCTGCCCACCCGGTATCTGCTCGACCTACCCGGTGGTCCGCCGATCGTCACCGGGCCGATCGGGACCGATCAGGCCTGGGCGTGGCCCTCCACCGGCGGCGATTGTGTGCTGCACCGCGGTGACCCGGTGGTGGTGTGGGGCGAGCTGCAGGGCGACATGGGCGCCGGCGGTGCCACCTCCTACACCGGACTGGCGAACGTGCAGACGATCGCGGTGGGCGACACCCGGTCCTTTCTCGAGGATTTTGTTCCCGTCGCCGACCGCACCGGCCGCGCCGTGAACGCTCTGGCAGCGCTCAACGGTGTGCTCGCCGTGGTGATGGTCGGCGTCGGACTGAGGGCGTCCCGGCGCCTGGCCCGCGTCGGTACCGACACACCGGCGCGGATCACATGGCGATCCGGATCGCGGTGACACCCGGCTCTACGCTGGGCCGGTGGCGCGTGCAGCAACACCGGCGATCGCGGCCCTCCTGGCCGCCGGCATCCCGCACACCGTGGTGCAGTACAAGCACGACCCCCGCAGCGAGTCGTTCGGTGACGAGGCGGTCGACGAACTGGCGCGCACCGGCGACGTCGACCCCGGGCAGATCTTCAAGACCCTCGTCGTCGCACTCCCCAAGGGGCTCGGTGTCGCGGTGTTGCCCGTGCCGTCGAAACTGTCGTTAAAGGCCGCCGCCGCGGCGCTCGGTGTACCGAAGGCCACCATGGCCGAGCCCGCCGACGCGCAGCGGACCACCGGCTACGTCCTCGGGGGCATCTCTCCGCTCGGCCAGCGCAGGCTGCTGCCGACGGTCGTCGACTCGTCGGCGCTGGGTTGGGACCGGGTGCTGTGCAGCGCCGGGAAGCGCGGATGGGACATCGCGCTGGCCCCGGCGGATCTGATCGCGCTCACCAAGGCGGTGACCGCGGACATCCGCGCCATTTAGGGTGGGCCCATGTCACTTGCCGGGAAAACCATGTTCATCTCCGGCGCCAGCCGCGGCATCGGGCTGGCGATCGCCAAACGCGTCGCAGCCGACGGCGCGAACATCGCGCTGGTCGCCAAGACCGCCGAGCCGCATCCCAAGCTGCCCGGCACGGTCTACACCGCCGCCAAGGAGATCGAGGAGGTCGGCGGTCAGGCGCTGCCGATCGTCGGTGATGTCCGCGACGGTGACTCGGTGGCCGCCGCCGTCGCAGCGGCCGTCGAACAGTTCGGCGGCATCGACATGTGCGTGAACAACGCCTCGGCGATCAACCTGGGTTCCATCGAGGACGTCCCGCTCAAGCGTTTCGACCTGATGAACGGCATCCAGGTGCGGGGCACCTACGCGGTGTCGCAGGCCTGCCTGCCGCACATGAAGGGCCGGGACAACCCGCACGTGCTGACGCTGTCCCCGCCCATCCTGCTGGAATCCAAGTGGCTCAAGCCCACGCCGTACATGATGGCCAAGTACGGGATGACGTTGTGCGCCTTGGGAATTGCTGAAGAAATGCGCGATGCCGGGGTGGCCTCCAACACGTTGTGGCCGCGGACCATGGTGGCCACCGCCGCGGTGCAGAACCTGCTCGGGGGTGACGAGTCGATGGCTCGGTCCCGCAAGCCCGAGGTGTACGCCGACGCCGCGTACGTGGTGCTGACCAAGCCGTCCAGCTACACCGGCAACACGCTGCTGTGCGAGGACGTGCTGCTGGAGTCGGGCGTCACCGACCTGTCGGTCTACGACTGCATCCCCGGCTCCGACCTCGGCGTGGACTTCTGGGTCGAGAGCGCCAACCCGCCGGGCTACACCCAGCCCTGAGTCTCCCCGCGAAATATCATTCCGGGTTGCGCTATCCACTCCAACCACAGCCCGGAATGATATTTCGCGGCTCAGCCAACCCGGCTGTCAGGCGACGCGGGCCGGTCGTCCGAAGCGGGTGTGCACCCCGGGCGAGAACACCGCGCGCAGTCGCGGCCCGGCCACAGCGATGCCCGCAGCCGCCACCAGCTCGTCGTCGAACTCGACGATCTCCGCGGCGTGCAGGGGCCAGGTGGTGTGCTCGTTGGGCAGCCACCAGGTGCGGCCCGCCTTGCGGGTGTGCGCGCCCCATCGCGCGGTCAGCCAGATCTCCAGCGCAGTCGGCTCCACGGTGGCGCCGACGCTGACGGTGACCCGGCTGTGCAGCCCGCGGTCCGGCCAGCGCCGGGTGCTGACGTAGCAGATGCGGTCCGCCGACCGGGTAACGCGCATCTTCGCCCACGTATAGGGCACCCCCAAGCTGGTCCGCACGGTAGGGACGACAGCCAGCCGCTCGGTCTCCAGTGATCGGAACAGGACGCCGTGTCTGCCTGCGCCGTCGACCGAGTAGAGCCGGACGTTCGTCTCGGCGAACGTGCCGAGGTACGGCAGCGGCAACGAGCTGCCCAGCCGAGTGTGCCGCATGACGAACGGCACCAGGGCGACATAGGTCAGCCCGTCGTCGAAGACGTCCGGCCGGGTGCCGGGCGGGAAGAGATGCGCGACCGCGCGGGGGTCGACGGGCCAGTGCACGAACGTCAGGTTCGCCCAGAACTGGTCGAAGAGCACGGGGCCTATCAGCGGCGGCGCCAGCAGGCTGACACCACCGGGACCGAGCTCACCATTCACCTCGTCATCGTGGCACGCTGGTGGCGTGTCATCACCGACTATCTGGTCTGCCGGGCGCTACGAGGCTGTTGCCCAGCGCATCGCGAACATCGCCGAGGAAGTGCTCGACGCCGTCGAGCTGCGCCGGCCGCTGCGCGACGTGAACCTGGTCGACCTCGCGTGCGGCACCGGCAACGCCGCGCTGTCGGCCGCCGCCCGCGGCGCGCGGGTCACCGGCGTCGACATCACGCCGGAACTGCTCGCCCTCGGCGCCCAGAAGACCGGCGGCACCTCGGTGAACTGGGTGACGGCCGACGCGTCCGACACCGGACTTCCCCAGGCCTCGTTCGACGCCGCGGTGTCCAACATGGGCATCGTGTTCGTGGAGCCGACGGCCCAGATCGCCGAGATCGCCCGGCTGCTCGCCCCGGGCGCCACGCTGGCGTTCTCCACCTGGGTGCGGGGCACCGACAACCCGTTCTACGACCCGATCGTCGCGACGCTGGGCGCGCCGCCGGACCGGGGCTACTCGCCCGACCAGTGGGGCGACCCAGCCACCACCGAGGCCCGGCTTGTCGCCGAGTTCGACGATGTCTCGATCCGATCGGGTTGGCACACTTGGCAGTTCGCCTCCCACGCCGCGGCGATGAACTTCCTCACCGACGAGTCGCCGATGCACGTGGATGTGCTGGGCCGGGTACCGGGCCCGGCACGGGACAACCTGATCGCGGCGTTCGACCAGGCGCTGCGCGTCCACAGCGACGGCCGCGGCGGCATCTCGTTCGACGTGCCCTACGCGGTGGTGACGGCCACCCGGCGCTGACTAGAGCAGCGTCGCCTGCTCCGGCTCGGGTTCGGCGGGTTCGATGAGTTCCGGTCCGTTGTTGCGGACGCTGTTCACCAACCGGGACACCTCGCGGATCTCGATCCGGTCGAGGTCGCCGTGGCCGCGCAACAGGCCTTCGTCGACCGGGGCGTCGGGATCGAGCCAGCGGTCCCAGTCCGGTTCGCTGATCGTCAGCGGCATCCGGTCGTGGATGTCGGCGAGCCGGGCCGCCGCGTCGGTGGTGATGATGGTGCAACTCAGCAGCGGCGGCCCATCTTTGGGCGCATCGCGGGGCCGCCAGGTCGACCACAGTCCGGCCATGAACAGCGGCTCACCGTCGCCTGCGTACATGTAGAACGGTGTTTTGGCGCCCTTCTGCCCGCGCCATTCGTACCAGCCGTCCATCGGCACCAGGCAGCGTTTGGTCTTGATCGACGTGCGAAACGCCGGCGACGTGGTCACCTTGTCGGACCGGGCGTTGATCAGCAGCGGCCCCTTGGTGTCCGGTCCCCCGCCCTCGGTGGTTTTGGCCCACGACGGGATCAGCCCCCAGCGCATCAGCCGGACCCGGCGGGTCGACTCGTCGTCGGGTTCGGCATGGCGCTTGACGACGGTGCTGACGGTGGTGGTGGGCGCCACGTTGTAGTTCGGCGCCGGCGAGCCCTTGTCAGAGCCCGCCGTGGTTTCGTCGATCGCCTTGATCTTCTCGGCCAGCAGCGCCGGATCGGTGGTCACCGCGAATCGTCCGCACATGGCTCCATCGTCCCAGAAACCGCGGATCGGGCGCGCAGAGCGACGCTGAGGGTGCGTCTGCGCGCCGGATTCGCCGACAGGCAAGAATAGGAACCCGTGAGCACCTGGGCCGCCCCGTCGACCGACCTTCCCGTACATGCCACCGTCACCGTGCCCGGGTCGAAATCACAGACCAACCGGGCACTCGTGCTGGCGGCGCTGGCTGCCGACCACGGCCCGTCGACGATCAGCGGTGCGCTGCGCAGCCGCGACACCGACCTGATGATCGGTGCGCTGCGGGTGCTCGGTTTTGTGGTGGATGCGTCCGACATCGACAACACCGAGCTGACGGTCAGCGGCACGCTGGCGCCCCCCGGCAGCAGCATCGACTGCGGGCTGGCCGGCACGGTGTTGCGGTTCCTGCCACCGGTGGCCGCGCTGAGCACCGAGACGGTGACGTTCGACGGCGACGAGCAGGCCCGGGCACGCCCGATCGCCCCGCTGCTCGACGCGCTGCGGGGGCTGGGGGTGCGGGTGGAGGGCGAGTCCCTGCCGTTCGCCGTGCACGGCGACGGGTCGGTGCGCGGCGGCACCGTCGAGATCGACGCATCGGCGTCGTCGCAGTTCGTCTCCGGGTTGCTGCTCTCCGGCGCGGCGTTCACCGAGGGCCTGACGATCGTGCACACCGGCGAGCCGATGCCCTCGGCGCCGCACGTGGCGATGACGGTGTCGATGCTGCGCGACGCCGGGGTCGAGGTCGACGACACCCAGCCGGACCGGTGGCGCGTGTCCCCCGGCCCGATCGCAGCGCGGCACTGGCGGATCGAGCCCGATCTGTCCAACGCGGTGCCGTTCCTGGCTGCCGCGGTGGTCAGCGGCGGAGCGGTCCGCCTCACCGGGTGGCCGACGGTGAGCACCCAGCCGGGCGGCACCATCCTGTCGATCCTGAAAAAGCTCGGCGCGACGGTGCGCCACGGCGATTCGCATCTCGATGTGCAGGGCGCGACGGCCTACGGCGGGATCGACGTCGACCTGCGCGAGGTCGGCGAGCTCACCCCGTCGGTGGCTGCGCTCGCCGCGCTGGCCACCGAGGGGTCGGTGTCGCAGCTGCGGGGCGTCGCCCACCTGCGCGGCCACGAGACCGACCGGCTGGCCGCGCTGCGCACCGAGCTCACCCGGCTCGGCGGGCGGTGCGAGGAGACTCCGGACGGGCTGACGATCACCGCACAACCGCTGCACGCGGGTGTGTGGCAGTCTTACGCCGATCACCGGATGGCCACCGCCGGGGCGATCATCGGGCTGCGGGTGCCCGGCGTCGAGGTCGACGACATCGCCACCACAGCCAAGACGATGCCGGATTTCCCGAAGCTGTGGGCCGGCATGCTCGCCGGTCAGAGCACCGATCTGTAGAAGGCCGGCGAGCTTGAGCCCACGCGAATACGACGAGACCGACGTCCGGGTGCGACCCGGCCGGGGCTCACGGCCGCGGACCAAGACCCGCCCGGAGCACGCCGACGCGCAGGAAGCGATGGTGGTCGCCGTCGACCGGGGCCGCTGGGGATGTGTGCTCGGCCGCGACCCGGCCCGCCGGGTGACCGCGATGCGGGCCCGCGAGTTGGGCCGCACCCCGATCGTCGTCGGTGACGACGTCGACATCGTCGGCGACCTCTCCGGCCGCACCGACACGCTGGCCCGCATCGTGCGCCGCGGAGAACGTCGAACGGTGTTGCGGCGCACCGCCGACGACACCGACCCGTCCGAGCGGGTGTTCGTCGCCAACGCCGACCAGCTGCTGATCGTGGTGGCTCTGGCCGACCCGCCGCCGCGGACCGGTCTGGTCGAACGGGCGTTGATCGCGGCGTTCGCCGGCGGTCTGGTGCCGATCCTGTGCCTGACGAAAACCGACCTCGCTCCGGCTGAGCCGTTCACCGCGCAGTTCTCCGACCTGGATCTCACGATCGTCAACGCCGGCCGCGGCGACGAACTCGACGAGGTGGTGCCCCTGCTGGCCGACAAGGTCACCGCGCTGCTGGGCCATTCCGGGGTGGGCAAGTCCACGCTGGTCAATCGCCTTGTCCCCGAAGCGGAACGGGCCATCGGCACCGTCACCGACGTGGGCAAGGGCCGGCACACCTCCACCCAGTCGGTGGCGCTGCCGTTGGCGTTCGGCGGCTGGGTGATCGACACCCCGGGCATCCGGTCGTTCGGGCTCGCTCACATCGCGCCCGACGACGTCATCATGGCGTTCTCCGACCTGGCCGAGGCCATCGCGGACTGTCCGCGTGGCTGCGGTCACATGGGCGCTCCGGCAGACCCGGAGTGCGCGCTCGACGCGCTGACCGGCCCGGCCTCGCAGCGGGTGGGCGCCGCCCGCAGGCTGCTGGCTGCGATGCGCGAAGGCTGACCTGAGCGGCGTGGTTTGCAGCGACTGCCCACCGGGCACGCTCACGGCGAAGTACACGGAAAGGTGACTGGTATGACCCATATCCCCATGATCGATTTGAACGACGGCACAAAGATTCCCCAGCTGGGTTTCGGCGTGTTCCAGATCCCGCCCGAGGAGACGGCATCTGCGGTGAAGGCGGCCCTCGACATCGGCTACCGCCACATCGACACCGCCGAGATGTACCAGAACGAGAAGGGCGTCGGGCAGGGTGTGCGCGACGCCGGTGTCGACCGTTCCGAGGTGTACATCACCAGCAAGCTCAACAACGGCTTCCACAAGCCCGACGATGCCCGACGGGCGTTCGACGGCACGCTGTCGGCGCTGGGGTTCGACTACGTGGATCTGTTCTTGATCCACTGGCCGCTGCCCACCCTCTATGACGGCGACTTCGTCTCCACCTGGAAGGTGTTGGAGGAGTTCAAGAACGACGGCCGGGCACGCAGCATCGGTGTCTCGAACTTCCAGGTCGCCCACCTGCAGCGGCTGGCCGACGAAACCGACACGGTGCCCGCGGTGAACCAGATCGAGGTGCACCCGTACTTCGCCAACAACGAGGTGCGTGACTACGGCCGGCAGCACGGCATCGCGACCGAGGCGTGGTCACCCATCGCGCAGGGCAAGGTGCTCGGCGACGACGTCGTCACCCGCATCGCCGAGGCGACCGGCAAGTCGCCGGCCCAGGTGGTGCTGCGCTGGCACATTCAGCGCGGCGACATCGTGTTCCCGAAATCGGTGACGCTGCAACGCATCAAGGACAACTTCGGTTTGTTCGATTTCGAGCTCGGCGACGCCGACTTCGAGGCGTTGTCCGCACTGGACAAGGGTGAGGCGGGCCGCATCGGCCCCAACCCGGACACGTTCGACTACGTGCCCGAGTGATCGGGCATTGATGCTGCGCTCACGGCGGGAAAGTGCGAGTGGACATTGACGTGAGCGCAGTGTCAACGCCGCCACCACAGAAGTGAGGCTGCGTTGAGGGTGGGAAAGCGGAACCCATCCTCAACGCAGCCTCAGAGTTCTACGCCGCCAGGTCGGCGCGTTTGGCCGCGGCCCTGCCGGCGACCTTGGCGCGGCGGCGGGCCCGCACGGCGGCGATGGCCGACTTGAGCCCGCGCCGCTCCCCCGAATCGAGTCCGGCGAACATCCGCTCGCTGCGCGTCTCCGGCGCATCGTCGGCGGTGTCGGTCAGAAAGCGGTCCGGCAGAGACAGTTTGGCGATGGTCCGCCACGACTTGCCGTACTGCACCAGGAACGATCCCGTGGTGTAGGGCAGGTCGTACTTGTCGCAGATCTCCTTGACCCGGAACGAGATCTCGTGCAGCCGGTTGCTGCAGATGTCCGGGTAGAGGTGATGCTCGATCTGGTAGCACAGGTTGCCGCTCATGAAGCGCAGCGCCGGGCCGTTCTCGAAGTTCGCGCTGCCCAGCATCTGCCGCAGGTACCACTGGCCCCGCGACTCGCCGACCATGTCGGTCTTGGTGAATTTCTCGGCGCCGTCGGGGAAGTGGCCGCAGAAGATCACGGCGTTGGCCCACACGTTGCGGATGACGTTGGCCACCGCGTTGGCCTTCAGCGTCGACATGAACGTCGCCCCCGGTGACAGCGAGGTCAGTGCCGGGTAGACGACGTAGTCCTTGGCCACCTGATGGCCGGCCTTGACGCCGAACTCCTTGACCCGTGCCAACGTGGCCTGCCGATCGTCCCGACCCTTGAAGATCTTGCCGAGCTCCAGGTGCTGCAGTCCGACGCCCCATTCGAAGCCGACCGCCAGCAGCGTGTTGAACAGAAGGTTGCCGTAGAGATTGGCCGGCTTCCACTTCTGGTCGCGCGTCACCCGGATGACGCCGTAGCCGACGTCGTCGTCCATCCCCAGGATGTTGGTGTACTTGTGGTGCATGAAGTTGTGGGTGAAGCGCCAGTGCTTGGACGCGCCGCTCATGTCCCATTCCCACGTCGAGGAATGGATCTCGGGATCGTTCATCCAATCCCACTGGCCGTGCATGACGTTGTGGCCGATCTCCATGTTCTCGATGATCTTGGCCACGCCCAGCGTCGCGGTACCGGCCCACCAGTAGGAACGCTTGGAGCTGCCTGCCAGCATCAGCCGGCCGGCCACCTCCAACGCGCGCTGGAAGGCGATGGTGCGGCGGATGTAGCGCGCGTCGCGCGCGCCGCGGGAGTCTTCAATGTCCTGGCGGATCGAATCCAGTTCGACCCCCAGCGTCTCGATGTCTGCGTCCGTCAGATGTGCGAACTCAGGTACGTCGGTTATCGCCATGGTCAGCCTCCTCTCGAGTACCTACGCTACCGTAACCTACGACGTCGTAGGTTACTGCCCAGTAAAGTCTAGACATCCAGCACACAATCACCCGATGCCGCGGAGACACACGTCTGTACCCGGGTGCCGGGTTCGTGCTCGACACCGGTGCGCAGATCGCGCACGTGCCCCTTCAACAGGCCCACCACACACGACTGGCAGATGCCCATCCGGCAGCCGAACGGCATCTGCACCCCGGCCGCCTCGCCGGCGTCCATCAACGACGTCGCCGCGTCGACGGTGACGGTCTTGCCGGCGCGCGCGTACTCGACCGTGCCTCCACTGCCGTGTACCGCCGTGCGCACGGCCGCAAACCTCTCCAGGTGCAGGCGGTCCGCGATGCCCGCCGCCGCCCAGGTGCGCTCCGCGGCCTCGAGCATCGCCTCGGGCCCGCACGCCCAGGCCTGGCGATCGCGCCAGTCGGGCACCACCTCGTCCAGCTGCGCCAGGTCCATCCGGCCCTCGGTGCGGGTGGCGCGCACCTGCAGCCGGTAGCCGGGATGACGACCGGTCAGCTCGGCGAGTTCGTCGGCGAAGAGTACGTCGGCTTCGGTGGGCGCCGAGTGCAGGTGCATCACGTCGCCCAGCTGATCCCGCCGGGCCAGCGTGCGCAGCATCGACATCACCGGCGTGATGCCCGAGCCGGCGGTGACGAACAGCACCGACGCCGGCGCCGGGTCCGGCATGACGAAGTTCCCTTGGGGGGCAGCCAGTCTCACGATGGTTCCGGGTGCCACGCCGCCGACCAGGTGAGTGGACAGGAATCCCTCGGGCATCGCCTTGACAGTGATCGTGATGGTGCGTGAGCCCTTGCCGAGACCCCGGTGCTGTTCGGGCACGCTGGTCAGGGAGTAGGACCGCCACCGCCACCGGCCGTCGACGAGCAGGCCGATGCCCACGTACTGGCCGGGTTGGTAGTCGAACGAGAACCCCCAGCCGGGCTTGATGACCAGGGTGGCCGAGTCGACGGTCTCGCGACGGACGTCGAGCACCTTGCCGCGCAACTCCCGGGCCGACCACAGCGGGTTGGCCAGTTTGAGGTAATCGTCGGGCAGCAGCGGCGTGGTGATCCGGCCCGCGACGGTGCGCAGCAGATGCCAGCCGGCAGTACCCTTGGCGATGTTCGGCCGGACGGTGTCGGCGACTTTGGCCGTGGTCTTGATGGTGTTCTTGGCCATGACGGCTCCTGCCGATTGCGATGACTCTGAGGCCCGTGAGCGTGTACCTACGGTACCGTAACTTACGGTACCGTATCCAGCCCTCAGAGCAGGTCGAGCAGGAACGGCAGCTCCTGTGGCGCGTACCACGCCAGGTCGTGATCCTGGGCGTCGCCGACGGTGAGTTCGGCGTCCTCGTCCCCCAGGTCAGCGGCGTCGACGACCTCGACCGCAGCCAGCACCGCGGCTTCGGCTGCCGCGTTGTCGACATAGGCGGCGATCACCCGTTCCAGCGGAATCGGCGCCCCCAGGCGCACCACTGCGTCGTCCAGATCGGGCCGCAACGTGACCTCGGCGTCGTCATATTCGGCCTCGAGCACCGCGCGCCGGGCGGGCAGACCCTCGCCCGACGCGCCGTCACCGAGAAGACGCAGCGACGCCAGCGCCGCATCGCGCAGCGCGACGTCGGCCAGTTCGTCTTCGTCCCCGTCGGAATACGCCTCCCGCAGCGTCGGGGTCACGGCGAAGGCAGTCCCGCTGACGGGCCGCAGCGATCCGTCGGCGACCAACTGCTGCAGCATGGCCAGGGTTGCGGGAACGTAGACGCGCACCCCACGAGCGTAGCGAGGCCGGCCGGTTACTCGGCGTCGCCCATCAGAGTCCCGACGTAGTCGTCGACATAGGTCGACACCTCCCGTGGTGGCCGTCGGTAGCCATCGCTGACCACCGGCTTCTTGGGAAGCGCGACTTTCGGCGGATCGACGTCGTAGTAGTCGATGGTGGACAGCAGATGCGCGATCATGTTGAGCCGCGCGTGCCGCTTCACATCGGATTCGACGATGTACCAGGGACTCACCGGAGTGTCGGTGTGCACCATCATCTGATCCTTGGCCCGCGAATACTCCTCCCAGCGGTACACCGATTCCAGGTCCATCGGACTGAGCTTCCATTGCCGCATCGGGTCTTTGAGGCGCGACCGGAATCGCCGAAGCTGCTCGTCGTCGGACACCGAGAACCAGTACTTGCGCAGCAGCAGACCGTCGTCGATCAGCATCTGCTCGAAAATCGGTGTCTGGCGCAGGAACATCGTGTGCTCCGCCGGGGTGCAGAACCCCATCACCAACTCCACGCCGGCGCGGTTGTACCAGGACCGGTCGAACAACACGATCTCCCCCTTCGCGGGGAGATGGGCGATGTAGCGCTGGTAGTACCACTGACCCCGCTCCCGGTCCGAGGGCGCGGGCAACGCGGCGATCCGGGCGATCCGCGGGCTCAGGTACTCGGTGATCCGCTTGATCGTGCCACCCTTGCCTGCGGCGTCACGGCCTTCGAAGACGATGACGACGCGGGAACCGGTGTCCCGGACCCATTCCTGCAACTTGACCAGTTCTGTTTGCAGGCGGAACAGTTCGGCCTCGTAGATGTCCCTGGGGATCTTCTTGACCTTGGTGCCGGCCCGCTTCTTGCCCACCTACGGATCGTAGATGCCTACGGGGTTCCGGCGCGGGTTACTGAGCGGCTTCGGTGAGCTCGTCCAGCGCCTCGCGCAGCAGGCTGGGCAACATGTCGACGTCGCTCATCGCGTCCCGGTCGGCGTTGATCCCGAAGTAGAGGGTGCCGTTGTAGGACGTGACCCCGATCGCGAGCACCTGGTCGTGCAGCAGCGGCGGTACGGCGTAGCTCTCCAGCAGCTTGGTGCCGGCGAGGTACATCTGTTTCTGGGCGCCCGGCACGTTGGTGATCAGCAGGTTGAACTGGCGCGCCGAGAAACTCGTCGCGACCCGGATACCCATGGCGTGCAGTGTCGGTGGCCCGAAACCCGTCAGGGTGACGATCGTGCGGGCGTCGACCAGGCTGGTCGCGCTGGACTGCGCCTCGGTGGCGTGCGCGATCTGGGACAGCCGCACCACCGGGTTCGATTCGCCGACGGGCAGATCGACCAGGAACGGCGACACCTCGCTGATCGCCTGGCCCGGCCCGGTCGAGTCGTGTTCGTCCTCCGGATAGACCGACATCGGCGCCATCGCGCGCACGGTCGTGGTGGTCCCCACCGGCTCACCCCGCGACATCAGCCAGTTCCGCAGGGCGCCCGCGATCACCGCCAGCACCACGTCGTTGACGTCGCAGTCGTAGCGGGCCCGGATCCGCCGGAACTCGTCCAGGCTCGCCGAGGCCACCGAGAACCGCCGGTTGCGTGACACCGTGGTGTTCAGCGGGCTGCTCGGCGCGGTGCCGCGGGCCACGGTGCGGGCCACCTCGGCGGCCCGGCGCCCCAGATCCACCAGCAGACCGGTGTTGGTCACCGCCTCGTTCACCGCCGAACGAACGGCGGCCACCTGCGCGGTGGGGCCGGTGATCCACTCGCCGAGCGCGCCGATCAGCAGTTGCCGGTCGTTGGGTTCGCGCGACGGGATCCAGATGTCCTCGCCGAATTCGGGCGGCTTCTGGGTGCGGTCGGCGATGACGTGCCCGATCTCCAGCGCGGTCATCCCGTTGACGAGTGCCTGGTGCGATTTGGTGTAGATCGCGAGGCGGTTCTTCGCCAGACCCTCGACCAGGTACATCTCCCACAACGGCCGGGACTTGTCCAGCGGCCGGGACCCCAGCCGGGCGATCAGGTCGTGCAACTGGGTGTCACTGCCCGGGGACGGCAGCGCGGAGCGGCGGACGTGGTAGGTGATGTCGAAGTCACGGTCGTCGACCCAGACCGGCCGGGCCAGACCGAACTTCACCTCGCGCACCTTCTGCCGGTACCGCGGGATCTGCGGTAGCCGTTGCTCCACGGTCGCCAGCAGGGTCTCGTAACTGAGCCCGTTGCGGGGTTTGCGCAGAATCGACAGCGACCCGACGTACATCGGGGTGGAGGAGTTCTCCAGCCGGAAGAAGGACGCGTCGGACGCCGACAACCTCGTCACCATTGCGGCGCCACACTCCTCTCACTCGACCGACGATCAAATGCCACGTTATCCGGAATTTCTGGGCGCCCGCTCAACGGGTGCGCTGATGTCCCTGTCGGACATGGGATCATGGAGCGGTCTGTGACTCTCCAGCAGACGCCCGCCGTGCCGTGACCGATCGCTGGAGATTTCTCATGACCACCTCGACCTTGCCTGATCCGACGCCTGATCCGACCTTGCCAGATCCGACGCCTGATCCGACGCCGCAGCTGTGGACGTCCACGCCGATCATCGACTACGAACCCGCACCCGAGGCGGTCGGCCGGCGCCGCGGGCCGGTGTGTGCGGCGCCGTCGGTCGAATCGCTGCACCGCGCCGCACAGCGTCCGCAGCGACGGCCCCCAGCGGTCGCATCTGAGCCGCCTCCGCCGAAGTCGGCGGTGGTCTTCGCCGAGACGGCGTTGCGCCAGGTGATCGAGGTGATCGACCGGCGCAGGCCGATCGCTCAGCTGCGTCCGCTGATGACACCCGTGCTGGTCGACCGCGTCATCGCCCATGCCGGGGAGGCCCGCCGCGGCAGCGCCACGATGCGCCGGGTCCGGGTGCGTTCGGTCGACGACGGTGGGACGCCCGGCGACGTGTGCGCGGCGGAGGTGTTCGCGTCGTTCACCCGCTGCGGACGGGTGCACGCCGTGGCCGCCCGCATCGAGCGGTACCGCGACCGCTGGCGCATGGTCGCGCTGCAGATCGGCTGATCCTCAGCGCTTGCTGTCCTTGGCGTGGCGGCCCCGCTGCCGGGCGGCTTCGCGACGCTCCCGACGGCTCCCGCCGCCGTTGCCGGACGGACTCGCCCCGCCGGAGCGCTTGACCTCGACCGACCCGTCCTCCGACGGGCCGGAGTAGGTCAGCGGTGGGGCGTTGTCGTCGATTCCCTTGGCGCGCAGACCGGCACCGGCGCCCACCGGACGCTGCTTGGTGGCGACACCGCCCTGGCCTGCGGCCGCGGCGGCCGCGAACTCGGCGAGCCCGGCAGGAGTTGCCTTCGCGGAGACCGCCGGGGCCGGCGCGGCTTCGACGCTGACGTTGAACAGGAAGCCGACCGACTCCTCTTTCATCCCTTCGAGCATGCCGACGAACATGTCGTAGCCCTCGCGCGCGTACTCCACCTCGGGACGCTGCTGGGCCAGGCCGCGCAGCCCGATGCCCTCGCGCAGGTAGTCCATCTCGTAGAGGTGTTCGCGCCACTTGCGGTCCAGGACGTTGAGCAGCACGTTGCGTTCCAGCTGGCGCATCGCGCCCTCGCCGGCGATCTCCTCGATCTCGGCTTCACGTGTGGCGTAGGCACGTTCGGCGTCGGCGACCAGCGCGTCGAGAAGCTCCTCGCGGGTCAGTTCGCCGGGCTCGCCGACGGCGTCGGAGTCGATCAGATCGTGGTGGTCGATCCCGACGGGGTAGAGCTGCTTGAGCCCCTCCCACAGCTTCTCCAGATCCCAGTCCTCGGAGTAGCCCTCGGCGGTGGCGCCGTTGACGTAGGCGGTGACCACGTCGGTGAGCAGGTTGTGGGCCTGCTCGGCGAGGTTCTCCCCTTCGAGGATGCGGCGGCGCTCGGCGTAGATGACCTTGCGCTGCTGGTTCATCACCTCGTCGTACTTGAGGACTTCCTTGCGGATGTCGAAGTTCTGCTGCTCGACCTGTGTCTGGGCGCTCTTGATGGCACGCGAGACCATCTTGGCCTCGATCGGCACGTCGTCGGGCAGGTTCAGCCGGGTCAGCAGCGTCTCCAGCGTCGCGCCGTTGAACCGTCGCATCAGCTCGTCGGCCAGCGACAGGTAGAAGCGGGACTCGCCGGGGTCGCCCTGGCGGCCCGAGCGGCCGCGCAGCTGGTTGTCGATGCGTCGCGACTCGTGGCGCTCGGTGCCCAGCACGTAGAGCCCGCCGGCGGCGACGACGTCCTTGGCCTCGGCGGCGGCCTCCGCCTTGACGTGTGGAAGATCCTCGTGCCAGGCCGTCTCGTACTCGTCGGGAGTCTCGACGGGGTCGAGATTGCGCTGGCGCAGCCGCCGGTCCAACAGGTAGTCGACGTTGCCGCCGAGCATGACGTCGGTGCCGCGACCCGCCATGTTGGTGGCGACGGTGATGGCGCCGAGTCGGCCGGCCTCGGCGATGATGCCGGCCTCCTGCTCGTGGTACTTCGCGTTCAGGACGTTGTGCGGGATCCGGCGCTTCTGGAACTGGCGCGACAGGAACTCGGACCGTTCCACGCTGGTGGTGCCGATCAGCACCGGCTGGCCCTTCTCGTAACGCTCCACGACGTCGTCGACGACCGCGATGAACTTGGCCTCTTCGGTCTTGTAGATCAGGTCGGACTGGTCGGTGCGGATCATCGGCTTGTTGGTCGGGATCGTCACCACGCCGAGCTTGTAGATCTCGTGCAGCTCGGCGGCCTCGGTCTCGGCGGTGCCCGTCATGCCGGCGAGCTTGTCGTAGAGGCGGAAGTAGTTCTGCAGGGTGATCGTGGCGACCGTCTGGTTCTCGGCCTTGATCTCGACCTGCTCCTTGGCCTCGATGGCCTGGTGCAGGCCTTCGTTGTAGCGGCGCCCGATGAGCACGCGGCCGGTGAAGTCGTCGACGATGAGCACCTCACCGTTGCGGACGATGTAGTGCTTGTCGCGCTCGAAGAGCTCCTTGGCCTTGATCGCGTTGTTCAGGTAGCTGATCAGCGGGGAGTTCGCGGCCTCGTAGAGGTTCTCGATGCCCAGCTGGTCTTCGACGAACTCGACGCCGACCTCGTGCACGCCGACGGCCCGCTTCTTGATGTCGACCTCGTAGTGGACGTCTTTCTCCATCAGCGGCGCCAGCCGGGCGAACTCGGTGTACCAGTTCGAGCCGCCGTCGGCGGGACCGGAGATGATCAGCGGGGTGCGGGCCTCGTCGATGAGGATCGAGTCGACCTCGTCGACGATCGCGAAGGTGTGCCCGCGCTGGACGCAGTCCTCCAGCCGCAGCGCCATGTTGTCGCGCAGGTAGTCGAACCCGAACTCGTTGTTGGTGCCGTAGGTGATGTCGGCGTTGTACGCGGCGCGGCGCTCGTCGGGGGTCATCTGCGACAGGATCACTCCGACGTCCAGGCCCAGGAAGCGGTGGACGCGGCCCATCTGCTCGGCGTCACGTTTGGCCAGGTAGTCGTTGACGGTGACGATGTGCATGCCCTTGCCGGCCAGTGCGTTGAGGTAGGCGGGCAGCACTGCGGTCAGGGTCTTGCCCTCACCGGTCTTCATCTCGGCGACATTGCCGAAGTGCAGCGCGGCGCCACCCATCACCTGGACATCGAAGTGCCGCTGGTTGAGCACCCGCCACGCCGCCTCACGCGCGACTGCGAACGCCTCGGGCATCAGGTCGTCGAGATCCTCTTTACCGGCGAGCCGTTCCCTGAACTCGTCGGTCTTGGCGCGAAGTTCCGCGTCGGACAGCTTCTCGATGTCGTCGGACAGGGTGTTGACGTAGTCAGCCACCCCCTTGAGGCGCTTGACCATGCGGCCTTCACCGAGACGGAGCAACTTACCCAGCACGCTGTTTCCTCTTTGTTGATGGCGGCACGCGTTCAGACGGACACCATCGTAGGTGACGCACCGAAATCGCTGGTCGAGCGTGTCAGGTGCGCCGCCCTCACGGCGAATCCGGCGCGCAAAGCGACACTGGCGGTGCCTCAGCGCGCCGGATCGACCTCAGGCCAGTTTGATCAACCCGTAGTCGTAGGCGTGCCGCCGGTAGACCACGCACGGCCGATCGCTCTCCTTGTCATGGAACAGGAAGAAGTCGTGGCCGACGAGCTCCATCTCGTAGAGGGCGTCGTCGACGGTCATCGGGGTGGCGGGGTGCTCCTTGGTGCGGACGATCCGCCCGGGCTCGTGGTCGTCGACCGCGACCTCATGGTTGTTCTGGACGGGTTCCTGCAGCGGGGCGAAGCCGTCGACCAGGTGGTCCAGCGAGGTCGCCTCGTGTAGCGACACCGGTGTCTTGTCGCCGTAGTGGATCTTGCGGCGGTCCTTGCTCTTGCGGAGTCGACGTTCGAGTTTGCCCGCCGCTGATTCGAGGGCGGCATAGAAGCTGTCGGCGCAGGCTTCGCCACGGACGACGGGTCCACGCCCTTTGGCGGTGATCTCGACGTGCTGGCAGTTCTTCCGCTGCCGGCGGTTGCGCTCGTGATACAGCTCGACGTCGAAGAGGTAGATGGTGCGGTCGAAGCGTTCCAGGCGAGACAGCTTCTCGGAGACGTAGTTCCGGAAGTGGTCGGGAACCTCTACGTTTCGACCCGTGACCGCCACCTCGGCGCTGGGAGTTGGGTCGCCCGGTCCCCCGGCATTCGGGTCCACCACCATTGTGCTGTCTGATTCCACGGAATGACTTGACATACTTGGCAACTCGATTCTCTTTCGCGTGTGCACACCTGCGCGTGCCCGGCTATTCAAAGAAATCGCGCCGACGGGGCAGTCCTGGTTGCGCCGCTCGCCGGAGCAAGGTGTCGACTACTCACCTCCTACCGCTGGGCGCGATACCGGCGTCTCCTGCCCGGAGCGCCGCCGTGAGATGTTCACGGATGGTTGGTGCCGACGGTAGTCCGTGTTCACCTAGTCGTGCCACTGATTCGGCAGACGTGTTTTCAGTTCGTCATGCTCGATTGACCTGAAGGCAATGCTCAGGCGTGTGCCAGCGCGAGGACAGCGACGACGTCGGCGCCGCACGTTTGCAGGACCCGGACCGATTCGGCGGCGGTAGCGCCGGTGGTCACCACGTCGTCGACGACCACGACCGACCCTGCCACCGGCGTGGTGAGGCGGATGCGTCCGGCGATGTTGCGCTGTCGAGCGGCGCTGGACAGCCCGACGGAGTCCCTGGTGAAGGCCTTCATCCGCAGCGCCGGGGCGACGGTGAGGCCGTGGTGTCCCTGGACCGCGCGGCGCGCGAGGCGGGTGACCGGGTCGCCGCCGCGACGCCTGGCCGCCGAGCGTCGGGTGGGGGCGGGCACCACCGTCAGCGGGGTGTCGAGCAGGCCCCACGTCAGCAGCTGGTCCAGGGCGGTGTGCAGCGCCCCGGCCAGCGGTTCGAGCAGGTCGGCGCGGCCGCGCTCCTTGACCGCGACCACGGCTTTGCGGCGCGCGCCCGCGTACCGGCCGAGCGACAGCACGGGCACGCCGGGGTCCAGGCGCGGCGTGACCAGGTGGGGTTGGTCGGGCCTGACGGTCAGCTCCCGGTCGCACGCCGCGCACCAGCCCACGCCGGCGACGCCGCAGCCACCACACTGCAGCGGGAGCACGAGGTCGAGCACCCTGTCAGTGTGGGGTCCGGATCCGACAGCCCGGCCGCGCTCCGCCGCGAAATAGGCCTCGGCTTGCCGCGAAATATCATTCCGGGCTGTGATTTGGGCCGATTCACGACCGTGGCTTCACACTCGGCGCCAAGACGCTCGCGGCGGCACCCAACTCACCCAGCGACGATCGAGTCTCCCTGCACGGTGATCGTCTCCTCGGTCAGCGGGCGGGCCGCCGGGCCGTTGACCACCGCGCCGTCGAGGCTGAACTTGCTGCCGTGGCAGGGGCAGTTGATGGTCCCGCCGGCCACCTCGTTGATCAGGCAGCCGGAGTGTGTGCACACCGCCGAGAACGCCTTGAAATCCCCTGCCTCCGGCTGGGTGATGATCGTCTCGCCGACGATGACGCCGGAGCCGACCGGCACATCAGCGGTCGCGGTGAGCTCCTCCGGTGCCGCCGGCGACTCTCCTGACGGCTCGCCACCGGAATCACCGGAATCCCCGCCGCTGGAACACGCGGCCAGCGCGGTGGCCGCCAAACCGACTCCCGCGCCGACGATCACCGCCTTCCGGGAAACCTGCATCCTGTCGATATCCATCGCTGACCTCTCCATCGGCTGGCTGCCGGAGGGCTGTCCGGCAACACGTCCAGTGTCAGCCCGGCAGCACCGGCAGCGCACCCGCTGTCATCAACGGCCGGACCTCCGCCCACCCGGGATCCCCGTCGGCGGACGACCCCGAGAGTTGAAGCACGCCACGCGCGTCGGCGACGTATACGGCCGACGGGTTGGCCGCCACCGTCGTCACCGGTCGCAGCAAGTTGTAGGTCGGGCCGTCGGAGTTCACCCCGTCGAGGTTGACGTACGCCACCGGATGCTGGGCGTCGGTGCGGCTGACGACGATGTCGTCACCGGTGCGCCAGGACAGCGACACCACGGTGTCGCGCAACCCGTAGCCCAGCCGTCGCGGGAAGGTCAGCGCGTAGCCGCCCCCTTCGGTCTGCTCGACACCGGCCAGAATCACCCGCCCCTCGATCACCATGGCCGCCCGGGTGCCGTCCCGGGAGAGCTGCAGGTCGGCGATCGGGCCGGGGAATCGGGTCGACACCGAGGCGGAGTCGACGGGGATCCTGGCGGGCTGACCCGACGCGTCCTGGATGACCCGGACGACGTTGATGCCGTCGACAACGACCCAGATCGCGTCGTCCAGCGACCAGCTGGGCCGGCTGAGGCTGCGCCCGTCCATCGCCTGGGAGGCGGCGCCGCCCAGCGGTCCCACCCACAGCGTGGAGGCCATGTCGGGAGCGCCGGGGCGGTCGGTGATGATCGAGGCGACCAACTGACCGTCACGCGACAGCGACGCGGCGGTCTGGCCGGGCATCTGCCCGAACGAACCCGACACCCGCGGGGCCCGCTGACCGTCGAGGCGCACCAGCGAACCGCCGATCAGGGCGTGCAGCCCGGCCGCGGCACCGTCGACGGCACCGGGATCGGTCGCGGCGACGTCGCCGGTGTCCCAGCCTTCGGCGAACCGGTCGTCGAGTGCGGCACCGTCGGCGGTGATCACGTAGGGCCCGTTGATGCCGGCCCGGGACAGTGTCCAGATCAGCTGCGCGGCAAGAAGTTGCCTGCTCTGCGGGTCGGTGGTGGCCAGGTTCTCCAGGTCGATGCGCGCGCCGCCGTAGCCGCGTCCCACTCCGGTCTTGCCGCCGTCGGCGCGGGTCACCGGGCCCCGTAGTTTCAGCGGCGGCCCCAGCAGGTTGCGCACGGTGTCGGTCATCTCCGGCCGCGGACCGGCGATCAGCTTGCTGACCAGTTCGGTGGGCAACTGGTCGGGCTCGGAAACCGCGACGTAGCGCGGGTCGGGTACCACGGTCTTACCCGTCGGGTCGGCGAAGTAGAGGGTGCTGCGCTTGTAGGTGGACTGGAACTGCTGCCAATCCAGGAAGACCCCATTGGGCAGCCGATCGATGCGCCAGCCGTCGGAGGTTTTCACCAGTTCGATCGGGCCGGGGTCGGGCAGCGCCCCCTCGCCGGTCTCGAAGACCCCCATGTCCGACAGTGAGCCGAGGATGTCGGCGCGCATGCTCACCGAAACCCGGTTGGGGGTGCGGGTCTCGACGAACACCACGTTGTCGATCAGCAGCGCGCTGCCCGCGTCGTCCCAGGCGTCCGACGCCGACTCGGTGAGGAACTGCCGCGCAGCCAGGTGCCTGTTCGCGGGATCGGCGGTGGCCTTGAGAAACTCGCGCAGCATCACATCGGGATCCATCCCCGGGGTGGGGCTGGGCAGGCTGGGCGGCGCCGGCCGGGCGACGGTGCCGATCGCCTGCGGCGACGACGAACTGGGCACTCCGGCACATCCGGTGAGCGCGAGCACCAGCACGAACAGTGCGGCCAGGGCGCGTGTCACACGCTCCCCCCCGCCGGTTCGCGTTCGCGTGTCGGTCGACTGCCGGGCAGCGCCGGTGTCGTCTCGATGGGCTTGACGGGCAGCGGGCTGCTGGTCACCTTGTGCCCGCGGACCAGGGGCAGCGTCAGCCGGAAGCAGGCGCCCTTGCCTGGTTCGCCCCACGCCTCCAGCCTGCCTTGGTGCAGCCTGGCGTCCTCGATGCTGATCGCCAATCCGAGCCCGGTGCCGCCGGAACGGCGCACCCGCGACGGATCCGCCCGCCAGAACCGGCTGAACACCAGCTTCTCCTCGCCGGGGCGCAGGCCCACACCGTGGTCGCGGACGGTCACCGCGACGGTGTCCTCATCGGCGGCCATCCGGATACGCACCGGTTTGTGTTCTGCGTGGTCGATGGCGTTGGCGATCAGGTTGCGCAGGATCCGCTCCACCCGCCGGGGGTCGACTTCGGCGACGACGTCGTCGGTGGGCAGGTCGACGATCAGGTCGACGCCGGCTTCTTCGGCGAGGTGGCCGACGTTGTCCAGCGCGCTCTTCACGATGGAACGCAGATCGACGGCTTCGACGGCCAGCTCGGCGACGCCCGCGTCGTGGCGGGAGATCTCGAGCAGGTCGCTGAGCAGCGACTCGAACCGGTCCAACTCGTTGACCATCAGCTCGGTGGAGCGCCGAAGCGCGGGGTCGAGGTCTTCGGCGTGGTCATGGATCAGGTCGGCGGCCATCCGCACGGTGGTCAGCGGGGTCCGCAGTTCGTGGCTGACGTCGGAGGTGAACCGCCGCTGCAGGTTGCCGAACTCCTCGAGCTGGGTGATCTGGCGGTGCAGGCTTTCGGCCATGTCGTTGAACGACACCGCCAGCCGCGCCATGTCGTCCTCGCCGCGCACCGGCATCCGCTCGGCGAGGTGACCTTCGGCGAACCGTTCCGCGATCCGCGACGCCGACCGCACCGGCAGCACGATCTGGCGGGCGACCAGCAGCGCGATCGCCGCGAGCAGGCCCAGCAGCACCACCGCACCGGTGACCAGTGTGCCGCGGACCAGTGTGATCGTGGATTCCTCGCTGTTCAGCGGGAAGATCAAGTAGAGCTCCAGGTTGGCCGCCGGCGACGACGTCGGGGTGCCGACGATCAGCGCGGGTCCGGAGAAGCCGTCGGTGTGCACGGTCGAGTACTGGTAGCTGACCTGTCCGGCGTTGACGAAGTCACGCAGCGCGTTGGGCACCTGATCGATCGGGCCCGCGGAGGTGGCCGCGCGTGGCCCCATCCCGGGAACGACGAGCACCGCGTCGAACGTCCCGGCGAGTCCGGTGCCGGTGTCGGCCTTGCGGTCGATCAGGGTGTTGCGGGCCAGTTGCAGGCTGCTGTCGAGCGAGCGGGTTTCCTCACCGCCGACGATTCCGCTGACCGTGCCGCGGGCCCGCTCGATCTCCTCGGTGGCGGCACGCACCTTGACTTCCAGGATCCGGTCAGTGATCTGGCTGGTCAACACGAAGCCGAGCACCATGATCACCGCCAGCGACAAGCCCAGCGTCAACGTGACGACCCGCAGCTGCAACGACCGCCGCCACGCCAGGCTCAGCGCCCTGCCCAACGCACCCAGGCCACGGACCAGGGGTGCTGACCGTCGGTGGATACGTCGTCTCGAGCTGAAGATCACGGCGACCGCCGAGCGGTCACGGAGGTCCGGCCTTGTATCCCACTCCTCGAACGGTGAGCACCACCTGCGGGTTCTCCGGGTCCTTCTCGACTTTGGCCCGCAGCCGCTGGACGTGCACGTTCACCAAACGGGTATCGGCGGGGTGGCGGTAACCCCACACCTGTTCGAGCAGCACATCTCGAGTAAACACCTGGCGGGGTTTCCGTGCCAGCGCGACCAGCAGGTCGAACTCCAGCGGGGTCAGCGAGATCTGCTCGCCCTGACGGGTCACCTTGTGGGCCGGCACGTCGATGTCGATGTCGGCGATCGAGAGCATCTCCGCCGGCTCGTCTTCGTTGCGGCGCAGCCGGGCGCGCACCCGGGCCACCAGTTCCTTGGGCTTGAACGGCTTCATCACGTAGTCGTCGGCGCCGGATTCCAGTCCGAGCACCACGTCGACGGTGTCGGTCTTGGCGGTCAGCATCACGATGGGGACGCCGGAATCGGCGCGCAGCACCCGGCACACGTCGATGCCGTTCATGCCGGGCAGCATGAGGTCCAGCAGCACCAGATCGGGCCGCAGTTCGCGCACCGCGGTCAGCGCCTGGGTACCGTCACCGACCACCGCGGTGTCGAAGCCCTCGCCACGCAGAACGATGGTGAGCATCTCGGCGAGCGAAGGGTCGTCATCGACGACCAGGATCCTTTGCCTCATGGTGTCCATGGTGTCACCAGAAAGCAATAAACCTCGGATACCACACCGGGCGATTTTCGTGTTGACCGGTACCGGCGTGGCGCGGTGCGCCGAAAAGGCATTTCGGCGGGGCTACGGAGCGAATTTCTGGACGCCGAGCGCGGAGTACTGCGCACCGATCTGCTGGATTCGTGCGCCGACGGCGTTCAACTCGCCGTCGGATCTGACCATCACCTCGGTCAGCTGACGCATGCCTTTGGCGACGATCGCCATCGCCATGGCCTCGCCGGCGGGGTTTTCGGGAACCGACGACGCGGCGCTGACGACCCAGGCGCGCAGCCGGTCGAGTTCGGCGCGGCCCGACGCGACGATCTTGGCGGATTCGTCGATCTCGGCGGCCAGCTGGGCGTCGAGGTCGGTGAGTTTCCCGAGTACCTGCGCGTGTTCGGCGTTGCGGGCGGCGTAGGTGTCGGCGGCGCCGCCGGACCAGTGCGTGCCCGGGGCGGCGGAGTCGACGTCGGCTTGCAGGCTGCGCAGCTTGGCGCTGCCGTCGAACGGCGATCCGCCGACGGGGCTGTCCTGTCCGTAAGTCTGGCGCGCCTGCGTCCACGTCGCCAAGAACGCCTCCAGCGGGCCCACGCTCTGAGTTTATGGTGCCGGCGTGGCGGCTCGGCGCAGCAGTTGTCAGCCGAGGACGGCGGCGCCTTCGATGACGGCGCGCTGCTGCCTGATCGACTCGGCCACCTCGTAGCCGATCTGCCGCACGCTGGCCTGCACTGGGTTTCGCTCGAAAGCGGTTCGGGCCGAGCCGGTGTCGCTTGCGAGCACCCAGCCCAGCGAAGAGCTGTCCGCCAACGCCTGCCGCGCAGCCGTGGTCTCCGGGTCACCCTCGGCCACCAGTTCGTCAGCCAGGGCGAGGACGAGCTGCTTGCGGGAGTAGTCGATACCGTCGCAGTCCCGGACCACCGGGTTGGTCCACCAGTGGTCGAACGGGATGCGCGAGCCACGGTCGATCCGGCCGCCGTCGCGGGTGCGGATCGGCGCCGGCGGGTACAGGTCGAGCTTCGGCACATACTCGGCATAACCCTGCGGGCCGCTGCGGATCTTCATCAGGGTCAGGCACGCCGCCGACGACATGCACTTCGGGTGGGTGACACCCGCGGTGTCCGCCCAGGTGAGCTCACGCGGGTCCAGCGGCGAGTCGGTGTGGTGGACAAGGGCGCGGACCTGCACAGCCACCGCCATGGCCTCGATGAGGTTGCCCTGGTCGAACTGCCCACAAGCCGACTTCATCCGGACGACACGGTCATCGACCTCGGCGAGCAGTTCGGAACGCGTGCGAATTGAAGCAGTCATGAATCCCCCGGTGACACGTTGCGCAATTTCGTCGCCTGAGCGACGCCCCACGCCTGAGGGTACGTGTCGCCTCGCCGATCCGCAGCGGTCTCGCGCTACTGCAATTTCCCGGCGAGTTCATCCGCGTCGACGTCCGGCGGCACCACCGTCCACGGCCCGCACCACTGCGCGGCGGCCAGCTCGGCGTACACCGCTGACGTGCGACGCTGCAGCCCGTCATCACGCTCGTAGGCGTCCCGGGCGCGGTCGGCCTCCTGCGCGGCGCGGTTGACCGCACGTTGCGCCGCCAGCTCCGTCGGCACATCCAGCAGGACCTGCCAGTCCGGCACGGGCAGCTGCAGCCGTCCGTACTCGAGGTCGCGCACCCAGGCCACCACGTCCCCGTCGGCGCCCTGGTGCAGCCGGGCCGCGCTGTAGGCGGCGTTGGAAGCGACGTAGCGGTCGAGGATCACGACGTCGAATTCCGCCGCGAGCCGTTCGATCTCGGTCTTCCCGCCGGCACGGTCCATCGCGAACAGCACCGCCATCGCGTAGACGGAGTCGGCGAGGTCACCGTGTGCGCCGTGCAGGGCTTCGGTTGCCAGATCGGCGGGAACCGACACCCCGTACCGCGGAAACGCCAGGCTGGACACGGAGCGGCCGTCGGCCTGGAAGCCGGCGCGCAGACCATTGGTCAACGTCCGCTTGCCGGCGCCGTCGACGCCCTCGATCACGATGAGCACTCGGCGAGCGTAATCCAGGCACCCTCACCCGCGAGGACGGCAAAGTTGACCACCGCGAACCTCAAGCCTGATAGTCATCCGATGGGGAGAAGACTCCGCGTTGGCAAAGTTGGCGAAGTCGCGGTGGCAGCCGGTGTCGGCACCGCGGTGTTCATCGGGTTGGGGGCCGCAGTCGCCGCGGCGGACGACGGCGCAGACGGGTCGCGGGCGGCGTCGAACTCGACGCAGACCGATGCGGGTCCGGCGAAGAAGCGGGCCGAGCGTCCGAGCACCCGCAACGACCGATCGGACGACTCGTCGAGCCAGAACGATTCGGCTTCAACCGAATCCGAATCCGAATCCGAGCCCGACGACCGAGACGTCGAGCTGGACGACCGGGGCACCGACGGGACGGTCGACGAGCCCGACACCGACACCGACACCGACACCGACGCAGCGGAACCCGACACCGACGAGGCGGTCGTCGACGAGCCGGCCGATCACGACGTGGTTCCGGTCGTGGACGTCAACGCCACGCAGCCCTCACCGGTCGCCGACGAGACCCCGCCCGCTGCCGGCCAACAGCTGTGGACGCTCCTCGGGGCGGCGCGCCGCGAAGTCGACAACGACATCGCGGCGCACCCGTCCGCCGACGTCGTCACGGCCGAGGTTTCCGACGCCGCGCCGGCGGAATCGATCACCTACACCGCCGAACCGACGTTCTTCGACCAGGTAGTGGTTTTCAGCCTTCGGGTGATGCGTGGGATCTCCCGCTTCACCGGTGTCGACGTCAACGGCTTGCTGGCCAAGGCGCTGGAGAGCGCCAGGCCACCGTGGTTCGTGAAGCACGGCCTCGACGTGCGTAGTACCGAGTACCAGGTGTCGGACGGAAATACCTGGCAGGTGTGGGAGTTCCAGCCGCCCAACCCCACCGGCAAGACGGTCATCGCCGTACACGGAGGCGGTTTTGTCGTCCAACCGCTCGTCACGCACTGGAGTGACTACGCCGCCATGGCGCGCACCACCGGCGCCACCGTGGTCGTGCCGATGTATCCGCTGGCCACCACCGAGGCAGGGTCGGCAACCCGGGTGGTACCCGCAATGGCGCAGTTCATCTCCCACCACATCGCCGCGCGCGGCGCCGAGGACGTCAGCGTCTACGCCGATTCCGCCGGCACCATCTTGGCGATGTCGGCGGTACGCGAGCTGGTGCTGAGCGGTCGTCCTGTTCCGGCGAGCATGGTGCTGCTCTCCCCCGCACCGGACGCGTCGCTGTCCAATCCGGCCATCCGCGACATCGACGACCCGGTCATCGACGTGGACAACCTCGACTTCTACACCGACGGCAGTCACTGGGCCGACGGATTCGAGCCGACGGACCCGATGGTCAGTCCGCTGTTCATCGAAGACGCTGTGCTCGCCGGCTTTCCGCCCACGACGATCTACATCGGGACACTCGAGATCGGCCTTCCCGATACGCTGCTGCTGCACGAGAAGTGGAACGCCGCCGGTGGCACCGCCTCGCTGGTCGTGGGCACAGGCCAGATCCACGACTGGGCGCTGGGCGGTTCGATCAACTCGCAGGCGTCGAAGGTGCGTCCGGAGATCTACCGCCAACTCGGGCTCAACGGCGTCGCCGACGGACCCGCCACCATCACGACGGCGCCACCGTCATTCGGGGACCAACTGATCATCGGCACGCTGCGAACCCTGCGCTGGTTCTCAACGGTCACCGGCATCAAGCTGTTCACCCCCATCGTGGGGGCGGCCACCAGCGCCGACCCACCACCGGAGACGACCACCGGGCTGATCGTCACCGAGCGCAGCTACAACGGCTGGCCGGTATGGGAATTGGCGTCGCCGCAGCCGTCGGGTGAGTACGTGGTGGCGTTGCACGGCGGTGGTTTCGAGTCCGAGGCCAACATCATCCACTGGTCGGACTACGCGTCGATGTCGCGTGACACCGGTGCCACCGTGCTGGTGCCGATCTACCCGCTGGCCCCGCCCAAGAGCACCGGTACGGCGAGCACGCTGGTGCCGCCGATGGCCGACTACCTGTCGATGTTGATCGCCGAGCACGGCGTGGACAACGTCAGCCTTTACGGAGACTCGGCGGGCGGCTCCTACGCCATGCTGGCGGTGCAGGAGATGTTGCGCCGCTGCCGATCCGACGTGCAATGTGTGGTGTCCGAATCCCAGCCGTCACGAATGGTGCTGGTGTCACCGGCACTGCATCTGACTCTGAGCGGGCCCGAGGTCGACGCCATCGACGACCCCATCCTGCCGAGCCGACCGGCAGGTGAAGGTCCCCAGTTCAACGGCGAGTGGGACATGGACGATCCACGAGTGAACCCGATCTCGAGCGCGGACCTGACCGGCCTGCCCCCGACCACGGTGTACATCGGCACGCTGGAAAAGCTCTACCCCGGCGCGTTGGCGTTCCGCGACAAGCTGCTGGCGCAGGATCCCGACGCCGACTTCACGGTCATCATCGGCGACGGGCAGATGCACGGCTGGGCGCTGGGCGGGATCTACATCAACTCGCAGGCACCGGTGTGGCGCTCCACCGTGTACCGGCAACTGGGACTGCTGCCCGAAGAGAATCCGGCGCGAATTACGAGGGTGCAAGTCGTCTAACGCGCGCCCGGCCCGCCGGGGATCGCCGTAGGGTCGGCTGTATGAGTCTGACGGAATACCAAGCGGGTACCACGTTTCCGGGCCGGATCGGCCGCACCATCGGCGAGTCGGACGCGGCATGGCCGAAACCGAACCGGGCGGAAGCGGGTGCGCCGAACGTCGTCTACATCGTGCTCGACGACACCGGCTACGGCCAGTTCGGTTGCTACGGATCGCCGATCAACACTCCCAACCTGGACCGGCTGGCGCAGAACGGCTTGCTGTACACGAACATGCACACCACCGCGCTGTGTTCGCCGTCGCGATCGTGCATGCTGACCGGCCGCAGCCACCACTCCAACGGGATGGCGTGCATCACCGAGGGATCCACCGGATTCCCGGGTTCCAACGGCGCGATCCCGTTCGAGAACGGCTTCCTCTCGGAGATGCTGCTCCCGCACGGCTACGCCACCTACTGCATCGGGAAGTGGCATCTGACCCCGGCCGAGCAGATCAGCGCGGCCGGGCCGTACGACCGCTGGCCGCTGGGCCGCGGGTTCGAGCGCTACTACGGATTCCTCGGCGGTGACACCCACCAGTACTATCCCGACCTGGTCTTCGACAACCACCAGGTCGAGCCACCGAAGACGCCCGAGGAGGGCTACCACCTCACCGAGGATCTGGCCGACCGGGCGATCAACTTCATCGCGGACCTCAAACAGGTCGCACCTGAAAAGCCGTTCTTCCTGTACTTCGCCACCGGCGCCAACCACGCGCCCCACCAGGCGCCCCCGGAGTGGGCAGAGAAGTACCGCGGCAAGTTCGACGACGGCTGGGACGCCTACCGGGAGAAGGTGTTCGCCCGGCAGAAGGAACTCGGCATCGTCAGCCAGGACGCGGTGTTGTCCAGGCATGACCCTGACGTCGCGCAGTGGGAAGAGTTGTCCGACGACGAACGCCGACTGTACGCCCGGATGATGGAGGTGTTCGCCGGGTTCTTCGAGCACACCGACCACCAGATCGGTCGGCTGCTGGACTATCTGGAAGAAACCGGCCAGCTGGACAACACGTTGATCATGGTGATCTCCGACAACGGCGCCAGCGCCGAGGGCGGACCGCACGGTTCGGTCAACGAGAACAAGTTCTTCAACAATATTCCCGACGATCTCGAACAGAACCTGGCCGCCATCGACGACTTGGGCGGGCCGAAGTACTTCAACCACTACCCTTGGGGTTGGACCTTCGCAGGTAACACACCGTTCCGGCGGTGGAAGCGCGAGACCTATCGCGGCGGGGTCGCCGACGGCTTCATCGTGCACTGGCCCGCCGGAATCACGGCCAGGGGCGAGGTCCGGCACCAATACGGCCACGTCGTCGACATGGTGCCCACGGTGCTGGAGGCCCTCGGTGTCGATCCGCCCGCGGCGGTGGGCGGTGTCACCCAGTCCCCGATCGAGGGGGTGAGCCTGGCGCACACCTTCAACGACGAGACGGCGGCGTCCAAGCACCACACTCAGTATTTCGAGATGTTCGCCCACCGGGCGCTGTACCACGACGGCTGGCGTGCGGTGTGCCCGTTTCCCGGAACGTCGTTCGAGGAAGCCGGGGCGGGTTTCGGGATGCTCGACCTGACCGAGGACCGGCTGCGGGCGCTCGACGCCACCGGCTGGGAGCTCTACCACGTCGACGTGGACCCCGCCGAGACGAACGATCTGGCCGAGCAGGAGCGGGCGCGGCTGATCGAAATGATCGCGCTGTGGTACACCGAGGCGGGCAAGTACAACGTGTTGCCGCTGGACAGCCGCGGCACCATGCGGTTCGCCGATCCGCGACCGCAGATCAGTCTGCCGCGCGAGACCTACGTGTATCACCCGGGCACGCAGGTGGTGCCGGAGAATGTCGCGGCGAAGGTGCTCAACCGGGCGCACACCATCACCGCCGAAGTCGAGCTGGCCGCCGGAGATGAGGGCGTGGTGATGTGCCACGGCAGCAACGTCGGCGGTTACACGCTGTTCGTCCAGGACGGCAAGCTGCACTACGTGCACAACTACGTCGGGGTGCGGGAGATGCACTTGGCTTCGGACACGCCCATACCCGCCGGAAAGCGCACGCTGCGCTATGAATTCGAGCCGAACGGCCAGCCCGACGTCGTGGCCGGGAAAGGCACACCCGGACATGCCCGGCTGCTCCTCGACGGCGACGTCGTCGCCGAAGCAGACTTCCCTGTGACGATCCCGCTGGCGATCGGGATCGGTGGCGGGCTCGTCGTCGGCCGCAACGCCGGTTCGTCGATCACCGAGATGTACGCCGCGCCGTACGCATTCACCGGAACAATCGAGAAGGTCACCGTCAGCACCGCAGCGCCGGCAGCTCACGACGAGGAGGAGGCGAAGCGCGCCGAGGCCCGCATGGCGATGGCTCGCCAGTGATGCGAAGCTGGCTGGTCACGCTCGCCTGAGCACACGATTCAGCCGGCGATGCTGGACTGAAGCACCACTTCGCCCTGCGGCGGGTCCAGGAACACCCGGGTACTGCGGCGCTCGGCACCGAAGACCATGTTCAGCTCGATGCCGGTCAGGAACGGCCCGGGGGGCAGCTCGGCTTCGAGAACCTTCTGCACCGCGGGCTGCTGCCCGCTCTCCTCTGATTCGTGTTGGCTCACAAGCTCATCCATCGTCGCGGGTGCGACCTGCACGACGGCGTCGATCCACTCCAGCTTCAGCCGTGACGACTCAGGCCGGGTGCTGGTGTTGTCCCACACGATCCACGCCGCCGACACCGGGGTGCCGAGCGCGGGGAAGATCCGGGCGAGCTCCTCGGTGTCGTGACGCACCTCCGGCGGCGGCGGCGCGGCGGCGGCCGGCTCCTGCTGTTGTCCCTGACACGCGGTCAGCGTCAGCAGAAGCCCGGCCGCCGCGACGAATCGGGCGCGCACCGCGACCGTGGCGGTCGTCGTGCGCGCCCGATTCGATCTCGTCACGTCAGTAGCGGTAGTGCTCTGGCTTGTACGGGCCGTCGACGTCGACACCGATGTACTCCGCCTGCTCCTTGGTCAAGCGAGTGAGAGCGCCGCCCAGTGCTTCCACGTGGATCTTGGCGACCTTCTCGTCGAGATGCTTGGCCAGCCGGTAGACCTCGTTGTCGTACTCGTCGTTCTTGGTCCACAGCTCGATCTGCGCGATCACCTGGTTGGAGAAGCTGTTGCTCATCACGAACGACGGGTGACCGGTCGCGTTGCCCAGGTTCAGCAACCGGCCCTCGCTCAGCACGATGATCGAGTGACCGTTGGAGAACGTGAACTCGTCGACCTGCGGCTTGATATTGATGCGGCGGACGTCGGGATCCTTCTCCAGCCGCGCCATCTCGATCTCGTCATCGAAGTGGCCGATGTTGCCCAGGATCGCCTGGTGCTTCATCGCCTTCATGTGCTCGAGGGTGATGATGCCCTGGTTGCCGGTGGCGGTGATGACGATGTCCGCCCAGCCGATGGCCTCTTCCACGGTCTTGACCTCGAAGCCGTCCATCAGCGCCTGCAGCGCATTGATCGGGTCGATCTCGGTGACCGCCACGCGGGCGCCCTGCGCCTTGAGGGCCTCGGCGCAGCCCTTGCCGACGTCGCCGTAGCCGCAGACCAGCGCGGCCTTGCCGCCGATCAGCACGTCGGTGCCGCGGTTGATGCCGTCGATCAGCGAGTGCCGGGTGCCGTACTTGTTGTCGAACTTGCTCTTGGTGACCGAGTCGTTGACATTGATCGCCGGGAACGACAGCTCGCCGGAGGCGGCGAACTGGTAGAGCCGCAGCACCCCGGTGGTGGTCTCCTCGGTGACGCCCTTGACCGCCTCGGCGATCTTCGTCCACTTGGCTTTGTCGGTCTCGAAGCGCTCGCGGATCAGCGACAGGAACACCTTGTACTCGGCGGAATCGTCGTCCTCACCGGGAGGAACCACGCCGGCCTTCTCGAACTGCGCGCCGCGCAGCACCAGCATGGTGGCGTCACCGCCGTCGTCGAGGATCATGTTGGCCGGCTCGTTGGGCCAGGTGAGCATCTGCTCGGCAGCCCACCAGTACTCCTCCAGCGACTCGCCCTTCCACGCGAACACCGGGGTGCCCTTGGGCGCCTCGACGGTGCCGTTGGGGCCCACGACGACGGCTGCGGCGGCGTGGTCCTGGGTGGAGAAGATGTTGCACGACGCCCATCGCACTTCAGCGCCGAGGGCAACCAGCGTCTCGATCAGCACCGCGGTCTGGACGGTCATGTGCAGCGAGCCGGAGATGCGCGCGCCCTTGAGCGGCAGGACGTCGGCGTATTCGCGGCGCAGCGCCATCAGGCCGGGCATCTCGTGTTCGGCCAGCCGGATCTCCTTGCGGCCGAATTCGGCCAGCCCCAGGTCGGCGACCTTGTAGTCGATGCCGTTGCGGACATCAGCGGTCAATGCAGTCATGTAGAGCCCCTATATTCGTTCGATTGCCTGTGCGTGCACGGATGTGCAGTCGGCGACACCCATAGCCTGCGGGCTCGCGGGACAGGCGCTCGGCCGTTTTCCAACAGCGGCTGCGCTCTGCCGGCTAAGAAGTATCTATGACACCGTAGCGTTCGGCGAACGGAGTCATCAATCTGGCCAGGTCCCTGGCCACATCGTGGTCGGCTTCCGGGGGCATCGAGACGTAGCTCATCGCCAGCCGGACGATGGCGCGGGCCAGGACGCCGGCGTCCTCCTCGCTGGCCCGCACCCAGCTCGACATCAACGATTCGGTCAGCCGGGTCGAGCAGCGGCTGATGATCGGCGCGCTGTCGGTGGTGATGATCTGCAGCAGGTCAGGCTTGGAGGTACCGGTCAGCAGCGAGATCACCAGCGGGTCGGCGGCCGACTCGGTGAAGAAGTCGCGAAATCCCTGCAGGAAGGCGGCGTAGATGTCGCCGACGTTGTGGTTGATGGCGTCGTGGATCTGGTCGACGAGCCGGTCGGCCAGGCGCAGCGCGTACCCCTGCGCCAGACCCTGCCGCGAGCCGAACTCGTTGTAGATCGTCTGGCGGCTGATGCCGGCCGCCCTGGCGACATCGGACAAGGTGATCGCCGACCAGTCGCGGGCCAGCAGCATCTCCCGCATGCCGTCGAGGATCGAGTCGCGCAGCAGCACCCGGGACGCCTCGGCGTAGCTGATGCGCTTCTCGTGGGAGCGGCTCACACGCGCGACACTATCGCTTCCGACGGTCGTGCTCGCCCAGGCAGTCATGTCGTCCCCACTTCCCCGCGAACGCGCGTGTCTGCACGTCGCCGCTCAGCGTGTCGCGTACTTGCGCGCGCGCTCACCGAAATCGACTGCGCGCTCACGGCCGGACAACCTCGACCATCTCGAAGTCCGACTTGGCCGCGCCGCAGTCCGGGCAGCTCCAGTCCTCGGGGATGTCGTCCCAGCGGGTGCCCGGCTCGATGCCGTCCTCGGGCCACCCCTTGGCTTCGTCGTACTCGAAGCCGCACTGCACACAGACGAACAGCTTGTAGTCGCTCATTTGTTTGCTCCAATCTCTTCGAAGTCGACCTTCTCGCGCACCGCACAGTCCGGGCAGCACCAGTCGTCAGGGACGTCGTTCCACGCCGTTCCGGCCGGAAAGCCCTCGCGCGGAGCGCCTTTGGCCTCGTCGTAGACGTAGTCACAGGCGGGGCAGCGGTAGGCGCTCACTTGACTCCTCCGACCCCCTGGCCGTACTTGGCCAGCACCTTGTCGCGCACCCGCGGGTGGACATTCACCTTGGTGATGTCGCCGTCGTAATGCTCCATGACGCGGTGGTCCATCACCTTGCGCCACAGCGGCGGGAAGTAGGTGAGGCCGATCAACGACGCGTAGCCGCTGGGCAGATTCGGCGCGCCCTGCATGCTGCGCAGCGTCTGGTAGCGACGTGTCGGGTTGGCGTGGTGGTCACTGTGCCGCTGCAGGTGGTAGAGGAACAGGTTGGTCACCAGATGGTCGGAGTTCCAGCTGTGTTCGGGCGCGCAGCGCACGTAGCGGCCGCTTTCGGTTTTCTGCCTCAGCAGACCGTAGTGCTCGAGGTAGTTCACCGTCTCCAGCAGCGAGAAGCCGAACACCGCCGAGATCACCACATACGGGATGAGCGCCACACCGAAGATCGCGATCAACGCGCCGTAGAGCACCACCGACATCGCCCAGGCGTTCAGCACGTCGTTGGACCAGTGCCACTTGCTCTTGCCGGCGCGCTCCAACCGCTGGGCCTCCAGCTCCCACGACGACTTCAGGCTGCCCCACACGCTGCGCGGCAGGAACTCCCAGAACGACTCGCCGAAGCGCGCCGACGCCGGGTCCTCGGGAGTGGCAACGCGAACGTGGTGGCCGCGGTTGTGCTCGATGAAGAAGTGCCCGTAGCAGGTCTGGGCGAGCGTGATCTTGCTCAGCCAGCGCTCCAGCGTCTCCTTCTTGTGGCCCAGTTCGTGCGCGGTGTTGATGCCGACGCCGCCCATGATGCCCACCGAGAGCGCCAGACCGATCTTCGCCGGCCAGCCGAGCGAACCGTCGAAACCGAGCCAGCTCAAGTCCGACGCGGTGAACAGATAGGCGCCCAGCACCACGGTGATGTACTGGAACGGGATGAAGCTGTAGGTGCAGTAGCGGTAGTACTTGTCGTTCTCCAGCCGCTGGATCGCCTCGTCGGGCGGGTTCTCCCCGTCGGGTCCGTAGCGCTGGTCCAGTAGCGGCAACACGAGGTAGACCAGGATCGGCCCGATCCAGAACGGCACCTGTGCCGCCGCGTGCCAACCCAGCTGATTCAGCGCCCACACCACCGGCAGCATCACCAGCACCGCCGTCGGCACGATCAGGCCCATCAGCCAGAGGTAGCGCTTCTTGTCCCGCCACTGCTGGACGTCACTCTCGGAAATTCCTGAAATCTCGGTGGTCACCCCAATGCCTCCTTGCTGTGAGTGCGATCACGAACTGAGGTTGACTATATCGGTACTTTTGTCGCCTGTCTAGACAGAACACCCTATTTTGTACAAACCAGCTGCTCCGCGAAGGCGCGTGTCTGCACGCCCTCGCGCGGCGCGTTGCGTACGGGAGCGCGCGCTCGACAGCGGCGAGCGCGCACACAGAGCCAGCAATTGCGGCGCGTCGGCGTGCAAACCCGCGCGCTCGGGGAACCAAGTCGCCGAACTAGCGCGCCGAATTCGCCAGGCGCGAGTGCCTGCGGCCGTAAAGGAAGTACACGACCACACCGATCGCCATCCAGATGCTGAAGCGCATCCACGTCAGCCCGGTCAGGTTCAGCATCAACCACACGCACGCGATGATCGCCAGGATCGGCAGCACCGGCACCCACGGCGTACGGAAGCCACGCTTGAGGTCGGGCCGGGTCCGTCGCAGCACGATCACGCCCGCCGACACCAGCACGAACGCGAACAGCGTGCCGATGTTGACCATCTCTTCGAGTCTGTCGATCGGGAACACACTGGCGGTGAGGGCCACCACCACACCGACCAGCAGCGTGATCCGCACCGGGGTGCCGTGTTCACCGGTCTTGGCCAGCTGGCGGGGCAGCAGTCCGTCGCGCGACATCGCGAACAGCACCCGCGTCTGCCCGAGCACCAGCACGATGACGACGGTGGTCAGCCCGGCCAGCGCGCCGATGGAGATCACCTTGGCAGCCCAGTCGATCCCGTTGAGGGCGAACGCGGTCGCGAGGTTGGGCGATTCGGCGTCACGCAGCTCGGTGTAGTTGACCATGCCGGACAGCACCACCGACACCGCGACGTAGAGCACGGTGACGATGCCCAGCGAGGCCAAGATGCCGCGGGGCACGTCGCGCTGCGGGTTCTTGGTCTCCTCCGCGGTGGTCGCGACGATGTCGAATCCGATGAACGCGAAGAACACGATCGACGCGCCGGCCAGCAGCCCGTACCAGCCGTAGCTGCTGCCCTCGGCGCCGGTCATCAGCGAGAACAGCGACTGCTCGGCTCCGGTGCCGCCCTCCCCCCCACCGGCTTCCGCGGGCGGGATGAACGGCGAGTAGTTCTCGGCCTTGATGTAGAACGCGCCGACGGCGACCACCAGCAGCACCACGGCGACCTTGAGCGTGGTGACGGCCAGGCTCACCCCCGCCGACAGCTTGGTGCCCCACGCCAGAATCACGGTGACGAACGTGATGATCACCAACGCGCCCCAGTCGAGCTGCAGACCGCCGACGTCGGCGGTGCCGCCGCCGAACCCGAAGACCGTGCCCAGATAGCTCGACCAGCCCTTGGCGACGACGGCCGCCGCCACCGCGAACTCCAGGATCAGGTCCCACCCGATGATCCACGCGACGAACTCCCCGAACGTCGCGTAGGAGAACGTGTACGCGCTGCCCGCCACGGGCACGGTGGAGGCGAACTCCGCGTAGCACAACGCGGCCAGCCCACAGGCGATCGCGGCGAAGATGAAGGAGATCGAGATCGCCGGCCCGGTGATGTTGCCTGCCGTAGACGCGGTGACCGTGAAGATGCCCGCACCGATGACCACTGAGACGCCGAAGACGGTCAGATCCCACCACGTCAGATCCTTGCGCAGCCTGGTTCCGGGCTCGTCGGTGTCGGCGACCGACTGCTCCACCGACTTCGTCCGCCACCTGCCGGCAGTCCGGGTGATCGGATCCTGCGTCATCGGCCGTCCCCTTTTTGTCATGTTTGCAGCGGAATGTACCGGTTACCGTAAGAACTCGATGGCGCAAACCACACAGTCCGAAAAACATGCAATCGTCATCGGCGCCAGCCTTGGTGGGCTGTGCGCCGCGCGGGTGCTGTCGGACTTCTACGACCGGGTCACGGTGTACGAGCGCGATGAGCTCCCCGAGACGCCCGCCAACCGGGCCGCAGTTCCGCAGGGCAGGCACGTGCACCTGCTGATGGCGCGCGGCGCGCAAGAGTTCGACGGACTCTTCCCAGGTCTGCTCGACGACATGGTGACCGCGGGGGTGCCGATCCTGGAAAACCGGCCCGATTGCATTCATTTCGGGGCTGCCGGACATGCGCTGGGCACCCAGCACCGGCTGCAGGACCAGTTCACCGCCTACGTGCCGAGCCGCCCGCACCTGGAATGGCAGATCCGGCGCCGGGCACTGGCGATCGACAATGTGACATTGGTGGCGCAGGCCGTCGACGAGCCGGTGTTCGACGGACACCGGGTCACCGGGATCCGGACCGACGACGGGACGACGGTCGAGGCCGACCTGGTCGTGGACGCCGCCGGACGCGGCACCCGGCTGCCGGCGTGGTTGGCGCAGTGGGGATTCGACCGGCCACGCGAGGACACCGTGGACGTCGGGATCGGTTACGCCACCCACCAAGTACACATCCCCGAGGGCCTGCTCAAGGAGAAGGTAGTGGTCGCCGGGGCGTCGCGGCAGCAGCCGTGCGGATTGGGCATGCTGTTCTACGAAGACGGCAACTGGGGGGTGACGACGTTCGGTACCGGAAAGGTGCCTCCGCCAGCCGATTTCGAGCAGATGTGCCAGCTGGCCGACGAGATCCTGCCCGAGCACGTCAGCAGTGCACTGCGCCGCGGGGAACCGCTGGGCCCGATCGCGGTGCACAAGTACCCGACGAGCAGGTGGCGGCGCTACGACGAACTGGAGCGCTTCCCCGCGGGCATCGTCCCGTTCGGTGACGCGGTGGTCAGCTTCAACCCGACCTACGGCCAGGGGATGACGATGACGTCGATCCAGGCCGGTCACCTGCGGCGCGCGCTGCAGACCCCCGGCCAGGATCTGGCCCGGACGCTGAGCAAGGCGACGGCGAAGACCACCTACCCGGTGTGGACGATGAACGCGGTCGGCGATCTGACGCTGCACGGCGCCACCGGCCCGATGCCGCGCTGGTACCGGCCCGTCGGATCGTTGTTCGACCAGTTCCTGGGCGCCGCAGAAACCGATCCCGTTCTGGCGGAATGGTTTCTGCGCAGGTTCAGTCTGCTCGACAGCCTGTGGATGGTGCCGTCGGCCAAACTCGTCGGCCGCACGGTGCGGCACAACATGCGGTTGTGGCTGGCCGAGAAGCGGGCTAAATCCCGACGGTCACCCGAAACAGCCGGGTCGGCTGCTGGGCATCCAACCTGATCGGGCCGTCGTCGGCGGCGATCCACGCCGCGGCGCCACGTTCGAGCAGCACCGCACTCTGCTTGGCGTACACCGTGGCTGAGCCCTCGGTGCACAGCAGGACCTGCGGGCCGTCGTGACGGGTGGGCGCGTCGATCTCGTGTCCGAGGTTCTCCCCGTCGACGGTGAGCACTGACACCGCGAACTCCGGCGCGGGGGTCTGGTAGACGAGTTCGGCTCCGTCGCGGACGGTTTCGGGGTGCACGATGACGTCGTTGGCCGGGGTGAAGTCGAGAACCCGCAGCAGTTCCGGGACGTCGACGTGCTTGGGTGTCAGGCCTCCGCGTAACACGTTGTCGGAGTTGGCCATCACCTCGACGCCGATGCCCTGCAGGTAGGCGTGCAGGTTACCGGCGGGCAGGTAGATCCCCTCCCCCGCGCCCAGGGTGATCCTGTTGAGCAGCAGTGAGGCCAGCACGCCGGCATCGCCGGGATAGCGCTCACCGAGCTCGAGCACGGTCCTGGCCTCCGAAGCGAATTCCTGCTGCCCGGAACGCACGTAGCTGATGGCGCCATCGAGCACGGCGGGCACCAGCCGGTCGAGGTCGGGCTGCGGACAGGTGATCCACGTGGTGAACAGCGCGCGCAGCCCGTCGGCGTCGGACTGCCCGGCCAGCAGGTGCACGAACGGCTCGAGGACGTCGGGGGCCAGCGCCTGCATCAGCTCGACCGAGCGGGCGGCGGGCCGGAATCCGGCCAGCGCCTCGAACGGGCCGAGCGCCACCAGCAGTTCGGGCTTGTGGCTGCGGTCGCGGTAGTTGCGGTCCGGCGCCGACACCGGGATGCCCATGCGCTCTTCGCGGGTGAAACCCTCGACGGCCTGCTCGGTACTCGGGTGTGCCTGCAGCGACAGCGGCTCGTCGGCGGCGAGCACCTTCACCAGGAACGGCAGCGTGTCGCCGAATCGGCCCCGCACCGCAGACCCGAGTTCGCCTTCCGGGTCGGCACGCAACGCCTCCAGCAGCGACTGCTCGCCGTCGTCGGTGCACAGATGGGCCGGGTCCCCGGGGTGAGCGCCGAACCACAGCTCGGCCTCGGGATGCGCCGTCGGACTGGGCGCGCCGGTGAAATCAGCAATCGCGGTCCTCGAACCCCATGCGTAGGTCCGCACCGCTCCCCTCAGCAGATGCACTTACCTCAACCTCGAATTAGCCGCTGGTAGACCGCCGCCATCTCGATGCGGACCGCCAGCAGCGCCAATTGTTGTTCAGGACACCCGATTCCGGGCACTGGTGCCGAGACCGGCACGTCCTGGTCCTCCCCTGTCACAGCTACTTCCGGTACGTCGTTGGACGCGACCACGTGCACGTCGTCGAAACCCGTCAGCCGCGCAGCGACAGCGGGCCGGTCGGCGTCGGTGGTCAGCACGAACGTGCGGGTCCGCCGCGGCAGCGGTCCGTCGAGTTCCTCGTCGTGGAAGATCGAGTTCTCGGCTCCGGTGTCGCGGCCCCAGCCGGTCCCGATCGCCACGAGCACGTCGGCCAGTCCCACCGCGGACACCGTCTTGTGCGCCAGTCGCAGCATCACGGTACCGGCGTGGCGGGCCAGTACCTCCGTCGCCGCGGAGTCGCCGGCGAAGACGACCTCGCGGCCCGACATCCGGTCGGCCAGGCTCTTGGCGGGGTTGGTGAAGACCTGATGCCCGGCGCTGTTGCGGAACGCCTCGGCGTCCAGTTCGTCGGCCATCGCCGCCAGGTCGACGCGGCTGGTCGGGGTCGCCGTCTGCAGCACGGCCAGCCCGGCGGCCAGGTAGTGGACCAGGGTGAAGTCGTCGGGAACCTGCAGTCGCGGCGGCAGCGCGACGACGCGGCCGGCGGTGGCGTCACGCAGCGGTCCTTCGAAGGGAGCCACGACGACGACGCGGGCGCCCCGGCGGACTCCGGTGGCCGCGGCGGCCACCAACGACGGGTGGCCGGGGTCGTCACCGGCGACGATCAGGACGTCGAGCGCTCCGATCCACGGCGGCGGCTCGGCGGCGACGACGATGGGTGCGCTGACGCTCCCGGACAGCGCGGCGGCGAGCATCTCACCCGCGGTTTGTGCGTTGCCGCGGCCGGCCACCCACACCACGGTGCGGGGCGGCCCGTCGGACCGGAGCGCGTCCAGATCGCCCTCGTCGAGCGCCGCGGCGATGGCACGCACCTGCGCACCTGCCATCGACGCTGCCCGCAGCAAACCCATCCGGTCGGCCTCGAGCAGCCCGTCGGCGTCGTCGAGGTCCACCGCAGGCATCGAGATCCCGCTGGCGTTCACGCGGGTTCCTTTGTGGCAGAGGGTACATGGCCGGCGACCTCGTCGACGATCTCCTGGACCCCCTCCGGGGTGCGGGCTTCGACGTTGAGCCGCAGCAACGGCTCGGTGTTGGACATCCGCAGGTTGAACCAGCTGCCGTCGCCGAGGTCCACGGTCACCCCGTCGAGGTGGTCGATGCCGTGCACCCGGCTGCCGTAGGCCGCCAGCACGGCGTCCACGACCGCGGGTGCGTCGGCGACGGTGAAGTTGATCTCGCCGGAGGCCTCGTAGCGTTGGTAGTCGGCCATCATGTCCGACAGCGGCCGGTCCTGTTCGCCGAGCGCGGCCAGGACGTGTAGCGCCGCCAGCATCCCGGAGTCCGCCCCCCAGAAATCGCGGAAGTAGTAGTGCGCGGAGTGTTCCCCGCCGAAGATGGCGCCGGTCTCGGCCATCAGCCCCTTGATGTAGGAATGCCCGACCCGGGAGCGCACCGCGGTACCGCCGCGCTCGGCGACCAGTTCGGGCACCGCGCGGGAGGTGATGAGGTTGTGGATGATCGTCGCACCGATCTCGCGCTGCAGTTCGCGCGCGGCGACCAGTGCGGTCACCGCCGACGGCGACACCGCCTTGCCGCGCTCGTCGACGACGAAGCACCGGTCGGCGTCGCCGTCGAAGGCCAGCCCGATATCGGCGCCGGTCTCCAATACGTAGGCCTGCAGGTCGACGAGGTTGGCCGGGTCCAGCGGGTTGGCCTCGTGATTGGGGAAGGTGCCGTCGAGTTCGAAGAACAGCGGCGAGAGCTCGACCGACGAGATCGGGCCGAGCACCGCGGGAGTGGTGTGGCCGGCCATGCCGTTGCCGGCGTCGACGGCCACCCGCAGCGTGCGCTGCCCGCCGATGTCGACCAGCGAGCGGAGGAACTCGCCGTAGTCGGCGAGCACGTCGCGGTGGCTGACGGCGCCGGACGGGCCGTTGTGGTCGGGGACCCCGGCGATCACCTCGTCGCTGATCGTGGTCAGACCGGTGTCCTTGCCGACGGGCTTGGCCCCGGCGCGGCACAGCTTGATGCCGTTGTAGGCGGCGGGGTTGTGGCTGGCGGTGAACATTGCGCCCGGGCAGTCCAGCAGGCCGGAGGCGAAGTAGAGCTGATCTGTCGAGGCCAGCCCGATGTGCACCACGTCGAGTCCCTGGGCTACCACCCCGCTGGCGAACGCCTCGGCCAGCGTTGGCGAACTGGCCCGCATGTCGTGGCCGATGGCCACCTGCCGGGCGCTGTCGCGGACCAGCCTGGCAAACGCGGCGCCGACTTCGCTGACGAACTGCTCGTCGATCTCCTCGCCCACGAGTCCACGCACGTCGTATGCCTTGATGACGCGCTGTACCGCCGCGGCGGGCCGGGACATAGAGCTCCTTGGACAGATTGGGCCGTTGCCGCCAAGCCTAGCCGTCACCGGCCGCGCGCTGGCCGCCTCTTGCCGCCGGAACGGTATTCCACGCGCAAAAATTCACACAAAACCCGCCTGGAATACCGTTCCGGCGGGGATGGGGTCAGTCGGCCGGGTCGGGCAGCACCCGCAGATGCCCGCGGCGGCGGCCGTTGGTCTCGGGCCGGTGGGCCGGCTGGGCCATCAGCGCGCCGCCGTGCGCGCCGGTGACCGGGTCGCTGAAGCCCGTCGTGAAGCCGGACACCGGCGCGCCGTTGGTCTTGCCTTCGCGCACCGCGTCGGCGAGCGCGACCAGGTCGTCGTCGTCGGGGTTGGCCGGCAGCGGGCCGGCGTGGCGAACCAGCTCCCAGCCGCGGGGGGCGGTGATGCGGCCGGCGTGCAGCACGCACAGATCCCAGGAGTGCGGCTCGGACACCGTGGCCAGCGGTCCCACTACAGCTGTCGAGTCGGAATAGACGAACGTGAGCGTCGCGACTGCATAGTGAGGGCACCCAGGCCGGCAGCAGCGACGGGGAACATTCACAGCGAGAGGTTAGCGTGCAGCGACGCCCCTATGTCGGCGGACACGCGCAGCCTCGGGCGGCCCGACTCCCAACCGTTACGATCTTTTCCGTGACCGGGCTCAACCACCGGGGCTCGCGACGGGGCCGTGAGATGCGGGGGCCGCTGCTCCCGCCCACTGTGCCGGGCTGGCGCAGTCGCGCCGAGCGGTTCGACATGGCGGTGCTGGAGGCTTACGAGCCGATCGAGCGCCGCTGGCAGGAGCGGGTGTCGACGCTGGACGTGGCGGTCGACGAGATTCCCCGGATCTCCCCGAAGGACCCGGACAGTGTGCAGTGGCCACCGGAGGTGGTCGCCGACGGCGCTGTCGCGCTGGCCCGCCTGATACCGGCGGGGGTCGACGTCCGCGGGAACTCTACGCGGGCACGAATTGTGTTGTTCCGCAAGCCGATCGAGCGACGGGCGAAGGACACCGTCGAGCTGGCCGAGCTGTTACACGAATTGCTGGTGGCGCAGGTGGCCACCTATCTGGGCGTCGAACCGTCCGTGATCGACCCGACGCTGGATGAGGATTAGGGTCGAAGCTCAGATGATGCCGCGCTTGATGCGCCGGCGCTCCCGCTCGGACAGGCCGCCCCAGATGCCGAAGCGCTCGTCGTGGGCCAGCGCGTAATCGAGGCATTCGTCGCGCACCTCGCAGCCCATGCAGATCCGCTTGGCCTCACGGGTCGATCCGCCCTTTTCCGGGAAGAACGCCTCGGGGTCGGTCTGAGCGCACAGCGCGCGCTCCTGCCACTGGTCTTCTTCGGAGATTGCCGAGTCGTCGCCGAAGAACTCGTCGTGCTCGGGCACGCCAGGCACCAAGCTCAGCTGCGGGCGCCCGCCTCCCGCGGTCGGTACCGGTCCGGTCTGGAGGTGCGGTGCACTTCCCACCGAGCCGAGGAGCCTGTTGTCGAACGGGACCGAATTGCCGAAATCGGCCTGCTCATAAGCCATGTTCCCCTCCTCTTTGGTCTCGTAGATCCGTGTATGCCGGCCCCACTATTTCTCAATGTGGCCATCCCAATTCGAACAAGTGATCGAATCTCGGTCTGCGACACCGGAACCGGCCGGCCAACCGCGAAATGACACTGGTGTGATTACACACGCGTTAGCTGCATCGGTCAAGCGCTAGAACAGGAATTCATACCATTCCGTAACCCAAAACCGGCGCGTCGCGTTGTGGCGTGTCTATCACTCTCCCGATCACTCACCCGCCCGGCTACCCTCCGCGCGGACCCCGGCCCGCCCCACGGCCTAGTCTCGGTCGGTGTGAAGGTCACTGTTCTGGTCGGCGGTGTCGGTGGTGCGCGCTTCCTGTTGGGGGTGCAGCACCTGTTGGGCTTGGGACAGTTCGGCACCGACGATACCGGTGAGCACGAAGTGACTGCTGTGGTCAATGTGGGTGATGACGCGTGGATGTTCGGCGTGCGCATCTGCCCGGACCTCGACACCTGCATGTACACCCTCGGCGGCGGCATCGATCCCGAGCGCGGCTGGGGCCACCGCGATGAAACCTGGCACGCGAAGGAAGAACTCGCCGCCTACGGTGTGCAGCCGGACTGGTTCGGCCTGGGCGACCGGGATCTGGCCACCCACCTGGTGCGCAGCCAGATGCTGCGGGCGGGTTTCCCGCTGTCCCAGGTGACCGAGGCGTTGTGCCATCGCTGGTCTCCCGGCGCACGGCTGCTGCCCGCCAGTGACGACCGCAGCGAAACCCACGTCGTGATCACCGATCCGGACGACAACGAGAAACGCGCCATCCACTTCCAAGAGTGGTGGGTGCGTCACCGCGCCAAAGTCCCCACGGACAGCTTCGCTTTCGTGGGCACCGAGACCGCGACCGCAGCCCCCGGTGTCGTCGAGGCGATCGAGGGCGCCGACGTCGTGCTGATCGCGCCGTCCAACCCGGTGGTCAGCATCGGCCCGATCCTGGCGATCGGCGGAATTCGCGGCGCCCTGCGTACCACCGCGGCGCCGGTGATCGGCTACTCCCCCATCATCGCCGGAAAGCCGTTGCGCGGCATGGCTGACACCTGCCTGTCCATCATCGGGGTGGCCAGTACGTCGGAGGCGGTGGGCGCGCACTACGGCGCCCGGTCCTCGACCGGCATCCTCGACGGCTGGCTGGTGCACGAGGGTGACGACGCGATCCTCGACGGCGTCGACGTCCGCGCCGCACCGCTGTTGATGCGCGACCCCGCCACGACCGCCGAGATGGTGCGGGCCGGAATGGATCTGGCCGGGGTCGCGCCGTGAGCGACCACGGCACCTCGGGACCGGTCGAGATATTGCCCGTACCCGGACTGCCGGAGTTCCGCCCGGGTGACGACCTGACCGCCGCGATCGCCGCGGCCGCACCGTGGTTACGCGACGACGACGTCGTCGTGGTGACGTCGAAGGTCCTGTCCAAGTGCGAGGGCCGCATGGTCGACGCTCCCGCGGATCCCGAGCTGCGGGATACGTTGCGGCGCAAGCTGATCGATCGTGAGGCCGTCCGGGTGCTGGCACGCAAGGGCCGCACGCTGATCACCGAGAACGCGTTGGGTCTGGTGCAGGCCGCGGCCGGTGTGGACGGGTCCAACGTCGACTCCCACGAGCTCGCGCTGCTGCCGGTCGACCCCGACGGCAGCGCCGCGAAGCTGGCGGCGGCGCTGCGGGAACGGCTCGGCGTCACCGTCGGCGTGGTCGTCACCGACACGATGGGCCGCGCCTGGCGCACCGGGCAGACCGACGTGGCGATCGGCGCGTCGGGGCTGACCGTGCTGCACGGCTACGCGGGCGAACACGATGAGCACGGCAACGAGTTGATCGTCACCGAGATCGCCGTCGCCGACGAGATCGCCGCGGCCGCTGACCTGGTGAAGGGCAAGCTGACCGCGGTGCCGGTGGCGGTGGTGCGGGGGCTGACGCTGCGCGACGACGGGTCCACCGCGCGCACGCTGGTGCGTGCCGGCGAGGAGGACCTGTTCTGGTTGGGCACCGAGGAGGCGATCGCGCTGGGCCGCTCGCAGGCGCAGTTGCTGCGTCGGTCGGTGCGGCAGTTCAGCGACGAGGCGGTGGCGCCCGACCTGATCGAGGCCGCGGTGGCCGAGGCGTTGACCGCGCCCGCGCCGCACCACACCCGGCCGGTGCGATTCGTGTGGGTGCAGGACCCGGCGGTGCGGGTGGCGCTGCTGGACGCGATGAAAGACCAGTGGCGCGCGGACCTGTCCGGTGACGGACGCGACCCCGATTCCGTCGAACGCCGGGTGTACCGCGGCCAGATCCTCTACGACGCACCCGAGCTGATCATCCCGTTCATGGTGCCCGACGGGGCGCACTCCTACCCCGACGCGCGGCGCACCGCCGCCGAGCACACGATGTTCACCGTCGCGGTCGGGGCGGCCGTGCAGGCGCTGCTGGTCGCGCTGGCGGTGCGTGGCGTGGGCAGCTGCTGGATCGGGTCGACGATCTTCGCCCCCGATCTGGTGCGCGCGCAGCTGTCGCTGCCCGCCGACTGGGAACCGTTGGGAGCCATCGCGATCGGCTACGCCCGCGAGTCCGCGGGCCCCCGGGATCCGGTGCCCACCGACGGCCTGCTGGTGCGGCGATGACTTCGTGCGATTTCGGCGTGCTTGTCGTCGCGTGGCGACGATGTGCACGCCGAAATCGCGCAGAGGCGGGGCGGCGGTGACGAGCCTGCACCGCTCGGCGGTCGATACCCTGAGCGCTTGGCGCCCCGCCGATCCCGCGCAGGACACGCTGCGGCACGCGGTGCTGGCGTTTCTCGACGCCCGCGACGACGCGTGCCTGCGCGAGTGCGTGCCGGGCCACATCACCGGCTCCGCGCTGGTGCTCGACCACAGCGGGCGCAGGGCACTGCTCACGCTGCATCCGCGGATCGGGCGCTGGTTGCAGCTGGGCGGCCACTGCGAGCCCGACGACGAGAGCCTGGTGGCCGCGGCGTTGCGCGAGGCGACCGAGGAGTCCGGGATCGCGGGCCTGACCATCGATCCGACACCGGCCGCGCTGCACGTCCACCCGGTGACCTGTTCTCTGGGCGTGCCGACCCGTCACCTCGACGTGCAGTTCCTGGTGCACGCCCCGAGCGGCGCCGAGATCGCGATCAGTGACGAGTCGCTGGATCTGCGGTGGTGGCCGCTGGACGCACTGCCCGACGACAGCGACGACGGCCTCACCCACTTGGCCGCGGTCGCCGCCGCACGCTCACGGTGACCGCTGAATGTGGCCTACCGTGGGTAGTCGAGAGGTGAGGCGGTGATCGGCAATGGCAAGTGACTCATCTCAGGACCCGTTGGACGCGGTGCTTCGTCCGAATTGGCAGGGCGCCCTGCCCGCGGGCGCCGACCCGTTGTTCGTCGGCATCGGTGCGATCTGCGACACCGCGGCACGGCTGACCGGCGCCGATGGCGCTGCGCTCGCCGTGCTGACTCCGACTCGGGGTGTTCGTGAGCTGGCGTATGCCACCGACGCGCTGGCTCAGCAGCTCGATGAAGTGCAGTTCACCGTGGGTGAAGGTCCGTGTCTGGATGCCTACCACGAGGACCGGCCACTACTGTGCGCAGAGCTCGACGACAAGACGCTGGACCGGTGGCCGGCGTTCTCCTCCGAGTTGGTCGGCCTGGAGGTCGCGGCGCTGTTCGCGTTCCCCGTACCCGGCCAGCATCGACCGATGGGTGTGTTGGAGCTTTATCGCCGGACCGCCGGCGCACTCGGCGACGGGGCACACCGGTCGGCGCAACTGTGTGCCGCGGCGCTGCAGCGGACGCTGGAGTCCAACTGGGCCCAACACCTCCGGCACAGCACCACCGAGGAGGCGGCGATTGAGGCCGCTGCTGTCAGCGGGTCCAGCGCAGCGAACTCGGATCCGTTCACCCGTCAGCACGTGTATGTCGCCGCCGGAATGATGGCAGTGCAGCTCGAGATAACCACCTCCGCCGCGCTGGATCGGCTGCGCGCCTATGCTTTTTCCCATCATGTCTCCGTCACCGCCGTCGCCGCCGACGTGGTGGCCCGGCGGTTGTCGTTCCGCCACCTCGGCGACTCGAGCGTCGACTCATGAGGTTGCGCCGGACCCGGAAAGGGCGCCGATGACCCCGCAACGGGACCAGCTGGCCATCGCAGAACTCACCGCGATGCTCGCCGACGAATTCGACCTGTCCACAGTGCTGGACATGGTGGCCCACGACGCGCGCGCAAGTTTCGACGCGTCGTCGGCGGCTCTGGTGCTTCTCGACGTCCGCGATCGGACCGATGACCTCGGGATGCAGGTCGTCGCCGAGGCACTACCGCAGTCCATCGACTCCGACCTGGGTTTCCTCACGGCGGGGCCTGCGCTGGCCAGCGCCCGCGACGGAGCGGTGACGATGGTCGCCGACCTGGCCGATGCCAGCGACACCCGCTGGCCGAGTTACCGCCGCGACGCCCTACGCGCCGGCATGCGTGGCGTCCGCGCGTTTCCACTGATTCTGCTGGGTTCCTCGGTGGGCACGCTGGTGATTCATACAGGCGACCCGTGGGGGACGCAGCGTCCCAACGCCGTCGGCCAGACGCTGGCCAACCTGGCCGCCATCGCGATCTCGATCGCTCCGCACCTGTCACAGCGGCGCAGCGACACCCAGGACACCATCGAGAGCGCGCTGCAGGGCACCGTCACGATCGCCACCGCGACCGGCATCATCGCCGAGGTGTCGGATCTTGATGCGGCCGAGGCGCGGCTGCAGCTGCACCGATTGGCTCGTGCCCACCAGGCGACGGCGGGCGCCTACGCCGAGCGGATCGTCACGGCTTACAACAGCGATCCTGTGCGCTTTGCGGCGTCAGTTCTGCTGGCTTATCCCGACGTGCTCCCGTCTCCCCCGCACATTCACCTGTGAACGCGACCTGGATGGGCCGGTTTGATCTCGGGTAGGGTTCAGCCCAGAATTTGTTCGCGTCCCGGGAGGTGAACATCGTGGTAAGAACGGATGACCAAGACGATTCCATCGCCGCGGCGATGGCCGACTTGGTGGGCAGTTTTGTCCGACCCTCGGGCGTCGAGGAAATTCTGTGTTCCGTGACCGCCAGGGCCGTCGAGTTGCTTCAAGAAATCGACTTTGCCGATGTGCTCCTGATCGATGAGCAACAACATCGGTCCATGGCCGCGACAGCGGGGTTCATCACCGAACTCGACGACATTCAACTCCAGTTCCAGGAAGGGCCGTGCCTGGCCGCCGCTGTCGACGACGCGACCGTCATCTGCACCGACCTTACCTCGGAGTCACGCTGGCCCCGGTTCGCCAACGCGGCCACCGAAGCGGGGATCAAGAGCATGATGTCGTTTCAGCTCTACACCTATCCGACGCGCTCGCTTGGCGGCCGAGGCGGTCGAGGCGCCCTGAACTTGTTCAGCCGCAACAGTTATGACTTCTCCTCCGACGACCGAACGATCGGCGCGATGCTCGCCGCCCACGCGGCAGTGGCGCTGATCTCCGCGGACCGCCAGACCCAGTTCGAGTCCGCGTTGGCCAGCCGCGATCTGATCGGTCAGGCCAAAGGCATGATCATGGAGCGCTTCAAGGTCGACGCCAACCAGGCCTTCGACCTGCTGGCCAAGCTCTCGCAGGACGGCAATACCCCGCTGCGGGTCGTCGCCCAGCAGATCGTCGATAGCCTCTAGCCGCGGAATAGCATTCCTGGCTGCTCAAGCCGGCCATTTCACAACCCTGCCTTCACTCTCGCGAAGCTGCCACGCTCGCGTCACCCAGGCTTCGATTTCCCGCGGCCGGTCGCCGGCGATCACCCTGATGTGCATCCAGCCAGCAGCCATGATCCTGCGCAGGCGTCTCGCGTCCCATCGGTACTGGACGGTATCGGTGCGATGCTGCTCTCCGTCGTACTCCACCGCAATTTTCAGGTCGCGCCAACCCATGTCGAGGTAGGCGAAGGCGTGACCGAACTCGTCGAAGAGCGGAATCTGGGTTTCGGGTCGCGGGAAGCCGGCGTCGACGAGCACGAGACGCAACCAGGTCTCCTTCGGTGACTGCGCGCCCGCGTCCATCAGGTCAACAGACTTGCGGCACAGACGCACCCCGTTGGTCCCCCGGTATCGGTGGGTGAGTTCCAGGATTGCGGCCGCGGTGACGCCGGAGGCCGCGGCGAGCGCGTCGAGATGAGCGACCGCTTGACCGCGTGGCAGATGACGGCCGAGGTCCAGACCGGTTCGGGCCGGGGTGGCTACAGCCATACCGTTTATCCAGGTGATCTCGCCGGCGGCAATTCGCTCTCGACGCGTGACGATGCCGCCGGGTGGGCGATTGTTCGCGTGCAGTATTTCGACGGGCGCCTCTACTGCGATCCACTTGGAACCGTGCGCCGCCGCGGCGGCGCGGCCGGTGATCACACCGCGACGTCCTGACCACAGCCAGGCGCCCTCGGTGCGGTGCGCCAGCGTCGGCTCGACGGATTTCGGTACGTAGATGTCGGGATAGATGGCGCGGTAGTTCCATCGAAGTTGTCCACGGGTGACGGTTCCGGCGGTGACGGCGTGTGAGCCCACGATGACTTCCCCCATGCGAAGAGCATGCCGCCACGGCGCACCGTGGTCGTGAGTGTGAAGCCAGGGCTGTGGATAACTGGGAATTCGCAGCCAGGAATGCTATTCCGCGGCCAAGCTAGACGTCGGTGGAGAAGCGCAGGCCGCCGTCGGGCAGTTGCACGCCGGGCCACACCCGGGCGCCGCGCAGCAGTTCGCAGCGTGCCCCGATGTCGGCGCCGTCGCCGATCACGCCGTCGCGGATCAGCGCCCGCGGCCCGACCCGCGCGCCGAACCCGATGATCGAACGCTCGATGACGGCCCCGGCCTCGACACGCACGCCGTCGAAGATCACCGCCCCGTCGAGGCGGGCGCCGCCGGAGATCTCTGCGCCGCGGCCCACCACCGTGCCGCCGATCAGCAGCGCGCCGGGGGCCACCGACGCGCCGTCGTGCACCAGCGATTCACCCCGCTGGCCTTTCAGCGCCGGCGACGGTGCGATGCCGCGCACCAGGTCCGCCGAACCGCGCACAAAATCCTCGGGCGTGCCCATGTCGCGCCAGTAGCTGGAATCGACGTAGCCGCACACCCGCTTTCCGTCGGCCAGCAGCCCGGGGAACACCTCGCGCTCCACCGACAGCGCCCGCCCGGTGGGGATCGCCTCGATCACCGAACGCTTGAAGACGTAGCAGCCCGCGTTGATCTGGTCGGTCGGCGGATCCTGCGTCTTCTCCAGGAACGCCGTCACCACACCGTCGGAATCCGTTGGCACACAACCGAATGCCCGAGGGTCGCCGACACGCACCAGGTGCAGTGTCACGTCGGCTTCACGGGAGGAATGCGAATCCAGCAGTGCGCGAAGGTCACAGCCGGACAGCACATCACCGTTGAACACGATCGCGGTGTCGTAGCGCAACCGCGACGCGACGTTCGCGATGCCGCCGCCGGTGCCCAGCGGTTCGTTCTCGACGACGTACTCGATCTGCAATCCGAGCTTGGAACCGTCGCCGAACTCGGACTCGAACACCTCGGCTTTGTACGACGTTCCCAGTACGACGTGCTCGATGCCGGCTTCGGCGATCCGGGACAGCAGATGTGTCAGGAACGCCAGCCCGGCGGTCGGCAGCATCGGCTTGGGCGCCGACAGCGTCAGGGGCCGCAGGCGGGTGCCCATTCCGCCGACCAATACGACAGCGTCGACCTCGGCTGGATTGACCATCAGCGTCCTTTCGCCCGCGCGCGCCGGGAGCCCCGCACCACCAGACTTGATCGCGCCCCCAGAGCCCCCCGAAAAGCCCACCGTAGCGGCGCCTGCCACCACTTGGGGTAGCGATCGGCCAGATACGTGTAGGTGCTGACGTGGTGAGCGGCCAGGTTGCGGGCCGGGTCGCGGCCGGTGGAGTGCCCTTTGGCGTGCAGCACCTCGGCCGAGGGCACGTAGACGTTCTGCCAGCCCGCCCGGCCGAGCCGGTCTCCCAGGTCGACGTCCTCCATGTACATGAAGTAGCGCTCGTCGAACCCGGAGACCTCGGCGAACGCGGCCGTGCGCAGCAACAGACACGATCCGGACAGCCACCCGACGGCGCGTTCACTGGGGTCGGTGCGTTCCTGGCGGTACACCGCTGACCAGGGGTTCGACGGCCACAGCGGCCCGACGACGGCGTGCATGCCGCCCCTGATGATCGACGGCAGGTGCCGTGCCGACGGGTACACCGAGCCGTCCGGGTCGCGGATCAGCGGCCCCAGCGATCCTGCCCGCGGCCAGCGACCGGCGGCCTCGATCAGCAGGTCGATGCTGCGTGGTCCCCACTGCACGTCGGGGTTGGCGACGATGAATAGGTCGGTCCCGGCGAGGTACTCGGTGACAGCGCGGTTGACGGCGGTGCCGTAGCCGAGGTTGGCGCCGGTGCGCAGCAGCCGCACATTGGGATAGCGCTCGAGGGCTTCTTCGGGTGCGCCGTCGGTGGATCCGTTGTCGGCCATGATGACCGTGACGGGGCGGTCGGTGGCGTGGGACAGCGTGGCCAGGAACCGATCCAGGTGTGGCCCCGGCGAATACGTCACCGTCACGACAAACAGTTCGTCGCTCACGCTGGCGCTGCCGATCTCACGGCGTAGAGGGTAGCGGCCCGGCAGCTTCCATTGCGGCGGCCACTGCGTCGCGCCACGGTCGCAGCGGGGTCAGGCCCGCGGCGGCGGACTTGACCTCGGACAACGCCGAATACGGCGGACGCGGGGCGGGGCGGGGATGACGGTCACTGCCGACGGGCTTCACGCGGGCCGGGTCGGCGCCGACCTCCTCGAAGATCGCCTGCGCCTGCTCGTAGCGGCTGCAGGCGCCGCCGTTGGCGGCGTGCAGCACCGCCTCGCTGATCTCACCCCCGGCGATCTGCAGCAGCGCCTCGGCCAGGTCGACGACGTAGGTCGGCGACCCGATCTGATCGGCCACCACGTCTACGGTGTCGGTGCCGGCAGCGGCGCGGCGGATGCCGGCGGCGAAGTCCGAGCCGTCGTCGCGGCCTTCGTAGATCCACGCGGTGCGCACGATGTACGCGGTCGGCATGGCCGACAGCACCGCGAACTCGCCGGCGAGCTTGGTGCGGCCATACACCGACAACGGACCCACGTCGTCGTCGATGTCATACGGCCGGGGCTCCCCGTCGTGGAACGCCCCACTGAACACGTAGTCGGTGGACAGGTGGATCAGCGACGCGCCGGCCCGGGCACACGCGTGGGCAACGTATTCGGCGCCGACGGTGTTGACCGCGGCGGCCCGGTCCGGGTCGGCCTCGGCGGCGTCGACCTTGGTGTAGGCGGCGCAGTTGACGACGACGTCGTCGGACGAGATGAACCGCTCGGACGCTGACGGGTCGGTGATGTCACACTCCGCGGACGTCAGCGCCAGCACGTCGCGGCCCTGCTGCCGGGCCTGACCTGCCAAGACCCGTCCGACCAGGCCACCTGCTCCCGTGATCACGATCCGCGACGACATCTGTCGAGTTTGGCACGCCGACGTCGGCTACCCGGCATCTGGCCCACTCGCCAGTAACCTGGCCAAATGCCTGCTGCTCAGCTGATGCGTGTCATCTCCGTGGCCGCAGCACTGGCGATCGTGCTCGGCACCGGCCTGGCGTGGGGCAAGATCCGCTCGTTCGAATCCGGGATCAACCAGATCAACCCGATCGCGCTGGGCGAGGGTGGCGAGGACGGCGCGATCGACATCCTGCTGGTCGGCAACGACAGCCGCACCGATGCCCACGGCAATCCACTGAGCGAGGAAGAGCTCGCGATCCTGCGCGCGGGCAACGACATCTCCACCAACACCGACACGATCATCCTGATCCGTATCCCGAACAACGGCGAGTCCGCGACGGCGATCTCCATCCCGCGCGACTCCTATGTGGAAGCTCCCGGGATCGGGAAGATGAAGATCAACGGGGTGTACGGGTCGGTGCACCTGGAGAAGATGATCGAGCTGGTCGAGCAGCAGGGCGAGGACCCGGCGGTGGCCGAGCCGATCGCCCAGGACGCCGGCCGCGAGGAGCTGATCAAGACCGTCGCCAACCTCACCGGCGTCACCGTCGACCACTACGCCGAGATCGGTCTGCTCGGGTTCGCGTTGATCACCGACGCTCTCGGTGGCGTCGACGTGTGCCTCAACGCGCCTGTCTACGAACAGCTTTCGGGCGCCGATTTCCCCGCCGGCTGGCAGAAACTCAACGGCGCGCAGGCGCTGAGCTTCGTCCGGCAGCGTCACGATCTGCCCCGCGGCGACCTGGACCGGGTGACGCGCCAGCAGGCGGTGATGGCGTCGCTGGCCCATGAGGTGATCTCCAGCAAGACGTTGTCCAGCCCGGCGACGCTGAATCGGCTCGAGCAGGCGGTGCAGCGTTCGGTGGTGCTCTCCGACGACTGGGACATCATGGATTTCGTCGAGCAGCTGCAGAAGCTCGCCGCGGGCAATGTCGCGTTCGCGACCATCCCGATCGTCGAGGAGGCCGGCTGGAGCGACGACGGCATGCAGAGCGTGGTGCGCGTGGACCCCAGCGAGGTCGAGCACTGGGTGAACAGCCTGTTGAACGAACAGGAAGAGGGCAACACCGAGGAGCTTGCCTGGACCCCGGACAAGACCACCGTCGACGTCCTCAACGACACCGACATCAACGGCCTGGCGGCCGCCGTCTCCCATGTACTCGGCGGCAGGGGCTTCGCGCCGGGCAACGTCGGCAACAACGAGAGCGACCCGGTGTCGTCCAGTCAGGTGCAGGCGGCCCAGGTCGACGATCTGGGCGCCCAGGCGGTCGCTCAGGACCTCGGCGGACTGCCGGTGGTCGAGGTCGCCGGCGTGCCGAAGGGCTGGGTGCGGGTGGTGCTGTCCGACGACTACACCGGGCCGGGCTCGGGCCTGGACGGCACCGACGTCACGCTGTCGGCGCCGCTGAACACCGCCGCGGGCGCTGCGGTGGACCCCGAAGCGCCGCCGCCGATCATCACCGCCGGCTCCAGCGACCCGCAGTGCGTCAACTGACGTGACCACTGTCAGTTCGGCCGTCCTTGATCCGCTGATGGCCCACAACCCGGCCGGCCCGCGCATCACGTTCTACGACGACGCCACTGGCGAGCGCATCGAGTTGTCGACCGCGACGCTGGCCAACTGGGCGGCCAAGACCGCCAACCTGCTGCGCGACGAGATGGGGGCCACGCCGGGTAGCCGGGTCGCGGTGTTGTTGCCCGCGCACTGGCAGACCGCCGCGGTGCTGTTCGGGATCTGGTGGATCGGGTGCGAGGTGGTGCTGGCGGAATCAGACGCGGAGATCGCGTTGTGCACGGCGGACCGGCTGGACGAGGCGGACGCCGCCGTGGGAATGGGTGAGATCGCGGTGTTGTCGCTGGATCCGTTCGGCAAGCCGGTCCCCGACCTTCCCGTCGGGCTGACGGATTACGCGACGTCGGTGCGGGTGCACGGCGATCAGATCGTGCCCGAACGGGTGCCGGGCCGGGCGCTGGAAGGCCGCTCGGTGGACGACGTGCTGGCCGCGGCGCGGGCGTCGGCCGCGGCGCAGGGGCTGACCGCTGAGGACCGGGTCATGTCGACAGCGGGCTGGGAGACGGCCGAGGACATCGTGGAGCGCCTGCTCGCGGTGTACGTCGTCGGCGCCTCACTGGTACAAGTGGCGAATCCCGACCCCGATCTGCTGGACCGCCGCCGCGAAACGGAGAAATTGACGCGCACGTCGCTGTGACCAGATTGTTTTCATTGTCACAGAGTGCCCTCAGCATGTAGGTTCACAATGGTCTGTGTCATGACGTTACAGTTTTGGCAAAGATCGAACACCCGGAGGCCGTCCGTGAGGAGGCGCGACAATGGAGTCGACCATCACCGCGATAGCGCTCGTCGTCGCCCTGTCCGTGTGGCATCTGCGTAACCGCCGCCACCCTGGTTGGCGGGCCAGCGCCGACGGCCGGTTCACCATTTTCTGCGGATACGCACTGGTCGTCTTCGCCGTGTACTGGCTCGCGTCGGCGCCGACGGCGACCACGTGGGAGTGGGCGCTGGGCAATCTTTGGGCGCTCGCGGCGATGCTGGCGTTCGTGACCGGTTTCGGCGCGCTGAACCGGGTGACGGCCGAGCACGCCGAGTACGCCCGACTGCTGGAGTCGCTGGAGCCCGCGACGCTGCGCTAGGCCGGCAGCGGTATCACTTTGGTATCATCGCCGCCATGGGAATGACCCTGCGTACCAGTGACGAGCAGACCGAGGCGTTGCGCCGGCAGGCGACCGCCGAGGGCCGCTCCATGCAGGCTGTCGCACTCTCGGCGATCGACGAGTACATCGCTCGGCGCGAGCACAAGGCCGCAGTGGCCACGGCATTGCAGCGCGTGGTGCGCGAAGAGGCAGCGGTTCTGGAGCGGCTCAAGGACGCGTGACGGAGTACCTCGACCTCGACGACCTGCTCGAGATCGGTCGCGCAGCCGTTGGTGCGGACGTCGCCGTCGCCGACTACGGATTGCTTCAGTCGGCCTTGGCGCGTCCCAGGGCGTCGGTGTTCGGAGAAGACGCCTACCCGGATCTGCACCTCAAGGCGGCGGCGCTGCTGCATTCGTTGGCGTGGAACCGCGCGTTGGTCGACGGGAACAAGCGACTCGCGTGGACGGCGTGCAGAACCTTCCTGGCGATCAACGGTGTGTGGCTCAGCGCCCCCGAGGACGACCGGTTCGACTTCGTGGTCCGGGTGGCGACGGGCGGGGCCACCGACGTGGCCGACATCGCTGCGGTGCTCCGCACGTGGTCCGGGTGACGCACTACCCTCAACGCCGTGGATCGCTCCCCTCTTGACGTCGACGTCCTTCGTGCCGCGCTGCCTGCCACCGAGTTCCGGCAGGTCGACGTCGTCGAGGAAACCGGGTCGACGAATGCCGATCTGATCGCGCGGGCGGCCGGCGGCGAGGACATCGCGGGCGCAGTGCTGCTGGCCGAGCACCAGAGCGCGGGACGGGGTCGTCACGGCCGCAGCTGGTCGGCGCCGGCACGCTCGCAGATCTCGATGTCGGTCGGCGTCGACACCACCGGCGTCGTGCCTGAGGCGTGGGGGTGGCTGCCGCTGCTGACCGGCCTGGCCGTCGCGCACACGGTCCGCGAACTCGGCGTCGACGCAGGACTCAAGTGGCCCAACGATGTTCTGGTCGGCACCGGCAAGCTGGCCGGGATTCTGGCGGAAGTGGCCGCTCCGGTGATCGTCGTCGGTCTGGGCCTGAACGTGAGCCTGACCGAGGACGAGCTGCCGGACCCGAACGCGGTGTCGCTGAGCATGCTCGGCCACGATGTTGACCGGACCGGGTTGACGGTCACGCTGTTCGGCGCGCTGAGCGACCGGCTGGCCCGGTGGCGCGCCGCGGACGCCATGCTCGCCGCCGACTACCGCGCGGTGAGCACCACGATCGGCACGCGGGTGCGGGCGATTCTGCCCGGCGATGCTGAGATCATCGGCACCGCAACGGGTATCGACGATGGCGGCCGGCTGCTGATCGACGACGCGGGTACGACGGTGACAGTGTCGGCCGGCGACATCACGCATCTGCGGCCGGCATAGCTGCGTGCCGCGAGCGTGAAGCCAGGGTCGTGAATCGGCCCTCAACCACAGCCCGGAATTATATTTCGCGGGGTTACTTGCCGCGATCGATGATGACCGACTGCAGAAGATCGACGATCTGCTGCTGACCGGCCGCCGCGGCATCGAACTTCCCGCGCATCTCGGCAAACCCTCGATCGACATGCTCACGCAGATCGACGACGTCCTGGCGCAGGTCGACGAAGCCCTGCCGCACGGCGTTGAAGCTGGCCGTGGTTGCTTGCCGGAAATCCCGCAGCTCGCCGCGGATCTCGCCGACGTCGCGATCGGCTGCGCCGGCCAGCACCCGTGCGGCGGCGGCATCGTGCTCAGTGGCACGCACGCGCCCAGTCAGATCGCGCACCTGATCTTCCAGAGCCTCAACACGAGGCTCGAGATCACCTGACTCCATGAGCTGAGCCTACAACTGACTCCCGCACCGCGGACACACGAATTCCACGCCACGAGCGTGAAGCCAGGGTCGTGAATCGGCCCTCAACCACAGCCCGGAATGATATTTCGCGGCGGGTTACTTCAGCAGGGCGCGGCTCATCACCACACGCTGGATCTGGTTGGTGCCCTCGTAGATCTGGGTGATCTTGGCGTCGCGCATCATCCGCTCGACCGGGAAGTCGACGGTGTAGCCGGCACCGCCGAACAGCTGCACAGCGTCGGTGGTCACCTCCATCGCGACATCCGACGCCAGGCACTTCGACGCCGCGGAGATGAACCCGAGGTTGCCCTCGCCCCGCTCGGCGCGCGCGGCGGCGGAGTACACCATCAGCCGCGCCGACTCGACCTTCATCGCCATGTCGGCGAGCATGAACTGCACGGCCTGGAACTCGGAGACGCTCTTGCCGAACTGCTTGCGGTCCTTGGTGTATTCGATCGCCGCGTCCAGCGCGCCTTGGGCGATGCCGACAGCTTGGGCGCCGATGGTCGGGCGGGTGTGGTCCAGGGTCGCCAGCGCGGTCTTGAACCCGGTGCCGGGCTCGCCGATGATCCGATCGCCCGGAATCCGGCAGTTCTCGAAGTACAGCTCGGTGGTCGGTGAGCCCTTGATGCCCAGCTTGCGTTCCTTCGGCCCGATCGTGAAGCCCTCGTCGTCAACGTGCACCATGAACGCCGAGATGCCGTTGGCGCCCTTGTCCGGATCGGACACCGCCATCACGGTGTACCAGGACGAGGCGCCGCCGTTGGTGATCCAGCACTTGGTGCCGTTGAGGATCCAGCCATCGCCGTCGGCCTTGGCGCGGGTGCGCATCGCCGCGGCGTCGGAGCCGGCCTCGCGCTCGGACAGCGCGTAGGAGGCCATCGCCTCGCCGTTGGCGATCGACGGCAGCACCTGCTTCTTCAGCTCGTCAGAACCCCGCAGGATCAACCCCATGGTGCCCAGCTTGTTGACCGCCGGGATCAGCGACGCCGACGCATCCACCCGGGCCACCTCTTCGATGACGATGCAGGCGGCCACCGAATCGGCGCCCTGGCCGCCGAACTCCTCGGGCACGTGCACCGCGTTGAAGCCGGAGGCGACGAGCGCGTCGAGCGCTTCCTGCGGAAAGCGCGAGTTCTCGTCGCAGTCCGCGGCGTACGGCGCGATCTCCTTCTCCGACAACGCGCGGATCGCTGTCCGCAGCTCCTGGTGTTCCTCGGGCAACTGGAACAGATCGAACGACGGATCTCCGGCCCAACTAGCCATGGTCATCTCCTTGCTACTCGCCGGTAACTTTACCGCGCCGACGCTGCTTCGCGAAGTCGGGTTCTCTCAGTAAAGGTTCAGCATCGTCGTGGTTGGTTCTCATTGTCCACGGGTACTTTTCAGAACATGCAGACCTACATCGATGGGGGCGCGTTCCGCTACACCGCTCGGTGCGACTGCGGGTGGGACGGCAAAACCCGCTGGTCACGTGCGTCGGCCATGATCGATGTGGGGACTCACGCCGTGGACACCGGTCACTATCCGGTGTCGGTGCCGGTCACCACCGCCGAGCCCGTACTCGTCCTCAAGGCGTCCTAACGCCTGCGCATTGAGACTGCGCTGGTGGCGCGGCTCACTCGCACATTCCCGCCCTGAGGGCACTCTCAACGCCGCGCCGGCCAGACCGATGCACCGCGCTGAGGTGGCTGCGATTCCACGCCGCGAAGCGACGCTGCCGCAGCCGCCCGGATAGCCGACCAATTCGGACGATGCATTCGAGACTGCCCAGCGCGAGCGAATCTTTCGACGGGCGGTGAGGCAGGCTATGCAACCACCGAATCTTTCGCTCGCGGTGGGCTAACGACGACGCTTCCGCAGCGCCGCCAACGCGTAGCGCGCCGCCTCCCCGTGCCGCGCTGAGCATTGAGACTGCAGTGGCGGCGACGCGCACTCGCACTTTGTGGCCGTGAGCGCAGTGTCAACGCACAGACGCGAGAGAGCTACTCCCCCAGCAGCCGTTGGCGCAGCGCCTCGTCCTTCTCCAGCACCATCTGCTCCAGCCCGGCCTGAAAAGACGCCATCCGCTCGCGCAGCGCGGAGTCCGACGAGCCGAGGATCCGCACCGCCAGCAGCCCGGCGTTGCGCGCTCCGCCGATCGAGACCGTCGCCACCGGCACCCCGGCCGGCATCTGCACGATCGACAGCAGCGAGTCCATCCCGTCCAACCGTGCCAGCGGCACCGGCACCCCGATGACGGGCAGCGGCGTGGCCGAGGCGACCATTCCCGGCAGGTGTGCCGCGCCACCGGCCCCGGCGATGATCACCTGCAGCCCCCGCGACGCCGCCTCCTGCGCATAGGAGAGCATCCGCCCGGGTGTGCGGTGGGCGGAGACGACGCCGACCTCGAACGGCACGTCGAATTCGGCCAGCGCCTCGGCGGCGTCGGCCATCACCGGCCAATCGCTGTCGCTGCCCATGATCAGGCCTACCCGTGGCGAACTCATGTGTGAGGATCCCATCCGTCGGTCCACTGCGCGTGCGACAACCAGTGTGCGGCCCGCTCGACACGCTCTCGCAGCACCTCCACCTCGGCACCGGCGAGGTTGACATGCCCGATCTTGCGTCCCGGCCGCTCCTGCTTGCCGTAGAGATGCACCTTGGCGTCGGGCATCCGGGCGAACAGGTGGTGCACGCGTTCGTCCATCGACATGGCCGGCGTCTCGGTGGCACCCAGGACATTGCCCATCACCGTGAACGGCGCGGTCGGCGACGTGTCGCCCAGCGGGTAGTCCAGCACCGCCCGCAGATGCTGCTCGAACTGCGACGTGCGGGCGCCGTCCATGGTCCAGTGCCCGGAGTTGTGTGGGCGCATTGCCAGCTCGTTGACCAGCAGCGCGCCGTCGACGGTCTCGAACAGTTCGACCGCCAGCACGCCGACCACCCCCAGCTCGCTGGCCAGCCGCAGCGCCAGCTCCGACGCCGCCGAGCCGAGGTTTTCGGACAGCCCGGGGGCCGGCGCCAGCACCGTCACGCAGATCCCGTCGCGTTGCACCGTCTCCACCACCGGCCACGCCGCGCCCTGCCCGAACGGTGAGCGGGCGACCAGCGCGGCCAGCTCGCGGCGCATCGCGACCCGTTCCTCGACCATCACCGCGACCCCGTCGTCGAGGTAGCGCGCCACCACCTCGCGAGCCTCCTCGACAGAAGAGGCCATCACCACGCCGCGGCCGTCGTAGCCGCCGCGCACGGTCTTGATCACCACCGCCCCGCCGACGTCACGGGCGAACGCCTCGACGTCGGCCAGCGACGACACCGCGGCGTAGCGCGGCACCGGGGCGCCGAGGGCCTCCAGACGGCGCCGCATCACCAGCTTGTCCTGGGCGTGCAGCAGCGCCTCGGGCGGCGGCGCGACGTTGACTCCGTCGGCGACGAGCTTCTCCAGGTGCTCGGCCGGGACGTGCTCGTGGTCGAACGTGAGGACTGTCACACCGTCGGCGGCGCGGCGCAGCGCGTCGAGGTCGGTGTGCGACCCGAGGACAACGTCGGGGCTCACCTGCGCGGCGGGTTCGTCACTGCCGGTGGCCAGCACACGCAGCGTCTGACCCAGGGCAATCGCTGCCTGATGGGTCATTCGGGCGAGTTGTCCACCGCCGATCATGGCGACGACGGGCGGTGAGGCTGATGGACGCGACACGCCGCCTATCGTGTCATGTCGGCGACGGCAGTATTGACCTGCGGCAAAGCCACGATGGGGAACATCTCAGCCCGGTTACGTAGACTGCGAACTTGTGTCCTTTGCCGATGCGACGATCAAGCGCCTTCCGGGGCCGATCCGTCCCTACGCCGAGCAGCACCATGAGCTGATCAAATTCGCCATCGTGGGCGCAACCACTTTTGTCATCGATCTGACGATCTTCTTCACGCTCAAGCTGACGATTCTCGAGCCCAAGCCGGTGACCGCCAAGATCATCGCAGGCATCGTCGCGGTCATCGCGTCCTACATCCTCAACCGGGAATGGAGCTTCCGCGACCGGGGCGGTCGGGAGCGCCACCACGAGGCACTGCTGTTCTTCGGGGTCAGCGGGGTGGGCGTGCTGCTGAGCATGGCGCCGCTGTGGATCTCCAGCTACGTGCTGATGCTGCGGGTGCCGATGGTGACGCTGGCCGTCGAGAACATCGCCGACTTCATCTCGGCCTACATCGTGGGCAACCTGCTGCAGATGGCGTTCCGGTTCTGGGCGTTCCGCCGGTTCGTGTTCCCCGACGAGTTCGCCCGCAACCCGGAGAAGGCTCTGGAGTCCACGCTGACCGGCGGTGGCTTCGCCGAGGCGTGGGAGGACGGGTACGAGGCCCGCCATCCGATGCCCGAGAACGGCCCGGCCGCCGACGGCAACGTCACCCCGATGCGGCAGTCACGCAAGCGTTCCCGGCGTCAGCTGGGCGATTCCTCGGACCCCAGGGTGTCGAAGACCTCGTGATACAGCAGTGAGTGCACGCGTTCCACTCGTGGGATGTCGTGGAACTCGAGGGGGCCCTGCGCTGCGGATTCGATGATCAGCGTGCCGGTGCGGAAGATCCGGTCGATGAGCCCGTGGCGGAACTCGACGCTGTTGATCCGGGCCAGCGGGATGTCGATGCCCTGACGGGTGACCAGGCCGTGGCGGAACATCACCCGGCGGTCGGTGAGCACGAAGTGGGTGGTCCACCAGTTCAGGAACGGCCACACCGTCAGCCAGCCGACCAGCAGCAGCCAGATCGCCGCGATGACCAGGAACACGATGTTCCTGGCGTTCGACTCCCAGTCGCGCGTGTTCACGTAGCCGGCGACGAACGCGGCGACGGCCGTCAGGACGATCAGGGCGACGGCCGGACCCGTCAACCGCCCCCAGTGCGGGTGGCGGTGCAGGACCACGTGTTCGTCTTTGGCCAGCACATTCTCCGGATATCCCACGGAAGCACTCTATCCAGGAAAGGCACACAAACACCTGTGCAACTCAATCTTCGGCACTGCGGAACACCGCAAGAACAGTCAACAACAGAATCTTGAAGTCCAGCAGGAGATTCCGGATCTCGATGCAGAAGCAGATCAGCCACTCCGAGCGCACACCGTTTCAACCTGCGCTGGTCCCGGCACTGTGAGGGGTTTGGCCGGCGGCCTCACGTTTGACCGCCGGCCGACGTCTTCCTCGTGAGCGTTCCATTCGGACGCTCAATAATGAACGTGGAGAGGAACATCCAATGTCGATCGAGGAGAACAAAGCAGTCGTCGGTCGGTGGTTCGCCGAATTCTGGGGCGAGAACTTCAACCCCGACGTCATCGAGGAACTGGCCGCACCGGACATCCGCTTCGAATACTCACTGCACGCCCCGTGCCGTGGCCGCGACGAAGTACGCGCCTTCGCCACCAAGTTCCGCGCGGCGTTCCCGGACCTGGCGTTCGGTGCCACCGCCGACCTGATCGCCGAAGGCGACTACGTGGTGGGTCAGTGGATCGGCGGCGGCACCCAGACCGGTGACGCCTTCGACGACATGCCGATCGGCGCACTGCCCGCCGGTACCGGAAAGACGATGCGGTTCACCGGCACCTCGGTGCTCAAGGTCGTCGACGGTTTGATCGTCGAGGAGATCGGGCTCGACGACGGTGTGAGCGTCCTGCAGCAGCTCGAACTGATCAAGCCGGCCTGAGTCCCCGCGACGCGCGAAACCGACGGTCCATGAACGCGGGGTCGCGCGGTCGCCACATCAGCGGACCGCGGCGACGTGCCCCCACGTCGCCGCGGTTCGCGCCGCCCGGATGGCGGGGGCGACCTCGCCGACCGACGGGGGACAATCAGACCTCACGAAACCCAAGGACGGTGCGTCTACAGAAGGTGACAGTCAAACAGTCCTTCACCGCGGTGGTCAGCGAACACGGACCCGCCGTCATGCGGGTGTGTCGCGCGGTCCTGGGACCGGTCGACGCCGACGACGCATGGTCGGAGACGTTCCTCTCGGCGATGAGGGCCTATCCGGAGCTGCCCGCCGACGCCAACCTACAGGCCTGGCTGGTCACCATCGCTCACCGCAAGGCCATCGACGTCACCCGCACACGGGCGCGCCAACCCATCCCGACCGACACGCTGCCCGACACCCCCACGCACCCGCCGACCGACCGTGACGACGACCTCGCCCAGGCCCTGCATCGGCTGCCCCCCAAACAGCAGCAGGCCGTGGCCTACCACTACCTAGCCGGCCTGCCCTACGCCGAGGTCGCCGACATTCTCGGCGGCACAGCCGACGCCGCCCGACGCGCCGCCGCCGACGGCATCGCCACCCTCCGGCACGCCTACAACGGCGCCGTGGCCGACGCCCGGCACTCCACGAAGGGAGTCACCCCATGAACGACAACGTCAACGCCGACCTCGTTCGCGACCTGGCCCGGATCACCGAGCCCACCCCGCACGCGATGGCGGCGCTGCATACCCGCCTGGCCGCCGCGGCGGAACGCGACGGCATCCTCGACGTCGCCTACCGGATCCTCGACACCCCGGTGGGGCCGCTGCTCCTCGCCGCGACCGAACAGGGCCTGGCCCGGGTCGCCTACGCCAGCGAGGATCATGACGCGGTGCTGCAGGCGCTGGCGGACAAGATCAGCCCCCGCATTCTGGAATCCCCCGGCAGGCTCGACGCCGTCGCCGGCCAGCTCGACGAGTACTTCGCCGGTGCGCGGCGCACGTTCGACGCACCGCTGGATTGGCGGCTGTCCTCGACGGGGTTCCGCAGCACCGTGCTGCACCACCTGCGCGACATCGGCTACGGGCACACCGCCAGTTACTCCGCGGTCGCCCGGCTCGCCGGAAACCCCAAGGCCGTCCGCGCGGTGGGTTCGGCGTGCGCCACCAACCCCCTGCCGGTCGTCGTCCCGTGCCACCGCGTGGTGCGCAGCGACGGCACCATGGGCGGCTACATCGGCGGACCCGACGCCAAACGGACACTGCTCGCCCTGGAGGCAGCAGCATGACCCCCGCACACCCCCGCACCGCGCCCTGCGACGACCAGATCGCGCCGTGGCGCGGCCGGGTCGAGGCCGTCGACTGGGGCACCGTGCGCACCGATCTGGACGCCGCCGGCTGTGCACTCACCGGAGCACTGCTGTCCGCCGATGAAGCCGCCGCCATCGCCGCCCTCTACGACGACGACACCCGGTTTCGGTCCACGGTGCACATGGCCCGGCACAGTTTCGGGGAGGGCGAATACCGCTACTTCGCCGAACCGTTCCCCCAAGCGGTCGCCGACCTCAAAGAGGCGCTGTACCCCAAGTTGCTGCCGATCGCCCGCGACTGGTGGACCAAGCTGCGCCGCGACACCCCGTGGCCGGACAGCCTCGAGGAATGGCTGGACATGTGCCACGCCGCCGGGCAAACCAAACCCACCCCGATCCTGCTCAAATATGGTCCGGGGGACTGGAACGCCCTGCACCGCGACCTGTACGGCGACTTGGTCTTCCCGCTGCAGGTGGTCATCAACCTCAACGATCCCGGCGTTGACCACACCGGCGGGGAGTTCCTGCTCTACGAACAGCGCCCCCGGGCGCAATCCCGGGGCACCGCGACCCTCATTCCGCACGGGCACGGCCTGGTGTTCACCACCCGCGACCGGCCCGTCCGATCCACGCGTGGGTGGTCGGCGGCCCCGGTGCGTCACGGCGTGTCGGTCATCAGATCCGGCACCCGCCTCACCTTGGCCCTGGTCTTTCACGACGCCGCCTGATGGCCCAGTCCACGATCCCGGTCAACCCCGGCGGGGAGTTCACCCTGGACTGCCGGGCGGCTCGGTCGTTCCGGCGTCGACCTCAAAGACACCTCGCGCGCACAGTTACGCGGCGCCCCGCTCAACCGTCACGCGGACGACCTCGGCCATCTTGCGCCGAAACGCGCTACGAGAGAATCCCTCGGCGTGGCAACGGATCTGCGCAGGATCGAAGTGGCTGCCATCGAACGCAGCGAGCGTGTCTGCGAAGCCGCTCACCATCGCTTCGTCGTCGGAGCCGTGGACGAACGTTCCGGTGAGCCCCTCGACAACGCTGTCGAGCGCTCCGCCGACGCCGAGGGCGATCACCGGGGTTCCGCACGCCATGGCTTCGACGGGGGTGATACCGAAGTCTTCCTCCCCCGGCATGACCATCGCCTTGGCGCGTCGGTAAAGGCTGCGCAGTTCGGTGTCGGAGACTCGGCCGAGGAACTCGACGTGGCCGTTCTCGGCGAGCCTGCGGCACTTGTCGGCGTCGCGGCCGTGCCCGGCGACAACGAGTTTCACTCCGGCCCGCACCGCCGCCCGGACAGCAACATCCGGCCGCTTATAGGCGACCAGTCGGCCGGGGAGCAGGAAGTAGTCTTCGCGCGCCTCGGCGGCATCCGGCGTGTAGAAGTCAACGTCGACCGGGGGATGGACGACCTGCGCGTCACGGTCCCAATGGCGCTTGATCCGCTGCGCCACGGCTCCACTGTTGGCCACGATGGACGTCACCGCGGGGGCAGCGGAAAGTTCGGTCCTGATTGCCAGTGCCGAAAGCGCATCCAGGGCAATGCGTCCGGCCCGCGAGTCCGTCTCGTCGATTCGCATCTTCTTGTCCCAGGCCCACCGGGCCGGTGAATGCACGTAGGCGACCGTCGGGATGGAATGCGCGGCGTGTACGGCGGCGATCCCAAATGCGTGATGACTGATGACGGCGACGTCGGCGTTGGAGAAGTCCCGCCGGCGCAGCCAGGCCGGCACCAAAGGAAGCAACGGTGCGTAGCTCCGGTACCCGGCGGCACGGTACAACGCCGACAACCGACCGGTCTTCACCTGGGAGGCGAAACACGCCTGCACCCGCGGGTCGACGATCGGAATGCTGATCGGCGCGTCCGGCCACTCCCGGAACATTTCGGCGACGACGTTTTCCGAGCCTGCGATCTCAGTCAGCCGCTCATGGACCATGGTGACCCTCACTGCGGCCCTCCTATCGCAATCCTCGTGAGCCTGGCAGATGTCCGTGTGCACGGTTCCACCTCATCGGGCGAATTGATCAGCAGCGCACCCGCGACCGCGTATCTTCATTGTCGTGGATGCGCAGGGCTGCCGGTGCGGCCACCTCCGATCGGCACACGAGCACTACCGCCCCGGATCGGATTGCTCGCTCTGCGATTGTGTGCGGTTCCGGGCCGTGGATGCAGGGTCTCTCCGTCGGAGGTTGGCCAGGATCTTCGGCCGCTGACCGTGTCGCCCGCGGCGGTCGCGAATTCAGGGTGCGTACCCAAAGGCCCGCTCCGCAGCGAGCGCGGTGAAATCAGAGAGAATCTGGACATGGCCGGCCGTCCACATCCGTGGCTTGGTATCGGACACGCATAACGTTCCGATCGCGTTGCCTTTTCTGTCCTTGACCGGGACGCCGAGGTAAGCGACAAATGTGCCCGCTGCGACGGCGGGGTGAAGCTTGAACACCGGATCGATTCGCGCGTCGTCGAGAGCCAACGTCGACCCTTGGGCCACTGTGTACTGGCAAATCGACCACTCGAGTGGCACTTGCCCTCCCCCGAAATTGTCCGGTGTCGTTGTCTTGACGCTTTTGAGCAACAGCCGATCGGCGTCGACGAGAGTCACGGCGGCGAAAGGTACGTCGAGCGCTTGGGCGAGAGCGCTGGTGATTCTGTCCAACACCGCATCCTGCCCGGAATCCAAAAGACCTGTGGCCTGGAGTGCTTCGAGTCGATCGGGGTCCGTGATCGCCGCCTCCACACCGGGCATGTCAGTTTCGCCCAGCACTTTGGAGTCGAGTAGGTGGGCCATCAGATCGCGAAGCACGGGCTGATCAGTGCGCCTGACGTCCACCAGCATCCGCGAGGCAACGGCACGGGCAACGTAGGTGTGAACATCCTCGTTGGCATCACCCGCGCAGCGTTCCAGCCGGGCGTTGAGCCAGTCGTCGAACTTGTTCACCGATTTGTTCACCACACAACGGTATCCAAAACTCTCAGGCGCCGGGCAAAGAACGTCGACGACTGGCGGCCCACGCTGGCATTCCACCGCCACGCCTTGCGCAGTCGGTTACAGCCAGATCCCCCATGCCTCCTTCGGGGTGAAGTCCCGCCGGATCAGCCCGAAGTTCTGCTCAGGGTCGGCAGGGTCGGTTCCGGTGTCCAACAGGGAGTACAGGTAGATCGGGCCGACGTAGTGGTTGTAGCGGGCGAAATCGACGAACATCGCCACGGCTTGGGCCTGCTCCTCTTCGGAAACCGCCCACGGCGATGTGCCGGTGGGCGCGCCGACCTCGGTGAGCCAGATCTGCTTCGCGCCGTCACCATTGGCGGCCATGACGTTGTAGACCGCTTCGACGGACGTCAGGCTGGGCAGTTGCGGGAACCCGTAGGGGTGCATTGCGATTGCGTCGAAACTGCCGCCCGCGCCGGCGTCGTACATCTCCTGCACGAACGCCAGGGGGTCGATGCCGCTGGAGTCGGGTGACAGGCCGCCGGCGATGACGGTGGCGGTGCCGCTCACCGCCTTGATCGCCGGGTAGACGGCCCGCAGCAGCGCCGCGTATGCGGCCGGATCGGGTTCCGCCCAGAACCTGGGGATGTTCGGCTCGTTCCAGATCTCCCAGGTGTCGATGTACCCGAGGTAGTGCTGCGCCGCGGCAGCGGCGAACTCGGAGAAGAGGTCGATGGACGTGGCGGTCGTGGGAGCGGCATGTGGGTTCGTGCTTCCCGACAACCAGGACGGGGTGTCGTACAGCATGCCGAGCACCGAGATGTTGCGTTCCACCATCTTGTGCACCAGCGGGTCGATCCAGCTGAAATCGTATGTGCCCTCGTTGTACTCGACGACATACCAGCTGATGTCCAGGCGCATGCTCGTGACGCCCGCGGACTTCGCCATGTCCAGCGCGCGGTCGGTATCGGCATCGGACAAGCCGGACCACCAGGTGAGTCCCTGGACCCCGATGCTGGGGGTCTTGCTCGCGGGCACTGCCGCAACCATGAGCGTCACGGCGGTGACCATGCTTGTGGCGGCTCCGTCGAAGGCCACGTAGGAAAACTGATCTGTACCAGTGAAGTCCGCTTCCGGCGTGTAGGTGAAGGAGCCGTCGCGGTGGAAGTTCACCGAGCCGTGGGTCGGATTGGAGATCAACGTCGCGGTGAGCGGCTGCCCTTCGGGATCGTGGTCATTGGCGAGGACGTTGCCGATGACCGGGGAGTCGGCGATCACGGAGAACGCATCGGCGACCGATTTCGGAATCTGATTGGCCGGCTCGACGACGACGCTCATCTTGCTCGTTACCCCGGAGGTGGTTGCGCGGTTGAGGAAGGACAGGACTCCTTGCCAGCGAGATCCGCTGTCGGTCAGGGTAACTGTGAAAGTGTCGGTGAAGGTGCCGGTGAGCGAGTCGTCGGGGTCGTAGGTGAAGGTTCCGGTGGCCTGGTCGATTGTCACCGTGCCGTACTTCGGCCCGGTCCTGGTGCCCTTCGCTGCCACAAGGTAGGTCAGCTCGTCGCCGTCAGGATCGGTCCCGCCAAAGGCGATCGGGTCACTGGCGGCTGCGCCGGCGGGAATCGTGATGGTCACGATCTTCGCCGGCAGCGTCGGCGCGGAATTCCTTGACTTCCTGATGAATTCGCGCCAGATGGCCTCCAGCATCGAAAAGAACGTCAGCTTCTGTACTGGATCCTCGGATGGGGCCGCGGCTGTCGCAGTCGCCGCCGGTGCCGGCTCGAGCGAAACCTGCGAGGGCGTCGGAGGGGTCGGGGAATCGGCGACGCCCGTCGCGAGCGCAGTGGTGGACGCGGCGGTGGCTGTCTGCGCACTGCTCGGGGTCGTCTGCCTGGCGACACCTGTTGTGCTGACGTCGTCGTCCCCAGCGCTGGACGGTGTTTCAGCGCCTTCCGCAGAATCTGCCTCGTCGCCTCGTCCAAGCACACCCTCGGGTTCGCTGCCATCTTCGGCGGGCACGTCGTCGGGGTCAGTCGCGTGGGAGCGCTTACTCGTGGCCGGCGGAGTGGCGGATTCCTCGCTATCTTCGACCTCCTCGTCGAGGTCCTCGTCGAGGTCCTCGTCGAGGTCCTTGTCCGGCTCGCCGCGCCCGTCGGCCTCCTCGCTGTCGGTGGAGAGCTCGGTGCGCTCCTCGCGGTCGGCCGCCTTCGAGTCGGAGCTGTCGGAGTCGGAGGTGTCTGAGTCGCTGGATTGACCGACGTCGGCGGAGGTGCGGCTCCCGGAGTCCTCGCCACCGGAGGATGACGCGCTCGATTCCGTCGTTTCGGCGGCGGCGACAGCGGTCGTGCCCGCGACGACGGACGCACACGCGATCCCAGACGCCAAGGCGACCGCGCCAGCCCACTTACCGAGTCGCACGTTCGGCCAGTCGGCGGTGAAAGCAGCAGGCCAGCGATCCTCACTTCCAGCACACTCACTTTGCTGAAGATGGGCATGGATCGCCACATCGGCCCCCGTCTGCAATCGAAGAGCACCTGCATTATCCGACTTAGAGGACAGTTTGTGCCCAGCGCGACCACCGTGCAAGGGTTTTCGGCAAGTTGCGGGAGTCCGTTTGCCCGGCAGGCGCACCAGGAAGCTCTCCGGCGATCAGCGCACGATTTTGCTGTATCTGACGATCAATGCGGATGTGCGTGCTCGCCGCAGCCCGAGGCCCCGCCACCAGGTCGCTAGTTCTGCGCGGCGGCGGAGTTTTCAGGATTGTTCGGCGCGCGGCGGGCCCTGCGGCGGCGGCTTTGTTCGCGAGGCGGCCGGCGTTCGGTTCAGCCACGACGGTCCGTCGAACACCCATCCCAGCTTCATGCGGCGAGCCGCACTGCCCACGATCAGCGAACCCACCATTCCCATGGCGAAGCCGGCGATCACGAAGACCCACAGCGACGTCACTCCCAGCTGTGTCAGCACAATCCGCGTTCCCGCGGCGATGATGACGTGCGCAAGGTAGATGTCGAGGGATCGGCGTCCCAACAACGCCAGGAACGACGCTCGGCGCAGCCCGTGTCCGATCAGCAGAACCGCCGCGGAACTCACGAGCGCCACCGGGACGGCGATGGCCACCGAGGCCAACGTCCGGCCCTCGGGGTCGAATGTCGGCGGCGTCGCGAAGGTGACCACTGCAACCAATGACGAGACGACCAGCAACAGGATGCCGACCGTTCCGGCGACGGCCGGGGCGAACCGGTCGAGCACGGCGGTCATTCGGTGGGCACCGACCGCCATTCCGCCGACGAAGAACACCACCAAGCCGAGTCCCTGCGTGCCGACGTAACCGCCGTCGTATCCCCAGAACGCGATGCTGACGGCGGCCGCGACGCAGACTATCCACAGTGCGCGCCGTTCCCGCCATGGTTGAAGCGGCACGAACACCAACGTCATCAGGATGAGGAAGGGCAGGTACCACAACTGTCCGGGCGGCCGCCAAATCGACAGGATCGCGATCGGTGACGTGGGGACGTTGACCGCATCCGTGGCCAGCAGTTGCACACCGCCCTGCAGGATGGCCCACGTGACGTAGACGACGAAGAACCGGGTAGTCCTGTCGCGAACATAGCTGGCGACGCCGCGACTGCGCACGCCACGCGGCACCAGAGTGCCCCCGACAAAGGCGAATACGCTCAGACACCAGAATCCCATGAGCCGATCTACCAGCAGCGTGGTGGATTGTTCGACCATGTCTGCGCCGTAGAGCCCGCGATAGACGTGGACGATCACCACACCTGCGATGGCGATACCGCGGGCGACGTCCAGGCGGCTGTCTCGCACCGTCGAACGGCCCGCTCCCGCGGACGGTTCTGGTGTCCCGTCGGTCATTTCATCAGGGCCTTCCCAGCGTCCTTCAGGCTCAGGTCAACTCGTACGACACCGAAGTTCTGCTCCAGCTCGGCGGGGTCGGTGCCGGAATCGCGAAGTTCGTAGAAGATCAGCGGGCCTGCCCAGTCCCAGTCCCCGGCCATGCGGCGGGCCTCCAGCAGCGACTCTGCCTGCTCGCGGTCGGACATCGCCTCGGGAGCGGTTCCGGTGGGGGCACCGAACTCGGTGATCCAGATCTTCTTGTCGGCGTCGCCTTCGCGGCGCATCAACGCATGCAGCTGCGGCAGGTCCGCGAAACCGCCGACCACGTCGGGGTCCGACGCAGACGGCAACACCGGAAACGAATACGGATGCACCGCAATAGCATCGGCGACTTGCGCAGCACCGTTGCGGTAGAGCCCCGTCAAGAACGTCAGTTGCGAGATTCGGTGTCCGTCGGCCGTGTCGGTGCCGCGGGTGAGACCGCCGGTGATCACGGTGGCGTTTCCGTCCACCTGCCTGATGGCCTCGGCAGCGGCGAGGAACAGCGCGCCGTAACGGTCGACGTCGGGAAGCGGCAACCAGAAGTCACTGGTGTTGGGCTCGTTCCAGATCTCCCAGCTGTGCACACCGCGGGGGGCGTATCTGGTCGCGGCGGCTTGTGCGAAGGTCGCGAAGTCCTCCTCGCGATCTGGTGGCACGTGACTGGTGGTCCCCGGCGGCCGAGCCCAGTTCGGGGTGTAGGTGAGCAGCGCCAGGATCTGCATGCCCCGGGCTGCGGCCTGCTCGACGATACGGTCCTGGTAGGACCAGTTGTATTGTCCTGGTTCGGGTTCGATAGCTGACCAGTCGAAGTCAATCCGGACCGTCGTGACGTTCATCTGCTCCATCAGGTCGAACTGTCGGTCGATGGATGCGGCGTCGTCGAACATCATGTGCACGCCCATTCCGATGTGCGACGGGTCCGGCGTGGTGGCCTGCGCGCTACATGACACACCCGTTGCCGCGACCACCGCGAGTATCGCCATCATGGCCAGCCCGCTAACACGTTTCACGATCCCGCCCCCACTATTCGTCCGGCCACCAAATCAACGATGTCAACATCGGATTTCTGCGCCGGTTCCTGCCGATAACTCTGAAGTGATTCACTCATCGAGTTCCGCAGTGCTACTGCGTCGTTGGCGGGATAGGAGCGGTAGAGCGCACCACTGCTGCGCACCGCCTCGAGCAGGCCGGGTTGGTCGGCCACCAGAACCGGCACGCCGGCACGGGCAGCCTCCACGACCACCAGACCGAAGGGCTCGCGCCACAGGGACGGAACGACAAGGACGTCGATCGCGGCGAACAGTTTGGCGGGCTCGGTCCATCCCCACCACTGCACCTGGTCCGACGCACGGGCCCTCAACGCCCGAACCTCCGAGCGGTCTCCCTCGCCGGCTACGATCAATGTCGCGTCAATGCTGGAGATAGCCTCCACGAGTTCACCGACGCCCTTCTCGGCGGTCAGTCGGCCGAGGTACCCGAAGGTCGTGGGCACGCCAGCGGTGCTGCGCGGAAGTCTGGGGCCGACAGCGGTGGCCGCTGCGACCGGATGAACAACGGCGCAGGGGTCGGCGGTGCCGAACCGGCGGCGGCGGTGCTCGGCGAGCACTGCTTCGGAGACGCCGACCAGCAGACCGCCCGGCCACCGGGACACCGCGCGCGACGCACGCAGCCGGCACGCCGTCTGCCGGGGTCCGCATTCTGTGCCGTTGTGCCAGAGCGTCGAGTTGTTGCATAGCAGTCCGTAGTCGTGGACGACGTGCACCAGGGGAATCCCACGTTGCTGGGCCACCACCCAAGGGGCCAGGCCCCACCCGCGCAGGTTGTGGGTGACAAGGACCTGCGGGTCGAAGTCGTCGACGACGCGTTCCACTGCCGAGCGGCCCCGCAGGGTCAGCGCGTCGATGGCGTGCCAACCCACTCTGGCCGCGGCGCCACGGCGGTGTCCGTCGAAGGGCCAGTACAGGTTCGGGATGGGAGTACCGGGTTCGGCTGCTCCGCGAGCGGTCAGGCCCGCGTTGTCGACCGAGAACCCGGCGTTGCACAGCTGCTCGGCAAAGGCCTGCACCACCGATTCGGCGCCGCCGAAGCGAGCCGGCGGCACCATCGTGGACAGCTGCAGGACTCGCCCCCGGTCAGCCATCGGCCTGCCCCCGTGCAGATCTGGACCCTTCGGCGCCGCGGGTGCGAGTGCGGGTGGGCATCGCTGCGAGTCCGACCGCGACGAAGCAGCCCAACACCAGGCCACCGGCACCCGCGACCACCGCGTTGATCACGATCTTGCGATTGGACGGGCCGGTGGGCGGTGCCGCCGCTCCGGTGGGAACCAGTTGGACGTTTCCGCGTTCCAGTTCCCAGACGGCGTCGCTCATCTCGGCAAGGACTGAATCAGCGATGGCGGCCGCTGATCTGGGGTCGTCGTAGGTGACCGCCACCTCCACGAATGCCTTGCCGACGACGCTCTCCGAGGAGATGTGCCCACTGAGTGACTCCGGTGTTTCGTCGAGGCCGAGATCGTCGACCACGGGCGCAAGCACCGGTGTGGTGACACCCAGGTTGGCGTAGCTGGTCATCCGGTCGAGGATGTACTGCGCTCCTGAGGACAGCACGTACGGCGGGCGGTCGGCGGGGTTGCCGACCGACACAATTCCTTGTGCTGTGGCGGTGTACACGGGCTCTTGGGTCCCGGTGAGCACTCCGGCGGCGGCCGCGGCTGCCCATGTGCTCAACAGGATGGCGGCCCACCAGCGGCGCAGCGCTGTTGTCACGACGCTCAGTTCCACGCTGGCTCCCCGGTAGTGTTCATCGGCTTGCCCTGCGCGCGACAACGCGGTCACGAGCGCTCCGCGCGAGGTGCCGCACCGAGGAGTAGGTGAAGGTCAGGGTCCTGTCCAGCCGGGATGAACCGGTGACGGGATGGTCCAGGTATCCGAGGGTCGCGTGGTCGTCTTTCCACGTCTGCCACCACGACCGGTTCGAGCTGAGGCCGGTGGAGTCGAAATCGCAGAGGAAGTCGGCCAGCGCGAGCGGCGGTGACAGATTGGCCAATCTCATCAGCAGCACCTGGTCGGCGGAGACCGGGTAGCGCTCGTCGTAGCCACCCAACTGGCGGAACAGCGCGGTTTTCATCGCGGTCGCCTGGTGCGGTAGCGGCCGCTGCAGAATCGCGAAGTTGAACATCGTGAACGGCGCGAAACCGATGATGCCGCGCAGGGTGCCGTCGGGGTCGACCACCCGCGCCAACCCATAGAGCCAATCGGGTGGCCCGCCGGGGGCGGTCCTGATGGCCTCTGCGACCCGCTGCAGCACGGTGCTGTCACCGAAGACGTCACCGGAGTGCAGGAACCACAGGTACTCACCGGTCGCCCGCGCGGCTCCCCTGTTCATCGCGTCGTAGCGGCCGCCGTCTGGTTCGCTGGTCCACATACCGTCGAAGCACTCGGCCAGCCACTCCGCGCTGCCGTCGGTCGAGCCGCCGTCGACGACGATGTGCTCGAAGTCGCGAAATGTCTGTGCGACAGCCGATTCGACAGTGCTGCGGAGGCCGTCGCGGTTCTGGTAACTGATGGTGATGATGCTGAACAGGGTCACGCCCGCACCTCGCTGCCTCGTTTGTGGTCGCGCACCGCGGTGTCGCCGAAGATGATGCGGGCGGTACGTTCCCAGGTGAATCGTTCGGCGTTTGCGCGACCGCGCTCGGCCAACTGCCCGCGCAACGCCGGATCCGCGAGCACGCTCTTGGCCAGTCGCACGCATTCGTTCAGGTTGTCGGCGGGAAATCCGAGGCCGCCGGGGCCGGCCACTTCGGTCATCGCCGACCCGAGCGCGAAGACTGAGGGACAGCCGGCTCTTGCCGCTTCCACCACCGGGATGCCGAACCCTTCGTATTTGGAGGGGGCGACCAGCACGCCCGCGTCGGCGTAGAGGTGATGCAGGTGATCGTCGCCGATCCTGCCGATGTACCGCAGGAGTGCATTGTCGGCGATCGTCGCCTGCCGGTGCACCTGCTGGGCGACTCCGACGACCACCACCGGTACTCCCGCCGCGACCAGCGCCGCAGCCGCGGGACCCACGTTCTTGTGCGGTGCGAGGTTGCCGACGATCAGCGCGAACGTGCCCGGTTCGAAGGGGGCGACGTATCCGGCACCGTTGCCCGGCGTGAGGTGGTCGGAGCCGCAAGGAGCCAACTCGAAACGTTGCTCCGGCACGTGCAACGTCTGCGCCAATTCGGTTCTGCTGAAAGAGGACACCGTCAGTGCGCGCACGACAGTGCGGGAAAGCAGGCCGTACATGAGCAGATACCAGAGCACGAAGGTCCGTCGGTAGGACGTCGGCATGCGGAACGGCATGGCGTCGTGCATCACGACGGTCTGATTGCGTTTGAGCAGCGGCGCCGGGCCGGCCATCGAGTACAGGTGCCGTCCGCGTGTCAACCATGGCAGGGCAAGCTGTTCGAACAGGTTGCCTCTCAGCCGGGATCGTGCGATCTGGAAATCGGCTGCCCAGGGCGGGGTCGGCGCATCACTGGGCAGCACCAGCAGCAGGTCGCGGTCGGCGGTCAGACGGCAGAACGCCTCCATCACTTGGGAGGCGTAGCGCTGGGTGCCCGACGCCGACTGCGCCAGCCACTTGCCGTTTATCGCCGCCGGTGCAGCGGTTCTGAGTTCAGTCACGCGGACACCTCCCTTCTGCTGGCGGGAGCGGACCCCACATCATCGTCGTCCGGAGGCGACGACGGCGCTCGTAGTAGTGGGTAACACAGCAACGCCCCGGGCACGGCCCAGGTCAGCCAGTCGGCGGTGTCGATGGGCCAGGGTCGTTCCGTGGCAGCCAACACGAAGACAGGCGTCAGGACGCTGGCGGCCACCAGGAAGTATCCGTTTCTGGCCTGCCACAGCAGAATTGCCAACGCGCCCAGAAAACACGCCAGCCCGATGATGCCGGTCGAGAAGAACACGTGCAACCACTGGTTGTGCACCGAGTAGACCGCGCTTGCGTTGACCAAGCCCTCTTCGTGGAGGTGCCGCCACCCGAACATGCCGGCGCCGTAGAAGAACACCGACGGGTCGGCCAGTTCGCCGCGGGCGACTTGCCACAGGTAGGCCCGCCCGCTCAGCGCCGCGGGATCACGAATGATCATGGGTAGCAGCAGACCGGCAACCAAAGTACCCGCCAGGCCGGTGCCGAGGATCGCCGATCGCACCGGCGTCCGGGCCGGACGCCGGATGTCGGGTCGCGCCACCAGCAGCACCGCCAATGTGACCAGTGCGGTCAAGGTGCCAGACCGGCTGCCGGTGGTCACGACGAGGAAGGTCAGGTACGCCGCCATGACGAGCCCCTCCCACCCACGGAACCCGATGTAGACGAACGGCATTGCGAGCGCGAGGTAGAGCGCCAAGGCGTTCTCGTTGTCGAGGACACCGCGAAAATTGAAACCGAGCAATCCACATTTGCGTCCGGCGACGCATTCGATGACGCTGAAGTCACCGTGCAGGATCATCGCGAACCCACTGGCTATCGCGGCGATCATGCAGACCGTCGCGATGCCCAGATGCACGCCCAACCCCCGCGGGGCGAACACACATGCCAGCAGTATGCACAGATAGACCAGGGGAAAGGACTCCAGCGGGATGTCTCCGTGAAGCAACGCAGCGGCCATCGAGATCACCAACACCGTCACCAACAACACGGCAGGGATGTTGACCTGTGAGTCGCGGCGGCGCAGTCCGGCGAACAGCACCGCAAGCCCTCCCAAGGCGGTCGGGATCATGATCACCCGCAGGGAAGCCTGCCCCCACTCGGGCACTGAATAGGACACGTCCCGATAGACGTCGGTGACTTTCACCCAGGAGTCGGTGTAGGTCGCGAGCAGCTGGACGAAGCTGAAGGTCAAGATGACGATGAGAGCCCCGAGCAGCGCACCCTTGGACCACTGGTCGCGGTTCTTGACAGACCGGCGCACCCCGCTGAACAGTGCCACCGCGGCGACGACGGAGAAAGCAACCATCAGCACCCGGGAGAATGTGTCAGGCATCAACGACATCCGTGCTGTGGACTGGCGGCTTGCGGGTCAATCGGGCGGCAACAAAAACTCCCGGGATCAACTGGCAGATAAGGACGGTGATGGCCGAGGCGTACACCGGCCCGGCGGCGCCCAGTACCGGCGTCATCACCCACGACAGCGGCAGATTGGTGATCACCAATGCGACCACGCAGATCGCCTGGAAGCGCAGTTTGTCCGGCGCGATCAGCAGTATCCCGGTCGTCACGTGCGCACACTGCACGACCATGAGCGCCGCGAACGCGAAAAGCAGCGTCCACGTGGGTGATCCCTGCCCGTCGCTCATCCAGTTGATCAGGTACTTGGCGAACACCAGATATGCGCCTGCGATCGCCACACCGGCGCCGCTGAGGATCACCAGACCGGTGAGCCAGCCGCGCCGAAGCGCTGCGCCGTCACGGGCACCGGTGGCGAAGTGCGGCCACAGAGCCAATGCGGCGATGGACACCACCGACCATAGTGGGAGATAGAGCTGCGCGGCATAGGAATAGTCGGACAGGCTCACGCCATCGAGTCGGTGGGCGATGATCACGCGGTCCGACTGCAGCGCGATGGGCAGGCCCACCATCACCACGAACATCGGCACCGCGGTCGCGGCGATCGGCCGGCCCGGGTACCGGCGCCGTCTCGGTACCGCGCGCAGCAGACCCTGCACCGACGCACGGTCCACCGTCCACGCCCGCACTGCACAACAAAAGGCAGCAACCAACGCCCCCAACGGAAGCACCAGAGCGTAGGCCAGCGCCGGAGCATCGACATGGGTGAAAACGAGGGTCAACAACAACGCGGTGGGCGGCGAGATCCCCTGTAGCAGAACAGCTTCGTGGGTGCGGCCACCACCACGCAGTACCGCTTCACCGAGCGCGAACGGTAAGGCGACGGCGAACGCCGACAATGCCAGAACCGCCGACACGTTCAGACTCGACGCCAGGCTCTCGCCGCGGAATCCGAGGAGCCACGGCCACGCTCCGAGTGCACCCAGCAGGCCGGCGCCGGTGCCCAGCACCGCCGCGGACACCAGTGTGGTGCGGATCGCGGTGAGCGTGGTCCCACGGAATTCCGCGACGCTGTCGGCGGTACCCGATTCCGCGACGCTGTCGGCGGTGCCCGATTCCGCGACGCTGTCGGCGGTGTCGAGTTGGGCGCGTGCGGTCGCCACCGCGGCGCCGGTACCCAGATCGGCGAACATCAGCAGCTGGCTGATGGTGGCGACCAGCATGACCACACCGAACTGATCGATTCCGACGGCCTGGGTGACCAATCGGGCGATCACCAGATTGCTCAGACCGGTGAGCGGCAGCACGAGTAGTCGCGCCCCGCCGGCTGCGACCAGAACGCGTCCGATCGATGCCGGCCGCCGCGGCTGCGTGGTGGCACCGGCGGGTTCTCCGTCACCCATCGCTGACACCCCTGACGACGGACCGCTGCCGGCGTGGTGTGGCGCTGTGCGCAGGGTAGCGGTGGCGGCCGTGGCGGCCTGACGCCGCGACGCGGGGGTTCCGGCGCCTGGATGTCACCAGGCACAGCAGCCAGCCGAGGACGGCGCCGGTGATAGCTCCGCCGACCAGCCCGCCGCCGGCCGCCGCCAGCGCGGTCAGCAGCAGGGAGCCGGGCACCGTCAACGGCGGCTGGATCGGGACGAGGTCGATCGGGGACGTGTTGCCGGGACCGCCGGCCTCGACCGCCATCGCTGCCCGGTTCAGATTGTCCATCAAGGATTGCGCGAGCCGGGCAGATGTCTCCCGATCACCGTCGTGGGCTGTCGCTCTGATGAGCACGCTCCCGGGTACCGCTTCGACACTGACGTTGTCGGCGAGTTCTGCAACGCTCTGCCCGCCGACGTCGTCGGCGATTCCTTGGAGTACTTCCGGTGATTGTCCGAGTTGTGCATAGGTGTCGATCCGTTGGGTGACGAACTGTGCACCACCGAACGGGTCTGTTTCCGTCGCCGGAAAGGTGAAGGCGACGAACACGGTCCCCGTCGATTCCCATCCCGCATCCTGCCGGGCAGTCCACAACACCCCGGCCCCGACGCCGAGCACACTGGTGATGACAACCACCACCCAGAAGAGTGGCCGACGCCATGCCGGAATGCGTTGCCGTGCTTGCGCGCCGTTCATCACGTGAAGACCGCTTCGGTCCACGGGGCGGGTTCCGGGAGTAGTTGTCGAGCGCGACTCAAATTCGGTCCCCCCAGCGACGAGTGTGCGCGGCAAATCAGCATGCCACTTCTTCCGAACGCCTTTCGTGTCCGCAGATCGACCGCTCGCCGCAGTTTAGCGTCGGGTGTTCCATAACCGTTGACAATCCATACACCTGCGGGCCCGGCGATCCGGCGCAAGATGCCGAGATCACCCGCCCTGCCCATCAGGGGAAATGTGCACAGCTGCCAGTACAATGCGTCGGTGGGCGAGAGCAAATACCGATGCTGCGACGAACCCGCCGCGCTCGGCCCGCTGCCGACGGTGCCACTACCGTGAGTTTCGCCCGATCCGGCAAAGATGCGGCCGCGTGATGCGCCGGACGCGATCGCACCGCCACCTCGGTGGGGTGATAGGGGCGATGCTGATCGTCGCAGCGTGCACTCGGGGTGGCACAGACGTTTCGGCGCCCATCGCCGATCCGCTGCCCACCACAGCTCCGGTGATCGCTGCAGAGGCGCTGCAGACACGAGGACAGATCGTGGAGTCGTGGATATTGCCCGACCTTCTCGACGACCCCGGCCAGGTGATCGGTGAGGCGCGGCGGGCGGTGTACCGGTCGGTGTCCGGGCTCGACGGTGGTGTCCGAGAGGTCTCAGGGGCGTTCTTCCGGCCGCCCGGCCAGCCCCCGGTCGGCGGCTGGCCGGTGATCTCGATCGGCCACGGCACCACGGGGATCGGCACCGACTGCGGCCCCTCTCAGGAAAGTGATCTGCTCGGGTTCTGGCCAATGGTGCGCTCATATCTGGGCGAGGGGTACGCGGTGGCCATGACCGACTACGAGGGCCTCGGGCATTCCGGTCACCATCCATATCTCGAGCCGCACAGTGCGGCGTTCAACGTCATCGACGCGGTGCGAGCGCTGCGCCAGCTGTTCACTGATGCCTCTGCTCGGTGGCTGGGATTCGGGAATTCACAAGGAGGTCAGGCGGTTTGGGCGTCCAACGAGGTCGCCACGCAGTACGGCGCCGGCCTCGAACTGGTGGGAACCGTCGCGTTGTCACCGGCCGCGAACGTCACAGCGATGGCCGACCTGGCCGGTTCGCAGTCGCTGACCGCCGAGCAGGAGGCGCTGCTGCCGTTGGTGGCCGGCGGGGTGGCCCGCTACAACCCGAAACTGGTCGAGGAGTCACTGCTGCCCCGCTTGACGGCCGAGCAGGAGTCGCGGGCGTTCAGCTGCGGCGCGGATGCCGAGACCCTTCGCGACGAACTGATTCCGCCGGAGAGCATCAGTCTCGACGACGAGCGGTCGGTTGCCGTTTTTCGCACGGCGCTCCGCCGGATCGCACTCCCCCAGACGCCTCTGAGTGCGCCGATGCTCGTCATCAACGGCCTGGCCGATCAGACGATCCTGCCGCAGTGGGTGACGGCCGCGGTCGAAGAGTCCTGTCGGCTGGGCGGGCGTATCCAGCATGTCGAGGTGGCGGACGCCGGCCACGGGGACCTCGGGGCGGCCGCCTACGACGTCGCCTCGACGTGGGTGAGGGATCGCTTCGCCGGTCTTCCCGCCGCGTCGACCTGCGGAGACGCGGCGACCGTCTTGCCGGCCGAGTAGCAGCGCGTGTACCAGCGGCACTATCCGCGAAGCGCACCCACGTGGTCGCGGCACCACGCGACGGTGTGCTCGATTGCTTCCCGCAGGCTGATCTTCGAAGTCCAGCTTCGTCAGTAGGCACCGTCCCGTTTGAGCACTGCGCGCACCGTCCGCCAGACGATCACCAGATCCTGAACCACCGACCAGTTGTCGACGTACGAGTGATCGAGCCGAATCCGCTCGTCGTCGGAGACGTCAGAGCGCCCGGAGACCTGCCATAGTCCTGTCATGCCCGGCTTGACCAACGCGCGACGCTGGACGAAATGCTCGATCGACTCCCCCTCGCCGGGCACGAGCGGGCGAGGCCCGACGATGCTCATCGATCCCGCGAGGACGTTCAGAACCTGTGGAATCTCGTCAATGCTGGTGCTGCGCAGGAATTTCCCGACGCGGGTGATTCTGGAGTCCTGTGCCGACTTGAAGAACACCCGCGCTTCGGGTTCGGCGGCCGCGGCACGCTCGTGCGCCTTCTTGTTCTCGGCGCCTACCGACATCGTCCGAAACTTGATGATGCGGAACGGTCGGCCCGCGCGCCCGACTCGGACCTGGCGGAAGAACACCGGCCCACCGTCGTGGATCTTGATGGCCAGCGCCGCGGCGACGATCACTGGCGACACCGCAGCCAGGGCAAGTGCTCCGAAGACCAGATCGAACAACCGCTTGCCGTACTGGGACGGGCCGTCATGGCGGGGTCGCGCGATGTGAAAGAGAGGCAGATTGTCAATTGGCCGCAACTTCAGCCGCGGTCCTGCAACGTCGATCATCCCGGGCAGCACGATCATGTCGACGCCGAGGGAGTCGAGGCGCCAAGCGAGCTTGCGCATGTTCTCGTGGCCGAGCTGCTCGGCGGCCGCGACGGCAAGGGCGTCTGCTCCGGTCATCTGCAGCGCGAGCTCCACTGAATCCTGGTCGCCGAGTACGGGAATGAGGCCTGCGGCGGTGCTGATGTGTTCGCCTAATTCGCCGTTGAAGGCCGGGATGCACGCGCCCGCCACGGAGTATCCGGCAGGTGTCGACCTGCTGAGGTGTGTGCACAGGACTTCGACGGAATCGATGCCGCCGAGCACAACCACCCGGGTGATGAACTCGCCGCGGGCGCGTCGTTTGATCAGATTTCGACGCAGCAGGTGTCGACCGAGGAGTAGCCCGACGAGCCCGACGGGCAGAGCGATGATCAGAAAACCTCGGGACATGGGCTGTTGCAGCACCAGGCTGACAACCGCCACGGCGCCGAACACCCCCGTCGTGGCTGTCACCACGCGGCGGTATTCCTCGCTACCGGTGCCGACCAGTGAGATGTCGCGAGACTGAACCAAGACGAGGGCCGCGAGCCAGGCTACCGCCAAGAACAGTGAGGTCGCGGTCAGCCGCGAGAAGGTTACGTCAGTCGCGTCCTCGGCCTTACCGAAGAGTCCGAAGCGACCGAACTGAGCCAGGGCAACCGCACTGAAGACCACGACCGAATCCACCACTGCCAGGCGCCGACGATACGACTCCTGCCACCGTTGGCCCAGCTGCTCGGCGACAGTGGTGTGTTCGAGCAGATCCTGCACCGCGCCGAGGTTCGGACTGGATGCAGCGGGGCGGCTCACCAATCGCACCGGAGCGCGGCCGCCCTCGATGGATGACATCAGATCCGTCATCCGCATCCTCGTTCCCATAGAACCTGTGGCCAGCTACGCGGCCCAGGACGTGACCCTTGTCCCGGCCCCGCACCGGAGACATATTTGCTTTGATTGCCAATCATATTTGCTGTGTCTATCTCAGCTAGCTAGCGACCTTACCTTCCGTAGGTCCACTTACGGTAGCTGGCGAAGCATGAACTGAATCACATTGTGTTGTGATCGTCGTAGATGCCAGCCTGAGATAATCAGCTCTGAACTGCATTGACTATCCCTGTTCCCGGCACGCCAGGCGGAATGCGCACCGCTGTCACCGGTCGCAGAACCCCGGGAGTCACGTTAGTTCAAGAACTCGGAAGCAGTCTGCAGATCCAGATCTAGCAACTTCTACCTAGATCGCAGTATCTGCATACCAGTGCAGAAGTGCGAATCAGAAGGTGCTGCAGCTCACGCTGAGGTCCTGGACTTGTCCGCGCTCACACACGGCGCCGGCCGGTGATGCCGCGTCAGCTGGTTGTTGAAAATGGCCACGGCTGACCGCAGACCCGGACGAAGTAAGACGGCCCAGACGTGTGCCGCGGTAGTCATGGCCGGATGACCGCACAAGGCCGTTCAGGCGCACACAGTCGTGCTATTGGCTTCCGCCAAGGGTCTGGCCGGACGTAGGGCTACGCGTGGGGCCTTGGCCCCTGCGTTGCCCGGGAGCTACCCGCGCAGCGCGCCGGCCTGGTCGTGATACCACTGCACGGTGCGCTCGAGGCCCTCGGGCAGGCTCATTTTCGACGTCCAGCCCGACTGAGCAAGCTTCGACACGTCCAGCAGCTTCTGCGGGGTGCCGTCGGGCTTGGTGGTGTCCCACTCGGTGTGACCGGTGAAGCCGACCACCGATGCGATGGTCTCGGCGATCTCCCGGATGGTGACGTCGGTTCCGCTGCCCACGTTGACCTGCTCGGGGCCGTCGTAGTGTTCGAGCAGGTGCAAGCACGCGTCGGCCATGTCGTCGGAGTGCAGGAACTCGCGCCGCGGGGTGCCGGTGCCCCAGTTCGTCACCGACGGCGCACCGGTTGCGACGGCCTCGTCGTAGCGACGGATCAGTGCCGGCAGCACATGCGACCCTTGTGGGGAGAAGTTGTCGTTGGGTCCGTAGAGGTTGGTCGGCATCGCCGATATCCACGGCAGGCCGTATTGGCGGCGCACCGCTTGCACATGGAGGATTCCTGCGATCTTGGCGATCGCGTACGCGTCATTGGTCGGCTCGAGGTGTCCGGTGAGCAGGGACTCCTCGCGGATCGGCTGCTCGGCGAATTTGGGATATATGCACGAGGAGCCTAGGAACAGCAGTCGCTCGACGCCGGCTTCGCGCGCCGCGTCGAGGACATTCACCTGGATGCGGATGTTGTCGCTGAGAAAATCGACGGGGTAGGTGCTGTTAGCCAGAATCCCGCCCACCTTCGCGGCTGCCAGCACAACGTACTTCGGCCCGATTTCGGCGAAATAGCTGAAGACCGCGTCGCGGTCCTTGAGGTCGAGTTCAGCCGAGGTCCTGCCGACGATGTTCTCGAACCCCGCGGCCTGAAGCCTGCGCACAATCGCTGAACCGACCAGTCCGCGGTGCCCGGCAACATAAAACGTGGCGGCGCGATCGAGTTCACCGGGAGAGAACTGCACCTCCGGGCTCACGGAAGTCCTGTACCGCGGAAGGTCGGTGTCTCCCACGATTCCAGTTGCACTTTGTCGATCCACGGGCGGCCCGCGCACTCGAGCGCCTCGATGTCGGCGTCGACCATCAGACGAGCCAGTTCGCGACCGTTGATCGTCGGTACCCAGTCGAGCTTCTTGCCGGCCCTCGAAGGGTCTCCGATCAACGCGTCGACTTCGGTCGGGCGCAGGTAGCGGTCGTCGAACCGGACATGGTCTTCCCAGTTGAGACCCGCGTGCGTGAAGGCGATCTCGAGGAACTCCCGAACCGTGATTCCCACGCCGGTCGCGAGGACAAAATCCTCGGGCTCGTCGACCTGCAGCATCCGCCACATGCCTTCGACATACTCGGGGGCGTAACCCCAGTCGCGCACGGAGTCGAGGTTGCCCATGTAGAGGTGGTCTTGCTTACCGGCCTTGATGGCCGCGACGGCGCGAGTGATCTTGCGGGTCACGAAAGTCTCACCGCGGCGCGGGGATTCGTGGTTGAACAGGATCCCGTTGACGGCGAACAGGCCATAGGCCTCGCGGTAGTTCTTGGTGATCCAGTAGCTGTACAGCTTTGCGGCCGCGTAGGGTGAACGCGGATAGAACGGTGTGTCCTCGTTCTGCGGCGGCGGTGTTGCGCCATACAGTTCCGACGACGAGGCTTGGTAGAAGCGGGTTTTGATACCCGAGAGCCGGACCGCTTCGAGCATCCGGATGGTTCCGGTTCCGGTGGTATCGGCCGTGTGTTCGGGTTCATCGAACGACACCCGGACATGCGACTGCGCCGCCAGGTTGTACACCTCGTCGGGATCGATGCCGGCAAGCAGCGTGACCAACCGCGCACCGTCGCTGAGATCTCCGTAGTGCAGAAACAGCCGGGCCTCGGACACGTGCGGGTCGACGTAGAGATGGTCGATGCGTGAGGTGTTGAACGTCGACGCACGGCGAATCAGACCGTGCACCTCGTAACCCTTGCTGATCAACAACTCAGCCAGGTAGGACCCGTCTTGCCCGGTGATCCCGGTGATTAACGCACGCTTCGCCATCGATACCTTTCCCCCGGAATGGAACGGACCCAGCCCAGATATCCAGGGTAGCGGCCCTGAGCGTGTCCTTCATAACAAGTCAAGATCGCGAAAACCGTGGTGTGGCGTGCTCGCCCAACCGAACGGCTAGTGAAGGGAGTTGACCTACTCAGTAGGCGCCGGAGGGCTTGAACATCGCCTTGACGGTCTTGATGGCGATCAGCAGATCGGCGATCATCGACCAGTTCTCGACGTAGAACATGTCGAGACGGACCGAGTCCTCCCAGGACAGGTCCGAGCGTCCGCTGACCTGCCACAAACCGGTGATCCCGGGACGCACCAGCAACCGCCGACGGGTGTGATCGTCATACGACCTGACCTCGTTGGCCAGCGGCGGGCGCGGTCCGACGACGCTCATGTCGCGCTTGAGAACGTTGATGAACTGCGGCAGCTCGTCGATGCTGTACTTGCGCAGGATCTTGCCGACGCGGGTGACCCTGGGATCCTCGCGAATCTTGAACAGCACCCCGCCTTCGCTCTCGTTCAGCGCGGCGAGTTTGTGAACCATCTTGTCGGCACCGTCGACCATGGTGCGGAACTTGATCATCTCGAACGGGTTGCCGTCCAAGCCGATCCGCTCCTGACGATAGAAGACTGGGCCCTTGCTGGTCAGCTTCACTGCCAGGGCGACGGCGAGCAGGATCGGCAATCCGAACAGCAGCACCGAGCCGGAGAAGGCGACATCGAACAGCCGCTTCTGGAATCGCTTGGCGCCGTGGTACTGCGGCTTCTCCACATGAATCAAAGGGAGGCCGCACACAGGCCGCATCTGGAGTCGCGGACCGGCGATGTCGACCACACCCGGTGCGACGAGGAGATCGATATCGAGCTTCTCCAGCTCCCACGACAGGTCCCGGATCCCCCGGCCGTTGAGACGTTCAGTAGCCGTGACTGCGACAGCGTGGCTCCTGGTGGCCGTCACCGCGCCGACAACGTGAGATTCGTCGCCGAAAGTGGGGATCTCGCCAACGCCCGGGACGTCGATCTTGCTCCGCGAAATCGGACCGGGGATGCAGGCACCCACCACCTGGTATTCGGACCGCGGATCGCGAGCGAACGATGTCGTCAGGTCGCGCACTGCGGGGGCACTGCCCACAACAAGAACCCGAGTGATACATCGGCCTTGCGTCTGACGGACGTGGCGAATCATCAGACGCGCGAGGTAGCGGAACAAGATGAGAAAGGCGATGCCGGCAGGCAACGCGATCATCAGGTAACCGCGGGCGATCTGGAGCTTGAACAGCATCGACACGATGGCAACACCGCCGAAGACCGCAAGCGTGGCCAGCAAAACTCGCCGGTACTCTTCAGCGCCGGAACCGATGACGCGGGTCGAGCGGGAGTGGTTGATGGAGAGCGCTGCCAGCCAGACGATCGCAATGGCGATTGACACCATGGTGTAGTCGACGGCCCGGTAGGTGGACACCTCGGCATTCAAACCGCCGAACCGCAGCCATTGCGCGAGACCCACGGCCAGCGCGACGGCGGTCAGGTCGATCGCCACAAGCCGGCGTGAATAGCCCCGTTGCCATGCAGCGAGCTTGGTTGGAATCGGAACGATGTTTGCTGCGACTTCCAGCCGATCGTTGACCGCCGTCATGTGTCCCCCCAGACGTTCTACCCCTTGGGCTGGAACATTAGCCCAACCGTTATCAACTTCTCAAGGTAAACGGCATGTTCGCTCGGCAAGGAAACACGATGTATACGTCTGGGACGACCCTTCGCTTCCGAATGCCCATTCGGCCGCACCTAGCAGCATGTTTGACGTCGCTACGCTGTTCGGCGAGTTTGCCTGCTGGGGCGACCCGACGGAGGCCGAGCGATGTTTGCTGGAAGGAACGGAGCGTCAGGGAAATCTGAGTTTGCTCCGCCGCTAGGTCGACCAAGTCGGCGACTCGACTGTGGGACCTATGGATCGCCGTAACAGCTCCATAATTGGAGGTAACAGTTCGGCGATCTGCGCCCCCACGGCAGCAAATACATCAGGGCTTCGGCCGATCGGGTCGGGAATGTCCGGCAGTTCAAGGGCGCCGAGGTGTGGGCGGAAGTCTGCCAGGTCCCCTACGTTCTGTGCATCAAACCTTGAAGCGATCCGAGCAGCCTCTATCAAGGTGAAGGTTCTGCGCAGCTTGCGGGGAGCGACGCCAAGCACTGCCTCGCGGTGCTCTCTCGTCATAGTAAGAATAAGGTCTGCTTCTGCGGCAATCCTGGCAGTGAGTTGTCGCGCGGAAAAGTCGGACGCGTCACCGCCCAAGCTTTCCAACGCGGGCACGGCATCCTGATGGATAGGGTGTGCAATTACCGCGCGGACCCCAGCGCTTGACGTTCTCAGATCCGGGATTTCCAGTTCACCGCCGTAGGCGGCGGCGAGCCGCTCTGCCATAGGCGATCTGCAGATATTTCCAGTGCATACAAACATTACGTGCAGGAACAACACCTCGTCTCGGCCATAGCCCTGGTCGGGTTTACCCAGTATAGGCAATCTCCGTACGGTCCAATTACAAGCGGTGGCGGCTCGGCGATACACCTGCGTGGCACTTTACGGTCACCATACGTATGGATTATGGATATAGCGTCGCTTGAAAGACAGACGGCATCCAGAAGTGCATCGTGAACATACCCGCGCCACTCCTATCACGGGCGGCGGATGCTCTGTTTTCAAAGGGGCCGTTGCTGCCCCGCTGCGCTGGTCTGTTGCGCCGAAGAAGCAGACGGCCCGCACTTTGGCCCATGCGCTGTTACCTCACCGCCCTCCGGCGCAACAACGTCCTACCAACCCCGCCTCGAGGGGAGACCGTCCGATGCCTCAGCCTGTAGGGTGAGGCAGGTGGGGCGGGATCAAATTGTTAAGAAGGGCATCGCCGCAGGCGAACGACTTAATCACTCGCTGGCGGGTCGGCCGGCAGTACGGTCTTTCATCCGGTCGGGTGTGGAGGCTGTCAATACGCCGTTCGCAAAGTCGCGATTTCGAAAGGAACTTGCGCGCAGTGGGGAGCCCATTAAGCTTGAGGTCGGAGGCCACAACCCACGCGATGGCTGGCTGGTCACCAATGTCAATGCCGTCACGCGTCTATACCTAGACGCCACAAAGCGTTGGCCAGTCAGGGCGGGCTCGGTTGAGTACGTATACTCTGACAATGTTATTGAGCATCTGACGCTACAGGCTGGCCGACAGATGCTCGTGGAAGCTCACAAGTCTATGCGACCCAGTGGCGTCATACGAATCGTCACGCCAGACCTACGCGCACACGTTGATATGTACCTGCAGGGCGCTAGCGCTCTCAGTAACGAAGTATCCAGTCACTATCGGGACATTGGGCAGCAAGTAGAACATGCTGTCGACCTTATTCGCATACCTGTCGCAGCTTTCGGCCATCATGCGGGATATCTTTACGATTTTGACACGTTAGCCGAAGAGTTGAACCGTGCGGGCTTTCAAGATGTCATCCGATGTGAACTCGGCGAGAGCAAGCATGAAGCCTTGAGGGGTTTGGACTTGCGCAGCCAAGAGGGCGGAGCTCAGCTGGCCGTCGAAGCCACGGCTTAGCCGATAGCACGCCGCAACAGCTGGCTCGAACGTAGTCGACTCTTGAATTCTCCGTAACAACCTGCCCCGGATGTGACAACACAATTAGGTCCACGCCTGCAATCGGGATGGTGCAGGGTTCGGCGACTTTCGTAGTCAACCCTCACTCCCGTCACAGCTGTTAGTTGCGCCCAGACATTCATTCCGCCGGCGATTCCGAACATTCGCGCTAAGCGTGACCCCCGGGCAGTTCGGCGCGATGCGGGATTAGCCGGACCGCCGTCGCTAAACCCATTGCGGTACATGGCAAACCATCCCAGCCCGTTGACGAGACGTAACTTGATGACAGATCCACGCGGAGACACTATCTCGCTTGTCTCACCCGATGAGTATCAGTCATCATGTGACCGCAACCCGCAGCAATCGCACCACGTGCGCGGGCAGACAGGGCCAACCAGGTGGATAAGGTGGTCCTCAACAGTGCCCGAATGAGGTCAATTGTCGCCGCAACCGTCCCCTTCGTGTCATCATATGCCCGCAAGCAGGGCTCATCCGGGGGGATATCAGTGACGACAGTTCTGCAGAAGTTCCTGAAGCAGTCTCGGCGTCGACGTCGTCGGGCCGAACGATCGCATCAGCGACTGGACATCCAGGGCCTACGCATGGTCGCCGTCCTTACAGTGTTCGGCGCACACCTGTGGGGATGGCCACAGGGCGGCTTCGTCGGCGTAGATGTGTTCTTTGTGATTTCCGGATTCCTGATCACCGGCAACCTTTTGCGAATGGCCGAGCGCAATGGAAACGTGTCATTTAAGGACTTCTACTGGAACCGAGTTCGACGCATCATCCCGGCAGCCACGGTGGTTCTGATCCTCACGTATTTGGCATCCACGTGGGTGTTTCTTCCATTCCGGGCCGAACAAGTCGGCATGGACAGCCTTTTCGCTTTCGTCTTCATGTCGAACTGGTGGTTCGCCGTCCAAGAAACGGACTATTTCGGGGGAGTTGATGCGGTATCCCCGATTCAGCACTATTGGTCGCTGTCGGTTGAGGAGCAATTCTATTTCATCTGGCCGGCGCTGATATTTGCGATCGGTCTGGTAATCGCACAAAAGGCGTGGACCCACGCGCATAGGATGCGGCTCGCGGGCGCAGTAATGGGAGGAGTCGTCGCCGCCTCGCTCGGGTGGGCGTTGTACGAGACCGCCGCGGCGCCAACGTGGGCGTACTTCAACACCTTCTCCCGAGTGTGGGAACTAGGCATCGGCGCGATGCTAGCGACAGCCGTCGGTGCGTTGGCCCGAATACCGCCGAAGATGAAGCCATGGTTGTCGTGGGGCGGGCTCGCAATCATCGGCGCCAGTGTTCTTCTAATTAACGAAGACTCAGTTGGCTTTCCAGCTCCATGGGCGCTGCTGCCCGTGGCGGGATCAGCGATGGTAATCGCGGCTGGTGTGGGGGGCGAGCCTAGAAAGCAGGGGTTCTTGCGAAACCCCGTAAGTGTCTACGTCGGGAACATCTCGTACTCCCTATACCTAGTCCATTGGCCCGTGATCGTCATCCTCGGAGCCTTAATGCCTACAAGCGGATTCTTCTCCCTTTCCGTCGTGGCGCTCTCATTCGGACTGGCAATCGCGTCCTACCATTTTGTCGAGAATCCTTTGCGATATACAAACTGGAGAAAGGTCCGGGAGGCCGTAAAGGATGTACGTCTCCGTCGTTACGAGGCTCAGACGTCAAGCCGATATGCAGCAGTAGCTGTTCTGTTCCTGGTGACACTCGGGGTGTGGGGGTACACCGTGCGCCCAAATATTCACGACCAGGTGGCACCCCCAATAGTGGCCGCCGCCCCCGGAAAGGCGAGTCCGTCCGAGCCTGGGCCGGATTGGGGCCCTCTGACGGCGGCCTTGCAGGAGGAGATCGCGGCATCGCTGACCGCGACGGAATGGCCGCCCTTGGATCCTTCGATGGAGTCAGCGATGCAAACGCCAGAATCGCCGCCCGAAGTCCACGCCTGCAACGGAATCGTCCCATTGGACGGTCAGACGTGCACCTGGGGTTCCGCTTCTGCGCCGACGCAGATGGTCATCGTCGGAGATTCCATCGCCCTCTCCTACGCTGGGCCGCTGCGAGAGCTTGCGCTTAACTCGGGTGGGCAAATCCGGTTGGACGTCGCAGCGATGGGCGGCTGCGAATTCGCCGCCGCCCTAGTCTTCAATCCGGACCCATCCATTGTCGATGCTTGCCCTGGGATGACACAGCGGGCAGTCGACTTGATTAATTCCACGAAGCCTGAAGTGGTCATAATATCGAACATTTACGGGACGAAACGCGTCGTAGGCAGCGACGAATGGATGACGACCCGCGAATGGGGCAGTTCACTCCGCCAGATAATTGAAAAATTTCGAGGAAGCACAAAAGAAGTAGTATTGCTTTCTGCACCGCCGGCCGAAATAAATATCAGACAATGTTATGGTGATCGATCAAGCGTGCCAGCGAGTTGCATTAGCGAAGTGGATGATATATGGCGGTCGATTGCTCGGTCAGAGCAATCCGTCGCGGAATCTGTCAATGGAAAGTGGATCGACGCTCGACCGTGGTTCTGCAGCGACAACCGCTTTTGTCCGAGCTTCGTCGGCTCGACACCGACCAAGCTCGACACCTACCATATGACATTGGCATACGGGCAGAAGATTCACCCGATGATCGCGGAATCCATGAAAGTCGCTGGGGTTTTCTGAACATCTGCACGGATAGCAAAAGCGGATACTTCTGCGGCCCTGAACGGGATGTAGCTTATGGGTCCAATGGTCACGACTTGCGAGGCGCCGCTTCGGCTGCCCGTGCTCAAAACAGGAATATTCGAAAGCTGACTCGCCGTGAGGATCCGTACACGCGCAGTCAACGCTAAACCAACTATTCGCAATTCAATTTGAATAGGTAGTCGTGAAAAGACAGTTGCGACGCTCGCTGATAACAATTGAGCGTACGCCCCACAACCTCTGGATGGTCGGTTTCAATAAGTATCCATTTGGGCCGGTGCTTTTCCAGGTCGAGGCCAGTGATCACCTCCAACTCGTGTCCCTCGACGTCGATCGAGAGCAAGTCTGGAGCGCTTCCACCCATGACATCGTCGATGACCGTTGAGAGGGTCGTAGTCGCGACCATCACACCGCCGGCGTTACTCAACACCTTGCTTGTGAGGTCTTCGTATTCCATACCGATAATTGCGCATCGCGTCGACGAGGACGCAGCTGCACACACCACGGTTGCTCGTGGACGGTTCCGCTGCGCTTCCGCCGCCAGTTCGGGAATTGCTTCGATCAGTACTCCCCTCCACCCTAATTCGCGCTCCAGTAGGAAAGAATTTGATGCCTGAAACCCGTCATTTCCGCCGAGCTCGATGAATGTCCCCCCTTGAGGCCGCCCGATCGCTTCCGCAAGGGCCACGTCAAGCTCGCCGAGTCCAGGTCGCCGCCAAGGACCGACATCTAGTTTGGACGAAAGACGAGTGCGAAAACTCTTGATCCGCCGTACTCTTCTGTCTCCCAAAGTATTACGAACCAACTGTTTAGTATTCACAAGGGTCGACAGTACCGGATTAAGGCTGAATCGATCGGCTAATGTAATGCGCCCGGAATCGCGACAGACTGCGCCTAGCAAGACACGAGTTGTGACGCTATTCTCCGGCCGCGGACCCCTGGCTGGACGCATTACTTCTGTGCGCTTCTCGCACTACCCGCAGATGTGTTACGAGTTCGACGGCGACAGACGCCAGCAGGCCGGCGAGAACTCCCGCCATCGCCCCGGCAGTTCCGAGCTGACGCGCTCCGATACCGACCAGCGGCAAACCGACTAGGGATCCAAGGGCGACGGCCTTGACTGCGGCGCGAAGACGGCCGAAGGTTGCCAGCGCTGCGCGCTCCAAGACATTCTGAAACAGCGTGATCGCCACGCACCCCGCCATCAACACGACCACGATCCAGGACACTGAAATCTGTCCGTTGCCAAGCCAGCTTACGAGACCTGGGGCAACGGCTGCCGTACCGACACCAAGAAACACCGCGAAGACACCGGCGCTGAACAGGGCGATGTTAGCTCGGCGTACTCGAGCCGCCTCGCTCGCGCGCGGGACCCAACCTTGAAGGACTGCCGCAGCCGGAGCTGACGCCACGAACACCAGTCCCTTGACCCTGTCAGCCAGAGCGAACGCGGGCTGAATACTTGGAGCTACAACAGACACGATCGCAAGGGGCGCGGCGATGTAGGCAGCTGAACCCAGAGCCGAGGCGACACCATGCCGATTCAGAAGCAAGATCGTTCTCAACGGTCGTCGGTTCCCAGATGCTGCACCCTCCCGCTTCGCCGCCCAGAGGATCCAGATGGATGAGAAGGCGAGGGCCGCAATCAGGCCACAGAACATTCCAAGCGGCCCCATAAGGGCGCTGTGCCCCATCGTCATGAGGATAACACCCGCACCCGTGCCCGCTGCCCGTGGAATGGTCTCTATTGCGAACATCATGAATGGCCTTGACAACCCAACGAAGTACCAACTGGCACTGAGTCCCATGCATGTGGCCGATACAGCACCGGCTACAGCGAACAACGGGGTGCTTGATGCGAGTACATAGGCCAGAATCGCTGCAATGGCACATACCGGGGGCGCCAGAACTCCACGTGCAATTACAGATTCGACGTACTCGGTGCGCCTAGCCGTTGGGTCGTACTGAGCAACTCTGGCGGGGCCAAACCAACCCCATCCGTACCCAACAGCGACCCCGCCAACTGTTCCAATTACCTGCCCGAGTGCGATTGCCCCCCAGGCGGCGTCACCGCTTGCTGCGATCATCGCCGGGATTGCAGCCAACGAGGCGGCAGCCAATACCAGCACGCTTAACGCGAAGCCGACCAAGCGAAGCGCTCCAGACCGGACGAGCGAATAGCTTCGTTCAAATAGCGCACGGAGTCGATGCAGCATTGTCGCGGGACGTCTCTCAGCTTGGTTGTTGCGGGATGATCCTCAGCTAGCCAGACCTGAACCACACAGCTGAGGTCCGGGAAGACCTTGATGTTCCATAGTGCCAGCAGGCCTAACGAACGACTTACCGGCTCCTCGAGCAGGACGTCCCGCAGTGACTGACGCCGGCCGCTACGGTACCGTCGGGATTTTACTGCCGCCGCAGGACATGAAGACCAAGCACGTGAGCCGTAGCCTGCGTGCGGCAACAGTCTCGGCCCTTACCAAGTGTCGTCATACGGATTTAAAACCAAGTGTCGTCATACGGATTTAAACAGTAGGATCGTGACGGCCGAGGGGGAGTATCTAATGGCGAGTCCGCTGTGCGATGTGAAGCAGACAGCGAGGGATGTCAGTTGTCCACCACCCAGTGCCGGCGGCGTTGGGTGCCGTGCAATGACCCGATCTCGCAATGATCGAAGCAGGGCTTTGCGCCTGAGGGAGGCCAGTTTCGAGGCGTTGAGAGCGGAAAGCTACCGGGCCCCTGCAAATGGCTAGCCGACAACGTCCGACAGGGCGCGCAACCGTCGCTCAACGCACACAAACCAGTGCCCCCTGGCAATTCACAACTCTGATGTGGGCGTGTGTGTTTTTCCTACTTCCCATCAACCGCGCACTTCCGTTGGCGCCACGGACACTCTGGTTTGCTGTCATATTGCTCCTGATTGCCATTCCGATTATTTCCTTGAGGGCGGCGCGGCCGCTCTATCCCGGAATCTGGGCGTTCGCCGGTTACGCGTCGGTGGTAGCCATCTTGACCTCGACCAAAACTTCTACCATCGAGCAGAACCTTTTCGTTGGTATGCAACTATTTATATTGCTAGGCTTTGGCGTCTTCGCGCTGACTGCAAGTGCAGTAACAGAACCTAAATTTGTGGAGCGTGTCTCAGGTGCATTTCTAATCGGACAGTCGCTCTCGGCCATAGCCGCGGTCTTACAGGTGTTGGGCCAATCAGCCCTTGGCGCACAGGCGGTGCATGGGCGAGCTCCAGGTCTGGCAGGCCACCCGAACTCGCTCGGCCTTTTATCGTGTATCGCAATACTGCTAGCGCTTCAAATTCTCGTCGCAACGCGCAAGTTCAGGGTTTTTGTTATCGCAGCGCTCTCGGCAAACATGTTAGCCCTGTTCGCGTCAGGTAGCCTTAGCTCTTTTATGGCAGTAGCCATCGGTTTGCTCGTGTTCATCCTTTGCCGTAGGGAGCACGTTGGCAAGCTGACGATCGGAGGAATTGCGTTTGCTGTCACCCTCTGGCTTGTCGGACGGTTCTCAGGCATCGTCGACTACCTGCCGTCAGTGGTCCAGCGTTATCGACAGGTCACTGGCCAAACCGATGCTGAAAGCTCTTGGGAATTCCGCATGCGAACCTATGATTTCGCTTGGAGCAAGGTCGTGGAAGAACCATTTTTCGGAAATGGCCTCAACGCTGAGTCCAGCGGCACCTTCAACGGCATCACCGTTACTCACAATCTCGTGTTACGCGGCTGGTATCAGGGAGGAGCATTCCTGGCGGTCGCTTTTGCACTTATAGTGGCGGCGGTCCTGATCGTTGCGGCACGCGCTATCGTTAGAAAAGAACACGGCGCCGAAGCCGCCATCCTAGTGGCCATTATTGCCTTCGCGTTGACGTCGGCCTTCTTCGAGCAACGCGATTATTGGTTGCCGCTTCTCTTTGCCTGGGCATCGATTTCAGCCGCGCAGATCAAGCTAAGACAGGTGACCTCTCCTCTGTCACTCGACCATCAGGTACGGAAACCGACTCCATTGCTGAGGCACCGATCTAGTAGCTCTAATAGCACTGTTGCGGCGGGGCTCTGATCCGCGCCACCATCTGCAAACGCCCCGCCACAAGATAGTCCGCCAGTACCGCCGCCGCCGAAACCTGAATCAGCTGACTGCCGACCTAAGCACGCAGACAACAAGATCGGCGACATTTAACCCTCACCAATCTGGCCACCAACCTCCGCCAGTAAGGTATTCCACTGTTCGATCGCTGCCTGTTCGCCGAGCACCGCATTCCGATATCGACGCCCGTTGCGGCCCAGCTCTAACGCCGCCTCGCCGTCAGCACTCATTGCCACTATCGCGTTCAGGAGAGACGCTGGTTCACCGGCCGGAACAACGACACCAGCGCCCGCCGACACCACTTCCGACGCAGTGATGCCGTCAAGGTCAGTCGCAGCAATGACTGGCCGGCCCGCGTGAAAGTAGGACGTCAATTTGCTCGGGACGGCCATCTCCGAGATCCCTGGCTTCTCATTGACCAGAAGCACGTCCGCCGCGCCTAGCGCAAGATGGTAGTCGGCCTCACTAAGCGAATCCACAAACGTCACTCGCGCGATGCCTCGCGCGCTGTCCGTCAGTCTCTGACGCTCACCGCCGTCGCCGACAAGCATGAAATGTACGGGCACACCTCGTTCATCGGCGATTCGCGCCGCGTCGATGATATTCTCAAGCCCTTGTTTCACACCCATATTGCCGGTGTGCACAGCCAGTGTGACGTCTGCGGGCCACCCCAATATGAACCTCGCCGCGGTCGGGCTAAGGGGCTCCGTGTCCGATAGGTGCGCCCAATTGCGAATAACCACGACCTTTTCGCCGTCGACCCTGAGCTCATTCGACACATAATCAGCGAAACGTTGATGGATAACGACAACTCGGTCCGCAGCTCTCAAAGTATGCGTCTCCACCCACCGAGTTACCGCACCAGCAAGGCCGCCGCCCTCCCCCGTCTCTGCTAGGCCGAGGGTATAGATGTCCTGCACCCAAACGATCAAGTTGGGCGGCCGAGGCGTAATCCAGAGGCGAAGCGCAGCCAGCCCGGTCGAAAACAACGACGGCGATACGGCGATGACCACCTTTGAATAGCCCCAACGCGCAAACACCAGACGCACACCGAAACTCAGCTCCGACACCAAACGTCGGATGCCGCGTGGAGACCGAGGCACGTAATGTAAGAAACGCCGCACCCGCACGCCGTCTACGTCCTCGGCAGACGCCCATTGGCCGTAACCTTGCTGTATGGACCATTCGGGGTAGTGCGGGTGTGCCACAAGTGCCGACACTCGATACCCGATCGCCCTCAACCCAGCGGCCAGTCCACCAGTATATGGAGCGATGCCCGTGACTTCCGGCGGATAATTCAGGCCGAGAATCGTTACGGCAGAGCGTAAGCGCTCAGTCCGGCGCCTAATCAACACGCAGCCTCACCAAACGAGTCAGCCACGGACGCGTGCACGACTCGATCCAAGAGTTACGAATCGAAGAACGTATTGCGGTCAGTCGACCAGCGTGTATCCAAATGATGGCTGGTTGTCCGAGCGGTTCCCCCTTGACAGCACAAATCTCAGAACCCATTACTTGATTCCGATCGACCTCGACCGAAACCTCGGTACAGCCATCCGGAGGCCCTCCATTGCTGTGGATCAAGACAGTTCCTCCCGTCCAGGATGCGCTTGTGGGCAACTATCGAGGCTAGTTCGCTCGGCTCGATATCTCGGAACTCCTGCCACTCCGTCAGTACTAGGACGATATCCGCCCTATCGCACGCATCGACTACGGACGCCGAATAGCCAAGTGTCGGAAAAATCTTTCGACAATTATCAGTTGCCTTCGGATCGTAGACATTTACTGCAGCGCCTTGTAGCTGAAGTTGTCCTGCGACATTCAGGGCTGGAGAGTCTCGAACATCATCAGAATCCGGTTTGAAAGCAGCACCTAACACAGCAACACGAACCCCTAGTAACGACCCACACACCTCCCTCGTAAGTTCAACCATCTGAGAACGACGTCGCATATTGATCGCGTCGACTTCACGGAGGAATGTGAGGGCCTGGTCCGCACCTAGCTCACCCGCTCGTGCCATAAATGCTCGGATGTCCTTGGGAAGGCATCCACCACCGAATCCTAGACCCGCGTTTAAGAACGCACGGCCGATTCTCTGATCATAACCAAGAGCATCGGCCAGTTGCACTACATCGGCTCCGGCAGCTTCGCACACTTCAGCAATCGCATTGATGAATGAAATTTTGGTTGCTAGAAACGCATTCGCCGATATCTTTACAAGTTCAGCCGTAGCAAGATCCACCGTTAAAAAGGGGATGCCCTTCTCTAATATCGACGAGTAAACTTCTTTGGCCACAGCAATAGCGCGCCCAGCCCCGTCCCTAGCGGCACCTAGCACTAGGCGATCTGGTTCCAAAGTATCTTTAATCGCGTGCCCTTCGCGAAGAAATTCTGGATTCCAGGCCAACTCGACATCGGCGCCTGCCGGTGCCAACTCTTGCGCCCGAACTCGTAAACGTTCGGCGGTTCCGACTGGAGCGGTCGACTTGCCGAAAAGCACGACAGCACGGGTTAGCATCGGCGCCAGTTCTTCAATGACCGAGTCGATTGCCGAAACGTCCGCCGCAAACTCGCCCCTTTTCTGCGGCGTGCCGACTGCGATAAAGTGAACGTCAGCAAAGTCAGCGGCATCGCGATAGGACGAAGAAAAACGGAGGCGGCCCGCGCGGACCATCTGCTCGGTTAGCGCGTCGAGCCCAGGCTCAAAAAACGGCACTTCGCCCGAGGACAACTTGGCCAACTTTTCATCGTCAATGTCAACGCCGAGAACCTCATGACCGAGACTTGCCATACATGCCGCGTGAGTCACACCGAGATATCCCATGCCTAGTACTGCGATCTTCATCTCGGCTACCTACCAAACCTCTCTCTTGGGTTCAATGCCTGTACGCACCGCATCTAGAAATCCCCCGCCCCCGACTAAGTGCCCGCGTTTGCTCCTTGGCTATGGTCACCCTTTGGAAAACATCCGAGCTTCGTGCGTAATACACCTCTTGAGCAAAGCATACTGCGGCGGCCCGTACGGGCGTGCCAAGATCACGGCGTCCCCTCGCAAACCGCACGGGACTCATCAGTCCGGCCGGCTACACCCAGGGCCGCCAAGGTTCGATGGTTGGATTGCCGATCGCGTCGATGCACATATCGGGTTGAATGCACCGCTTCCCCGCCATCAGCGGTAGCATCCGTCGTCGAGGCCAACGTCCAGGGGAGGTAAGCGTTGCCGTCGTCGTCCACCGTCCGTAAGGGTTTGGGCCTGATCCGCCACCCGTATTTCCTGAATGCTCTGGTACGCCACCGAGTGGCGGCTGCATCAGAGCACACGGAGGCTATACGGTTCTGCGCAGCAAACACTTTGATTGATGCAGGTGCCAATAAGGGCCAGTTCAGCCTCGCGTTCCGAAAATTGCGGCCACGAGCGCGGATCATCGCATTCGAGCCACTTCCCGAGGCAGCGGACAACTACGATCGCCTGTTTCGTAGAGACGACGAGGCTACTCTCAACCGGGTCGCCTTGGCCGCGCGCGAAGGATCGGCTGAATTCCATGTCGCTGACCGCGCGGACAGTTCCTCTCTGCTCAAGCCGGGACAGGGCCAGGCGCGCGCATTCGGTGTCCGCCCCGCAAGAACAATGCAGGTATCTGCCAGGCGGCTCGACGACTGCCTCGATCTCCGCGGGCTCGCACAACCCGTTCTACTCAAGGTCGACGTACAGGGCGGCGAGTTAGGGGTATTCGAGGGATGCGCGTCACTCGAGTTGGTTGACTTTATCTACGTGGAACTGAGTTACGTTGAGCTCTACGACGGCCAGCCGCTGTTTCCGGAGGTCTGCGTGTACCTCCAGAGGCGCGGTTTTGCGGTCAGAGGCTTGTACAACCAAGTCTCCACTACCGAATTCGGCCCAACGCAGATCGATGTTCTGTTCAAGCGCGTCAATCCGGTCGGCAGTACCCTGGATCAGCCGTGAATGAAGACCCACTACGGTGCGGGACCCGATTAGCCAGCCAAGGCTCTGTGCCAGAGATTTCGATGGAAACAGTTAGTGCCATCGTGGCAGCGAAAAACGCATCGCCTGCGGTAGACCCGCGTATCCGACTGTCAGCGACCAAGGGATTGTTTCCGCAGTGGGAACCGCATGCGGACTCCGCACTCCGTACTCCGCATGCGGTTCAACACAGGACTCCGCATGCGGTTCACCACAGGTCAAGACGGAGGGGTGCGCCATGATGACGAATCGCGCTGGAGGCGAGGAACTTGCGCCGGTAGCGGTGTTTGCATACAACCGGCCAGATCGCCTCGCAGCAATGTTAGCCAGCCTTCAAGATTGTTATGGTTTTCCCGCCAGTCCGGTGGTGATCTTCGTCGATGGGCCGAAACACGTTTCCGATGAACCCTCTGTCGCGGCAGTACGTTCTCTGGTGCAAGACTTGGCTTTACCGAACGTCTCGTGGTCATTTCAAGACTCCAACCGGGGCTTACGCAATTCCATCTATGCCGGCGTGACAGATGTAATCAAGCAATACGGTCGAGTGATCGTGCTCGAAGACGATCTAGTGCTTTCCCCGATTGCACTACATTATTTCAACTCCGCCCTACAGCACTACGAGACCGCCCAGCGGGTTTGGAGCGTAGTCGGCTATGCCTATGACGCGCCCTCACTGCGGGGGTCGAGCACAACTATATCTCTCCCCTTCGCGCACCCATGGGGTTGGGCGACTTGGGCGCGTGCGTGGAACCACTTTGATCTCGATAATCGGCCCCCAACGAAGGAACTTGATTCACGAGCGTTTAGGTCGGCGTTCGACATGAACGGGCTCTACCCGTTCACTATGCAGCTGAAAAACTCGATCGAAGGCCGCGTCAACAGCTGGTTCATTCACTGGTATTACACCGTGTTCCAACATGGTGGGGTCTCGATCTTCCCTCCTAGAAGAATCTTGGAAAACTATGGGCTCAGTGAAGGCTCCCACGGCGGCGCACTCAATCCTCATGACAGACTGGTTAAACGGCCAGAGTTGCTAGATGCCGTACCGGAATTTTGTGAGCCCGACAATATCGGCTATGCCGCTTTGGATGCGTTGATACGAAGCCGAGAGCTGCGGGTCCAACGCTTTATCGCCCGTGCCGGATCCGCGAAGCGGACGCTACTATCGTCGAGGTGAGTTAATGACGTCGCCACCAGCTGGGCCGTTCCGCCCGTACCCTTGGCCACTCAATCGACTGCGTGATGCGCTCCGCTTCCTGCGCCTTCAGCGCACGAAATCAAGCGGGCCGGCGCATTTCACGTGCGGAGATGCTGTGAGTTTTGCTAAAGGAATAGATATCCGCTCTCCGCATTTGGTGGAAATCGGCCACCACGTATCCTTCGGCAAGAACTTCACGTGCGAAGTTGATGTTCGCATTGGTAACCACGTCTTGGTTTCTAGCAATGTATCTTTTATAGGTAAAGACCATCCTTTTGAAGATCCGTCCACTACCGTCTACGAGGCCGCTAGACTCGATAACTCATTTGTCGAGGTTGGGAGCGACGTACTTATCGGCTTCGGTTCAATAATTGTGGGTTCAGTGCGGGTCGGAGACGGCTGCATAATAGGAGCAGGATCAGTTGTCGTGCAGGATCTTCCGCCATACACAGTATGCGCGGGCGTACCGGCCAAGCCTATTCGACCACGTTACCGACATTCTTCAGAAGGCGAACTCCAGCCGGAATCGCCACCTGAGCGAGTAGATTGACAAATTCTAGCCAAGTAACAGCCTTTGAGACCGCTGCATCATGCTTTTGCCGCAACCACATCGCGCGTCCGTCCGTCGCCGAGATTCACAGACCAACGGACCAGGGCGAGTTTCTTAGTCGCGGGTCCGTGTTGCAGGCTGCACACCGTCAGTCTGCGCCATACGCAGGATCAGGCCGCTGGTTACGCATACCTCGTGTAAGTTACTGACGCCGCCCAATTTTCCTAGTTTTCAAGGGGACTCGATGTACAGGCTGATCTGCATACTGCTAGCCGTCGCACTCGCGGTTGCTGGCTGTAGTTCAGGCGGCGACACAATGTCGACGTCTGCATGTTCGCCTGCGACTCCACAAGCTAAAGCGGCCACACCGGCCCAAAACCCTCCTCCCACGAGTTTCAGTGTCAACAAGCAGCCCGCCGCTTTCAGTCCCGTATCAGCTGCAGGAAGCGGCGATCGCCGTGTCGGTCGGGGTGACGTGCGGACGGTTTACGGCGCTGGTACACCAACGTGGGATCTGAACGGTCCGTTACGGTCTCTGCCGCCGCCCAGCGTCGTATTGCCCTCCGCGCTGTATCTCGTCGTTGGCGAAACATATCGGCTCCAATTTGCAAACATCGTCGCAGATTTGGACGAGAGTATGGAAGTCGTCATAGCCGGGCCGGATTCGGATTCAATAAGCGATGCGGAGTATTGGCAGTACACCCCAAGGAACCCCGGTTCGTTCACGCTTTCCATAACAGTCAAGGACAGAACAGGGATAGCGTTGGAGTCCGCTTCTCGCCCAGTGTTTGTTCTCGCCGTACCTTCAAGTAGCGATCTTCGACATCTGAGTATTGGTGACTCGATCACCCGTGCCGGCAACTACGCGGAATTCGCCGTCGTGTGCGTGCTCGGTGGAAAGCTCGTTGGTACCCGCACCTACGACGGGGGAATAATCTCGCAGGAAGGTCGCGGAGGTTGGACACTGAATAGCTACATAACGCGCATAGCCCGACCGGAAGGAGGCGACTCGCCGTTCCTGTTCCCTCTCGGCGTTGAGGGGGACAAGTTCCTAGGCAATACATCGTTCTGGAAAGACGTCACAGCCGCCGACCCAAGGGGCTATGACTACTCGGGCTTCCAGATGATCGCCCGGGGGTGGAGAACCATGGGAAATTATCATTTCAACGCCCAGGGCTATCCCAACTCGCCTGCCTCTGGCGACGTCATTGTGGATCCCAATTTGATGGCCGAAGAACAATGGCAGCAATACAACGGTAGTGGCTGGCAGGTAATGATGCCCCCACCCAACGTCGAGGTTTCGTTTGCGAAGTACATAGACCGTTACTCGTCTGCCTTCGGGGGACGCGGGCCGACGTCCATCAGCATCATGCTGGGTACCGTTGACTTTCTCTCAGCACTCTCCGACGAATCATGGTCTATCTACAAGACCCAGTTGGATGCGATGATCTCCTCCATCCGCGAATGGGACCCAGAGGTTCCGATCATTTTGATTGGTTCGCCGAGCGGAGCACCGGCGGCGATGTGGGCGGATCAGAAAGTCGACGGTGCTGATTTTGACCGTCGCATGCTCCAGCACTCGCAGCGGCTCTATGGCGCCTTTGACACACCTGAATGCCTCGCGAATGGCATCCACGTAATTTCATTCCTCGGGGTTGTATCCGGCGACAATATGGCGGATTATGTGCATCCGGAGGTCCCAGAGGGGCACGATCAGATGGGTCCGTGGCTGTGAGGTGAGCCCGTCGTAGTGGTCCAGTTGTTGTGCGACTCTGTTGCCCAGGTGTTTGGGCAGGAAGAATCGACGACGACATGGCTACGAACAAACGCCGGCGGCATACGCCGGATCAGATCATCCGCAAGCTGGCCGAGGGCAATAAGCTCCTCGGAACCGGCCAGGAGC
>NZ_CACSIP010000033.1 GCF_902705885.1 Mycolicibacterium austroafricanum | reverse complement strand
GCGGTCTACCACTCCACCGCCCCACCCCTACCCGGACCACCAGTACGCCGACGACTCAGCCTCATCGAAGGCCAACTCAGCATCGACCTCGTCACCTTCGACGCCGCCTAACCCGAAGCGGCGGGGGTCTCGGCCAGCTGGGTGAGTCGAACGCTGTTGCCGGACGGGTCGCGGAAGCCGCAGTCGGTGCCATAGGGCATCTCGTGGGGCTCCTCGGTGAACTCGACACCGCGTGCGCTGAGCGCTTCATAGCTGGCGCGGCAGTCATCTGTGGTCAGAAAGACGGTGCCGGCAAAGCCTTTCGCGGTGAGGTCGAGTACCTGCGTCCGCGTCGGGGCGTCCATCACCGGTGCACCCGGCACCGCCATCAGGACGATCGAGACATCGTCCTGACCGGGCGGGCCGACAGTCAGCCAGCGAAATATGCCGTCGACGTCGGGGAGCGAAACATCCTGGCGCACTTCCATACCCACCTTCTCGGTCCAGAACTTGCACGCAATTTCCTGGTCGTGAACCCATAGGTGGGCGCTTGCGATTTTGATCATGGCTGTGACGCTACGGTTTCGCTGGCGAACCCGTCTTCTCCCCGTGTGCCGTCTTGACCACCCGACTGTCTGCCCGGGGCCGGGTATCACGCCGCACGATGCAGCTCGGAATTCGGGCGTGAACGGCCGCGGGCGGTAACGACGCGCGGTAAGCGGCCGGGGGAAGGCCGTAAACCCGGGCGAAGCTGGTGGTGAACGAGCCGACACTGCGCAACCCGACCATCACGCAGATATCGGCCACGGGGCGATCGGTGTGGCGCAGCAGCGACGCCGCGCGCTCCAGGCGACGGGTCTGCAGGTACGCACGCGGCGACTCGCCGAAGGTCTTGGTGAACATCCGGCTGAAGTGGGCTCTCGACAACCCTGCCGCCGCAGCAAGGTCGTCGACGGTGATCGGCTCGGCATACCGGGCATCAACCAGATCCTTGGCGCGCATCAGATAGCGGGCCGGGGGAGCCTGCGTCATGGCTCAAGTATGGCCATCGACACCGTGCAGAGCCCTTGTTACCGGAATCGGCCTCCGACCCATTACGTTGTTAGGGCGGATGAGCTGGCTGGGCGGCCGCGGTACCCGGGTCTACCTGGGTGTCGAGGAAAGTCCGGACTTCACAGAGCAGGGTGATTGCTAACAGCAATCCGAGGTGACTCGCGGGAAAGTGCCACAGAAAACAGACCGCCACCACAGCGCCTCCGGGCGTTGGGGTGGTAAGGGTGAAACGGTGCGGTAAGAGCGCACCAGCGTTTCGGGTGACCGGAGCGGCTAGGTAAACCCCACCCGAAGCAAGGCCAAGAATGCCGCGCCGCGAGGCGCGGCAGCGCAGACGTTCGAGGGCTGCTCGCCCGAGTCTGCGGGTAGGCCGCTCGAGGCACCCGGTGACGGTGTGTCCAGATGGATGGTCGCCGCCTCGCCGACGTTCACGCGGCGGTGAGGAACAGAATCCGGCTTACAGGCCAGCTCATCCGCCCCGCGCGCTGACCTGCACAGTCAGCGCGCGGGCGCTGTGACCGTCCGCAACAGACCGCAGGCCGGGAACCCCGTGAACATCCGGCGAGGAACCCGCACCAGGTGACTAGGCACGCCGTCCTTCACGGCGACCGCCGGGCTGTCAGGACTTGCGGACGGCCTTGTCCAGCTTGTCGAGGGCGTCGTCGATCTGCTCCTCACAACGCAGCGCCAGATCGTTCTCCAGCTGATAGAGCAGGCCATAGGTGAAGGTGTCCTCCCCGGCGGCGTGCGCCAGCTCGGCCTGATGGCTCAGGTGCGCACGACTGACCACGCTGTCCTGATGGTCACCCAGCAAGCTCTGGATCGCCTTCGCGCGCTCGGCCACCTTTGTCGCCCCGGTGGCCGCCGCGGTGTAGCGGAGTTGTTTCGCGCGCTTGCGGATCCGGTGTAGCGCTTCGTCGTTGTCAGCCTCGGTGTCGTCAACGGCGGCGCGGGCGGCTTTGGCGGCCTTGCGAACCCGCTTGTACGCCGAGTCCAGGTTGGCATGGGCAGGTTCCTCACCGGCTGGCGTCGGGGGAGGCTCGGCGGCGACCAGCTCCTCGAGGGCGTCCAAGAGGCGGAAGTAGCGTGGCGACCGGACCGCCGTCAGCGATCGTTTCCACCCGCTCCTGTAGCGCTTCTTGGCGCCCTCGACGAGGCGCTCCCGCACCGGGCCCCGGATGTTGTCCTCCGGTAAATCGTCCAGCGCGTTCTCGAATCGCTCTGCGAGCACCTCCGCGTCGCGCGCCACACCGAGGACGCCTGCGAGTTCGCGCAGTTCGTCGAGGATCCATTCGTGGTCGGTGATCGCGAACGACCCCTCCGACGACTGCAGCAGACTGCGGATCTTTCGGGTCGTCACCCGCATCTGGTGGACCGAGTCGTAGCTGTCGGCCCGCAGGGCCCGGTCCCACTCCAGCAGTTGCCCGATCTGCTCGGCCACCGCCCGGTGCAGCGGGTCTGCGGAGGCCTCGGGGGTGTGGGTCCCGTCGTCGGCATCGTCGGCGGACTCACTCGAGTCGAGTACCCGGGCCAGCTTGGAGCCGTGCCCGGCCGGCTGCGCGCCGGCATCGAGCAAACGGTTGGTCAACCGGTCGAACAACTCGGGGTCGATCGCCTCGACAAGCTCCAGTTCCCATTCGCGCCAACGTTGTTCGTCGCCACCTTCTGCGCTCGCGGTGACCTGGTCGTCGCAGAACTCGGCCAGGGCGCGACCATCGGGGCCGTAGAGCATCTCGATGCTCCTGGAGGTGCTGATACGTGCCACCGGCGCGAGCGGCCGGTCCCGCACGATCGCGAGCACCACGTCGCGCAGGCTCTCCGGCACCGCGGCCTCGGCGGCATCCGCGGACGCGTCATCCAGGGGCGCGCGCACCTCGGTGCGGGTGTCAGGGCCTGCAGGTAGCTTCAGATGCCAGCCCGCGTCCGAACCCCCGGTGCGGCGACGCAAGGTGATCCGGTGCCGGGCCAGGTCGCGAGCCGGTGTGTCGAAGTAGACAGCGTCGAGCTGCTGTGACGGTGACCGCTCGACGCGGGCGATCGCGGACAGGCCGTCGAACGAGGGCGTCACGGTGGATTCGACGACCTCGAATTTGCGCTCGGTCTCCGTGTACCTGGAGTTTTCGGGCGATTTGGCGGCCATGGTCCCCTTTTGCTTCGGCTTTGCGGTGGGTAACTGGGAAGCCAAGGGTGCCACATCCAGGTGAACCGGACGCGGGTCGAAAGGGCGCGCGGGGCGGGGGGTGCCACGATTCTGCGCGTCATGCTCTTAGAATCGTCTTATGAACCGGGAAGCAGCCCTGGTTGCGGATGGCACCGCCCAGATGAAGATCGAGGATTACCTCGACCGCGAAGGCAATATCGCCATTCCCGACGGTGTCACGTTGACCTCGTTTCTGGACCGCAATGTCGCCCAGCTCGGTGACACCCCCGCCTACCGGTATCTCGACTTCGATCGTGACCGCACGCTCGAGCTGACCTGGACACAGCTGGGAACCCGCCTGCGGGCGGTCGGTGCCCGACTGCAGCAGGTCACCCATGCCGGAGACCGGGTTGCCATCCTGACCCCTCAGGGCGTCGACTACGTGGTGGCGTTCTTCGCCGCGATCCAGGCCGGGGCCATCGCCGTGCCGCTGTTCGCCCCCGAACTCCCGGGACAAGCCGAGCGCCTCGACGCGGTACTGGGCGATGCCCGACCGTCGGTGGTCCTGACGACGACCGAGGCCGCCGCCGGAGTCCGGGATTTCCTGCGCACGCTGCCGCGCGACCGCCGACCACGCGTGATCGCCGTCGACGCGGTGCCCGACGCTGTCGGCGCCGCATTCGTCCCCGCGGCGTTGCAGACCGACGCCGTCGCCTACCTGCAGTACACCTCCGGATCCACCCGCACCCCAGCCGGAGTCGAGATCACCCACCGGGCGGCATGCACCAACGTGGTGCAGATGATCCTGTCCGTCGGCCTGGACCACAACATCCGCAGCGTCAGCTGGTTGCCGCTGTTCCACGACATGGGCCTGCTGATGATCATGTTCCCGGCGCTGGCCGGCGGCCACATCACGTTGATGTCGCCGGTGGCGTTCGTGCGTCGCCCCTACCGCTGGATCCGCGAACTGGGAGCCTCGGACCGCAGGACATTCGCCGCCGCGCCGAACTTCGCGTTCGAGCTGGCGGCCCAGCGCGGGTTGCCGCCTGCCGGCGAGGCGCTCGACCTCAGCAACATCGCCGGTCTGATCAACGGGTCAGAACCGGTGAGCATCACCTCGGTCGACAAGTTCACCGCGGCCTTCGCGCCCTACGGCCTGAACCCGGCCGCCATCAAGCCGTCATACGGGATGGCCGAAGCGACCCTGTTCATCTCCACCACCTCGCACGACGCCCGCCCGGACGCCATCCACCTCGACCGCGACGAGCTGGGCGCCGGCCGTGCGGTCCGGGTCGCGGCCGACCATCCGAACGCCCTCGCGCAAGTGTCGTGCGGCAAGGTCGCACGCAGTCAATGGGCCGTGATCGTCGACCCGGCCACCGATGCCGAGGTGCCCGACGGCCGGGTGGGGGAGATCTGGCTGCACGGCGACAACGTCGGACGCGGGTACTGGGGGCGGCCGCGCGACACCGAGCTGACCTTCCAGAACAAGGTGCAGTCCCGGCTGCTGCACGGCAGCCACGCCGAGGGCGCCGCCGAGAGCGCGTTGTGGATGCGCACCGGCGACCTCGGCGTCTACCTCGACGGCGAGCTGTACATCACCGGCAGGATCAAGGACCTCATCATCGTCGACGGGCGCAACCACTATCCGCAGGATGTGGAGGCCACCGTCGCCGAGGCGTCGAAGGCGGTGCGGGCCGGGTTCGTAGCAGCGTTCTCGGTGCCGGGTGACGGGCGCGAAGAGGTGGTGATCGTCGCCGAACGTGCGGTGGGCGCCGGGCGCGCCGAGGCGGGCCCGGTCCAGGAGAGCATCCGCGCGGCGGTGTCCCGCCGCCATGCCGTGCCCGTGGCCGAAGTCAAACTCGTTGCAGCAGGGACGATTCCCCGCACCACGAGCGGCAAGCTGGCACGCAGGGCGTGCCGCGAGAAGTATCTCGACGGCGGCCTCTGAGCCTCGGTGGTCGCAGTCCCGCAGATGCGGTGCGGGTTCAGGCCGACCCAGGCCGATACTGTCTTCTGACTGTGACCGATTACCAGACCATCACCTTCGAGCAGTCCGGTGCCGTCGCCCGGATCACGCTGAACCGGCCCGAAGCCGCCAACGGCATGGACGACACCATGACTCGTGAACTCGCCGACGTCGCGGCGCGCTGCGACAGTGCCGGCACCAAAGTCGTGGTCCTCACCGGCGCCGGGAAGTTCTTCTGCGCCGGCGGAGACCTGAAGGCGATGGCGGCGTCGCCGCTCGGGCCGGGACGGTTCGTCAAGGGCATCGCCGATGACCTGCACCGGGCCCTGTCGACGTTCGCGCGCATGGATGCGGTGCTGGTCACCGTGGTCAACGGGACCGCCGCTGGCGCGGGGTTCTCGCTGGCCGCCGCCGGTGACCTGGTGGTGGCGGCCACCTCCGCGACGTTCACGATGGCCTATACGCGTGCCGGCCTGAGCCCGGACGGCAGCGCCTCCTACTACCTGCCCAGGCTGATCGGGGTACGCCGAACGCAGGACCTGATGCTGACGAACCGGCGGCTCACTGCGGACGAGGCCCTGCAGTGGGGCCTGGTGAACTACGTCGTCGACGACGCCGAACTGGGTTCCTTCACCGACAAGCTGGCCACCGATCTCGCGGCGGGTGCCACGCAGTCGCACGCGGCGGTCAAGAAGCTGCTGCTCGCCACGTTCGACAACGGCATCGAGACCCAGATGGAACTCGAGGGGCGGTTGATCGCCGCCAACGCCGACGGGCCAGACGGCCGGGAAGGCATCGACGCATTCCTGACCAAGCGCAAGCCGGAGTTCGGCTGACCTAGAAGGAGTGCTCCTCGGCGGGGAAGGCACCGGTGGCGACCTCATGGGCGTACTCGGTGGCGGCCCGGCGCAGTTCGTCACCGACGCCGCCGAAGCGCTTCACGAACTTTGCGGTCCGGCCCGAGGTCAGGCCCGCCATGTCCTGCCACACGAGGACCTGCGCGTCACAGTTGGGTCCGGCGCCGATGCCGACAGTCGGGATCGTCAACTTGCCGGTGATCTGGGTGGCCAACTCGGCGGGCACCATTTCCATCACGACCGCGAACGCGCCCGCTTCCTGCACCGCGATCGCGTCGTGGATCGTCTGCTCCGCGGCGTCGCCGCGGCCCTGGACGCGGAACCCGCCCAGGCCGTTCACGCTCTGCGGGGTGAACCCGATATGCGCCATGACGGGGATGCCCGCGGCGGTGATGGCGGCGATCTGATCGGCCACCCGCTCACCGCCCTCCAGCTTCACGGCGTGGGCGCCGGTCTCCTTGAGGAATCTGGTTGCGGTGGCCAGGGCCTGCGACGGGCCGCCTTCGTAGCTGCCGAACGGCAGGTCGGCCACCACCAGCGCATGCGGCGCACCCCGTACCACCCCGCGCACCAGCGGGATCAGCTCGTCGACCGTCACCGGCACGGTGGTGTCGTAGCCGTACACCACGTTGGCGGCGGAATCGCCGACCAGCAGCACCGGGATCTGCGCGGCGTCGAACACGGCGGCGGTGGAGTAGTCGTAGGCCGTCAACATGGCCCACTTGTGGCCCTCGGCCTTCCATTTGTGCAGATGGTGGGTCCGCACCTTGATGCGCGGCTTCGGCGCGGCTTCGGAAGCGGAGTGAGAATCGGCGACAGCACCATAAACGGTCTGTTCGGACATCATTGTCCCCTCGACGGGTGGGTCTCTTCGAATCCTCGAGGCCGGAAATGGTCCCCGGGTTTCGCTGACACGACAAGTCTGCCACCGCGGCGCCAGAAGTTGAACGGCCACGTTGAGTGGATTTGCTCACACCCGCATCCACCACGCCTAACATCGGCGACATGCAAAGGCTCAGCGGGCTCGACGCCAGCTTCCTGTACCTCGAAACCGCGGCACAACCGCTGCACGTGTGCTCGATCCTGGAGCTGGACACCTCGACGATGCCCGGCGGTTACACGTTCGACCGGCTCCGCGACGGTCTGACGCTGCGGATCAAGGCGATGCCGGAGTTCCGGGAGAAGCTCGCCGACAACCGGTTCAATCTGGACCATCCGGTGTGGGTGGAGGACAGGGACTTCGACGTTGCCCGCCATGTGCACCGCATCGGTTTGCCATCCCCGGGCGGACGCATCGAGCTCGCCGAGATCTGTGGCCACATCGCGTCGTTGCCGTTGGACCGGACGCGACCGCTGTGGGAGATGTGGGTGATCGAGAACGTCGGTGGCACCGGCAACGGCACAGCCGACAGCGCGGGGCGCATCGCCGTGATGACGAAGGTGCACCATGCCAGCGTCGACGGCGTGACCGGGGCCAACCTGATGTCGAAGTTGTGTTCGACCGAGCCTGACGCGCCGCCGCCCGATCCGGTCGACGGCCCGGGGGACGCGAGCGATCTGGAGATCGCGATCAGCGGCGCGCTGAAGTTCGCGACCCGGCCGTTGAAACTGGCCAGCGTGGTGCCGATGACGGTCTCGACGGTGATCGATACGGCCAAGCGGGCACGCAACGGCAGCTCGATGGCCTCACCCTTCGCGGCGCCGAAGACCGCGTTCAACGCCAACGTCACTGCACATCGCAACATCGCATTCGCCCAACTGGATCTCGACGACATCAAGAAGGTGAAGAGCCACTTCGGGGTCAAGGTCAACGATGTGGTGATGGCGTTGGTCGCCGGGGTGCTCCGCAAGTTCCTGCTCGGCCGCGGCGAGCTGCCGGAGAACTCTCTGGTCGCCATGGTCCCGGTGTCGGTGCACGACAAATCCGACCGGCCCGGGCGCAACCAGGTGTCGGGGATGTTTTCCCGGCTGGAGACGAGCATCGAGGACCCCGCTGAGCGAATCAAGGCGATCGCGGATGCGAATTCGGTTTCCAAACAACACAGTTCGGCGATCGGCGCCACCCTGCTGCAGGACTGGACCCAGTTCGCCGCACCCGCGGTGTTCGGTGTCGCGATGCGGGTCTACGCCAGCAGCAGGCTCAGCGGTGCGAGGCCGGTGCACAACCTGGTGCTGTCCAACGTCCCCGGCCCGCAGATGCCGCTGTACATGCTCGGGTGTGAGGTCAAGGCGATGTATCCGCTCGGGCCGGTCTTCCATGGTTCCGGCCTGAACATCACCGTGATGTCGCTGAACGGCAAGCTCGATGTGGGGATCGTGTCGTGCCCGGAACTACTGCCCGACCTGTGGGACATGGCCGATGATTTCCAGGCCGCACTCGACGAACTCCTCAGCGCCGTGAGGTGACCGCGCGAGCCGAATGATAGCTGCCTCGCCAGCGACGATGCCGCTCCATGGCAGCATGTGGTCCCATGAAGCTCAAGACGGGCGCGGTGCGGTCCGCCCTACTGCTCACCTGCGCGCTGTCTCTGGTCGCCGGGTGCAGCAAGGTGGTCGAGGGAAACGCACTGATCGCGGTGCCGGGGCCCGGCGCCCCCATCGAGTGGGCCCCCTGCGAGGCCGGTGGTTCTGAGCTGCCCCGGGCGCTGGTCGGTGCCGAATGCGGAATGCTGTCGGTTCCGGTCAACTGGGACAACGCCGACAGCCCTGCGGGTGGGGTCGCCCAGATTGCGATGATCCGGTTCAAGGCCACCGGCGACAAGATCGGCTCGCTGATCATCAACCCGGGCGGGCCCGGTGAGTCGGGTGTCCAGGCGGCGGCGTCCATGGCGACGACGCTGCCCGAGGAGGTGCGGCAACGATTCGACCTCGTCGGCTTCGACCCTCGCGGCGTGGCGAACTCCTCCCCGGCGCTGTGGTGCAACAGCGACGCCGACAACGACCGGCTACGCGCCGACAACGTCGTGGAGTACACCCCCGAAGGGGTGGCCCACATCGAGAAGGAGACCAAGGAGTTCGTCCAGCGCTGCGTCGACAAGATGGGCAAGGAGTTCCTCGCCAACGTCGGAACCGCCAGTGTGGTCCGGGATCTCGACGCGATGCGCGAGGCTCTCGGCGACGAGAAGCTGACCTACCTGGGGTACTCGTACGGCACCCGGATCGGCGCAGGTTATGCCGAGGCCTATCCCGAGCGGGTACGGGCGATGATCCTCGACGGAGCCATCGACCCCAACGCGGATCCGGTCGAGGCCGACGTGCGGCAGGCGGCTGCCTTCCAGCAGGCGTTCGACGACTATGCCGCCGACTGCGCCAAGGACGATGAATGCCCGCTGGGCACCGACCCGGCCAAGGCGGTCGACGTGTACCAATCTCTGGTGAATCCGCTGGTGGACGACCCCGCCGAGACCAACGACCCGCGGGGACTGAGCTACAACGACGCGATCGTCGGAACCATCCTGCCGCTGTATTCGCCCAACCTGTGGCGCCACCTGACCGAGGCGCTCAGTGAGCTCGAGGAGGGCAGGGGAGACACCATGCTCATGCTGTCCGACCTGTACATGGGCCGCAACTCGGAAGGTGAGTACACCAACGCGACCGACGCGCGGGTCGCCGTGAACTGTGTCGACAAGCCGGCGATCACCGACCGCGAGACTCTCGTCGAGCAGGATCGTCGCATCCGTGAGGCCGCGCCGTTCATGAGCTACGGCGAGTTCACCGGGTACGCGCCGATGCCGACGTGCGGCTTCTGGCCGGTCCCGCCCACCAGCACGCCGCACGAACTCGACGTCGCCGGACTCCCGCCGACCCTGGTGGTGTCGACCACCAACGACCCGGCCACCCCGTACCAGGCCGGCGTCGATCTCGCCGAGCAGCTCGGCGGCACGCTGGTCACCTACGAAGGAACCCAGCACACCGTCGTGTTCAGCGGTGACGCCTGCGTCGACGACATCGCGGCCCGTTACCTGATCGATGTCACCGTCCCGCCCGAAGGCACGCGGTGCTGACCATCTCGACGGTCGGGGAGGCCGACCTGGCCGAGTTGCTTCCGATGCTGCGCAGTTACTGCGATTTCTACCGGGTCGATCCCTCTGATGAGAAGCTCGAGACGCTGTCGCGGGCGCTGATCGTCAACGACGACGAGGGTGTCCAACTCATCGCCCGCGATTCGAACCGCACCCCAGTGGGTTTCGCGACGATCTACTGGACATGGCAGACCCTGCACGCCGCGCGTGTCGGTGTCCTCAACGATCTGTACGTCACGCCCGAGGGGCGTAACAGTGGCACAGGGCGAGCGCTGATCGCGCACAGCCTTGCGCTGTGCCATGACCGGGGCGCCGAGAAGCTGGTCTGGGAGACCGCCCCGGACAACGAGGCGGCGCAACGTCTCTACGACGGCATCGGCGCGGAGAAGTCGACCTGGCTGACCTACGAGCTCGACGCCTGATAACGGCCTGATCACCTTTGGGTTCCCGGGGCGCCCGGTGGCCCGCCCGCGTGCAACCATGACTGCCATGCGGCGGCTGGGACGAGTGCTTGCGGTGCTGACCGCCGCGGTGGTGGTGTCGTGCCCGGCGGCGGCCGCGTCGCCCGAGACCCCGCAGGACCCACAGGGCCCGACGTACTCCGCTGCGCCCGTGTGGAGTTCGTGCGCGAACTTCCTCGACGACGTCTCGCGGCTGCCGACCGCGCAGTGCGGCACCGTCGCGGTGCCGGTCGATTACACGAAACCGCAAGGCGCGGCGGCGCAACTGGCGGTCATCAGGGTGCCCGCCAGCGGTCCGCGCATCGGAATGCTCGTCGTCAACCCGGGCGGGCCGGGTGCGTCGGCAGTCGACGTCGTCGCCGGCATGGGCGCCGCGCTGGCGGGAACCGAGATCCTGGACCAATTCGACCTTGTCGGCATCGACCCACGCGGCGTGGGGCACTCGACGCCGGAACTGCGGTGCCGCACCGACGCCGAATTCGACGCCTACCGGGCAGAGCCGATGGCCGACCAGAGCCCCGCGGGGGTGGCCCACATCGAAGAACTGCGCCGCGAGTTCGCCGCGCAGTGCTTGCAACGGATGGGCGCCGAGTTCCTGGCGAACATCGGGACGGCGTCGGCGGCACGCGACATGGATGTGGTGCGGGCGGCACTGGGTGAAGAACAGATCAACTATCTCGGCTTCTCTTACGGCACCCAACTCGGCGCGGCCTACGCCGAGCGTTACCCCGACCGGGTACGGGCCATGGTCCTCGACGGTGCGGTGGACCCCAGCCTGGATCCGATCACCGAGAGCATCAATCAGCTGGGGAGCTTCCAGCGGGCGTTTGACAGGTACGCCACCGATTGCGCGAAGTCGGCCGGATGCCCGCTGGGCACCGACCCCGCACAATTCGTCAGCCGCTACCACGAACTGATCGATCCGCTGGTCACCCAACCGGCCGCGGCGTCGGACCCGCGCGGCCTGGGTTATCAAGACGCCATCACCGGGACCGTCAGTGCGCTCTACTCGCCCCGCTACTGGACCTACCTGACCAGCGGCCTGCTCGGGTTGCAGCGCGGCACCGACCCGATCGACTTGCTGCTGCTCGCCGACGACTACCAGCAGCGCGACCGCGACGGGCACTACAAGAACCGCCGGGACGCGTTCACCGCCATCCGGTGCCTCGACGCGGTGTACCCGACCGACCCCGCGGCGTGGGCCGACGCCGACCGGCGGGCGCGGGAGGCGGCGCCGTTCCTGTCCTACGGCGCGTTCACCGGTTTCGCCCCGCGCGACGTCTGCGCGTTGTGGCCGGTGCCGGCCACCTCGACGGCGCAGCCCGCGACCTCACCGGGCCCGGGCAAGGTCGTCGTCGTGTCCACGACCGGTGACCCGGCGACGCCCTATCAGGCCGGCGTCGACCTGGCCGCGCAGATGGACGCGTCGCTGATCACCTTTGACGGCGGCCAGCACACGGTGGTGTTCAACGGCGACGCCTGCGTGGACACCGCCGTCGTCGAATTCCTCGTGGACCGGGTTCAGCCCCCGGCCGGATTGCGCTGCTAGCAGCGCCGTAACACAGAATTAACAGCCGGAACCTAGGCTTCGGGCATGGATCGGCAGAAGGAATTCGTGCTTCGCACGCTGGAAGAACGCGATATCCGCTTCGTCCGGCTGTGGTTCACCGACGTCCTCGGTTACCTCAAGTCGGTGGCCATCGCCCCCGCCGAGCTGGAGGGCGCGTTCGAGGAGGGCATCGGCTTCGACGGATCCTCCATCGAGGGATTCGCGCGCGTGTCGGAAGCCGACATGGTCGCTCGTCCGGACCCGTCGACGTTCCAGGTGCTGCCATGGACCACCAGCGGCGGCGATCACCACTCGGCGAGGATGTTCTGCGACATCACGATGCCCGACGGCTCGCCGTCGTGGGCCGACTCACGCCACGTGCTGCGCCGCCAGCTGTCGAAGGCCAGCGATCTGGGCTTCTCCTGCTACGTCCATCCCGAGATCGAGTTCTTCCTGCTCAAACCGGGGCCCTACGACGGGAGTGAGCCCGTCCCTGCTGACAACGGTGGCTACTTCGACCAGGCCGTGCACGACTCGGCTCCGAACTTCCGCCGCCACGCCATCGACGCGCTCGAGCAGATGGGTATCTCGGTGGAGTTCAGTCACCACGAGGGCGCACCCGGTCAGCAGGAGATCGACCTGCGCTACGCCGACGCCCTGTCGATGGCCGACAACGTGATGACGTTCCGCTATGTCGTCAAGGAGGTCGCCCTGGGTGAGGGTGTGCGTGCGTCGTTCATGCCCAAGCCGTTCTCCGAACATCCCGGCTCGGCGATGCACACCCATATGAGCCTGTTCGAGGGCGACAACAACGCCTTCCACAGTGCCGACGATCCGCAGCAGCTCTCCGATGTCGGAAAGTCCTTCATCGCGGGCATTCTGGAGCACGCCACCGAGATCAGCGCCGTCACCAATCAGTGGGTGAACTCGTACAAAAGGCTGGTGCACGGCGGTGAGGCCCCGACGGCGGCGTCCTGGGGTGCGGCCAACCGTTCGGCGCTGGTGCGGGTGCCGATGTACACCCCGCACAAGTCGTCGTCGCGGCGGGTCGAGGTGCGCAGCCCTGACTCGGCGTGCAACCCGTACCTGACGTTCGCGGTGCTGCTCGCGGCGGGCCTGCGCGGCATCGAGAAGGGCTATGTCCTCGGTCCGCAGGCCGAGGACGACGTGTGGAGCCTGACGCCGGAGGAACGCCGCGCCATGGGCTACAAGGAGCTGCCCGGCAGCCTCGGTGTCGCGCTGGGCGAAATGGAGGGCTCGGAACTGGTCGCCGAGGCCCTCGGGGAACACGTCTTCGACTTCTTCCTCCGCAACAAACACACGGAGTGGGAGAACTACCGCAGTCACGTCACGCCGTTCGAGCTGAAGACCTACCTGTCGTTGTAGCGGTTTCGGACTGGGCTGCAGGCAGCCCCCGCCGTCCGCACCAGATGCCTCCGTTAGATTTCACGTGTGGCCAAACCCGCGACGCAGCGTCCGAAGCTGCCTGGCGTCGGTCGGCTGGGGCTGGTCGAACCGCAGGCGCAAGCCGATCTGAACGGCCTCGGGTGGAACACCGACGCCCATGTGGAATTGCTGTGGTCGCTGTCGCGCGCGCCCGACGCCGATACCGCGCTGCGCGCCGTGGTCCGGCTGTCCGAGGCGCTGGGTGACGACTGGCACGAACTGGACAGTGCGCTTCTCAAGGACCGCAGTCTGCGCGGTCGGTTGTTCGCGGTGCTCGGGTCGTCGCTGGCGCTGGGGGACCACCTGATCGCCAACCCGGACTCCTGGCACCTGCTGGCCGGCAACATCTCCCTGCCGTCGCCGCGGGAGCTGGCGGAGATTTTCACCGAGGAGGCCGAAAAGGCAACGGGCGCAGCGCTGGCCGTCCCGCCGCTGCGCACCCTGTACCGCAACCGGGTGATGGTGCTGGCCGCTCTTGACCTCGCCTCCACGGTGGAGAACGAACCGGTGCTGCCGTTCACGATCGTCGGGGAACACCTGTCCGACCTCGCCGACGCCGCTCTGGGTGCGGCGCTGAACGTGGTGTCGCGGTCGGTGTGCGGCGACGGGCCGGTGCCCGCGCTGAGCGTCATCGCGATGGGCAAGTGCGGTGCGCGCGAACTCAACTACGTCAGCGACGTCGACGTCATCTTCGTTGCCGACGACGGCTCGCACGCCGGCCTGGGCACCGCGACCAGGATCGCCGGCGAGATGATGAGGCTGGCCGCCGACGCGTTCTTCGAGGTGGACGCCGCGCTGCGGCCGGAGGGCAAGCAAGGTCAGCTGGTGCGCACCCTGGACTCGCACATCGCCTACTACGAGCGCTGGGCGAAAACCTGGGAGTTCCAGGCGCTGATGAAGGCGCGGCCCGCCGCCGGGGACGAGGAACTGGGCGCGCGCTACATCGAGGCGCTGATGCCGATGGTGTGGACCGCCTGCGAGCGTGACGACTTCGTTCCCGAAGTGCAGGCGATGCGCAGGCGCGTGGAGGAACTGGTGCCGGCTGGCGTCCGGACCCGGGAGCTCAAACTCGGCAGCGGCGGGCTGCGCGACGTGGAGTTCGCTGTGCAGCTCCTGCAGTTGGTGCACGGCCGCAACGATGACGAGTTGCACGTCGCATCGACCGTCAACGCGCTGGCGGCGCTGGGAACCGGTGGCTACATCGGCCGCGATGACGCGGCCAACCTGACGGCGTCCTACGAATTCCTCCGGTTGCTCGAACACCGGCTGCAGCTGCAACGCCTCAAACGCACCCACATGCTGCCCGAGGCCGACGACGAGGAGGCGATGCGCTGGCTCGCGCGGGCGGCGCACATGCGTCCCGACGGCCGCCACGACGCGCTCGGCGTGCTGCGGGAGGAACTCAAACGGCAGAGCCGCCGGGTGTCGCGGCTGCACGCCAAGCTGTTCTACCAACCCCTTCTGGAGTCGGTCGGCCAAGCGACGCTGGGGCTTTCGGACGGAATGAGCACCGCGTCGGCCGAGCGTCAGCTCGCCGCCCTCGGGTACGAAGGGCCGCAGAGCGCACTGACCCACCTGGCCGCGCTGACCGGCGGCACCGCCCGCCGCGGCCGCGTGCAGCAGGTACTGCTGCCGACCCTGCTGGATTGGCTGTCCGACACCCCCGACCCGGACGCCGGGCTACTGGCCTACCGCAGGCTCAGCGACGAGCTGGCCGACCAGCGGTGGTTCCTGGCGGCGCTGCGTGACGAGGGTGCGGTGGCCAAACGGCTGATGCACGTCCTGGGCACCTCGGCGTATGTGCCGGACCTGCTGATGCACGCCCCCGAGGTGATCCAGCTCTACGCCGACGGCCCCAACGGGCCCAAACTGTGTGATGTCGACACCGAGGGGGTGGCCCGGTCGCTGGTGGCCTCGGCTGCCCGGCACGGCGACCCACTGCGCGCCATTGCCGCGGCCCGGTCGCTGCGCCGCAGGGAGCTGGCGAGGATCGCGTCGGCCGACCTGCTCGGGATGCTCGACGTGACCGCGGTGTGCAAGCAGCTGACCTCGATGTGGGTGGCGGTGCTGCAGGCGGCCCTGGACGCGGTGATCCGCGCCAACACCCCGCAAGCCGGTCCGCCCGCGCGGATTGCCGTCATCGGGATGGGCCGCCTCGGCGGCGGGGAGCTCGGGTACGGCTCGGACGCCGACGTGCTGTTCGTCTGCGAACCCCACGCGGGCGTCGAGGAGTCGGCGGCGGTGAAATGGTCGCAGACGGTGGCCGAGCAGGTCCGGTCTCGACTGGGCACTCCGGGCGCCGACCCCCCGCTGGACGTCGACGCCAACCTGCGTCCGGAGGGCCGCTCCGGTCCGCTGGTACGCACCCTGGCGTCGTATGCGGCCTACTACGAACAGTGGGCGCAGCCATGGGAGGTCCAGGCGCTGCTGCGGGCACACCGGGTGGCGGGTGATCTCGAACTCGGTGAGCGGTTCCTGCTGATGGCGGACAAGACGCGCTATCCGGAAGGTGGCGTGTCGGCGGAGACCGTACAGGAGATCCGGCGCATCAAGGCACGGGTCGATGCCGAGAGGCTGCCCCGCGGCGCCGATCCGAACACCCACACCAAGCTGGGCCGCGGCGGCCTCACCGACATCGAGTGGACCGTGCAGTTGCTGCAACTTCGCTACGCGCACAAGATGCCTGCGCTGCACACCACGTCGACGTTGGACACTCTCGACGCCATCGGTGCCGCCGAGCTGATCGCCGAAGGTGACATCGAACTGCTGCGCGACGCCTGGTTGACGGCGACGCGGGCGCGTAACGCGCTGGTGCTGGTGCGCGGAAAACCCACCGATCAACTGCCCGGACCGGGCCGGCTACTCAACGCGGTCGCGGTGGCTGCCGGTTGGCGTGATGGCGACGGCGGTGAGTTCCTCGACAACTATCTGAGGATCACGCGGAGGGCAAAAGCGGTGGTACTCAGAATTTTCGGAGGCTGAGCCGACCTATGGATGTAGAGGCTGAGCCGACCTATGGATGTAGAGGCTGAGCCGACCTATGGATGTAGAGGCTGAGCCGACTGATGGATGTGGAGGGTAGGCGTGGAGTTCGCGTTCGACGTGATCAGTTCCGAGGACTACGACCGGCAGCGAGCGAGCTATGACCCGCTGACCGATGCGTTGCGCAGGCTCATCGACGTCGGGATCCATACCGCTGTCGAGGATGCCACGGTGCAGGAAGCCCTGCGACATCTCGAGGCCGCCACCGAGTTGCTCGAACGTGAACAGCTAAGCGTGACCTCGACGCTGCGGCACGCCGACACCGGCAAGCCGGTCGCCTGGGCGAATCCCGCTGTCGGACTTCGCAATGCCATCGCCCCACCGATGATCATCCAGCACGAGCCCGACGGGAGTTGTTGGAGTGAGTTCACGTTGGGGCGCGCCTATGAGGGACCGCCGGGTTGGGTGCACGGCGGCATCTGCGCACTGCTGCTCGACCACATCCTCGGAGAGGTGGCCAGCGAAGGGCTGAGCCTGCCCAAGTTCACCGGCACGATCAGTGTGAAATATCTGCGCGGCACACATCTGGGGCCGGTGCGCGCCGAGGCGTTCGTCGAACGTTCGGAGGGGTTCAAGACCTACGCGCGGGGATACCTCAAGGACGCCGAAGGAGTCACCGTGGAAGCCGAGGGCGTGTTCATCATGCCTGCCTGGGCGCGTGACGCCGGATGAAGTTCTACGTCAGCACAGCGTTCCTCGACACCCGCGAGGCCATCGAGATCGCCAAAGCCGCAGATGATCTCGGCTATCACGGGATGGCGATTCCCGATCATGTGATCAACCTGGAGACGCTGCAGACGCCCTACCCCTACACCAAGGACGGCGCCAGGCGCTGGGAGGCGTTCACCGACTGGCCCGACCCCTGGGTGATGATCGGCGCGATCGCGCTGGCCACCACCCGGCTGCGGTTCGTGACGACGGTGTACCTGCCGGCGATGCGCGATCCGTACTCGGCGGCGAAATCGATCGGTACGGCCGCGGTTCTGGCCGACGGACGGTTGGAATTGGGCATCGGTGTGGGGTGGTGCCGCGAGGAGTTCGAGTTGCTGGGACAGCAGTTCGAGCGTCGCGGCAAGCGCACCGACGAGGTGCTGGAGTTGATGAAGGCTCTGTGGTCGCCGGGGTGGACCGAGTTCAGCGGTGATTTTTACACGGCGCCGCGGATGGAAATGGAGCCGACGCCGCCACCGATCCCGGTTTACGTCGGCGGGCTGTCGGATATCGCGCTGCGCCGCGCGGCACGCCACGACGGGTGGATCGGTGACCTGATCACCACCGAGAAGGCGCTGGAGCGGATCTCGGTGCTGCGCGAGCTGCGTGCCGAAAAGGGGCTGTCGATGGACGGTTTCGAGGTGATCACACCGTTGACCGATGCCTTCACCCCCGAGCACTATGCGGCCGCGGAGGCCAGCGGGATCACTGGCATCATCACGATGCCGTGGATGTTCTACAGCGCTCCCGATGCATCCGTGGCCGACAAGATCGACGGGATGCGGCGGTTCCGAAAGGATCTGGGGTTGGACTGACACGGATCCAAAATCCAGTAGTGCCGTTCGCCGGGTATGATCTCGGTCTCATGGGGGCAAACCACAACGGGGTCGGCGTCGACTTCCCTGCACCTGCCGAGCCGCCGAATGCTGTCGGCGACGATTTGCGGCGTCTGGCGGGGCAGCGTGCTCAAGGCTATCAATCCCTCGGTTCGAGGGTTTACGAGATCCTGCGCGAAGCGATACTCGACGGGACCCTGAAGCCGGGCCAGAAGTTGCGGCAGGAGGTGCTCGCCGAGAGCATCGGCGTGTCGCGGGTGCCCGTCCGCTCGGCGCTCATCCAGCTCGAGGCTGACGGCCTGGTCGAATTGCGGGATCGCCGGGGAGCCGTGGTCCGCGCCCTGACCGGCGCCCAGGTGCGCGAGATCTACAGCATCCGTGCGGTGCTCGAGACACACGCGCTGCGGTTGTCGATGGCTTCGATGACCGGCGAACGCATTGCACGGCTGCGGCGGCTGGCACAGGTTGTCGACTCGCAACAGGAGGGCGGGGGCTTCCTCGATGCGCGCTCACAGTTCTATGCCGAACTGTATGGCGCCGAGGATCAGCCCATGTTGTGGGGCCTCATCGAGCAGCTACGGCTCAAGGTCGGGCGATACGTGCTGGGCTGGCGACTGGTCGGGGGCACCAGCCATTCCCATGAAGAGCTGCTGGACGCGGTGACCCGCGGCGATGTCGAGGGTGCGGTGGAGGGAATCTGCGGGCACCTCGAGCAGGTGCGTGACGGCGTACTGGCCAAGCTCGAAGTCGAGGTCGGCTAAGCCCTTCGCTCCGGCGGAGGGCGGAACCGGCCGGAGTCATGTTAAATTCTTGATTCTGTATCCAGAATCTTGGACACAAAGCCGTGTCAGTCGATAGCATCCTCCGCATGGCCACTTCTACCGCGGCGCCATTGCTCTCCGTCCGCAATCTGTCGAAGACATTCACCGTCCGCCGCGGACGCTCCGAGGTGTCCACCCACGCTCTGGCCGACATCAGCCTCGAGGTCGAGGAGGGTGAGTTCGTCGCCGTGATCGGGGCCAGCGGTTCGGGAAAGTCGACGTTGCTGCGGCTCGTCGACGGCCTGGACACGCCCACCGGCGGCGAGATCCTGCTTCGCGGAGAACCGGTCATCGGACCCGGCCCTGATCGCGGAGTGGTCTTCCAGCACCCGCGCTTGCTGCCTTGGCGCACCGTCCGGCGCAACGTCGAGTTCGGGCTGGAGTGCATCGGAGTGGGACGGAAAGAGCGCGCCGCGCAAGCGGCCGAAGTGCTCGATTTGGTCGGTCTGACAGGGTTCGAGAACCACTACCCGGCCCAACTGTCCGGGGGCATGCAGCAGCGGGTGGGAATCGCGCGGGCCTATGCGGTCAGCCCGAGCATGTTGTTGCTCGACGAACCCTTCGGGGCGCTGGACGCGCAGACGCGCGTTGTCCTGCAGCAGGACCTCGAGCAACTATGGCAGTCGCAGCGCAAGACCACCATCCTGATCACCCACGACATGGAAGAAGCTGTATATCTGGCCGGCCGGGTGGTGGTGATGGGCAACAGGCCCGGCCGGGTGGTCGACGTCATCGATGTCCCCTTCGCCCGGCCCCGCAACTATGACCTGCGGGGCACTTCCGAATTCGGGGCGATCAAGACGCGGCTGTGGCATGCGCTGCAACAGGGGATGACCAGTGACGTTACGTGAGCACGCGGGCGGCCCCTTGCCGGTCGTCGAAGCGGCGCAACCCGCCCCGAAACTGCCGTTGCGGCATCGCGCCTGGTTCCAGCGCACGCTGGTGTGGGGTGGGCTCATCGTCGCCTCGCAGATCTTCGCGATGCAGGTTGGGCCGTTCTTCTGGCCGTCGGTCCCCGACATCGTCTCCGGCGCGGTCGCTTCCTTTGTCGACGGCACCTACGTCATGGTGTTGGGCAGTTTCGCGCAAATGCTTGTCGGGTTCGGGCTGGCTGTGCTGGTGGGGGTCCCGCTCGGACTCTTGATGGGGCAGTTCAGGATCGTCGATTTTGTCGTCGGCCCGTTCGTCAACGCGTTGTTCGTGACCTCGCTGGTGGCGCTGCTGCCGTTCATCATCCTGGTGTTCGGCACCGACTTCGAGTTCCGCGTCGCGGTGGTGTTCCTGTTCGCGGTGTTCTACCTGATCATCACGCCGGCCGCCGGCGTCCGGGCCATCGACCGCGAAATCAACGAGATGGGCACGGCGTTCGGCGTCAGCCCGGCACGACGCCTGCTGTCCATCACACTGCCCGGCACGCTGCCCTACATCATCACCGGACTGCGGTTGGGCATCGGCCAAGCGGTGCAGGGGATGGTGGTGGCCGAGCTGTGGGTCACCCTGGGCACCGGGCGCAGGTTGCTCAACCTCGGCTACGCGCGTGAGCTCGGCCAGTTCTTCGCCACCGCCGCCGCGGTGGTGATCGTCGGCGCCGCGCTGACCGGTCTGCTGCTTGTCGCCCAGAGGCGATTCACACCGTGGGCTGAAGACGTCGAATCCGCAGTTTCGGGGGCACGATGAGCGAGCTAGAGAGCGCGCCAGGCGCGGTCACCACCGACGTCCGGCGCCTGGGCGCGCCGCAGCCGTGGAAGGTCTGGGGCTGGGCGGCCCGTGTCACCTTGATCCTCGCGCTCATCGGCGCATGGCAGCTGTACGGAAGCGCCGGAAGCAACTTCGCCATCCCGGCGTTCACCGAGGTCCTGGAAGCCTTCTGGGAGGGCATCTCCAGCGGGGACTTCCTGGTCGCAGCCATGGGCACGCTCGTGACGATGGCGCTCGGTTACGGGATCGCCGTGTCGATCGCCGTGCCGATGGGTGTGTGGATCGGCAGTTCCCGATTTGCCAGAAATGTGTTCGAACCGCTGGTGCATGCGGCGTACGCCACCCCCGTCTCGCTGTTCATCCCCATCATCGGCATCTACACCGGGCTCGAACTCAGTGGCCGCGTCGCGCTGACCGCGCTGTGGTGCGTCTTCGAGATCATGGTCAGCACGGTCTCCGGTGTTCGCTCGACCCCGGTCACGTTGATCGAGATGAGCCGCGCCTATGGGGCTAAACGGTCGAAGATCTACTCCAGCATCGTCATTCCCGCGGCGCTGCCGCTGGTGGTGGTCGGGCTGCGCATCGGCGTCGGCCGGGCGATGCGTGGCGCGGTGACCGCGGAACTGCTGCTGTCGGCGGCCAACCTCGGACAGGTTGTGCTGTTCGCCGGGTCGGTTCTGGATATCCCACGGCTGCTTGCGGCGATCGTCTTCGTGATGCTGCTCGGCCTGGTGCTGATGCGTATCGCGGGCGTGATTGAACGCCGCGCGACCAGTCATCTGCATCTGTGAACTGAGGATTCAACGAATGTTCGGCCAACCAACCAGGAGAAAGAAGGAGAACGATGTCTTACCAAAGTTGTCGTGGCCGCCGTGTCACGACGTTCATCGCTGCCGGTGCGGTCGGCGCACTCACCCTCGCGGCGTGCGGGTCGGATTCCAGCGAGACGCCCGAGGCTGCCACAGCTGAGTCCTTGCAAATCGCGCTGTCCGCTCAACCCCAGGCCTCGCTGGTGCCGCTGGTCTACGGCGTCGACAACTTCGGCGGCGCTTTCGATTTGGATGTCAGCGTCGCCGACAACGTCACGATATTCGATTCGCATGCGACGGCGGCCCAGACCGTGCTCGGTGGTCGGGCCCAGGTCATGGGCTCGTCGATCTCCTCCATCCTGGCCGCTCGGGAACAGGGGGAGGACTTCAAGATCTTCTGCCCCTACGTCAGCATGGACGACTTCGTGCTGACGGGCGCCAACGGCGTCAACACGGTGGGCCAGCTCTTCGATCCATCAACCCGGGTTGCCATCGACAGCCCCGGCGGCGCGGGAGCAATCATCCTCAACGCATTGCTGACGGGCACCGGCGAAAGCCGCAGCATCCAGGACATCCCCAACCAGCAGATCATCGAGAGTTCGAGCCTGCGCACCGCGGCCTGGGCCGCCGGTGACGTCGATGCCACGGTGATCCACGAGGACCAGTACGAGTCAGCGGAGGCCAATGTCAACGAGCCGGTGCGCATCGCCACGCTCTACGAGAACGTCGACACTTTCATCAAGGAAGCCCAGGCCGCCGATGGCGAATGGCTGGAACAGAACCGGGAACTCGCGGCCAAGTACTGCGCCACCACACTGAGAGCGATGAAGACGCTGAAGTCCGACTTCGCGCTGTTCCAGACCGCGGTCAACGAGTATGTCGAAGAACCGCCCGCGGAGGAGGAACTGCGAGTGCTGTTCGATCTGATCGAGCAGTACCCATTCTGGACCGACGATGGTGGGCTCAGCGAGGACAGCATGGCGTTCATGATCGAGGTGGCGACCGAATCAGGTGTCCTCACCGAGCCGATGAACGCCGCCGATGTTGTCGATCGCGAAACCCTGAACCGGGCAGTCGAACTCGCCAACCAGCCAGAGGCGCAGTAACTGACCTCGATTAGTCCGAAGGGCCGGCCCGGTGCGCCGGGCTGACACCGCCGCCACCCTGGCCTCGGTGGTCGTGCTCACCGGGGTGCAGGGCATCGCGCCGGCTCTTCCGCAGATCCGCGATCAGTTCGGTCTCGACGATGCCGAGACATCGCTGCTGACGCTTGGCTATTTGATCGCCGCGGCGTGTGTAGCCGCACCGATCGCGGCGCTGGCCGACCGGTTGGGGGAGCGGCGCGTCCTGGTGACGTCGTTGGTGGTGTTCGGGTTGTCCGGCGCGGTGGTGGCGGTCACGGCTGATTTCGCTGTGTTGGTCATCGTGCGCACCGTCCAGGGCGCGGCTTTCGGTGTGGTGCTGGCGTTGACCGTCGGCCTCACCGGCAAAGGTCTGGACACGGCCCTGCTGGCACGTGCACAGAGTGTGCGAGTGATGGCGATGGCGCTGGCCGAGGTGGTGTTGCCGATCGCGGCCGGAGCGCTGCTGGGCGTCGCGAGCTGGCGCCTCGCCGCGGCCCTGCAGTTGGCCGCCATACCGGTCGCCGTGGTCTGTGCCGTCGCTCTACCTGGTCGCCCGCCGCGAACTGCGGGCGCATCGGCCGGCGAACATGGTCTGCGCCCGGCAGTGGCGGCTCTGCGGACACCGTTCGGCGCCGCAGTGCAGGTGCCCGGCTACGCCCGCTTCCTGATCAAATTCACCTTGCTCACGTATGTGCCGCTGTTGGCGGCCGACGCCTTCGGGATGTCGCCGTGGTCGATCGGCGTGGTGCTCAGCGTCACCGCGGTCGCCAGCATCCTTGCCGCCTGGCTGGCCGCAGCTGCCCTCGCCCGACACAGCACGGCGCGGGTCACCTTGATCGGCTTGCTCTTGGCCGCAATGCCTTTCGTGGTGTTGCCGGCGGCCCCCGCTGCCGGCTACCTGGCGGTGCTGGTGGTGATCACCGGGCTCGGCGACGGGATCCTCGGTGTCGCGAACAACGTTTCGGCGAGCATGGCGGCGCCGGATGTCGGCCGTTCGGCGTTCTTCGGATTGACCGGATCGATCCGCAATCTCGGAAAGTTCTCCGCATTGGCGGTGGTCGGCGGGACCACCTTGGTGGCCCCGCTCGGCGGTGCGCTGGTCCTCGTGGGCGTGCTCGGTGTCGCGTCGACGGCGGCAGTGCCGGCAATCGCCCGGGGGCAGAGTAGGCCGCCGCCGGAACCCACGCCAGAGCGCAGCATCGAGTGACAAAGACGCACACATTGGACCCGGATATTCGCAGAGGAGCGAGGATGACAGTGGAACTCAACGGCGTCGACGCCGAGTACCAGCGGTGGACGCGGGTGGTCGCAGACGCGACCTGGCGTCTGCGGCTCGGCGCGGAGCTGCGGAAGGGCAGCGGCGCTGCGGCGCCGGTGCTCAACCCCGCCAACGGTGAGCTGCTGTGCGACATCGAGCAAGCCAGCGGCGCCGATGTGGATCTCGCGGTGGAACGCGGCCTGGCCGCAGCCCAGGCCTGGGGGAACCTGACTCCCCGTGACCGTGGAGGTGCGGTGCGCGAGTTCGCCGACATCCTCGAGCAGCACCAAGACGAGCTGGCCTGGCTCGACACCCTCGACGCCGGCCTGCCGCTGTGGATGATGCGCAAGGACGCGGCGACCGGCATCGAACGGATGCGGATGTTCGCCGATCTGGGTTTGACGTTGTCCGGCCTGACCATCCCGGCCAGCGCGGGCAACCTGCACCTGACCTTCCTCGAGCCCTTCGGGGTGGTCGCGCGGATCATCCCCTTCAATCATCCGTTCATGTTCGCCGCGTCGAAGGTGGCCGCGCCGTTGGTGGCCGGCAACGCGGTGGTGCTCAAACCTTCGGAACTGACCCCGTTGTCGGCGTTGCGGATGGCCGAGCTCGCCCAGGACGTGCTGCCCGACGGCGTGCTCTCCGTCGTGCACGGCGATGCGGACATCGGCGATGCGCTGGTGCGGCACCGCGGCATCCGACGGATCGCGTTCACCGGCAGCCATCATGTCGGCCGCGCGATCCAGCGCTCGGCGGCCGAGGTCGGCGTCAAGCACGTGTCCCTGGAACTCGGCGGCAAGAACGCGATGATCGTCTTTCCGGACGCCGACGTCGATTCCGCGCTGCAAGCCGCGGTGAAGGGAATGAACTTCGCCTTCGCTGGACAATCCTGCGGTTCGACGTCGCGAATCTTGTTGCCCGAGTCCCTGTTCGCATCGTTCACCGAGCGCTATGTCAGTGCCGTGACCGCGGTCAACCAAGGTCTGCCGTGGACGCCCGGCGTGCAGATGGGGCCGATGGTGTCGGCGGCGCAGCGCGACCGGGCGATCGGGTTCATCGACCGGGCCCGCGACGCGGGGGCGCGGGTGCTCGCCGGTGGCGGCGTGCCCGCCGACGCCGGCGCCGGATTCTTCGTCGCGCCCACCGTGCTCGACGGCGTGTCCACGGATATGGAGATCGCCAGGGAGGAGGTGTTCGGCCCGGTGGTCAGCCTGGTGCCATTCTCCGACGAGGATCATGCGGTGCGGATCGCCAATGACGTCGACTACGGCCTCACCGCAAGCGTCTGGACCCGCGAACTAGCACGCGCACATCGGGTCTCGCGCCGTCTACAGGCCGGATACATCTGGGTCAACGACACGTCGACGCACTTTCCCGGGGTGCCGTTCGGTGGGGTCAAGTTGTCCGGAATCGGCCGCGAGGAGTCGGTGGACGAACTGGTCAGCTACACCGAGACCAAGGCCGTCAACGTGGTGCTGTCATGACGGTGTACGGATCCGACGCGATCGTCGATCTGCTGGTCGATCTGGGTGTCGACATCATCCCGTTCGCTCCGGGGGCGACATTCCGCGGTTTGCACGACTCTCTGGTACATCACCGCACGGACGCGCCGGAGATCATCGAATGCCTGCACGAGGAGATCTCGGTCGCGGTGGCGCACGGCTACGCCAAGGCCACCGGAAAGCTGGCAGCCGCCGCCCTGCACGACATCGTCGGTTTGCAGCATGCGGCCATGGCGATCTACAACGCATGGTGCGACCGGGCGCCAGTGCTGTTGCTGGGCGGATCGGGCCCGGCCGACGCTCAGCTGAGGCGGCCCTGGATCGACTGGATCCACACCGCCAACGTGCAGGCGACTCAGATCCGGGACTACACCAAGTGGGACGACCAACCGGCGTCGCTGCCCGCGGCGATGGAGTCGCTGGTGCGGGCGCGTCAACTGGCGTTGAGCGCCCCCTGCGGCCCGGTGTACATCGCACTGGACTCCGAGATCCAGGAGCAGCCGGTGCCCACCGATTGGGCGCCGCCCGCCGCGAACCGGTTTCCGGTCACCGAACCGCTGGCCCCGAGCGCCGATGCGATTCGCCGCATCGCCGCCCGACTGGCCGCCGCCCGGGCGCCGGTGATCGCCGTGGAATCCGTCGACCGCGACCAGGGCGCCCTGCTGCGGCTCGTCGAGCTGGCCGAACTCATCGGCGCACCCGTGGTGGAGGTGCAGCGCGACTACAACCGCACCGAGCTGTGTATGCCGACCCGGCATCCGCTCAACCACACCGGGATGCCGCTGTCCGCGCCGCCCGATGTGGTGCTGGCACTGGAAGTGCGCGACACCGACGTCATTCCGGGATGCGCCGGAGTTCCGGTGATCCAGGTGTCCACAGCGGGTCTGGCGGTCAAGGCGTGGGCCGCTGATCTGCAGCGGGTGCAGGCCGCCGAGATGGTGGTCGCCGCGCAGGTCCGGCCCACCCTCGACGCGCTGGTCATCGAGCTCAAGGGGCTGATAGACCCAAGCGACACCTCAGCGCGGGTGGCCCGGCTGGCCACCCACTCCGAGCAGTATCGCGCGGTGTGGGCGGCCACCGCGGCTGGGGCGCAGGGGATCACCCCGGCGCTTCTCGCCGATCGGCTAGGGGTCGCGACCGGGAACGCCGAACGCGTGCTCGCCAACGGCAGTCTGCACAACTGGGTGCACCGGCTGTGGTCTATCGATCACGTCGGTGCGTATCTGGGTTCCAGTGGTGGCGCGGGTCTGGGTTACGGTCTTGGCGCCTCCATCGGCGCGGCCCTGGCTCACCGTGGCTCCGGGCGGTTGGTCGTTGACATCCAATCCGACGGCGACGCCCTGATGACGCCCGGGGCGTTGTGGACCGCCGCCCGGCACCGCGTTCCGCTGCTCATCGTGATGGAGAACAACCGCATGTGGGGCAACTCCTTTGTGCACGCACAGAAAATGGCACGGGCCCGCGGTCGGAGCAATCCTCGGCCGGAGGTCGGCACGGTGATCGACGATCCAGCCGTGGATTTCGCGGGACTTGCACGAGCACAAGGCGTTTCGGCGACCTGGACGGTCGCCGAGGCGGCGGGTCTGGACGGGGCATTGGCCGCGGCTGTCGACCATGTGCTGAGCAGGCGCGCGCCCGCGCTGGTCGACGTCGTGACCACTGCCGACTGACCCGCTATCGGAGTTTGCGAAGCCGCGGTTCGAGGTCTCGGCCGAAGAGTTCCAGGAAGCGGCGCTGGTCGTGACCGGGGGCGTGGAAGACAAGGTGGTTGAACCCGTAGCCGACGTAGTCGGCGACCTTTTCGACGGCTTCGTCAGGGTCCGAGGCCACGATCCAGCGCTTGGCCACCTGCTCGATGGGCAACGCGTCGGCGGCCTTCTCCATCTCGATGGGGTCGTCGATGCTGTGCTTCTGTTCGGCGGTCAGCGACAGCGGTGCCCAGAACCGGGTGTTCTCCAGCGCCAGTTCAGGATCGGTGTCGTAGGAGATCTTGATCTCGATCATCCGGTCGACGTCGTCGGGGTTCATTCCGGCGGCCTCGGCGCCCTCTCGCACGGCCGGGATGAGCTTGTCCTTGTACAGCTCTTCGCCCTTGCCCGAGGTGCAGATGAACCCGTCGCCGGCCCGCCCGGCGTACTTGGCCACCTGCGGCCCGCCCGCGGCGATGTAGATGGGCACGCCACCGTCGGGCACGTCGTAGATGGAGGCGCCCTTGAGGTAGTAGTAGTCGCCATCGAAATCGACGCGGTCGCCCAGCCACAGCTCGCGCATCAACCGCACCGACTCGCGCAGCCGCGCGTAGCGTTCCTTGAACTCGGGCCAGTCGCCCGTGAACCCGGTGGCGATCTCGTTGAGCGCCTCACCGGTGCCCACACCCAGGAAGATCCGGTCCGGATACAGGCACGCCATCGTGGCGAAGGCCTGCGCGATGACGGCCGGGTTGTAGCGGAACGTCGGGGTCAGCACCGAGGTGCCCAGGAGCAGACGTTGGGTGCGCTCGCCGACCGCGGTCATCCAGGCCAGCGAGAACGGCGCGTGCCCGCCCTGGTGCCGCCAGGGCTGGAAGTGATCACTGACCGTCGCGCTGTTCATGCCGTGGGACTCGGCCAGCACCGCCAACTCGACGAGCTCGCGGGGGGCGAACTGCTCCGCAGACGCCTTGTATCCCAACTTCAGTTCTGCCACTGGGTTCTCCTCACTGGTTGCTGGTGGTGGCGTAGGTGGTGGTGCGTTGGCGGGCGGGTCGGCCGATGCCCTCGGCGATCGCCACGAGCTCATCGACGGTCTTGGCCGAGCCGTGCTCAGAGCCAGCCATTCTGGAGATGGTCTCCTCCATCAGGGTGCCGCCGAGGTCGTCGGCGCCACCGCCGAGCATCACCTGGGCGCGAGCGACACCCAACTTGACCCAGCTGGTTTGGACGTGGGAGATCCTGCCGTGCAGCATGATCCGAGCCAGTGCGTGGACGGCGCGGTTGTCTCGGTGGGTGGGCCCGGGGCGTGCGGCGCCGGCCAGGTAGAGCGGCGAGTTCTGGTGTATGAACGGCAGCGGCACGAACTCGGTGAAACCGCCGGTCTGGTCCTGGATCTTGCGCAGCACGTTCAGATGCCCCACCCAATGCCGAGGGGTGTCGACATGGCCGTACATCATCGTCGAGCTCGAACGCAGGCCGACCTGATGCGCGGTGGTCACTACCTCGATCCACATCGAGGTCGGCAGTTTGCCTTTGGTGAGGACCCAGCGGACCTCGTCGTCGAGGATCTCGGCGGCGGTGCCGGGTATGGAGTCCAAGCCGGCCTCGCGCAGGCTGGTCAGCCATTCGCGGATCGACAACCCGCTGCGGCTCACGCCGTGAGCGATCTCCATGGGGGAGAACGCGTGCACGTGCATCGACGGCACGCGCTTCTTGATCGCACGGATCAGGTCGGCGTAACCGGTGACGGGCAGTTCGGGATCGATGCCACCCTGCATGCACACCTCGGTGGCCCCGGCCAGGCGCGCCTCGGCAGCACGGGCAGCCACTTCGGCGGTCGACAGAGAGAACGCGTCCGCGTCGCCTTTGCGTTGTGCGAACGCGCAGAACCGGCAGCCGGTATAGCAGATGTTGGTGAAGTTGATGTTGCGATTCACCACGAAGGTGACGTCGTCACCGACGGCATCGGCACGCAGGGCGTCGGCCAGCGCGGTGACCGCGTCCAGCGCCGCGCCGTCGGCCGCGGCCAGTGCCAGATACTCGTCATCTGTGCAGCCTGCGGGATCTCGGTCGGCGGACCGCAGCGCGGCCAGCACATCGGTGGCGATGCGTTCGGGGGCGCGAGCGGCCAGTTCCCCGACCTTGCCGCGAATGGAATCCCAGTCACCGAAGGCGTTGTCGAGGTCTGAGCGGGTCTGGGTGCGGCGCCCATCGCCATCGATGGCGGTGTGCAGATCGGTGCGGCCCAGCGACTCGGCCGCCTCGTCGGGCTCCTGCCACGGCAGCCCCGCGGGGTTGATGTCGAGTGCCCAGCCGGTGTCCGGATCGGTCAGCGCGGCCACATGGGCACGCACGCGGGGGTCGATCCAGGCGGCATCGGCCAGCACATAGCGTGGCTGCGCGGTTAGCCGCTCAACCAGGTCGTAACCAGCCTCGGCGGTCACCGACGCCAGTTCGTCGAGGGCAGGCCACGGCCGCTCGGGATTCACGTGATCGTGGGTGAGCGGTGAGAGCCCGCCCCAGTCGTCGGCACCGGCGCCGACCAGCGCCAGGCACTCGGCCCGCGAGACCAGGTTCGGCGGCGTCTGTACCCGCATCGTGGGTCCCAGCACCAGCCGGGTGACCGCGACGGTGGCAAGGAAGTCGTCGATGGCGGCATCCGGCGTTGCGGCCATCGCGGTGTGGTCTTTGGCCAGGAAATTCTGCACGATGACTTCCTGAATGTGCCCGAACTCCTTGTGCGAGCGCCGTACCGCGTGAATCGTGTCCGCCCGCTCGGTCAGCGTCTCCCCGATCCCGACGAGCAGACCCGTGGTGAAGGGTATGGACAGCCGGCCGGCGTCGGCCAGGGTGCGCAGCCGGACCTCGGGGTCCTTGTCCACGCTGCCGTAGTGCGCCTCACCCCTGGTCTGGAACAATCGCCGCGACGTGGTCTCCAGCATCATGCCCATCGAAGGCGCCACCGGCTTGAGCTGCGACAGCTCCGCCCAGCTCAGCACGCCGGGGTTCAGGTGGGGGAGCAGGCCCGTCTCCTCCAGCACCCGGATCGCCATGGCGCGCACATACTCCAGGGTGGAGTCGTAGCCGCGCTCATTGAGCCATTGCTGTGCCTGCGGCCACCGGGTCTCCGGTCGATCCCCGAGTGTGAAAAGCGCTTCCTTGCAGCCCAGCTCGCCGCCGCGCCGCGCGAGCGCGACGATCTCGTCGGGCTCGAGGTACAGGCTTTTGCCCTGGGCCTGGAGCCGGCCGGGCGCGGTCACGAAAGTGCAGTAGTGGCATTTGTCCCGGCACAGCCGGGTGATCGGGATGAAGACCTTGCGCGAATAGCTGATCGGTAGCCGGCCAGTCGCGCCGCGGCGGTCATTCGAGGTCAGCCCAGCGTCACGCACCCGTGCCGCAGAGGAGCACAGATCGGCCAGATCGCCGCCGCGCGCCGTCATCGCGGTCGCGGCCTCCTGGACGTTGAGCGCCACCCCGTCCCGGGCGCGCCGCAACACCCGGCGCAAAGCCGCCGAAGTCGGTTGACGGGCGAGTGGTGGAACGGACCTCACTGGCAGTGCCGCGCCTTCCCACGTCGCAGTCGAGTGCAGGCATCGTTGCGCCCAGCCTATTTGGCATCAGCCGGTGGCGGAGCCCTCGGACACTCGCACTTTGGATATTAAATCATAACCGTGCCACCAAGGCTTCAGGTCGGTTGGGGCAAGTGTGGTTGACTCGCATATGGGCCGGTTGCGCTCCCTGGCCTGCCGTCCTAAGTTGTATCAAAAATTCATGCTTGTCAGCGTAATTGTAGGCCGCCCCATGCCGCGGACGGAATTTCATCGTGACTTGTCAGTCAAGGCCGCCCCTGTCGATGCCTGGACTGCGCTTGTCGACGTCCTCCGCCTGGTCGGCTGGGTCTCGGTGGTGGAGGACGCCGTCGAGTTGGAGCCGCTGAGCAAGTACACCGCGGTGTTGATGGACCGGCTCGGACCGTTCAAACTGCGCGCCAACCTCGACGTGACCGTCAGCGACGTAGTCTCGGGGCAGTCGCTGAAGGTCAAAGCGATCGGTGAGGACCGCCAGGTCGGATCGCGGCTGCTGGTCGTGGCCACCATGCAGGAGCGCCCCGAGCAGGACGGTTCGACGATCGTCGTCGACGGCGTGTGGGCGTGGCCGTCGAAATCGACCCGAAACCGGATACGTCACGGTGGACCAGTTGGTCACCTGTGCCGACCTCGGCTTTTGCCATCAACCCCCAAGCGGTGGAGGGGCAGGACCTCGGCGCGGCGACTTAGGGTCTGGGGGCGGCGCTGTTCGAGGAGCTGGTGTACGACGGTCCCCAGCTCGCCAACGCCAACGTGGTCGACTGCCGGGTGCCGCGGACCGGCGACGTGGCCAGGCGAATCGACCTGATGATCGCCGAACGCCGAGACGGTGTCGGGCCCTACGGCGCCAAAGGGCGCGGGCGAAGGACAGCTCAACCCCATCGGCGGCGCGGTGGCGTCGGCGGTGGCGCAGGCCACCGGGCGGTGGCCGACTCGGTTGCCGCTGACCCCGGAGCGGGTGTGGCGGCTGATGAACGACCTTCCCGAGTCGGATTGAACCCGTCCTGCGCAGACTTCCGAGGTACTTGATCTAAAATGCAATATTGAAGTCTCGCCCGGGTTCCAGCTCTTGGTGCGACACAGGCGAGCAACGGTGCGAGGGAGGAAAGATGGCGCGCAGCGCCGATAGTGCGCTTTCTGAGGCGGAGACTCAGAATCTCAGTCGGATCGCGGAGTCGGTCCGGGGGACGTTCCAGTCTGTCGAGGACATGACGCAGGCATTCATCCGTGAGGCCATCCTCCAGGGCATCTTCCCGCCGGGGCAGCGGCTCAACCTCGACACCATCGCCGAGTCGCTCGGCGTCAGCCGCATGCCGGTGCGGGCCAGCCTGCGGCAGTTGGAAAACGAAGGGCTGGTGCGAATTAACCATCACAGGGGCGCGTCGGTCTCGGTTTTGCTGCCGGAAGAGATCAACGAGATCTACGAATTGCGCATCTTGCTGGAGTCCTACCTGCTGAAACTTGCGATGGCCGATCTCGATGACGCCCTGGTCGACCGGCTGGAGTCGATCGCCCATGAACTGGAGGAGACTTCAGAGCTCGGCAAGCGGCTGGAGCTGCGGTTTCGGCTCTACGAGGAGCTCTACCGTCGCGCCAATCGGCCGCGGGCGCTGGCGCAAGTGAATATGTTGCGCGGTTCGGTGGGGCGGTACCTGCTGCTGCAGCGCGTCGATGAGCACCACAGCCACGAAGAGCTGATCGCCCAGTTGCGCGCGCACGACGTCGAATCGGCGACTGCGTGGCTGGTGATCCACCTTCGGAAGGTGTCGCAGAAGCTGCAGGGGATCGTCGCCGCCGAGGAGAAGGCCCCGGCCTAGTCGTCGCCTGACCTCTCACGATGCGCCTTCGGATTTTCCGGGGGCGCTTCGTCGTTGGCGCTAGGTCGGCAGCCCGGGATTTCTTTTACCTGAGTGATACCGAGTCGGTCCCGTTGATCTTAAATTTTGGATACTATCTGGTTGGCGCCTGGCAAATCAGATCAAGGAGTTTTAATGTCGAACGTCGCTTTCGGGGTGCGAGTGCCCAACTCGGGCCCGCTCTCATCCGTCGCGAACATCACCCGTGCGGCGGTCGAAGCCGAAGGGATGGGGTTCGATTCGATATTCCTCCACGACCACGTCGTGTGGAGCAACGAGATGCACCGCCACCACATCTCCTCAGGTGGGCACGAGGCGCTCGACGACAGCCAATCCGCGGATTTCTACGAAGCGCTCACTACCATCGGCTACCTTGCGGCCAAAACCGAGCGGGTAAGAATCGGTGTGGCCTGTTTGGTGATGCCGACCCGCAACCTGATCTACGCCGCCAAACAGTTGGCGACTCTCGACCATCTGTCGGGCGGGCGATTGATCGCCGGCGTCGGCCTCGGCTCCAAGGCCTCCAAGGAGTCGAGCGAGTTCGACGTATTCGGTGTGCCCTTCTCGGCACGCGCCCAGATGACCGATGAGTTCGTCGAGGCGATGCGCGCCATCTGGACTTCGGGATACCGAGTAGTTCGGACTGGGCGTCATCATGGGCGCCATGGTGATCCATGGGTTGACACCTGGACCGAACTTGATCCGGGAATTCGGGCGCCCCCGCTGCCATGGCGGCTGTCGACAGCGGGCCCCTGCCACTCGCCGAAGCAGCCCCTCAACTGGTCGAGGGACCGGTCGATGACCGTGCTGCTAGGAATCGAGTTCGCGGTCCCACTCGCCCTTCTCGCGCTTCTGCGACTGGTCACCGCAGAGAGTTGGAGGACGACGCTGATAACGACCGTATTAGCTTCGGCCACCGTGTGTTTGGTGTTTCACACTCTCCGCGGCGTGCCACTCCAGGGCGCGATGCTGCTGTCGTACTGAGGGAGTTGCAGAAGGTTTGGCGATGAGAATAGGTGGGAGAGGGATTGATGACACAGTCGACGACGCGTGCGCAGCGGCCGTGGGCGGTCATCTGGGTCGCTAGTCTGACCGCCGGCTTCCTCACGTCGGGGATGCAGGGCATCGTCCCGGCGATCCCGGCCATTCGTGATCACTTCGGCTTGGACAATTTCGAGATCGGCCTCATCGCCGGGGTCTATCTGCTGCCGGGTGTGTTCTCGGCATTCGCCGCCGGAGTCCTGACCCAACGGATCGGCGCGCGCAAAGTCGTGGTGGCCGGTCTGGTGATATTCGGCCTGGGTGGCGGCCTGCTCCTGTTCGCCCATGACCTGCCGACGCTGCTGGCGGTGCGGTTTGTCCAGGGCATCGTGTTCGGGGCGTTGTTGTCGGTGACCGTCGGCATCATCGGTTCGGTGGTGCCGTCGGGACCGGCCGCCCATCGGGGGCAGAGTCGGCGGATAGTGGCGATGGCGGCCTCGGAGGCGCTGTTCCCGGTCGCCGGCGGATTTCTGCTGGCCCTCGCCTGGTACGCGCCTTTCGGTCTGCAGCTGTTCACGCTGCCATTGGCCGTTGTCGCGTGGTTCGTGCTGCCTGATATACGGAATAGCAAGAGCGCCAAAGGCGCCGACGTTCCTGCGGAGTCGGTGTGGAAGGCTCCGGCGATCGTCGGAGTCCAGATTCTGGCTGCGGCGAGGTTCATCTTCAAGTTCTCGGTGTTGACCTACACACCCGTGCTCGCGGTGGACCAGGTCGGGATGTCGGCGGCACTGCTCGGACAGCTCATCGGGGTGTCCAGCGCGCTTGCGGCCATCACGGCGTTGTTGTCGGAACGGCTGGCGTCGCGGCTGCGCTCCTCGGAGATGATCCTGGCCTGCATGCTACTGATCGCGATCAGCCTGGTCCTGTTCGGTTTGGCTGACTCGGTGTGGATGGTGGCGATCGGGCTGCTGATCTACGGTATCCAGGACGGCGTCTACGGAGTGGCGCACAACGTGCTGGTCAACGAAATGGCGCCCGCGGGATCGCGAATGGCCTACGTCGGCCTGACCGGAACGGTGCGAAACATCGGAAAGTTTGTCTCGCCGTTGGTGTTCGGCGCCGCGACGCTGGCACTGCCGATCTCGACGACCTTCTTGGTGTTCGCCGGCGCCGGCCTGCTGGGTGCGGGTGTGGCCCAAAACGTCGCGCGGAGTCAACGCAGGCTGGAGAGTGGGCCCGCTGATGGTGCGGGCAATAGCCGAATCGGAATGCCCTAGCCGTTCCTCAATTTGGATCTTGTATATAAGATGTATTCCAGAGTCGTCAGAGATCCCTCGAACGCAAGGAGAAGCCCGCGCGATGCGCACTACACCGGTCACCTTCTACAGCGAAGGGCAGCGGCTCGCCGCGTTGTGGCGTACCCCAGATGAGATGTCAGGGCCGGTCCGCGCGATCGTGCAGGGTCCGGGTTGGCTGGGGTTGAAGGACGCCAACCTGTATGTCCGCTACCATGAGGCACTCACCGCTGCGGGGTTCGGAGTGTTCGTCTTCGACTACCGCGGCTTCGGGGAGTCCGAGGGTGACCGCGGCTACCTTTCACCGTCGTGGCAATTGACCGACCTCGTCAACGCGGTCACCTACCTGACCACTCGCGAGGACGTCATCGCCGATGCGATCGGCGTGTTCGGGACGGGCGGCACCGGCGGCGGTAACGCCGTGCTGCTGGCGGCCAAGGACAAGCGAATCAAGGCCGCAGTCAGTCAGGTTCCGGTCGCCGACGGCGACGATTGGCTGCACCGGATGCGCTCGGAGTCCGATTGGTTGGCATTTCTGGCAGACCTAGAGGCCGACCGCCGCATCAGGGTCGTGGAAGGCAGTGGGCGCATGGTTCACCCCCGCGAGGAGATCATGGTGCCCACCGCCGAACGTCGGACCACCAAGGTCAAGGCCGATGTCGATGACCGCATTCCCTCCAGCGTCCCGCTTTCGTGCGCCGAGGAGATCCGCGCCTACCGACCACTCGAAGCCGCAGCCGGCATGACTACCCCCTTGCTGGTGATCGGTGTGGACAAGGATGCCACCACACCCACCGATCACGCTGTGGCGCTCTACGACGCCGCTGCAGGACCCAAAGAACTGATCCTGCAGCGCAACACCACCCACTACGCCGCCTACGACAAGTACTGGGAGCAGACCACTCCCCGAATCGTGGGGTGGTTCGACACCTTTGTCACACCAATCGATCTCGACGTGCAGAGCACCATCACCCAGAGCACCACGATCGCCGTCACGACAGGAGACCAACGATGACCATTGATTTGAAACTGACCGGCGGAACGGTCCTGACACCCGCGGGCAGCATCAACGCCGATGTGCTGGTCGACGGCGGGAAGATCGTCGGCCTGGTCGACGGCTCCCTGCCGGTGGACGCCGGCCGTGTTGTCGACGCCGCGGGGAAGGTGGTGCTGCCGGGGATGGTCGATGTCCACGTGCACACCCGGGAGCCGGGTTTCGAGCACAAGGAGGACATCGAGACCACCAGCCGCCAGGCTGCGGTCGGCGGCGTGACGACGATCTTCGGCATGCCCAACCTGAGTCCGCCCACCAATGACGTCGAGACTCTGACCGATGTATTCGAGCGTTACTCGCGGACATCGATCGTTGACTACAACCACAACCCGGCGCCGACGAAATACGGCGAGATCCAGGCGATGTCGGACATGGGTGTGCAGGCCTACAAGATCTACATGGTGGTCGACACCGGCCGCACCTATCCGCATCCCGCAGGCACCGGTATGCACGACCACGGCGAACTGTTGCGGATGATGGACCTGATCGCGAAGACGGGTAAGCGCTTCATCATCCATCCGCACGACCAAGCCCTGATGGACTACATCGAGGGCGAGTATCTGGCTCGTGGCGACAACACCCCCAAAGGCTATGCCTCGGCATATGCCGCCCGTTCTGGCGTCATCTGGGACACCGCGATCGATGTGGTGTTGCGGTTGGCGGAGGCTTCCGGGTGTCCCGTGCACATTGCGCACATGCAGACCAAGCGTTCGATCGAGGCCGTGCGACGCGCCAAGGCCGCGGGAATCGATGTCACGTGTGAGGTGAACCACTGGGCGCCGTTCCTGTCGACCTGGGAAGACGTCGAGCGCCTCGGCCCTTACGCACTGTCTTACTGGGTGCCAGATGAGGGCCGAAACGCAGTGTGGGAAGGCATGGTCGACGGCACGATCGACATCTGCTCCTCCGACCACGCGCCGCACACGCGTCAGGAGAAGGAGGTGGGATGGACAGAGATGTGGAGCTGCCATACGGGCACCCCAGGGATTCAGTACTACTATCCCTTGCTGCTCGACGCGGTGAACCAGGGCAAAATCTCCCTGGATCGGGTGGTGTCGCTGGTGGCGACCCGGCCGGCTGAAGAATTCGGGCTCTGGGGCACCAAGGGCGCCATTCAGGTCGGCGCAGACGCTGATCTTGTGGTCGCAGACATGAAGTCGAAGTGGACCATCGCCGACGAGGGTGTGTTGTCCCGCTGCGGGTGGACGCCCTACGACGGGCGGTCCATCACGGCGAATATCGATCGGACGTTTGTTCGCGGCGAAGAAGTCTTCGGCGACGGGCAGGTAATCGGAAAGCCCGGGCACGGTCGTCTCGCCACGGCGAACGCCTGACACGAAAGGACCACACATGAAGTTCGGACTGCTGCTGCCGCATTTCGGTGAGCACGCTGACAAAGAGAAGCTGCTGGAAGGGTCGAAGCTCGCCGAGGACGTCGGCTTCGATTCGGTCTGGGTTCGTGATCACCTGGTCTTCGAGCCGCACGGCGAGATGGAGAAGCCCAACCGCACCTTCTACGACGCGCTCACGACCCTGACTGCCATCGGAGCGGTGACAAATCGGATCGAACTCGGCACCGGCTCGCTGATCCCGTTCCGGCATCCGCTGGTGACGGCGCTGATGGCAGGCACCATGACCCAGCTCGTCGGGCCGCGGCTGATCCTCGGTTTCGGCGCCGGAACGTTCGATCACGAGTTCGAGGCGATCGAATGGGGTGATCGCGACCGGGTGGAGCTGGTTCGGTCGAACGCGGAGATCCTGCGACGCGTGTTCACCGAGAACGATGTCGACTACTCCGATGACAACTTCACGTTCAACAACGTCACCATCGAACCGAAACCGGTGGGCGGGCGGATCCCGTTCTGGTACTGCGGCGGCACGCCGCGGTCGGCAAGGCTGGCAGTAGAGTTCTGCGACGGCTGGATGCCAGGCCGAATTGCGCTGGGCACCATGGCCAAACGGATCGACACCATGCGCAAGCTGGCCGATGAGCAGGACAAGAAGATGCCCACCATCGCCGTGATCCCGCCGACCAGTATCGAGGAGACCCGCGAGGAGGCGCTCAAGCACGTCAACATCCCCGGCCTGCTCGCGTGGGCGAATAAGGCCAAGTTCGCCGTCAAACCGCCGTCCGGCACATTCGAGACCGTCGAGGATCTCGAGGGACAGCTGATCGTAGGCAACCCGCAGGAAGCGGTGGCCGAGGTCAAGAAGTTCGAGGATCTGGGAACCGAACACCTCGTGTTCGACTTCCGGTTCAAGTTCGACCGGTTCTTCGAGCAGATCGAACTGCTCGGCCGAGAGGTCCTTCCGCATCTGAGGAGTTGAACTTGGTGAATGAGGCGGTGGCCGGAGTCGTCGTCGACGACCTGGGGTGCGGGCGTCTCGAGTCGGATGCGCTGGGGTCGTTGGAGGTGCCTGCCGGAGCCTATTACGGTATTCACACCGTCCGAGCCGGGCAGAATTTCGCAATCACCGGTGTCGCATTGTCGGACTGGCCGGAGTTCGTCATCGCGTTGGCGTCGGTGAAACAGGCTGCGGCATCCGCGAACAGGGAGCTCGGCCTGCTCGACGACCGGCGCGCTTCGGCGATAGTGCAGGCCTGCGAGGAGATTCGGCGCGGCGCCCTGCATTCCAGTTTTGTCGTCGATGTTGTACAGGGTGGGGCGGGCACGTCGTCCAACATGAACGCCAACGAGGTGATCGCCAACCGCGCGCTGGAGTTGCTCGGCCGGCCGAAGGGGGACTACGCGCACTTGAGTCCGCTCGAGCACGTCAACCTCAGTCAGAGCACCAACGATTGTTATCCGACGGCGATCAAGGTGGCCCTGCAGGTGCAACTTGCCGGGTTGGGCATGACGTTGCTCGACGTCGCCGCCGCCTTCGGCGCTAAAGCCAGCCAGTTCCGAGACATCGTCAAAATGGGACGAACTCAGCTGCAGGATGCAGTCCCCATGACGCTCGGTCAGGAGTTCGGCACGTATGCGGTCATGGTTTCCGAAGACGCGCAGCGGCTCGCCGAGGCCCGACGCCTGGTGTCGGAGATCAATCTCGGGGGCACGGCGATCGGGACCGGCCTCAATGCGCCGCGCCGATACCCGGAGTTGGCCTGCCGCACGCTGTGTGAGATCACCGGCCTCTCACTGCTGACCGCCGAAGATCTGGTCGAGGCAACCCAGGATGTCGGCGCTTTCGTCCAGGTTTCCGGGGTGTTGAAACGGACGGCGCTGAAACTGTCCAAGATCTGCAACGATCTGCGGCTGCTGTCCTCCGGCCCGCGAGCGGGGCTGAACGAAATAGATCTTCCCGCCGTACAGGCGGGCTCCAGCATCATGCCGGGGAAGGTCAACCCCGTCATACCGGAAGTCGTCAATCAGGTGGCGTTCGAAGTGGTCGGCAACGACGTGACCGTTTCGATGGCCGCCGAGGCGGGCCAACTGCAGTTGAACGCGTTCGAACCGATCATCGCCTACAGCCTGTTCAAGTCGGTGCGCCACCTGAACGCGGCCTGCAGTACGCTGGTCGAAAGGTGCATTCCCGGTGTCACGGCCAACGCCGAGCGGATGTATGACTCGGTCGTCAACTCGATCGGAGTCGTCACCGCACTCACTCCGGCGATCGGCTACGCCGCAGCGGTCCGGGTGGCTCAGCTGGCACTGGTGTCGGGCAGGCCGGTCCCCGAAATCGTGATCGAGGAGAAGCTAGCGGCGCCGGGCGTGGTGAGCGCCCTGTTGCGGCCCGAATCCTTCGTGACCGCAACCCCATTCCCGACCAGCGAAGAATCGCCATGACCACCACCGAAGCCGTCGACCAGCTGCGCGAGGCCCTCGTCACCTGCACTCGCCTGCTCGTGTTCGCCGGAGTGCTGGACTACAGCGGTCACGTCAGCGCGCGAATCCCGGGCACCGACCTCATCCTGATCCAGCCCAGAGACCTCAGCCGAGCATCGCTGACGCAGGAGGACATCTTGGTGGTCGATCTCGACGGCGGAGTCGTCGAAGGTGACGTGCCGCCACCGGCCGAAACAGCGATTCACACCGGGGTTTACCGCGCGCGTCCCGACATCGGTATGGTCTGCCACGGGCATCCCACGCTGTCTACGTCTTTCTCGATGGTCGACACGCCGTTGATGCCCATGCGGCACTTCGCCTACAAGCATCCCGCCGGATTGGCGGTGCATCCCGATCCCACCCACATCCGCACTCGTGAGCAGGGTGATGCGGTGGCCGGCACGCTCGCCGACGCCGACGCCTGCCTGCTGCGGTCACACGGGACGGTGCTGGTGGCCGACCGGTTCGACGTGTTGTTCATGGACTGCCTGGATCTCGAGGAGAACGCCAGGACGCTGCTAATCGCGCTGCAGACCGGCGGAAAGCTACTCCCGCTCAACGAAGAAGAGATCAGCGCTGTCTGCGAGAGCTACGACCGGGGTGGTCACCGGCGGCCCGAGCCAGCACGAATTTTGCACCAGTGCCGGGATCAGGGCGCTGAGTGCGGGTTTGGCCAGCGCGTAGGTGACCCCGAACATCGCCGCGGTGCAGATCAGCGTCGCCGGACCGGCATGTCCGGTCAGCGACAGCGCCGTCAGTGCCATGCCGACGGCGAAAGCTGCTGCGTGCGTGACGATCACGACTGCGCGCGGCCCGTACCGGTCGGATAGGTAGCCACCGAACGATCGCCAGCGCGAAGATCGGCACGAAGTTGCCCCAGGACGAGCAGCTGGTGATGTCGATACGCAGCCACGGCCTCGAGGCTCACGAGGATCGGGAGTTGCGGAGGTTGGTCGATTCGACGATGGGGGAGTCATCGTGATCGGCCTGACCTACGACCTGGAGAACCGCGTGCGCGTGTACAACCAGGTGTGTCCGGAGTGCGGTTGCACCGAAGCCGAGCTTTTGGGGCCCGCGGATCAACACGTGGCGCCCGGTCTGCGCGCCGAGGGCCTGTACCAGTGTCCCGATTGCGGCACCGATTGGGACGCCTGACACCCAGACTGACCCCCGGGAGCTCGGTGTTGTCGGCCGACCTCTCAGCGCGCCGTGGCCACCGCCCCGCGCCGCTGACCGTCCACCGACCATGCGCCGGCTCCGGTGGTCGCCAAGAGCAGGAATCCGAAGCAGAACAGCAGCGCGGTCTCGCCGCCGTTCTCTGCCGGCCAAAAGCTGCCCAGCTCGCCGCCGAAAAGGCCCCAGTGCTGCCAGAAGTACGCCACCGCCATCTGGCCGGCCGCGACCAGCGCCGCGATCCGAGTGAAGAAGCCGACGGTGATCAGCAGGCCGGTGACCAACTCGATCAGCCCGGCCCACCAATACGGCCAGGTGGCCACGGGAACCGCCTCGCCGACAGGAAAGCCGAACAGCTTCATGGTGCCGTGCAACGTGAACAGCAAGCCGAACACGATGCGGAAGATGCTCAACATGGGCGACGAGAAGCGGGACAACCGGGCATCCACATTCTGGGTCATGGGGGGCAGAATACCGTCACGGACCAGGGTCCGAATGATCTGCGCGCGAACAAGGTGATAACAAAAAAACCGGGTGGCGCCCCTTGCGGAGCAGCCACCCGGTTTCTTATACGTCGCGTCGGCGGTGCCGACTTATGCGTCGCGTCGGCGGTGCTGACTTATACGTCGTAGTACAGCGAGAACTCATAGGGATGCGGACGGATCTGGATCGGCATGATCTCGTTCTCCCGCTTGTAGGAGATCCACGTCTCGATCAGGTCGGTGGTGAACACCCCGCCCTCGGTCAGGTACTCGTGGTCGTCTTCGAGCTTGTCGATGACCGCGGCGAGCGATGTCGGTGCCTGCGGGATGTTGGCGGCCTCCTCGGGCGGCAGCTCGTAGAGATCCTTGTCGACCGGAGCCAGCGGCTCGATCTTCTTCTTGATGCCGTCGATGCCTGCCATCAGCATGGCGGCGAACGCCAGGTACGGGTTGCCAGAACTGTCCGGGCAACGGAACTCGAGGCGCTTGGCCTTCGGATTGTTGCCGGTGATCGGGATACGCACACACGCCGAGCGGTTGCGCTGGCTGTACACCAGGTTGATCGGCGCCTCGTAACCCGGAACCAGACGCTTGTAGGAGTTCACCGTCGGGTTGGTGAACGCCAGCAGCGACGGCGCGTGGTGCAGGATGCCGCCGATGTAGTGCCGCGCCATATCCGACAGGCCGGCATAACCCGACTCGTCGTGGAACAGCGGCTTGCCGTCTTTCCACAGAGACTGGTGGGCGTGCATGCCCGAACCGTTGTCGCCGAACAGCGGCTTGGGCATGAACGTGACGGTCTTGCCGTTCTTCCACGCGGTGTTCTTGATGATGTATTTGAACAGCAGCACATCGTCGGCCGCGTGCAGCAGCGTGTTGAACTTGTAGTTGATCTCGGCCTGGCCCGCGGTGCCGACCTCGTGGTGGCCACGTTCCAGCACGAAGCCGGCGTTCTGCAGATTGGTGGCCATCTCGTCGCGCAGGTCGACGTAGTGGTCGTACGGCGCGACGGGGAAGTAGCCGCCCTTCGGACGCACCTTGTAGCCGAGGTTGGGGCTGCCGTCGGACTCGAACGGCTCACCGGTGTTCCACCAGCCCGACTCGGAGTCGACCTCGTAGAAAGTGCCGTTGATCTTCGAGTCGAAGCTGACCGAGTCGAAGATGTAGAACTCGGCCTCGGCGCCGAAGAAGCAGGTGTCTGCGATGCCGGTGCTGGCCAGGTAGTTCTCCGCCTTGCGGGCGACGTTGCGCGGATCGCGCGAGTACGCCTCCCGCGTGAACGGGTCGTGCACGAAGAAGTTGAGGTTGAGCGTCTTGGCGGCACGGAACGGATCGATCTGTGCGGTTGCCGGGTCGGGCAGCAACATCATGTCCGATTCGTGGATGGACTGGAACCCACGCACCGACGAACCGTCGAATGCGAGGCCGTCCTCGAACACGCTCTCGTCGAACGCCGAAGCCGGGATCGAGAAGTGCTGGACGACGCCGGGCAGATCGCAGAACCGAATGTCGACGTACTCGACCTTCTCGTCCTTGATCTGCTTGATGATGTCGTCGGCGGTCTTTTCAGCCACTGATTGGTCTCCTTATTTCTGGTAGGCCCGCGTTGACGCTATGGACACGATGTTGCACCGTGGTCAACCATATGTTTCGCGGACGTTACGCATGGCGATCCCGACACCCATCGCGACACCCATCGTGACACCCATCCCGACACCCGAGGTAGCGCGCCGGCCGCCCACGCATATCCTGGCGGGATGGCCGGCGCAATCGGGTCCTGGCTCTCCGGACCGGACCCTTCTCAACCCGGCGTCGGCGTCGGCGCCTACCCGGGCGAACGGCTCGGTCTGCCCCAGACCGGGCCCGGGTCGATCGCCCGATTCGGCCGTCGCATCGCCGCTCTGTGCGTCGACTGGCTGGTGTCTTACGGGCTTGCGGGGCTGGCCATCGCGTTGGGCCTGTTGAGCCAGCCGATGCTGTCGACGGCTGTGCTGGTCATCTGGCTGGTGATGGGCGTCGTCTCGGTGCGCCTGTTCGGCTTCACGCCGGGTCAGCTGGCCCTGGGACTGCGGGTGGCGGCCGTCGACAACCGAACCCACGTGGGGTCGGGACGTGCGCTGGCGCGGGGACTGCTGATCACGCTCGTCATCCCGGCACTGTTCACCGACTCCGACCTGCGCGGCCTGCACGACCTCGCGACCAAGACGGCCGTCGTTCGCCGGTAGCCGTCTCACTGCTCGTGGAAGAGCTTCCCGTTCATCATCGTCAACATCACCGTCGCGCTGTGGATGTCGTGGGGATCGATGTCGAAGATGTTCTTGTCAAGCACGATCAGAGCGGCACGTCCGCAACAGCTTCCGGCGGGTCAGGCGTCCGCGGCCACCGCGCCCGAAAGAGGCGAAGTGCGGGGCCCATTCGCACGCAGTGCACATCTGTTCCCGGGCGACTGCGGTCAGCTACATGCCGAGCTAGGTCACTTGCGCCGGACGGTGCGCTGCACGCCGCGCATCTTCGCGCCGGCGGGCATCGGGCCCTTGGGCATCGCCGCCGGGCCGACCTTGGTGCCCAGCGCCGCAAGCCGGGACTCCAGCGAGTCCATCTGCTTGACCGTGATGTTGGCCGGGAGCTTGCCCAGGTGCCGTTCCAGCTTGGACAGCGGCACCTCGCCGTCACCGTTGCCGATCACGATGTCGTAGATCGGGACATCGCCCACCAGCCGGGCGGTGCGCTTCTTCTCTTGCGCCAGAAGCGGCTTGACGCGAGCGGCCGAACCCTCCCCGACAAAGATCACACCCGGTCGGCCGATCACCCGGTGCACGGCGTCGAAGTGACCGGTGGCCGACACCCCGGGGGTGACCCGCCACTTACCGCGCAGGTTCTCCAGCGCCCAGGCGGCTGCACCGGTCTGGCCCTCGGCCTTGCGATACACCGACTTCTGGGCGCGGCGGCCGAAGATGATGAAGGCCACCAGCCCGCCCAGCAGCACGCCGAGCGGGATCATCATGTACATCGTGAACCCGCCGGCGTACAGCCCCGAGGCCACCGAGGCGCCCACGATCAGCACGAACACACCGATCATGTACGGCAGGAGCCGCTTGTCCTCTTTGCGCTGGATCTGGAATGCCTGCCACAGCTGACTGCGGCGTTGCTTGGAAGCTGCCTTGCGGGCGGCCTTGGCCTCAGCCTTCGCCGCCTTCACTTCCGCCGGGTTACGCGATTTCGCCATCAGCTCAGGATACGGAGTCCGATGCCGCCGCCGCGGCCGCTCCGGCGGGACGGGACGCGATCGTCTGCGCATAGAGCCTGCCCGCCCGGTACGACGAGCGCACCAGGGGTCCGGCCAGCACGCCCGGGAAGCCCAGCCCGACCGCGTACTGCTCGTGTTGGACGAACTCGTCGGGATGCACCCACCGCTCGACGGGATGGTGGCGGGCCGACGGCCGCAGGTACTGGGTGATGGTGACGATGTCGCAGCCCGCCTCGTACAGGTCACGCAGCGCGGCACGCACCTCCTCGGGCGTCTCTCCCATACCGAGGATGAGGTTGCTCTTGGTCACCAAGCCGTAATCGCGGGCGCTGGTGAGCACCGACAGGCTGCGCTCGTACCGGAACCCGGGCCGGATCCGCTTGAAGATGCGCGGCACCGTCTCGACGTTGTGCGCCAGCACCTCCGGCCGGGAGGCGAAGACCTGTTCGAGCAGGTCGGGCTCGGCGTTGAAGTCGGGGATCAGCAACTCCACGCCGGTGTTGGGGTTGAGTGCCTTGATCTGGCGAACCGTCTCGGCGTACAGCCAGGCGCCGCCGTCGGGCTGGTCGTCACGGGCCACCCCGGTGATCGTCGAGTAGCGCAGCCCCATCGCCTGCACACTCTCAGCCACCCTGCGCGGCTCGTCGCGGTCCAGTTCGGCTGGCTTGCCGGTGTCGATCTGGCAGAAGTCGCAGCGCCGGGTGCACTGCTCACCGCCGATCAGGAAGGTGGCTTCGCGGTCTTCCCAGCACTCGTAGATGTTGGGGCAGCCTGCTTCCTCACACACCGTGTGCAGGCCCTCGCGGCGCACCAGTGCCTTCAGTTCGGTGTACTCCGGGCCCATCTTGGCCCTGGTCTTGATCCACGACGGCTTACGCTCGATCGGCGTCTGCGCGTTGCGCACCTCGAGCCTGAGCAGTTTGCGGTTTCCGGGATCGACAGTCACTGTGTCGATGGTACTGCGTGGCCGCTGATACGGCCGGTGTCGAGCCGTCCGTCGAGTACGTCGCACACCGCCTCGGCGACCCGGTCGATGACGTCGTCGACCCTGACCGTGCGGCCCAGTTCCGCGGTCAGCGACGTGACCCCGGCGTCGGCGATGCCGCACGGCACGATGGAGCTGAAGGCACTGAGGTCACAATCGCAGTTCAGCGCGAAGCCGTGCAGTGTCGTCGCCCGGGCCACCCTGATCCCGATCGCTGCCACCTTGCGCGCCGGACGGGTGTCGGCCGGGACCCAAACGCCGGACCGGCCCTCGACCCGGCCTGTCCGCAGGCCCAGGTCGGCGCACACCGCGATCAACGAATCCTCAAGTCGCCGAACGAATTTGACCACATCCAGCGGCTCGGCCAGGCCGATGATCGGGTACCCGACGAGCTGCCCGGGGCCGTGCCAGGTGATCTTGCCGCCGCGGTCGGTCTCGACGACCGGCGTGTCTGCGGGGCCGGCAGCGTCCGGCCGTTCGTGAGCCAGGGTGCGCCGGCCCGCGGTGTACACCGGGGGATGCTGCAGCAGCAGCAGGGTGTCAGGGCCGCCGGCGGCGCGGGCCTCGGCCAGCTCACGCTGCCGGTCCCAGGCGGACCGGTAGTCGAGGGTGCCCAGGCGCAGCACCTGCACCGGCGAGGTGCCCGAGCGGATCGATGCCACCATCAGGTCGACGGTACTCCTCAGTGCCCTTTGGGCGCGGTGGCGAACGCCAGGGCCTCGCCGATGGTGTTGTGGCGGAACCGGAAACCGGCGCGCTCCAGTGCCGCGGGGATCGCGCGCTGGCCGCCCAACAGTCCCTCCTCGGCGAATTCTCCCAGCACCGCGCGCAGTGCGAAACCGGGAACCATCAACGGGGTCGGCCGGTTCACGGTCCGGCCGAGCGCGGTGGTGAACTCGGCGTTGGTGACCGGCGCGGGCCCGGTGAAATTGACCGGTCCGGACAGCTCGTCGTGGGTGATCGCGAACAGCAACGCACGCACCTGGTCCTCGAGGCTGATCCACGGCAGATACTGGCGACCATTGCCCAACCTCGCGCCGAGGCCCAGCAGGAACAGCGGCTTGAGCCGGCTCAGCATGCCCCCGGACGGAGCCATCACCAGCCCGGTGCGGGTCAGCACCACCCGCACACCCGCCTCTGCGGCTGGTGCGGTCGCGGCCTCCCAGTCCACTGTGAGCCTAGCCAGGAAATTGCTCCCCGGAGCGGCGGTCTCGTCCACCGAGTGGTTGCCGGTGTCGCCGTAGTAACCGACTGCGCTCGCGTTGATCAGCACGGGCACGCCGGCGTCGACGACGGCGTGGGACAACACCTCGGTCGGTCCGATCCGGCTGTCCCGCAGACTCTGCTTGAACGCTCCTGACCAGCGCTTCTCGCCGACGTTGACGCCGCACAGATTGACCACGGCGTCGACTCCGCCGAGCAGGCCGGGATCGAACTCGCCGGAAGCGGGATTCCAGTACAGCTCGTCGGCCGTCGCCGGGGTGCGCCGCACGATGCGCAGCACCCGGTGATCTGTGGCGCGCAGCGCATAAACCAGCGCGGTACCGATCAGACCGGAGGATCCGGCGATGGCGATGACCGAATCTGAGGGCATCGACACTGCTGCTACAGGCCCAGATCTGCCTCGAACGCGCCCTCTTCGAGACGACGTTTGATCGTGGTGACGAAGCGACCGGCGTCCGCGCCGTCGACCAGGCGGTGGTCATAGGTCAGCGGTAGGTAGCACACCGACCGCACACCGATCGACTCGTTGCCGAACTCGTCGACGATGACCCGTGGCCGCTTGACGATCGCCCCGGTGCCCAGCATCGCCGCTTGCGGCGGAACCAGGATCGGGGTGTCGAACAGGGCTCCCTGGCTGCCGATGTTGGTGATGGTGAACGTGCCGCCGGACAGTTCGTCGGGCTTGAGATCACCCGAACGTGCCCGCGCCGCGATGTCGGCGATCGCCCGGGCCAGCCCGCCCAGCGACAGGTCGCCGGCGTTCTTGATCACCGGCGACAGCAGACCCTGCTCGGTGTCCACCGCGAAGCCGAGGTGTTCGGCGTCGTAGTAGGTGATCTCCTTGGCGTCCTCGTTGTAGCTCGCGTTGACGTTGGGGTGGATCTTCAGCGCATCGATGACCGCCCTGGCGATGAACGGCAGGTAGGTGAGGTTGACACCTTCGCGCTCGGCGAACTTCGCCTTCGCCTTCGACCGCAGCGACACGATCTTGGTCATGTCGACTTCGTGCGTCTGGGTCAACTGGGCGGTCGCCTGCAGCGACTCGCGTGTCTTCTTCGCGGTGATCTGGCGGATCCGGTTGGCCTTCTGCGTGGTTCCGCGAAGGTGGGCCAGCGCGGCCTCGGGCGCAGGAGCCGTCGTCGACGACTTCGCGGGCGCTTCGGCGGCGGGTGCCGGCTTGTCCGTGTCGGTCGGGGCGTCTTTCGCAGCTTTCTTCTCGTCGGCTGCTGCGAGCACATCCTGCTTGCGGATGCGGCCACCCACCCCGGTGCCCTTGACCGCGGCGAGATCGACGTCGTTCTCGTTGGCCAGCTTGCGCACCAGCGGGGTGACGTACGGGCCGCTGTCGCTGCTCGACTCTTCCGCCGCAGCCGGTTTGGGCTCTGGCTTGGTTTCGGGCTCGGGCTTCGGTTCCGGCTTGGATTCCTTGGCCGGCTCGGGCTTGGACTCCTTCTCGGGCTCGGGCTCGGGCTCGGGCTCGGGCTCGGGCTCGGGTTCCGGTTCGGGTTCGGGCTCCGGCTCGTCGGAGCCGGCGGCATCCTCGTCGCCGATCTTGGCGAGCTCACCGCCGACCTCGACGGTGTCGTCCTCCTCGGCGGTGATCGACACCAGCGTGCCGGCCACCGGCGACGGGATCTCTGTGTCCACCTTGTCGGTGGACACCTCGACCAGCGGCTCGTCCACCTCGACGCTGTCGCCGACCTTCTTCAACCACCGGGTCACCGTTCCCTCGGTGACGGACTCGCCCAACTCGGGCATCAGCACCGGCGTCGCGGAACCTCCCGAACCCGACTTGCCCGACGACTTGGCCGCGGGCTTCGACTCGGGTTCGGGTTCCGGCTCGGGTTCCGGCTCGGGTTCCGGCTCGGGTTCCGGTTCGTCCTGGGCTTGGGCTTCGGCTTCGTCACCACCGCTGCCGTCGTCACCGCTGTCGCTGTCGTCGTCGGCATCGCCGATGACCGCCAGTTCGCCGCCGACCTCGACGGTGTCGTCCTCCTGGGCGACGATCTTCTTCAACACGCCCGCGGCCGGTGACGGAATCTCGGTGTCGACCTTGTCGGTCGACACCTCCAGCAAGGGCTCATCCGTCTCGACAGTGTCGCCCTCTTGCTTGAGCCAGCGGGTGACTGTCCCCTCGGTAACGCTCTCGCCGAGTGCGGGCATCTGAACGGAGATGGCCATATGTCGTGGCTCCCTTGCACGGTCAGTCGCAGGTCTTGAAGTGTCGCTTCCTATCCTGTCACGTCCACTGTCACGTTTCGCCGCGGACGGGGGTACTTCACTCTCTGGCACTATCGAAACGAGGCACGAAATCCAGCGAGCGCCCGGAAGCCGGGAAAGGAGCAACCCCAAGTGGGACTGTTCGACAAGCTTCGCCGTCGGCGTGGCGCAGGTCGCGCAGCGGCAAGCGATCCGGCGGCGGATCTTCGTTACCTGCAGCAATGGGTCGCCGAGCACATCGGCGTGGAGGCCTTCGTCGAACCGAAGACCACTGTCACCGAGGTGACCGTCGTGCTGGTGGCCGCTGATGGCGAATGGACCCGGCGCAAGGCCGGGGGAGACGCCGGGGCGCGCCGCCTGTCCGACCGGTTGAAGATCCCGGTGTACGACGTCCAGAAGGTGGGCTACCCGCAGCGGATGCGCGACTACGACGCGCGCCGGCGGATCCAGCGCAAGCGCGCCCAACGCGAGGAGCTGGAAGGCCGCTAGTAGTGTCCGCTCGCGGAGGTGTCATGACGCGGCGGTTTGTCGAGACCAGCGATGGTGTGCGTATCGCGGTCCACGAAGAAGGCAGTGCGAATGGGCCGACCCTGGTGCTGGCGCACGGGCATCCCGACACCCACCGCGTGTGGGATTCGGTGGTGCCACTGCTCGAGGCCAGGTACCGGATCATCCGCTACGACAACCGCGGCGCCGGCGATTCCACTGCCCCCAAAGCGACCTCGGCCTACACGATGCAACGTTTCGCCGATGACTTCGCCGCCGTCATCGACGACGTGTCCCCGGGCAGTGCCGTGCATGTCCTGGCCCACGACTGGGGCTCGACCGGGGTCTGGGAGTTCCTCACCCGACCCGGTTCCGCCGACCGGGTCGCGTCGCTGACCTCCGTCTCGGGGCCGAGCCACCATCACGTGAACCGCTACATCGTCGACACGCTGAGCCGGCCGTATCGCCCGCGGCGGTTCCTGCGGGGGCTGGGCCAGCTCGCCACGCTGGCGGCGGCGCTGCCCCGGTCGGTGCCGGTGAAGATGTACCGCGCCAACTTCGTGGGCACCGTCGCCGGCGCCCGGACAGCGCCTCGCGAGCTCAGCGTCGAGGTGCCGGTGCAGCTCATCGTCAACACCCTCGACCCCTACATCCGGCCGCACTTCTACGACGACGTCGCGGGCTGGGTGCCGCAGTTGTGGCGTCGCGACATCAAGGCCGGACACGGGTCACCCACCTCCCATCCGCAGGTGCTCGCACGATCGGTCGCTCAACTCGTCGACCATCTCGAAGGTGCTCCGGCCGCGCGGGAGCTGTTGCGGGCACAGGTCGGCCGCCTCCGTAAGCCATTCGGCGACATGCTGGTCTCGGTCACCGGCGCGGGTAGCGGCATCGGCCGTGAGACCGCGCTGGCGTTCGCCCGCGACGGCGCCGACGTGGTGATCAGTGATGTCGACCAACCCGCGCTCGACGAAACCGCCCGGCTGCTCGCCGCGGTCGGTGCGCAGGCGCCCAGCTACACCGTCGACGTCGCCGACGCGGCGGCGGTCGAGAACTTCGCCGAACGGGTGTGCACCGAGCACGGGGTGCCCGACATCGTGGTCAACAACGCGGGTGTGGGACACGCCGGATTCTTCCTCGACACCCCGGCCGAGGAGTTCGACCGGGTGCTCGACATCAACTTCGGCGGTGTGGTCAACGGCTGTAGGTCATTCGCCACACGCCTCGCCGAGCGCGGGACCGGAGGCCACATCGTCAACGTCGCGTCGATGGCGTCCTACACCCCGGTCAACGTGATGAACGCCTACTGCACATCCAAGGCGGCGGTCTACATGTTCTCCGATTGTCTACGTGCCGAACTGGATTCGGCCGGCATCGGGCTGACCACCATCTGTCCCGGCGTCATCGGGACCAACATCGTCGAGACCACCCGCTTCTCGCTACCGGAGGCCCGCAGCCACGACGCCGAGAAGGTCCGCGGCCGGGCACGGAGAGGATTCGGGGTGCGCCGGTACGGTCCGGAGAAGGTCGCCAAGGCCATCGTCGCCGCGGTGAAGTCGAACAAGGCGATCCGGCCGGTCACCCCGGAGGCGTACGTCCTCTACGGCCTCGCCCATGCGGCGCCGCCGGCGATGCGCAGCGGGGCGCGCGGCGGAAACGTCCTGTAGCGCCCTCAACCGTTCTCGCAGATGTCCTCGAGCACCGCGAACATGGTGCGCGTCGGCACCCCCGTTCCGCCTTTGGGGGTGTAGCCCCACGGCCCGCTGGAGTTGTACGCGGGGGCCGCGACGTCGATGTGCGCCCACTGGACGCCGTCAGCGACGAACTCCCGCAGATAGGTGCCCGCCACCAACATGCCGGCGTAGCGGGAGCCGCTGACATTGGCCAGATCGGCGACCGTCGACTTCAGGTCGTCCTTGAGCTCCTCGGGCAGCGGCATTGCCCAGCCGTTCTCGCCGACCCCCTGGGAGATCTCGGCGACGCGGTCACGGAACTCCTCGCTGCCCATCACCCCGGGGGTGCGGGTGCCCAACGCCACCGTCTGCGCGCCCGTCAGCGTCGAGGTCTCGATCAGGTAGTCGGGTCCGTCCTCACACGCCCGCACGATCGCGTCCGCCAGCACCAACCGGCCCTCCGCGTCGGTGTTGAGCACCTCGACGGTGATGCCGCCGTACTGGGTCAACACGTCCCCGGGGCGCTGGGCAGTGGACGAGGGCATGTTCTCGGCCATCGGCACGGTGGCGATCACGTCGACCGGCAGTTGCTGCCGTGCCGCCAGCACCACCGTCGCGATGACGGCCGCTGCGCCGCCCATGTCCGAGGTCATGTGGTGCATGTTCGCGGCCGGCTTGATCGAGATGCCGCCGGTGTCGAAGGTGATGCCCTTGCCGACCAGCGCGACCTTCTTCGGCTTCTTGCCCTTCCCGCCCTTGTGGGTCAGCCGCACCAGACGCGGTGGCCGTGACGAGCCCTTGCCGACTCCGACGACCCCGCCGTAGCCCTCCTTGGCGAGAGTCTTCTCGTCGAGCACTTCGACCTCCAGGCCGGACGCCTCACCCAAAGCCTTTGCCCGGTTGGCGAATTCGGCCGGGAAGAGGTGGCTGGGCGGGGTGTTCACAAAATCCCGCGCGATCGCGACAGCCGACGCGATCGCCTCCGCCCGGGCGGCGGTCTCCTTGGTCGGCGACTTCGTGTCCGGGGTCAGCGCCGTGATCTTGCGCAACCCCCGGTCTTTCGGAGCGGACTTGGCGCTGCGGAAGTCGGTGAACCGGTAGGCGCCCAGGATCAGCCCCTCGACCGCCGCCTCGAGATCGAGATCCGACAGCGTGGTGAAAACAGTCTCCACACCGGTCAGTGAGCGTGCAGCCACACCGGCAGCCCGCCGGATCGTCTCCGCCGACCAGCTGTCGCGGTTCTTGCCCAACCCGACCGCCAGCACACTGCTCACCGGCAGCGACGGCGCCACCACCCGGGTGACCTGTTCGGAGCCGCCCTTGGCGCCCAGCGCCTTGAGCGCCACCTCGATCGCGCCGACGGCCTCGGCGTCGAGGTACGGGCTGGCGACCACCTGAGCCTTCGCCTCCTCGTCGTCACCGGCGGTGACGACCGGCACGATCAGGACCGAAGAATCGACGTTGCGCTTGGGCAGGGCGGTCGCGACGGCGACGGAGGGGGGCTGGTAACCCGCTGGAGTGCTCACGGGGATTCACCCTAACCACTGGGCTACTAGTGTGGTTCGGCGTGAGTGACAACCTGCTGGCCGGCCCCCTGGAGAACCGTCACCGCGAACTCGGCGCGAGCTTCGCCGAGTTCGGCGGCTGGCTGATGCCCGTGTCCTACGCCGGCACCGTCGCCGAACACAACGCCACTCGCAGCGCGGTGGGTCTGTTCGACGTCAGCCACCTCGGAAAAGCGCTGGTGAAAGGTCCGGGGGCGGCGGAGTTCGTCAACTCCGCGTTCACCAACGACCTGCGCCGTATCGGGCCGGGCAAGGCGCAGTACACGCTGTGCTGCACCGACTCGGGCGGCGTGATCGACGATCTGATCGCCTACTACGTCTCCGACGACGAGATCTTCCTGGTCCCCAACGCCGCCAACACCGCCGCCGTGGTCGCCGCGCTGGCCGAGCGCGCGCCCGACGGCGTCACCGTCACCGACGAGCACCGCTCACGCGCCGTTCTGGCCGTGCAGGGGCCCAGGTCGGCCGAGGTTGTCGGCGGGCTCGGGCTGCCCACCGACATGGACTACATGGGCTATGCCGACGCGGTGTTCGGCGGGGTCGACGTCCGGGTGTGCCGCACCGGTTACACCGGCGAGCACGGCTACGAGTTGCTGCCGGACTGGGATCAGGCGGCGGTGGTGTTCGACGCGCTGGTCGAGGCCGTCACCGCGGCCGGCGGCCAGCCTGCCGGGCTGGGAGCGCGCGACACGCTGCGCACCGAGATGGGCTATCCGCTGCACGGCCACGAGCTGTCACTGGACATCTCCCCGCTGCAGGCGCGCTGCGGTTGGGCAGTCGGGTGGAAGAAGGATGCGTTCTGGGGCCGCGACGCGCTGCTGGCGGAGAAGGAAGCCGGTCCACGACGGACACTGCGGGGTCTGCGGGCACTCGGGCGGGGCGTGCTGCGCGGCGACCAGACGGTTCTCGACGGGCAGACGCCGATCGGCATCACCACGTCGGGAACCTTTTCTCCGACACTGAAAGTCGGCATCGCGCTCGCTCTGATCGACACCGCAGCCGGGATCGCCGACGGTCAACGGGTCGCCGTCGACGTGCGCGGACGGATGATCGAATGCGAAGTCGTCAAGCCGCCGTTCGTCGACACCCGGACCCGCTAAATCCGCTGGCCCCCGGTTATACAATCGCTTTCATGACTGAAGGCCTCGAGTTCACCGTCGATCGCAATGCGACTCCGGCGAGCGATGAGGTACGTGCCGAGATCCTGGCCAGCCCGGGTTTCGGGAAGTTCCACACCGACCACATGGTGTCGGTCGCCTACAGCGCCGACCGTGGGTGGCACGACCGGCAGGTGCTTCCGTACGGACCCATCGAATTGGATCCGTCGGCCATCGTCCTGCACTACGCGCAGGAGGTTTTCGAGGGGCTGAAGGCCTACCGCTGGGGCGATGGATCCATCGTCTCGTTCCGTCCCGAAGCCAATGCCGCCCGGTTGCGGAGATCGGCGCGCCGGCTTGCCATCCCCGAGCTGCCGGAGGAGTTGTTCATCGAGTCGCTGCGGCAGCTGATCGCGGTCGACGCCGCCTGGGTGCCGCCCGCGGGCGGTGAGGAATCGCTCTATCTGCGGCCGTTCATCTTCGCCACCGAACCCGGGCTGGGGGTCCGGCCGGCCAACGAATACCGCTACCTGGTTCTCGGCTCACCCGCGGGTGCCTACTTCCCGCGGGGTATCAAGCCCGTCAGCGTGTGGTTGTCCACCGAGTACGTGCGGGCCAGCCCCGGCGGCACCGGCGCGGCGAAGTTCGGCGGCAACTACGCCGCCTCGCTGCTGGCGCAGGCCGAAGCAGCCGAGCAGGGGTGTGACCAGGTGGTGTGGCTGGACGCGACCGAACGCCGCTACGTCGAGGAAATGGGTGGGATGAACCTGTTCTTCGTGTTCGGCAGCGGCGGCACCGCCCGGCTGGTCACCCCGGAGCTGTCCGGTTCGCTGTTGCCCGGTATCACCCGGGACTCGCTGCTGCAGTTGGCAACTGACGCGGGCTTCGCGGTCGAGGAACGCAAGATCGACGTCGACGAATGGCAGAAGAAGGCCGCCGCCGGTGAGATCACCGAGGTGTTCGCGTGCGGCACCGCCGCCGTCATCACCCCGGTGTCGCACGTCAAGCACACCGAAGGCGAGTTCACCGTCGCCGATGGTGAGCCCGGGGAGATCACCATGGCGCTGCGCGACACGTTGACCGGTATCCAGCGGGGCACCTTCGCCGACACGCACGGGTGGATGGCCACGCTCTCCTAGGCGAGGTCCCAGAGAGGTCCTAGCCGCCGATCGCCAATCCGACGGCGGCGACCGTCGTCGTCACCTCCACAGCGGCCCCCAGCACGTCACCGGTGACACCGCCGAACCGCCGCACGCAGTGCGCCACCAGCGCGGCGCTGCACCCGAGCGCGATCAGCACCACCAGCGGTCCCTGCCACAGCTGCGCACCCACCGGGACCGCCAGGCCGGCGACCGCGCACACCCACGCGGCCACCACCCACGCCGGCTGGGTACCGGCCACCTGCCCGCCCAGGGCGCTGCCCTGCGCCGCCGGGACCGAGCGGCGGCACGCGGCGACCGCTGCGACCCGACCCGCCAGGACAGCGACGAACACCGCCGGCCAGTGGGTCTGGGCGAAGGCCAGGGACTGCACGACGATCGTCACCGTCACCGCCGCAACGCCGAACGGCCCCGCCGAACCGTCGCGCATCACCGCCAGCGCGCGTTCCGGCGGGCCGTAACAACCCAGCGCGTCGGCGGTGTCGGACAGGCCGTCGATATGCAGTCCGCGGGTGGCCACCAGCAGCACCGCCACCGCCAGTGCACCGGCCAGCGCGCTGCCCGCACCGAAGGCCTGCGTGCCCGTCCACAGCACGGCAGCGGCCAGTGCCCCCAGAGCGGCCCCGGCGATCGGCAGCGCGGTCATCACGCCGCGGCCGATGTGCACCCGGCGGGCGGCCGGCGTCGGTAGAACCGTCGCGAACGCGAAAGCGCCTGCGACAGAACCGATCATGCGTCTATTCCGGCTTCCTCGAAGGTCGCCATCGATGCCAGCGTGCCGACGGCGGCGCGCAGCACGGGCAGCGCGACCAGCGCGCCGGTGCCCTCGCCCAGCCGCATCCCGAGCTCGACGATGGGCTCTAGGTCCAGATCGCGCAGGGCCAGCGAATGCGCCGGCTCGGTGGATCGGTGCCCGGCCTGCCACCACTGCCTGGCCCCGGGCGCCAGGCGTTCGGCCGCCAGTGCGGCAGCGGTCACCACGACGCCGTCGAGCAGCACCGGGGTGCGCCGGACCGCGGCCTGAGCGCAGAATCCGGTCATCGCCGCCAGGTCGGCGCCGGCGCAGATCCGCAGCAACGCAATCGGATCCGCAGTGATCCGACGTGTCCGGTACAGCGCGTCGCGAACAGCGGACGTCTTGCGCGCCCAGCCGGCGTCGTCGATGCCGGTGCCCCTGCCCACCGCTGCGACCGGTTCGGTGTCGGTCAGCGCGGCCACCAAGGTGGTCGCCGGGGTGGTGTTGCCGATGCCCATATCGCCGGCGATCAGCAGATCCGCACCGGCGTCGACCTCCTCGTCGGCGATCCGGCGGCCCGCCTCGATGGCCTCGACCACCTCGGTCGGCGACAAGGCGTCCTCGACGGCGATGTTGCCGCTGCCGCGGCGGACCCGGTGAACGCCGATCGCCGGCGACAACGGGTCTGCGGTGTCCACGGCGATGTCGACGACCCGGACGCCGGCGCCGGCCAACGTCGCGAGCACATTCACCGCGGCACCACCGGCATCGATGTTCGCCACCATCGCCGCGGTCACCTCGGCCGGGTATGCGGACACGCCCGCGGCCGTCACGCCGTGATCGCCGGCGAACACCACGACCCGGGCGCGCTGGAACTGTCGCGGGGGGCATTCGCCCTGGCAGGCGGCCACCCACGCAGCCAGCTCTTCCAGCCGGCCCAGCGAGCCCCGCGGTTTGGTCAACCGGGTCTGCCGCTGCCGCGCGGCAGCCGCGGTGTCGGCGTCGGGCGCGGGTACGGCGGGGAAGTACGTCACACGACGCGGTCGCCGCGCTCGACCTGAGGTCGCGGCGCGCGCATCCGACGCAGCTGCGAGGCCCGGCTGGAGGCGTAGAATCCCAGCTTCCACCCCGTCTCGGTGTTGTCCGGGAACTTCTCGTCCGCCAGACGGTTGACCTTGCGGCCCAGCACGAAGCCGTCGATCACCATCACCAGTACCAGCACCAGCATCGCGGGCGACAGCATCTGCTGCACCTGCACCGACGGCACCGCCAGCATCACGAAGATCAGACCGAGCGCCGCCGGCATGAACAAACCGAGCAGATTGCGCCGGGAGTCGACCACATCGCGCACATAACGCCGGACCTCGCCGCGGTCGCGCGGCAACAGGTAGGCGTCCTCGCCCGCCATCATCTTCTCGCGGCGCCGAGACATCTCCGACCGCCGCTCGGCGCGCTGCGTCTTCTTCTCCTCGCGAGACAACTTCGGCCCACCCAGTTCCTTGCGGCGCCGCCGGGCTTCGGCCGCGGTCAACGGCGCGGGCGCGACCGGGCCGCGCTTGCGGCTCGCGTCGCTGCGCTTGGGTGTCGGCTTGCCCTTGGGGGGCGTCGTGACGCGCTGGCCGGACGTGCCGGCCGGCGTGCCGTCGGCACGGTCTCCGGAGACGCCCTTGTGAGCGTCTCCCGACCCCTCGGAGTCGTCTTTTTTGCGGCCCAGCAGTTTCACACTGCCAGGTTACTTCTCGGGCCGCGGACGCAAGCACCCCGTCCGGGCTGCGGCTCGTCCGCCGACGTCATAGTCTGCGGTCATGGCGGGCTTGAACGTGCTGATCGCGCCGGACTGCTTCGGCGACAGCCTGACCGCCGTGGAAGCGGCTCGATTCATCGCCCAGGGCTGGGGTGCATCGCGCCCCGAAGACCGGCTCACCCTGGCCCCGCAGTCCGACGGCGGACCGGGCTTCGTGGAGGTGCTTGCCAGTCGCCTCGGCCAGGTGCACACCCAACGGGTGAGCGGGCCACTGGACGAGGAGGTCGAGGCCCAGTGGGTGCTCGATGCCGCACCGTCGGTGCATCCGGTGACCGCATACATCGAGTGTGCGCAGGCGTGCGGCCTCGCGCTGCTGGGCGGCCCGCCGACAGTGCAGACGGCGCTGGCCGCGCACAGCAGGGGAGTGGGTCAGCTCATCGCCGCCGCGCGGGCGGCCGGCGCCGAGCGCATCGTCGTCGGCCTCGGTGGCAGCGGCTGCACCGACGGCGGTCGCTGCATGGTCGAGGCGCTGGGCGGGCTGACCGCAGCGCAGACGCTGCTCGACGGCGTCGAACTGATCGCGGCCAGCGACGTCGAACACCCCCTCCTCGGCCCGATGGGCGCCGCGGCCGTGTTCGGGCCGCAGAAGGGTGCCGACCCGGACACCGTCGCGGTGCTCGAGGAACGTCTCAGCCGGTGGGCCGAGGAACTCAACGCCGCCGCGGGCCGAAACGTCAGCGACGAGGCCGGCGCCGGTGCCGCTGGGGGCATCGGCGCGGCACTGATCGCCCTGGGCGGTCGACGCGAGTCCGGAGCGGCGATCATCGCCGAACACACCGCCCTGCACGACGATGTCGCCACCGCCGACCTGGTCATCACCGGTGAGGGACGCTTCGACGACCAGTCGCTGCACGGCAAGGTCGTCAGCGCGCTGGCCGGCGGCGCCGCAGCCAGACGGACCCCGGTGCTGGTGCTGGCAGGCCAGGTCACGCTGGATCCGGCCGCGCTGCAGGCCGCCGGGATCACGGCCGCGTACTCCATCACCGACCACGCCGGGTCCGTGCAACGCGCGATCGAGGATGCGGCCAACCAGCTCACCGGGCTGACCACCGCGGTCGCGGCGGCGTATCCGTGACGTCCCCGCAGGTGGGGCGCGGACCTGGTGACAGATGGGGAATACCCGCGGAACAAGGTACCGTTGACACAGTGGAGCTATCCCCCTTGCATGGGTAGGAGGGCCTTCACCCACAAACATCCACACAGGAGATTCCATGACTGTTCAGGACGAGTCGGCAGTGCAGACAGACCCACAGGCCGAGTCAGCCACCGACGCCCACGGCGTGATCCTGACGGATGCCGCAGCGGCGAAAGCCAAGGCACTGTTGGACCAGGAGGGTCGCGACGACCTGGCGCTGCGTATCGCCGTACAGCCGGGCGGGTGCGCTGGGCTGCGCTACAACCTGTTCTTCGACGACCGCACCCTCGACGGGGATCTGACGGTCGAGTTCGGCGGTATCGCCCTCACCGTGGACCGGATGAGTGCCCCCTACGTGCAGGGCGCCAGCATCGATTTTGTCGACACCATCGAGAAGCAGGGCTTCACGATCGACAACCCGAACGCCAGCGGGTCCTGCGCCTGCGGCGATTCGTTCAACTGATCCCAGCGCCGCCGCGGTAGCCGGTCAGTACTGACCGGCTGTCCGCGGCAGGTAGGAACACACCAGGATCTCGTTGTCCAGTGACAACAACTGGGCGATGGCCTGTTCCTCGCCGTCCTCGGGCTGTGAGCCCCTGGCGTTGCGCGCCGGCTCCACCTCCATCGTGAAGAGCACCTGGGCCTGCATCGGCGACCACCGCACCATCTTGTCGATCGAGATCACTTCGGCGACGCTGTACTGCTTGCGGAAGGCTTCACTGGACAGGCTGGCGAGCGCGAGGTCGGCGCGGCGCTCCTTGGCGGCGTCGAACAGCCCGCACAGCGTGTGGCGGGCCACCGTCTCGTCGTCGCCGTCGGACAGCGCGTCCAGGTACTCCTGGATCGCGGCCTGTGCTGAGGCCTCGGTCAGCTGCCCACCCGAGGTTTCCTCGGCGCGCCCGCCGGTCAGCGTCACCACCGCGACCACACCGACGACGACGGCGACCAGCAGCACCGCCACGGCGGCGATGATCCATTTGCGGCGCCTGCGGGGCGGATACTGCACCGGCGGCGGCAGCATCCCCGGATAGGTGGCGTTGATGCCGCCGTCGGGATAGGGCTGCGTCTGGCCCGGAGGGGGATGGCCGGCCATGGGCGGGTACTGCTGCACAAACGAGTCCGGGTACCCGGGTTGTGACTGCCGCCCGACCGGTCCAGCGCCGTATTGGGGCGGATACGGACCAGTCATGTACTTGCTCCCAGGAATGTCGGATTCGGATGTCGAACGGAGTCTGTGCCGTCTCATTGCCCTCGGGGGGCGCGGCAGGCACCTGTAGGCAGGTTAGCGCAACGGATCGAGGTACCCCGGTGCCGTGACAGCCGACCACGGGGCCGACGGAGCGTGCCTGCCATGGTCGACACTAGGGTGAACGACGTTCGTCTGTGCGGCTCGTCCAGCCCGCGCAGGGTGATGACCATGAAGGGTGGAATTGCGTGACCATTGCGGTGACCGGATCGATCGCGACCGATCATTTGATGCGATTCCCGGGGCGGTTCTCCGAGCAGCTCCTCGCCGACCACCTGCAGAAGGTGTCGCTGAGCTTCCTCGTCGACGACCTGGTGGTGCACCGCGGCGGCGTCGCGGGGAACATGGCGTTCGCGATGGGCGTGCTCGGCGGTGACCCCGTTTTGGTGGGGGCCGTCGGCAGAGACTTCGACGACTACCGCGGATGGCTCACCTCGCACGGCGTGAACTGCGAGGAGGTGCGGGTCTCCGAGTCGGCATACACGGCGAGGTTCGTGTGCACCACTGACGACGACATGGCCCAGATCGCCTCGTTCTATCCGGGAGCGATGTCGGAGGCCCGCAACATCAAGCTCGCCGACATGCTCGAGCGGACCGGATCGCCGAGCCTGACCATCATCGGCGCCAACGATCCGGACGCGATGTTCCTCCACACCGAGGAATGCCGGTCGCTCGGACTGCCGTTCGCCGCGGACCCGAGCCAGCAGTTGGCCCGGCTGTCGGGTGAGGAGATCCGCCGGTTGATCGACGGCGCCACCTACCTGTTCACCAACGACTACGAATGGGATCTGCTGCTGCAGAAATCCGGGTGGTCGGAGGCCGAGGTGATGAAGCAGATCCAGATGCGGATCACCACGCTGGGTGAGAAGGGCGTCGATCTGGTCGGCCGCGACGGCACGTTCATCCACGTCGACGTGGTGCCCGAGACCCACAAGCAGGATCCCACCGGCATCGGTGATGCATTCCGCGCCGGGTTCCTCACCGGTCGCGACGCCGGGTTGTCACTGGAGCGGTCGGCTCAGCTGGCGTGCCTGGTGGCGACCCTCGTACTCGAAGCGCCGGGCCCCCAGGAGTGGTCCTGGGACCGCGACGCCGCGGTGGCGCGGCTGAGCGACGCCTACGGCGCCGACGCGGGCCGGGAGATCGCCGAGGCGCTCGGCTGACCGGTCAGAGCTGCACCGGGTAGACCGGTTCGCTGATCTGCGGGGTGAGGCTCTTCTCCACGAAGACGGCGTGCCACAGCAGGAAGATCAGCACGGTCCACAGTCTGCGACTGTGATCGGTTGTCCCGCGGCGGTGTTCGTCGAGCATCAACCGGACCGCGGTCAGGTCGATCAGGTCGCCGGCGGCGGACCCGCCGATCATCTCGTGCGCCCAGTCCAGCAGTTCGCCTGCGCGCAGCCAATGCCGGATCGGTACCGGGAAGCCGAGCTTCGGACGATTGAGGACATGTGCGGGCACGACGGGCTCCAGCGCCCGCCGCAGTGCGTACTTGGTGGTGGTCCGGGTGATCTTCTGGTCGTACGGCAGCCGCGACGCCACCGCGAAGACCTCGGGGTCCAAAAATGGCACCCGCAGTTCCAGGGAATTGGCCATCGTCATCTTGTCGGCCTTGACCAGGATGTCGCCGCGTAACCAGGTGAACAGGTCGATGTGTTGCATGCGGGCCACCGGATCCCAACCCTGTGACTGGGTGTAGAGCGGCGCGGTGACGTCGGTGTGGGTCCAGTCTTCGCGGAACCGGGGCAACACCGCCCGCAGTTGTTCGTCGGAGAAGCTGCGCGCATTGCCGTAGTAGCGCTCCTCGAGGGTCAGCGACCCCCGGTGCAGCAGGCTCTTGCCGCGCATGCCCTCCGGCAGCGGCGCAGCCATCTTCCCGACGGACTTGCGCAGGCCCGGCGGCAGGTAGTCGAACGGCTTGAGCGACAGCGGCTCCCGGTAGATCGTGTAGCCGCCGAACAGCTCGTCGGCGCCTTCGCCGGAGAGCACGACCTTGACGTGTTTGCGCGCCTCCCGGGCGATGAAGAACAGCGGCACCAGCGCCGGGTCGGCGACGGGTTCATCCAGGTACCAGACGATCTCGGGCAGCGCGGCGACGAACTCGGCCTGACTGACGACCTTGGTGACATGGCGGGCGCCGATCGCCTCTGCGGAGGCGACGGCCACATCGATTTCCGAGAATCCTTCGCGTTCGAAGCCCGTGGTGAACGTGATCAACCTCGGGTTGTGCCGCATCGCCAGCGCGGCGATGGCCGTCGAATCGATCCCGCCGGACAGGAACGCTCCGACTGTCACGTCGGCGCGCATGTGCTTGGCGACCGAGTCCTCGAGCGCCGCGGTGATCTCGTCGTAGCGGCGTTGCGCTGCGTCGGGAGAGGACGAGGGGAACGGCACGGCATCGAAGCGGGGGGTGAAGTACCGGGTGACTTCGGGTTGGCCGCCGGGACGGATCCGCGCATAGCTGCCCGACTCCAGCCGCTGAACGCCCCGGTGCAGTGTCTCGGGCTCGGGTACGTACTGCAGCACCGTGTAGTGCTGCACCGCGCGGTCGTCGATGCCGAGGTCGAGTCCCAGCTGGCCGGCCACATCGAGAAGGCACTTCTTCTCACTGCCCACGGCGGTGCCGCCGGGTCCGGTGGCCATGAACAGGGGTTTGATGCCGAACGGATCACGTGCGCAGAACAACTCCTGCTCGACGTCGTCCCACAGCGCGAACGCGAACATGCCCCGCAGTCGCGTCAGCGCCTCGGTGCCCCAGTAGTGGTAGGCGGCCAGGATCGCCTCACCGTCGCCGTCGGTGCGGAAGACCGCCCCGTGCTCGGACCGCAGGGCGTCACGCAGCTCCAGATAGTTGTAGATCTCGCCGTTGAAGACCAGGACGTAGCGGTCGGGCTGGCCGTCGGGGCCCCACCGCAGCGGCTGGTGGCTGTGGGCGATGTCGATGATCGACAGCCGGTTGAAACCGAGCACCACCCGGCCGTCGTGCCAGGTTCCCGGCTCGTCCGGTCCCCGGTGGCGCATCAGGGAGGCGGCGCCGGACACCGCGTCGACGAGGGTGGGGGAGACCTCATCGGAGGAATCGGTTACCAGCGCCAGCAGTCCGCACACCGCGCCAGTATGCCTAATCGAGCAGGCTCCCCGGGACCGGCACCGGACACATTCCCCGGTCGCTTCGCTCGACCCAAGTGGGGTGGTCTACGCTGCGTAGTATTCAGTGCAGTCGTCTGACCGCCGGGCGGTCGACCGACTGCCCCGATGACTTTCAAGGAGGCGCCAACGTGTCCGCTCGCGGCCTGAAGTTGGTGGCATTGTCCGTGCTCCTGGGAGGGACGACCGTCCTGCTCAGCGGGTGCAGCTGGTCCGAGGTTCTCGGTCTCGGCTGGCCCCGGGGTATCACCCCGGAGGCGCACCTGAACCGGGAACTGTGGATCGGATCACTGATCGCCGCGCTGGTCGTGGGTGCGATCGTCTACGTCCTGTTGTTCTGGACGGTGGTGTTCCACCGGAAGAAGAAGGACGACACGGAGCTGCCTCGGCAATTCGGCTACAACATGCCGCTGGAACTGGCGCTGACCGTGACCCCGTTCCTGATCATCTCGGTGCTGTTCTACTTCACCGTCGTGGTGCAGGAGCGGATGCTGCACAAGGAGCCCAACCCCGAGGTCGTCATCGACGTCACCGCCTTCCAGTGGAACTGGAAGTTCGGTTACCAGAAGGTCGAGTTCCTCGACGGCACCTACAGCTACGAGGGCGCTCAGGACGAGCGCAAACAAGCCATGGCGGCCGCCCCCGAAGGCGGCGACGACGGCCATGGCGGGGGCCAGGTCGGCGCGATCGGCGGGGTCAGCCCGGAGGATCGCAGCTACCTCAACTTCAACGAGGTCGAGACGCTGGGCTCGTCCAACGAGATCCCGGTGCTGGTGGTGCCCGCGGGCAAGAGGATCGAGTTCCAGATCGCCTCGTCCGACGTGATCCACGGCTTCTGGGTACCGGAGTTCCTGTTCAAGCGCGACGTGTTGCCGAACCCGGCGGAGAACAACTCCGACAACGTCTTCCAGGTCAGCGAGATCGACCAGACCGGTGCGTTCGTCGGCCGGTGCACCGAGATGTGCGGCACCTACCACTCGATGATGAACTTCGAGCTGCGCGTGGTGGAACCCAATGACTTCAAGGCCTATCTCGGGCAGCGCCTGGCCGGTATGACCAACGCCGAGGCGCTCCAGTCGATCGGACAGCCGCCGCTGGCCGTCACCACCGAACCGTTCGACACCCGCCGCGGAGAACAGGCGCCGCAGATCCCCCAGGCGAGCAGGTAGGACAGCACATGCATATCGAAGCCCGGTTGTTCGAGTTCCTCACCGCGTTCTTCGCCCTGTCGTCGGTCCTCTACGCCGTTCTGACAGCGATGTTCGCCCCCGGCGGTGTCGAGTGGGCGGGGACCACCGCGCTCGTGTTGACCACCGGTCTGACGTTGATCATCGGTACGTTCTTCCGGTTCGTCGCACGTCGCCTCGACACCCGGCCGGAGGACTACGAAGACGCCGAGATCGCCGACGGTGCGGGTGAACTGGGCTTTTACCCGCCGCACAGCTGGTGGCCGATCTTCATCGCCCTCTCGGCGTCGATCACCGCGGTCGGCATGGCGATGTGGCTTCCGTGGCTGATCGTCGCGGGCGTCTGTTTTGTCCTGGCCACGGTGTGCGGCCTGGTCTTCGAGTACCACACGGGGCCCGAGAAGCACTGAGTCGCGCTCCTCGGCGTTGTACTCGGTGTCTCGGGCGGAAGGTCACAATCCGGGCATGAGTTGGCCCGCTGACCCCGTTGGGCGTCCGATCCGGGTGTCTCCGTTGGGTAGTGTTGCCCAGGCGCCGTGGGCCGTTGACGGCACCATCGGCGGTGGAGCAGCAGTCGAGAAGGATAGGCGTAGATGAGCGGGCCGAATCCCCCGGGACGGGACTCTGGCGGTCCGGAACTCCCAGGTGAGGAGCCGGGCGGCCGGCACTCCGCGGATGAATCCAGCCGGGAGGCACCCGATGCCTCTTCGGACGGTGGACCCGTTTCCGGTCCCACCGACACCGGTCAGACCGATCACTACTCCCAGGCGTATTCGGCGCCGGAGTCCGAACAGTTCGTCAGCGCGCCGTACCTGCCTGCGGACGCGGCGCTCTACGACTATGACAGCTACGACCCTGATGTCGATCCCGGTGAGCCGCAAGCGCCGCCGCGCTGGCCATGGGTGGTCGGTGTCGTCGCGATCATCGCAGCGGTCGCGCTGGTCGTCTCGGTGTCGGTACTGGTGACCCGGACCGGCACCGACAATCTGGCGACGCCCGAGACGACGACCCGGTCGGCACCGCCGGTGCAGGATGAATTCACCACGACCACCGCGCCCCCACCGCCGCCGCCGGAAGAGCCGCCGCCAC
>NZ_CACSIP010000032.1 GCF_902705885.1 Mycolicibacterium austroafricanum | reverse complement strand
CCCGCCCCNCCAGCCCCACCAGCCCCACTTCAGAGGGTGTTTTTCAAGATCAATTCTTGGAACTCATCGTTTATTCACCGTTTATGACGGTCTTCGCAGGTCGTACGGCTTGCCGCCAAGCTTCGCGCACCGCGACGAGCGCTTCGGCAGCGGAGACGTTGAGGCGGGTCTGTCCGGCCAGCTGCGCCTGCCACTCGGCATCCGACGGGGCCCGGTCGAACATGCGCTGTGTTGGCGCCTTGTTGGTCGGTCCGTATCGCCGAAACAGTGCGGCGGCGTCCGGGTCGATAGCGCCGACCCGGCTCAGTGCCCACAGGTCCCATAGGTCGCGGGCTGCGTGCCGGTCCGTCCATGTCGCCGTCTTCGACGCCGCGAACGCAGGGAGCGTTGGCACAAGCAGTTCAGAAGTGGGCGCGTCGGCATAGCGCTGGAATAGAGCGCGGCGTTCCGTCGGCCAGACGACCCGGTCGCGTGCGGACAGCAATTGAAGGCGGACCGGGCGTCCGTCCGAGGGACGCAACAGCACCGGCAGGGTGTCTGCAGTGACGCTGAGTGCGGGTTCGACGGTCAGCCTGCCGTGGGTGCGCGCGACGGCGCGGGGGAGTGTGGCGTCGAGCTCGTTGGCTACCTCTTTGCGGCTGCCGATGGCGATGAGGTCGATGTCCTCACTCAGCCGTCCGTCGGGGAGGTGGGTGCGGGCGAGGGCGGTGCCGCCGATGAAGTGGACCCGGTCGCCGAACTCACGGCTGAGGAACGCGAGGATGTGGGAAATGAGGTGGTCCCGCTCAACTTGTTCGGTGGAGACGCCGAACTGTGTTGCGACCGAGTCACGTTCGTCAGGATCCATGGGCAACCCCCGCCCAGTCTTCCGCCCGGCGCAGGGAGGCCAGGCGCCGCTGTTCGGTGGCGAGGCGCTGAAGGCGCTTCTTGTCGCTGCGTGAGTAAAGGGCGGCGACCGCGTTAGGAACGTCGGATTCGTTATCGCCGAGGGTTGGGCGGTGGGCCAGGTCCAGGACTGTCTGTTCGGGCGTGGTCACTAACGCTGGCCCCAGGTCGGTGCCTATGCGCTCGGCGTCGAGGCGGCCGATCTCGCGCTGGACGAACCGCACCACGGCGGGCCGATCGGTCAGCGCGATGGGATGGTGTCGGCGTGGCACTGCCACGATTGCGGTTGCCACGGCGCGCGGGAGGACTCCGTGCAGGCGTGCGGCACTGAGTCCCATGACGACGATGTCGTCATGGCCGTAGATCGTTGTGGCAATTCCCGCGGCGGCGGCCTCCAGGTCCGGCATCCACCGGCGCCCCACCATGTCCTGAGGAACGACAACGTAGTAGCCGTCGGCGAGGCGGTGGAGCAGACCGTGGTCGGCCAGTCGGACCAGCTGGGTCCGGGGATGGGCATACACAGCGCCGGCATCGCGTGGCCGGATCGTCCGCAGCGGAGCCTGTGCTAGGGCGGCAGGAATCGGCGTGCTGCGGGTTGGTGCCACATTCACTCCTCAAGTACGCATTTCGTACTCCTATAGAGTACGAAATGCGTACTCTAAGCGCAAGGTCAATCTGTGCTGGTTTCGTCATCGTCATGGCCTTCACGCACGGCGCGATCGAGCAAATCGGCAACCTGGGTGTGAATACGGCCGCGGCTCATATAGCGGTCTTGAGTCATGCTCACGTGACTGTGCCCAAGGTGATCCGCGCCGATACGGGCAGACAATCCTTCGTCGTCGATCAGTGTCGCGACAGTCTTCCGGAAGCTGTGAGTGGTGGCGTCCCCATGACCGAGTTCCTCTCGTGCCGTGCGCCATTCCTTTGCGAAATTGTTGGGGTCACGCAGCGTGCCTGCCGTGGAGGGGAAGATCACCGTCTGTTCTCCGAAGTACGGCAGATGTCTACGCTTCTGCAGCATTTCGATCGCGAACTTCGGCAGCGGAAGGGTCCGCCGTCCTGCGGTCGACTTAGTCTCATCGACCCGCATCAGCCCCTGTCCGGTCACGCGGATGACCTTCCCGGCGACTGCAAGTATGCCGGCCTTCTCGTCGAAGTCCGCCCACCTCAGGCCCAGGAGCTCGGAGCGGCGCAGGCCTGTGGCGACGAGCAGGGTGATCGGGTCGTCCCGATTTGCGGGTTATGTCCAGACACATTTCGCCATCGAATATTCAACGAAATTGATCGAGAATCGGCCAGAATCGGCGAGAACCGGTCGATCTGGGCGAGGTTCGCGCGAGCCGGAAGGCTATGTGCCGCTGGGAAATAACCCGCTTGGTACGCGTGCTCCGAGAACGGCCAAAACCGAATCCATTGGTCGCGGGTTCGAGCCCCGCCCGCCCCACGTCAGCCCCACGGCAGAGGTTATTTTCCACCCGCTGCACACGGCGAGTCGACGCTTATTCGTCGTTCATGACCGTGCGGTCCAGCAAAGCAGCTACCTCGCGGTGAACCTTGCCTCGGCTACGGCCATCTGCACCGCCCGAGGCATCTGCTGAATGCTCTGGAGGCGGGGGAGACGGTGACGGTGCCGTGGTGGAAAGTTCCGCCGAGGCTTCGTCCGCCGGGATGCGGGGGCACTCTCGTGATCGACACGAGTATGTGAGCGTGTAACTGGTGGGGTTAGCGACGCTCTTCAATCAATGACCACTGACCATCGGTGAGCAGCTGAAACCCGCGATATGCCCTAATTCTCAGCCGAAACACCCGAAACACGCGCTAGTCCACATTCATGATTCCGGCTCGACCTCGGCGAGCGAGTGAGTGAGCACGGCGGACAGGCGGTCGACGTCGGCCTCATTCGTCGACCAGTTCGAGAACGACACGCGCGCAGCGGCCTTGCCCCGCCACACCGTCGGCCCTAACCACACTTCGCCGCCGCGCTGAACCTGATCGATGACACGATAGGTGGTGGCATCATCAATGAATCGCAGCAGCACTTGGTTGAGAACGACGGCATTCAGTACCGTGACTCCCTCGACCGCGGCCATCGTTGCCGCCAGCCGCCGCGCATGATGGCAGCAATCTTCGACGAGTTTACTGAGGCCCTCGCGCCCCAGGGACCGCAGCGCGGCATAGACCGGGACTGCACGTGCACGTCGCGACATCTCTAGAACGTGATCGCCCGGCTCGCGGCCATCGGAAGAGGTCAGATAGCTCGTGCTGGCGTGCAAGGCGGCCTTGGTGGCGTTGGGCTCTGCCACGATGGCCAAACCGCAGTCGTAGGGCACGTTGAGCCACTTATGGGCGTCTGTCGCCCAAGAATCAGCTCGCTCGACGCCAGCGACCAGCCCTCGATACTGCGGCGAGGCCGCCGCCCAAAGACCAAAAGCGCCATCAACGTGAACCCAGCCGTCACAGGCGTGAGTGAGGTTCACGATCTGGGCGATTGGATCGCACGAACCCGAGTTGACGTTTCCTACTTGGGCGCAGACGACGACCGGCTCGACGTTGGTGGCGAGCATGACTTCAAGTGATTCGGCCCGCATTGCACCTTGATCGTCCACTGGAACGCGCTCAACGCGAGCCGCTCCTAGTCCAGAAATCCGCAGCGCCGACAACACGGAGGGGTGGACCTCTTCTCCCACGAGCACCCGAACGGGGGGAGCGTTGAACAGCCCATCCTCCTCGACGGCCCATCCGCGCCGAGCCAAGAGCGTGTGACGTGCTGCTAGGAGACCCACAAGGTTTCCCGCCGTGGCGCCGGTGACAAACCCGACCGCAGCAGTAGCGGGCAATCCCAGGGCCTCGATTACCCAGCGTTCCGCGACTTCTTCGATAGCTGCGCCGGCAGGAGAGGAAACCCGGCTGTAGGCCGTTTGATCCCATGCAGAGACGAGCCAGTCGGCACAGAGCGCGGCAGGCAGGGACCCTCCAACAACAAGCCCGAAATATCGCGGGCCCGCACTTGCGACCGTTGCTGGACCGAGTACCGACGCCAGTTGCTCTACCACGGCCAAAGCATCCGTCCCCTGCTGGGGAAGACCACCACCCAAACGGGTCACAGTGTCCTCGTAGTTGGTGATGGCGCCTGCACGGCGGGTGGCCAGGCTCGTCAAGTAATCTCCGGCGAGTCCGGCAGTCCGATCAAGAAGTATCCGTAATTGGTTCTGCCAACCGGGGGAAGTATTTGACCATGTCCGAGCACCCTCTTGTGCGCCGGGACTTTCCGCACAGCCCATCATCACCGCCCAAAATCGACAACCTAGAACAGAAGATCTACGTCAAGGGTGTCCTCGACAGCTGGTACCACAACCTGGCCGTATGTCTGGAAGCAAATCGCCGACCAAATCATGGCGCGCATCGGAAACCACTGCCGCCACTCTAGCGACTCAGGACCCTAGGTAGGCGCAGGTAGCCGAAACCCTGGTTGCGTTCGGACGGTGTGGATCTGCCATCGCCTGCCATCGTGGATGTACGTGAGCCGAGCGCCGAGGAAGGCGATCCCCGGTTGGTCATCGTGTACGGACGCCACCCACAGCAGCCAGGTGGCGTCGGCGGTGTCGCCGGTAAGGGTGACGATGGGGTTGAGGTACGCATGCATGGCGAAGGTGACCGGCGCAGTGGCCTTCGGCACTTCGGCGAGTATGGCAGCGCGGCCGCGCACTGGAGTGTCTCCGTCAGCGCCGAAGAAGATGGCGTCGGGCGCAAAAACTTCCGAAAGTGCTTGCAGGTCACAGCATTTGTCGCCGTAGCCGTGGTTTACGGCGTCGCTGTATCGGGCGGTGAGGGCCTTGATCGCTTCGAGATCGTCGAGTTGGCTCCGGCGCGGAGTTCGAGTGGACTTGGCGGCGACGTGCAAAGCGGTGGCAAGGGCCGCCGCGCGATCGGCCGGAGCGTCGGCGCACCGCCACGCCACGTAGCCGTCGGGGCGAACCAGGGTGGCGCCGGTGGGGCCGAGTCCATAGGCGGTGGCCAAGCGGCCTGAGTCGACTCGCACGCCGTCCGCGCCGATCACGACGACCTCAACGGTGATCGCGGTATTGCGTGCGGCATTCGCGCTCGCGTCGCGCCACGCGTCATCCAGCGTGAGCACGACCCACCCGCGGTGGAACAGGTCGAGGGTGGACCTGTCTTCGCCGCACACGGTAATGGGCAGATGCGGTGCGCGCGTACCGGGCTGGCCGCACCACTCGTCGGGGCGGCGAGCCAGCTGGAGACCGTCTTGGATCGGCAGCGCCGAGGACTGGTAGCGATGCCCGAGCTCCACCGCGACGTCGTCGAGAATCTCGACAGCGCTGTTCTCGGCTGTCAGGTGGGCCCTGTAGTCCGCGCGGGCGAAAATCTGGTCGTGGCGCAGCCACGCGACAGGACGGCGTTCGGCGTCGTAGGTGTCGAGTAGATCGGTCCTCGAATGTCCGGCCAGGACCGCGGCGAGCTTCCAGGCCAGGTTGTGTGCGTCCTCGATGCCGGTGTTCGCTCCGTATCCGCCGCGGTTGGGTGGCAATTGGTGCGCAGCGTCTCCGGCCAAAAACACTCGTCGGTCGCCGAAGCTGTCAGCAATGCGGGCGGCCAGTTCCCAACGTCCGGTGGTGATGAGTTCGACCGGTAGGTTCGGGTCGCCGACGGCAGTGCGGATCAGCGCGCGCTGCTCCTGCTCGGAACGGTCGACTTCGTCGGGCAACATCAGCACCCAGCGGCCGTCGCCGTAGGTGGTCAGGAACGCGTCGAAGCCGGGCCTGCTGATCTCGAACTGCATGACGCCACGTGCAAGGTAGCGCTCCAGCGGCGCCCGAAACAGGATGCTTGTCTGTACAGAGAGCAGTCCGCGCCCGCTGCGCGCGATGCCCAGCGCTTCGCGGATCGGGCTGGTGGCGCCATCGGCTGCGATCACGTACGACGCGCGAATCACGGCGTGCGTGCCGTGCTCCCGGCGCCGCACCATGGCCGTCACTCCGCCGTTGTCCTGACTCAAAGACACCAACTCGGTGCCGAGCCGCAGGTCAACGTTGAGCTCGCCCGCCCGATTGCGCAGGATCGGTTCGAGCCGGTCCTGGGCGATCGCCGTTGCCTTGGCCGGAGAGTAGTCGACCTCTGGGCGCCGCGGCGGCGGCGTCCACGGGAACTCCTCCAGCCACCTTCCGGCAAGACTTTCGACGCGGGCGCGCCGCGGCGGCCCGTCGTTCGCAGCGTCGGGAAGCGTGATGCCCACCGCGCGGAACAGCTCGAGCGTTCGGGTGGTGTAGCCGATCGCGCGCGGGTGCGCCGCGCTGTCGACATGCCGTTCGATCAGCACGACCGGCAGCTCGTGGGACGCGAGGAACACCGCCGCCGACAGCCCAACAAGGCTGCCTCCCACGACGAGTACGGGTGTCGATTCGATGGGCATATGCTCCATGACTCAACCTTAACTCGATAAATGTTTTGTGTCGATTAAGTAGTAGGATTACGATGAGTGCGTGCCGGAAGCAGTCGAAGGTCGTCGAGCTCGAAAAAAGGCCCAGACGCGTCGTGAGCTTGCCGACGCCGCGAGGCGCCTTTTTCTGGCGAAGGGATACGACGCCGTGAGCGTCAAGGACATCGCCGACGCCGTCGACATTTCGGTACCGACGCTGTTCAACCACGTTCCCGGCGGTAAGGAGGCCGTCATGTTCGACGACGGAGTCGAACGCATGGCAGGTCTGCTGGCCGCCGTCCAGGATCGACCGTCGGGGCAAACCGTGCTCGACGCATTGCGTGAATTCATGGCCGCCCGAGGGCCGTTCGCCGTAGACCCGTCGCCGCGCTTCCGTGCGCTCACTGAGCTGATCATGAACACGCCTGCGCTGCGCGATTATTCACGCAAGCTGTGGGTACGCTGCGAACCCGCGTTGGCCGAGGCCGTCGCCGCCGAGCTTGGTCGCGAGTCCTGCGATCCGCAGGCCCGCGCCGTCGCCCGTTTCGTTCTCGAGCTGCCCGAGTTCATCGGCTACGACCAGGCGCCGCGCGCCTCGCTCGACGCGATCTTCGACCTGCTTGAGCATGGTATCGGAACGTCAGCACGCCCCCCAGCGGGCGTCAACGGCGCGGATCTAGATGTTGTCGTCGCCGCCGAGTCGGACGAGCGGTAAGAACACCACGTCGACAATCTCCTCGATGGCGTCATCGGTCAGGGGTGCCTGCGTGAACAGTAGGTCGTGACGAAGCAGGTCGGCGGGTAGCTGCGCAATGCGGCCGTTGATCTGGTCGGGCCGGATCTCTCCGCGGGCGACAGCGCGGGCGATGAGGTCGTCCATGGTGACGCCGAGCTCGCCCTCCAGCGCGTCGCGCAGGTCGGCGAGGTTGGTGCCGGTGTCGCGGTAGAAACCACCGAGCCGGGTGATGACGGTGACGGCGAGATGGCCGCGTTGGCTGTTGGCCTGCCGTAGCAGATCGATCACGTCGCCGCGCAAACTGCCGGTGTCCGGCACTGTGACCGAATCTTTTTTGATCGCGGCAATCAACGTGGCGTGCACCAGTTCCGGCTTTCCCGGCCAGCGCCGGTACAGCACAGCGCGACTGGTGCGGGCCCGGGCGGCGACGCCATCGACGGTGAAGTCGTCGTAACCGCGCTCATTCAGTTCGTCCCAGGCCGCGGCCAGAAGTGCGTTCTCCAGCGCGGGACCGCGGCGACGCTGCGGTACGGCGTCAGAGGTAAGAGACATTGCGTTTCCTAAGGATGATGGTTACCGTTCGTTGGATACACAGTGGATCCTATCTCCGAGGAGGCTTACCGATGCGCATTCTGGTTTCCGGCGCGGGCATGGCCGGGCTGGCTGCGGGCATCAACCTGGGCAACGCGGGCCATGACGTCACCATCGTCGAACGGGCACAACATCTTCGGGTCAACGGATCGCCGATCGACCTTCGCGGCGAGTCGCTGGCCGTTGCCCGGCAGATGGGTGTTCTCGATGAGATCAAGGCCCGGAAGGTCGACATGACGGAACGCAGTTGCTTCGTCGACGGCAACGGCGACCGGGTGGTCGATCTACCGCTCGCCCAGATCAACGACACGGCTGAGGACACCGAAATCCCACGAGAAGACTTGGCGCACGTGCTGCGCAATGCCCTCGGCCCGTCAGTGGCGTTGGAGTTCGGCGATTCCATCACCGAACTCCACGATGACGGTCGAGGTGTCGACGTTCTGTTCGCCAGTGGTGAGCGGGTCCGCTACGACCTCGTGGTGGGCGCTGACGGTCTGCACTCTGCGACCCGCCGGCTTATTTTCGGGCCCGAGCGCCAGTACCTGCGTCATCTCGGCTTCTACACCGCCTTGGCGAATGTGCCGCAGTACCACCCGACGGATGCCCCCAACCCGATCTACAACTTCCCGGGGCACATGGCTGGGATTCTCACATATCGCGACGTGGCGTTGGCGGTGCTGACCTTCCGCTCATCCTGGATCGACTACGACTACCAGGACCTCGACGCCCAGAAGCGGATCCTCACCGAGGAATTCGGTGGGCATGGCCGGTGGCGGGTGCCCGAACTGCTCGACGCGGCATGCCGTGATCCGGAACTGTACTTCGACTCCGTGAGCCAGATCGACATGCCATCGTGGCATCGGGGACGGGTCGTCCTCGTCGGCGACGCTGCCCACTGCGCGTCCCCGATGTCCGGGCGGGGAACCAGCCTGGCGATCACTGGAACATGGCTGCTGGCAAAGGCATTGACCGAGAACGCCGACGACCTGGATGCGGCGTTCGCCCAATATGAGCGTGCGCAGCGCCCGCATGTCACCTACGCCCAGGGCACGGTCGGTGCGGGCGGGGACCTGATCGTTCCCGCCACTCAGGAAGCTATCGACGCACGCAATCGCCAGCTCGCCCAACCCGGGGCGCCATAAGACAGCGTGTTCAGCCCAGGGCGACTCAGCTTGGCGTGACTCTCGAAGTGGATCGTGATCGTCGCGGCCGGGGTTTGGCGGGCACGATCGCGGCGAGGGTCGACATCGAAGCTTCCATCGTCGTGGCCAATTCGGTGTTGTCGTCGGCGGTCAGCCATTGCCGGTAGGCCATCTGGAACACCTGGATCCCCACCCGAGCCGCGAGTTCTGCAGTACGCATATCGACCCCGACTTGCTGTAGTGCACGGCTGAACCCGTCGGCCATCTGGTGTTGCTTGTTGAGCTCACGTTCGAGTAGGTCCGGGTCCGCGGTGATCATCGCGTCTCGTTGACGCTGAGATTCGCGTGGGCCCAGACCTTCCCAGTCGAACCCCACCAGGGCACGCGTCACCGCCTGCAGCGGCTCTGCGACGTCAGCGTCATCGAGGATTCTCTGGATGAGCGCCGCGCGCATTGAATCGGCGTCAACGAACAGTATTGATTGCTTGTCTGAGAAGTACCGGAAGAAGGTCCGGGTGGTGACGCGCGCCCGCTTCGCGATCTGGACGGCGCTGGTGGCCTGGAACCCCTGCTCCTCGAACAGCTCCATGGCGGCCTGCTTGAGGCGTTCTTGGCTGCCGTGTTCCCACCGAGGCACGCTGCGATGCTACCGCCACGAGTGCAGGCCGTGACACAACGCAGGGTCGACGGCGACGTCGGGTGACGCAGGTCGTGCAGCCCGGTCATCTTCTTGATGTCACGCCGCGACATTAGTGCTACGGTGATGTCACGCCGAGACAACAGCGACCAGTGAGGAAACGGACCCCGTGAATTACAGACATAGTGCGACTCTGTCCGCCCCCGAAATTCGTTGTGCAGAAGGCCAAGACAGGGCGCCTCGTGGTAACCGCTGACAGGGCCGCCAGCGCATTCGTCGGGCAGGCAGGACAATCGCCCGCATACTGGTATCGCGGCGGGCTGTGGAACATCCTGATGTCGGCAGACCAGACACTCGGCGAGTTCACGCTGCTCGAGCAGATCGTTCCCGCCGGACTCGGGCCGCCGGCGCACGTCCACGAGCGCCAAGCAGAGGGCTTCTACGTCCTCTCCGGCGAGCTCGAGTTGAAGGTCGGCCCCGACGAAGACATCGTGCGTGCAGGATCGGGATCTGCAGTCTGGGTTCCGAAATCCACCAGGCACTCGTTCCGTGTCGTCTCCGACGAGGATGCGCGACTGCTGAACTTCTACGCTCCGGGCGGTTTCGACGATCACCTTCCGTTTTACGGCGCCGAGGCAACGGCTCAGACCCTTCCGCCGGCAGACGCCGCAGCTCCGGTGTTGGACAGGGAGCGCATGGCGACCTCGCAGGAAATGCGGGAGGCCTACCTGCAGCGTCTCGCTGACATCGCCGAGGGAACCTGGGACCTCTCGGTCGCCGATCCCACCGCGCACTAGGCAAGGCTGCTGGTCGAGCAATCAGACTCGGCCCCAACACATCACGTAGGCGCGAATCACCTCTGACCGAACTGAAGGACACCATGAAAGAAACTCCACTCGTCGGCGGCGAGGGCGGGCCGCGACGATGAAGCGCATCCAGTACCACCAATATGGCGGGCCCGAGGTGATGCGCTTGGAAGACTTCGAGCCCGCCAGTCCCGGTCCCGGCGAGGTGTCGGTCCGTGTACGTGCAGCCGCGGCCAACCCGCTCGACTGGAAGATCCGCAGAGGCGAGATGAAGCTGGTGACCGGCCGCAAATTTCCCCAGGCAGTGGGCCACGACTTCTCCGGTGTCATCGAGGCTGTTGGGCCGGGTGTCACCCTGTTCACTGTCGGCGACCACGTGTTCGGCGGGTCGCAGATCAAGACGGGCGGCGCGTTCGCCGAGGTGGTGGTCGCCAGCGAGACGGGAATTGCCAAGAAGCCCGCAGAGCTGTCCTTCGAGGAAGCTTCTGCGATTCCCACGATCGGGCTCGCCGCCCTGCAGGCTTTGGTCACCAAAGGGAAACTGCAAGCAGGACAAGCGGTCTTCGTGCACGGCTGTCTCGGTGGAGTCGGGCGAGCCGCCGTCCAGATCGCCTCAGAGCGCGGTGCCGCGTCGGTGGGCGGCAGCTGCCGCATCAGTGGCTTTCCGGATGCGGGCGACCTCGGCGTCGACCCGATCGTCGAATTCGACTCCATCCCAACTACATTGACGGGTCAATTCGACATTGTCTTCGACACCGTGGGTACGCTTGCGCCGGCGACGGCGCGGATGCTGCTCAAGTCCGGAGGCCGCATCGTCGATATCGTCCCTTCTGCTGCGAAGTTCATCAAAAGTTTCCTACCTGGTCCCTACAACGTGTTGATCGCCCACCACGACGCCGCGGACCTGGCAGAGCTCGCGCAAGCCTGCGCAAAGGGAACGCTGCGGCTACCGATCGCTCAGACGGTGCCGCTCAGCGACGCCATCGCAGCACTCACCGAGCTCGAATGCCACCACACTCCCAAGGGCGGCAAACTCATCATCACCACAGGCTGACGTAACTGGCCGGCCGCAACGGGGTTGTCCTACGAGCCCGCGCTGCCGATGGCGGCTATTCGCAACCGGTGCCGTTACCGTCGCGATCAAGGCCGTAGATGTCCTCGCCGACGACAGTCACAGGACCTGAAACGTAGGACGGACCGTTACCGCTACCGCCAGCGCAATCGACATCGCTGTCGATCGGCACGCAGGCGCCCGAATAGTTGGGGTCACACGAGCCTTGCTGTTGCGGTACAGGCGTTGCATAGGTGCCCGCGAACTGCGCGAACGGCACACCGCCGGTATCGGCGGCCGCAGCCGGAGCGAACGCCAGACTCACGGCGAGTCCAATTGTCAGTACTGTTAATTTTCCCATCACGGCCGACTGTAGTGCAGCCGGCGCCCCTCCGGTTGACGGCCACCTCAGCCGCCAGGCAGGTTGACCTCATGTACCGCCTCAGTTCGCTCGCCGGCGCAGGCAGCAACGTTCTCGGCAGGCAGCGCGTGCGGCTGTTGCGGATCTATTTGGGCGCAACCACTTTCCTCTACACCTACGGTGTGGTCTTCACGCTGTTCCCGGTGCGCACCGACATCGCCTACGGCAACCCGGTCGGGGGAATCATCGCCATCGTCCTCGGACTCTCGGCGCTGGTCTATCTGGCCGTCAAGCCGGACCGGTTCGGGTTGGCCACCGTCGCGGCGATGGCGGCGACCCCCATCGTCATGGCGTTCCATATCTCGATCACCGCCGAGTACGTCTGCCTGATCGCCCCGATGTTCCTGGCGATGTACATCCGGGCGTTCCACCCGACTCGGCAGGCGTGGGTCCTGATCGCCGCCCTCACCGTCGCCTGCGTGGTGGCCGTCGCCGTCGCCCCGGCGCCGCACGTCGGCGTGATCACGTTTCTCATCATCGCCGTCGCGATCGTCGGCGCCGCAGAGTCATTCGGCCTGCTGGTACGCGCGATGTTCACCGCGGCCTGCACCGACCCGTTGACCGGCCTGCTCAATCGCGCGGGGTGGGAGATCGGCACGGCGGACCTGCTGAGCCGCTCACGCGAGACGTCCACCGCGGTCACGGTTGTGGTCCTCGACATCGACGGCCTCAAACAGATCAACGACACCTACGGACATCAAGCCGGGGACCGTCGCATCGTGGAGTACGCGCACCGCTGGCGACGGGCCGTTCCCCGGCAGGCTGTCCTGGCCAGACTCGGCGGCGACGAGTTCGCCGTCTGCATCGCCGGGGAAAAACCCGAGGTTGTCGAGCAGTTCCGCCGCGACGTCGAACGGCAGACGCCGGGGGTCAGTTACGGGGCTGCAACGCAGACCTCGATCGAGGCCGACGTCGCCGATCTGTACGCACAGGCCGACGCCGCCCTCTACCAGGGTCGCGGGCGCCCCCTGCGACAAGGCGGGGCGGACGCCGCGCCACGCTAGACGCCCTTGGACTCCACCTGCTGCGGCGACATTCGCAGCACGACCCGGGGTTTGCGGCCACGGGCCACCACCGCCTCGATCGTCGTGATGAGGATGAACTCGAGGCCGTACTTGCGGCGCATCAACTGCTCGACCCTCGCCACTGTCTCCGGGGCGTCCTCGACGACCGCGGTCCCCAGCAGGCTGGGCTCGACGGGGTCAACTTTCCCGGCGCGGCCCGAGCGGATCAGCACGACGCGCGGATCGCGACGCACCCGCTTGACCTTCCACGCCTCCGTCGGCGTCCACGCGACGAGGTCAGGCCCGTCCTGCGCCACCCACATCGGCGCCCCCACCGCGCTGCCGTCGCGCTTGTAGGTCACCAGAGATACGAATTTCGCCTCGCCGACACGGCGGGCAAGCTCGTCAGTGGTGGGGGACTGGTCCGACATCCTCCTCACTATGCATCCGATCTCCCCGCGCTGCCGCGCACCGTCGAATCGCTCACATGCTGGTTGGCCCGCGGCAGGGCGGGGAATGCCAACCGCAGGCGAGAAAGAAGGATCCGGTGACAGACACACGCGACCAGACACAGCCCGCTGACCATGGCGGCCTCGGCAACGGTACCGGTGCTGCTCTACGACGGGGTGTGCGGATTCTGCAACGGTGCGGTGCAGACGATCCTGCGCCTGGACCCCCGGGGGAGGTAGGGAGCAACCATGGCGGACATTATCGAGCTGATCTACGCCGACCACGACTGGCTGCGCCGGGAGTTCTTCCGTCTCGACGACGGCCGCTACCGCCGAGGAACTCGCGGCGATCTGGGATGTCCTCAGCACCCGTTTGGACACTCACGCCGACGCTGAAGAGTCGGTGTTCTACCCGGCGTTGCTCAAGCACGGGGGCAGGGACCACCCGGGCAACCCCGAAGGTGACCCCGAGGATGAAACCGAAGACGCCATCACCGACCACAATTCCATCCGCGACGCGGTGCGCCGGTCACGTCAGCACGCCCCGGGCAGCGAAGCGTGGTTCGAGGCCGTGATCGCCGCGCGCAAGGAGAACGGCGTGCACCTCGACGAGGAAGAGCGCGAGGCCATGCCCGACTTCATCAAGAGTGCGTCTCTGGACCTGCGCCACGAGCTGGGAATGCAGTGGCTGCGCTTCTATGCCGAACATCAGGCGGGTCGGGGCATCAGCGGCCGGGACCGGGACGCGGACAGCTACATCGAGCAGAACTCGTGAGGTCAGTCGTCCGACTCGGAAGAGTCGGTGTCGCCGCCGGTTTCGTCGCCGGACGCCTCGCTTGAGTCGGACTGCTCGCTTGAGTCGGACGCGGTGTCCTCGTCGCCGGACTGATCGGCGTCGGTGGTGTCGGGCTCGTCGGCGGCGCCTTCCGGTGCATCCTCGCTGACCTCGGCCGCGGGGTCATCGGCTTCCTCGTCCACCTCGGTGGATTCTTCGTCGATCTCGGCGCCCTCGTCCACGTCGTCGACGGGAGCATCGGCGCCGTCGTGCCGCTTCGCTTCCGCCGGTGCCTCGGTATCGTCGACGACCGTTTCACCCGGATCTTCCGTGGCCGGCAGCTCGGCGCCGCCATCCTCGGCGCCATCCTCGGTGGCCTCCTCGCCGGCGTCCTCCGTCCCAGCATCTTCCGCAGCGGGGGCATCGTCTACGGCATCAGTGGCCGGTGCGCCGAGGTCGTCGGCGGTCAGCGCGGTCGCGGTGACCGCCGAGTCCGAGGTCAGTCCGGGCAGCGGGAAGTCCGGCAGCGGTGGCAGCGGAATCGGGAACCAGCCGAAGCTCAGCACGTAGTCGATCTCGCTGACGATGCCGTTGTAGACCCCGGTGACGGCGGTGTTGATGATGTCGCCGATGCCGTTGATCCACACCCCGAGGTCCAGGGGGTTGTTGACCACCGGATCGAGGAAGTCGTAGACGAAGCTGTCGACCACGGGAAGGACGAAGTCCGGATACCAGATGTAGATCTGATCGGAGATCAGGTATCCGAACGGGATCCAGTTGATCAGCCAGGGACCGAGTTCCAGCGAGACGTAGTTGGCCCAGTACCGGGTGAACGAGTAGACGCCGTCGATGAGGTCCGACGCCGCGTTGAGCGGGGCGGGATCGTCGATCGTCTGCGCATCGGCCGGGCTGTCCGCCGGCCCGGTGTCATCCGACTTCGCCGGTGCGACAGTGGCGGCGCCCGGTCCGTCGTGACCACCCATACCGACGGTGACCAATCTGCCGTCGGTCACCGGGGCGAGCTGTTCTATGAGCGCCAGGGCGGTCTCCAACTCGGCGTCCGAAACCCTCGTCACCGACACGCCCGACGTGGGCTGGGTGATCTCGGTCGCCAAGGTGACCGGTCGGAAGCCGAGGACGGTCCGCAAGGACTCCGGCGGCAGCGACGGGGTCGTCACCAGGGCACCGACCGACAACGCCGCGATACCGGTCGTCAGGATCGTGCGCGTAGAACGTCTCATCCCGGATCCCCACTGCTTGTCAACACCCGCCCGCGCTCAATTTACGCGCTCGAGCGCAGATGAACGGGGAAATACACGGCGACCCGCGGGCGCGATCCAGTGAGCAACCAACCGCGGCGTTGGTCTCGTGCTCCGCACACACGGAAAGGCGCGGGGTGCGAACACCCCGCGCCTTTCGGAAGAAATTCGGCCGTCACATGGCGCGGATCACCCGTCGACTACCCGGGCAGCCCGCGACGTTGAGACGTCGCGGTCCTAAAACCAGACTTTTCGTCCGCCGACGGGCTTGCCGACTGCGCCCAGGATCCACAGCACGATGCCGATCACGACGAGGATTCCGCCGATGGTGTAGAGGATCGAGAGGCTGGTGAAGTAGCCGATCAACAGGAGGATGATGCCGAGCACAATCATGGTCAATCCGATCCGGTACGTAGTGTTTACAACTGCCGGGACAGAGTTGCCACATCCGTCAAATTCAAACGTTCCGGCCCGGCAGCCGATTTCAGAAACACCGCTGCTGGGTCAGTGACCAGCGGGAATCCCGACCGCGTACACCGTCTGCGTACCGTTGAGACCCTTCAACTCCACGTCGATGGGATCGCCGAACCTGACGTCGGCGTCGTCGACCGAGTCCCGCAGCGCCTGGCTGACGAGGATCTCGCCGCCGTCGGCCAGATCCGCTATCCGCGCCGCCATCGCGACATCTCGGCCGAACAGGTCGTCGCCGCGACGGACGGAGGAGCCCGCGTGCGCACCGATGCGCACCCGGATGCCGTCATAGCGTTCCGGCTCGGCTCGCAGCGCCTGCTGCACCGAGACGCAGCAGCGCAGCGCTTCGTCGGGGCGGGCGAAGGCGATCATGAAACCGTCGCCCTGGTTCTTCACGACGTAGCCCTGATGGCCGGCAACCCGCCGTTCGATCAGGTCGTTGTGCCGTTCCAGGACTTTCACCCACGCGCGGTCGCCGAGCGATTCGTTGCGCTCGGTCGAACCCTCGATGTCAGAGAAGACCAGCACCACGCGGCCGTCGGCGGTGATGCGGGCGAGGTCAGGCCGTTCCACCCTCGCCCACCCGGCGAGGTCCTCCACCGAGCTTCGTACCGATCCGACGATGCCCTTGCGGATGAGCGAATCCGCACCCTGCAGGGTGTGCACCACGGTGCGCACCGCGCGGGGCGCGACACCGACCGGCCTGCGGCGGGGCCGATGTGGTGCGGCGTCGCGGTGTCGGCGGAGTTGCCTGCGGGCGTCGGCCAGCGTCCGCCGCGACACGATGAGCCAGACACCGAGCGCGACCAGCCCGACGAACTGCAGCACGACGACGACCACCAGCGCGACGGTGACCCAGTCCGGGGTCACCATCCCATCGAGCCCGCCACACCCTTGAACGGACCGGCGACCCGACTGGTGATCCATCCGCCGTAGAAACCGCCCGGCTGCGGCACCACCTCTTCACCGTTGACGGTGCACCGGTCCACCTGCGCGGCCATCACCGCGAGGGCACCCGCGATGTCGGCGAACGGACGCGTCGGCTTCAAGTAGGTCCACGCCGCCTGCGGTGCGACGACCGATGGCGTGACCAGGTCGAAGTAGCTGGCCCGCCCCTTCCACTCGCACCACGACGATCCCTGGGCCGCGCGCAGGACGCCGTCGCCGAAGCACTCCTGGGGCAGGTAGTACGTGGGCGGGTGGCTGGTCTCGAGCACCCGCCAGGCCCGGTCCGTGGCGGCGACGACCAGACCGCCCAACTCGACGGTGATCGAGCCGGCGAACTCCTCCAACCGGGGTGGTCGGGGGTAGTCCCACACCGACTCTTGTCCGCGGCGAGGTTTGTCGGGAACGGGCATGTCGCCGAGTGTAGGGATCGGACCGTGCCCGGGGCTCAGTTGTCGGTCTGCTCCGGCACCGGCGAGAGCACCGCCTCGGGCGACGGGTTCGTCGTCGTGATGAAGTCGTCGATCAGCTCTGACACCTCGGTGGGGCGTTCGACGTGGGGGAAGTGACCCACTCCGCCCAACACCTCGAGGCGGCATCCGGGCTGCGCATCGTGGACGGCGTAGCCGTGCTCGATCGGGATGATCTTGTCCTGGTCGCCCCAGATCACCAGGGTGGGCAGGTCGGATGTCAGGTGCAGTCGGTTCAGCGCGCTCACAGACTGGCCGCGATAGTCGACCACCGAGCGCAGCGTCTTGAGGAACGCCTGCCGTGTCTTCGAGTCGGCCAGCGACGAGTACGCGCTCCACATCTCCGCACCGCGCGGGGATTGGATGCCGCTTGCCGAGAACCACGAGCGCAGCTTGTTGCCGGCGGTGACCACCGGAGGCGGTGCGATGACCGGCAGCAGCAGCTCGGCGCCCGGGGCGGACAGCAGACGCAGCGTCCACCCGACGTCCGGGCCCAGGCCGCCGCTGCTGATCAGCACCAGCCGCGCGCAGTAGTCGCGGTGCTGGTAGGCGAACTGCATTGCCACACCACCGCCGAGCGACTGGCCGACGACCGTGGCGCGGGAGACCTTCAGTTCGTCCAGCAAATCTCGCAGCCACACCGCGAACGCGCCCAGCGAGTAGTCGCTGCGGGGTTTGGCGGATTGCCCGTGCCCCAGCAGATCGGGTGCGATCACGCGGTACTTCTTCGACAGCGGCGGGATCACCGCCCGCCATGTCTCCGAACTCCCGGCCATTCCGTGGATCAGCAACAACGCCTCGTCACCGGCGCCGGCGTCCTGGTAGGCGACGCGATCGCCGTGCAGCTCCAAAAACTTCAGTTCGCTCATGTGCGGCGTCTCCTCTGGGACCACTCACCCCATGGTTACAGACGACGACGGTCACATAGGGCGACAGTCGGCATGCTCACGTCGCCGACCTCAGTCTCTTCGTGTCACACGACCGCATGCAACTTGCCTCCACAATCGCCGCGCGCGGGGCGGGGAAGGTGCAAGGTATCGGCATGACAATCCGCGAGCAGGAGCACCCGCGCACCTTCTTCGGTCATCCGATCGGGTTGACCAACCTCTTCGGCGTCGAACTGTGGGAGCGGTTCTCGTTCTACGGGATGCTCACCATCCTCGGCTACTACCTCTACTACTCGGTGACCGACGGCGGGCTCGGCCTGCCGCAGAGCACCGCAACCGGCATCGTCGGCGCTTACGGCGGCCTGGTGTACCTGTCCACCGTGCTGGGTGCGTGGGTCGCCGACCGGCTACTGGGCATGGAACGCACCGTGTTCTACGGCGGTGTCGTGGTGATGATCGGCCACATCGGGCTCGCGGTGCTGCCGGGTCTGGTCGGTGTCGGCGTGGGCCTGGTGTGCGTAGCGCTGGGTTCGGGTGCGCTGAAGGCGAACGCCTCGTCGCTGCTGGGCACGCTGTACGGCAAGGGGGACCCGCGGGCCGACGGCGGGTTCACGCTGTTCTACCTCGGCATCAACCTGGGCGCGTTCGTCGGCCCGCTGCTCACCGGCCTGCTGCAGACCCGCATCGGCTTCCATTGGGGGTTCGGCGCCGCGGCCGTCGGAATGGCACTGGGTCTGACCCAGTACGTGATATTCCGGCGCAACCTGGGTGAGCACGGCCGTCACGTGCCGAACCCGTTGCCGCGCAGTGCAATCACCAAGACCATCGCGGTCATGGTTGCCGGGCTGCTGGTGATCGGCGTCGCTGTCGTGCTGGAGCTCATCACGTTGGCCAACCTGTCCCAGGTGACCACCGGCGTCATCGTGGTCGCCTCGATCGGTTACTTCGCCATCATGCTGACCAGTGCCAAGGTCACTGTGCCGGAACGCGTTCGGGTGCGTGCGTTCATCCCGTTGTTCATCGCCAACGCCATCTTCTGGTCGCTGTTCCAGCAGATCTTCACCGTGCTGGCGGTGTACTCCGACGAGCGGATGAACTGGTCGATCTTCGGCTGGACCGCACCGGCGAACTGGATCGGATCGATCGAACCGGTGTGGATCATCGTGCTGTCGCCGGTGTTCGCGATCGTCTGGACACGGCTCGGCAAACGGGCGCCCACCACACCACACAAGTTCGCCTACGGCGTGATCGGTATGGGCCTGGCCTTCCTGTGCTTCGTTCCACTGGCCGGTATCTCCGCGGTGCCGGCGCTGCTCGTGATGGCGATCATGGCGGTGTTCGCGGTCTCCGAGCTGCTGCTGTCGCCGATCGGCCTGTCGGTGACCACCAAGTTGGCGCCGGATGCGTTCCGCGCACAGATGATGGCGCTGTACTTCTTCTCGGTGGGCCTCGGGACGGCCATGTCGGGTGTGCTGGCCGGTTACTACGAGCCGTCCCGCGAGGTTGCCTACTTCGGCATCCTCGGCGGGGTCGCGGTCGCCGCCGGCCTGGTCGTGTTCGTGATCGCAGGGTGGATCAGTCGCCAGATGGAGGGTGTGCACTGACTCTCATCCCAGTGAACACTTTCTCGATTATGTCTAGCAAAATGTCGGCGGGGGTGCGACTGTAGGGGCGAACAGGAAGGATCTCGATGGCTGTCGAGCAACACGTCACCTACTGCCGGATCTGCGAAGCGCTGTGCGGGATGATCGCCACCGTCGAGGACGGTCGCCTGCAGTCGCTGCGCCCCGACCCGGACAATCCGCTGTCGCGGGGCAGAGCGTGTCCGAAGGGCGTCGCGTTCGCTGATATCCAGAACGACACCGACCGGGTGCTCGCACCGCTGCGCCGACGCGCGGACGGCACTTTCGAGCAGGTCAGCTGGGATGACGCGCTCGACGACATCGCCGGCCGGCTCACCCGTATCGTCGCCGAACACGGCGGCAGCGCGGTCGGACAGTACTTCGGCAACCCGATCGCCTTCGGCTACGCCACCGGTCTGTGGTCGGGGATGTTCCTCACCCGACTGGGTGGTCACCACCAGTACTCGTCGGGTTCGCAGGACATCAACTCGCGTTTCGTCGCGAGCAAGCTGCTCTACGGAGCGGCCAGCCAGATCCCGTTTCCCGACCTTCCCCGCACCGATTTCCTCTTCATGCTGGGCGCCAACCCATTGGTATCGCATGGCAGCGCAGTCCGCTCACCGCGGATCAGAGATGACCTGTCGGCCATCACCCGCCGCGGCGGACGTGTGGTGGTGGTGGACCCGCGGCGCACCGAAACGGCGCGCGCCTACGAACATCTGCCCGTGCGGCCGGACTCCGACGCGTGGTTGCTGCTGTCGATGCTGCAGGTGATCTTCTCCGAAGATCTCGCCGACACCGATGCACTGATCGCACAGACGACAGGCTGGCAGACGCTGCGCCACATCGCCGCCGGCTTCCCGCCCGAAGACACCCAGCCCCGTACCGGCGTCGACGCCGAAGTGCTCCGCGGTATCGCCCGCGATTTCGCCACCGCCGGCAGCGCGGTGGCCTACGGACGGACCGGGGCGTGTCTGGGTAGGCACGGCACCCTGGTCAGTTTCCTGCTGGACGCGCTGAGCATCGTCACCGGCAACCTCGACCGCGAAGGCGGAATGCTGTTCTCCCAGGCTGTGATTCCGTTGGAGGACATGGGCGAGAAGGCGGGAAGATTGACGTACAACAGCGCCCGCTCCCGCATCGGGGACCTGCCCGAGGTGATCAGCACCTATCCGGCCGCGTTGATCGCCGAGGAGATCATCACCCCCGGCGACGGACAGCTGCGCGCACTGTTCGTCACTGCGGGCAACCCGGTGCTGACCGTGCCCAACGGGCCGATGCTGGAGAAGGCGCTCGACGAACTCGATCTGCTGGTCTCGCTGGATCTGTATGTCAACGAGACCAATCGTCACGCCGACTACGTGTTGCCTGCCACCACGTTCCTGGAGCGTCACGACGTGCCGTACAGCTTCGCCAACTGCTCGCCGACGGTGTTCATCCAGGCGGCTGAGCCTGTGTTCGCGCCATACGGCCAGGCGCGCAACGAATGGGAGGTGTTCGACGAGCTCGCCCGCCGAATGGGCTTGTCCCTTTTCGCCGCCGGTCCGCTCGAGCGCTTCAACGCCGTCCTGCACTGGCTGGATCGGCATGGGATCGGCCGCATCACACCCCGGCGGCTGGTCGAGCTGTTGATGCGGATCGGGCCCTACGGCGACCGGTTCGGCCTGCGGCGCAAGGGCATCAATCCGCGCAAGCTCAAGGCCAACCCGCACGGCATCGTGCTGGCCGAGCATGCTCGTACCGGGATCCGTGCCGCAGCGGTCAGGCAGCCCGAGTCCAAGGTCGTGCTGGCGCCCGAGGAGATCCTCACCGAGGTGTGCAGTCTCGGCGATCGCCACCCCGACGACCCCGACTTCCCGTTGATGGCGATCGGTATGCGCGAGATGCGCTCGCAGAATTCGTGGATGCACAACAGCCCGACGCTGATGAAGGGCAACCGCCGTCATCGCGCCAGGATTCACCCCGCCGACGCGGCCGCAGCGGGGCTGTCGGAGGGCGCGACCGTGCGGATCACCTCGCCCCACGGGGCGATCGAGACCGAAGTGCACATCACCGACGAGATGTCGCCGGGCACCGTGGCGATCCCGCACGGCTGGGGACACCAGGGTGGTTGGCAGCTGGCCAACCGTGCCGGCGGTGCCAACGTCAACGAGCTGACCTCCAACGACGCCGCCGACCTGGAGCGCCTGGCCGGCATGTCGGTGCTCAACGGTGTGGCGGTGCGCATCGAACCGATCGCGGACCTGCTCAGTCGGTGAGGTCGATCCTGGCCACCGTGGTCAACTCGCCGTCTTCGCGGGGCTGCTCGAAGATCACGTCGGCGCTGCGACCGTGGGCCTGCAACGTCGCGATCGTATTGCCGAACAGCGGGCCGCTGAGGTTGCGCCACGACACCGGCAGCGCGGCAGAGCCGTGACTGCGAGCCCATCGCCGGGAGAGCCTCGCGAGCCGCGGTGACCAGCCGAGCCTGAAGGCCGGTTTGACGTAGGTCGGCACGTAGTTGTGCACGGGCGAGCACACCAGCTGATGCACCCGGCCGGTGGCCGCTTGGTCGAAGTCGGCGCGCGCGGCATAGCTGTGGTGCACGTCGCCGGACAACACGGACACGGTCGCAGGTCCGTGCTCCGGTTGCGCGGCCGCGCCGACGATCAGATTGCTCAGCCGCAGAAACGATTCCATGAACGCCGGCCAGTGCTCCAAGTCCGCTGCCTGGCGGATCTTCTCGCCGAGCCGTCCGCGCACCCCGCCGCGGCCGGCGGCGATCTCGTTGACCGTCTGCAGATCTGCCAGCACCGGGGGTAACAGCCACGGCAGCGAGGAGCCGATGACGAGGTGGTCGATCGTATCCAGGTCGTCGTTGACCTGCGCCTCCAACCAGCTGAACTCGCCGTCGCCCAACATCTTTCGCGCACCGCCGTCGAGGATCCGGGCGTTTCTCGAGTCGACCACGACGAGACGGCTGCGCCCCAGATCCCAGCGGTAGCTGAAGCGCAGCCCTTTGCTGCCGTCGACCTCGGTGTCGGCGCGGTCGGCCAGGTCGACCAGATGAGGCCAGCAGTCGCCCTCGGCGGCCAGCACCTTGCGGTAGTCATCGTCGGTGGCCAGCTCCTGTGGACTCAGGTTCCCGAGATGCTGGTAAACCCAATACGATCCGAGACCCGCGCGGATGCGGTCGCGCCACCACGGTGTCTTGTCGACCTCCGCGCGCCACGTCGCGGAGGTGTTCCAGTCGTCACGGATGTCGTGATCGTCGAAGATCATCGCCGTCGGCAGCGTCGACATGATCCACCGGATCTCCGGATCACCCCAGGTATGCCGGTAGAGGCCCTCGTACTCGTCGAAGGTCACCACCTCGTCCGGTGGCCGCCGGCCCCTGGCCCGACGGCCGGCCAGGTGGCGGCGTGCCTGCGGGGTGAGTTCGTCGGCGTACACCTGATCGCCCAGCAGCAGCAGTGCGTCCGGCCACTCGTCGATCGGCAACGCTGTCAACCGGGTGGCGTAGCTGTCCAGGGCATCCACCCCGAGCTTGGTGTCGAGCGCTTCGTCACCGGTTTTCGGGTAGCGGCAGGAGCCGAAGATCACCCTCAGCCGGTCTGCGTTGTCCGGACCTCTAGTCCTGATCACGCTCGGTGGGAAGTGGGAGTCCGGTTCTGGCCAGACCAACACGTCGTCGAGGCGCACTTGGTACTCGGTCACCGAGTCCGGGGTGAGTCCCTGCACCGGTACCAGCGCATAGTGGTGTCCCTGCACTTCGAAAGTCCTGGCGGTGCAGCCCAGCACCGCCACCTCGGCCGGTGCATCAGTCTGCACCCACACCAGGGCGGTGGTGTCACCCACGTGGCGCAGAATGGGACCCAGCACAAGTGTCACCGGCCCAGGCTAGAGGCCGAGTGCCGGGCAGCAGTTTTCAGGATCGGCTGGGTTTGTCCTCCACCAGGCCGGTCTGGATTCCGCACCGCACTGACCGGGCAGATCTGAGAATCGCGCAGACGCTTCGGATGTTTGCTGCGGGGTGGTAGGTTTTCCTCAACTCTGGGGGGTCAACGTGGCCAGGTGCGATAGACAACGCAGTCCGATCCGTCCGGGGCCAGGCCTCTACGCCGGTGTCGCGCTGCTCGGGATCGGGATGAGCCTGGCCGTCGGCCCGGGCGTCGCCGCGGCAACCCCGTCGGAACCGTCGGGCGCGTCGCAGTCCGCCGAGACGTCGGAGCCGACCAAACGCGCCGACACCGCCTCCCGGGCACCCGGCAAGGACGCGGGGGAAGCGCGGGACGCTGAGCAGTCTGACGACACCGAGACCGCCGTTGCCGACGCCGACGCTGATGTTGCCGACGCCGACGCCGACGCCGACGCCGACGCCGACGTTGCCGACGACACCGACGCCGACGCTGATGTTGCCGACACTGACGCCGACCCCGACGCCGACGTTGCCGACGACCCCGCTGCCGACGAACCGGATCGCACGGGCGAGGAGCTCCGCCAATCGAGGAAGTCCGCGCAGCCGGCAGCTCACCTCGCCGAACAAGCAGCCCACGAACCGACCACCGACAGACCAGCCGCCACCGAGAGCGCGCCCATCGAGCCGCGTGCGGCGGACGAGGCCGTGTTGCCCGCCGTGACACCACCGACCCGGGAGCCGGCCACGGCGGCCGTGGCGCTGCGTGGCCCCACCCTCGAGGAGCTGGTCAGCTCCCGGCCCGTCACGGTCAACAGCATCGTCACCGACGTGCTCACGTGGGCCGGGGTGCGGCCGCTGGCCGACGATCTGCCCATTCCCGCGGCGCCGGTGTCCGCGCTTGTGCAGTCGCTCTGGCTTGCCGTGCGCCAAGCGCAGTACGTGCTGAACAACCAGCGGCCCACAACCCACGTAGCCACGTCGGGGCCGGGTCCCGACGGTGTGCTCACCGGCCGCCTCAACGCCGTCGACTTCGACGACACCACGCTGACCTACACCGTCAGTGCGGCACCCGAGCGCGGCAGCGTTGTCGTCGATGCGCTCGGCAACTTCACCTACACCCCGGACGCCGGCTCACCTCTTCGCGGTGACCGATTCACGATCACCGTGGACGACACCGTCGGGAACCCGTTCCACGTGCACGGACTGCTCGGCCTTCTCGGCATCACCGGCCCCACCGAGGTGACCATCGTCGTCGCTGCGCCGGCCTCCGCCAACCGTGACGACCTGGCGAGCATCGGCTTCACCGATCTGCTCTCACGCGAGGACGTGTCGGTCGTTGCCGACGCCACGGGTGGCGTCGGCATCATCGACGGCCGTTTCACCGACACCCTGGTGAGGTCGGCGGCCGACGCCGCCGCGGTGATGAACTCGGTGGCGCCGGCTCTCGGTGCCGCAGCGGGATTCGCCGATCCGTCGGCCATCACCGTCACTCAGGCAGGCGCAGGGGATTACCGCGAGCATTTTTACCAGCTCAACGAGACCATCGCCGGTATCACCGTCGTCGGCAGTGAAGTGATTCTGGTGACCGATTCCCAGGGCGCCGTGACCAGTCTGTTCAACAACTATCTCGGGCTGGCGGCGGGGTTCGACGTCACGCCCCATGCCGCGGTGGACACCGACACCGAGGTGCACCTGATCGCCGGCAGCGCCTACCTCGGCTCCACCGACCCGGAGGACCTCGAGTCCTTCATCGCCCGAGTCACATTCGCGAACCAACTCGTCGTGTACCGGCACGAGGACACCGATCCCGGACTGGCGTGGCAGGTGATCGTGCAACTCCCCGACACCGGCGACCTGTCACCCTCCGGCGCAACGTATCTGATCCGTGCCGCCGGTGAGGACGCCGGCGACATCATCGTCGCGATTTCGAACGCTCAGGATCTCACCACCACCAACGTCGCGACGGACTGGCTCGGCGAGCAGCGGACGATCACCGTCGACTCCAGTCGGGTATTCATCTTCACCAGTCGAAAGATGGCCGACAGCATCCGGAACATCACGACCTACAAGACGTCCTACGGTTTCTTCGGTCTCGGCGGCCCGGTACTGCCCGGCTCCGTCGTCAAGCGCGGCTGGTTGTTCGGCTGGGACCGCTCCGCGGTCTCAGCGCACGCCAACACCGCCGTCGTCTACGACTACTTCGTCGACGTTCTGGGACGCACTTCGTTCGACGGTGCCGGCGCGCTCATCGAGGTCAGCATCCGGTACAGCCCGTACAGCTTGGCCGGTAGCTACGCCAACGCATTCTGGGACCCCACCCGACAGCAGTTCGGTTACGGCAACAGCGGTTACCTGCAGGCGGCGCTGGACATCGTCGGACACGAATTCACCCACGCAGTCGTCAGTTACGTGGTCGGCACGGGAGGGTCGGTGCTCGACTACGGCGAGTCCGGTGCTCTCAACGAGGCCTACGCTGACGTTCTCGGGGTGTTGATCGAGGGGAAGTCGGGCGCTGGGCGGTGGCTGCTGGGGGAGGACTCCGACTACGGGATCGTCCGCAATCTCGCCGACCCGACGTCGGTGGTCACGGTGTACGGCCCCCACCGCGATCATTATTCGACGCGCTACACCGGTACCGGTGACGACGGGGGCGAACACATCAACAGCACCATCTTCAGTCACGCCGTCTACCGCATGATGACGGACACCGCCACCAGCGGAGTTTCCGACGAAACCTGGGCAAGGGTGTTCTACCACTCGCTGTACCGGCTGAGTCCGGGTGCGCAGTTCACCGACGGACGCGCCGCTGTGCTCAGTGCCGCGAGCGCACAGGGGCTGACCGCGCCGCAGCTCGCCGCGATCGCCGACGCATTCGACTCGGTCGGGATCCTGAGCACCGCAGCATCATTGGCCATCGCCGCCTGACTGGTCCACCAGCACCGAGCCTTCGGGTCGATCGCCGATCGTCTGGAGTGCGATCTCGGTGCCGGCGGCGGTGAGCCGGATGATCTGGGCCAGTTCGCCGGGCGCATCACACTGCACGTAGTGGTCGGCACCGGGGACCACCCAGTAGCGGTTGTGACCGGGGCTGTGCTTCAGATAGGTCTGCCACACGTGGTTGGCGACCCGCAGTGGCGCGACGCTGTCGTGAAGACCCCAGATCAGCGTGATGTCGACGTCGATAGTGGAGAGCCGCTGCAGCCAGCTCGCCTCGTCGGCGGCACGCTCGTGCAGGTACTTGACCGTGTCGGGCAGCACGTCGATCCCATCGTTGTGTGCGAAACACCGCGCCAACGCCGCGATCTCGGGATCCTGCGGGGTGCGCCTGGGCATGAACGTGGTGATCCCCAGGCCCGCGGCCAGCATGTCGGGCGAGGCAGCGGCGGCGGTGGCCCGGCCCGTGGCCTCGTCGAGCAGCGCCTCCTGGAAGGCGGTCAGGTTGGCCAGCGGTAGGAAGATGTTGGCATTGGTGAGGAAGACATCGTCGGGCAGGGCGTCGGCGCCGCGGTCGGCCAGCATGGCCAGCGTGATCATCCCGATGCTGCTGCCGCGGTCATGGGTGATCATCCGATACCCGCGCAGCTGCCAGACCTCGGTGATCAAATGCACCAGCAGCCGCGCATCGTCGTAGAGCGAGTACACGTGAGGGTGCGGCGGCTTGTCGGACAGCCCGTAGCCGGGGAAGTCGACAGTGAACACGTCGAACTCGGCGCCCAGTTCATCGACCAGCGCGTGGTAGTCGATGCTCGAGGTCGGGAAGCCGTGTACGCACACCAGTGCCGGCGCACCGGGGGTGCCGCAGCGGCGGGTGAACACCTCGACCTCTGCCCCGTCGTTGGCGGGCGTGGTCGACTTCCAGCGCAGCCGCGTTCCGCCTTGGAGCCACTCGTCGAAGATGTCCACCCGTGAAAGCTAACGGAATTTCAGTCCGGTGACTGCAGATAGGCGACCAGCGCGTTGGTCAGGCCACGGCGGGCTACGTCGAGATCGGCGTAGGAACCCAGCTGGCGCTCGGAGACCAGTCCGCGCATCGCGCCGGGAATCAGCGTGGCGACCTCCCGGACCCGCTCCGGGTCGATATCCAGACCCGTGAATGCGTTCCGGCAGGTCTCCAGCCACGACTGGCCCCACGAGTAGAGTTCGGCGGCCGTGTGGGGGTACAACCGCTCCAGCTCGGCAGGGTCGCGGGGGAGCGCGGCCCGCAGGTTCTCGATCGCGCGGGAATCCGGCTCTGCCAGACCGTGATACAGCGTGTCGACGATGCCCGCCACGCGAGCGCGCAGCGGCGCGCTTTCGTCGACGGTGGCGAAGGTCTCGGCGCGACGCTGCGCAGTCCGGTGCAGCACCGCGGCCCAGAACCCGTCGGCGTCCCCGAACTGGTACTGCACCGCACCCCAGGTGGCGCCGATGTCCTTGGCGATCCGGTTGGCCGAAACGGACCCGGGATCACCCGACGCGAGCGAACGCAGAGCGGCCTCGAGCATGTTCTCGCGGGTCGCTTGGCCGCGCCGGTTGGTGCGACGCGCGGGCACCCCGGTCGGTTCGGCCACCTCGGTCATGCATCGAGGATAGCGAAAGTTTCGTAGAACCTACTATGTTTCTTTCATAGACTGCTCTACCATTCATCGAAACCGCTGCCGGATGCGAAGGGATTGTCGATGGCCAAACCGCCCCTGTCGATGAAACCGACGGGATGGTTCCAGGTCGCCTGGTCCGACGAGATCGGCGTCGGTGACGTACACCCGATGAAGTACTTCGACCAGGAGATGATCGCCTGGCGGTCCGAGTCCGGTGACCTCACGGTGATGAACGCCTACTGCGAACACCTCGGCGCGCACCTGGGCTACGGCGGCACCGTCCAAGGCGAGGTGCTGCAGTGTCCGTTCCACGGTTGGCAGTGGAACCAGCAGGGGCGCAACGTGTGCATCCCGTATGAGGACCGCCCCAACCGTGGCCGCCGCATCAAGACCTACCCGGTGGTGGAGCGCAACGAGTCGGTGTACATCTGGCACGACATCAACAGCCGCGACCCGTTCTTCGAGGCACCCGATATCTTCGCCGACTTCGGCGACGACCGCAGCGCCGCCGATTACTTTCCCCAGCAACGGCTGTTCCGGCAGGGCCTGCAGATGCACCCGCAGTACGTCCTGGAGAACGGTGTCGATTTCGCCCACTTCAAATACGTGCACAACACCCCGATCGTGCCGGTGTTCACGCGCCACGACTTCGACGGACCGGTGTCCTACGTCGACTTCACCATCACCTTCGAAGGCGACGACGGTCAGAAGATCGAGGACATCAACAGCGGTGTCGAGGCGATCAACGGCGGGCTCGGCATCGCGGTGACCAAGAGCTGGGGGATGATCGACAACCGGACCATCTCCGCGATCACGCCGGTCGACGAGTCCACGTCCGACGTGCGGTTCATGGTGTACATCGGCCGGCCCGCCGGACCGTCGGCCACCCGGGACCCCGCGCGGGCCGAGGCCAAGGCACACGAGTTCGGTGCCGAGGTGATCCGGCAATTCAGCCAGGACATCCACATCTGGGCGCATCAGCGGTACTCCGACCCGCCGGCTCTGGCCAGCTCGGAGTTGGAGGGGTTCACCGCGATCCGCCGGTGGGCGATGAAGTTCTATCCCGACGGCAGGGGCGGAAGCGCCGCCGAACTGGCCGCTACCGACAGCAGATGACCACTTCAGAAAGGCGCATGATGAGTCCTATCAAGGTGTTCCAGGTCGCCACCGGCAACGTCGGCTCCGAGATGATCAAGCGGATCGCCACCCAGCCCGACGTCGAACTCATCGGCGTGCACTGTTATTCGCCGGACAAGATCGGCAAGGACGTCGGTGAGCTGGTCGGGCTGGCGCCCACCGGCGTGACGGCGACGGGCACGATCGAGGAGATCATCGCCGCGAAACCCGATGTGCTCACGTTCCACGGAGTCTTCCCGGACGAAGACCTCTACGTCCGGGTCCTCGAGGCCGGAATCAACATCGTCACCACCGCTGACTGGATCACCGGGTGGCACCGCGACCGCAACCACCCGCACCATTCCGGCAAGCCGGTGACCCAGCTGCTCCAAGAGGCCTGTGAGAAGGGCGGTTCGACGTTCTACGGCACCGGCATGAACCCCGGCGTCAACCAGATCCTCGGCGTCGTGTGCTCGGCGGACGTCGCCGAGATCGAGAACGTCACCACGATCGAGTCGGTGGACGTGTCCTGTCACCACTCCAAGGACACCTGGATCGAGGTGGGATACGGTCAGCCCGTCGACGACCCGGCGATCCCGGGGAAGCTGGAGAAGTACACCCGGGTGTTCGCCGACAGCGTGCTGATGATGGCCGACTGCTTCGACCTGGTGCTCGACGAGGTCAAGTTCAGCTACGAACTCGGTGCCTGTACCAAGGATGTCGACCTGGGCTGGTATCAGCTGCCGAAAGGCTCGCTGGGCGGCAACTACATCAAATACCAGGGCATCGTCGACGGGGTACCGCGCGTCGAGACCCATCTCGAATGGCAGATGACACCGCACACCGATCCGAGCTGGGACATCAAGGGCTGCTACATCACTCAGATCAAGGGTGACCCGAACATCTACAACAAGCACATGATCTTCCCGAAGCCGGGCGTCGATCTGTCCGACCCCGCCAACTTCGCGTCCATCGGCATGACCGTCACCGGGATGCCGGCGCTGAACTCGATCAAGTCGGTGGTCGCGGCACCGCCGGGGATCGTCACCAGCGCCGACCTGCCGCTGCGGGGATTTGCCGGCCGGTTCAAGCTCTGAGGACGCCGAGTCGGGACCCTCGCGCCGACATCGACATCACGGCTGTGACTGGCGTGACGCCAAACGTTTCGAGCAGCCCTCATGTCGATCTGGCGCGCGGGTTGTGCGTCGTTGGACGTCGTGACCGCCCCACGCGGCGCGTCATCAGGTCACTGCGAGATCGCCAACCGGACACGAGGATCGATAGGTTGATTGACAGCCACTCCCGCAGCCTCGGTGCAGAAGTGTCACCACCAAGAACCCTCGAAGTGTCACCGATGTCCTGACGCAGAACTGTCACCGATGTCTTGAGACATGGCAGTCCCAGCGGAGCGTTTTTGTCGGTGGTCGAATGTATGTTCGAGGTATGTCGGGGACGGAATTGCGGGAGGCGGTGTCGGCGTTGCGGGCTGCCTTTGATGCGGTGGCCGCTTGCGATGTTGACCTGTTGACCCGTGCTGAGCTGATCGAGCCGCTCGATGAACTGGAGACGTTGTGGTGTCAGCTGCCCGCGGTGCGGGAGCGGCTGCTGGCCCGGTTGCAGCAGGAGAGCACCCCCAAGCAGATGGGGGCCAAGTCGTGGAAAGAGGTGCTGGCGATCCGCTGGCGGATCTCCCACGGCGAAGCCAACCGTCGCCTTGGCGAGGCGGCGGTGCTGGCGCCGCGGCGGTCGTTGACCGGCGAGCCGATGCCGGCGGCACTCCCGGCGACCGCGGCCGCCCAGGCGTTGGGACTGATCACCGCCGAGCATGTCGCGGTGATCCGCCATGCGGTGGCCAAGTTGCCCGGTTTCGTTGACGCCGCCACTCGTGGGCAGTTCGAGGTCGATTTGGTGCGGACTGCGGTGGGGGTGGGGCCCAAGGACCTCAAGGACACCGCGGCGCTGAGGTTGTTTCTGCTCGATCAGGACGGTCCGGTCCCTGATGACGCTGATCGGGTCCGTTCCCGCGGGTTGTCCAAAGGCGGCCAGCAACGCAACGGCAACATTTCGGTACGAGGGGAGCTGACCCCGGAGGCGTGGGCGACTCTCGAGGCGATCTTCGCCAAGTATGCGGTGCCGGGGATGTGTAACCCCGACGATGAGCAGCCCTGCACCTCGGGCACGCCGTCACAGGCCCAGATCGACAACGATCACCGTAGTCTGGCTCAGCGCCGCCACGACGCGCTGGTCGTGGTGGGGCGGATCGCGTTGATGAGCGGCCTCGGCGATCTCAACGGGTTGCCGGTCTCGATCATCATCCGCACCACCTTGCAGGATCTGGAATCCCGCGCCGGGGTCGGGACCACCGGTGGGGGCACGGTGATGCCGATCGCCGAGGTGATCCGGATGGGCGCCCACGCCAACCATCACCTGGCGGTGTTCGACAAAGCGACCGGCTCAGCGCTGGCGTTGTTCCGGGCTAAACGGGTCGCTTCCCCGGCGCAGCGGATCATGCTGATCGCCCGCGATGGGGGCTGTACCAAACCGGGCTGCATTGTGGGTGCTTACGGCTGCCAGGTCCATCACGCCGCCGCGGACTGGGCTGGCGGCGGTAACACCAACGTCGATGAGATGGGTTTGGCGTGCGGGCCTGATAACCGCGCGGTGGACGCCGACGGCGGCTGGCGCACCGAGATGAATGAGCGCTGCGAGGTCGAATGGATCCCGCCGCCGCCGCTGGACACCGGCCAAACCCGCCTCAACACCTACCATCGCCCCGAACGACTCCTGCGCCCAGAGGAGCCGTCACCCCCACAATCCGACACCACCGGAAACACCGAACCTGACGAGGTGACCCGCGGCGACGCTGCCGGCGAGCCCGAACCGATCAACCCCGAACCAGCAGAACAAGCCGACACCGCCGAACCCGGCCAACCCGGCGGACCCGCACCACCCGAAGACCAAGCAGCCTGACCGCCATCTTCACCGACCCAGCCCCGCCGATCACCATCGGGGTGGGGAAGTGGCGCCTGGTGTTCGCGGCGCTGAAAAATGCTGTGAGCAAATACTTTACGGCCACAGCATGGTTCGGCGAGTTCGCCAGGTTCACCGAACCCCGGCACCGCCGGCGCCGGCGGTCAAACGCGGTCGCCGATCGCCTGTTGCATGCCTCGGGTCGCGAGCTGATCGGCCAGCTCGTTGTCGGCGACACCGGAATGACCTTTCACCCAGAACCATTCGACTCGGTGCAGCGCGCAGGCGATTTGGAGCCGCTTCCACAGATCCACGTTTTTCACCGGCTGCTTCGCCGCTGTCTGCCAGCCGTTGCGTTCCCAGCCGAGCACCCACTTGGTGATGCCGTTTCGGACATAGGTGCTGTCGGTGTAGAGATGCACCACCACCGGCCTGGTGAGCGCCTCGAGCGCCATGATCGGCGCGGTCAACTCCATCCGGTTGTTGCTCGTCTCACCGGAATCGCCGCCGAACATCTCGCGGACGTGCTGGCGGTGACGCAGCACCGCACCCCAGCCGCCGGGTCCGGGATTGGGTCGGCACCCGCCGTCGGTGTGGATGACCACGACATCATCGCTCACGCGTTCAGTCCACCTGCGCCTGTCGGAGCAGACGAACAGCTTTCGACCCCACACCGTGAAGAGCGAGCAGCGTATCGAGGTCCGCCGGCAGATCCGCAACGGTGCGGTAACCGGCGTCGATGAGCGCACCGGTCGCCGGCCTGCCAACCCGGACGCCGTCGAACACGGAGCCGCGGTCCGCGGATTCGGTCATGCGCCGAGAATAGGCAATCGAGTCGAGCAGTCGGCTCAGCGACGCGCCTCGGCAGCCCGGACGGGCACCGACATCATGGCTGTTCGCACCGACATCCCGAGATCGTGATGCCGCAGCGTGGTGATCCGGCGCCCGGGTTGCACCGCGGCCTTGACCGGGGCGGCGCGGTCACCGAAGAACGAGGCAGTTGCGTCGATGTCCGCGACGACGTAGGTGACCCCCCAAAGAGTCGAGGGACCCTCGCCCGCCGTCTGCGGCGACCCCACGACCTCGACGATCACCTCGCCGAGCCGGAAGAAGATCTGGCGGATCGGCCGTCCGCCGAGTTCACCGTCGCGCTCTCGGCGTGGCTGCAAGCCCACCGCCGCCAGCGACTCGACCGTCCGTTCCAGATCAGGTGAAAGCAGCACCACGTGGTCGATTCCGATGACGCCGTTGGGGTGCGTGGCCGGCGACGCCGGGGCCGCGTCCGATCGCGTTGTCGGCACTCCGTCGAGGTCGCGCAGCGAGCCGTCAGTCGACAGGCCGCGCAACGACCACCCGATGATGCCGGTGCCGCGGCCGCGTCCGACCAGCTTGATGCCCACGCCACCGACCCGGCAGGTGTCCACGCCGGAATCGACTGTGAACCCGGCCCGCGTCCAGGCGTCCGCCGGGTCAGCGACCTCGATCTCGCCGACAGCAACAGTCATGAATGTGGTGTACCCGCTCTGCTCGAGCGCCTCTGCAGCAGCACCGACACCGTCAGCACCGCGACCCCGGCCAGTGCCAGCAGGGCACCCGCCGCGGCGGGAGCCGTGTAGCCCAGACCCGCTGCGATCACCAGGCCACCCACCAGTGCGCCGGTGGCGTTGCCGACATTGAGCGCCGAATGGTTCAGCGACGCAGCCAGGGTCTGCGCGTCGTGGGCGACGTCCATCAACCTGGTCTGCAGCGCCGGGGCGACCGCCGAGCCCGCGGCTCCGATCGCGAAGAGCAGCACCAGCGCCGCCCACGGATTGTGGGACGCGACGCTGAACGCGGCGAGCGCGGCACCCAGCGCGCCCATCGACAGATAGAGCGCCCGGATCACCGAGTGGTCGGCCAGCCGACCACCGACCAGGTTCCCGACGACCATGCCGAGGCCGAACACCATCAGCGCCAACGGAACCAGCGCACGCGATAGTCCGGCCACGTCGGTCATCGTGGTGGCGATATAGGTGTAGACGGCGAACATGCCACCGAAGCCGATCATGCCCACCACCAGCGCCAACCACACCTGCACACGGCGTAGCGCGCCGAGTTCGGTCATCGGGCTTGTGGACGGCATGAACCGCAACTGGAACGGAAGCCAGAACCACAACGCGGTCACCGTGATCACGCCGACGCCCACGACCAGACCGAACGCAGCGCGCCAGCCGAGCGTCTGGCCCAGCCACGATGCCATCGGCACACCGAGCACCGTGGCGATGGTCAGCCCGGACATCACGTGGGCGACCGCCTTCGCGCGATTGCGCGGACCCATCAGGTGCGCGGCGACCATCGCGGCGACACCGAAGAACGCGCCGTGTGGCAGGCCCGCCAGGAACCGGGCGGCGATCAGCGACTCGTAGGACGGTGCCAGCATGCTGGCCAGGTTGCCGACGGTGAAGACCGTCATCAGCCCGAGCAGGAGCCGGCGCCGCGGCATCCGTGCAGTGACCGCGGCGATCAGCGGGGCGCCGACCACCACTCCCATCGCGTACGCCGAGATGACATGTCCGGCAGTTGGTTCGGATACGCCCAGGCCGCTGGCAATGTCCGGCAGCAAGCCCATCGCCACGAACTCGGTGGTGCCGATGCCGAATCCGCCGAGCGCCAGCGCCAGCACGGCGAGCCAGCGCACCACCGGGTCGGGTGCCACCACCGATACGGGTCCGGCGGGTCGGTCCAGGGTCGCGGTCACAGTGCTCGAAGGGCGTGGGCGGTGGGCTTGCCGAGCTGAAGAGCGACCTCGGCCAACCGGCGGATCCGATCCCAGTCGCGGTTGCGCACGGCGTCTGCCGGTGTGAGCCAGTCCGCGCTGACGCATCCGACGTTGGATACCGCCAGATAGCCCGTCAGTTGCGCGGCGGTGATCCCGCCCGAGGGGCAGAACCGGGCAGCGGGCACGAATGCTGCGAGCGCCCGGAGGTATTGCACACCGCCGACAGCGGTGGCGGGGTGCAGCACCATGTCGGTGTAGCCGTCCTCGAGCAACTCCATGGCTTCGGTGGCGGAGGTGACCGCGGGTAGATGCGGCAGTTCGGTCTCGCGCATCGCGGTCCGCAGCGGCGCACCGCCGCCCGTGGCGATCAGGAACTCGGCACCTGCCGCGCGGACTCGTGCCGGCTGGTCGACGCTGTCGACCCCGCCGGCACCGACGATGACTTCCGGCGCCTCGGTCGCGATCAGTTCGATGGCCTGCAGTGATCCGGGTGAGTCGATCGCCACCTGGACGAGCGGCAATCCGGCCGCGGTGAGTGCCCGGGCGATGGGCACCGCGACGGACGCATCAGATGCGTCGCGCACGCTGATCACGGGCATCACCGGGGCGACGTCCAGCAGCGATCTCGGCTCGTTCATCAGATCAACGGTAACCAGGGTTAACGTACTTCTCAATCTGACTTAAGCATTTGAAATGCAGAAGTGGCGGTAGTTAGGCTTTGGGGCATGCCCCTGTTCCCGGCCGCGTCCGCGGTTTCTGTGGGGGACCTGTACGCCCTGATCAGGGACAAGCGCATGATGACGCGCGCGCAGGCCGGCAAGCTGACTGGCTTGTCGCGGACGGCGGTGTCGGCCAGGGTGAGGGAACTCACCGCGCGTGACCTGGTCATCGAGCGGGATCAGGCGGTGTCGACCGGTGGTAGGCCGCCCACGCTGCTGAGTTTCAACGCCGAGGCCGGTGTGGTGCTGACCGCGGCCATCGGTGGCAGCCGGGCACGGTTGGCCGTCTGCAATCTGGCCGCTGAGGTGCTGGCAGCCGCCGACATCGACCAAGCGCCCGGACTGACCTCCGAGGATCTGATGCCGGATGTGGTCAAACGGCTCGACCTACTGCTGGCGGACGCGGGACACACCGCCCGGCAGGTGTTCGGCGTCGGTCTCAGTCTGCCGGGCACCGTCGACCAGGAGCGGGGCTGCAGCGTGGATTCGCCGGTGCTCAGCGGATGGGACGGCGCACCGCTGGTGCCGTACTTCCGCGAACTCACCGCTGCGCCCGTGGTGCTGGACAACGACGCCAACGTCATCGCGCTCGCCGAGTGGCGCGGCGGGGCCGGCGACTTCGACGACGTCCTGGTGATCAAGGCATCCACCGGTCTCGGCGCCGGCATCATCGCCGGCGGGGCTCTGCAGCGCGGGGCCACCCGAGCGGCCGGCGAGTTCGGTCACAACAAGGCCGCGGCGGCGGTAGGACGGGTGTGTCGCTGCGGCGACACCGGCTGCTTGGAGACCGTCGCCGGTGGCTGGGCGCTGGTCCGCATGCTGCGCGAGGAGGGCCGCGACGTCTGGAACCTACGCGACGTCGTCGAGGCCGCACATGGCGGAGACACGTTGGCGCGGCGGCTGATCCGCGACAGCGGCCGCCATGTCGGTGAGGTGCTCGCTGCCGCGGTCAATCTGCTCAACCCCGCGGCACTGGTGGTGGCGGGCGACGTGGCGGGCGCCTACGACTTCTTCGTCGCCGGATTGCGAGAAACGTTGTACGGCAATGCCACCACGCTGGCCACCCGGACGCTGCAGGTTGTGCCGTCGGCGTTCGGTGACCGCGCCGGGGTGATCGGCAGTGCCATGATGGTGCTCGATCGAGTCCTCGGTCCGGAGGCCATCGATGTGTTGGTTGCTCGAACCGCCGATCGGTAGTCGCAGGCTGGGCAATCAGCCCTTCGGCTCGCCCGGCGGGCTGAGCAGATCTGTCACGCCTGCGGCGTCCTGGCGACGCACGGTGTGCAGGCGTTCGGCGTAGCGCAGGTCATCACGCCACAATCGGTTGGCGGCACGCCGCATGAACGGTGTGATCAGCGGGGCCGCCCGCAACGCGCGCGCGAACCCCGGACGGTCGGACTGCGCGATGACGGCTTCGACGACCGTGCTACGCGGCAGCCCGTCCGGGCCGAATCCGTTTGGCGTGGCGTGGGTCTCGACGACGCTGCCGGTGCCTTCGCCGTCGACGATGCGCATCACCAGCGTGCGTGGTTCTGGGCTGGTGAACTCGGCGATCACCGGGATGCCGAGCCGGCCAACACGGAAGGTCACCGCCACCAGGAAGCGGTCCAATTCCTCCGGCACGTCACCGCCCTCGGGCGGGGCGCTGAGCACCTCCAGCCTGGTGAACGAGTACGGGTGAAACCAGGCGCCGTGCCAGGGGTCCATCCGGTTGGCGATGATGTCGACCGGTTCGCAGGTGCCGGTGAGGCTGGCGACGGCCGCGAGCCGTTCTCCCTCGGGCCGGACCGGAAGGATCGGCGCCGGCGTCGGTACTTCACCACCGATCCGGTCGAGACGAACCCACGCCAGCACCCCGTCGTCGAAGGCCGGCAACGACATCCAGTCGGGGCGGGATCGCCCGGTCAGACGCAGTCCGTGCCACGGGCAGATCAGGGCGCCGCGATCGAGCGTGCCGGTGCACAGGTCCGCTCCCAGATGCGGGCAGCGCGCCGGGCCGGCGCTCAACTGGTCGTCGACGCCACGCCAGCAGACCAGTTCGGCTCCGGCGATGTTGACCCCGTACGGTTTCGACGCGACGTCGGAGCTCGCGCCGATGACATACCAGTTGCCGCTGGGCCGCTTCTGGGAGCGTGCCATCGCGGCATCGATCACCGCAGGCGACGCCTGCCGGTAGGTGGGGCTCTGCCGGCTCCACGGGATGCGCGGCAGCAGCTCGAACGGCCAGGCCTTGCCGAGGGAGGTCGTCAACCGGTTCAGGGGCTTCATCGCAGTGTCCGCCTTTCGACGCGGCCGGCGAGCTTCCGCAGGACTGGTGAGCGTCCACGCACCGGCACGGTGTACATATCGTGCCCTTTCAGGCCGAAATGGGCGAGCAGGGTGTTGGCTGCCGCGGTACCCGTGGTGGCGGCACGCTCCATCAATGCCACCGGCAGGTCGATCCGGATGCCGTCACCGGCCAGCGCCAAGGTCGGGTGCGGGGTCTGCACCGTTGGCCGGTCGGCGTGGTCGCCGGGGGCCAGGCGTGGACAGTCGTTGCGGCACAGCGTCTTCTCGAAGACCACTCGCGCCGAGGAGGTCTCCGGGTAGAGCGCGTACAGCCGGGCGAGCAGGTCGCGGCGAAGCTGGGGCGTGTCGTCGGCGACCGAGTAGGCGTGCAGTTCCACCACCGACCCTCCGGTGCGCTGAGCCCATTCGGCGGCTTCGCGTTCGTAGCGGTTCAGCACGCTGATGTTGTCCAGCGGTTCCAGGCCGCCGGTTCCGAGGAAGGCCGGCCGGTCGTCGCGAACCGGACGGTCCAGCCACAGTCGCGTCACGATGAACGGTGCCGCGGTGCCCAACCGGCCGATCTGGGTGCGCCATCGGTCGTCGCCGAGGCCCGGTGAACCCGAGACGATGCTCTGCAGTGATGCGATGTCGGTGGCCAGCACCACGCCGTCGGCGTCGACGCCGGTGCCGGACTCGGCTGTCACCACGAACATGTCGGGGCCTGCGGTGGTGACGCTGCGAACGGATGTCCCGGTGTGCACCTGCACCCCCAGGTTCTGTAGATACTTGGCCAACGGTTCCCACAGCGCGACATCGAAGTTGGCATCGGCGACGTCGAAGACCAGACCCTCGCTGGAGCCCAGGAAGTAGATGTGGAACATGGTGGCCAGTTCGGCGGCGGACAGCGCCGCGGGGCGGGTGAAGAAGCTGCGGGAGAACACCTCGAACGCCAGATGTCGGGCGGCCACCGGAAAGTTGATGTCGCGCAGGAACGATTCCGCGTCGAGGTCGTCGAGCCGGGAGTAGGTCTCCGGTACCGACACTGCCGCCAGCGGAGCCGCGGCCCGGGCGTCGAGGCGGATCAGATCGCGTACCCGGAAGGTGGGGCTCCGAATCGCGAAAGCGACGGCGTTCAGCGGGGGAGTGCGGGGCAGACCACGAAACGTGTCACGCCGGCCGGCGGCGTCGACGAGCGGATAGTCGTCCAGCGGGCGCAACATCGACAGCTGCGGGTCGACGCGCCGCAGCAGGTCACGCAGCGTGTAGTACTGGCGGAAGAAGGCGTGGAAGCCGCGGTTCATCGCCAGCGGGGTGCCGTCGGGCAGGTGCTCCTGCCAGCCACCCACCCGGCCGCCGAGGTGGTCATGCTTCTCGAACAGCTCCACGGTCACGCCGCGTTCGGCCAGCGCGGTGGCNGCCGCAAGCCCAGCGATGCCGGCGCCGACGACGGCCACCGTGGGACGGGCGGGCAGGGCGCCCGCGTCGTCCAGCCCGGGCCCGGCGGGGTGGCGCACCCGGCGGGGATCGCTCACTGTGGCGCTCGCGCGAGGAAGGTGTGCACGATGTTGCGCTGCCAGCCGGGGACGGTGAGGCTGTGGACATCGGTGAAACCGTTGCGCTGCAACCGATCGAGGAATGCCTCGGCACCGTCGAAGTTGTTGACGCTGCGGCGCAGATAGCGGTACAGCCCGGCATCGCCGGAGCGGAGCCGGCCCGCAGGGATGATGATCGCCCAGCTCACCGCGTTCCACACCGCGGTCGCGGCGCGGGAATCGCGGACCGAGTACTCGTGGGCGGCGAACACACCACCGGGCCGCAACAGGGCGCACAACGACCGCAGTACGGGGTCCGGGTCGGCAAGATTGCGCACCAGATAGGCCGCGAGGATGCCGTCGAAAGGCCCGGTGACGCCGGCCGCGGCGAGGTCTTCGGCACGGCTGTGGACAAAGCGCACCGACTCCGGCCAGGTCTTCGCCTGCGCCTGGGCCAGCATGCCGGCCGAGCCGTCGGCGGCGACGATCTCGGCGTGCGGCGCGACCTCCAACAGGGCTGCCGTGGAAGCGCCTGTGCCGCAGCCGATGTCCAGGAGTCGTAGTCCACGGCCCTTGTCGGGCAACTGCATCCGCTCCGCGGATATTCTCAGATGCTCGTGGTATCCGGGATTGGCGCCGACCAGGCCGTCGTAGTCTTCGGCCCCGGCATCGAATGCGTCGGGTACGTCCTGCGGTTGGAGGTTCATGTCACCTTCTGTTCGCTCGTGACGCGGCGGTGTTCTGACGGCAGCGGGCGACCAGCAGCATCAGATACTGGTACCGGTCGATGGTCGCACCTCGTGCGAGCGCGTTGCCCGGGCACGCCAAGCTCTGACCAGTCCGACGGACGCGACCTGCAGGCGGCGAGACGTCGACACGCGGGCCCGCTGGGCGAACACGGCGAAATCCATTTCCTCGATGCGGTCCAGTATCTCCGAATACAACGTCAAGGCGGTGCTGACGCACGGCCGGGACCTCGGATGCAGCAGCGCAATACCCCTCTGAGCCTGGGTGTATATCCGTCTGGTGAACGCATGTTGTTCCATCAGCGCGGCCCGCAGCCTGCGGTCGGTACGGCGCTGCTGCTGACACCAGGTCAGCACGTCGCGGTCCACGCCGTGGCCGGCCAGCTCGTCGGCGGGCAGGTAGATCCGTCCGCGCGTCAGGTCCTCGTCGATGTCGCGCAGGAAATTGGTCAGCTGGAAGGCTTTTCCGAGCGCCGCCGCATACGGTGCCGCCTCCTCGCGCGGGGCGACCGTGCCCAGCACCGGCAGCAGCTGCAGACCGATCACCTCCGCAGATCCGTACATGTACCGGTCCAGCGCGGCCCGGTCGGGATAGTCGGTGACGGTCAGATCCATCCGCATCGAGGCGAGGAAGTCGTCGAACAGCTGCCAGTCCAGTTGGTAGCTGCGGGCGGTGTCCACGACGGCCTCCACGACCGGGTCGTCGCCGGCCTCCCGCTTCTCCACCAACCTCGCGAACAGCGCCCCCGCCAGTGTCTGCAGTTCTTCGGCGCGCTGAACCGCGCTGCGGGAGTCGAATCCGTCGAGTACGTCGTCGGCCCGGCGGGCGAAACCGTACAACGCGTGTACGGCGGGACGCTGGGCCGGTGAGAGCAGCCGCGTTGCCAGGAAGAACGTCCGCCCATGTTCGGCGTTGATCGCACGGCAGCGTCGGTAGGCATCCCGCAACGCCTCGTCGTGTACGCCGGCGGCGTCGAGTTCGGAGCCGATCATTGCGGCACCGCCCGAGGTCGCGCCCGGGTCGCGATTCCGGTGATGCGGTCGGCGGCGAGCCGACCCGACACGATCGCGGTGGGAATGCCGACACCCGGCACGGTGGAGGACCCGGCCAGCACCGCATTGTCGATGCCACGCACAGTGTTGCCGGGCCGGAACGGACCGGTCTGGCCGAAGGTGTGCGCCAGCGCGAACGGGGTTCCGGCGGCCATGCCCTGGCGGGCCCAGTCCTGCGGCGTGACGATGTGCAATATCTCGGCGTCGTCGCCGACGTGGGGGAGCCGGGCAGTCACGGTGTCCAACATGTGGTTTGCGTAGTCGTTCCGCCGTGTATCCCAGTCCTGCTGCCCCACAGCGGTGTTGGGAGCGGGAGCGAGGACGTAGAGCAGATCGCGGCCCGCCGGGGCAAGGCTGCGGTCCCCGGCGGTGGGCCGGGTGACCAGCAGGGACGGATCAGCCATCGGGCGGCCTTCGTCGATGATCTCGTCGAAGGTCTGCGCCCAGGCGTCTCCGAACACGATGGTGTGGTGGGCCTGGTCGGCGGGGGGTTCGACCGCCCGGCAGCCGATGTGGGCCACGACCGCCGACGGGGCGGGGCGCAGCCCGAGCAACCTCCGTGGGGTGCGTCCGAGCAGTCGGTAGGTGTCCGGCAGTTCCGTGGTGAGGACGACGGCATCGGCCGCGAACCGCTCGCCGGTGTCGGTGCGCACCGCGGTGACCCGGTCGCCGGAGCGTTCCAGCGCGGTGACGGTCGCGTTGTAGCGGAATTCGACTCCGGCAGCAGCGGCGGCACCGGCGAGTGCGTCGGGCAGAGCCCGCATGCCTCCTCGAGGGAAGTACACGCCGGACACGGTGTCCATGTAGGCGATGATGGCGTAGGCGGCCAGCGCCTTCTTCGGCGGAACCCCGACATAGAGCGCCTGAAAGGTGAACACCCGCAGCAGTCGTTCGTCGCTGATGAAACGGCGCACCATCGGCTCCCAATGCCGGAACCCGCCGATCGCCGCCAGCTTCGCGAGCGCAGGGGTCAGCAGCGACAGCGGCGAGTCGAAGTTGGCCGAGATGAAGCCGTCGAACTCGAGCTGGTAGAGCCGCGTCAACCACTGGCGCAGGCGCAGGTAGCCTTCGGCCTCCCGGGGGCCGGCGAAGCGTTCGATCTCGGCCGTCATCGTCGTGGCGTCACTGTGTACGTCCAGGCTGCTGCCGTCGGCGAAGTCGGCGCGATACGCCGGCAGCACCGGCTGCAGGTCCAGCCACGCGGCAGTCGACTCCCCGACGGCGGCGAACGTGTCCTCGATGATGTCGGGCATCGTCAGCACCGTCGGCCCGGTGTCCAGGTGGTAGCCCGCGATGTCGGCTCGGCCGACGCGGCCACCGGGATGGGCTCCCCGTTCGACGACGGTGACGGCTCGCCCACGGCCTGCCAGGTGCAGCGCTGCCGACAGGCCGGCAAGCCCGGCGCCGACGACGAGCACGCGGTCGGTGGATCCGGGGACGGTACGCATCAGAGGACCCGCTCGGTGCCGGCGTCGCCGGCCCGCGCCGCGGTGCCAGAACTGTCAAGCGCCTGTCTCGGTCGCCGGTGGGTGTGTCGGTCGATCCGGTCCACGCTACCCACGTCGACGATCAGCGTCTGCCAGCTGGCGATATCGGCATCGTGGCCGGCGTGCGCCGGCGCGCCGTGTCCCCTGCGCGTCGCGTGGGGTCGCGTCGTGGTGCGGGCCTTCACTGTCCCTACCTGCCCCCGTTCGTGGCGGGTCCAGCGCCGATGTCATCGAAGCCAGGAGATACCCAGTTCTGCCTCGATTATGCATAGCTGCTGCCGCCGCATCTCCGGGCCACCAGGCACGGCGGGGGTCACACCTTCGCGATGACGTTCTCGGCGAACATCTCCAGGTTGCGGATCTTCGCATCGAGCGGTTCGGTGTCCGGCCCCATGACGTAGGGAATCCGGAAGCCGACGATCACGTCGGTGACGCCTTTGTCCTCCAGCCGTTTGATGCCGTCCGGGGTGTAGGCGTCGATCGAGATCACATGGATCTCGTAGGGCCCCTCGCGGTCCTGCTCGGCGCGGAACTGGTTGAGTTTCTTCAGGAGTGCGTCGAGTTCCTCGGGGTCGCCACCGCCGTGCATCCAGCCGTCGTTGCGGGCTGCGCGTTTGAGGGCGGCGTCGGCGTGTCCGCCGATGAGGATGGGTACCGGTTTCGACGGCGCGGGCGTCATCTTGGTCTTGGGGATGTCGTAGAACTCCCCGTGATACTCGAAGTACTCACCAGAGGTGAGACCCCTGATGATGTCGATGCACTCGTCCATTCGCTTGCCGCGCTTGGCATATGGCACGTTCATCAGCTCGTAGTCCTCTGGCCACGGGCTGGTGCCGACACCGAGGCCGAGCCGGTTGTCGAACAGCGCGGCCAGCGAACCGGCCTGCTTGGCCACCAGCGCGGGCGGCCGGATCGGCAACTTGAGCACGAAGTGGTTGAACTTCAGAGTCGTCGTCACGGCGCACAGTGCCGCGGTCAGTACGAAGGACTCGATGAACGCCTTGCCTTCCAGGAACTCGCGGCTCCCGTCCGGCGTGTAGGGGTACTTCGAATCCGATTCGAATGGGTAGGCGACGCTGTCGGGGATCGTCATCGCGTGATAGCCGGCGGATTCGGCGGCCTTGGCCAGCGGAATGTAGAACGTCGGGTCGGTCATCGCTTCCGCGTAGGTGAACCGCACATCGCCTCCTGCTCGTCGGTGAGCACATACTAGAACGTGTTCTAGTATGCCGGTGCCGGGCGGGCCGGGGGGCGGATCAAGCGAGTTGCCCGTTTCGGCTCTCAGAGCCGCGGAACGTCGACCTCGACATCTGCCAGCGTGAACGGCGGTGCACCGACACCGACGACCGAGTACGTCGACCACGGTGTGCGCTCGGTCAACCGGGCCGGGGCGGCATGCTCCTGCACGACCACGGTCACATCCTGCGGCAACTTCACGTCGAACTCGGCCTCCAGAATCGTTCCCTGCCAGTGGTAGCGGCCGTCGATCGGGTCGACCCTGCCGGTGAGCCGTACTCGGGTGTCGTGGCGGTGCTCGCCGACGAGGACCACGGCGGACCCGTCATACACAGCATCGTCTGCGTCGCTGTCGCCTCCCTGTGAGCTGACCTCGAACGCCGACGGGATCCGCTTGCCCACCCGGCGCCAGAAATGGCCGCGGCGGCCGGTTCGTCCGCTCGAGTGCTGCGCGTAGTACTGCTGGGTGCCGGCCCGCACCTCGATGCGGGTGTTGCCGGTACGGCTCAGGTACGCCAGACACTTTGCGATGTAGCCCTTCTGGGCGGCGTTGTCGGGCCCGGTGAGCAGAAAGTAGTTGGGGACGCCGCGCACGGCCACGCCGAGGTAGGGAGCGAGGGTCGTCGGCCGTGAGCCGGGCAACGTGCCGTCGGTCGCGATGACCACCCGGACTCGGCGGTCATCGACGGTCCAGGTGTGGGTCGTCTCGTCGAAGACGGCGTTGTCTGTGTCGGGTCTCCGTAGGTACGCCACGGTGTCGACGTCGGTCACAGGAAGCGACTGCGCTTCCACATCCGCCGGGCGATCGGCCCCATCAACCCGACCTCCTCCAGGAACGCCGCCAGCGGAGCGAAGCCCAGCACCTGCACCCGGTGGCGGTGCGCGCTGGTGCGTGCGGCGCGGCGGGCACCGCGAGGGTCCGGCAGCCCGGCGCGGCGATACTGCACGGGGTTGGTGAACAGCCGCGCGAAGAACACACCGCCCACGCCGTTGATGTTGGCCACGAACAACTTCGGGACGCGGCGCAGGTGTGGTGCCCGCTTGCGCAGCCCGTCGCGGGCGAACTGGATGTGGCGCGCCTCCTCGGCGACGTGAATCCGCATCAGCCGCTGCACCATCGGCTGCAGCTCGGGATCGTCCATCATCTGGCGCTGCAACGAGTCGAAGATCTCCTCGCCGATCAAGGCGGCCAGCCACAGCATCGAGCCCTGGAAGGCGAAGGGCAGGGTGTTGATGATGACCCGCTGATACCGCCTGGGGCGCACCGGCTTGGCTCCGATCCTGTCGATCGCCTTGCCGAACATCACCATGTGCCGGGTCTCGTCGCCGAGTTCGGTCAGCTCGTAGTGCGTGGCGCGGGTCGTCGGATCCTGGTGCATCATCTTGCGCAGCAGCGCCTGACTGAGGATGTTCTCGAACCAGATCCCGGCCGAGAGGGTGTTGGCCAGCTCCTGCCGGGACAGTTCGATCTGCTGCTCCCGGGTCATGCTGTCCCACAGCGGGGTGCCGTAGAGCGACACGGTCTTGGGCGGCAGGAAGAACTTGTCCGGGTCCAGCGGCGCATCCCAGTCGATGTCGACGACCGGTGCGAACGACTTCTTCGCCGAGCCTTTCAGCAGGCGTTCGGCGAACTCGTCGCGGGTGGGTCCGGCGGGCGCCGCCGTGGAGGGTCTCGCCGGAGCTGTCATCGCGAATGTCCCGTCGTCGCTGGGTATTGAATCGAAACTATGGCCGCGTCGCGCACGATGTCAATACCTCGGGTATCGCATACCTCTGGTATCGACAAATGTAGGCCCCGGAATCAGGGGCGGTGCGCGATCATGCTGGCTATGGGATCTTTTCTGCTGCGCGCCGCGCTGACCGGGCTCGCGTTGTGGGTCGTCACGCTCGTCGTCCCCGGCATCGGATTCGTCGGCGGCGACTCGACGGTGGCCAGGGTCGGGGTGATCTTCGTCGTGGCGGTGATCTTCGGCCTCGTCAACGCGGTGATCAAGCCGATCGTGCAGATCATCTCCATCCCGCTCTACATCCTCACGCTCGGTCTGATCCACGTCGTCATCAACGCGTTCATGTTGTGGATCACCTCGTGGATCACCGAACACACGACGCACTGGGGCTTGTCGATCGACAGCTTCTGGTGGACGGCGATCTGGGCCGCGATCGTGTTGTCGATCGTGAGTTGGGTGCTCTCGCTGGTCGTCAAGGCAGACTGAGTGCCATGCCTGAACTGCCGGAGGTCGAAGCGCTCGCCGATCATCTGCGCCGGCACGCGGTCGGCCTGACCGTTGGGCGCGTCGACGTGGCGGCGCTGTCGGTGCTCAAGACGTTCGATCCGCCGGTGTCCGCACTGGCGGGCCACCAGGTGACCGGCGCCCACCGGTGGGGCAAGTACCTCGGGCTGCAGGTGGGAGAGGCGCATTTGATCACGCACCTGTCCCGGGCGGGCTGGCTGCGCTGGTCGGACAAGCTCGCCGCCGCGCCGTTGAAGCCGGGCAAGGGGCCGATCGCGCTGCGGGTGCACTTGAAGGATCCGAGCGCTTCGGACCACACGGTGGGTTTTGACCTGACCGAGGCCGGGACGCAGAAGCGACTGGCGGTCTGGGTCGTCACCGACCCGATGGCGGTGCCGCAGATCGCCTCGCTCGGGCCCGACGCGCTGTCACTGACCCCGCAGGGGTTGGCCGAGGCGCTGCGGACCAACTCGGGCCGGATCAAGACCGTGATCACCGACCAGAAGGTGATCGCCGGCATCGGCAATGCCTACAGCGACGAGATCCTGCACGTCGCCAAGCTGTCGCCGTTCGCGACCGCGAACAAGCTGACCGACGCGCAACTCGCGGCGCTGCACGACGCGATGATCTCGGTGCTCACCGATGCGGTGACGCGGTCGGTGGGCCAGCAGGCGGCCACGCTGAAAGGGGAGAAGCGCTCCGGGTTGCGGGTGCACGCCCGTACCGGGCTACCGTGTCCGGTCTGCGGTGACACCGTGCGGGAGGTGTCGTTCGCCGACAAGTCGTTCCAGTACTGCCCGACCTGCCAGACCGCGGGCAAGATCCTGGCCGACCGGCGGATGTCCCGACTGCTCAAGTAGCGCCGGAACGGTATTCCAGCAGGGGCTCACTCGGGCAATCGCGCAGGGAATACAGTTCCGGCGGCCTGTCGTAAGTGGAAGCCACTTGTCTAACTCGGTTATCCTGCCCGGCATGACTCGGCAGAAGATCCTCATCACCGGGGCGAGCTCCGGACTCGGCGCCGGAATGGCCCGCCAGTTCGCCGCCAAGGGACGCGACCTCGCGCTGTGTGCACGCCGCGTCGACAACCTCAGTGAACTGCAGGCCGAACTCAGCGCGCGTCACCCCGGCATCAAGGTCGCCGTCGCCGCGCTGGACGTGAACGATCACGAGCAGGTGCCGAAGGTGTTCGCGGAGCTCTCCGACGAACTCGGCGGCATCGACTGCGTCATCGTCAACGCCGGCATCGGCAAGGGCTACCCGCTCGGCGGCGGAAAGCCGTGGGCCAACAAGGCCACCATCGAGACCAATCTCGTTGCGGCACTGGTGCAGATCGAGACCGCGCTGGAGATGTTCAAGAAGGCCGGCAAGGGGCACCTCGTCCTGGTGGCGTCCGTGCTCGGCAACGTCGGCGTGCCCGGACACAAGGCCGCCTACTCGGCGAGCAAGGCGGGTGTGATCTCGCTCGGCCAGTCGTTGCGTGCCGAATACCCCTCCGGACCGATCAAGATCACCGTGCTCGAACCCGGCTACATCGAGTCGGAGATGACCGCGAAGTCCAACTCCACGATGCTGATGGTCGACAACGAGACAGGCGTCAAAGCGATGATCGACGCGATCGAGAAGGAGAAGGGGCGCGCCGTCGTGCCCGGGTGGCCGTGGTGGCCGCTGGTGGAGCTGATGAAGGTGTTGCCGCCGCGGTTTACCAAACGCTTCGCCTGAGGGTGCAACCATGTGAGCACCTTGACAGATCGTTGGGTTTTCCTAACAATTGGTTAGATGAGCCCGGTCAGGCGAGGGGAAACAACTCCGATTCATAATCGGATCGGCGTGCTGCGCGCCGAGCGGCGGATGAGCCGCGCGGAGCTCGCGGGACTCATCGACGTCAACCCGCAGACCGTCGGCGCGCTGGAGCGAGGCGACCATTACCCCAGCCTCGATCTCGCGTTCCGCATCTGTGATGTCTTCGACCTACCCGTCGAGGCCGTGTTCTCGCGGGTCCCGTTCACCCCCTTGTCGACGGAGCTGTACCGGAAACCGCAAGGAGGGAATCATGCCTGAAGCGACCCTGATCGATCGCTACCAGGCCTACCGCACCCGCCGCTTTCTCAAACATGAACGCACGTATGCCAATTCGCTACCGGCGTGGCGCAGTCGGCAGCGGCGACGCATGCTCGTCGTCGGGCTTGCCATCACGTTCGCGTTCATGGCGACGGTGAGCGTGATGTGCGCGTTCGGGATCGAGTGGGCGCCGCTGCTGTGGCTTCCGGCGTGCCTGGTGTTCTTTCCGTTGTACCTGATGCTGCAGATCGTCTCCGGTCGCCAGGGCGACGCGCCCGACGCCGCGCTCGACGAATACGAACTGGCGCAACGTAACAGCGCCCGATCGATCGGCCTGACCGTGACCCAGAACCTGATGCTGCTGCCGATCTTCTACCTGATCTTCGGCGCGGTGCGGACCGATGGCACGGACACCGACATGGCGTACGCCGGCGGCCTGATGGCGCTGACCGTGCTGCTCATCGGTGGGTGCCTCCCGGCGATGATCCTGGGGTGGACCCGCCCTGACCCCGATTAGCCGATTCCGGCGGGGCCGCCGGTGTCACGCGCTGCGGCCACGTTCGGTGCGGTAGCGGCGCACCAGGGCATCCGTCGACGAGTCGGTCTGCTCGGCGGGGGAGGCGTCACTGGTGATCACCGGCAGCAGTGCCTTGGCCTGCGTCTTGCCCAGTTCGACGCCCCACTGGTCGAACGAGTCGATACCCCAGATGACGCCCTCGACGAACACCTGGTGTTCGTAGAGCGCGATCAGCTGGCCGACCACCGACGGCGTCAGCTTGGTCCCGAGGATCGACGTGCTGGGCCGGTTGCCTGGCATCACCTTGTGTGGCACCACATCTGGCGAGGTGCCTTCCGCTGCGATCTCGTCGGCGGTCTTGCCGAACGCCAGCACCTGCGTCTGCGCGAAGAAGTTGCTCATCAGCAGGTCGTGCATGCTGCCGGTGCCGTCGGCGGTAGGCAGATCGTCGGTGGGCTCGCTGAACCCGATGAAGTCCGCGGGCACCAGCCGGGTGCCCTGGTGCAGCAGTTGGTAGAAGGCGTGCTGACCATTGGTGCCTGGTTCGCCCCAGAAGATCTCGCCGGTGTCGGTGCTGACAGCTGTGCCGTCGGCGCGCACCGACTTGCCGTTGGACTCCATCGTCAGCTGCTGCAGATATGCCGCGAAGCGCGACAGGTCGTTGGAATACGGCAGCACCGCGCGAGTTCCGGCGCCGAAGAAGTTGTTGTACCAGAGCCCGATCATGCCGAGCAGCACCGGGGCGTTGGCCTCCAGCGGCGCGGTCCGGAAGTGCTCGTCGACGAGGTGGAACCCCGCCAGGAACTCGGCGAACCGCTCCCTGCCGATGACGGCCATCACCGACAGGCCGATCGCCGAGTCGACGGAGTAGCGCCCGCCGACCCAGTCCCAGAACCCGAACATGTTGTCGGTGTTGATGCCGAACTCGTCGACCAGCTTGCTGTTGGTCGACACCGCCACAAAGTGCTCGGCCACCGCTGCGTCCCCCAGCGTGTCGGTGAGCCAGCGACGTGCGGCGGTCGCATTGGTCAATGTCTCCAACGTCGAGAACGTCTTCGACGCGATGACAAAAAGTGTTGTGGCCGGGTCGAGTCCGGCCAGCTTGGCGACGAGGTCTGCCGGGTCGACGTTGGAGACGAACCGGGCCGAGATGCCCGCGTCGGCGTAATGGCGCAACGCCTGGTCCACCATCACCGGACCCAGATCCGACCCGCCGATGCCGATGTTGACCACCGTGGTGATGCGCTCCCCGGTGGCGCCGCGCCATTCGCCGCTGCGCAGCCGATCGGTGAAGTCGCCCATCCGGTCGAGCACCTCGTGTACATCGGCGACGACGTCCTGGCCATCGACCTCGAGTTCGACGCCGCCAGGCAGCCGAAGGGCGGTGTGCAAGACGGCCCGGTCCTCCGAGGTGTTGATGTGGGCGCCGGAGAACATCGCATCACGGCGCTCGGTCAGGTTGGCCGCCCGGGCGAGATCCAGCAGCAACGTCAGGGTCTGCCGGGTGACCCGGTGCTTGCTGTAGTCGATGTAGAGGTCGCCCACCGTCAGCGCCAGTTCCGTACCGCGGGTGGGATCCTGGGCGAACAGCTCGCGCAAATGCTCGGCGCCGATCTCGTCGTGGTGCCGGGACAGCGCCTGCCATGCCGGGGTGGTGGAGATATCGGAAAACTCTGCGGCCATGTGAAGAACCCTAGTGCGGGCCGGCGCGCAACGGAGTAGATGATTGGAGTATGGATACTTCCGCACTGCTGGCATCGGTACCGACGGGCTTGTGGATCGGCGGTGAGGAACGCGCCGGCTCCTCGACGTTCGACGTGCTCAACCCCGCTACCGAGGAAGTCTTGATCAGCGTCGCCGACGCGACCGCCGAGGACGCCGTCGCCGCACTCGACGCGGCGTGTGCCGTGCAGGCCGAATGGGCCGCGACCGCACCACGGGAACGCGGCGAGATCCTGCGCGCGGTCTTCGAATCCATCACCGAACGGACCGACGAGATCGCGGCGTTGATGACGCTCGAGATGGGCAAGGTGCTCGCCGAGAGCAAAGGCGAGGTGAAGTACGGATCGGAGTTCTTCCGCTGGTTCGCCGAGGAGGCGGTGCGCATCGGGGGCCGCTACACGCCGGCGCCGGCGGGCACCGGGCGCATCATCGTCACCAAGGCGCCGGTGGGTCCGTGTTACGCGATCACGCCGTGGAACTTTCCGCTGGCGATGGGCACCCGCAAGATCGGGCCCGCGCTGGCGGCCGGCTGCACGATGATCGTCAAGCCGGCGCAGGAGACCCCGCTGACCATGCTGCTGCTCGCCAAGCTCATCGACGAGGCCGGCCTTCCCAAGGGCGTGCTGTCGGTGCTGCCGACCACCAAACCTCGTGACGTCACCACCGCGCTCATCGACGACGGCCGCATCCGCAAGCTGACCTTCACCGGGTCCACCGGGGTGGGCAAGGCGCTGGCGAAGCAGGCCTCGGACGCGCTGTTGCGCCAGTCGATGGAACTCGGCGGCAATGCGCCGTTCATCGTGTTCGACGACGCCGACGTGGACGCTGCCGTGGATGGAGCGATCCTGGCGAAGATGCGCAACGGCGGCGAGGCCTGCACGGCGGCCAACAGATTCCACGTGGCCAACGCGGTGCGTGAGGAGTTCACCGAGAAGCTGGTCAAGCGGATGAGCGAGTTCACCCTCGGTGACGGCCTGGATCCGTCGGCCACCCTGGGGCCGCTGATCAACGCCAAGCAGGTGTCGACGGTCCAGGATCTGGTGTCCGACGCGGTGTCGCGCGGCGCGACCGTCGCCGTCGGCGGCGTCGCACCCGGCGGACCCGGCAACTTCTATCCGGCCACCGTGCTCGCCGACGTCCCCGCCGACGCCCGGATCCTCAAGGAGGAGGTGTTCGGGCCGGTGGCCCCCATCGCCGGGTTCGACACCGACGAGCAGGGCATCGCGGCCGCGAACGACACCGAATACGGCCTGGCGGCCTATGTGTACACGCAGTCGCTGGACCGGGCGCTGCGTGCCGCCGAAGGCATCGAGGCAGGCATGGTCGGGGTCAACCGCGGCGTCATCTCCGATCCGGCCGCACCGTTCGGCGGTGTCAAGGAATCCGGCTTCGGGCGTGAGGGGGGCACCGAGGGCATCGAGGAGTATCTCGACACCAAGTACATCGCGCTGACCAACTAGCCGCCCGAGCCAGCCGCCCGAGCCAGCCGCCCGAGCCAGCCACCCGAACTCGACCCGGCCCCGGCCGCGCGCCTTCCGGATCCGGCGCCGCGCAGCCCATAAAATTCCTGGTTCGCAGCTGGCTGCGAACGATCAGGAGGGCGCTGGACCGTGACTGCCGTGACCGCGGCGCCGATCCGTGTGGGCCCACGCCGATATTCCAGCCCGGGCCGGGGGATCCCCGCGCTCGACGGCGTCCGAGCAGTCGCCGTCGCGCTGGTCCTGGCCGACCACGGCGGCATCCCCGGACTGTCCGGCGGCTTCCTCGGTGTCGACGTCTTCTTCGTCCTCAGCGGGTTCCTGATCACCTCGCTGCTGCTCGACGAGATCGGCCGCACCGGGCGGATCGGGTTGAAGGACTTCTGGATTCGCCGCGCCCGCCGGTTGCTGCCGGCGCTGGTCGTGATGGTCCTCGCCGTCGTGGCGGCGCGGGAGCTGTTTGCCGCCGAGTCCACCGTCTCGCTTCGCGAGCATGCCGTCGCCACCTTCTTCTGGATGTCCAACTGGGTGTTCGTCGCCGAGCAGACGGACTACTTCTCCCAGGGCGCTCCGCCGTCACCGTTGCAGCACACCTGGTCGCTGGCGGTCGAGGAGCAGTACTACGTGCTCTGGCCGCTGCTGGTCGCCGGCGTGGTCGCCGCTCTGGCGGCGGTGGCCTACCGCCGGGGCGTCCCGCTGACGGCGCGGGCGGTGCGCACCGCGGTCTTCGTCACGGCGACGGCCGGGGTGATCGGGTCCGCGACCGCGGCGCACGTTCTCAGCGCCGGAGCGTCTCAAGCCACCCTCAACCGCGTCTACTTCGGCACCGACACCCGGATGCAGGCCCTGCTGGTCGGCGCGGCGGCCGCGGCGTTGCTGGTGCGCGACTGGCGGGGGCTGGCCGAGGGCGGGGTGGTGCTGCGTTCCCGGTGGGCCAGGTGGCTCGCGCGCCTCGCGCCGGTGGCCGGCCTGGTGGTTCTCGGCGGGGCCGCCCACCTCGCCACCGGCACCGCGCAGGAGTTCCGCCGCGGTCTGCTGCTCGTGGTCGCGGCCGCGGCGATCCTCGTCGTCGCCTCGGTGGCCCTGGAGCAGGACGGGCCGGTCGCGAGACTGCTCGCGTTGCCCCCTCTGGTGGGGCTCGGCGCGATCTCCTACGGCGTCTACCTGTGGCACTGGCCGCTGTTTCTGCTGATCAACGGTGAACGTACCGGCACGACGGGGTGGGAGCTGTTCGCGCTGCGATGCGCGGCGACCGTCGCGGTCGCGACCGTGGTGTGGTGGCTGGTCGAACAACCGATCCGCCGGTGGCGGCCGCTGACCGTGCCGATGCTGCCGCTGGCGACCGCGACGGCGGCGACCGCCGCGGTGGTGACGATGACCGTGCTGCCCGTCGGGGCGAAGGACGCGGAGCCGGCGCCGGGGCCGCTGGTGGACAGCGCGGCGCTGATCGCCCCCGAGATCCCCGTCGCGGTGACCGCACCGGCACGACCGCAGGTCCCCGGAGAGACCAGGGTGGCGGTCTTCGGGGACTCCATCGCGTGGACGCTGATGCGGTATCTGCCGCCGACGCCGGGGCTGCATTTCGCCGACTACACCACCATCGGCTGCGGGATCGCCCGTGGCGGACCGTACGAGTACGTCGGCCGGGAGCTCGACCAGAAACCCGAGTGCGACGCGTGGCCGGCCAGGTGGGCGCAGCGGATCAGCCACGAACGTCCCGACGTGGTGCTGCTGATCGTCGGGCGTTGGGAGGTCGTCGACCGGATGAACGAGGGTCGTTGGACCCACATCGGCGAGCCGGGTTACGACGGGTACCTGCGCGCTGAGCTCAACCGGGCACTCGACATCCTGGGTTCGACCGGCGCGCGGATCGTGGTGACGACCGAACCGTACAACCGGCGCGCCGAGAAGCCGGACGGCAGTCTCTACCCGGAGGACCAGCCCACCCGGGTCGACCGCTGGAACACGTTGTTGCGCAGCGTGGTCACTCAGCGGCGGAACGCCTCGGTGCTGGATCTCAACCGCAAGCTGAGCCCGAACGGCGTCTACACCACCAGGGTCGAGGGCATCAGGATGCGTAGCGACGGCGTGCATCCGACACCGGAAGCGGTCGAGTGGTTGACGCCGTGGCTGACCGAGGCGCTCGAACCGCGGTGAACCGGGTGCAGTTCGTCACGGCGGGCGTGACCAACTGCGCCGAAATCGCCGGGGTCAGTGACCGAGGCGGCCGCGGCCCAGCCGCAGCAGCAGCATCGCCAGGTTCTTGCCCTCGACACCGAGCACGCTGTAGCGCTCGATGACCTTCATCTCGCGGCTGTGCACCAGGCGGGTGCCCCCGGAGGCCATGCGCGCCTTGCCGATCAGCTGAGACACTTCGGTGCGGCGCTTGACGGCCTCGAGGATCGTCGCGTCCAGGCGGTCGATCTCCTGACGCAGCTCGTCGATCTCGGAGGCGCCGGGCGTCGCAGAGGCGTCAGCCGTGTCCGAAGTTTCCATCGTCGTCATGTCTTGGTTCTCCGATTTCTCGTTGTGTGGACCTGGTCTCATCCGGTTTCGGGCCTCACACAAGAGACGAGCCCCGGATCCGGAAGCGGACCGCGGGGCTGGAGGAAGCAGCTAGACCACGGGCACCGCTGGCCGGTACCCGTAAAAAAATCGCCACTGCGCAGTTAGCACTCAACGAGTGTGCCACTACCGGCCGTGCCAGCGCAAAGGTGTCCCCGGGCAGCGGTAGGTTTGAACGCATATGACCGCCTTATCCGCCACCAGCGATATCGATCAGCAGCACCTGTTGGAAGGGCTCAACCCACAGCAGCGCCAGGCCGTGCTGCACGAGGGCTCCCCGCTGCTGATCGTGGCCGGAGCGGGGTCCGGAAAAACCGCGGTCCTGACCCGTCGGATCGCCTATCTGCTGGCCGCCCGTGACGTCGGCGTCGGCCAGGTGCTGGCCATCACGTTCACCAACAAGGCCGCCGCCGAGATGCGCGAGCGGATCGTCGGGCTGATCGGCCCGCGGGCCCGCAGCATGTGGGTGTCGACATTCCACTCGACCTGTGTCCGGATCCTGCGCAACCAGGCGTCGCTGCTGCCCGGCCTCAACTCGAACTTCTCCATCTACGATGCCGACGACTCCCGGCGCCTGCTGCTGATGATCGGCAAGGACATGGGTCTGGACACCAAGCGGCACTCACCGCGGTTGCTGGCCAACGGCATCTCCAACCTCAAGAACGAACTGATCGGACCCGAGCAGGCGGCCGCCGAGGCATCAGAGGCGGCAGACGACCTGGCGCGCGTCATCGCCGAGGTCTACGGGGAGTACCAGCGCAGGCTGCGTGCGGCCAACGCGCTGGACTTCGATGACCTGATCGGTGAGACAGTCGCTGTGCTGCAGGCTTTTCCGCAGATCGCCCAGTACTACCGCCGGCGGTTCCGGCACATCCTGGTCGACGAGTACCAGGACACCAACCACGCCCAGTACATGCTGGTGCGCGAGCTCGTGGGGGTGGCAGCCCCGGACACCGATCAGGTACCTCTTGCCGAACTCTGCGTGGTCGGTGACGCCGACCAGTCCATCTATGCGTTCCGCGGCGCCACGATCCGCAACATCGAAGACTTCGAACGCGATTTCCCGAACGCCACGACGATTCTGCTGGAACAGAACTACCGCTCCACCCAGACCATCCTGAACGCCGCGAACTCGGTGATCGCACGCAACACCGGGCGACGCGAGAAGCGGCTGTGGACCGACGCCGGCGAGGGTGAGCTGATCGTCGGTTTCGTCGCCGACAACGAGCACGACGAGGCGAGATTCGTCGCCCAGGAGATCGATGCGCTGTCGGACTCCGTGCCGGGCTTCTCCTATAACGACGTGGCCGTCTTCTACCGCACCAACAACTCCTCGCGCGCCATCGAGGAGGTCTTCATCCGTGCCGGGATCCCGTACAAAGTCGTTGGGGGAGTGCGCTTCTACGAGCGCAAAGAGATCCGGGACATCGTCGCCTACCTGCGGGTGCTGGACAACCCCGGGGACGCGGTGAGCATGCGTCGCATCCTGAACACCCCGCGCCGCGGCATCGGGGATCGCGCCGAGGCGTGCGTGGCGGTGCACGCCGAGAGCACCGGCGCCAATTTCAACGACGCGTTGCTCGCCGCCGCCGAAGGCCGGGTCCCGATGCTCAACACCCGTTCGGAGAAGGCGATCGCCGGGTTCGTCGCGCTGCTCGACGAACTGCGGGGCAAGCTCGACGACGAACTCGGCGACCTGGTGGAGGCCGTGCTCGACCGCACCGGCTACCGCGCCGAGCTCGAGGCCTCGAGCGATCCCCAGGACCTCGCGCGGTTGGACAACCTCAACGAATTGGTCAGCGTCGCACACGAATTCAGTATCGACCTGGCCAACGCGAAGGTCCTGGCCGAGACCGAACCGGAGGACGAGGACGTTCCCGACACCGGCGTGCTCGCCGCGTTTTTGGAACGGGTGTCGCTGGTCGCGGACGCGGACGACATTCCCGAACAGGGGTCGGGTGTGGTCACGATGATGACGTTGCATACCGCCAAGGGCCTGGAGTTCCCGGTGGTCTTTGTCACCGGCTGGGAAGACGGCATGTTCCCGCACATGCGGGCCCTGGGTGACCCGGGCGAGCTGTCCGAGGAACGCCGGCTGGCCTACGTCGGTATCACCCGCGCCCGGCAGCGCCTCTACCTCAGCCGGGCCAAGGTGCGCTCGTCATGGGGTCAGCCGATGCTCAACCCGGAATCGCGTTTCCTGCGGGAGATTCCGCAGGAGCTGATCGACTGGCGTCGTACCGAGCAGACTTCGAAGTTCTCGGCACCGGTCGGCAACGCGGGGCGGTACGGCACCCCGCGTCCGTCGCCGGCCCGCTCGTCGGCGGGCAAGCGTCCGCTGATCGTGCTGGAACCCGGTGATCGGGTCACCCACGACAAGTACGGTCTCGGCCGGGTCGAGGAGGTGTCCGGTGCGGGCGAGTCGGCCATGTCGTTGATCGACTTCGGTAGCGCCGGACGGGTGAAGCTCATGCATAACCACGCGCCGATCGCCAAGCTGTAGGACAGTTTCGCCGCGTCAACCCGTACGGCCCCAGCGGGCGGTGTCGGGAAGAAGGGCCAGCCCGATCGACGCCAGCGGCAGCAGCGGCATGGCGTAGACCAGCCCGGGTAGCTTGGCGCCCGCGATGAACAGGCTCGTGAAGATCAACATCGCGACCACCGACCCGACCACGATCAGGAGCCGTCCGACCCGCTGACGCAGCAGCAGTGCGATCACCCCGCCGATCGTGGCGGCTGCGGAGATCGCCGCCAGGAACCCGACGGCGATGCAGAACAGCAGGTCGGTGCCCCACCAGCCGGTGATCAGGTCGGTGGCGATCACCGCGGTCGCCCACCCGGAAACGATGCTGACGACGGCGGTCGCGATCGCCGGCTTCGGGTCGGCCGCAGGCGTCCGGGACGGGCCTACTGCGACGGGTTTCGCGCGCGAGCTGTAGTCGACGTCCGAGGTGGGGATCTCGCCGGTCGGGTGGCGGCGGATGATGCTGGTCGGCGGATCGGCGGACGCCGACAGCGGCTGGGACGGATTGCTCAGCGGGGCGCGACGGATGATCCGGGTGTCGTCGGTGTCGGTGTCGCGCGAAGAGGTTGGTTCAGGGTCTACGCCGTGTTGGTCTACGTCGTGGGGATCGCTGGCCACTCAGCCAACGTAGCCGCCGGGGGTCAGTCCCCGCTTGGACAGCCATCCGACCGGGTCGATCCTGTCGGTGCCGTTGACCATGACCTCGAAATGCAGGTGCGGACCGGTCGAGTTGCCCCGGTTGCCCATCGTGGCGATCTGATCGCCGGCCATGACCCGCTCACCCACGCTGACCGACCAGGTGTTGATGTGGCCGTAGAGCGTCACCGTGCCGTCGGAGTGCTTGAGCTTGACGTAGGCGCCGTATCCGGCGGTCGGACCGGCCGCGATGACCACACCGTCGGCGGCAGCCATGATGGGCGTTCCGATCGAGTTGGCGATATCGATGCCGCCGTGCAGCACGCCCCAGCGGTAGCCGAAGCCGGACGTCCACACGCCACGGGTCGGCATCGCGAACTGCGGGCGCACCAGCCGGGCTTCGCGTTCGGCGCGCTCCTGGGCGAATGCCGCAGCCTTGGTGATCTCCTCGGCATGGACGGCCGAGTTGGCTGCCGGGGTGACGGTGACGACCTGCATGCCGTCCACGGATCCCGTGATGACCGTGCCGCCGCCCGTCGGCGTCGGATCGGCGGCGAGGACTGTTTCCGCGGGAGCCTTCGGCGTGCCGCTGGTCACGGTGTAGGCGCCCGCGGCGGTGGCTCCGACGGCCATGGCGGCGACCATCAGGCGGCCCTTGACGGGTACTTCGGGCTTGCGGTGCATGCCGCCGGTGCGGCCGCGCATGTCGATGACGTCGGTGGCCGCGGCGCCGTCGCTGACATCGGTATGGCTGTCGCGGTACGCCCGGGAGGGTGCCCGGCTCCCGTCACGCGGGGTGCGGAACTGCGTCGGCACCTCGAGGCGCAGCGGCGTCAGGTCGTCGGTGTCGTGCAGATCGTCGAGCTCAGGGGCGCGGATGACGCGCGCCTCACGGTCGAACGCGGCGTGGGGCAGCAGGTCCAGATCATCGAGGTCGCCGATCTCACCGAACTCGTTGAACGGGATGATGTCGGTGACTTCGGTTGCCTTTGGCGCTGCGACGGCGAGCCGACTGCCGGTTCTCGCGGTGCGCGCATTCGCCGAAAATCCCGCAGAGGGTCGAGGCGAACGATGCTGGGGCAAGCTGAAACGTCCTGTCCTGATGATCGGAGTCGTCGTGATCGGACCGTTACCGAGACCACAGGGACGTTAACCAAATTCCAATCAAAGTGGCAACCCGAGCGCGTGTTCCGCCGGAGATTGTGACTTGAATCACGACTCGCCGGCGGTGAGATCCACCACATGAGCGGCAGGCGGTGACAACGCTCTGCGCTCGTGTCGATAAAGTTCCCCCGAGCCCGGCGGGACAAACAACTTCGTAAATGTTCGGCGGGCGGGCGAGTCGAGCGACTGCAGACAACAACAACAGACAGACAGAGGTGTTTCGGAGTCCATGGATCTCTTCGAGTACCAGGCGAAGGAACTGTTCGCCAAGCACAACGTCCCCACCACCCCGGGCCGGGTCACCGACTCCGCCGAGGGTGCGAAGGCCATCGCCGAGGAGATCGGCAAGCCGGTCATGGTGAAGGCCCAGGTCAAGGTCGGGGGCCGCGGCAAGGCCGGTGGCGTCAAGTACGCCGCGACACCCGATGACGCCTTCACTCACGCCCAGAACATCCTCGGCCTGGACATCAAGGGCCACGTGGTGAAGAAGTTGCTGGTCGCCGAGGCCAGTGACATCGCCGAGGAGTACTACATCTCCTTCCTGCTCGATCGCGCCAACCGCACCTACCTGGCGATGTGCTCGGTGGAGGGCGGTGTGGAGATCGAGGAGGTCGCCGCGACCAAGCCCGACCGGCTCGCCAGGGTGCCCGTCGACGCCGTCAAGGGTGTCGACGAGGCGTTTGCGCGCGAGATCGCCGAGAAGGGCCACCTGCCTGCCGAGGTGCTCGACGCCGCCGCGGTGACCATCGCCAAGCTGTGGGAGGTCTTCGTCGGCGAGGACGCCACGCTGGTTGAGGTCAACCCGCTGGTGCGCACGCCCTCCCGCGGTGATGGGGATCCAGGGCAGATCCTGGCCCTGGACGGCAAGGTCACCCTCGACGCCAACGCCGATTTCCGCCAGCCCGGCCACGAGGAGTTCGAGGACAAGGACGCCACCGACCCGCTGGAGCTCAAGGCCAAGGAGAACGACCTCAACTACGTCAAGCTCGACGGTGCCGTCGGCATCATCGGCAACGGCGCGGGCCTGGTCATGTCGACTCTGGACGTCGTCGCCTATGCCGGTGAGAAGCACGGTGGCGTCAAGCCCGCCAACTTCCTCGACATCGGTGGCGGGGCCTCGGCCGAGGTGATGGCCAACGGGCTCGACGTCATCCTCGGCGACAGCCAGGTCAAGAGCGTGTTCGTCAACGTGTTCGGCGGCATCACCGCCTGCGACGCGGTGGCCAACGGCATCGTCAACGCTTTGAAGATCCTCGGCGACGAGGCCAACAAGCCGCTGGTGGTGCGACTGGACGGCAACAACGTCGAAGAAGGCCGTCGCATCCTGGCCGAGGCCAACCATCCGCTGGTCATCCAGGCCGACACCATGGACTCCGGCGCCGACAAGGCCGCCGAGCTGGCGAACAAGTAAGGGACACTTCTTATGTCGATCTTTCTGAACAAGGACTCCAAGGTCATCGTCCAGGGCATCACCGGCGGCGAGGGCACCAAGCACACCAAGCTGATGCTCAAGGCCGGCACCCAGATCGTCGGCGGCGTAAACGCCCGCAAGGCGGGCACGACGGTCACCCACCAGGACAAAGAGGGTAAGGACGTCGAGCTCCCGGTGTTCGGCACTGTTGCCGAGGCGATGAAGGAGACCGGCGCCGATGTGTCGATCGCCTTTGTGCCGCCGGCATTCTCCAAGGACGCCATCATCGAGGCCATCGACGCCGAGATCCCGCTGCTCGTGGTCATCACCGAGGGCATCCCGGTGCAGGACACCGCCTATGTGTGGGCCTACAACCTGGAGAAAGGGCAGAAGACCCGGATCATCGGGCCGAACTGCCCGGGCATCATCACCCCCGGCGAGTCGCTGGTCGGCATCACGCCGAACAACATCACCGGCAAGGGCCCGATCGGCCTGGTGTCCAAGTCGGGCACGCTGACCTACCAGATGATGTACGAATTGCGTGATCTCGGCTTCTCGACCGCCATCGGCATCGGCGGCGACCCGGTCATCGGCACCACCCACATCGACGCCATCGAGGCCTTCGAGAAGGATCCGGAGACCAAGGTCATCGTCATGATCGGTGAGATCGGTGGTGACGCCGAGGAGCGCGCGGCCGACTACATCAAGGCCAATGTCTCCAAGCCGGTCGTCGGTTACGTCGCAGGCTTCACCGCGCCGGAGGGCAAGACGATGGGCCACGCCGGCGCCATCGTGTCCGGGTCTTCGGGCACCGCCGCCGCGAAGAAGGAGGCGCTGGAGGCCGCGGGCGTCAAGGTCGGCAAGACGCCGTCGGAGACGGCCAACCTCGCCCGGGAGATCCTGAACTAAGTGCCGCGAGCGCGCGCGTTTGTGCGGTGACACGCCGTCGCAGACGTACAAATGCGCGCGCTCGTCGCGTGGTTCAGCCGCCGCGGTAGCGCAGGTAGTCGCGCAGCAGCGGTTCGGTGAGGTCGTACCAGGAGGTCCGGCGGTCGGCGTCTGTCTTCGACGAGGTCACCCAGTGGTCGGCGGCCAGGCGTCCGAGTGCGGCCGAGGCGGACTGGTTCGAAACCCCAACGGCGTCAGCGAGATCGGACACCGTGCGGGGGCCCGGACTTCGGGCAAGCTCGACGACGAGACGTTGCTCCCCGGCCGGCAGCTGCCACAGCCGCTGCTGGTAGTGGGGAGCCAGCCGGTCAAGCAGTGCCTCGATTGCCGGGATGAGCGCGTCGAGGCGGCCCACGTCCACGCATTCGGACAGCACATGCCACATCCGTGGTGTGCCTCCGGCCAGCCGGTGGATGGCGGTGATCCGGTCACGACCCGTTGCCGACCCCAGGAACGCGACGAGATCGTTGTCACCGCGGCGCTGCGCCGCCTGGGTCACCAGGGTCGCGACGTCGTCGATGCCGAGGTCCGGGATCATCTCGACCATGAACGAGCCATACCAGGGATAGTCCCGCGACGAGATGCCGGCGAAGAGTGCCGGCGCTGTGGCGAAAATCATGATCGCCGTTGACGTCTCGACCCACGCCCGCAGGCTGCCCTGTCCGGCGGTGCCGATGCCGTCGAAGACGCGGTCGAGATTCTCGATCGTGAGCAGGATCGTCCGGCCCGCGGCCTCGTCGATCACGGCGGCCTCGATGCCGACCGGGTCCCTGTCGCGCCGCAGGGCCCCGGCCCGCTCACCGAGTTCCGAGCTGATGGCACGGGCGATTTCGACCAACAGGTCGGTGTAGGACGCGATTGCCAGCGAGTCTTCGGCAATGCGCACGGGTAGAACACTTCTCGACGTCGACGGGGTGGAAAGCGCCCGGTGCAGCGCGATCTGCAGGATGTGGGTCTTGCCCGCACCGCGCGGACCGACCAACAGGGTGTGCGGCCGCGAGCCGTCCCGGGCGGACGAGCTGATCCGGTTCGTCAGCGTCTCCAGCAGATTCGAGCGCCCGACGGTCAGCGCGTCGAGTTCGTCGGGGGGCACTGCGGAAGGCGTGAACAGGGGGATACTCACCGGCGCATCGCTTTCCACGCCCGCTGCAACAGTGGTGAGGAGAAGCCGTCGGCGTTTCCCGCGCGGGCCAGGTAGTGATCGAGCGTCAGCCGTTCGATGAAGGACACCAGGTGAGTCCTGTCGGTGATCGGGCTTCCCTCAGCGCGCAGCCGCATCAAGACGGTATCCACATCCAACGGTCCGTCGGCGTGCGCGTAGATGTCGAGCACGCCGGCTATCGCGTGCGCGTCGGCACCGTAGTAGTGCGGCAGACGGTCCCGATAGTGCCGTAGATCCCAAGGGTCATAGGGGTTTTTGATAGCTTCCACGACCATCCGGTCGATCAGCTCCGGATGGGCCGCGACCTGGCTGTCCTGCCAGGACTTCCGGGCCGCGGCCACCAGGTGCTGGATGTAGTAGGGCACGTTCTCGGCGGCCGATGCGATCGCCGCTGCGACGGCATGCTGATCGGTGGTCGGGACGCCAGTGCCCAGCAGCAGGCATTCGGCGAGGTAGGTCGCGTGGTCGGTTCTGATCGGCCCCACGGCGATCTTCGGTATGTCGTTGACGGTGCTGGGTGCGTCGTCGGACACGTGATGGAATCCGATCGATCCCGACAGCACCGTGGCGACCTCGCCCGGGTGGTCCTGGCGGACCCGGCGGAGCAGGTGCAGGAACGTGTCTCCCGATCCGGGTTGCGCGCGTTCCAGATTGCGGGCGAGCACGCTCACCTCGTCGATGAACAATGCCAGGGTGCGCCCCCGAGCTCGGCGGATCGCACGGTCGAGCAACTCGTCCAGTGTCGCGGCGGCGTGGCTGTCGCGTTCGAGACGCACGGGTCCGGCGGTGAGCGTCAACCTGATCTTGGCGAGTTCCTTGGCCCAGGCCGGATCGAGTCGGGCCAGTTCGGCGATCAGAGCGGACACGAACTCGGCATAGGTCTCCCGTTCGGCGCTGACCGCGAGGACGGCGACGCCCTGTTGGTGTGCCAGTCGTTGCACAAGCCGGGACAGCGAGGTCTTGCCGTGCCTGCGGTCGCCGACGAGGACGGCACCCGAGTGCGGTAGTGAGGCGAGCACCTCGGTGGATTCCCGGACGCGTCCGACGACATCCTCGGTGGGCACGATGCCGCCGACGACCAGGGACATCGGGCGTGGTTGCCAGTTCACGGGACAATAATACGTCGAAGTAGACGTACATCAATGTAGATGTACGTCTACGACGTCGTACATTGCGCCGGTTGGCGAAAATATAACGTGTTCTATTAGCCTTTCGAAGTAATTGAGAGGACGACAGCATGGCAATTGATCCACGGACGCCGGTCATCGTCGGGGTCGGGCAGTTCACCGAGCGATTGGATGACCCCGACTACCACGGCATGTCAGCCGTCGACCTGGCGACGGCAGCGGCGCGAGCTGCGCTGGCCGACACCGGTGTGGACCAAGCCAGGCTGGCCGAGGCTGTGGACACCGTTTTCGGGCTGCGGCAGTTCGAGATCTCCGGGCCGATGCCCGCGACGCTGGGAAAGTCGAACAACTACCCGCGATCGGTGATGAGGCGGCTCGGCGGGGACCCTGCTCGCGTGGTCCTGGAACCGGTCGGCGGCCAGAGTCCGCAGAAGCTCGTCATCGAGGCCGGCGACACGATCGTAGCGGGCGACGCCGACGTCGTCATGATCATGGGTTCCGAGCCGGGATCGACCGCGAAGTACTTCGCGAGCCGGGACGACAAACCCGACTTCACCGAGAACGTCGACGGCCAGCTCGAGGACCGGGGCCACCAGATCTTCAGCTACATCGACGAATACACCGTGCAGCACGGGCTCACCGGCGCCCCGGTCCAGTACGGACTGCTGGACAACGCCCGCAGGTCACGACTGGGCCTGAGCGTCCATGAGTACCGGCACCAGATGGCCGAATTGTTCGCGCCGATGTCGAAAGTCGCTGCAAAGAACCCCTTCTCGTTCTCGCCGGTGGAGCGTTCGGTGGAGGAGGTCGAGACGGTCACCGACGAGAACCGGATGATCTGCGACCCCTATCCCCGGCTACTGGTCGCGCGTGACACCGTCAACCAGGGCGCGGCCGCGGTGATCATGTCGATCGAGGCCGCGCGCCGCCTCGGGGTGCCCGAAGAGAAATGGGTGTACCTGCACGGGCACTCCAACCTCATCGAGCAGGCCCTGATGGTGCGGGCCGATCTCGGGGCCGCTCCGGCCTCGGTGCTGGCCGCCCACGAGGCGTTGCGGGTAGCGGGAATCGGTGTCGACGACATCGCCACCTTCGACCTCTACAGTTGTTTCCCGTTCCCGGTATTCGTGATCTGCGAGGCACTGGGACTGGCGGCCGACGATCCGCGGGGCCTCACGCTCACCGGTGGTCTTCCGTATTTCGGTGGTCCCGGAAACAGCTACTCGCTGCACGCGATCGCCGAGACCGTCTGTCAGATGCGGGACAAGCCCGGGCAGTTCGGCTTCGTCGGCGCAAACGGCGGCATCCAGAGCAAGTACGCGGTCGGCATCTACTCGACCGAGCCGGTACCGTGGCGCACCTCGCGCAGCGCGGAGTTGACGGCGCAGGTCGCCGAGCTGCCGAAAGTGCCCGTCGTCAAGACGCCCGAGGGCGCCGCGAGGATCGAGACCTACTCGGTGCGCTACGACTGGCCGGTGCGCACCGGCATCATCGTCGGCCGACTCGATTCCGACGGCTCGCGGTTGATGGCGACCACCGAAGACGCCGACCTGGTGTCGCTGATGACCGAGGGCGACCCGCTGGGCGCAGAGATCGTCGTCAGCACAACCGACAACGGCAATCGCGCGGTGCTGCGTTAGAACAGGTCCGTCGCCGTGGGGGTGAGCACGAACCCGTGATCGCCGACCCGGCAGGCGGTCATACCGTGGTCGTCGACACCGCACTCGATGGCCTGGTGCACGATCTTGTGCATCGGGGGTAGCTGTCGGATTCCACTGGCTGCCACGGAGGCCGGGTCCAGCGGTGGGTACGACGGTTCCACGACCGCCGGCTCATCGGTGGCGACGCGGACCAGCCACGTGCCCGGCCCCAGGTCGGGGCGGGGCCCCTCGCACGACAGGGTCAGCCGCGCCGGATCGCCCAGCGAATTCATCGTGTTGTGGCTGCACAACTGGCCGTCCGGGGTGGTGAAGTCGAAGCCGATGAAGCGGGGGTAACTCTGACTGTAGGTCTGCGTGTCGACGGTCGGGTAGGCCGACAGGTCGGGAAATCCTGCCGGCGGGGTGGCCGTCGCCTGCGCGCAACCTGCTGTCAGCGCCAGCGCCGCCACGCCGAAGGCGAGTTGGGCGCGCCCCATCGAGAACCTCATCATCACCTGGAGTATCGCGCTCCCGGTCGGTGATCGTTACCGGTTCTGTCAGCAGCGGAGGCCGTAGCCGTCGAGTTTGGTGGCGAGGCGTTCGACGTAGGCGGCGATGTCGGGTTCGGGTTTGTCGGGTAGGCCGAAGAGGACTTCGGTGACGCCGAGGTCTTTCCATCGGTGCAGTTTGTCGGGGTCGGGTTTGAAGTCCAGGGCCACGATCTGTGGGGCGCCGTCGCGGTCGGCGGCGGCCCAGGTGTCCTGTAGGAGTTTGACGGG
>NZ_CACSIP010000031.1 GCF_902705885.1 Mycolicibacterium austroafricanum | reverse complement strand
CGGTCTGGACAACATCTGCTGGGAAGCCGACTACCCGCATTCAGATTCGATGTGGCCGGGCGCACCCGAGCAACTCGACGAGGTCCTCAAGGCCAACAATGTGCCCGACGTCGAGATCAACAAGATGACCTTCGAGAACGCGATGCGCTGGTATCACTGGGATCCGTTCACCCACATCTCCAAGGAGCAGGCCACCGTCGGCGCGCTGCGCAAGGCGGCCGAGGGGCACGACGTGTCCATCCAGTCGCTGAGCAAGCACGACCACGGCGGCGCCAACTTCACGGACTTCGCCGCTAACGCCAAGCAGTTGGCCGGCAACAAGGACTGAGCGCATCCGGTCGCCGGAACGGTATTCCAGCAGCGAAACTTCGAGGCCCAGCCTGCTGGAATGCCATTCCGGCGGTCAGGGGAATCGTAGAAAGGCAGTTATGCCGGAGGGCATGAGTTTCGAGCTGACCGAGGATCAGGAGCTGATCCGCAGGTCCGTCGCTGAGCTGGCGGGAAAGTTCGACGATCAGTACTGGATGGAAAAGGACCTGGCGCACGAGTTCCCGCGCGAGTTCTACGACGCCATCGCCAAGGGCGGCTGGCTCGGGATGACCATCCCCGAGGAGTACGGCGGCCACGGGTTGGGCATCACCGAGGCGACGCTGCTGCTTGAGGAGATCTCGCGCTCCGGGGCGGCGATGAACGGCGCCAGCGCCATTCACCTGTCGATCTTCGGCATGCAGCCCGTCGTCAAACACGGCTCCGACGAGCTCAAGGCCGCGACGTTGCCGCGGATCGTGGACGGCGACCTGCACGTGTGTTTCGGTGTCACCGAACCCGGTGCAGGCCTGGACACCTCACGCATCACCACCTTCGCCAAACGGGAGGGGGACAAGTACCGCGTCAACGGCCGCAAGGTGTGGATCTCCAAGGCGCTGGAGTCCGAGAAGATCCTGTTGCTCACCCGCACCGAGTCGCCCGATGACCTGGAGAAGCGCGGCGCGAAGAAGACCGACGGCATGACGCTGTTCCTGACCGACCTGGACCGCGACCACGTCGACATCCGTCCGATCAAGAAGATGGGCCGCAACGCCGTCAGCTCGAACGAACTGTTCATCGACGACCTGATCGTGCCGATCGAGGACCGGGTCGGCGAGGAAGGCCAGGGCTTCAAGTACATCCTCGACGGGCTGAACCCCGAGCGGATGCTGATCGCCGCCGAGGCACTGGGCATCGGGAGGGTCGCGCTGGAGAAGGCAGTGAAATACGGCAACGAGCGTGTCGTGTTCAACCGTCCCATCGGCATGAATCAGGGCCTGCAGTTCCCGCTGGCCGACTCACTGGCCCGGCTCGACGCCGCCGAACTGGTGCTGCGCAAGGCAACCTGGTTGTACGACAACGGCAAACCCTGTGGGCGGGAAGCGAATACGGCGAAGTATCTGTGCGCCGACGCGGGGTTCGGGGCGGCCGACCGGGCGCTGCAGCTGCATGGCGGCATGGGATACTCCGAGGAGTACCACGTGTCCCGGTACTTCCGGGAGTCGCGACTGATGAAGATCGCCCCCGTCAGCCAGGAGATGATCCTCAACTTCCTCGGCGAGCACGTCCTCGGTCTGCCCAGGAGTTACTAGATGACCCCGCAGGACACTGTTCGACCTCACCGGGCGCGCCGCCATGGTGACCGGCGCCGCGTCCTACATCACGGGCCAGGAGTTGCCGGTCGACGGCGGCATGGTGATGTAGCAAGGTGACAGAACCGAAACCGCACCCCGCGCCCCTGGCCGGCGTCACCGTCGTCGCCATGGAACAGGCCGTGGCCGCACCGATGTGCACCCGGGTGCTCGCCGACTTCGGTGCCCGCGTCATCAAGGTCGAGAACCCCCACGGCGGTGATTTCGCGCGTGACTACGACGACGTCGTCAACGGTCCTGGCGGGCTGGCCGCGCACTTCGTGTGGTGCAACCGAGGCAAGGAGTCGGTGACGCTGAACACCAAGTCACCGGCGGGAGTGGAGCTGCTGCACCGGTTGCTCGACCGCGCCGACGCGTTCGTGTCCAACCTCGCGCCGGGTGCGACAGCACGGTTGGGCGTCACGGCCGCCGACCTCGCCGAGCGGCATCCCGATGTCATCCCCGTCGAGATCGACGGATACGGACCCGGCGGGCCGATCTCGCACAAACGGGCTTACGACCTTTTGGTGCAGGCAGAGTCGGGTTCCTGCGCGATCACCGGCTACCCCGGCATGCCCGCGAAGCCCGGACCGGCGATGGCCGACTTCAGCACGGGCCTGTATGCCGCCATCTCGATCCTGGCGCTGTTGTTCGGCCGCAGCACCCGACCCCCGGGGGCCGCCGCCCCGTCGGTTGAACTGAGCCTGTTCGACGTGATGACCGACGTGATGGGCTATGCACTCACCTATACCCAGCATTCCGGGATCGACCAGCAACCGCTGGGCGTGGGCTCGCCGGCCGTGGCGCCGTATGGCGCGTTCCCCACCCGTGACGGTCAGACTGTCGTTCTCGGCACCACCAACGACCGCGAATGGCAGCGCGTCGCCCGGGAAATCATCGATCGCCCGGACCTCGCCGACGACCCGCGGTTCGCCACCAACTCCAGTCGCTGCACACACCGGGAGATCCTCGACGAGGCCATCGCGGCATGGTGTGCCCGCCACGATCTCGCGGACATCCAGAGGATCGCCGACGAAGCGGGCATCGGCAACTCCCGCTACAACGTCCCCAGTGAGGTGGTCGCGCACCCGCAACTCTCTGCGCGGGACAGGTGGCGCACGGTCGGTACCCCCAAGGGTGATATCCAGGCGTTGCGGCCGCCTCCGGTGATCACCGGCTTCGAGCAGCCGATGGGCGCTGTTCCCGGTCTGGGCGAGCACACCGACGCGGTGCTGAGCGAATTGGGAATCTCCGCCGAGGAATTGGTCCGGTTGCGGGCCGAGGGTGCGATCGGACCGGCCCACTGATGTCTGATCAGGTACTCCTGTCGTCCGACCGCGGCGGAGTGCGCACCCTGACGCTGAACCGACCCGAACGCAAGAACGCGCTGGACGCGCGGCTGTGGATCGAATTGGCCGACGCTCTCCGCGACCTCAAACGTGACAGCGAGGTGCGGGCGCTGGTGCTCACCGGCGCCGGTGGGGCGTTCAGTTCGGGAGCCGACATCGGCACCGGTGAAGAGGTGCACCCGCGCTACAAGCTGGAACGGCTCACCGACGTCGCACTGGCACTGCACGAACTCGCGATCCCGACGATCGCCAAAGTGACCGGCGTCGCGGTCGGCGCGGGCTGGAACCTGGCGCTCGGATGTGACCTGGTCGTGGCCACGCCCGAGTCACGGTTCTGCCAGATCTTCGCCAAACGCGGACTGTCTGTGGATCTTGGCGGATCCTGGTTGCTGCCCAAGCTCGTCGGACTGCAGCAGGCCAAGCGCCTGGTGCTGCTGGCCGACATGATCGGAGCCGAGGAAGCGCATGCACTCGGGCTCGTCACCTGGGTGAAAGCGGCTGAGGCGATCGACGGGTTCGTCGACGAACTGGCCGACCGCCTTGCCGCGGGGCCGCCGTTCGCGCTCGCGCAGAGCAAGGCGCTGCTCAACGACGGGGCCAGCGCCACGCTCCGAGAGGCGCTGGCCAACGAAGCCCGCGCGCAGCCCGGTAACTTCGCGACGGCAGACTCGACGCAGGCGTATGTCGCCTTCGCCGCGAAGCGGGAGCCGGAGTTCACGGGAACGTGGGCGTTGTACGAGAAGGAGCAGACCTGATGCGGGAAACGGTGATCGTCGGGGCGGTCCGCACGCCCGTCGGCAAGCGCAACGGCGGCCTGTCCGACCAGCATGCCGCCGATCTGTCGGCGCTGGTGCTCAACGAGCTCGTCGAACGCACCGGTGTCGATCCCGACATGATCGACGACGTGGTCTGGGGCTGCGTGTCCCAGGTGGGCGACCAGTCCAGCAATATCGGCCGATTCGCAGTGCTGGCGGCAGGCTGGCCCGAACACATTCCCGGCACTACGGTCAACCGTGCCTGCGGGTCGAGTCAGCAGGCCCTGGACTTCGCCGTGCACGCGGTGATGTCGGGCCAGCAGGACATCGTCGTCGCCGGGGGAGTGGAGGTGATGAGCCGGGTCCCGCTGGGCGCGGCGCGCGCCACCGGGATGCCCTACGGACCCAAAGTTCTTGCCCGTTATGACAATTTCGCGTTCAACCAGGGTATCTCGGCTGAGATGATCGCCCAGCAGTGGAACTTCTCGCGCACACGGCTCGACGAGTACTCCGCGCAGTCGCACGAGCGGGCCGCCGCAGCACAGGACGCCGGGGCTTTCAAAGAGCAGATCGTGCCCGTGTTCACCGAAGGCCTGGTGGTCACTGACGACGAGGGGATCCGTCGCGGCACCACCGCGGAGAAACTCGCTGGACTCAAACCGGCGTTCGCCGAGGACGGCGTGATCCACGCCGGTAACTCCTCGCAGATCTCCGACGGCGCGGCGGCACTGCTGGTGATGACCGCCGAGAACGCGGTGACCCTGGGCGTGACCCCGCTGGTGCGCTACCGGGCGGGCGCCGTCACCGGCGCAGACCCGAAACTGATGCTCACCGGACCGATTCCGGCGACCGAGAAGGTCTTGCACAAAGCCGGCGTCGACCTTTCAGACATCGGCGTGTTCGAGGTGAACGAGGCGTTCGCTCCGGTCCCGCTGGCGTGGCTCGCCGACACCGGAGCCGACGAGCGCAGGCTCAACCCACTCGGAGGTGCGATCGCGCTGGGTCACCCGTTGGGCGCGTCGGGCGCGGTGCTGATGACGCGGATGATCCACCACATGCGGGACAACGGAATTCGCTACGGGCTGCAGACCATGTGTGAGGGCGGCGGCACCGCCAACGCCACGCTGGTCGAGCTCGTCGCCTGAGGAGAGCACCATGCGTCGAGACCTGTTCACCGAGGACCATGAGGCCTTCCGCGAGCTCGCCCGCGATTTCGTCGACAAAGAGGTCGTCCCCCACTATCCGGAGTGGGAGAAGGGTGGCCGGATGCCGCGCGAGGTCTTCGAACAGATGGGATCCCTCGGCATGCTCGGGATGGCCATCCCCGAGGAATACGGCGGCGCCGGGGAGCCCGACTACCGCTACAACGTGGTGCTCCAGGAAGAGGCGGCACGCGCGCTCGTCACGCTGTCGACCGTGCGTACCCAGCTCGAGGTGATCCTTCCCTACTTCCTGCACTACGCGAATGCCGAGCAACGGCAGCGGTGGTTCCCCGGGCTGGCCGCGGGCACGCTGCTGACCGCGATCGCGATGACAGAACCGGGCACCGGTTCCGATCTCGCGGGGATGCGCACCACCGCGGTCCGGGACGGGTCGGGGGACGACTCGGACTGGATCGTCAACGGCGCCAAGACGTTCATCACCGGCGGCATGCAGGCAGACCTCGTGATCGTCGTCGCCCGCACCTCCACCGACCCCGACAATCGCCGTAAAGGGCTGACCCTGCTGGTCGTCGAGGACGGCATGGAGGGTTTCACCCGCGGCCGTGAACTGGAGAAGATGGGCTGCAAGGTGCAGGACACCGCGGAGTTGTCGTTCGTCGACGTGCGTGTTCCGGCGGCGAATGTGCTCGGCCAGGTGGACGAGGCGTTCGGCTATCTGGGCCACAACCTCTCGCAGGAGCGGCTGACCGTGGCGGTCGGCTCGGTGGCGCAGGCCCGCTCGGCGATCGCGGCGGCCATCGACTACACCAAGGACCGCAAGGCATTCGGTACCCCGGTGGCCTCGTTCCAGAACACCAAGTTCGAATTGGCCGCCTGTTCGACGGATGTCGAGGCCGGGCAGGCGATGCTGGACCGGGCGATCGCGCTGCACGTCGAGGGCGAACTCTCCGGCGCTGACGCGGCCAGGGTGAAACTGTTCTGCACCGAGATGCAGCAACGGGTGGTCGACCGCTGCCTGCAACTGTTCGGCGGGTACGGCTACATGATGGAATACCCGATCGCCCGGCTCTACACCGACGCCCGGGTGGCTCGAATCTACGCGGGGACCAGCGAGGTGATGAAGGTGATGATCGCCAAGTCGCTGGGCCTGTAGCGATTTCGGCCATCACGGCCGTCAGGTTCTCCCCGGACGTCGGCGCGAATCCGTCGACAGTGCCCAGTCGCCGAGCTTGATATACGTACTTGTATCTGAAATACAGATGCGTATAGTAGTGACTGCCATCACCGAACGAAGAGCCGTGGTCACCGCCCGCCTGACAGCCACAGTCGGCGTCGCCGCGGCCTGGTCGTCGACAAGAGCACCTTCCCGAGGAGCCGACGACATCGTGCGGAGATGCCGACCCGTCCGTGCGCGGGACCCGTCGACGACCTCGAGGAGCGATCCGCAATGACAACGACACATCCAGTGCGACCGGGGGAGTGGTTCGAAAGCGGCATGGGCCTCGATGACATCGATGCCGGACAGTTCCGCATGACCATCAGTACCGACCGATACACCGATCCGGACTACGTGCAGCGTGAGCGCGACAACATCTGGTTGCGGGTCTGGCAGGTCGCGGGCCGGGAGGCGGAGCTTCCCGCCGTCGGCGACTGGAAGGAATACCGGCTGCTCGATCAGTCGTTTCTGCTTGTCCGCGGCAAGGACCGGACGATTCGCGGCTTTGTCAATGCATGCAGGCACCGCGGCAATGTGCTGTGCAACGGCAAGGGCAACGCGAAGCGCGGCCTGCTGTGTCAGTACCACCTCTGGTCCTACGACCTCGAGGGCAAGCTCAAAGGAGTGCTGCGCCAGGAGGAGAACGAAGTCACGGCGCTCGACAAGGACGGTCTTGGTCTGTTGCCGGTGTCGGTCGAGTGTTTCGCCGGCTTCATCTTCCTGAATCCGGACCCGGATGCGGCGCCACTGGCGGACTTTCTCGGCGCGGAGGTGATGGAACTGTTGAGCCCGTATCACCTCGAGGAGATGGTGACCGTCCTCGATGTGCGGGAAGCGTTGAACTGCAACTGGAAAGTGGTCATGGACGCCTTCGAGGAGGGCTATCACATCTCCGGCATCCATCCTGAGCTGTTGCAGGTCGTCATGATCGACCCCAGCACCACCCGGTACCGCTTCTTCGACAAGCACAGCGTTTCCTGCGCTCCGTTCGAGGTGGCCGGCAAGAAGTACGGCTTGGAAGAGCAGGTCGAGGGCATCATGGGGTTGCCCGAGACTTTCCCGTCGGTGACCGCGGTGCTGCCCCGATTCCAGGAGTTGGTAGCCGAGAACCGTGATGAGAGCGGCACCTTGAGTCTTCCCGAAGGGGCGACACCGCGGACCCTGCTGCAGCGGGCCACCCGCGAGACCCTCACCGGGATGGGCTTCGACGTCAGTGCCCTGACCGACGCGCAGATGAGCGACAACCACGGCTGGGTGCTGTTCCCGAACTTCTTCATGACCGTGCGTGCGGGCGAGGCGACGGTCATCCTCGCTCAGCCACACGAGAGCGGGGACCCCAACCGGTGCTACTGGCACATCATCAGCGTGATGTGGCTGCCCGACGAGTACAAAGATGCGCTGAAGGCCGATCGGATCGACGTCACCGAGCCCGGTGGCTACAAGTACTTCCTTGCGCTGCAGCAGGATTACGAGCAGATGCCGCGCCAGCAGCGTGGATTGCGCAATCGCCGGCTGGATTCGATGTCGCTGGTCAAGGAGGAAGTTGTGATCGCGCACTACCACTCCGTGGTGGACCGCTACCTGGCAGGAACGAGCTGATGAGCGGGATCGACGCCGTCATCGGCGACTACACGGGGCTGCAGCGGACTGTCCTTGAGTACGGCCGGGTCGTCGAGAACCTGGTCGACGCCGCCAAGGAGCCGGGCTTCGGTGTGGACGGCTGGGCGCCATTGGGTGATCTGGTGGCGGTGGACGAGTTCGTGCGGGTGGGCAACTTCAAAGAGGTGATGAACTGGCAGGAGTACATCTCGTTCCTGACGAACTGGGCCGCGTCTGCCGAATGGGGGTGCTCGTTCAAGCGCATCAGCCAGGTCGGTGAGGTGGTGTTCCTCGAACTGGAGGAGCGCAGCAAGGTCGGGACGTTCGAGAGCGTGGTCAACTCGATGAGCGTGTACGAGTTCACCGCCGACGGCCGCATTCGGCACATCGATGTCTATCTCCAGATGGAGCTGCCCAGTCCCGAGCTTCTCGCGGGATATGACGGCGTCGAGATTGCCCAGTGATCAGACGGACAGACTAGTGCAGCCGCTGTCGTCTGATGAGTGGGGTGAGGACGAGTACGCCGCTTTCGGAACGCTTCTCGGCATGCAGGGCGACAAGGTGCCCGCGGCCGGCTCCGGGCACACCTACGATCCGCTGAAGTTCCCGGTCATCGGTCTGTTGGTCCGGCATCCGGAGCTGGCCAAAGCCTGGTTGGCGTTCAACGGATACCTCCTTCGGCGCGGGGAACTCCCTGCGCGGTTGCGCGAGCTGGTGATCCTCTACGTGGCCAACGAACACCGGTCGGCATTCGAATGGGGCCAGCACGTCAGCATGGCGATCGCCGCCGGTGTGTCGGAGGAGGAGATCGCTCGAATTCCCCAGGGGAGTAGCGGTTTCCAAGGATTAGACCAACTGGTGCTACTCGCGGCAGAGGAGTTGGTCGATGGAGGAACAGTGAGTGAGCCGACATGGAACGAACTCGTCGCCGAACTGGGAACGCACCAGGCGATCGAGGTCATTTTTGTCGTCGGAGCCTACACAACGACCGGTATGGCCTTTGGTACCTGGGGGTTGCAGGCGCTGCCCGGCAGTCCCGCCCTTCCCGATCCTGCCATTCGCCATGCGCCTCGAGGTTGACGCGCCGTGGCGCCGGTTCAGCTCAGTCGGCTCGTCGAGCCCGAGAACGCTTGGGCACATCGGGTTTCGGCGAGATATTGGCCATCACCAACTGCAGGAAGGGGCCGTACAGGTCCTCGCCGTCGATGTGCCCAAGGATCGTGATGCCCTCATTGCTGGCGATGAGCAGTCGCGCGAGAGTCTCGGCAGGCATCTGCAGGGTGCCCCCCAAGCGGTCGATGTGAATGGTGATGTAATTCGCGAGCGAGTTGACCGCCTCCTCCCGCTGGGTGGTGAGGCGCTCCTTGGCATCGGGATTGCGCAGCAGGAACAACGAGAACTCGTACCCGAGCGCGGCGCTGTCGGGTCCGGCAATCGTCAGGTCACGCCACCGCTGGGCCAGCTTCTCGATGTCGAGCGTGTCGAGGCTCTCGAACGATTCGATGACGTCTGCGAAACTGTCCAGGAAGCGATTGATGTGCCGCTCGATGACGGCGAGGAAGAGTTCCTCCTTGGTGCCGAAGTGCGAGTAGATGGCCCCACGCGTGTAACCGGCGACCTCGGCAATGTCTTCGAGAGCGGCGCCTCCGAAGCCTTGTTTCGCAAAGACCTCTTGGGCCGCATCGAGCAGCAGGCTCCGGGTGTGTTCCATCCGCCGCTGCCGCGTCCATCGTTCTGCCACGGCTCCATCTTCCCAGGTGGTGATGTCGATACGGCGACTACGTCCGGAAAGTCTACATTCAATCTTGTATGTGACATACAGAGCTGTATATTGGCGCCAGGTAGCGTTATGCCACTTCGCATCCCTCAAGCCAATTGCTGTCGCTGCACACCGCCGAACATGAAGCGTCCCAACGGATCAGAAGGAGATTCCCGCAATGAAGCTGGAAGATCGCATCGCCAAGCACCGCAGGATGGCCGAGAGCTACCGCGATAAGTACGTGTTGCAGAAGGTTCAGATGGGCGAGTCGTACGACGAGTGGGTGTTCACCGACGACGCCGTCTACACCTCGCCCTACTTCGTCGCCGATCAGGAACTGGTCCTCAAGGACGTGGCGACGCACTGGGATACCGCCGCGACAGTGGAGGCCAAGGCGTACGGCATCACTTTTCCCGACTGGAAGCCCGTCGGCTACAAGTGCTGGCCCGCTGAGAACGGGTTCGTCATGCGCTACCGCTGGGAAGGCACCAACGTCAATGATGGCAAGGTCATGGGGTTCTACTCGATCAGCTTCGTCGACACCAACGAGGATGCCGAGATCGTGCACTGGTCGACCTATGTGAACGACGAGGAGTACGGGCCGTTCCTGGAGGCCGCCATCGGCGCGCGAGGCCCGTTCCACGGTGACGAGTACATGCAGGCCCTGGCGCGGCATTTCGAGAAGCACGGCCTGAGCTTCTGAGCGGCCGGCGGCACCTCTTGGCGCCCACGCTTTCGTAGAGGGAAGACCTTTCGTGGAGAGAAGACCATGACCACCAGCGCCACCGACGAGGTGTACTACGACCCGTGGGACGCCGAGCTCAACGCGAACCCGTACCCGATGTTCAAGCGGTTCCGGGACGAGGCGCCCCTGTACTACAACGACAAGCACGACTTCTATGCGGTGAGCCGTTTCGATGACGTCAACCGTGCGCTGGTGGATCACCAGTCCTTCAGCTCGGCTCGGGGTGCTGTTCTCGAAATCATCAAGTCGGGCATCGAGATTCCACCGGGCTCGTTGATCTTCGAGGACCCGCCGGTCCACGACATCCACCGCAATCTCCTCTCCCGGGCATTCACCCCGCGAAAGATCAACGGTTTGGAGTCGAAGGTCCGCGAGTTCACCGCGAAGTGCCTGGATCCGTTGGTCGGCGGTGGCCGATTCGACTTCGTCAAGGATCTGGGGGCGGTGATGCCGTTGCGCGTGGTGAGCGAGCTGTTCGGCATTCCCGAGGACTACCAGAACCGCGTCACCGAGAACGGCGACAAGTTCGTGCGCACCGAGCGGGGCGGCCAGATGACCGACAACCCCGACGGCCCGATCACTGACGGTTCCCTGTTCGCCGACTTCGTCGACTGGCGGATCGATCATCCCGCCGACGATCTGACCACCGAACTGCTCAATGCCGAGTTCGAGGACGAAACCGGGGCCACCCGCAAGCTTGGCCGTGACGAGCTGTTGATGTTCATGAACGTCGTCGCGGTGGCGGGGTCGGAAACGACTACCCGACTGATCGGATGGGCCGGCAAGCTGCTGTCCGAGCATCCCGATCAACGGCGGCAGTTGGTTGCCGACAGGTCACTGGTACCCGGGGCGGTGGAGGAGCTGCTGAGGTTCGAGCCGCCTGCACTGCAGGCCGCCCGCTATGTCACCCGCGACGTCGAGTTCCAAGGCTCGACAGTGCCCGGGGACAGCGCGATCATCCTGTTGATCGGCGCCGCCAACCGAGACGAACGGCGCTTCGGCGAGGACGCCGAAGAATTCGACGTAAAGCGCTCGCCGCGCCAGCATCTGACGTTCGGAGTGGGCGCGCACTACTGCCTCGGCAACGCGCTGGCACGCATCGAGGGCAGAGTCGCGTTGGACGAGATCATGAACCGCTTCCCCGACTGGCAGGTCGATCTCGACAGCGCGGTGTTCTCGTCGTCGTCGGTGGTGCGGGGCTGGGACAGCATGCCCGCGCACGTCTAACACTGAGCACCAACCCAGCATTGAGGAGACCGAGATGGCCGGACGCGTAGAAGGAAGGTCGCCTTCGTCACGGGCGCCGCCTGTGGACAGGGGCGAAGCCACGCGCTGAAACTCGCCGAGGAAGGTGCCGACATCATGTTCCACACCATGCCGAGGCCGTGGGTGGAGGCCGAGGACATCACCAACGCCGTGATGTTCTTCGCCTCGGACGACTCCCGTTTCGTGACCGGCGTAGCCATGCCGATCGACCTGGGCAGTTGTCTGAAGTAGCGGCGTGCCGGACAGAGCGCAGAGATGGAGAAGATGATCACGAAACGTGTCGCCGTCGTCACCGGCGGCGGGTCAGGCATGGGGGAGGCGACGTGCCACGAGCTGGCGCGGCGCGGCCATTCGGTGGCGGTCCTCGACGTCGACGAGGAGGCCGGCTTCATCACAGGGCAGGTTCTTGGCGTCAACGGCGGTGCGGTGATGTAACGAGCAGCCGCCCGCAGGCGCCGGCCGGCGCCGAGCTGACAATAAAACCGCAGGTGGAACGGCCGTCAAGGGTTTTCTTTACTGAGACCCTTGTCACAGCCGGCAAACCTACCTACTGTGTGTTCACTAGGTTGGTTGACCGAGGGAGCTCAGTGACGAGACCGGAGGCCGTGGTGCGCCCCTATGCCACGCTGCTCGCGAAGGGCGAGGACCGCAAACAGCGGATCCTCCAGGTCGCAGAGCGGTTGCTGGCGCGCCACGGATGGCGCAACACCTCGCTGGCGCAGATCGCGAGGGCGGCCGGAGTCACTCCCGCGGGGTTGCTGCACCACTTCGAATCCAAGGAGCAGCTGCTCAACGCCGTCCTCGACGCGCGCGACGCGGACGACGACATGCACGCCGACCGCTCGGGAGATCTGATCGCCGAGATCTGCCGGGTCGCCGAGCGTTTCGACAGGGCACCGGAACTGGTCGGCACGTTCACCGTGCTGCTGGTCGAGAACATCGCGCCCGACGCCCCGCTTCACGACCGTCTGCTGACAAGGCAGCGCGAGGCCGTGAAGATCGTCGCCCAACTGATCGAGAACGGCCAGCGTGCGGGCCGTTATCGCACCGACTTCGACCCAGCCATCAAGGCCGTCGAGATTCTCGCCTTCATCAATGGAATGGAGACCGCATGGTTGCTCGATCCTTCGATACCTCTGGCGGAAGTGTTCAAGGGGTACGGCGAAGCACTCGCCCGCGACTTCACGCCGCGGGCGGAAGGGAGTCCGGAGGGGATAGCCTCGATCGGATCCCCGAGATGAGGTACCGACTCGACGTGGTTGCCCGCGACGTCTCCGAGGTGGTCAGATTCGCCGGCGGGTGGATCGTCGACCGGGTGATGGCCGGGTGGGACGTCACGGTGCTGATGTACGACGTCGACGACGTGCGGCCGCTGGAGATCCTCGGTGTGAGGATCGACGACCTCGCTGAAGCTCTCGAAGAGTGGGCCGACCGTCCGCACCCGCAGACCGTCGCCGTCGCCGCGGATCTGTTCGCCGCCGACGAGCGTGTCCGCACCGGGGTGCTCACCGCGCTGGACCAGGGCATGACCGAGGTGACGCTGTGGGGAGAGCGGTGTCCGGACGAGCTCGACAGCACCGTCGGCTCGGTGCGACACCAATTGAGCGCAGCGGCCCGTGCGTTCAAGTCCCAGGCGCTGGCCGCGACCGCGGACCCGCAGGCGGGTGCGGTCGGGGATGTCGAGACCTTCCGGTGCGGTCTGGCGGCGCTGCCGTCGGTCGCCGCGGATCTCACCCCGGCGAGCTGACAGACTTCCTGCTCCTCACGTCCGCGGTACCCTTTTTGCTCCTCACGTCCGCGGTGCCCTTTTCGCTCCTCACGTCCGCGGTGCCCTTTTCGCTCCTCACGTCCGCGGTGCCCTTTTCGCTCCTCACGTTCGAGGGTCGATCAGCACCTTGCCGATGGCCCGCCCGTCCGCCACGTGCCGCAGCGCCTTGGCCGCCTCGGCCAACGGGTACACCGTGTCGATGTGGGGGGTGACGCGCCCGGACACCAGCAGGTCGCGGAGCTCGGACTCATTACGAGCGAACTCGGTGGGCGGGACGTCCTGGAACTGGAAACCCAGAACCTGGATTCCTTTGATCAGCACCAGGTTCAGCGGGATGCGGGGGATGCCCCCCGAGGCGAACCCGACGGTCACGAACCGGCCGCCGCGGCGCAACCCGCGCAGCGCAGGCTCGGACAGCTCGCCCCCCACCGGATCCACGACGACGTCGGCACCGTGCGGAACTGCGTCACGCAGGGCCGACCGAAGGTCGCCGAGTCGGTGATTGATCGTCCGGGCCGCGCCGTGATCGGCTGCCGCATCCAGCTTCTCGGTCGACGAGGCAACCGCCGTCACCCGGGCGCCCAACGCCACACCCAGCTGCACGGCCGCCAACCCGACGCCGCCACCCGCCCCGAGAACGACGAGCTCATCTCCCGCCCGCAACCGGGCCACCGACCGCAACGTGTGATACGCCGTGCGGTGGGCAACGCCGGAAGCCGCCGCGGCGACGGTGTCGACACCGTCCGGGATGAGCGCCAGACTCGCTGCATCGACCACCACCCGCTCCGCGAAGGCACCGGACATCCCGGCCCCGGTTACCCGATCGCCGAGTGCGAAACCGGTTGTCTGCGGCCCGAGTTCGTCGACGATGCCGGCGAACTCGCTGCCTGGTACGAACGGGGTGGGGATGCTGATCTGGTACGAATCGGCGACGAGAAGTACGTCGGGGAAGTTGACCGCGGCCACCTGCACCCGCACGCCGACCTGACCGGTCCCGGCCGCGGTCACCGGGTGCTGTTGCACGCGGACGACCTCCGGCGGACCGTATTCTGCGCAGACCACGGCACGCGACATCGACCTAGCCCCGGTAGTCCGTGGACTCGGCCAGTTCGGCGGCCGAGGCCATCAGATCGGTCACGACGGGACCGAACGCCAGCAGCTTCTCGTCGTCGCCGGCCCGCTGGAAACCCTGCTCCAGCACGATGGCCAGCTTCCACTTCGCCAGCACCAGATAGTAGTCGAGGTCGTCGACTTGGCGGCCGGACACCTCGGCGTAGTGCGCGACGACCCGGTCGCGCGACGGCATGCCGCGCATGTCGACGTAGGACATCTCACTGGACGAGTCCGTGGCTCCAATGTCCGCGGGCCAGCTCTGCACCATCCAGCCGAGGTCCAGCTTCGGGTCGCCGACCGTGCCCATCTCCCAGTCCACGATGGCGGCCAACTGCGCCGGTGCGCCGTGGCGGTACATGACGTTCGCGAACTGGTAGTCGCCGTGCATCAGGCCCGGGATGAAGTCCAGCGGCTTGTGTGCCCGCAGCCAATCGGTGGCCACCTCCAGGCCGGGTAGGTCCCGCCTCTTGATCCGCTCCAGGAAGCCGATCCACCTGTCGACCTGACGCTCGTGGAATCCGTCGGGGCGGCCCAGGTCGTGTAACCCCTTGGCTTTCCAGTCCACCTTTGACAGCAACGCAATACCCTCGGCCAGTTGATAACTCAGACCCGCACGGGCGCCGAGATCATCGTTGAACGGCGCGGGCCACACAGCGTGCGTGTCCATCGGAGACCAGCCGTCGACGAACCCCATCAGGTAGAACGGCCGACCGAGCACCCCGGGGTCCTCACATACCCCAACCGCCGCGGTATGCGGCACGTCGGTTCCGTCGAGTGCCTCGATGATCCGCCACTCCCGCAGAATGCCCTTGTCCCGATCGGGCGGCGCGCCCGGGGGCGGCATCCGGACGACGCAACGTTCGCCGCCTCTGATGATCTCGTAGATGACGTTCTGCGTCCCGCCGGACAGGAAGCGGGTCTGAACCGGTTCGCCCCTGCCGGGCAGGACTTCGGCCTCGTCAAGCCAGGCGGCGAGCCGATCGGTGTTCAAGGCGCTCAACTGTTCCCCGCCTCCAGGTCGAGGTACTCGGCGAAGCGTTCCCGGGCCGCGTCGCGCTTGCGCGGCAACCACTCCGAGGGCCAGATGTCGTCGCTGGCCCGGTAACCGCGCAGCACCTGCTTGGCGACGGTGGTCTTGTGCACCTCGGTGGGTCCGTCGGCCAGACCCATCACCGCTGCACCGGTCACCATGCCGAGGAAGGGCATCTCGTTGGTGACGCCGAGCGCTCCGTGCACCTGCATAGCGCGCCACGCGATGTCGTGCAGCACGGTGGGCATCACGACCTTCACCGCGGCGATGTCCTTGCGCACCTTCTTGTAGTCGTTGTACTTGTCGATCTCCCACGCGGTGTGGAGCACCATCAATCGGAACTGCTTGAGCTGCGCGTAGGAGTCGGCGATGTACTCCTGAACGGCTTGTTTGTCGGCGAGTCGGCTGCCGGCGGTCTCGCGGCTCAGCGCGCGTTCGCACATCATGTCGATCGCCTTCTGCGCCAACCCGATCGTGCGCATGGCGTGGTGGATACGGCCTCCGCCGAGCCGCGTCTGCGCGATGACAAACGCCTGACCCTCACCTCCCAACAGTGCGGAGTCGGGAACGCGGACGTTGTCGTAGTGGATCAGCGCGTGGCTGCCTTCACCTTCCCGCTCGCCGTACAGGCCGACGTTGCGCATGATGTTCACCCCGGGGGTGTCCGTCGGCAGCAGGAACATCGACATGCCTTGATACGGGCTGACGTCAGGGTTGGTCACCACCATCACGATGAGGAAGGAGGCGGTGTTGGCGTTGGAGGAGAAGTACTTCCAGCCGTTGATCACCCAGTCGTCCCCGTCGCGAACGGCGCTGGTGGTGAACTGGGTGGGGTCGGAGCCGCCCTGCGGTTCGGTCATCGAGTAGCTGGAGAACAGTTCGCCCTCGAGCAGTGGACGCAGGTAGCGGTGCTTCTGCTCGGGAGTGCCGTAGTGAGCGATGATCTCGGCGTTGCCCGTGTCGGGGGCCTGGCAGCCGAAGATGATCGGCGCCCACTGCGAGCGGCCGAGAATCTCGTTGAGCAGTGCCAGCTTGAGTTGCCCATAGCCCTGCCCACCGAGGTCGGGTCCGAGATGGGTGGCCCACAGTCCCTTCTGGCGCACCCGATTCTTGAGCGGGTCGACCACCTCACGTCTGGTCTCGGTCAACGGCGTGAACTGCAGGTGCGGCCAGATGAGGTCGAGCGGTTCGACCTCCTCGCGCACGAATTCGTCGGCCCAGTCCAGGAGTTCCTGATAATCAGGGTCGGTCTCAAAGTCCCACATGCGGCCTCCTCGCCGGTCAGGATTTGTTGCTTCGGTATCCCTCGATCAGCGTGGTGATGTCGGCAGTCACCACCTCGGCGAAGGAACGTGTGCCGAACGCGCCGGCCGCCCGGTGCCGGGCGCCCTCGCTGACCATCGTCTGAGCCAGGTAGGCCAAGTGAGTGATGTCTTCATCGTTCAAGTCGGCAGGGAGTTTGCCGTCGGCCGCCGCCCTTGTGAACAGCTCGCTGAACATGTCGGCGTCGACGTCGGAGGGAGTGCCTTCGGCGAGAATGCGATGCTCGTGCCGGTAGCCCTCGAGGATCGTCTCGATGACCAGTTCCCGCGGGTTGCGTGCCATCGAGCGCTCAAATGTGGTGAGGGCTACGGCGATGACGGCTTCGATCTCGTAAGGGCCTTGCAGCAGTTTGTGGATCGCGCGCTGTGCCGATTGGGTGGACATCACCCCGACCTCGAAGAGCACGTCCTCTTTGCGTGGGAAGTAGAAGTAGAACAGCGCTTTGGAGACACCGGCCGCCGTGCAGATGTCGGCGATCGTGGTGCTGGCGTAACCATTGGTGCGCCACAGCGCCATCGCCGCTTGCACGAGGCTGCGCTTGGTCGCGTGCGATCGGGCCCGCTGAAAGGATGCCCGACGCTGACCGTGGTCAGCTTGAGCACTTCCCGAGATACCGGCCATCTACGCACCATACTTCGTACCCGAGGAGCTGACTAGAGTCTAACTAAGGCCAGCTCTTGTCGCCGAGCTACCGCACCACGGGATGCGAAGTCGCATGCCAACGACGTAACCGTCTTCGACGCCGGTGTGCCCGGCGTCGACCTGTTCTTCTGTTCGATGGGCGGGGTGCCGATCGAGTTCATGGGCGCCTACGGGCTGGGATCCGATTCCACGGGGTGATTTCCCAGTGTGGTTACTGCGCAGTGTGGTTACTGCGCAGTGTGGTTACAGCGCAGTGTGGTTACAGCGCGGACACCAGCGACGCGAGAAACTCGGTAGTGCGCCTGCGGGATTCATGTCGCGCTGCGGACCCGTCGCCGAGGGTGACGACACGCGCGGCCAGATCGGTGACACCGGCGTCGCGGTAGCGACGCAGCCGGTCGGCAACGGTGGATTCGCTCCCGGCCGCCATCGTGTCGCCCACGTCCTCGGCGTCGCCGTGTTCGAGCAGTCGAACATAGTTGGGGGAGTGGTGGGCATGTCCCAGCAGTTCGCTGGCGGTGGTGCGGGCTTGGTCGACCTCGGCTTCGGCACACAGGACGACGGGAACACCGGCGACGATGCGGGGCGCGGGCCGCCCCGCCGACTCGGCGGCCGCGGTGATGCGCGGAGCGACGTGTTCACCGACCGCGCGTTCGTCGGCCATCCACAGGATGGTGCCGTCGGCTCGTTCCCCTGCGATCCGCAGCATGGTGGGCCCCAGGGCGGCGAGAAGGACGGGTGGAGCACCGATGTCGGTCACGTCAACGGGGCTGTGGACGCGGAAGCCGTTGTTGTCGACGTCGACGGTCCCCGGCCCGGCGAACGCTGCCGACATCACCTCCAGGTGGTCGAGCAGTGTGCGTACCGGCCGATCATACGGAAGCCCGAACTGCCCGTTGATGATCCAGTCGTGTGAGAGCCCGAGACCCAGGGTGAGTCGGCCGGCACACGCCGCAGCGGTGGTCAACGCCTGCTGTGCCAGGGTGAGCGGGTGGCGGGTCTGGATGGGGACCACCGCGGTTCCCAGTTCAATCGTGGTGGTGGCCTGGCCGAGCAGTGCGACCGCCGTCAACGCGTCGAGGTAGCCGGGCACCTGTGGCATCCAGAACGATGCGAAACCCTGTTCCTCAGCGAATCTTCCGTCGTCCAGCAGCCCGGCCAGTCGGTCGGCACGCGGACGTTCCCTGTCCGATCCAACCATCACGCCGATGCGCATCACGTCCTCCGCTCACGGCACATAACGATCCCATTCGTGTGGGACGATCGGATAGAACGGCGCGGCGAATATCGGTTCGACGTCGTCGTCGCTCCACCGCTTGTCCAGCACCGGATTCAGTCGCTCGGCGACGGCGACTGGGTCGTCGTCGAGGAAGCAGTACGAGATCATCTGTCCGACTCGGGCACTGGCCAACCGTGCCTCGACGGGCAGTGATGTCGCCGACCACACCCCCGCGACGCCGTCCACCTGGTGCAGGTCGGTCGGCGCTGAGTTGGCCGACTCGAGGAGCAGGTAGACGCCGCGCACCGGCCACCAGGGCAGCACGTCGGCACCGACCTTGACGCGCGGCGCCGCGACTTTCTCGCCAACCTCGTATACGCCACGCTCGACCGGCGGCAGTAGCGGCAGCTTGCGTCCCGCGTTACCGAGTGCCTTCGACAGGGCCAGAAACGGCTCCATCCCGCCCGGGTCGGTGAAGAAGTAGGTCATCACGTGGTCGATCTCGTCGTGGCGGTCGCGACTGCAGGCCCGCAGCGCGCGGCATTCCGGTGTCGACACCAGCCGCAGCGACGCCCGGACCGCGGACAGCCGGTGCTGCTCGGGGCGGTGGTCGAGGGTGTGCCAGCGCAGGTAGTCGACGTCGGCACCCTCGGGGTGCCGCCGCGCCATGGACACGAACAGTGTGGTGACGTCGCCGCGGCCCTCGGCCAGGACGTCATCTCGCTCGTCGGACGGTGTGCCGGGTAGCTTCATCAGTGTTCCGTTCAGTCCCTCGGTTGCCGTAGAAGTTCCGGGCGGCGCGCCTCGACCATCCGCCGGAATCCCTCGCGCCACGGCACTTTCGTCGGCCCCAGCACCTCGTGCATGTACGTGACGTCGGGCCACAGTGGGGTGTGCGCCTCCGGGGTGTACTCGAAGATCGGCTCGACGCCGACCAGTTCACCCAGGTAGGCGCAGTACTCCTCGACGCTGACCGTCTCACTTCCGGCCCAGTTCACGACGACCGGCGGGGTCGCCGTGACCTCCATGGCCCGGATGCCGAGTTCGACGTAGTCGTCCTCGTAGATCGGGTTGTAGTTGTTCGGCTTGTCGGGGTACAGCCGAATCGGCTTACCCGCCAACATCATCTCCAAGCGGTCGGCGGGCGCGCCGCCTTCGGGTCCGTACGTGGAGCAGATGCGGATGATGGTCAGCGGAATGTCGTACTGCTTGGCGACCCAGGTGCAGACTGCTTCGGCGGCGATCTTGGAAAAGCTGTAATTGGCGCGCAATGGCACGCCGGGTGGATCGTCTTCGCGCAGCGGGCGCTGTCCCTGATAGCCGTAGACCGAACCGGTGGAGCAGAAGACGAAACCCTTGGCGGAGCGGCAGTGGTAGAGCAGGTCACCAGATTTCTGCGCGTTGGTGTCGACACACCGGCTCCACTCGCCTTGGCCGGTGTCCACCGCCGCGTGGAAGACGTAGCTGAAGTCCGAAGGCAACTCGGAGAAGTCACCTGCGCTGACGTCGAGGGCAATCGGGGTGATGCCGGCTTCGGCGAGCTTCTCGCGGTCGCCGGGATTTCTCAGCCGCGCCGCCCCCCACACCTCGTTGTTCTTGGCGAGGGCGCGCGCGATCGGGAAGGCGATCTTGCCGGTCGCGCCGGTGATGAGGATCTTCTCTGCGTCGAGCATCCCTTCAGTCATAGCGCCTGGCCGGCGAGGTGAATTCGGCCGGAACGCCGGCCCGTCGTGTCAGGTAGTCGATCTGAAGGTAGATCGAATACAGCACCACGGCCGGCAGGAGGATGAACGGAACGTTCTCGGCGATGAATTTGAACCAGAGACCGAAGGCGCCCTGTCCGATGTCTCCGAAGCCGGATCGGACCTCCGACAGGAAGTACACCCCGGTGCTGCTCGCCAGCATCGCGACGCCGGTGAAGGCCAGCCACAGGTTCTTGATGCGGGACTCCGCCGGCAGGTCCGGCCGGATGAGGCGGGTCCAGACCAGGAAGAGCATCACGCCGACCGTCACACCCACCAGTTCCAACCCGAAGATCCAGTTGTTGCCACTGGTGTAGCGGGTATCGGCAAGGCCGTACTGCCACCACAACCACTTCCACCCGGGGTCGTCGGTCGGGGTCCACAGGTTCAGAGGATGGCCGATGAGAAAGATCAGCTCGTACCCGATCTGGCTTCCCGCCGTGTACGGAAGGTAGAACAGCGTGAGCTCCGACGCCTTGTCCAGCCGCGTGCGGTTCTCTCCCGGTGCACTCCAGAGCAGGACGAAAGGGAGCAGGATCACCGGGATGCCGAAGAGCAGGTTCGCGACGACGTCGACGGTGAACGTCGGGGGCAGGACACCGAGACCGACGCCCACCACCACGAGGACGAACACGGCTCCGGTGAAACCCGCTGCGGCCAGGTAGATCCGCCGGCGGTGTGGTGCCCACGGACGGGCAAAGTTCGGCTCGCGCCCCGGCGGATGGGCGGAGAGCTGCGTGGACATCTGCTCTGACATGTCGGTTACGCTTCCTTGCTCACCGGCGCCCCGGCAATTGATTTGGTGTCGGTGTAGCCGTCGATACCTTCGCGGCCCAGTTCGCGTCCGTAGCCGCTCGCTTTGACGCCGCCGAAGGGTGCGAACGGGTCCATGGTGTACCCCTGGTTGATGCCGAAGGTTCCGGTACGAATGCGCTCGGCGATACGCGTGCCGTGGTCAGGGTCGTCGGTGAAAACCGACCCGGCCAGGCCGTAGTCGGAGTCGTTGGCGATGGCGACCGCCTCGGCTTCGTCGGTGTAGGGGATGACGGTGAGAACCGGCCCGAAGATCTCCTCGCGGGAGATCCTCATGGAGTTGTCGGCGTCGGCGAACAGGGTGGGGCGGACATACCACCCCCGCTCGATGCCGTCGGGCATCGTGGCGCCGCCGACGACCAGGCGTGCACCTTCGTGCCGGCCGATCTCGATGTATTGGCGTACGCGTTGTTGCTGGCGTTGCGTGACGAGCGGGCCGACCTGGGTGGCACTGTCGGCAGGGTCCCCGACGATCATCGCCGTCATCTCGGCGGCCAGCGCGTCGGTGAAGTCGGCGGCCCGGTTCTCCGGCACCAGGATGCGGGTGAGCGCGTTGCAGATCTGCCCGCTGTTGGACAGGCTCGCCGATCGGATTCCGGTCGCGACGGCGGCGGCGTCGGCGTCGGCGAGGACGATCGCGGCGGACTTGCCGCCGAGTTCGAGGCTGACACGCTTGAGGCCGGCTGCGCAGGCCGCCGCGACCGCGCGCCCGGCGGTCGTGGACCCGGTGAACGACACCTTGTCGACACCGGGATGGGTGACCAGGGTCTCGCCGAGAGGTCCGTCGCCGGGCAGCACGCTGACCACGCCCGGCGGAAGGTCGGCCTCGGTGATGATCTCGGCGAGCAGCAGCGCGTCGAGCGGGGATTCGGGTGCGGGTTTGACGATGACGCAGCAACCGGCCAGCAGGGCGGGGATGAGCTTGGTGACGATGAGGAACTGCGGCATGTTCCACGGCACCACCGCCGCCACCACGCCGACAGGCTCCCGCAGGACGCGGATGTCCGAGCCGTACATGCCGGGTCTGTCCTCGCGCCACGGAAACGATTCGCCCACGTCGCAGAAGGCGTTGATCATCGACCACGGCAGTGCGACCTGGGCGCGCTGGGAGAAGCTGATCGGGGCGCCGATCTCGGCCGTGACGAGGTCGGCCATCTCGGAGCGACGCCGGTCGTAGGCATTGGCCAGGCGGCGCACGGCGTCGGTGCGGTCGGTGGGAGCGGTCCGTGGCCACGGACCGGTGTCGAACGCCAATCGTGCGGCCTGGACAGCGGCATCCACGTCGGCCGGCCCCGCGGCGGCTGCCTGGGCGACGGGTTCCCCGGTGTGCGGCGAGATCACCGTGATGCGGTGGTCGGTGCTCGGCTGCTGCCAGGTGCCACCGATGAACAGCTCGTCGTAGGGCACGCCGACGGCCTCCGTCCTCACCCACTCGGGAATATCAACTACTTGCGACTACCGACGGGAGCATATACCGTCGACAGTGCCGAATCCGAGCGAAACAGTGAAACCGCAGCTGCGCCTGGTTGTTTCCGCGAGACGCTCGGCTCGACCCATCGCGAGGCGACGCAGCGCCGTTGGCAGCCAACAGGAGATGACATGGCCCGATTTCCCAAGCCGGCAGAGGGCAGCTGGACGGAGCACTATCCACAGCTCGGTACGGGACCGGTGTCGTACGAAGACTCCATCAACCCCGAGTTCTACGAGGTCGAGCGCAAGGCGGTGTTCAAGCGTGCCTGGCTGAATGTGGGTCGCATCGAACAACTTCCACGCAAAGGCAGCTACTTCACCAAGGAACTCAAGGTCGCCAACACCTCGATCATCGTGGTGCGCAACACCGACGGCGAGGTGAAGGTGTACCACAACATCTGCAGGCACCGCGGCAACAAGCTGGTGTGGAACGACATGCCGCTCGAGGAGACCAGCGGGGTCTGTAAGCAGTTCACCTGCAAGTACCACGCCTGGCGCTACGACCTGGACGGCAACCTGACCTTCGTGCAGCAGGAATCGGAGTTCTTCGACCTCGACAAGAGCCGCTACGGGCTGGTCCCAATCCACTGCGACGTCTGGGAAGGCTTCATCTTCGTCAACTTCGCCGACCGGCCGGAACAGTCTCTTCGTGAGTTTCTCGGTCCCATGATCACCGACCTCGAGGGCTATCCCTTCGATCGAATGACGTCGCGCTGGCATTACCAGTCCGAGGTCAAGGCCAACTGGAAGCTCTACATGGACGCGTTCCAGGAGTTCTACCACGCACCCGTGCTGCACGCGAACCAGTCACCGACCGCGTACTCGAAGGCCGCCGCAGAAGCCGGCTTCGAGGCGCCGCACTACCGAATCGAGGGTCCGCACCGGCTCGTCAGCACCTCCGGCGTCCGCGCCTGGGAGATGTCGGCAGAGATGCGCAAACCGATCGAGGACATCTGCCATAGCGGACTGTTCGGGCCTTGGGACGAGCCGGACCTAGGGGAGATGCCGAAGGGCCTCAACCCGGCGAAATGCGATCCGTGGGGCCTGGATTCGTTCCAGCTGTTCCCCAATTTCGTCCTGCTGTTCTGGGGCCAGGGCTGGTACATGACCTATCACTACTGGCCGACGTCCCACAACACGCACATCTTCGAAGGCACGGTCTATTTTCCGCAGCCACGGACACCTCGTGAGCGCATCGCCCAGGAACTGGCCGCGGTTTCGTTCAAGGAGTATGGATTACAGGACGCCAACACCCTGGAGGCGACGCAGTCGATGATCGAATCGCGCGTTCTCGACGAGTTCGTGCTGTGCGATCAGGAGGTGCTGGTCCGGCACCTGCACAAGGAGACGGCCGCCTGGATCGACCAGTATCAACGTGGAACGGCGGGGGTGTGATGGTGCCGAGAATCGACGCGACGGCTACCGGCACAGTGACAGAGCAGCCGAAGCTTCCTGCTGAATTCGCCGATCTGGAGCAGTATTCCGACTGGTGCCTCGGCTCCGAGCCGCTTCGGTACGCGAAGCGGCTGGCCAGTTCGATGGCCGAGATGCAGGCTTTCTACGATGCCATCACCGCACGGGCAGAAGAAGCGATCGCCTATTGCGACAAGTTTCCGCTCGACGACATGCCCGAGGACGTCCTCAACCTGATGCACCTGCTCTATTCCATGATCATTGTGTCGTTCCCGGTGGAGTGCTGGAAGCAGCCGAAGGTCCCTGACTCTGGTGCTACCTGGTTGAACTGCGACTCCGAACCTCGCCCGTGACCGAACCCCGCGGGGGCGCGGTCACGGTGCTGCGTGCGGACCGGTGGGCCGACATCGATGCCGGCGAGGTGCATTCGCCCGCCGTCGTGGTGATCGAGGGAAGCCGGATCCAGGCGATCAATCCTGTGGATCCGCTGCCGAACTCGGCAGATGTCATCGAATTGGGCGATGTGACGTTGCTGCCGGGCCTGATGGACATGGAACTCAATCTGCTCATCGGCGGACCCGGTGGGCCCGAGGGCCTGCCCAGCCCCATGCACGGAGTGCAGGATGACCCCGTCTACCGGACGCTGCGCGGGGCGGTGAACGCACGGACCACGCTGGAGGCGGGCTTCACCACCGTCCGCAATCTCGGGCTCATGGTCAAGACCGGTGGCTACCTGCTGGACGTGGCGCTGCAGCGCGCCATCGACCAGGGCTGGCACGTCGGACCCAGGATCTTCCCGGCCGGGCACGCGGTGACACCCTACGGTGGGCACCTGGATCCGACGGTCTTTCAGCGACTGGCGCCGGGAATCATGCCGCTGTCGGTCGCCGAAGGCATCGCCAACGGCGTCGACGACGTGCGTACCTGTGTGCGCTACCAGATCCGACACGGGGCGAAGCTGATCAAGGTGTCTGCGTCGGGCGGGGTGATGTCACACAGCACCGCTCCCGGTGCCCAGCAGTACTCCGACGACGAGTTCGCGGCCATCGCCGACGAGGCGCACCGCGCCGGCGTCCGCGTCGCCGCCCACGCGGTCGGCGACAGCGCGATACGCGCCTGCATCCGAGCGGGCATCGACTGTATCGAGCACGGTTTCCTCGCCTCCGACGACACCATCCAGATGATGGTCGACCACGGCACGTTCCTGGTGTCGACGACCTACCTCACCGAGGCGATGGCGATCGACCGGATCGCGCCGGAGTTGCGTAGGAAGGCCGAGGTGGTTTTTCCGCAGGCGCAGGCGATGCTCCCGAAAGCGATCGCCGCCGGTGTCCGGATCGCCTGCGGTACAGATGCTCCCGCGGTGCCGCACGGCCAGAACGCCAGGGAGCTGGGCGCGCTGGTCGCTCGCGGGATGACGCCGATGCAGGCGTTGCGCGCCGCGACGATCACCAGCGCTGAGCTCATCGAGGCCGACGATGATCTCGGCCGGCTCGCTCCCGGCTATCTCGCCGACATCATCGCCGTTCCCGGCGATCCGTCGCGCGACATCACCACCACGCTCGACGTCCGCTTCGTGATGAAGGACGGTCAGGTCATCAAGCGCTAACGTCAGGAGGTCACGGCAGGAGAACGGCAGGAGATGGGAATGGAACAATCCGACAACATCCTCTGGCTGCTCAAGCAGGCGTGGTACTTCGCGTTGACGACCGTGAACGACTCGGTGAGCGAGCACGGCGTCAGCACCGCGCAGATCGGCATGCTGCGCCAGCTGGTCCGCGAGCCGGGGCTGTCCGGGGCTGACCTTGCGCGCCGGCTCCTCATCAGTCCCCAGGGCGTGCAGTTGGCAGTGAAAGAACTCGAGCGCCGCGGGCTGGTGGAGCGCAAGCAGAATCCGCAACACGGCCGGATGCTGCAGGCCTATCTCACCGACGAGGGGCGCAAGGTCGCCAATGCGGTCGTCAACGATGCGATCGACGCGCACCACAAGGTGTTCGGCGTGCTCAGCAGCGACGAGCAGGCAACCCTACGGGAGCTGCTCAGCCGGGTCATCGAGCAGGGGACGGGGCACAAGGTGGACAGCGACCCGATCGAGCGCCAGTAGTAAGTACTTGATAATGATGACAAGTACTTGATATTGTCCGAGGTGATGAGCGGAGTCGCCGATGGCGGAGGTGCCACAGATGTCAGTGGTGCAGCGGGGTTCGCGTCCTTACGCATCACACGAGTGGTACGCGAGACGGCCGACGCGGTGTCGCTGGTTCTCGATGTGCCTGAGCACTGCTCGTCCGAATTCCGTTATCAGGCAGGACAGTTCCTGACCGTGCGGGTCACCCTCGACGGCCGGGAACTTCGTCGCTGTTACTCGATGTCGTCAGCGCCGGTCCAAGACGAACTGCAGATCACGGTCAAGCGCGACCCCGGAGGTGCGGTGTCCAACTGGATCAACGACACCGCAGCAGAAGGTGTCGAACTCCATGCCGCACCGCCGGAGGGCCGCTTCGTGTTGCGTGAAGCAAGCGACGCTGCCGATGTACTGGTCGCCTTCGCGGGCGGCAGCGGAATCACCCCGATCATCTCGTTGGTCCGCACGGTGTTGGCCACATCGAGCAGACCCATCCGGCTCTTCTACGCCAACCGGGCCCGCGAGTCCGCCATCTTCGCGCGAGTGCTTGATGGACTGGCCGACGCGCACCCAGACCGGCTGGTCATCGTCCATCACTTCGACGAGGACGGCGGTGTGGTGACGCCGTCGGCGATCGAGCACTTCATCGACCCTGTCGACCCCGTCGACTCGGCCGACTATTACATCTGTGGCCCGGCGCCTTTCATGGAAACCGTGGAGAAGGCGGTGTTGAAGTCCGGCGCACCAGGCACCCGGGTCCATCTCGAGCGCTTCTCGGTGGCGCAGGTGCCGCTGGGCGTCACGGAGGATTCCGCCGAGCCGACGGAAGAAGTCGTCATCGAGCTGGACCGGAACCGGACGAACGCTGCCTATCGCGCCGGAAACACGCTCCTGCAGACTGCCCGGATGGCGGGCCTGCGAGCACCGTCTTCGTGCGAAACCGGTTCCTGTGGAACATGTATGGCTCGAGTGGTCGAGGGCAGCGCCCGGATGCTGAACAACGACGCACTCGAGGACGACGAGGTCGAGGAGGGCTGGGTGCTCACCTGTCAATCACTGCCCGCCAGCCGGAAGGTTCACATCATCTATGAGTGACAACAGGGTGGGGGTGAGCGCATGGCGCGGGTAGCAGTCGTCACCGGGGGCGCTTCCGGCATGGGCGAGGCGACATGCCGCGAGCTAGGCAGGCGCGGCCACGCGGTCGCCGTGCTGGATCTCGATGAGGTTGCCGCCCAACGGGTTGTCGACGCGCTTCGCGCCGACGGAGTGACGGCGCTGGCTGTGGCGGTCGACGTCAGCGATCACGCTGCCGTCGGTGAAGCGTTCGCCAAGGTCCGCACCGAGCTCGGGCCGGTGCACATCCTGGTCACCAGCGCAGGCATCGTGGACTTCGCGCCCGCCCTGGAGATCACGCCGCAGGCGTGGACGCGGATGATCGACGTGAATCTCAGCGGGACGTTCTACTGCGCTCAGTGCGCACTGCCCGACATGATCGAGGCGCGCTGGGGCCGCATCGTGATGATTTCGTCGTCGAGCGCTCAACGGGGATCACCCGGGATGGCGCACTATGCCGCGTCAAAAGGTGCGCTGATCTCGTTGACCAAGTCGTTCGCGCGTGAATACGGGTCGGTGGGCATCACCGTCAACAACATTCCACCGTCTGGTATCGAGACGCCGATGCAGCACAAGTCGCAGGCCGAAGGTCATCTGCCTCCCAATGAGCAGATGGCAGCCAGCATTCCGATCGGACACCTCGGCACGAGCGACGACATTGCCGCAGCGGTCGGATTTCTGTGCTCGGACGAGGCAGGGTTCATCACCGGACAGACCCTCGGCGTCAACGGTGGATCGGTGATGTGATGACCACAAGGCCCGGATTCCGGTCGCAAGTTCAACCAGCACAGGGAGGTTCGCATGGTCAAGTGGCCTAAACCGGCGGAGGGAAGCTGGACCGGGCACTACCCCGGCCTCGGCAACGGGCCGGTGTCATTCCGCGACTCGACCTCACCGGAGTTCTACGAACTCGAGCGCGAGGCGGTCTTCAAACGGGCTTGGCTCAATGTCGGCCGGGTCGAGGAGCTGCCGCGCGTCGGCAGCTACTTCACCAAGGAGATCGACGCCGCCAACACGTCGGTGATCATCGTGAAGGGCCGTGACGAACGAATCCGGGCTTTCTACAACATCTGTCGCCACCGCGGGAACAAGCTGGTGTGGAACGACTACCCCAACGAAGAGGTCAAAGGCGTTTGCCGCCAGTTCACCTGCAAGTACCACGCTTGGCGGTACGGGCTGGACGGTGAGCTGAAGTTCATCCAGCAAGAGTCGGAGTTCTTCGGTCTCGACCGCGCCGACTACGGCCTGAGTCCGGTGCACTGTGAAGTGTGGAACGGGTTCATCTTCATCAACTTTGACACCGAGCCGCGGTGGACGCTGCGCGAGTTCCTCGGCCCGATGATCACCGCGCTCGACGACTACCCGTTCGAGATGATGACCGAGCGCTACGAATTCGTCGCGCACAACAACAGCAACTGGAAGATCTTCGCCGACGCGTTCCAGGAGTACTACCATGTGCCGTCGCTGCACTCGCAGCAGGTGCCGTCCGAGGTGCGCCAGCCCGATGCCACGTTCGAATGCGGCCACTTCCAGATCGACGGCCCGCACCGGTTGGTGTCCACGGCGGGCACCCGGCGCTGGCTTCTTGCGCCGGAGTTCATGTACCCGGTCGAGCGCGCGACGCGCAGCGGCCTGGTGGGGCCGTGGCGGACGCCGGAAACTCACCAGTCGGCCGGACTGAACCCCGGCGGCATCGAGCCGTGGGGCATCACCAACTTCCAGATCTTCCCCAACCTGGAGATCCTGATCTATCACGGCTGGTATCTGCTGTACCGCTACTGGCCAACGTCACACAACACTCACAAGTTCGAGGCGTACAACGCCTTTCATCCCGCGCGCACCGTCCGCGAGCGCGTCGAGCACGAGGTCGCCTCCGTGGTCCTCAAGGAGTTCGCGCTGCAGGATGCCGGCATGCTGGGCGGCACCCAGGCGGCGCTGGAGTACGGCCTGGACGAACCAATAGTCGACGACTATCCGCTCAGCGACCAGGAGATCCTCGTTCGTCACCTACACAAGGTCGCCGTCGACTGGGTCGACGAATACCGGAGCGAGCGCTGCCCGGTGGGGGTCTGACGATGTCCGAGAGCTCACCGAAGCAACTGCCCAGCGTCTTCGCCGAATTCCAGCAATTCACCGAGAAGTGGTGTTTGCCAACAGAACCCGAGCGCTGGGAGATGCGCCTGGCCACCCCGATGCCGGAGATTCACGCGTTCTACGACGCGTTCTCGCCCCGGTTCGAGGAAGCGATCGAATACTGCGACAAGTTCCCGCTCGACGACGTGCCCGAGGACGTGCTGAACCTCCTGCACCTCGTCTACTCGATGATCATGGTGTCGATGGCCGTGGAGGTCTTCGGTACGCAGAAACCCATTGACTCCGCCGACGCCGTCATCGACCGCGTCAGTTCGCCGGTTCCGTGACCACTCCACCGCGAAAGGACCTTCGATGGGCCTGCTGACCATGAACAAGCTCACCGGCGCCGTGGGCGCGGAAGTGACCGGGGTCGACCCCGATCGGCTCGCCACCGACGAATTGCTCGGTGAGGCGGTGCTCGAGGCGCTCGAGGACAACGGCGTCCTGGTATTTCCTGACCTGAACGTCGACCCGGAAACACAGGTCGCCTTCTGCCGGCGCCTCGGCGGGATCGACCATTCCTCCGACGGTCACCACCCGATCGCCGGCATCTACCCCGTCACCTTGGACAAGTCGAAGAACTCCTCGGCCGCCTATCTGTTGGCCACCTTCGACTGGCATATCGACGGATGCACGCCGACCCGGGATGAATGCCCCCAGAAGGCCACCGCGCTCTCGGCGCTTCATGTCGCCGACGAAGGCGGGGACACCGAGTTCGCCAACTCCTACGCCGCCTACGAGGCACTCGACGACACAGAGAAGCGCCGCCTCGGCTCCCTACGCGTCGTGCACTCGCTGGAAGCCTCGCAGCGCCGCGTCCACCCCGATCCGTCACCCGAGGAACTGGCCCGGTGGCGGGCCCGCCCCGTCCACGAACACCCGCTGGTCTGGACACACCGCAGCGGCCGCAGGTCGCTGGTGCTCGGCGCCTCGGCGGATCACGTTGTCGGGATGGACCTCGAGGAAGGCCGGGCCCTGCTCGCCGACCTGCTCGACCGAGCCACCGAGCCCGAGTTGGTCTACCGGCACCGCTGGTCGGTCGGAGACATGGTGATCTGGGACAACCGCGGCGTACTGCACCGCGCTGCGCCCTACGCGCCAGACTCACCGCGACTGATGTTGCGTACCACCGTTCTCGGCGACGAACCCATCCGATGACCGACCCTTCGCTGCCGCGACTTGCGCCGCTGCCCGACGAACAGTGGGACGACGGCGTCCGGCACGCCCTGAGCCCGCTGCTGCCCGCCGAACGGGCCAATCCGCGCGACGCGGGCAACATTCTGGCCACCCTGGTCCGCAACCAGCCCCTGACGCACGCATACCTGACGTTCAACGCCTACCTGCTGCGCAACTCGAACCTTTCGGCACGGGTGCGCGAGGTGGCCGTACTGCGCGCGGCACTGACGAGCGGGTCGCTATACCTCTGGGACCATCACGTGCCGCTCGCCCGGCGGGCGGGCCTCACCGACGCCGAGATCGAAGACATCCGGCACGGCGAGCCGGCGGACCCTGTCGACCGCCTGGTCGTCGCGGCGGTCGGTGAACTCGCCGAGCACCTCCGCATCACCGAGGTCACCTGGGCGGCGCTGGGCGACCATTTCGACGATGACCAGCGGCTCGACCTCATTTTCACCGTCGGGGGATACCACCTGCTCGCCCTGGCGGTGAACACGCTCGGCATCGCCCCCGAGGACTACCTCAAACCCTCTCGTTGACGGCGCACCACCGGTATGAAAACCTGATACGCAAAGATGAGAATTGCGTTCTCGCTGGGCGAGATCGTCGGAACGGAGTAGTGCATGACCGAAGACCTCACCACGGTCGATTTCTTCCGCGACGAACGACTCGTCGACGACCCCTATCGGTTCTACGAGGCGCTGCGCAGCAAGTGCCCTGTCAGCCGGGAGAACCACTACGGCGTGACGATGGTGACCGGCTGGCAGGAGGCCGTCGATGTCTACAACGACGCGGACAGCTTCTCGTCGTGCATCTCGGTGACCGGGCCGTTCCCGGGTTTCCCTGTGTCGCTGGAGGGGATGGAAGACGGAGACATCACGGAGCTGATCGAGAAGCACCGCGACGAGATCCCGTTCAGCGACCAGTTGCCGACGCTGGACCCGCCCACGCACACCAACCACCGCGCACTGCTGATGCGCCTGATCACGCCCAAGCGTCTCAAAGAGAACGAGGACGCGATGTGGCAGCTCGCCGACGAAATCCTCGACGACTTCCTGGCGCCGGGTGAAGGCGAGTTCATCTCCGGTTTCGCAGGCCCGTTCACATTGCGGGTGATCGCCGACCTGCTCGGCGTACCCGACGAGGACCGTGCCGAACTCCTTGAGCGACTGGCGAAGGGGACCCATGGCGGCGGGCTGGGCAACGCCGACAAAGCACTGACCAAGACGCCGCTGGAGTACCTGTACGACGTCTTCGCCGAGTATGTCGAGGACCGCCGCCGCGAACCTCGGGACGACGTGTTGACCGGCCTGGCGACCGCGACGTTCCCGGACGGGACGATGCCCGAAGTCGCAGATGTGGTTCGGGTGGCCACCAACGTGTTCTCCGCGGGCCAGGAGACCACGGTCCGCCTCCTGAGCACCGCGCTGAAGGTCATGGGAGACCACCCCGACATTCAGCAGAGGTTGCGCGCCGACCGCAGCCTGCTGCCGAACTTCATCGAGGAATGCCTGCGCATCGAAAGCCCGGTGAAGGGCGATTTCCGGTTGTCTCGGGTCCCCACCACCGTCGGTGAGGAGGCGCTCGCCGCGGGTTGCACGTTGATGGTCGTCAACGGCGCGGCCAACCGCGACCCGCGCCGGTTCGAGGATCCGGACACCTTCGACCCTGAGCGCAAGAACGCCCGCCAGCATCTCGCCTTCGGTCGCGGTATCCACAGCTGTCCGGGAGCGCCGCTGGCCCGGGCCGAAACGCGCGTGGGACTGGAACGGCTGCTCGACCGGACGACGGACATCCGCATCTCCGAGCGGGAGCACGGCGCACCGGGCGCGCGTACCTACCAGTACATTCCGACGTACATCCTGCGCGGCCTGACACAATTGCACATCGAGTTCGACCTGAAATGAAGGTCACCGTCGACGAGGACCGCTGCGCCGGCCACGGCATGTGCCTGACGCTGTGTCCCGAGGTGTTCGATCTGACAGATGACGGTTGGGCGGTCGCCGACCCGGGGGACGTTCCCGAGGGGCTGGAGAGCGCTGCCCGCGAGGCCATCGAGAACTGCCCAGAGCGGGCGATCCGCGAGACCGACTGAGAACAGGAGATATTCGAGTGGCCAAAGGTTATGTGATCATCACCGAAGACATCAAGGACGCCGACGGCATGGCTGAGTATGGCAAGCTGGCCAGCCAGACGATGGGCACCGCGAAGGTGCTGGCGTTCGGTCCGGCGGCCGAAACGCTCGAGGGGCAGTGGCACGGCACCCAGACCGTGCTGCTGGAATTCGAATCCGTCGAGGCGGCCAAGCAGTGGTACTACTCCGACGAGTATCAGGCGGCCGCGAAGCTGCGCCAGGCAGCGGCCGACTGCAACGGGGTCATCGTCTCCGGCTTCTGACGGGCGGTCGCGGCCGGCGAGCTCGCGCGAAGTGCCACATATGCACGGCGTGTCGTGTGCAAACACGCAAGCTCGCGGGGGCTAGGGATCAGAACGGCGAGTGCGGTGCTACTTCAGTACCCGCACGGGAACGTGAGACCAGCCGGTGACGTTCTGCATCGCCACCCGCTTGCCCTCGTCCCAGATGACCTCGTAACGGGGCATGAAGTCGAGCAATCGTTCGAGTGCGATGGCGCTCTCCATTCGGGCCAGTGCGGCGCCGAGGCAGCTGTGCAACGACGTCGAAGTGCTCCGGGTCGGCGGCGCGAGAACACTGCTCGATGGTCTCGATGACCATCGGCTTCAGGTTCGCGATCGCTCGGGGAGTGAACACCTTGTTGACCAGGCTGCGCATCCGCCGATAGATCTCCCAGGGACCGTTGAAGAACTCTTCGGAGAACGGGTCAAGAACCAGTTAGGTTGCGGTCATCCGTCTTTGAGGGAGATCGCTTGGCGCGGACACTGGCGGATGGCTTCCTTGATCTGCTGCTCGTTCTCCGGTGTCACCTCTTCCTGGAGAATGTGCAGGTAGTCGTCGTCGTCGAGGTCGAACACCTCGGGGATGATGCCCATGCACACCCCGTTGCTCTCGCAGAGTCCGAAGTCGACGTCCACCTTCTGAGTCATACGCGCTCCCACTTCGCTTCTTGCTGGTTCACTTCAGCACCTTGACCGGGACATGGTGGTAGCCGGCGACGTTCTGCATGTTGACACGCTGCAGGCCGTCGAAGTCGACCTCGTAGCGTGGCATGAAGTCGAGCAAGTGCTCGAGTGCGAGCACGGTCTCCATGCGGGCGAGCGCGGCGCCGAGACAGCTGTGGATGCCGTAGCCCAGCCCGAGGTTCTGCGCTTGAAGCCGGTCGCGGGTGACGTCGAATGTCTCGGCATCGTCAAAAGCGCGCGGGTCACGGTTTGCCGCGGCGCCCATCAGGAAAACCGGTTTGTTCGCCGGGATGGTGCCGCTGGGTAGCTCAACCTCCCGCACGCTGTACCGCACGTTGTACTGCACCGGGCCCACATAGCGCAGCAGTTCCTCGACGGCGTCGGGGATCCTGCTGCGGTCGTCGAGCAGTAACTGCCACTGCTCGGGATGCCGGGCGAATTCCACCATCGCACTGCCGACGAGCTTTGTGACGGTCTCGGCACCCGCGCCACCGAGCAGCGTGGTGAAGCCGGTGATCTCGATGTCATCGAGCTTGCGCAGTTCGCCGTCCGGGCCGGGGATCTCCGCGGCGATCAGTCGGCTGATCATGTCGTCCTGCGGATTCTGCCGACGCTCCTGAACCAAACCGTAGTAGTACATGCCGGAGTCGACGTTGGCCTTCTGGTTCTCTTCGCTCCAGTCGATCTGGCCCGGCTCGCGATGCAGGCTGGTGTCGATCCAGAGCCGGACCTGCTGCCGGAAGTCCTCGGGTACACCCGCCATCCGGGTGATCACCTCGACGGGGAACGGGCCGGAGAAGTCCTGGACGACGTCGAAGTGCTCCGGATCCGCCTTGCCGAGGTAGTGCCGAATGAGTTCGATGACCGTCTCACGCTGTGCCTGGATGGCACGCGGGGTGAACGCCTTGTTCAGCAGGCTGCGCATGTGCCGATGGTCCGGGGGGTCCATGAAGATGATCGACTTCTGCGGGACGTCGCCGGATCGGACCATGCCGAGGTCGCATCCTCGGGCCGACGAGAACGACTCGTGATCCTTGAATGCGGCCGCCACATCGGCATGGCGGGTCAGCGCGTAGAAGTCCTCCCGCTCGTCGTAGTAGATCGGAGCTTCGTCGCGCATCCGCTTGTAGATCTCGTACGGATTGTCGAAGTACTCCTGGGCAACCGGGTTGAACTCCACGTGGGGCTTGGTCACTGCGTCCTCCTCGGCGCTGTCCACAGGGCCGCAAACGTTACGGAAGGCTGACTGACTGTAATGCTTGCAGTATGGGGCAAATCGTCGCTGAATTCTGCTGATTGGTCAACAGCACACAGGCGTGTCACGACTTCACTCCGGCGTCGACCAACGCCTCGAGCTTGCCGAGGTCACCGCCTAGTTCGGCAACGGTGTTGCGCACGACCGCGACGTCTTTCCCGATGAATTCGCCGACTGCGGAGATGAACGCATCGGCCGACCCCGCCGACGCGATCATGGACAGAACGCGGCTCTGTGCGCTTCCATGCGTCAGCGCGTTGAGCAGCGGACCCTCGTCGACACCGAGGCGAGAACCCAGCCGCACACCCTCGGCGACCAACCCGATCTGCGCAGCGAACATCGTGTTGTTGACGAGCTTGACCAGCTGCCCGGCGCCGGGGGGCCCGGCGTGCAGGATCGGGTCGCCGTAGGTTTCCAGCACCGGCCGGACCCCGGCTACCGCGTCATCGGAACCCCCGACAAAGAGCGTCACCGACCCTGCGGCGATGTCGTGGGGGCCGCCGCTGACCGGCGCGTCGATGACCTCGACGTGTTCGAAACGCGCGGCGACCGTCTGAGCGGTCCTGGGGCTCCCGGTGGTGTGCAGGACCAGCGTGGCCCCAGGCCGCATCCGGGCCACCAGGTCACCGTCGAGGCACAGTCGCTTGACTTGTTCGTCGGTGAACACGCAGACCACGACGGCGTCGGCGCCGTCCGCGACGGCTGCGGTGTCGGCGACCGGACGCGCGCCGAGCTCTTCGACAGCGGCGCGCTTCTCGGCGGTGCGGCCGAGCGCCTGCACCCGGTGACCCGCGTCGACGAGCCGACGCACCATCGGCGCGCCCATCCGCCCCGCGCCGACGAATCCGACGTCCACTAGCGCCCTCGTCTTCTCTTCGCGCGAGCGCTCATCGGGTCTGTCTTCTCTTCGCGCGAGCGCTCATCGACCGTGCTCCATCAGCCTCAGCGCGGTGTCCGCCACGTGGAACACGGTGCCCTCTGGCGCCCCTGCATGTCGGGCGAGGCTCGCCGCGTGTCGGACGTCCTTCTGCAACAACGCGCCGGCGATCGGGGCGAGCCCTTCCAGGCTTCCGCCGAACACCGTGATGCTGCCGACCGCCTTGCTGGTCGCCGAACCGCGGTGCAGCACCTCGCAGAGGCGGTCACGCGGGATGCCGAGGGCGTCACCGAGTTCGAGGGTGCTCATCGCCGCACCGAGATTCGCGCTGAACAACAGGTTGTTGAGGATCTTCGCGACCTGGCCACTGCCCAGCGCGCCGAGGTGAACGATGGCGTCGGAGTAGGTCGCGAAGACCGGACGGACCCTTTCGACGACGTCGTCCTCGCCGCCGACCATGACCATCAATGTGCCCTCCTCGACCGCGGGCCCGCCGCCGCTGACCGGGGCGTCGATCACGGTGACCCCCTGTGCGGCAGCGATATCGGCGAGCTCGCGACAGGTGTCGGGATGGACGGTGCTGTGGATCGCGACGACGCCACCTGCAGCGAGCCCCGCCAGCACCCCGGACTCTCCCGTCAGCACCTCTCGCACGTCGTCATCGCCGACGACGCACAGGCACACCAGGTCGCTGGCGGCCGCGAGCTCGGCGGGTGTCGAGGCCACCTTGGCCGCGGTGTCGGCATAGGGTTCGACCGACGCGGGCCTGCGGGCCCAGAGTGTGAGCTCGAACCCGCCCTCGACGATCCGGCGCGCCATCGGCCCGCCCTGACTGCCCAGCCCGATGAATCCGACCCTCATCAACCCGCCTCCGACTGCTCGTGATCGCGATCCTGGGAGCCCGCGATGCATTCCTCGATGAACGACATGACGTTCCGGTGGTACGTGTCGGCGCTGAGGCCGACGCTGAGATTGTGTCCGCTGTCCGTCATCGTGCTGACGAGGACGCGGGGGGCATTGGTGAACAGCGCCGCCACGTCGCCGAGCGCCTCGGGCGTGGACTCCCAGACGCTCTCGTGATCGGCGACGCTGAACTGCACGGGTACATCCACGCGGGCGGCGATCTCGGGGAAGTCGCGCCGCGCCCAGTTGGCCGTGACCGCTGCCTCGTAGGCCACTCCTGGCGCCGAGAGTGCTCCCGTGAGCACCTCGGCCGGATAGAGCTCGGTGGGCTGCCACAACAGATCCCGCAGCCCGGCCGGCCGTGACGTGACGGTGGCTTCACTGATGATCGCCTTGGCGTTGTCGCTGTAGCGCAACCCGGTCCCTGCCAGTTCGATGCCGAGGACGTCAGACCGCGCCGTCACCATCCGCAGCGCGAGCTCGCAGCCGGCGGAGTGGCCGACGAGAAACAGCCCGGCGCCCCGATCGCCGTCGCCGAGGATCTTGTCCACCGCCGCGAACGCGGCGGTGACCCGCCGGTCGGGGTCGGCGAAGTCGGCCGCGTACACCGCGGAGGCGCCGTATCCGGGGCGGTCCAGGGCGATCGCGGTGAAACCGCGCGCCGCAGCGGATCGCAGCAGTGACAGGCGGGGCTGCCCGGGACAGTCGAAGTACGCCGACGAGGTGGCCCCGCCGTGTACCGCGACGACGACCCCTCGTGGATCCTGCACCTGCACAGCCAGTCCCGACATCGGCACCCCGTCGACCAGCACGACGCGCGGGCGGGGTGGGGGGACGGCCGCCACCTCGTCGTGGAAGGCCTCGTCGTGGGCCGTCACTCGTCGGTCCGCAGAAGCATCACGCCACTCGGCGTGAGCCCGCCGCTGCTGGCCACCGCAACCCGGGCGCCGGGCACCTGGCGGTCACCGGCCTCGCCGCGCAACTGGGTGACCGCCTCGTGGATCAGTCCCATGCCGTGGGTACGACCGTGCGACAGTTGGCCGCCGTGCGTGTTGAGCGGGATGATCCCGTCGCGGGCGATGGCCGCGCCGCCGTCGAGGAAGTCCTTCGCCTCGCCGATGCCGCAGAAGCCCAGTCCCTCGAGCCAGGACAGGCAGTTGAACGTGAAGCCGTCGTACAACTCCGCGACGTCGACGTCGGCGGGCCGCAACGATGTTCGCGACCACAGGTGGGCGGACTGGCCGAGGACCTGCGGTTCGTGGGTCAGCGTGGTCTGGTCCCAGTCGAGCCTCTCGATGATCTGGGTGCCGACCGCCTCGAACCGCACCGGGGGTTTGGGCAGATCCCGCGCCGCGTCCACCGCCGACACCACCACCGCGACAGCGCCGTCACACGGCACGTCGCAGTCGTACAACCCGAACGGCGTGGTGATCATCCGGGCCGACAGGTAGTCGTCCATCGTCATCGGGTCGCGATAGATGGCGGTCGAGTTGAGTGCGGCGTTGGCGCGCTGGTTCAACGCGATCCAGCCCAGGGTCTCCCGGGTGGTCCCGTACCGGTGGAAGTGACGACTTGCGTTCTGTGCCAGCACGTGTGCCGCGGAGATGGCGCCGAATGGATGTTGCCAGCTGGAGGTGCGAGCACCCATCGGAGGGGACATCTTGCCCTCCTTCATCAGCTGCTGGAATGTCGCCTCCCACAGCGTGCGGAAGCACAGCACGTGGCGTGCCATCCCGGTGGCGACCGCCATCATCGCGGCGATCACCGAACCACCGGGGCCGAAAGTGTCCATGCCGCCGTTGATCCAGGTGGGCCGTAAGCCGAGGGCGCCCTCGAGGACGCTCACCCCGCCTTCGCCCATGCCCGCTACGTCGAGGCCGGGGTAGGTGGACAGCCCGTCGATGTCGTCGTAGGTGAGCCCCGCGTCGGCCACCGCCTGCTCGCAGGCAGCGATCGTGAGCGACAGCGGTGGGACCATCTGCCTGCGGCCGATCGTCGACATGCCGATGCCCGTGATGGCGGAGTGATCCTCGAACTTCTTGTCGCCCAGCATCGGCCGAACGTGCTTGGCGAACTGCTCGGGTGGGATCTCGTCGGTCGGCATCGCGGTGGGCGCGGACCGGTCGGCGGCGAGCGTGAACAGTGGCAGCCACACGTCCTCCACCTGTTGGAACGTCACCTCGACGGGTTGGCCGAGGGCGAGTTCCTCGGGATCGGCATCGATGATGTTGGTGGTCAACCGGACTCGTGGGTCCTCGATGAGTGCCACCTCAGCCACCACATAGGGCGGGGGCATGTCCGGGAAGCCGAAGCGGTGGTTCACGGTCAGGCCTGCCAGCGTCGCCTTACCCGACACCTCACGCACACCCATCCTGGTGTCGCGGCAGTACCGGCACACGGGTGCGGGTGGATGAATCAGGGATTGGCAGCTGAGGCACTCCTGGATGCGAAGTTTGCCGTCGGCGCCCGACGTCCAGAAGAACTCGTTCTGCGCGGTCAGCTGGGGCAATGGTCTGGTCAACGAACAAACTCCGTAATCGCTTCGCTGTTTTCACTGGTCAACTTCGGCTCGGTGGCTTCCTCGGGGCTGACTGCCGGCGACCGCTGGCCGAGCGGCCCGTGCTCGCCCAGTTCGGTGATGGCGTGCACGGGGCAGTCCAGCAGCGCGCGCATCACCGCGTCGCGGTCGGCTTCGGCGACGGTGCCGTCGCCGATCATCGAGGCGTAACCCCAGTCGTCGAGGGAGAAGTACCCGGGCGCATGCTTGGCGCAGATGCCGAACCCGTCGCACATCGTGCGGTCCAGTTTGATCTTCATCGGCTCGCTCACGAAATCGCCTCCACCTCGTAGGGTCGCATTGCGTGGTAGACATGGGCGCGGCAGGCATCGCAGTCCCCGGCCAGATGCCGGGCGACGTCGGTCGGGAACGCCCGCAGCAGGCTGGCCGCGACGTTGGTGGCCGCATCCAGCGTCGCGCAGGCGCCCCGGCCACGCAGTACCACCGACCATCGCTGCAGCCGGGTCAGGTCGTCCTCGGTGGCCGCACCGTGGCGCAACGCGTCGGTGACCGCGGACATCGCCGCGGTGCCGTTGAAGCACGAGCCGCACTGGCCGGCGTTCTCACGGTCGAAGTACGCCATCACCGACGCGGCGACCGCGACCGGGCAGTCGTCGGTGAGGACCGAGACCGCGCCGCAGCCCAGTCCGCTGTTGAGCCGACGCATGGACTCATGGTCGAGCGTGGCGTCGAGGACCTCGCGGTTGAGCAGCCCGGCGAAGTAACCGCCCATCAGCACGCCCTTCACGTCACCCGCGGGAACCCGATGGTGCTCGAGGAGATCGGTGACCGGCGTGCCGTGCGGCAGTTCGTAGAGCGTCGGCGGTCTGCCGCCGCCGGTGACGGTGGCCAGGAACGTTCCGGGTGAGGCCGACGTGCCGTGGTCGCGGAACGCGTCGCTGCCGTGGCGCAGGATGAAGGGCAGATTCGCCAGCGTCTCCACGTTTGCGACCACCGTGGGGAGATTACCCACGCCTTGTTGGAACGGACGTGGGGGTTTGTCGGTGGGCTTGGCGGGACCACCGTTGACGGCGCGTACCGCGGCCGTCTCCTCGCCGGCGACGTAACCGGGCTCGACCGTCACCACCGTTGTGGCGAGGTCACCCACGGGCGCGGCATCCAGCGCGGTGCGCAGCGCGCCGGCGGCCTCGGCGTCAGAAACGTAGACATAGGCGCGGTCGGCACCGACGATGCGTGCGGCAAGCCGGACGCCGTCGAGCACAAGATGCGGCCGGTTGCGCAGCAGCCACTTGTCTTTGACGGAGGCGGGTTCGCCTTCCTCGCCGTTGGCGAGCACCACGGTCGGGCTCCCGGCGCGTCCCGCATCGCGCACCGTGCGCAGCTTCACCGCGAGTGGGAACGCAGCGCCGCCGCGGCCGAGTAACCCGCTGCGGTCGACCTCCTCGAGCAGTCCGTCCGGGTCGTCGAGCTCCTGGTAGCCGCCGGAGTTGAGGTATGCCGGGTGATCCTCGACCTCGGTGGTGTCGGGGATTCGCAGCAGGCGGGGCGGCACACCGGGCCACGCGGTGACGGTCAACCCGGTTGCCAACCCGTCGTCGGTGGTGGTCATGATCGAGCCTTCCTGCCCGCGGATAGGCTGGCGGGCATGAGAACTGCGGTGGTGCGAGTCGACGTCGACCCGTCGGCGCTGCTGACGCCGGCACAACTACGCGACGGCATGACCGCGCTCGTCGAGTCGGCTGCCGAACTCGGGATCCAGGTCGTCGACGCCGATCTCGCGTCGATGCCGGCCAGCCGTCGACAGGTCGAGGTCCTCGTCGCCGGAGAGGACCCCGACCATCTCAAGGACACCGCGGTCGGCCTGTGCGTCGAGGCGTTCGGACGATTCGGCGCCCAACCGTCGGCGGGTGTTCTGACCTACGTCAGCCGCGGAACCGACGACGACGCGCACGGGGTGTTGGCGGGGCTCGGCCTGCGTGGCGAGATCGAGCGCGTTCCCACCGACGACGGCTGGGACATCGTCAAGGTCACGCTGCTCAAGTCCGACCTGTTGCGCGTCCCCGAGAGCCGGGTGCACACTGCGTTGGAGGCATCGCTGAACTGCGAGGTCCAGATCATCGGCGTCTAGCGGTTCGCCCCGCGCGCAGCCATCATCGGCGGACTGCATGATCATGACTTCTTCAGAAAATCGAGGATCGCCGGGGCGGCCTGCACCCAGGTGTCGAACATGTTGAAGCGCTTGACCTTTCCAGACGCCCGTGCTTCACCGGCGCGCTCCCAGGCATCCTCGGGCCATGGCGGGTCGATGACCTTCGACCCCTTGATGAGGCAGCTCACCTCCAGTGAGGTGCGCTTGGGGTGGTCGAGGTCGTTCTCGCCACCGCGGATGATCAGCGTCGGCACCGTGATGTTGTCGAACATCTCGTCCTCGACGCCTGGGATGGTCTGCCCCGGCTTGGGCACGAAGGCATTGAGCCAGCGCAGCATCAACTTGAGAAACTGGTCGGGGTCTTGGCTGAGGATGCGCGCCTCGTTGTCCGGATTCTCGGTGATGCGCTCCTGCCACTCGGGAACTTTCGCGACGGCCTTCATCCCGGCTCCGCGGACGGCGAGGATGCTCGGCACGATGTAGTAGGAGCCGAGCACGAACGAGCCGTACACGCCGCCGACGATGTTCCAGACCACCAGCTTCGTGACCAACTCGGGGTAGAGCATGGTGGTCAGCATCGAGTCGCGCGCGCCTCCCGACCCGCCGGCGATGATGCACGGTCCGATGCCGAGCTTGGTGATCAGCTGCTGCAGGGTCTCCGCGCGCATGTGTGATTCGCTCTGGCCGTAGAACTGCACGTCGGACTTGCCGCAGTTCGGCCGGTCCCACAGCAGCACCCGATAGCCGCCTTCGACAAGCTTGCGGGCCAACGGCTTCAGGCCCGGTATGTCCTTGCTGAACCGGCCGCCAGGAGTGAGGGCGATGAACTCGCCTTCAGTGTTCTTGGCACCCAGGATCTCGTAGACGACGTTGCCGCCATTGATCTCGATCTTCTTGTTGGGCAACTTCTCTCCGATTTCCTGGGATCGATCTCGGTGTCAGGCCTGCACGAGGACGTCGTCGCCGACGACCCGGACGGGATAGGTGCGGATGCTCCACTCCGGTTTCACCGCGGTGGTCCCGGTGGCGAGCTCGAAACCCCACTGGTGCCAGGGGCAGAAGATGTACTCCTTGTCCCGCACCATCACCGCATCGCCGGGCACGTTGTCGTCGACGATGTTCAAGCCGCGGGCGCGTCCGGAGCACAGTGGACCGCCCTCGTGCGGACAGTAGTTCGCGATCGCGTAGAAGGTGCCGTTGACGTTGTACACGCCGACACCGTGGCGACCGATGGGCACCAATTTGTGTGTGCCGGGCGGGATCTCGTCGACGGTGGCGACGACGTGCTCACGCCCCTGCGCCAGCCGGGGCGTCTTGTCGTTCTCTGCCATCAGCTAGAAGACCCGGACCTGGCCCTCGAGCGCCGGCACCGTGTCCGGCAACTTGTACGTCTCGATGCCGTTGCGGAACATGATGGCTTCCCGGGCGTGCTCGGGGAGGTGCTTGACCAACCAGCGGGGGTCATCGAAGGTCCAGTGCGGGTAGTCGCTGCTGAACAGCAAGATCTTCTCGCACTCCATCCACTCGAAGGCCCGGGTCAACTCGGTCTTGTCCTCCGGGTAGTCCAGCGGCTGGGTGGTGAACTTGATGTGGTCCTTGACGTACTCGCTCGGCTTGCGCTTGATGTCCAGCCACGACTTGCGGGCCTCGTAGATGGCGTCCATCCGCCACATCAAGGGCAGGATCCAGGTGAATGCGTGCTCCACGAAGACGATGCGCAGGTTGGGATGGCGGTCGAACGTGCCGTCGAAGATCAGGCTCATCACCTGGTTGGCCGCCAGCAGCGAGTAGGTGACCATGAAATCGTGGTTGTAGCTGGGCAACCCGACCGGCGGCATCGGCAGTTCGTCGTAGTGACTGCGTGACAGGTGGCAACTCACGGTGATGTCGTGCTTGGTGGCGGCAGCCCAGATGGGATCGTATTTGGGGTTGCCCCAGGACGGACGGGGCTCGGCCTTGATCAGGATCTGCGCCATGTAGGGGTGTCCGGCCCAGCGCTCGATCTCGGCCACACTCTTTTCCGGCTCCTCGATGGCCAGGCAGATCGACCCGCGCCACCGCTCGTGCCAGTTGTTGTGGCTGTCGAGCCAGTGATTGGCCTGCCAGTCGTTGAGCGCGCAGTTCATCGCGTGGTTCGCTTCGGGAATCCGCGCCGGATAGGCGGCGGGTTCCAGGATCGCGATGTCAGAGCCGGCCTCCATGATCAGCTGCTTGAACGCCAGATCGGGGTCACTGCAGGCGAACTCGCCGTCCGGGGGGAAGGTGTCCAGGCGCATCGCGTAGGAGTGCGCGTAGTCGGGAGCGTCGTAGTAGATCTGGTCGCCGACCTTGTGCGTGCCGAAGTACTTGCTGCGCCAGGGTTCAGGAATGTACTGACCGAGATCGCCGCTGCGAGGCGCCGGGTGGACGTCGGAGTCAACGCACCGCACGGCAATGCGCTCGGCGGCGGGTACCCGTGGATTGGCTGTGGTGGTCATGGTGTTGCCTCCTCGTTCCCTCTACTGTGCCCCAGCGGCGGAAGCAATGACCGGACTTTGGATCCCATACAGCTCTGCGGCGTTGCGCCAGCACAATTTGTCGCGCTGCTCGACGCTGTACGAATCGGGGACCGATAGCTCATTGAGTTGCCAGTGCGGATAGCTCGAGCCGTACATCACCATGTCGTCCTTGCCGGTGAACCCGGCCCACTCGCCGGCGAAGTCGACGTCGCCCGGGCCGTCGAGGCTGCCCTGGACGAAGAAGACGTGGCCCGGCAGGTAGTCACTGGGCATCCTCGGCGCCCACGGCGTCTGCTCGAGATGCGGCCTGCCGAAGCAGTCCATCCGCCACATGAACGGTGTCAGCATGTCGGCGGCGCCGTCGGCCCAGACCAACTTCAGCGCGGGCATTCTCTCGAACACCCCTTCGGCGATCATATTCATCAGGTGGTAGAGGAAATTCAGCGCCGTGAACCCGACGAACTGTTCGTAGGTGCGGGTCAACCCGTTGGGTGTCGGCGGCAACATCACGCCGGAACCGACCTCGAAGTGCACGGCGACAGGCAGATTCGCCTCTACCGCGGCTTCCCACAACGGCCAGAACTGCGGCTTGCCGTAGAGCTCACGCGACTGCAGCGGGACTCCCAACTGCACGACCCGCGGATGGTCCTTGTACTTGTCGATCTCCCGCAGGGCACCGGCGACGTCGTCAGGGTTCACCCGGATGGTGCCGCGGAACCTGTCGCCGAACTCGGCGTGATCCAGCCAGCGGGTCACCATCATCTCGTTGTGGGCCGCGGCGATCGCGGTGCCCAGGTGGCGATCGGGCATGATGCCGCGGGTCATCGGGTGCAGGATTGCCAGATCGACACCGCGATCGGCGAAGAGGTGCTGGGCCGTCACCTCCGGATCGGATCCCGGGTACTGGCGATCGGGGCCTTCGGTGCCCTTCGCGTATTCGCCGCCCGGTGCGCCGTACCAGTCCATCTCGTAGTCGGGGAAGCCTCGGCTGCGGAAGGGTTCGCGAAGGAAGTTCTGCCGCAGGTCTTTGTTGGACCGGCTGAAGATGTGCACGCTGGTGTCGATGACGGGAACCTTCACCGGGTCGGAGTCGACGCCGTTTGTCCCGGCACTGAATTCCTTCACGCAACCATCCTTCGATCTCTGCACGCCGAAGGCGCGACCGTAGACTCCCTCCAGTGTAGATCGTTGTTCTTCTAAAGCAAGAATTCTGTTCTCCAGCAGAGCGCTTAACATCTGCGCAGGTAGGACTCGCTGCTGGTCGGTCGCTCAGCTTCTCGATTCTGGAAATGACGAACCGTAGGGCGAGAACGTCGACACCAGATGCGAGAATGCTATTCTCCTGTCACGGCCGTTCAACAGGAGGCGCTGGATGCTACTTGAGTTCGATGCCGATCAACGGCTGTGGCAGGAGACCGTGCGTGACGCGGTGTCCAAACAGTGTCCGGCCTCGCTGATCCGCGACATCGCCGAGAACGGCGTGGACCCGGCGTCGTTGTGGAACAGCTACGTCGAGGCGGGCTGGACCGAGCTGACAGACCAGGACAACGCCGTCGAGCTGGCGATCGTTCTCGAGGAGTTGGGCCGGGTCACCGATCCGACGCCGATGTTGGCGACCCTGACCCAGTTCGCTCCGCTGGTGGGGGATCGGTTCGACCCGCTGAGCGCGGGCGCCGCCGTGTACAGCGGTGTGACCGCCACCCGGGATGCCCAGGGTTGGGTACTGACCGGAACCGACCGTTTCGTGCTCGACGGAGACCGCGCAGAGCGGATGGCCGTCGTGACCCCCGCTGGGGTCTTCCTCGTCGATCTGCGAGCCGACGCCGCCAACGTCACCACCCGTCGTGTCGACGTCTTCGATCCGGTTCTGCATGTCGCCGAGGTGTCCTTGGTCGGAGTGCGCGTCGCCGACACCGAACGGCTTCCCGCCGACACCGAACGTGCCCGCCACGTGGCGCTGATGGGGATGGCCATCACCATGGTCGGTGCCTGTCAACGGATCCTGGACCTGGCACTCGAACACGCCAAGAGCCGTCAGCAATTCGGGGCGGCGATCGGGACATTCCAGGCGATTCAGCACAAGGCCACCGACATGCACGTCGCGATCGAACGGGCACGCGCGCTGTGCTACTTCTCGGCGCTCACCATCGCCGCCGACGACCCGCGGCGCCGGCTCGCCGCTGCCATGGCCAAGGCATCGGCCGGGGAGTGCCAGGCGCTGGTCTTCCGGCACGGTCTGCAGATGTTCGGCGCGATGGGATTCACCTGGGAAAACGACCTTCAGTTCGCGCTCAAACGGGCCAAGGCCGGCGAACACATGCTGGGCGGCGCCGCCGAGCATCGTGCCATCATCGCGGAGGAATTTGATGCAGCTGACCTTTGATCAGGACGTCGAGAACTTTCGGACCGAGTTCTCCGCCTTCCTCGACGAGCACCTGCCCACCCCGGCCGAGACGTTGGAGCGTCCCCGGTCGGTGTCGCACATGCCACAGTGGGCCCGCGACTGGCAGCGCAAGCTGTTCGACAACGGTTGGCTGTTGCCCGCTCAGCCGCCGGAGTTCGGCGGACGCAACGCCACCGTGTTGCAGACCTACGTCCACCTCGAAGAACTGTGCAGGCGCCGGATCTATCACAGCTTCAACCCGCAGGGCGTCAACATCATCGCGGCGTCGCTGCTGACGTTCGGCACGGAGGAACAGAAGCACCAGTGGGCCGTACCGGTCCTGAAGGGGGAGCGCACCGCATCGCTCGGGATGAGTGAGCCCAGCGCTGGCTCCGACCTCGCGTCGCTGCGCACCAAGGCTGAGTTTGTTTCGGGCGGTGACGGGCCCTACTTCGTCGTCAACGGTCAGAAGGTGTGGACCTCCGGTGCGCACGACGCCGACTTCCTGCTGACGTTCGTCCGCACCGATCCGGATGCCCCCAAGCACAAGGGAATCAGCGTGCTGCTGATCCCGACTGACCTCGAGGGTGTGGTGTGCCGGCCGTTCGCCGACATGACCGGGATCGACAACCTGGACTTCAACGAGGTCTTCTTCACCGACGTCCGGGTACCCGCCGAGAATCTCGTCGGCCCGCTCAACGGCGGCTGGGGAGTGGCCAATGGATCGCTGGGCCACGAGCGCACCATGATGTGGCTGGGCTTCGCCGACCGAATCGCCAACTCGATCGCCGATTCCCGGCCATCCAACGCACTCGAACGCGATGAGTTGGCGACCACGATCATGGACTATCAGGCGCTGCGTCTGCTGGGTTCGGTCGGTCTGGCCAAAGCCGCGCGTGGCGAGGTGGACGTGGCGTCGGTGTCGATACCCAAGTTGCTCGGTGCGGAGGCTGAGATGCGAGCTGCCAGCGCCTGTCTGACGGCAGCCGGGCCCGACGGCCTGATCCACCCGTCGACCTCCGGGCCTTACGAACACATGAACCTCGACCACTACTTCGCCAGCTGGTTCGAGCGCTACGCCCGCAGCTTCTCGGGGACCATCGCCGGAGGCACCTCTGAGATCCAGCGCAACATCATCGCCCAGCAGGTCCTCGGCCTGCCGCGGAGATAGCCGGGGTGGCCGATGTGCTGCCCGCGGATTCGGCACGCGCAACCGTACAGGAGCGCACCGAGCAGATGTGGTCGCGCTTCAACGGGATCCGGCAGCGGTACGCAATACTGTGAGCCGCCGATTCGGGTGCAGTTGGTCACCGGCAGCGTGACCAACTGCGCCGAAATCACAAGCGCTGGAGCTTGAACGTCCAGAACTGGGTTCCCGGAGGGCCGTTGTTGCAGCCGACGTCGAACCGCGAGTCGATGGTGCCCAGCAGCGTGGTGGCATCCCAGGAGTAGGTTTCGCGCGTGGGCATGTTGTGCCCCCAGCAGCGCAATCCGTCGGGCACGTCGACGGTGAACGTGTACCGTCCGTCCACCAGGTATGCCTTGCCCTCGTAGTAGTCGTAGAACTTCAGCCGAGGTCGCGCGGCGACATTGACGCAGTCCGGGGACTTTTCGGGGTAGCACAGCGAGACGAACCAGAACCACGAAGCCCGGTCGTACCTGTTGGTCCACAGATCGTAGTTGCCCAACTGCATTCCGGCCGCCGCCGAGGGCGGCGCGAGCAGCGTCGCCGCCACCATGAGCGCGGCCACCGCGGACCCGATCCTGTTGAGCTTCATGATCCTGTGTTGCCCTTCTTCTATCCGACGCCACCCATGGAACCACTCCGCCGCGAATTATGGGCCCAGTTCGGCCCGTCAATCGATGACGGCCGGTTCCTTGCGCTCGGTGATCGGCCGCGCGAGCTGCTGTTCGTTGCAGATGCGTTGGAGCTTGTCCAGTGTTTCGTCCAGTCCCGGACCCCGGGGCGTACCCGGCGTGAAGGTGGCGGGCAGATTGCGCATGCCCTGGATGACGCCGATGGTGTCGTAGTGCACAGTGCCCTCGGGGTCGCACATGTAGTCGGGCATCCGGTCGAGCACGGCCGTGAGCATCGACTTGAACACGGTACGCGCGACGTTGGAACCCACACAGCGGTGCACGCCGATGCCGAAGCTGAAGTGACGGTTACCTTTCCGGTCCAGCACGATCTCGTTCGGGTTCTCGAACACCGAGGGGTCGCGGTTGGCCATCGCCCAGGAAAGCCACAGTCGCTCGAACTGCTTGAACTGCTGGCCCGCAACCTCGACATCCTCGGAGAACGTCCGTCCGTCACCGGGGGCCGGGGTGAAGAAGCGGAGGAACTCCTCGGTGGCGGGATGCAACAGCTGGTCGCGTTCCCGGCTGAGTCGGTCCCGCTCGGCGGGGTGCTCGCCGAGCCATTCCAGTGCGTGTGCGGTGAGCGCGGTGGTGGTGTCGAACCCACCGCCGATGATCAGCCCCAGGTTGCCGAGGATCTCCATGTCGGGAGCGGGGTCGCCGTCGATGCGCAACTGCAGCAACGCGTTGACCAGACCGGGCCGGGGGTTCTCCCGGATCTCCATCATGTTGTTGATGAGATCGATGCCCATCTCCCGGTGCTGCTCGTTGATCTTCTCCCGCTCGGGCGCGTGCTCAGGGGTGTAGACCGAGGCGTGGGTGGGCTCGCTGTAGACATTCCACTTCTTGAGATCGATGCCCATCATCGCCAGCGTGAACACCGCAGGCACGACGTTGGCGAGGTCTTCGACGAAATCGATCCGACCCGATTCGATGTGCTCGTCGAGTGCGGCGCGGGTGATCTCGTCGACGAACGGCTCCCAGCGCTTGATCGCGGCGGGTGAGAGATACGGGTTCAGCGCGCCGCGGTAGGTGCTGTGCTCGGGTTCGTCCATCTCGAGGATGCCGCCGCGGACGACGGTGGCGCGACTGGCCTTCGGGATGGTGATGCCCTTGAACGGCGTTTCACCGCTGATGTCGTGATGGTTGGACACCGCGGGGCAGCGGGCGAGTTCGAAGACGTGCTTGCTGTCGGCGGCCACCCAGTGCCCGTCGTAGGTGTCCGTCCACGCCAGCGGACACTTGCGCTGCATCTCCTCGGTGATCTTCTGGAACTGCAGCCGGTACTCGGGCGTGTGCCGGTCGAAGTGAAAGGTGTGCTTGCGGTGGCTGTCGTCGGCGGTGCCGTTCACGACGTCGTCGACACTCAAAGCTGTTTTCTCCCTGTGCGTTTGCTGTTTCTGACAGCCATCGAAGTAGTCACTCTTCGATCGAGATGGCCTGTTCCGGGCAGGACTGTGCAGCCTCGCGGACCGCGTCCTGCTGATCGGCCGGAACGGTCTCGTCGACCGGCGAAGCGGTCCCGTCGATATCGCTGAGCTCGAACGAATCCGGCGCGATCATCGAGCAGAGCGTGTGCCCCTGGCACCGCTGTGAGTCAACCCGAACCTTCACGGCGTTCCTTTCTAGGCGTGGTAGTCGTACCACTTCAGATAGCCACCCGCGTCGACGCGCAACTGCATGCCGGTGACGTAGCGGGCCTCGTCGGAGACCAGCCACAGGATGGCGTTGCTGATGTCCTCCGGTTCGATGAAGTTGACCTTCATCGCCTGCTGGACACCGAAGACCGGCTCGGCGTCCGCTCGGGTCGGGTTCTCCAGATCGGGTCGGAAGGACTTGTACATCGGCGGGCTCTGCAGCATGTCGGTGTTGCAGTTCGTCGGGTGCACCACATTGGCGCGAATACCGCGGACGGCCAGATTCGTCGACAGGTCGTGCACGTACTGGGACAGCAGGCGTTTTGACGTCATGTACGCCATGCCGCCGGGGTCGCTGCCCGGGTTGGGCTTGTTGTGGGCGTCCATCAGCGCGGCGGTTGACCCGGTCGCGACTATCGAAGCGCCTTCCTTGAGGTGGGGCAGCGCCACCTGGATGGCGTTGATGGTCCCGACCAGGTTGGTGTTGATCACGTCGGTCCACGCCTGCATCGGCGGATCGCCCTTCATGCCGGCGATGCCCGCCTGAGCGACGACGATGTCGAGGCCACCCATTTGGGCGATGCCGTCTTCGAGTGCCTTCTTCAGCTGTGCGGCGTCGCGGACGTCGGCCTTGGCGGTGTAGACGCGTTGGCCGGTCTTCTCGACGAACGCGGCCGTCTCCTCCAGATCCTCCGGGGTCGCCATCGGATAGCCGATGGTCGCGAAGTCCTCACACAGATCGACGGCGATGATGTCGGCGCCTTCTTCGGCCAGCCGCACGGCATGGCTGCGCCCCTGTCCGCGTGCGGCGCCGGTGATGAAGGCGACCTTCCCTTGAACGCGTCCCATAACCCGGTGTCCTTTCGAAGTTCTGGTGTCTGCTGGCTTGTCTCAGGTGTTCCGGCCGCCATTGACGCCCAGGATCTGTCCGGTGATGTAGCCGGCGTCTTCCGAGATCAGGAAGGAACATGCTGCGGCGATGTCTTCGGGTCGGCCGATGCGGCGCACCGGCGTCGCGTCGATCTGCTTCTGGGTGTCGCCGAGGAAGCCGCGCTCTTCTGCCTTGCGCAGCATCGGGGTGTCGATGAAACCGGGGGGAACCGCGTTGACGGTGACGCCGTTGGGTCCGTACTCCAGTGCCAGCGACTTGGTGAGGCCGTTGACCGCCGACTTGGCCGCGACGTAGGGCGCCATGAACGGCTGACCCGAGTGCGTGCTCGACGAGGAGATGTTGACGATGCGTCCCCAGCCGGCCTCGATCATGTCGGGAAGAGTCGCCTGGACGCAGTGGAAGACGCCGTTGAGATTGACGTCGACGACCTTCTGCCAGTCGGCGAACGTGAGGTCGACGAAACGCTTGAAGCGTTCCAGCCCCGCGGCGTTGACGAGCACCGTCACCGGGCCCAGCTCCGTGCGGATCTTGTCGAGTGCGGCGTCAACCGCTGCCCGATCGGTGACGTCGGCGGTGTAGGAGTACTTCTCCTCGCCGGCGTTGAGGTCGATGGTGGCCACACGCAGCCCGTCTGATCGCAAGCGGTGTGCCACGGCGGCTCCGATGCCCGAGCCGCCACCGGTCACGAGCGCGGTCTTCACTTGCGGACTCCGGCTGAGCTCTCGATCTTCTCGGTCATCCAAGAATCATCCTTCCGATTATGAGAACCGTACTCTCGCACACTGCTCTCTCGCAAGACATGTCGGCCGCGCTGTTCGCACTGGTGAGACGTTTGATGGCCGATTGTCGCACCGTTCTCCGCAGGCAGTAATGGTTCCGCCTGTTTTCTTGAGTTCTCATTCCGCGAATGTATGATTCGCCGAGGATGAGAATGCAGTTTCCATCACAGTAGCCACTCCAAGGCGCTGAAGTCACAGGTCCTCAAGGAGGATGATGCAGGAAACAGCCACGATCTCGGATGACCGCGCGGGCGCGGCGCGCGTCTCGCACGCTGATCGCCGCCTGTTGATCGGTGGACGTCTGCTCGAGGCCGATCGCACGTTCCCCTCGCTCAATCCGGCCACCGGAGAGGTGCTCGGATATGCCCCGGACGCAGCAGTGGCCGACGCCCGTGCGGCGGTCGCTGCGGCGCGCCAGGCGTTCGACACCACTGACTGGTCGACCAACGTCGAGCTGCGGGTGCGGTGCCTCCAGCAGCTGCACCAGACGCTCGTCGACCACCGCGACGAACTCGCTGCGCTGACCATCGCCGAGGTCGGGGCCACCGAGGCGCTCTGCCAGGGCGCCCAGCTGGACCAGCCCATCGGCATCGTCCGGTACTACGCCGACCTGTTGGCGGACTATCCGATGACGGAGGATCTGGGCAACATCACCAGCCGCGGCATGCAGCACCACCGCTGGGTGGAGAAGGAAGCGGCAGGCGTCGTCGCCGCGATCATCGCCTACAACTATCCGAACCAGCTCGCACTGGCCAAGTTGGCGCCCGCGCTGGCCGCCGGTTGCACCGTCGTGTTGAAGTCCGCGCCCGACACCCCGCTGATCACCCTGGCGTTGGGTGAACTGATCGCCAACCACACCGACATCCCCGCCGGCGTCGTCAATGTGCTCTCCGGTGCCGATCCCGAGGTCGGTGCGGTGCTCACCACCAGCCCGGACGTCGACATGGTCACCTTCACCGGTTCGACGCCTACCGGCCGCCGCATCATGGCCGCGGCCAGCGAAACGCTCAAGAAGGTGTTCCTCGAACTCGGCGGCAAGTCCGCCGCGATCGTGCTCGACGACGCAGACTTCAGCACCGCAGCCCTGTTCTCCGCGTTCAGCATGGTGACCCACGCAGGCCAGGGCTGCGCGTTGACCTCGCGGCTGCTGGTGCCCAAGAAGAACAAGGACGAGATCGTCGACTTGATCAAGACCAACTTCGGCATGGTGCGGTATGGCGATCCCAATGACCCGAAGACCTATATGGGCCCGTTGATCAGCGAGAAGCAGCGGGACAAGGTCGACGGCATGGTTCAAAGAGCCGTCGCCGCCGGGGCAACTCTGGTCACCGGCGGTGAGAAGGTCGATCCCGGCTACTTCTACACCCCGACGCTGCTCGCCGACGTGGACCCGGACAGCGAGATCGCCCAGGAGGAGGTCTTCGGACCCGTTCTGGTCGTGATCGGCTACGAGGACGACGACGACGCGGTGCGCATCGCGAACAACTCGATCTATGGCCTTTCCGGCGCCGTGTTCGGCAGCGAGGACCGGGCCTTGGCGGTGGCACGGCGCATCCGCACCGGCACCTTCTCGATCAACGGTGGCAACTACTTCAGCCCGGACAGCCCGTTCGGCGGTTTCAAGCAGTCGGGGATCGGCAGGGAGATGGGCAAGGCCGGTCTCGAGGAGTTCCTGGAGTCGAAGACTTTTGCCACAGTCGTGCCCGGGGCGACGTCATGAGCCGCCCACTGGAGGGCATCCGGGTTCTCGAGGTCGCGATGTACGGGTTCGTCCCGTCGGCGGGGGCCGTGCTCGGCGAGTGGGGCGCCGACGTCGTGAAGGTCGAGCACGCCGTCACCGGTGATCCGCAGCGGGGGCTGCGACAGACCGGGCTGTTGCGGGTCGAGGGCGATCCCAACCCGAACATCGAACACGCCAACCGCGGCAAGCGAAGCATCGGCCTGGACATGTCGGTGCCCGAAGGCAAAGAGGTGCTTCTTGACCTCGCCCGCCGCGCAGACGTGTTCCTGACCAGCTTCCTGCCCGGTCACCGCGACAAGTTCGGCATCGACGTCGACGACATCCGCGCGGTGAACCCCGACATCGTCTACGCCAGAGGGAGCGCGCTCGGGCCCCGAGGCGAAGAAGCGGTCAAGGGCGGCTACGACATGACCGCGTTCTGGTGCCGCGCCGGCACGGCCCGCACCATCACCCCGCCCGACATGCCCGGCATGATCGGGCCTCCCGGGCCGGCCTACGGCGACACCATCTCCGGGACCAACCTCGCGGGCGGGATCGCGGCGGCGCTGCTGAAACGCGAGCGCACCGGCGAAACGTCGGTGGTAGACGTCTCGCTCCTCGGGAGCGGGCTGTGGGCGATGGGGCACACCGTGGCGCTGACCAACCACCTCGGCGAGCGCATGGAGGCGTTCCCGCCCGGCGTGCACGGGTCGCCGATCAACCCGCTCGTGGGGCTTTATCCGACCTCCGATGACCGCTACATCTCGTTTGTCATGATGCAGCCCACGAAGTTCTGGGCCGACGTGTGCCGGCACATGGAACTCGACGGACTCGCCGACGACCCGCGCTTCGCCACTGCCGAAGCCATCGCCGAGAACACCGCCGCGGCGAATGAGATCCTCACCGAAGCCATGAAGAAGCGTCCGCTGGTGGAGTGGAGCGAGCGCTTCGCGACGCTGCTCGGTCCCTGGGCGCCTGTGCAGGATACGCTGCAGGCCGCTCGCGACGCGCAGGTCCGGGCCAACGAGTACATGGTTCAAGCGGGGGAACTGGAGTTGGTGGCCAACCCGGTGCAGTTCGACGTGGCCGCACCGCACACCGGCCCCGCGCCCGGCTTCGCCGAACAGACCGATGAGATCCTGCTGGAACTCGGCCTGGACTGGGACCGCATCATCGACCTGAAGACGGGCGGCGCTGTCACCTGAGCTCGGCCGTAGTTCACCACCGAAGAGAGAGCAGCATGCCCTACGTCGTGTCCGTCGGCACCTACCTGCCGTGCTGGGGGACCGCCCTGCACCGGGTGGCCGGCGACGACGAAGACGCCGTCACTATTGCCGTCGAGGCGGGACGTGCGGCGTTGACCGGTGGCGGTGCCGTCGAGCGCGTGGTGTTCGTCAGCCGTGACTTCCCGCTGGTGGAAAGCAGCAATGCCGCGGTTCTGCTCGCGGGTCTGGGTTTGGATCCCGAACTCGAGGTCGACGAACGGCTGGGTGGCGCCCCGGCGACCGTCGACGCGCTCAGCTCCGCGCGACCCAGGACGTTGATCATCGGCAGCGACCTCGACCCGGCTGGGGCCGCGGCGATCCTGACAGCCGAGCACGGGTTGCAGGTGCGCACGGCCGCCCGTGTCGCGCGCAGCCTGCCGGTGCGCACCCGCAGAACCACCGGCGACGTGCACGACTACGGCGATCCGCGGCTGCTGCACGAGCGCGGCCTGATCGCATCACTGGCCGCTGCCTGGCTGGACACACCGGCGGCGGTGGCAGGGGTGGACCATGATCGCGCGGCCGACCTGTGCTTGGGGGATCCACCTGCGCTGCCTACTGCAGGAGCCAGCTCGAGCCTGTTTGCGCTGGCGGGAATGGCTGCACGGGGTGCGACGGGGCCGTTGGTCGCCGTCGAACAGGCGATCTTGTCCGGCATCACCGTCAGCGGCGGGACTGCCCTCATCCACCGCCGGGAACCGAGTCCCCGGCCGGTTCCCGAAGGCGCCTTCACGGCCGGCATGGACATCCCGATCTCGCTGGCCGCCTACGAGCGGGCCTTCGAGGCGAAGGTGCGGTGGGAGGCGGGCCGGTTCGCCGACTCCGGTGAGTTCGATTTCCCACCGCGATACCGGGTTGGACCCGACGGCGCGCTGGCCACCGACTACGAGCTGGTGCCCTTACCGCGCACCGGCACGGTCTACACCGAGACCACGGTGAACATCCCGGTGCCCGGTCTGCGGACGCCCTACTCACTGGTCATCGTTGACCTGGACGGTGTCGGGGTGCGCGCGCTGGTCAAGGTCACCGGTGCCCCGGCGGGTGTGGTCGACATCGGCGACCGCGGACGGCTGGCTTTGCGCCGCGTCGCCGTGCGCTCCGGGGTGCCGGATTACGGTTATGCATTCGAACCCGAGCGAGTGGTCGCATGAGGACGCGAACGCGAACACGAGTGAGGATCGCAGCGCAGCGAGGACTGGACCGAGTGGGAGCCGAGCCATGAGGAAAGTGGCGATCGTCGGCGCCGGCATGACGCCGTTCGGTGAACACTTCGCGCTCGGCATCAAAGATCTTCTTCCGATGGCGTTCTCCGACTGCGCCCAGACTGTCGACAAGGGCTTGGCGAAGTCGGATCTGCAGGCCGCGTGGTTCGGCGCGATGGGCACCGCCGACGGGTTTCCGTCCGGGATCCTCGCTGACACATTGGGGCTGCCGGATTTGCCAGTTACCCGCATCGAGAACTCCTGCGCGACCGGGCACGACGCGATCCGCAACGCGTTGTACGCCGTCGCAGCCGGGGCCTTCGACGTCGCGCTGGTGATGGGCGCTGACAAGCTGCGGGACACCACATCTGCGGACATGCTGTGGGAATGGGAGGCGATGGCCCGCGACATGGCCTGGGATTACCCCCTCGGACTGGTCGCCCCAGCGGGATTCGCCCTGCATGTTCGTCGATATCTCCACGAATCTCCGGCAACTGAAGAACACTTAGCCATGGTGGCTGTTAAGAACCACCGGCATGGGGTGAACAACCCCAAGGCGCGGTTGCGCTTCGAGATCACGATGGAGCAGGCCCTGAACGCACCGATGGTTGTGACCCCGTTCCGGCTCTACGACTGTGCGCCGCAGAGCGATGGCGCCGCCGCGCTGGTGATCGCCGCCGAGGACATCGTCGACCGGTTCACCGACAGACCCGTCTGGATCAGGGGAGTCGGGCTCGGCCTCGATTCGGTGATGCACCAGCACAAGCCGGACATGACGATGCTGCCGGCGACCACCCGGGCGGCCAAGCAGGCGTTCGCGATGGCCGGCATGGCCCCTGCCGATGTGGACGTCGCCGAGGTGCACGACTTCCTGACCGGTATCGAGATGATGAGCTACGAGGACCTCGGCTTCGCCGAGAGGATGAGAGGATACAAGCTCTTGGAAGCCGAGGTAACCAGTGTCGGCGGGGCGCTGCCCGTCAATCCCAGCGGCGGCCTGAAAGCCAAAGGTCACCCGCCGGGGGCCACCGGTGTGGCACAGTGCGTCGAGTTGTTCCAACAGCTGCGAGGCGAAGCGGTCAATCAGGTGGATGGCGCCCGAATCGCGCTGGCGCACAACATTGGCGGTCCGACAGCCGTATCGGCCGTCACGATCCTGGAGGGACCAGAGGGTTATGGCGTCTAAGGGACCGGAGCGATGGTCGACGGGTATTGCGCTGCCCAATGGTGTGTCGGGTGCCATGGCGGCTGTCGGCGGCTTCTTCGCGATGGCGGTGGATGCGGTGCGGTTCATCTTTGTGCGGCCGTTCCAGTGGCGGGAGTTCTTGGAGCAGTGCTGGTTCGTGGCGCGGGTGTCGATGGCGCCGACGTTGTTGGTGGCGATCCCGTTCACCGTCCTGGTCAGCTTCACGCTGAACATCCTTCTTCGTGAATTGGGTGCGGCGGATCTCAGCGGTGCGGGTGCGGCGTTCGGTGCGGTGACCCAGGTGGGGCCGTTGGTCACGGTGTTGATCGTGGCCGGCGCCGGCGCCACAGCGATGTGCGCCGATCTGGGGTCGCGAACGATACGCGAGGAGATCGACGCGATGGAGGTGCTGGGGATCAACCCGGTGCAGCGTCTGGTCACCCCGCGGATGCTGGCGGCGGGGTTGGTGGCGTTGCTGCTCAACAGCCTGGTGGTGATCATCGGGATACTTGGTGGCTACTTCTTCTCGGTGTTTGTTCAGGATGTGAACCCGGGCGCGTTCGCCGCCGGGATCACTCTGTTGACCGGGGTACCCGAGGTCATCATCTCGTGTGTGAAGGCAGCGCTGTTCGGGCTGATCGCCGGCCTGGTGGCGTGTTATCGCGGGTTGACGATCACCGGTGGTGGCGCCAAGGCGGTGGGCAACGCGGTCAACGAGACAGTGGTGTACGCATTCATGGCGTTGTTCGTGATCAATGTGGTGGTCACGGCCATCGGCATCCGGATGACGACGGGATAGGGGCCGCGGTCATGGGTACTTCCACGGTGGTGCGGTCGCGGTTCCCGCGGTTGGTCAACCAAGCCGGTCGGCCGGTGGCATGGCTGTCCCGCATCGGTGACCACGTGCTGTTCTACGGCCGCGCGCTGGCCGGTGTGCCGCATGCGGCGGTGCATTTCCGCAAGGAGATCATCCGGTTGATCGCCGAGATCTCGATGGGTGCAGGCACCTTGGCGATGATCGGCGGCACCGTGGTGATCGTCGGGTTCCTGACCCTGGCCGCCGGCGGCACGCTGGCGATCCAGGGCTATTCGTCGTTGGGCAACATCGGTATCGAGGCGTTGACCGGGTTCCTGGCGGCCTTCATCAATGTGCGTATCGCCGCGCCGGTGGTCGCCGGGATCGGGCTGGCGGCGACCTTCGGGGCAGGGGTGACCGCGCAGTTGGGGGCCATGCGGATCAACGAGGAGATCGACGCACTCGACTCGATGGGAATCCGGTCGGTGGAGTACCTGGTGTCCACCCGGATCGTGGCGGGGATGATCGCGATCACGCCGTTGTACTCGATCGCCGTGATCTTGTCTTTCGTGGCTTCTCAGTTCACCACGGTGGTGTTGTTCGGCCAGTCCGGTGGACTCTACGACCACTACTTCGACACGTTCCTGAACCCGATCGATCTGTTGTGGTCGTTCTTGCAGGCGGTGTTGATGGCGATAGCGATTTTGTTGGTGCACACCTACTTCGGGTTCTTCGCCACCGGCGGGCCGTCCGGGGTGGGTGCGGCGGTGGGTAACGCGGTGCGTACGTCCCTGGTCGTGGTGGTGTCGGTGACGCTGTTGGTGTCCCTGGCGATCTACGGTTCCAACGGCAACTTCAACCTGTCGGGCTAGGAGACGAGTTGAGCGCAAACCGAAGGTCCAAGCTCGTCCGTCCGCTGGCTGGGATGGGCCTCATCGTCGCGTTGCTGGCGATCTTCGGGTTGTCGATCGGGCTGTTCCGCGGCAGCTTCACCGAAACCGTTCCCGTCACCGTGATCTCGGATCGCGCCGGGCTGGTGATGAATCCCGACGCCAAGGTCAAGATGCGGGGCGTCCAGGTCGGCTCGGTCAAGTCGATCGACTACCGGCCCGACGGCACCGCGGCCCTGCGGCTGGACATGGACCCCTCTCAACTGCACCTCATCCCGTCGAACGTCGATGTCGACATCGCGTCGTCCACCGTGTTCGGCGCCAAGTTCGTCCAGCTCGAGGCCCCGCCGGACCCGGCTGCGCAAACCCTGGGAAGAGATCAGGTGTTGCGCGGCGACACGGTCACCGTCGAGATCAACACGGTGTTCCAGCAACTGGTTCAGGTCTTCGACAAGATCGACCCGGTCAAGCTCAACGAGACCCTCGGCGCCATCGCCCAGGCGTTCAACGGCCGCGGCGAACAATTCGGCAACACGCTGTCCGACTTCAACGCGCTACTGGCCGAACTCGAACCCAGCCTGCCCAATCTCGCCCGCGACATCGAATTGTCCGTTCCCGCGCTCGCCGCCTACGGTGACGCCGGCCAGGATCTCGTGTCGATCATCGAGAACACCTCCGACTTCAGTAACTCCATAGTCGAGGAGCAGCAGAACCTGGACGAGTTCCTGGTCAGCGCAACCGGTCTGGCCGAGCTCGGCAACGAGGTGGTCGGCGCCAACCGTCAGGGCCTGACCGACGTCACCCGCTTGCTGGTGCCGACCACCGATCTACTCCGCCAGTACCGCAAGTCGCTGTGGTGCGGTATCGGCGGTCTCGTCCCGTTCGCGAAGTCCCCGCCGCAGTTCTCGGGGGTTTTCGTGTCGTCCGGGCTGACCTTGGGCGTCGAGCGGTACCGCTATCCCGGTGACCTGCCAAAGGTGGCCGCCAAGAGCGGTGGCCGCGACTACTGCACCGAACTCGGCTTGCCCGAGCTGCCGTCCGAGTTCGTGCCGCCGCTGATCGTCGGTGACGTCGGAGCCAACCCCGCCCAGTACGGCAACGCCGGGATACTGCTGAACTCCGAGGGCCTCAAGAACTGGTTGTTCGGCCCCCTGGACGGACCACCCCGCAACACCGCGCAGATCGGAATGCCGGGATGACGCGATCAACCAGCACGCTGCTCAAGTTCACGGCGTTCGGCCTGGTCATGGCGGTGCTGACGGCATTCCTGCTCCTCGTCTTCAGCGACAGCAGAACCGGTGCGACCAACCAGTATTCGGCGGTGTTCACCGATGCGTCCCGGTTGCAGTCGGGGGATACGGTGCGGATCGCCGGAATCCGGGTCGGCACGGTGAAGGGTGTGGAGCTGCAGGCGGACAGGAACGTCCTGGTCACGTTCGACACCGACCGCAGTACCGCGCTGACCACCGGCACGCAGGTGGCGATCCGCTACCTCAACCTGGTCGGCGACCGATTCCTCGAGCTCGTCGACACCCCGGACTCGACGCAGATCCTCCCGGCCGGTTCCCAGATACCCGTGTCCCGGACCGCGCCGGCGCTCGACCTCGATGTGCTGCTGGGGGGCCTCAAACCGGTCATCCAGGGGTTGAACCCCGAGGATGTCAACGGCCTCACCACGTCGCTGGTGCAGATCCTGCAGGGGCAGGGCGGAACCATCGAATCGCTGTTCTCCAAGACGTCGTCGTTCACCAACTCGCTGGCCGACAACAACGCGGTGATCGAACAGTTGATCGGCGACCTGCAGACAGTACTGGCCACGCTTTCCGAGCAGGGTGACGAATTCTCCGGCGCCATCGATCAACTCGAGCAGTTGGTGAGCGGGTTGTCGACCGATCGCGACCCGATCGGCACCGCCATCGAGGCACTCGACAACGGCACCGCATCGATCGCAGACCTGCTCAGCCGCGGCCGGGCCCCGTTGGCCGGTACCGTGGACGAACTGGCTCGGCTCGCGCCCTTTGTGGACAACGACCTCGAGCGTCTCGACGCGACGATCCAGCGGTTGCCCGAGATCTACCGCGAGCTCGCCCGGGTCGGCTCCTACGGCGCCTGGTTCCCGTACTACATCTGCGGCATCGCCTTCCGCGCAAGTGATCTCGAGGGCCGCACCGTGGTGTTCCCGTGGATCCAACAAGAGACCGGAAGGTGCGTGGACGAGTAATGCTGAAATATCGCGGATCTCAGCTCGCCAGGGCCGGTTTCATCGGCGTGGTGGTGATCATCCTGGTCATCGCCGTCGGATTGCAGCCCGAACGCCTGCTGTCGTGGGCCACCGCGGTGCGCTATCAGGCGCTGTTCGCCGAAGCCGGCGGTCTGACGGTCGGCAACGACGTGACGGTCTCGGGGATCAAGGTCGGCTCGGTGAATTCGGTCGAACTCGACAACGGTGACGCCCTCGTCGGGTTCACCATCGACGGCAAGTACGCACTCGGCTCGGATACCACTGCCCACATCCGCACCGGAACCCTGCTCGGTGAGCGGGTGTTGGCACTCGATTCCGACGGCAGCGGAAAGCTCGATCGACAGAAGGTCATCCCGACGTCGCGGACGTCGTCGCCGTATTCGCTGACAGATGCGGTCGGGGACCTCACCGCCAACACCGCCGACACCGACACCGATTCGCTGAACCAGTCGCTGGACACCCTCGCGCAGACGCTCGACCAGATCTCACCGCAGCTGGGGCCGACCTTCGACGGGTTGTCGCGGCTGTCGCGGTCGCTCAACAACCGCAACGAGAGCCTGGCCGAACTGCTGCGAACCGCCGGCGACGTCACCGGGATCTTCTCCGAGCGCAGCAGGCAGGTCAACACGCTGATCCTCAATGCCAACGACCTCCTCGCGGTGCTCAACGACCGCCGCTACGCGATCACGAGTCTGCTGTCGAACATCGCGTTGGTATCGCGGGAACTGACCGGAGTGGTCGCCGACAACGAGCAACAGCTGGCGCCGGCGCTGGAACGACTGAACAACGTGGTCGCGATGCTGGAGCGCAACCGGGACAACCTCGCCAAGATCCTGCCCGGTGCCGCCAAGTACTACCTCACCCAAGGCGAGATCGTCTCCAACGGCGCCTATTACAACGCCCTGGTGCCCAACATCCAACCGGCACAGTTGCTGCAGCCGTTCCTGGAATACGCCTTCGGGTTCCGGCGCGGCGTCGACGCCGGCCAGCCGCCGGACAACGCCGGCCCGCGGGCGGAGCTCCCCTTCCCCGTCAACAGCATCCCGCAGCCAGGAGACCTCCCCAATGACGGCAACCCGTAAGCGACTGGTGGCCGGCACGACGATCCTGCTGGCCATCACCCTCGTCGCCGGCGCGGTTTTCCTCGTCCGGCAGGTGTTCTTCGGACCGAAGACGATCACGGCGTACTTTCCCACGGCCACCGCGATCTACCCCGGTGATGACGTGCGGGTGGCCGGCGTCGCGGTCGGCACCATCGACAGCATCGATCCCGAGGGTACCCAGGCGAAGATGACCCTCAAGGTCGATCGCGGCGTGCCCATTCCGGCGGATGCCAAAGCGGTGATCGTCGCGCAGAACCTGGTGGCGGCCCGCTACGTCCAGCTCACCCCCTCCTACCGGGACGGGGACGGGCCCACGATGGGCGACGGCGGCGTCATCCCGAGCGACCGGACCGCGGTGCCCGTCGAGTGGGACGAGGTCAAGACCCAATTAACCCGGCTGGCAGCCGAACTGGGACCGCAGAACGGCATCTCCGATACGTCAATCTCGCGGTTCGTCGACAGCGCCGCCAACGCCCTGGATGGCAACGGCGACAAGCTGCGGCAGACGCTGAGCCAGCTGTCCGGCGCGGCGAGGATCTTCGCCGAGGGAAGCGGCAACATCGTCGACATCATCAAGAACCTGCAGACCTTCGTCAGTGCGCTCCGCGATAGCAAAGACCAGATCGTGCTGTTCCAGAACCGCCTCGCCAGCCTGACCAGTGTGGTCAACGACAGCCGGTCTGACCTCGACGCGGCGCTGTCGGAACTGTCGGTCGCGATGGGTGAGGTCCAGCGCTTCGTGGCCGGCAGCAGGAATCAGACCTCCGAGCAGGTCGAGCGACTGGGCAACGTTCTCCAGGTCCTGTCCGACCAACGTCTTGACCTCGAGAACGTCCTGCACATCACGCCGAATGCGATCGCCAACTTCAACAACATCTACTACCCCAACGGCGGATCGGTGACAGGTGCGTTCTCCCTGTCGAACTTCGCGAACCCGGTGTGGTTCGTCTGCGGCCTGATCGGCGGCATCGCGAACACCACCGCCCCCGAGACCGCCAAATTGTGCTCTCAGTACCTCGGGCCGGCGTTGAAGCTGGTGAACTTCGGCAACCTGCCGTTCCCGATCAACCCCTACCTGCGGCCTGCGGTAAATCCGGACCGGATGATCTACACCGACCCGAAGCTGGCACCCGGCGGTGCGGGCCCCGGCGATCCGCCCGAGAATCCGCCGTCGGTGTCCGCATACACGGGCGCTGGGGATGTCCCGCCGCCCCCGGGTTGGCATTCACCTGCCGGTCCGCCGGGGATCTACACCACCGACGACGACGCCCCCGCCATTCCGTCGCCGGCGTTGTTCCCTGGTGCACCCATCCCGGGGCCGCCGAACGTGCTGTCAAACCTGCCGGCGCAGCCGCAGACGGCCGACGGGTTGCTGTTGCCCCCGACCCCGGCGCCGGCGCCGGTGCCGCCGGGTGCGCCACTGCTGCCAGCAGAGGGGATGCCGCCGTCATGATCCGTGGTGTGAAGCGATGGACGGTCGTGGGGTGCAGTGTCGCCCTGTCCATGACCGGGTGCGCCTTTCAGGGGGTCAACTCGCTGCCGCTGCCGGGAGCGGTCGGCCGGGGGCCCGACGCGGTCACCTATCACGTGGAGATCGCCAATGTCGCGACGCTGGAGTCGAACTCGCCGGTACTGATCGACGACGTGGTCGTCGGCAGCGTCGGTGAGATGACGGTGGACGACTGGCATGCAAGCGTGACGGTCTCGGTCAAGCCCGACATCGTCGTGCCCGGCAACGCCGTGGCGACGGTCGGTCAGACCAGCCTGCTGGGCTCGATGCATCTGTCGCTCAACCCGCCGATCGGTGAAGAGCCGAGCGGAAGGCTGCAGCCCGGAGCGACCCTGCCGCTGAACGCGTCGTCGACCTACCCGACCACCGAGCAGACCTTGTCGTCGCTGTCGACGGTGATCAACGGGGGAGGGCTCGGCCAGATCGGTGACATCATCCACAACTTCAACGCGGGCATCTCCGGACGCGAATCGGAGATCAGGGACCTGCTCGTGCGACTCGACGACTTCGTCGGGGTACTGGAGCAGCAGCAGGGCAACATCATCGCGTCGATTCAGCAACTCCAGCGCGTCGCCGGCACCTTCGCCGGTCAGACCGACGTGATCGATCGCGCGCTCAAGGATATTCCGCCCGCGTTGGACGTACTGATCCGGGAGCGACCTCAATTCACCACCGCACTGGACCGGCTCGGCCAGTTCAGTGACACCGCCACCGGTCTGGTCAACGACGCCGGCGACGACCTCGTGCAGACCCTGGACAATCTCGGGCCCGTCCTCGGGGCGCTGGCCGACATCGGGCCGGACCTCAACCTCGCGTTGCTGTGGGCTTCGGCATTTCCGTACGGGCCGGGATTCGCCGAGAAGATCACCCGGGGTGACTACATCAACCTGTACGCGATCTTCGACATCACGTATCCGCGGCTGAAGAAGACCCTGCTGCTCGGAACCCGCTGGGGCGACGAGAACGCGAAGCTGATCCCCGCGCCGGGTGACCCGTACTACCTCAACTACTCCTACGATCCGTTGAAGATCGGCGTGGCGCCGCCGCCTGAGGAGGCGCTGCCGGCGCCGGGGGCCGCCCCGGGCGAGCCGATGCCACCGGCGACCGGACCGCTGCTGCCGGTGGCACCGCCGCCGCCGTCAGCGCCGTGGCTACCGCAGTCTCAGCCGATCACCGGTTCGCAGATCTTCGCCGGGCCTTACGGGGCGCCACCCCCCGCGCCCGCCCCGCCACCTGCCGCCGAGGCACCGACACCGGGAGGGGGCGGCTGATGCTGACTCGCTTTGTCCGGACTCAGTTGATCCTCTTCACCATCGCGTCGATCGTCGGCGTCGGTGTGATGATCTTCGCCTACATGCAGGTACCCACGCTGCTCGGTGTCGGTCGGCTGACAGTGAAACTTGAACTGCCGGCCTCCGGCGGTCTCTACCGGTTCAGCAACGTGACCTACCGCGGGGTGCAGATCGGCAAGGTCACCGACGTCGCGCTGACCGAGAACGGCGCCGAAGCGACGCTGTCGCTCGATACGTCGCCGAAGATCCCGGCAGATCTACAGGCCGATGTGCTCAGCGTCTCGGCGGTCGGCGAGCAGTATGTCGATCTGCGTCCGCGCACCGAATCGGGGCCGTTCCTGGAGGATGGATCACGAATCCCGGTGTCGTCCACCACGATTCCGCAACGGGTCGGCCCCATGCTCGATCAGCTCAGCGCGCTGGTGGAGAGCCTGCCCAAGGACCGCATTCCCGACCTGCTCGACGAGACTTTCAACGCGTTCAACGGCGCCGGCCCGGAGTTCGGATCGCTGCTCGATTCCGCCTCCGAGGTGACCGACAAGATCAACGATGCCTCCGGCGAGACCCGGGCGTTGGTCGATGACATCGGTCCGCTGCTGGAATCCCAGGCCGAGACCACCGATGAGATCCGGACGTGGGCACGGAGTCTGTCCGGCGTCACCGCTCAACTGGTGCAGAACGATCCAGAGGTGCGTGCGATTCTGCAGCGGGGCCCCGGCTTCGCCCAGGAAGTCAGCTCGCTGCTTGATCAGGTGAAGCCCACGCTGCCGATACTGCTCGCCAACCTCACCACAGTGAGCCAGGTGCTGCTCACCTACAACCCGGCCATCGAGCAACTCCTGGTGGTCTTCCCGGGCATCATTGCCGCGCAGCAGTCCTTCGGCCTGCCCAAGAACAACCCGACGGGGCTGCCCACCGGCGACTTCGCGCTCACGGTCAGCGATCCGAACCCGTGCACCACCGGATTCCTGCCGCCGTCACAATGGCGGTCACCGGAGGACGAGACCACGATCGACACTCCGGACGGGTTGTACTGCAAGTTGCCTCAGGACTCTCCGCTCAACGTCCGCGGCGCCCGCAACTACCCGTGCATCGAGCATCCGGGCAAGCGGGCACCCACTGTCGAACTGTGCAATGACCCCAGGGGCTATCAGCCGTTGGCGATGCGCGATCATCTCCTGGGCCCGTATCCATTCGACCCCAACCTGATCTCGCAGGGCGTCCCGCTCGATGACCGCGTCGACTTCGAGGAGCGGATATTCGCGCCGACGGAGGGGACCCCGCTGCCACCCGGCGTGGCACCGTCCGGAACCCCGCAGGGTTCACCAGAGCTGGCCCCGACCCCGCCGCCGCCGCCGGCACCGGTGGAGCCGCCGGCTTCGGGCCAGGCGGTGCCGGCTGCGCCGAGTGCGTTCCACGGCAACGCTTCTGCGGGGCCATCGGTGGCCACCGCTCATTACAACCCGGAGACCGGCCAGTACCTCACGGCGGACGGTGCGTTGCAGCAGGTGGCCATCGGGGCGGCACCGAAGACGTGGAAAGACCTGCTGCCCACCTGAGTGAACAGAAAGGAGTGAAGCGGGATCGGCGACGTGTTCCGTTGCCGGTCAACACTTCAGAGTCAGCTGACCTTCTGCGCCGACACCGGCAGTTCGATGACTTTCGGCGTGTTGACACCACATGCACCGCTGGCGCTCTTGGTGACGTTGCGGCCTGCCATGTACGTGTAGTCATTGAGCAGCCGTTCCTCGGTGGCGCGGTTCACGCCCCACAAGATGAACTTCTGATGCCCGGTGGCGAAAGTTCCGTTGGGGCAGGGCATCCAGTTGGGAACATCGTGCTCGATGAACCAATAGTCGGCCAGCCTGACGGTGCCGGTCCATCCCAGGCTGCTGGTCGCCTCTCCGGTGCACTCGATCGGGCTCACGCACGACACGTTGACGGTCCAGGTTTCACGCACCGGCAGCTGGTCGATCAGAACGCCGTTGGTCCGCGCCCATTCGCCGTCGGAGAACACCTCCCATGTGCCTGAGATGTTGGCTCCGAAATCCGTGGCCTTGGCAGACGGTGCACCGCCTAGACTTCCGAGGACGGCGACCGTCGTCGCGGCGAGGCCACTCATCACACGTACTGCGCGCATGGCTTCAGCCTAATCGGCACGGGAGCAATGCTCTCCAAAAGTGAGAATTTCGTTCCGACACATGGAAAAATGGCGGGGTGCGTTTCCTCGTCGCAGCGATGGCTGCTCTGGCAGGCCCCGCGTGGGTGCTCGCCGCCCCGCCCGCGGCCGCCCAACCGCC
>NZ_CACSIP010000030.1 GCF_902705885.1 Mycolicibacterium austroafricanum | reverse complement strand
TCTGTCGACTGATCTGCTGCTCACGGCAGAACTGCGCAACGTTGTCGATCTGCCCGGCAAACGCCGTCGCGGCACGAATATCCATCGCGGTCACCTTCTGGGCCATGGACCATCGTGGCCTCACGGCCCTACTCAGGTGTCAGCGATGTCCCGAGACATACACCTGTCAGCGATGTCCCGAAACAGAACATCACGCGCAGGTTGACCAACTGCGCCGAAATCACGCGTAGTCGACCGTCACCGGGCAGTGGTCGGACCAGCGCAGCGCATAGGCCGCCGGTCGTTCGGTGTGCGCGGACGCCACCCGCGCCGCCAAGCCGGGCGAGGCCAGCTGGTAGTCGATCCGCCAGCCGGCGTCGTTGTCGAACGCCTTGCCCCGCCACGACCACCACGCGTACGGGCCCGCGACACCGGGGTGTGCCTGGCGCACCACGTCAACCCAGCCGGTGGCCAGCAGATCGGACAACCACTTCCGTTCCTGTGGCAGGAATCCCGCCTTCTTGACGTTGCCGCGCCAGTTCTTGATGTCGTTCTCGGTGTGGGCGATGTTCCAGTCTCCGCACAGCACGGCGTCGCCACCGCCGTCCAGCAGCACCGCCATCCGCGCGGCCACCGCGGACATGAACCGTTCCTTCTCCAGCTGCCGGTCGGTGTCGGCCTCACCGGTCGGGAAGTACACACTCGCCACGGTCAACCCCGCGGTGGCCACCTCGACGTAGCGGCCGTGCTCGGCGAACTCTGCTGCGCCACAGCCGATCCTGACGCTGTCGAGCGGCGTGCGTGACAACACCGCGACCCCGTTGCGGCCCTTGACGTGCGGCGCCGCCGAGGCCAGGTGCCACCCGTCGGCCAACGCCGGGGCCAGCGCGTCGGTCAGCTGCTCGTCGTCGGCGCGGGTCTCCTGCAGGCACACCACGTCGGCGCGGGTCTCCTTGAACCACGGCAGCAGCCCGAGGTTGTCCACCGACCGCTGCTTGACCGCCGCGCGGATGCCGTTGACGTTGATGGTGCTCACGGTTATGGGGCGCGTCACGACCGCAGACCTTAACCGAGCGCGTCACCCGGTTCTTGCGGTACCGGCGGTATCACCTTAATGTCGGGCCATGGCACCCCGAGAACCGATCCATGCCGGATCGGGTGAACCGATTCTGATGCTGCATCCGTTCCTGTGCTCACAGAACGTCTGGAAGACCGTCGCCGGCCAGCTCGCCGACACCGGCCGCTTCGAGGTGTACGCACCGACCATGCTGGGCCACCACGGCGGACACAAGTCGCCGACGTGGCTGCTGCACACCGAGTTGCTCGTCGACGACATCGAAACGCGGATGGACCAGCTCGGCTGGCAGACCGCCCACATCGTCGGCAACTCGCTGGGCGGCTGGGTGGGCTTCGAGCTCGAACGCCGCGGCCGGGCCAGGACCCTGACCGCGATCGCCCCCGCCGGAGGCTGGTCGCAGCACTCGCTGACGAAGTACGAGACGGTCCTGAAGTTCATCATGGGCGGCCCGGCGCTGATCGCCGCGCGACTGCTCGGCCCGCGCATCCTCAAGCTGCCGTTCGCGCGCCGCATCGCCACGCTGCCGGTCAGCGGCCCGGCCGACGGCCCGCCCGACGCCGAACTACACGACCTGATCGAGGATGCCACCCACTGCCACGCCTACCTGCAGCTGCTGGTCAAGACGCTGCGGATGCCCGGCCTGCTCGAGCTCGCCAACCTCGGCGCGCCCACCCAGCTGGTCATCTGCGAGAAGGACCGGGTGTTCCCCGCGCCCCGCGGACACCTGTACTTCCTCAAGCACATGCCCGACACCGCCGAGGTGATCGAGCTCGACGGCGTCGGCCACATCCCGATGCTGGAGGCGCCGGACCGGGTCACCGCGGTGATCGCCGACTTCGTCGACCAGCACAGCCAACCTCGGCAGGCCATCAGCTGAGACACTCAGCCCGCGCCATTTTCCCAGGTGGAGCTGCATTCGGCAGAACCCACTGGCACCCCTGTAGCAACGTGCGATAGTCTTCGTTTCGGTCATGAGCGCCAGCGTCAAGCCCCGGCTCGCTGGCCGGCAACCCTCCAACCGCGGTGGGGTGCCCCGGGTGATGACCAGGTTGAGCAGCCACCGGCTGTAAGGCAAGCGCGGGTCCGCCGTGAACGGGCCCCCTGAGTAGACGGGGAAACCTGATGGCGAGGTCCACGGCGCGCAGTTGTCGCTGACGGCACTGCAACTCGTCGACCCACCGCCAGGCGCCCCATCACGACTGGAGAACATGATGACCGACACCACCGATCCCACCGCGAACTGGGCATTCGAGACCAAGCAGGTCCACGCCGGGCAGTCCCCGGACAGTGCCACCAACGCACGGGCTCTGCCGATCTACCAGACCACCAGCTATACGTTCAACAGCACCGACCATGCGGCGGCGCTGTTCGGCCTGGCGGAGCCCGGCAACATCTACACCCGCATCATGAACCCGACTCACGACGCCGTCGAGCAACGCATCGCGGCGCTCGAAGGCGGTGTCGCAGCACTGTTCCTGGCCTCCGGACAGGCCGCCGAGACGTTCGCCATCCTGAACCTGGCCAATGCCGGCGACCACATCGTGTCCTCCCCGCGGCTCTACGGCGGCACCTACAACCTGTTCCACTACTCGCTGCCCAAGCTCGGGATCGAGGTCAGCTTCGTCGACAACCCCGACGACCCCGAATCCTGGCGGGCCGCGGTCCAGCCCAACACCAAGGCGTTCTTCGGCGAGACCATCTCCAACCCGCAGATCGATGTGCTCGACATTCCTTCGGTCGCCGCCGTCGCCCACGACGCCGGTGTCCCGCTGATCGTCGACAACACCATCGCGACGCCGTACCTGATCCAGCCCCTCGCCCACGGGGCCGACATCGTCGTGCACTCGGCCACCAAGTACCTCGGCGGCCACGGGACGACGATCGCCGGGGTACTGGTCGACGGCGGCACGTTCGACTGGACGAACGGGAAGTTCCCCGGATTCACCACCCCCGACCCCAGCTACCACGGTGTGGTCTACGCCGAACTCGGCGCGCCGGCCTTCGCGCTCAAGGCCCGGGTGCAGTTGCTGCGCGATCTGGGCTCGGCGGCGTCGCCGTTCAACGCGTTCCTGGTTGCGCAGGGACTCGAGACGCTGAGCCTGCGTGTCGAGCGGCACGTCGCGAACGCGCAGAAGGTCGCCGAGTATCTCGCCGGGCACGACGACGTCCTGTCGGTGAACTACGCGGGCCTTCCCACCTCACCGTGGTACCAGCTGGGAAAGAAGTTGGCGCCCAAGGGAACCGGGGCGGTGCTGGCATTCGAGCTGGCCGGCGGCGTCGAGGCGGGCAAGGCCTTCGTTGATGCTCTGACATTGCACAGCCATGTCGCCAACATCGGCGACGTGCGTTCGCTGGTGATCCATCCGGCCTCGACGACACACGCTCAGCTGTCCCCCGAGGAGCAGTTGTCCACCGGCGTGACACCCGGTCTGGTCCGGCTCGCGGTCGGCATCGAGGGCATCAACGACATCATCGCCGACCTGGAACAAGGCTTCGCCGCGGCAAAGCGGTGCAGCGCCAGCCACACCGATCCGCACGCCGTTGCGTCGTTCTGAGGGTCGTGTTGTGACAATCGTTGACGTGGCAACCGACGAGCGGGTGATGCTGCCCCCCGAGGGCGAGATCGGCGTCATCGAGATCGGCCCGCTCACACTGGAGAACGGTGCGGTTCTCGACGACGTGTCGATCGCCGTGCAGCGGTGGGGGGAACTGTCCCCCGAACGCGACAACGTCGTCATGGTGTTGCACGCATTGACCGGCGACTCGCACATCACCGGCCCTGCCGGACCCGATCACCCGACCCCGGGCTGGTGGGACGGCGTGGCCGGGCCGGGCGCGCCGATCGACACCGACCGGTGGTGCGCGATCTCGACCAATGTCATCGGCGGATGCCGGGGTTCCACCGGGCCCAGCTCCCTGGCTCCGGACGGGAAAGCCTGGGGCTCAAGGTTTCCCACCACGACGGTGCGCGACCAGGTGGCGGCCGACGTGGCCGCGCTCCACCGGCTGGGCATCACCGAGGTCGCCGCGGTGATCGGCGGGTCCATGGGTGGGGCGCGGGCGCTGGAGTGGATGGTCACCCACCCCGACAACGTCCGCGCGGGACTGGTTCTCGCGGTCGGGGCCCGCGCGACCGCCTATCAGATCGGCACCCAGAGCACCCAGGTCTCGGCTATCAAGGCCGACCCGAACTGGTGCAACGGCGACTATCACGGCACCGGCCGCAGCCCGGACATGGGCATGCAGATCGCGCGGCGCTTCGCGCACCTGACCTATCGCGGTGAGGCCGAACTGGACGACCGCTTCGCCAACGCCCCTCAGGGCGACGAGGATCCGACGACCGGCGGCCGCTACTCGGTGCAGAGCTATCTGGAATATCAGGGCCGCAAGATCGTGTCGCGCTTCGACGCCGGAACCTACGTCGCGCTGACCGACGCACTGTCCAGCCACGACGTCGGCCGCGGCCGGGGCGGCGTGGAGAGGGCGCTGCGCGGTTGCCCGGTACCCGCCGTGGTCGGCGGTATCACCTCCGACCGGCTCTATCCACTGCGCCTGCAGGCCGAACTCGCCGATCTGCTCCCCGGCTGCGACGGGCTCGACGTGGTCGACTCGATCTACGGCCACGACGGCTTCCTGCTCGAGACCGACGCCGTCGGCAAGCTGATCCGCCGGACGTTGGAGCTGGCGTCGCGGTGAACGGCTCCCCCGAACAGCGCTCGCTGTCGTTCGGTGCAGAGGCCGCTGCCTACGAACGTGGCCGGCCGTCCTACCCGCCGGAGTCGATCGACTGGCTGCTCCCGCCAGGTGCCCGGACCGTTCTGGACCTGGGCGCCGGGACCGGCAAACTGACCACCCGGCTGGTGGAGCGTGGCCTCGGCGTCTTCGCCGTCGACCCGATCCCCGAGATGCTCGAGCTGCTGAGCTCGTCACTGCCCGACACCCCAGCGCTGCTCGGGACCGCCGAGGAGATCCCGCTGGACGACGACAGCGTCGACGCGGTGCTGGTGGCGCAGGCATGGCACTGGTTCGATCCGCAGCGGGCGATCAAAGAGGTGACCCGCGTGCTGCGCCCCGGCGGCCGGCTGGGCCTGGTGTGGAACACCCGCGACGAGCGGATGGGCTGGGTGAAGGATCTCGGCCAGATCATCGGTCACGACGACGCCCACAGCCACACCGCGGACCTGCCCGTCCCGTTCGGTGACGTGGAGCGCCACCAGGTGGAATGGACCAGCTACCTGACGCCGCAGGCGCTGATCGACCTGGTGGCGTCGCGCAGCTACTGCATCACCTCGCCGGAGCGGGTCCGTGCCCAGACCCTGGACCGGGTCCGCGAGTTGCTGGCGACCCATCCCGCGCTGGCCAACGTTGGTGGCCTCGCGCTGCCCTACGTCACGGTGTGTGTTCGCGCGACCCTGACCTGAGCCCGCGAAATATCATTCCGGGTCGCGATCCACGTTGGTTTCACAGCCGTGGCTTAACGCTCACGGACAGCGAGCCGGACTCACGCGGCCGCCGGGTTTCCGGCCTGCCGCAGGGCGGTGAGCAATCCGCGCCGGGGACCCGACGACGGCGCCGCCTCCCCATTGCGGTTGGCCACCGCAGCCCGGCCGAACCTGCGCTCCGAACGGGTCTCGGGTGCGTTGTCGGCGTCGGCCCGCAGCAACCGGTCCGGGAGCGCGAGCTTGAGTATCGTCCAGAACGACTGAAAGTACTGGCGTGCAAGAGGTCCCGTCGTGTAGGGCAGATCGTACTTCTCGCACAGCGCCCGCACCCGCACGCTGATCTCCGCGTAGCGGTTGCTCGGCAGGTCCGGGAACAGATGGTGCTCGATCTGGTAGCACAGGTTGCCGCTCATGAAAGCCATGACCGGCCCGGCGTGAAAGTTGGCCGACCCCAACATCTGTCGAAGGTACCACTCGCCCTGCGTCTCGTTCTCGAACTCCTCGACGGTGAATTTGTCTGCCCCGTCGGGGAAGTGACCGCAAAAGATCACCATGTAGGACCAGTAGTTGCGGATCAGGTTGGCGACAAAATTGGCCTTCATCGTGTGCTTCCAATTGGTGCCGGCCAGTGCCGGGAACACGATGTAGTCCTTGCCGACCTGCTTGCCGACCTTGCGGCCGATGATCTTGAGGTCCTTGCGCACCTCGGCCATCGACTTCTCGCCCTTGCGGTACTTCGTCGTCTCCACCCCGTGCAGTGCCACGCCCCATTCGAACAGCGTGCCGAGGGTCAGGTTGTAGATCGGGTTGCCGATCATCCACCCTTTCCACCGCTGGTCCCGGGTCAGCCGCATGATCCCGTAGCCGATGTCGTCATCCAGTCCGACCACGTTGGTGTACTTGTGGTGGATGAAGTTGTGAGACTTCTTCCAATGCACCGTCGGAGACATGGTGTCCCACTCCCATTCGGTGGAGTGGATCTCCGGGTCGTTCATCCAGTCCCACTGCCCGTGGGTGATGTTGTGGCCCAGCTCCATGTTCTCGATGATCTTGGCCGTGGCCAGCATTGCCGTCCCCGCGACCCGCGCGATCCGGCTGCTGCTCGCGAACAGCGCCGCCCGGCCGCCGGCCGCCAGCGCGCGCTGCAACTGGATGGTGCGCCGGATGTACTGCGCGTCGCGCTCGCCGCGGGATTCCTCGATGTCTGCGCGGATCGCGTCGAGCTCGGCAGCAAGGTTCTCGACGTCCTCGGTGGTCAGATGGGCGTAGGCCTTGATGTCGGTGATCGCCACGATGTTCCTTTCAGACGTTGATGGTGCAGTTGCCGGAGGCGGTGGAGATGCAGGTCTGGATCCGGTCGCCGGCGCCGTGCTCCTGACCTGACCTGACGTCGCGCACGTTGCCCGCCTCCAGCGGCAACACGCAGGTCTGACAGATGCCCATCCGGCAGCCGAACGGCATCTGGATCCCGACCTCTTCCCCGGCCTGCATGATCGACGTCGCGCCGTCGATCTCGATCGTCTTGTCGGAGATCGCGAACGTCACGGTGCCGCCCTCGCCGCCCTTGTCGGTGGCCGCGATGCTGAACCGCTCCATGTGCAGCGAATCGTCGAGACCGTTTTCCTGCCAGGTCTTCTCGACGGCATCGAGCATCGCGGTGGGCCCGCACGCCCAGGCCGAGCGCTCCCGCCAGTCGGCCACGATGTCGTCGAGCTTGTCGAAGTCGAGCTTGCCGTCCTGCTCGGTGATCTGCAGGTGCAATCGGTACCCGTCCTGCTCGCTCTCCAGTTGCCGGAGCTCGTCGTGGAAGATCACCGCGTCGGCCGCCGGCGCCGAGTGCACGTGCACGATGTCGGGCCGTTCACCGCGGGCCCGCAGGGACCGCAGCATCGCCATGATCGGGGTGACCCCGCTGCCGGCGCTGATCAACAGCAGCGCCGACGGCGGCGGGTCCGGCAGCGCGAAGTCGCCCTTGGCCGCCGCCAGCCGCACGATGGTCCCCGGCTCGACGCCGTTGACCAGGTGGGTGGACAGGAATCCCTCGGGGGTGGCCTTGACGGTGATCGAGATGTTCTCGTCATCCATATCGGACACCGAGGTCAGCGAGTACGACCGCCAATGCCACCGACCGTCTACCCGCAACCCGATACCCACGTACTGCCCCGCCCGGTAGTCACCCGAGAACCCCCAGCCGGGACGGATGACCACCGTTGCCGTGTCATTGGTCTCGGACCGCACCTCGACGATCTCGCCGCGCAACTCCCGCGCCGACCACAGCGGGTTCAGCAACGACAGATAGTCGTCGGGCAGCAGCGGCGTGGTGGCCCGCGCGGCCAGGCCACGAACCATGTTGACCCAGGATCCCGAGGGGGCGGCGACATCACGGGCGGGCGCTTTACTCCAGCGCGCCAAGGTCTTCAACGCCGACACCATCTATCGCCTTCCACTCGCGGACGATGGTCTGTGACCGCTCTCACAAACCCGATGCGAGCCGACTACCCTACTTGCGAGTAGCTAAAACGCATCCGACCACAGAGGCGACGATTTCCTGGCCGCGGGATGTGCTGACGCCGTCCTACATGAAATGCCGTCCCGCATGAGGTGACGCGCTGTGATTTGTATAGTCACAGCGACGAGAAGTTCGCTGATCTTGATTTGAGTGCGGGGGTGCGCTCCAGTGGCCCGGATCCAACGGTGGTGGAGCGACCCAGACCGTTTCGAGTGGACCACCCAGTTCCTGACCGACCGGGGTTTGCGACGTTCAGCGCAATGGATGATGGCGATTCTGTCCGCATCGACGGCGTTGATAACCGCAAGCTCACTATTCGCGCTGAACCTGCCCGCAGTCACCGGGTACGCGCTCATCGCGCTGTTTGCCGCCTTTGCCGCGGTCATGACCGCCTTCTGGCTTACTCGCTGGCCCACCCGACGGCAGTCCGCGCAGGCCATGGGCGTCGGCATTCTCTTCATCTCGGCGTGGAGCTTGGTGCAGACCGATACCGCACTCGCCGTACTCGGCTGCACGGCGACCACAGTCACCGGCGGATACGTCGCGTTCTTCCACAACGCCAGGCTTCTGTTGTTCAACCTGGCGGTTGCCGTGGCGACCGCGATATCGGTGTGCTGGCGGCTGAGCATCCAGGCCAACCTGGCGACTGCGGTCGCCGCGTTCTGCCTCATCGTGTTTCTCAATGTATCGGTGCCGTTGGCCATCGCCGGCGCAACCCGGGCCATCGGCACCTACGCCATGCGTTCTGACGTGGACCCCCTCACTGGTCTGTTGAACCGGCGAGGGTTCACCGATGTGGTTGTCCGCCGTCTCGGAAACGGAGCCCCTACCGCAGGCAATCTCGTCGTCGCCATGGTCGATCTGGACGCTTTCAAGAATCTCAATGACTCCGAGGGACACGCTGCTGGCGACCGCGCCCTGCGTGCCGTCGCGGAGTTGTTGGTTCAGGAGGGTCCGCCTGATTCGGCCGTCTGCCGTGCCGGCGGGGAGGAGTTCCTCATCGCTGCGATCGGCTCCGTGGAGCCCATCGCGGGGGCGGTCCAACGCGTGTGCGCGCACATCGCCGACCTACCCCATCGGGTGACTGCCAGCGTCGGGATCAGCAGCACCGAACTCGACCGAATCCCCTACAACGACGGCATGCCGCTGATCGATCAGCTCATCGAAACCGCGGATACGGCGATGTATATCGCCAAACGCAACGGAGGCAACCAGGTTCATCGCGCATGAGCACCGCCGGCTCGATCCAGATAGCCGGCCACCTGGTCCGGTAGTGCTGTCAGCTGGTGCCGAGCGGATCGATGGTCCACGCGATGTAGAGCATGGCCGCGCTGACCGACGCCGTGGTGAGGAAGTCGACCGTGCGGGAACGCACCGCCAGCAGTCCGACCCGCTCGTCGGACAACGTCAACCGCAGCCCGGCCGCGACCGCGACGCCGACGGCCATCACCGCCGCACCGCGACGCCAGTAACCCATCGCCACCAGCGCGAAGGCGGCCACCAGGAACAGGCCGACCACCAAGATGGGCCACTGCCCACCGAACACCCTGCGGCCGAAATCCCTGAGCGTCACTGGTGCCGCGAGCTCATGGGCGCTCGGCGCGCTCGACGACGTTGGTGAGCAGAAATGCCCGGGTCAGCGGGCCGACCCCACCGGGGTTCGGGGAAACATGGCCGGCCACGTCCCACACGTCGGGATGTACGTCACCGACCAACTTGCCCGCGTCGTCGCGGCTGACCCCGACGTCGACGACGGCTGCGCCCGGCCGCACCATCTCGGCGGTCACCATGTGCGGCACCCCGGCCGCGGCGACGATGATGTCGGCCTCGCGGGTGATCTGCGGCAGGTGCCGGGTGGCGGTGTGGCACAGCGTCACCGTGGCGTTCTCCGAGCGACGGGTCAGCAGCAGCCCGAGCGGGCGGCCGACGGTGACGCCACGTCCGATCACGACGACATGCGCGCCGGCGATCTCGACCTGGTAGCGCCGCAGCAGGTGCACGATGCCGCGCGGCGTGCACGGCAACGGCGCCGGCTCGTTGAGCACCAGCTTGCCCAGGTTCATCGGGTGCAGCCCGTCGGCGTCCTTGTCCGGATCCACCCGTTCCAGGGCGGCGTTCTCGTTGAGATGCCTGGGCAGCGGCAGCTGGACGATGTAGCCGGTGCAGTCGGGGTTGGCGTTGAGCTCGTCGAGCACCTCGAGCAGGGTCTCCTGGCTGATGTCGGCGGGAAGGTCACGGCGAATCGAGTTGATGCCGACCTTGGCGCAGTCGCTGTGCTTACCGCGGACGTAGGCCTGCGAGCCCGGGTCGTCGCCGACCAGCACCGTGCCGAGCCCGGGGGTCCGGCCGGCCGCGGTCAGCGCCGCGACGCGTTCGGTGAGGTCGACGAAGATCTCGTCCCGCGTGGCCTTGCCGTCCAAAGTGATCGCACCCACGGCAGTCATTGTGTCAGGCTCGGCTCCTTCTCCACGACGGCGTGGCATGCTCGGCGACATGACAGCCCCGCATGATGTGTTCACCCCCGCCAGGCTCGGGCCGATCACACTCCGCAACCGGATCATCAAGGCCGCGACGTTCGAGGCGTCGACGCCCGACGCGCTGGTCACCGACGACCTGATCACCTATCACCGGTTGCCGGCTGCCGGCGGCGTGGGAATGACGACCGTCGCCTACTGCGCGGTCGCCCCCGGCGGGCGCACCGACGGCTGGCAGTTGTGGATGCGTCCCGAAGCGGTACCCGGATTGCGCCGGCTCACCGACGCCATCCACGCCGAGGGCGCGGCGATCAGCGCCCAGATAGGGCATGCCGGGCCGGTCGCCAACGCGCGCACCAACAAGGCCAAGGCACTGGCCCCGGTGCGGTTCTTCAATCCCCTGTCGATGCGGTTCGCCAAGAAGGCCAGCCGCGACGACATCCGTGACGTCACCGAGGCCCACGCCAACGCCGCCCGGCTGGCGATCGAATCCGGCTTCGNCGCCGTCGAGATCCATCTCGGACACAACTACCTCGCCAGCGCCTTCCTCAGCCCGCTGATCAACCGCCGCACCGACGAGTTCGGTGGGTCGCTGGAGAACCGCGCCAAGGTGGCCCGCGGTGTGGTGCTGGCCGTCAAACGCGCGGTCGGCGATCAGATCGCGGTGACCGCGAAGCTGAACATGTCCGACGGCGTGCGCGGTGGCATCCCACTCTCCGAGTCGATCCAGACCGCCAAGTGGCTCGAGGAGGACGGCGGGCTGGACGCGCTGGAGCTGACCGCGGGCAGCTCACTGCTCAACCCGATGTTCCTGTTCCGCGGAGGCGCCCCGGTCAAGGAGTTCTCCCAGGCGTTCAAGCCGCCGCTGCGGTGGGGCATCCGGATGTCGGGGAAGAAGTTCATGCGCGAGTACCCGTATCGGGAGGCCTACCTGATGCGCGACGCCAAGAAGTTCCGCGACGAGCTGACGATGCCGCTGATCCTGCTCGGCGGCATCACCAACCGCGAGACCATGGATCTGGCGATGGCCGAGGGCTTCGACTTCGTCGCGATGGGACGCGCGCTGCTGGCCGAGCCGGATCTGTTGAACCGGATCCAGGCGGACAGCAGCGTGAAGTCGATCTGCGACCACTGCAATCTGTGCATGCCGACGATCTACAGCCACACCCACTGCGTGCGCACCGGTTCGCCGTCACCGGTCAGCTCGGGGCGATGAGCGCCCTGGCGCAGTCCGCCACGATGGCGTCGGCGCTGCCAGGAATGGCCTGGCGCGCCCGAAGGTGGCGCCGCACCACCGCGTAGGGCACATCGATCAACGCGGCGCTGACCCGACCGGTGTCCTCCGGGATGTCGTTGAGCGCCTTGCGCAGCCTGCGCTGCAACCGCTTCCGCCGTCCGGTCAGCGGCTCGGGCCACCCGTGCAACCCCAACTCGTCGGGTCCGGCCAGCAGCACCTGCGCCTCGACCGGGTGCTCGCGACACCACCCGACAACGCTGAGCGCAGCGGCTACACACCGCTGCTGCGGACCGTCGCCGCTCGTCAGCGCCTCGACGAACGCCTCCTGAAACCGCTCCTCGGTCCGCACCCACAGCTCGCCGCACAACGCCGCCCGGGTCGGGAACCGGTGGTAGACCGAGCCGCTCGGCGCCCCGGTGGCGCGGGCGACCGCCGACATCGTGACCGCGGCGGGCCCGTCGGCGGCAAGGAGTTCAGCGGCCGCGTCAAGCAACACGTCGACGGTGTATCGGGCGGGTCGCGGCATTGCTCCACCCTAAAATAGAGGAGAGTCTCTAATAGGTGATCGACACTCGGGAGGTTCGATGAATACCGCCACACACATCGCGCGGCGCTTCTACCAAGCACTCTCCGGACGCAACGGCCAAGCCCTATTCGACTTGCTGACAGACGATTTCGAGGGCCGGGTGAGCGACGGCATGCCAGACGGTGTGGGCGGTGCGCACCACGGGCGTGTCGCGATGATCTCGAACGTATGGGGCCGCATCGACGCCGGCTACGACGTCGACGTCGAACCGACCGAGTTCCTGGCCGTCGAGGGCACCGACCGCGTGGTCGTGCTGGGCCGCTACCGGGGCTCGGCGCGCCACACCGACACCGCCGTCGACGCCGCCTTCGCACACGTCATCGCCGTGCGGAACGGTCAGATAACGGCGCTGCATCAGATCACAGACACCGTCAGGTGGCACATCTGCCGGTGAGGTCATACCGATAGAGTTGCTCCCGATGTCAACTGTCGCCGCCGGAGCGGCTCCGTGAGCCGACCAGCACCCCCCGCGCTGACCGTTCGGTACGACGGTTCCCCACGCACCTTCTCCCCCGGCAGTGACGTCGTCGTGGGCCGGGACCTGCGCGCCGACGTCCGCATCGCCCACCCGCTGATCTCCAGGGCGCATCTGGTGGTGCGGTTCGACCAGGGCCGCTGGATCGCCATCGACAACGGCAGCCTCAACGGGATGTACGTCAACGGGCGCCGACTGCCCGCCGTCGACATCACCGACGGTCAGCAGATCCACGTCGGCAACCCGGACGGGCCACTGCTGACCTTCGAGGTCGGCCGTCATCAGGGATCGGTGGGCTCACCGCCACCGACAGCGGCCGTGCCCGTCGCAGGCCGCCCCGCCGCAGCCTGGCCCAGCCAGCCGCCACCGGTGACGGGACGGCCCCCCGCGCCGCGCCCGCAGCCGGGATACCCCACCGGCCCGTCGCATCCGGCACCGCGGTCGCGGCCGGCTCCCGTTCCGCAGCCGATGTCGTCGCCGGGGTTGGAATCCGCCACCGTGATGGGCCCTTCGGCGGCGCCACGCTCGGCCGACGGCAACCTCGCGACCAGCATGCTCAGGATCCTGCGGCCCGGTCGCCCGGCGGAGGCACCGCCCGGCTCGATCAAGATCGGCCGCGCGCCCGACAACAACATCGTCATCCCCGACGTGCTGGCCTCACGCCACCACGCCACGCTGATCCCGGGACCGTCCGGGACCGCCGAGATCCGCGACAACCGCAGCATCAACGGCACGTTCGTCAACGGCGCCCGGGTGGAGACCGCGACGCTGACCGAAGGTGACGCCGTCACCATCGGCAACGTCGACCTGCTGTTCCGCGACGGCACCCTGGTGCGCCGCACCGCGACCGCCGCCGACACCACCACCGGCGGCCTCGACGTGCACGGCGTCACCTGGACCATCGAGGGCAACAAGACGCTGCTGGACAACATCTCGATCTCGGCACGGCCGGGGACATTGACCGCGGTGATCGGGCCCTCGGGCGCCGGCAAATCCACGTTCGCCCGGCTGGTCGCGGGGTACACCCATCCGACCACCGGCCAGGTGTCGTTCGAAGGCCACGACGTGCACGCCGAGTACGCGTCGCTGCGCTCCCGGATCGGCATGGTTCCCCAGGACGACGTGGTGCACGGTCAGCTCACGGTCCGGCAGGCCCTGATGTACGCCGCCGAGCTGCGCCTTCCCCCCGACACCACCAAGACCGACCGCGAACAGGTGGTCAACGAGGTGCTCGAGGAACTCGAGATGACCAAGCACCTCGACACCCGCGTCGACAAGCTCTCCGGCGGGCAGCGCAAGCGCGCATCGGTGGCGCTCGAACTGCTGACCGGTCCGTCGCTGCTCATCCTCGACGAGCCGACCTCGGGCCTGGACCCGGCGCTGGATCGCCAGGTGATGACGATGCTGCGGCAACTGGCCGACGCGGGCCGCGTCGTGCTCGTCGTCACCCACTCCCTGACCTATCTCGACGTGTGCGACCAGGTGCTGCTGCTCGCTCCGGGTGGCAAGACCGCGTTCTACGGCCCGCCCGACCAGATCGGCGCGTCGATGGGGACGACGAACTGGGCGGACATCTTCTCCGGCGTCGCCGGAGACCCGGATGCCGCAGCGCAGCGCTACCTCGTCCAGCACGGGCCGCCCCCGGCGCCGCCGGCCGCCCTGACCCCTTCGGAACTGGGCAATCCGACCCGCACCAGCGTGCCGCGGCAGTTGTCGACGATCGCCCGGCGCCAGATCCGGCTGGTGATCTCCGACCGCGGCTACTTCGCGTTCCTGATGATGCTGCCGTTCATCATGGGCGTGCTGTCGCTGTCGGTGCCGGGCGACGTCGGATTCGGCGTGCCGAGGACCGCGATGGAAGGCGGCGAAGCGCCCAACGAGCCGGGGCAGATCCTGGTGATGCTCAACGTGGGTGCGATCTTCATGGGCACCGCGCTGACCATCCGTGCATTGATCGGCGAGCGGGCCATCTTCAAACGCGAGCAGGCCGTCGGCCTGTCCACGTCGGCCTACCTGATGGCAAAGGTGGTGGTGTTCACCGCCTTTGCGATCGTGCAGTCGGCCATCGTCACGTCGATCGCGATCGTGGGCAAGGGCTGGGGTCCGGGCGCCGTCGAACGGGGAGCGGTGATCGGCGATCGCAGCCTGGAGCTGTTCGTCGACATCGCGGCGACGTGCGTGGCCGCGGCGATGGTCGGGCTGGCACTGTCCGCGCTGGCCAAGTCGTCCGAGCAGATCATGCCGCTGCTGGTGGTCGCGATCATGAGCCAGCTGGTGTTCTCCGGCGGCATGATCCCGGTGACCGACAGGCTGGTTTTGGACCAGATGTCTTGGGCCACACCGGCACGCTGGGGTTTCGCGGCATCAGCGTCCACCGTGGATCTGATCCGGCTGGTGCCCGGGCCGTTGACACCGAAGGACCGGCACTGGGAGCACACCTCCGGCGCGTGGCTGTTCGACATGCTGATGCTGGCCGCGATCAGCATCTTCTATCTCGGATTCGTGCGCTGGCGGCTCAGGCTCAAACCCGCCTGACAGAACCGGTAGGCAAGTCGCGCGATCTTCCGTAGTGTCAGGCGCGGGGGGTGCCGATGGAACAGTCAATGTCCGATGCCGTGTTGTCCGGAACGGATGTGCCCGAATCCGATGCGGCGGCTCGCGCCGCCGCGCTGACTGCCGCGCTGGCCGAGGTGCAGCAGTGGGGCGTCGACCGTTTCAGCTTCGAAGGCGTCGCCGACCGCTCCCACATCCCGCCCGACCATCTCCGCGGGATGTGGACCAGCGAACGCCAACTCATCATCGACGCATTGGACACCTACAGCGACACGCTGATCGGCCTACCCGACACCGGCTCGCTGCACGGTGACCTCACCGCGCTCGCGTTGTCCCTCGGCGGGTTCCTGAATGACGCCGTCGGACGCAGGGTCACCCGGATGTTCGTCGTCGACTGCAAGTCGATGGCCGTCGACTCCGAGATCAGGGTGCAGTTCTGGTTACTGCGCCGCAAGACGATCGAGGACGTCTTCGCGCGAGCCGCCGTCCGGGGCGAGCTGCGGGGCGATGCGAATCCGTTAATCACGCTGCAGTTGTTGACCTCGCCACTGCAGTCCGTGGCCCTGTACACCGACCTGCCGGTCAAACCGAACTACTGCCGCGCGATCGCCGACATGGTGACCCGGGCAGTGCGCGTCGGCTAGCCGAGAAGCCAGTCGTTGGGCGAGAACAGCTCGCAGTGCACCCGCTCGGTCAGCACACCGCGGCCGAGCAGTTGGGAACGGACCGCCTGCACGAATCCGCTGTTGCCGCAGAGGTAGAAGTGCGCACCCTCGGAAAGTTCCACACCGTCGAGCGACAGCAGGCCCGGGTGGGCGCCGGTGGCGCCCGCCGTCATGCCGTCTTCGTACCAGACGTCCAGGCCGGCGTTGGGCAGGTGCTCCACCAGTTCGTGCTGGCGCTCCCGCAGCGGATGGCTCTGGTCGCTGCGGTCGGCGTGCAGGACCCGCACCGTGGTGTCCGGCGCCTCTGCGGCGAGGTACTCCAGGATGCCGATCATCGGGGTGATCCCGATTCCGGCCGAGATCAGCACCAGCGGAACGTCACCGGTCGGGGCGGGCAGATCGCCGAACGGCACGGTGACATCGAGGAGGTCGCCGACACACACATTCGCCGCGATCCAGCCGGACACCTCGCCGGCCGGTTGATCGGCGACGGCCGAGACCCGCTTGACCGCGAAGGTCAGCTCGTCACCGGGGGCGTTGACCAGGCTGTACTGGCGCAGCTGGCGGGCGCCGTCGGCAAGCGTCACCCCCACCGAAACATACTGTCCCGGAAGGAAATCAGAGAACGGTTCGCCGTCTGATCGGACGGTGAGCAGCACCGTGCCCGACGGGTCGTCCACCCGGGAGACCACCCGGGCCCGGCGGTACACGTCACCGTCGGCGACACCCGCGGCGCGATACAGGTCGCGCTCGAGCGCGATCAAGGTGTCGGCCATGATCCAGAAGACCCGGTCCCAGGCGGCGGCCACCTCCGCGGTGACGGTGTCGGCACCGAGAACGTCCACGATCGCGGCGAACAGGTTCTCGTAGACGATCGGGTACTGCTCGGCGGTCACCCCGAGTGAGGCGTGCTTGTGCCCGATGCGTGACAGCAACTCGGCGGGATGCGGCAGCGCCGGATCGACCAGATGGGTGGCAAAGGTGGCGATGGACGCCGCCAGCGCGCGCTGCTGGCCGCCCTGGGCCTGGTTGCCGCGGTTGAACAGGTTGCGCAGCAGTTCCGGGTGCGCGGCGAACATGCGGCGATAGAACTCGGTGGTGATCTCGTCGATGTGTGCGCCGATCAGCGGAAGCGTCGCGGACACGATCTCCGCATGTGCGGGCTCCAGTTCGACGGGGGCGGCGGTGACGTTCATCGGGGGCCTTTCGGTGGTGGGGTTTCTTATCGGAGGTCGAGGGCCCCGGGTGGGCCGTGGCTCAGCGGTAGCAGTGACAGGTTCGCGCCCCTGGCCAGATCGCTGACGGTGTAGCGGTCCAGCTCGCAGTAGAACGCTTCCTTGGCGTCGGCGAGCGCCCGGCGCAGCCGGCATGCCGGGATCAACGGACACGGGTTCTCGCCGCCGCATTCGATGACTTCCCGGTCACCCTCGAGACGACGGACGAGCCACCCGACGGAGGCGCGCCGCCCCTCGTCGGTGAGGGCGAGACCGCCGGTGCGGCCGCGACGGGCGTGCACCATGCCGAGGTCGGCCAGCCGGGACACCGCCTTGGCGATGTGGTTCTCCGAGGCGTTGGCGCCGGCGGCGATCGAAGCCGTGGTGACCCGCTGGCCGTCGGCCTCCCCGGCGGCGAGCAACATCATCGCCCGCAGCCCGAGATCGGTGAACCGGGTCAGTTGCATGACACCGACGCTAGTAAATGCGCATCTCAGATGCGACTTTTAGCGGTGTGCCGTCAAACACCTCATGACGTGCGGTTTTTTGACCAGGCTCGCAGCTGACGGCGGACCGAACGGTGCCGCCGTCTCAGCCGCCGATGTCGAGGCCGTGCGCTGCCGCGTAGGCCAGCCCCTGCTCGATGTCGACCTTGGCGCCGCGCAGTGTGGCGGTGGTCCAGAACGTCGGATCGGTGCGTGCACCCCGCAGGTCGGCACCCTCGAGGCGCGCGCCCTGGGCCCGGACACCGGTCAGGTCGGCGCGCCGCAGCACAGCCTCGCGCAGGTCCGTGCCCACCAGGCCGGCCTCGCGCAGCCGGCAGTCGGACAGGTCCACCTTGCGCAGGTCCGCACCGCCGAGCACGACCAGCGTGAAGTCCACCTCGACCAGCGTCAGCGGCCGCATCCGGCACTCGACGAACGTCGAACCCAGGAAGCTGCACTGGCGGAAGATGCTGTGCCACAGCGAGGTTCGGCGGAACACGCAGTTCCGGAACGCTGAGCCGACGTGCTCGGAGTCCGACAGGTCGACACCGGAGAAGTCGCATCCGGTGAATATCACCCGCTCGGTTCTGAGTCGGCTGAAGTCCTCGTCGCGGAAGTCGCAACAGTCGAACTCGCGGTCGGCAACGCGCTCGTCCACGCCCTCAGCCCGCCGGTGTGAGCCGGCTCAGCGCGTATTCGGTGACCGCGATCAGCGCAGCCTTCGCCGACTCGCGACTTCGTGCGTCGACGGCCATCACCGGCACGTGGTCGGGCAGTGCGAGCGCCGTCCGCACCGCCGCCAGCGCGTGCCGCGGCGCCCCGTCGAACTCGTTGACGGCAACCAGAAACGGTAGGTTGCGCGCCTCGAAGAAATCCACCGCGGCAAAGCTGTCGGCCAGGCGGCGAACGTCGACCAGGACGATCGCGCCGATCGCTCCGCGCACCAGGTCGTCCCACATGAACCAGAACCGTCGCTGCCCTGGCGTCCCGAACAGGTAGAGCACCAGATCCTCGCCCAGGCTGATCCGGCCGAAATCCATGGCGACCGTCGTGGTCGTCTTCATCGGGGTGGCCTCCAGACCATCCACCCCCGCCGAGGCGTTGGTCACCAGGGCTTCGGTGCGCAGCGGAACGATCTCCGACACCGCGCCCACGAACGTCGTCTTACCGGCTCCGAAGCCGCCGGAGATGACGATCTTCGTCGACGCCGCCCGCCTGCCGGAGTGATCAGAGTGCCCTGAGACCACGCAGAGTCCTCCCGATCAGTTCTCGTCGTTCGTCGGCCGTCGCGGCCCCGCCCAGGGTGGTGTGCACCCGCAGATAACCCTGCACCACCAGATCCCCCACCAACACCCGCGCCACGCCGAGCGGCAGTGAGAGATGCGCGGCAATCTCGGCCACCGAGGGGCGCTCGGCACACATCGCGAGAATCTGCCCACGGACATCGTTGCCCGGCCACTGCGGCGGCTGCGCGGGGGCCACCGCACCCACCGGCGCCTCGAGCGGGAGCTCGACCCGGGAGTCGGTGCGCCCGGCGGTCAGCGTGTACGGGCGGACCAGACTCGGCTCGTCGTCGCTGCGGCCCTGGTCCATCCGACGCTCACGAGTGTTGCGGGGTGCGCCGCGCGGACTGCACGACCGATCCCACCCGTTCCACCAGGATCGCCATCTCGTAGCCGATCTGGCCGATGTCGCAGTTGTGGACGGCCAGCGTGGCGAGGTTGGACCCGTCGCCGATCCTCATCAGCAGCAGGTAGCCGTTCTCCATCTCGACCACCGACTGCAGCACGTGTCCACCGTCGAACAGTTGCGCGGCGCCGGTGGACAGGCTCGCCAGCCCGGACGCGACCGCGGCGAGTTGGTCGGCCCGCTCCCCCGGCATGTGCTCGCTGGCCGCCATCAGCAGACCGTCCGCCGACACCAGGATCGCGTGGGAAACCCCCGACACCTCTCGGGCGAACCGGGACACCAGCCAGTCGAGCGAATCGCGCTGTTGCGAGTCGGTCATTCGGTGTCGGCTCCTCCGGTCTGCCGAACGCGGGAGCGGGCGGCGTGTACCCCGCCGAAGTGGTTACCGATGCTGGCCCGGACGGCGTCGGGATCACGGACAGGCGTCGCGTGTGCGCCGCTGCCGTTACCCCCCTCGACGGGCGATGCTACCCGCCGGCGGTTGGGGTCGCCTGCGGCGTTCTCGGCGGCACCGGGCACGAGTCGCGCTCCGGGTCGACGCATCGGCAGCCCTTCGGCCGTGTGGTCGCGCACCGGGGTGTCGGCGGCGGCGGCCGCGGCCGACCAGCCGTGGTCCCAGACCGACTTCCAGTTCAGGTCGGTGCTCTGGGACAGTTCGTGCGGGTCGACGAGCCACTCGGAGAGCATCTTCTGATAGATGGCGTCCGCGGTGTCGGCGTCCTCGGGCGCGGCGTGCCGGGAGTGCCCGTTGTGGGTCGGCACCGGGGCGGCGGGCTGAGGGGCGGTGGGCTGCGGACGCGGCGCGAAGAACGCGGCGACCTCGGAACGCCCGGGGGGCTGCTGGGCCGCGACCGGTTCGGGCTCGGGGGTTTCGGGGGCGGTGATGCCACTGGCGCCGGGGCGGCGTTGCGGCAGCACATCCACCGGCGGCACAGCCGGCGGCAGCACGCCCGCCGGCGGCACAGCCGGTGAGACAGCCGGTGAGACAGCCGGTGAGACAGTGGAAGCCGGCGTGATCTCGTCGTCCCGAGTGGCGCGCTCGACATACCGCGGCTCCTCGAGGGCGGCCTGTTCGTCGGCCACGCCGGGCGTCGGCGCGGCGTAGTTGAAGAGCTGTCCGGCCGGCACGTACACCCCCGCGGTGGTGCCCGATCCCGGTTCCTTCGCAACCGTGCTGCGCAGCCGCACCACCAGGCCGTGCTGGGCGGCGAGCCGCCCCACCACGAAGAGGCCCATGTGCCGGGCGGTGTACGGGTTGACCTCGCCGCCGGACTGCAGGCGGATGTTGGCCACCCGCAGATCGGGCTCCGTCATCCCCAGGCCGGTGTCGGCGACCTCGAGCACCAGGCCACCGTTGCCGGTGTGCACCGCCGAGACCGTCACCTGCGAGGCCGGCGGCGAGTAGCGCAGCGCGTTGTCCAACAGCTCGGCGAGCAGATGCACCAGGTCCCCCGCGACCGCCCCGGCGATCTCGGTGTCGGGCAGGCCGGCGGTGACGATGCGGGTGTAGTCCTCCACCTCGGAGGCCGCCGCGTTGACGAGCGCGGTGACGGGCACCGGGTCGGCCTGCTCGCGGGGAATGCGTGCGCCGGCCAGCACCATCAGGTTGGCCCCGTTGCGACGCATCCGCGCCGCCAGGTGATCGAGCCGGAACAGGCTCTCGAGCCGGTCGGGATCCTCCTCGTTGCGTTCGAGTCGGTCGATGAGGGAGAGCTGCTGATCCACCAGCGACCGGTTGCGTCGTGACAGCGTCTCGAACATGTCGGTGACCTGCAGCTGCAGCCGGGCCTGCTCCCCGGCGAGCTGCACCGCCTGCTCGTGCAGTTCGTCGACGGCGTGCGCCACCTGCCCGATCTCCTCGGTGGTGCGCACCGGGATGGGTTGCACCGGGAAGGGTTTGCCGTCGCTGCGGACATGCGCGACCTCACGGGCCAGGTCGTCGTGGGCGACCTTGAGCGCGCTGTCGCGCAGCGTCCGCAGCGGACGCACCAGTGACCGGGCCACCAGCGTGACCAGCAGAAGCGCGACCACGATCGCGGCGACGATCAGCGCGGCGTCGCGGATCGCGGCAGTGCGGGCGGCGCCGGCCTGGCTGTCGACGGTCGCCGGGATCGATGCGGCGGTCTCGGCGATCAGGTCGGCGGCGATCTCCCGGGTGACCTGTTGGGAGGCCAGCAGCTCCGGATTGCCGACGAGCACCGAGGCGGGTTCGGACAACACCGACATCCGGTTGACCATTTCCGACCGCAGTGCTGCTGCCTGATCGGTCGCGCCACCGAGGAACGCACCCATCGCCGACACCGTCGACGGCTCGGTGCCCGCCAGGGTGATCATGGCCGAGCGCAGCTCCGGTTCGGGAATGTCGCCGCCGCGGTTGACCAGCATCTGCTGCATCGCCATCTGCCCGCGTGCGCCGACCGCCCGGGACAGCGCCGCGCCCTGGGACTGCACCTCCTGGTCGTCGTTGGCGACCAGTCCGGTGATGGCGGTCTCGGCGGTGATCAGCAGCGGCGCGTACGTCATCACCCGGGCCCGCAGGTCGACGGTGTTGGCGGTGACTTTGCCGATCAGGTCCTGCCCGTAGTCCAGCAACGTGTTGGTGGCCAGCCGGACGTCGTCGGAGACCTCGGTGTCGGCGAGTTGTTGCTGCAGCGCGGTGCGGCGCGCGTCGAACTCCGACACCGCGCTCTGGGCGTCGCGGCCCTCGGTGGCCGTGACGAGCACGCCCTCGAGGGCGCCCAGGTAGTCGACGACGGCGGGGACCATCTCGGCCCGCTCGGCCGAGCCACGCAGTTCGGCGGCGTCGGTGGCGCTCGCATAGATGCGGAACCCGCCGAACACACAGGCCAGCGCGAGCGGAACCACCAGGATCGCGAGCACTTTCCATCGAACCGGCCAGTTGGACAGCGCAAAGCGCGGCGGCCGCTTGGCGGTTGTCATCGGCCGCCCACGCTGTCGGCGTGGCGCCCGCCGTTCACTGATCGAGCGTCGTTCATAAGGCTTCCTGCTGATGGCGCCCTCACGCGGTCGGGCATTCGAGCCTGCGCGTGCCTGGCAATTCGAAGAGTATGCCAGCCAAGTCGGTGGGTTTCCACAGTTGTCACTGAACAGAACGAGCCCGCAAACCCGTGACCCAACCGTTGCCGGCGATGCCAGCAAACGCGGGGCGCCGATTGAACCGATAGCCGATCGTTACGACTTCGACGTCGGGAGATGACAACGGAGACTGAATAATTGGTGAGTCGGTGTGATTGAGATCACGAGGCACCGGGTAAGCTGGGTTTCACAAAACTGGAGGTGCGATGTACCGAGATGACGACGACCTGTCCACGCTGGCCGATCTCGCGCTGATCGTCGACTCACCCATGATGAGGGTGATGGGCGGCGAAGTCGTCGATGTCGACACCCATACCGGTCTGGTCGCCATCGCCGCGTACGAAGACGAACTCGGCCTGTCCGCGTAGCTCGTCGTGTCCGGTCACGACGGGCGAAGCAGCGCAACGAGGAACTCGGAGTCCTCGGTGAACGGCCGCACGTCCCATGCCGACAACAGCAGGTCGGTCGCGAACCCTGCGTGTGCTGCGTCGGCGAGGAACTCGCTGAACTCGTAGTCACGCCCCGCCCCGAAGCCGATCACCGCGCGACCGTCCTCCTTGAGGTGCGCGAGCAGTCGAGTCAGCACCGGCACCCGCGTGCTCGGGGCGAGGAATGTCATCACGTTGCCTGCCGACACGATGATGTCGAACGGTTCGATGATCCCGTGCGCGGGTAGGTCGAGCTCGGCGAGGTCGCCGACGAGCCAGCGCGGTCCGGGATGGTCCTGTTCGGCAGCCTCGATGAGGGTCGGGTCGACGTCGACGCCGACAACCCGGTGGCCGCACGCGGCCAGGTACCCGCCCAACCGCCCGGGTCCGCAGCCGGCATCGAGGATGTGGGCACCGCGGGGGGCCATCGCGTCGACCAGGCGTGCCTCCCCGGCCAGATCGTCACCGGCGCGCGCCATCGCCCGGAATCGCTCGACATACCAGTGGGAATGCCCGGGATCCGCTTCGACCTGTCGCATCCAGTTGCTTTGCTCGACCATGGAGGCATTATCGCGGTCACCCGCCCGAGGAAGGACTGCCGTGCCATGTTCAAGGTGATGTTCTTCTCGCCGCGGATCGCGCCGAATACCGGCAACGCGATCCGGATGGTCGCCGGAACCGGCTGCGAACTGCATCTGGTCGAACCGCTCGGATTCGACCTGTCCGAACCCAAACTGCGCCGCGCCGGTCTGGACTATCACGACCTGGCGTCAGTCACCGTGCACCCCGACCTGGACGCCGCCTGGGCCGCACTGATGCCGGCACGCGTTTTCGCGTTCACCGCGCACGCCACCATGTCGTTCGCCGAAATCGCCTATGCGCCCGGTGATGTGCTGATGTTCGGTCCGGAACCCACCGGGCTGGATCAGACGACGCTGCGCGACCCGCACATCACCGCGCAGGCACGGATTCCGATGCTGAGCGGGCGCAGGTCGCTGAACCTGTCCAACGCCGCCGCCGTCGCGGTGTACGAAGCGTGGCGCCAGCACGGTTTTCCCGGCGCGGTGTGACTACCAGGTGTCCCAGTGGGTGAGCTGTTCGGCCGGCAGCCGGGTGGCGCGACGGAAATCGGTGCCCTTGGTGTACGCGATCGGGAACAGGCCTGCCTGGCTGTAGTTGTCGAATGGGATACCGAGAATGTCTGCGGCCTGCTTCTCGCCGTCGCCGAGCAGGTGCAGCGTCGTCCATGCCGACCCCAGCCCGCGGGAACGCAACGCCAGCATGAAGCTCCACACCGCGGGCAGCAGCGAACCCCAGAACCCTGCACTCTGACCCGACGGGGTGTCGAGCGGTTTGCCTTCCAGACACGGGATCAGCATCACCGGCACCCGGTGGAGGTGCTCGTTGAGGTACTTCGCCGAGTCGGTCACCCGGGGGCGCTGCTGGTCGCGGATGTCACCGGTCTGCGGCTTCTCCATCGACAGGTACGGTGTCGCGTTGGTCCGGTAGATGTCGGCGAGCGCCACCTTCTTGTCCGGGTCCTCGACGAACATCCATTGCCAGCCTTGGTTGTTCGACCCGGTCGGCGCCTGTAGTGCGATCTCGAGGCACTCCATCAGGACCTCACGCGGGACCGGCTTGTCGAAATCCAGCCGCTTGCGCACCGAGCGTGTGGTGGTCAGGACTTCATCGGCAGACAGGTTGAGGGTCACTTTTCGAGACTACCTCCGCCGGAACGGTATTCCAGCAGGGGTTCCCTCGGGTTTTCGCTGCTGGAATACCGTTCCGGCGGGGGGTGACTCAGCGGAAGTCGCGGGACTTGGACGTCACCCGCATGCTGAGCTTCCCCATCCGGTCGGCGATCACGGTGACCGCGCCGGTGGCGTTCTGCACGATGCCGCGCACCACCAGCCCCGACGCTGTCTGCGCCAGCCTGCGATGACGCGACCACACTCCGGGCGAGCACAGCACATTGACCATCCCCGTCTCGTCCTCGAGGTTCATGAACGTCACCCCCTGGGCGGTGGCGGGCCGCTGCCGATGCGTGACCGCCCCCGCGACCAGCACCCGGGTGCCGTCGGGCACCGACAACAATTGATCGGCAGGCACCACGCCCAGGGCATCAAGGTCCTCCCGCAGGAACTGGGTCGGATAGCTGTCCGACGAGACGCCGGTCGCCCACACGTCGGCGGCAGCCAGCTCCAGCTCGGTCATCCCGGGAAGTGACGGGACGTGCGACGCCGACCCGACACCGGGCAGCCGGTCGGGGCGTTGGGTGGCTGCCGCACCCGCGGCCCACAGCCCTTCCCGCCGGGAGACCCCGAAGCAGCCCAGCGCCCCGGCGGTGGCCAGCGCCTCGGCCTGCGGCACCGACAGTTGCAGCCGCCCGGTCAGATCGAGTAGAGAAGCGAAGTGGCCGTTGGTCTTCCGCTCCTCGACCAGACACTCGGCCAGCTCGACCCCCAGATGCCGGACACTACCGAGCCCGAGCCGCACCTCCAGACCGCGGTTCTCCAGCGTGGCGTGCGCGAGGCTGGCATTGACATCTGGCCCGTGCACCACGACGCCGTGCCTGCGCGCATCGGCGACCAGGGATTGCGGAGAGTAGAAACCCATCGGCTGCGCCCGCAGCAACGCGGCACAGAACGCTGCGGGATGGTGCAGCTTGAACCACGAGGAATAGAACACCAGCGACGCGAAACTCAGCGAATGACTTTCCGGGAAACCGAAATTGGCAAAAGCTTCCAACTTCTCGTAGATCCGCTCGGCCACCTCACCGGTGATACCGTGCTTCTCTGCCATCCCGTCGAAGAACCGGCCCCGCAACCGGCGCATCTTCTCCGTAGAGCGTTTCGAGCCCATCGCGCGGCGCAGCCGATCGGCTTCGGCCGCGGAGAATCCGGCACAGTCCACGGCCAACTGCATCAGCTGTTCTTGGAACAGCGGGATACCCAGGGTTTTTCGCAACGCCGGCTCCATCGACGGATGGTCGTAGGTGACCCGCTCCAGACCGTTGCGCCGCTTGATGTACGGGTGCACCGAGCCACCCTGGATCGGCCCCGGGCGGATCAACGCCACCTCGACCACCAGGTCGTAGAAGACCCGCGGCTTCAGCCTGGGTAGCGTGGCCATCTGCGCCCGCGACTCCACCTGGAACACCCCGACGGAGTCCGCCCGCTGCAGCATCTCGTACACCGGCTGCTCGCCCAGATCCAGCTTGGCCAGATCCACCTCGACACCCTTGTGCTCGGACACCAGGTCGATGGCGTAGTGCAGCGCCGAGAGCATGCCGAGACCGAGCAGGTCGAACTTCACCAAACCGATTGCCGCGCAGTCGTCCTTGTCCCATTGCAGCACGCTGCGGTTCTCCATCCTCGCCCACTCCACCGGGCACACGTCGGCGATCGGACGGTCACAGATCACCATGCCGCCGGAGTGGATGCCCATGTGCCTGGGCAGGTTGGAGATCTGCATGGCCAGATCGACCACCTGGTCGGGAATGCCCTCCACATCGGGCGAGTCGGCCAGACCGTTCCACCGACTGATCTGCTTGCTCCAGGCATCCTGCTGACCTTGGGAGAATCCGAGCGCCCGAGCCATGTCCCGCACCGCGCTGCGACCGCGATAGGTGATCACGTTGGCCACCTGTGCGGCGTACTCCCGGCCGTAGCGTTGGTAGACGTACTGGATCACGTTCTCCCGCAGGTCCGATTCGATGTCGATGTCGATGTCGGGCGGCCCGTCGCGGGCCGGTGACAGAAAGCGTTCGAACAACAACTCGTTGGCCACCGGGTCGACGTTGGTGACCTTGAGCGCGTAACAGACCGCCGAGTTGGCCGCCGAGCCCCTGCCCTGGGCCAGGATGTCGTTGAGCCGGCAGAACCGGATGATGTCGTGCACCACCAGGAAGTAGCCCGGGAAATTCAACTGTTCGATGATCATCAGCTCGTGTTCGATCTGGGCGTACGCGCGGGCCGCGCGCTCGGGCGGGCCGTAGCGGTCCCGGGCGCCCTCGGCGACCAGGTGCCGCAACCAGCTGATCTCGTCATGGCCCTCGGGAACATCGAACGGCGGCAACTGCGGCGCGATCAGAGCCAGGCCGAAGGCGCACTGCTCGCCGAGCTCGGCCGCGGCCGTCACCACCTCGGGCGTCCCCGCGAAAATACGTGCCATTTCCTCACCCGAGCGCAGATGCGAACCACCCAGCGGGGCAAGGAAACCCGCCGCTTCCTCCATGGAGCGCCGGGACCGGATCGCCCCCATCGCCATCGCCAGCCTCCCGCGTGCCGGCTCGGCGAAATGCGCACCGGTCGTCGCGACGATGTTGACCCCGAACCGGGGTGCGAGCGCCGCCAGCGCGGTATTGCGCTCGTCGTCGAGCGGGTGGCCGTGATGGGTGAGTTCGATACTGACCCGCTCGCGGCCGAACCGGTCGACCAGATCAGCGAGCGCCCGCGCCGCCGCATCCGGCCCACCGTCGCAGAGAGCCTGCCGAACATGGCCTTTGCGGCAGCCCGTCAGGATCTGCCAGTGCCCTCCCGCCGCGTCGGTCAGCGCGTCGAAGTCGTAGCGCAGTTTGCCCTTCTCCCCGCCTGCCAGGTGCGCCGAGGACAGCTGCCTCGACAGCCGCCGGTAGCCTTCCGGCCCCCGCGCGAGCACCAGCAGGTGCGGCCCGGGAGGGTCGGGGTCCTCGGTGCGACTGCCCCCACCCAGGGACAGCTCGGCTCCGAACACCGTGGCCATGTCCAACTCCCTGGCCGCCTCGGCGAACCGCACCACCCCGTAGAGCCCGTCGTGATCGGTCAGCGCGATGGCCCGCAGATCGAGCCGGGCGGCCTCCTCGACGAGTTCTTCCGGCGTGCTCGCTCCGTCGAGAAAGCTGTAGGCCGAGTGGGTGTGCAATTCGGCATAGGGCGTCACCGAGCCCGACCGGTGCACATCGACAGGTTGGTACCGGCCCCGCTTGCGCGACCACGCCGGACTGTCCCCACCGTCGCCGTGCGGCTCGTCCAGCGGTAACCCGCTGCGGCGCGGCTTGCCATCCCCGGCGGGCCGGGGCGATCGGCCATCCCCGGCGGGCCGGGGCGATCGGCCATTGAGGACGCGCTCCATCTCCGTCCAGCTCGGCGGACCGTTGTGCCAACCCATCTCACCAGCATATCGAACAGGTGTTCGATATGCGAGGGAGTCTCTCAGGCGGTCTTGTCGGTGTCGGGCAAGTCGCCGTCGTCGCCGTCGTCACCGTCGTCGCCGTCCTCACCCAGCGTCGGCCGCAGCACATAACGAACCTGGTTGCCGCCGGCCATCCGCGCCTGATTGATCGCCGTGGTGGCAATCGCGATCAGCTTGTCGACCACTTCATCGGGAGGTTCGGCCGCCAACGGGGCCAGCGGTGTCACCACCACCCCGATGCTGGCCGTCAGCCGCTGCGGCGTGGTGGCGATCGCGCCGCGAATCCGCTCCACCAGAGGCGACGCATCGGCGGTGGTGAACGTGTCGGCGACCAGGAAGTCGTGGAAACCGCCGTCAGAGACATGAGCGACGATCGCGTTGTGCCGGACGGTCTCGCGCAGCGCCTGGCCCACCATCACCCGTGCCCGGTTGCCTCCGCGCGCGCCCGACAGACCGAGTAGCAGCGAGAAGCTGTCGATGTTCACCGCGACCACGACCAGATACCTGTCGTCGCTGCGGCTCCGCGACGCCAGCAAGGTCGCGACACCGCGATAGAAGGCGTCACGGTGCAGCAGGCCGGTGAGTTGCTCGTAATCGGTGTCGAGGGCGTCCGGCTGGATCAGCTTGATGCCTGCCCTGCAGACGAACGCGATGAAGACGTTGATCAGCACCACCACCCCGGTGGCGATCAGAGCCAGCGGCAGATCTGCGGCGGCCAACCGCATAAACAGCACCGCCAGCACCGCCATCGCAACCAGCCCGGTCACCGCCAGCAAACGTGGGGCGTGGAAGCACACCACGTACGCGGTCAGCAGGACGTAGGTCGTGGCAACCAGGAACCCGACGATCGGGCTGGACACGATCAACGCGGCGGCGCCGATGGCGAACGACTCGACGATGACGCAGGTCAGCGACACCACCCGGGCAGGCCAGAAGTGACGCAACCAGACGACGGCCATCGCCCCGCAGCAGACGGCGATCACCACGGCAGCCACCCGCGATGCCGGCCCCTGGGGGCCGAGCGGGCTGGCCATCAGGGCGACCGGCAGCAGCCCGAGGGCCAGCACTCCACCCGCCACCAGCCGGGATGTCAACGCCTGCAGCCCCCGCCCAGCGAGGACCGCAGTAAACCAGTAGTACTGGTCGGATCGCCACAGGACAGGGCTTATGGATGCAGCGGGAGAACTCCGCAAAGCATCGAACATTCACCCACCCCGGTTACACGCGTCTTCAGGCCGTCCCCCTGCACAGAGAACGTACCAGCCCAGCAAACGTTTTGACAGGGTCAAGATCGGCGCCTCAACTCACGTAGGAAACCGTGCCGTCCTCGAGCACCGGGCGCACCTCGGACCCGTCAGGGTTCGCGGCCTCGGTGCGGAAGACCGCCCGGCCGGATTCCAGACGCCAGATCGATGTGGTCAGCACGTCACCGGGGAAGACCGGTGAGGTGAATCGCGCCGAGACCGCGGTGACCTTCGAGGCATCACCGCCACCGAGGTCGGCGACCAGTGCCCGCCCGGCGACCCCGTAGGTGCACAGGCCGTGCAGGATCGGCCTGGGGAAGCCTGCCAGCTCCCGGGCGAACCAGGGGTCGCTGTGCAGCGGGTTGCGGTCGCCGGACAGTCGGTAGATGAGCGCCTGGTCCTCGCGGGTGGGCAGCGCCACCCGGGCGTCGGGGTCGCGTTCGGGGATCTCGGGTGCGGCCGGGCGCTGACCGGGTTGCCCCCCGAAGCCGCCTTCGCCGCGGATCACCAGCGTCGCCAGCGTCTCGGCGACGGCCGCACCGGTGTCGGGGTCACTGCCGCTGGCCTTCAGCATCACAATCGCGTTCTTGCCCTCACCCTTGTCCTGGATGTCGGCGACTTCGCAGACGACGCTGAGCCTTCCGGCCGCGGGCAGCGGCGCGAACACCCGAATGGACTGGGACCCGTGCAACAGCTTGCTGAAGTCGAACGTCCCGATCTCGGTGACGGCGGCGAACGGCGAGCAGGCGATCACGGCATAGGTGGGCAGCACCTGCTGTTCGATCCCGTGACTGTTCTCGGTGGTGAACGCGAGATCGCCGGTGCCCGCGCCCACGCCGAGCGCATAGATCAGCGTGTCGCGGTCGGTCCACTCGAAGATCTGAGGCGGCGTCGTGACGCCGATGGCGTTCGGATCGATAGGCATGAGGCGAGGTTAGCGGGCACTGCTCCGTGCCCGGTTCGGCATTGACGTTTCTCCGTCCGCAGGTGACCATGTGTCGCATGCGCTATGTCGTTACCGGCGGTACCGGGTTTATCGGTCGGCATCTGGTGGACCGGATCCTGGCCCTTCCTGACAGCGAGGCGGTGCACGTACTGGTGCGTCGCGGGTCGCTCAGCCGGTTCGAACAGCTGGCGCAGCACTGGGACGAGCGCGTGGTACCCCTGGTCGGTGACCTGACCGCACCCGATCTCGGCCTCACCGACGCCGCCGTCGTCGAGATCGGCCGGGTCGACCATCTCGTGCACTGCGCGGCGATCTACGACATCACCGCTGCTGCGGATCCGCAGCGGGCTGCCAACGTCGACGGCACCCGCGCCGTGATCGCGTTGGCGCGCCGGCTGGATGCGACGTTGCACCACGTGTCGTCGATCGCGGTCGCCGGAACACACCGCGGGGTGTTCACCGAAGACGACTTCGACGTCGCCCAAGACCTTCCGACGCCCTACCACCAGACCAAGTTCGAAGCCGAACTGCTGGTGCGGTCGGCCGACGGACTCCGGTACCGGATCTACCGTCCCGCGGTGGTCGTCGGCGACTCCAGGACCGGAGAGATCGACAAGGCCGACGGCCCGTACTACTTCTTTCCGGTGCTTGCCCGGCTCGCCTCGCTGCCGCGTTTCACACCGATGGTGTTGCCGGACTCCGCACGCACGAACCTCGTCCCTGTGGATTACGTGGTCGACGCGATCACCACGCTCATGCACCTCGACGGACGCGACGGCCAGACGTTCCACCTGACCGCACCGAAGACGATCGGACTGCGGGGAATCTACCGCGGACTCGCACCGGCGGCCGGGCTGCCGCCGCTGGTCGGATCGCTGCCCCGTGCGGCGGCGACGCCGTTGCTGCAGGCCACCGGTCGGGCGAAGGTCATCCGCAACATGGCCGCCACCCAGCTCGGCATTCCGGGTGAGATCCTCGACGTGGTCGACCTCGCGCCGACGTTCAGCTGTGAACGCACCCAGGAAGCTTTGCAGGGCAGCGGAATCGCGGTTCCGGAGTTCGCATCCTACGCCCCCCAGCTGTGGCGTCACTGGGTCGCGCAGCTCGACCCCAACCGCGCGCGGCGCGACGACGCCGCCGGCCCGCTGGTGGGCAAGCACGTGATCATCACCGGCGCCTCCAGCGGTATCGGCCGGGCGTCGGCGGTCGCGGTGGCCGCGCGCGGCGCCACCGTGTTCGCGTTGGCGCGCAACGCCGAAGCCCTCGACGGGCTGATCGCCGAGATCCGCGCCGCCGGCGGCGACGCGCACGCATTCACCTGTGATGTCACCGATTCGGCGGCGGTGGAACACACCGTCAAGGACATCCTGGGCCGTTTCGGGCACGTCGACTATCTGGTCAACAATGCCGGGCGGTCCATCCGACGGTCGGTGGTGGCCTCCACCGACAGGTTGCACGACTACGAACGCGTGATGGCGGTCAACTACTTCGGGCCGGTCCGGATGGTGCTTGCGCTGCTTCCGCACTGGCGCGAACGACAATTCGGCCATGTGGTCAACGTCTCCAGCGCCGGAGTGCAGGCCAGCAGTCCGAAGTACAGCGCCTACATCCCCAGCAAGGCCGCGCTGGATGCGTTCGCCGAGGTCGTCGGGACCGAAACTCTGTCCGATCACATCACGTTCACCACCATCCACATGCCGTTGGTCAAGACGCCGATGATCGCCCCGTCACGTAAGCTCAACCCGATGCCACCGATCTCCGCCGAACACGCTGCCGCCATGGTGGTCCGCGGCCTGGTGGAAAAGCCCGCACGCATCGACACACCGATCGGCACGCTGTCGGACCTGGGGATGTACTTCACCCCGAAGCTGTCCCGCCGGGTGCTGCACCAGCTGTACCTTGGTTACCCCGATTCAGCTGCGGCACGCGGTGTTTCGCAGGAGCGTCCGGCGCCGCCGCCGGTGCCGCGCAGCCCCAGACGCCCGGCTCGGCCAGCTACCGCGCTCCGGGTGCCCCGCACCGTCAAGAGGGCGGTGCGGTTGGTGCCCGGCGTGCACTGGTGACCGGGGTGCGACAACCGGTTTTCCTCGATGTCGACACCGGCGTCGACGATGCGATGGCACTGGTCTACCTGTTCGGCAGTGCCGAGGCCGAGCTTGTCGGTATCGCCTCGACCGCGGGAAACGTTCCCGTGCGGCAGGTCTGCCGGAACAACCTGGCCCTGTTGGAACTGTGTGGGATCACCGATGTGCCGGTGTCGATGGGTTCGGAGAACCCGCTGCAGACCCCACTGCGCACCGCCGAGGACACCCACGGACCGTACGGCCTGGGCCATGCGCGACTTCCTGCACCGACCACGAGCCTGACCCCCTACGATGCCGCCGAAGCGTGGGTGCGGGCCGCACATGCCCATCCCGGGGAGCTGATCGGGGTCGCCACCGGACCGCTGACCAACCTGGCGCTGGCGTTGCGCGCCGACCCCACCCTGCCGAGACTGCTCAGACGGTTGGTCATCATGGGCGGTGCGTTCGACTACCGCGGCAACACCACCCCGGTGGCGGAATGGAACGTCAGCGTCGACCCGGAGTCAGCGGCGGAGGTGTTCGCCGCGTGGGACTCCGAAGTCGGCCATCTCCCGATCGTGCTGGGGCTCAACCTCACCGAGAACATCGCGATGACCCCGCAACTGTTGGGCCGGCTGGCGGCAGCTGCCGGGTCCTCCTGGACCCCGATGTCGGTGGACGACGACCGCGGGGCGGCGTCGGCCGCCTCCAACCCACTGATCCGGGTGCTCGAAGACGCGATGAGGTTCTACTTCGAGTTCCACCACGATCAGGGCGAGGGCTACCTGGCCCACCTGCACGACCCGCTGGCTGCTGCGGTCGCGTTGGACACCGGGCTGGTGCGGTCCCGACCGGCACCGGTTGGTGTCGAGCTGACCGGCACGCTGACGCGCGGGATGACGATCGCCGACTGGAGTCGGCGGTGGGGACGAGAACCCAACGCTCTCATCGGTGTCGATGTCGACCCCGCGGCGTTCTTCGACCGGTTCATCTCCCGCGTGGGTGCGTTCGCCAAGCAGCTGGATCACTCGTAGACACCCTCGAGGTACCACTGCCGCTGCCGGTAGCACAGCAGCAAGGCCTGGTCACTGCCGAGCAGCACCTGCACTCGAGCCGTCCGGCCATGTTGCAGGCCTGGGTCCCACCAGCGTTCATCAACAACCCACGGGCCGGCCCACCAGGACAACCGGCCGTTGCGGCCGGGCGCATTCAGCTGGAACGGCGCCGCGGAGAACAGTCCCCGCGCAGTGACCCGCACCGGGTTGCCCTCGACGTCGAACAATTCGACCGGATCGTCGAGCAGTACGGTCGGCGATGGTTCGGGAAGTCTACCCGGCCATGGCTGGTCCGGGTTCGCTTGTGGCACAACCTCATCACCGAGATCGGTGAACGTGATGCGTTCGGCAGGACCTCGCCCTCCGCTGAGCACCGGCACCTTGACAGCGTCGGGGCCCAGCAGGCCCTGCACCCGCACCAGAGCCCGCCGCGCCCGCAGCCTGTCCTCCTCCCCGACGCCTCCCCACAACGGAAGCTGCAGGGCCTCGGCCGACACCACCTCCACCGGACGCAGTCGCAGCACGGTGACCGGCGCGCACGGACGATCATCTTTGTTGCGCCGATTCAACCAACCGTCCAACTGCCAGCGCACCCGGTCTGCGGTGGCGTCCTCGGTCAGCGGTTCCGCGCACCGCCAGACACGTTCCAGCTCTTGCCCGTTGGCAGTCACAGCGTGAATGGCCAGCCTGGTGCAGCCCACTCCCGCGGCTTCGAGGCTGCGGTGCAGCATCCCGGCCAGCGAACGCCCGGCAAAAGCCGCAGCGTCCACCCGGTCGATGGGTGGGTCACAGTCCATCACCGCGTCGAGTTCCTGTTCGGGCTCCCGTCCCGATGGCGGTCGGGTGGGCTCTCCGCGGGAGAGACGGTGTGCGGCTACCGCATCGGCCCCGAACCGGGAGGACACATCACTTCGGGACAGCTCAGCGAACTGCCCGATCTTGCGAATACCCAAGCGCCACAGCAGGTCGACCAAGCCTTCCCGGGTGACGGGCGCCAGGCTCGGTTCGGCGGCCAGCTGCCGGACCGACATCTCCGACAGGAACAGGGCGTCCTCGCCAGGACCGATGATCCTGCCGGCCCGCGCGGCGAAAACAGCGGTGGGCAGCTGGTCGGCGATGCCGACCTGGCACTCCACGCCGGCGGCAGCCACCGCGTCGACCAATCGTTCGGCGGCCGCCTGCTCCGACCCGAAGTAGCGGGCAGCGCCGCGGACCGACAAGGCCAGCAGCCCGGGACGCAACACCTCGGCCCGCGGCACCAACTCATCGACCGCGGTCGTGACGTGCTCGAAGTGCCGGGCATCGCGGGCGGGGTCAGCGGTGACGACATGCAGTTCCGGGCAGCGGGCCTGCGACTCTCTGCGCCGCAACCCTCGACGCACACCCGCTGCGCGTGCCGCGGCCGAGCACGCGATGACCCGGTTGGCCAGCGTGACCGCGGCCGGCACCGTCGAGGGCAGGCCGACGGCTGCCGCCGCGGCCACGGCCGGCCAGTCCATGCACCAGAGCGCCAGGACCCTGGAAGCGGCCACCTCTAGCCTCCCAGCGCACGGACCGGGCGTCCCCGGGCGCGCATGGCCAGCCGCACCCGGCAGATCCGCCCGGATCCCGGGCTCCCCCCGCCAGCGATCTCGTAGCCACTGACGTGCGCGTCCAGCCGGGCGGAGGCTCCCTGCCAGTCTCCATCGGTGACAAGCAACGTGCATCCCCGCTGCCGCGCCCGGGCGACCACCGCTCTGGCCCGAGTCGGCGGCACCGACCGGCCGCCCAGTCCGAGGACCACCAGATCCATCCCGTCCATCAGGACCGCGGCCACCTCGACCGGGTCTGCTCCCGGTTCCGGGATGACGGCGATCCTGCTCAGGTCCGCTCCCATCTCCACCGCGGCGAGCAGACCGATGTCGGGCTGGCCGATGATCGCGGCGTGACCACCCCCGGCCGTCACCGCCGCCACCATGCTCAGTTCCAGCGACCGAGCCCCCGACAGCACCGCCACAGTTCCGCGGGGCAGGGGGTCGGCAGGCAGCTCAGCCGTGGATTCCGGCAACGACAGCAAAGAATCCGCGGCGGGCGAGGGCCCGGTTGGCGGAGGTTGCACCCGGCGGCTTCCCCCGCCTTTGGCAGCCATCTTCTCCGACACCGAAGCCATCTGCCTTCGGAGCTGTTCTACCTGCTCAGCGCGGTGCGACAGAGGCCTGTCGACGTTCATCGCCAATGCCACAGCAGCCCCTCTCGCAACACCTGACCCAGACACTGTGTTCGAATATATGTTCGACAGCCCCAGTAAACACCCCGCCCCCGACAGCGTCAACCGAAGTTTCCCCACATCGAGGCTGCGCCCATGGCACAGAAGTGCGAGTGGGTCACGCCGCCAGCGCAGTATGAACGGGCGCACAGACAGGCGCAGTGGCAAATGGTGCCATTGACAAATGTCACCATTCGGGATGTACTCCGAAGCGTGCCGAAAGACGAGCAGGCGCCTCCCCTGCCAGAGCGAGGGTCGCTCCGGTCTCGCAGTGCCGTGCTCATCAGCAGCCTGACGCTGCGCCAGCTCAGCAGCGTGCTCCCGGCCGACCGGGCCTGGGGCCTGTGGACCTCGCGACAGATCGTGGCCCGGATCATGGACACCTTCGGGCCGTCCCTGGCCGGCACCGAGGTCGTCCCGGTCGACACCAGAACCTCCCCCGGACACCGGGTTGTCGGCGAGTGGGTCTACGGCAAAGGCGTTGCCCGTCAACCGAAGTCCGATGGCCTCAAAGCGATCTACTTGGTCCACGGCAGCGGCTACGCCTTGTGCTCACCACGAACACACCGACGTCTCGCCTCATGGCTGTCGCAACTGACCGGAATCCCGGTCTTCAGCATCGACTACCGGTTGGCACCGCGGCACCGGTTCCCCACCGCCGCAGACGATGTCCGGCATGGCTGGGAGTGGCTGACCGATCAGTGCGGGTTCCCTGCCGAGCAGATCGTCGTCGCCGGCGACTCGGCAGGGGGACATCTCGCCGTCGACCTGATGCTGCAGCCCGACGTCTGCCATCCCGCGGGCCTTGTACTGCTCTCCCCGCTGGTGGATCTGACGTTCAACCTGGCCCGCTCCCGCGAGCGGACCTGCCCCGACCCGGCGATCCGGTCCCGCGACGCTGCCCGGCTGGTCGAGTTGTACTGCACCGGAATCGAATCCACCCACCCGCGACTGGCGCTCGACGTCGCCGGCGGACGCCCGTTGCCGCCGACGCTGATCCATGCCGGCGGTGCGGAGATGCTCGCCGCCGACGCCATCAGCCTCGCCGACGACCTCGCCGCCGCCGGCGGCCGGTGCTCCCTGCAGATCTGGCCCGGCCAAGTACACGTCTTCCATGCTCTACCCAGGCTCACCCCCGAAGCCGCACCCGCGATGCGGGAGATCGCGGAGTTCGTCACAGAACTATTGCGTACCAACAGCATCGGGCGGGTGAGCTGAATGATCGACCTGTTCGGGCTGGGATCCCCACGGCGCAGCCACGGCGCCGACGCGGTCATCACCGGCGCCGGCAGCGGTATCGGTGCCGCGTTCGCCACCGAACTGGCCCGCCGTGGTGGCCGTGTGGTGTGCAGCGACATCGCCGTCGACACCGCGCGCGTGACATCTAAAGCCATCGAAACCGACGGCGGCAAGGCCCTGGCAGTCCCGTGCGACGTCACCCAGATCGAACAGGTGCATCACCTCGCCGAAGAGGCCCAGTCCTGGTTCGACGGCCCACCGACACTGGTGATCAACAACGCGGGCGTCGGCGCCGGCGGAGCCATGATCGGCGAGTCCGACCTCGCCGACTGGACCTGGGTGCTCGACATCAACCTGTGGGGTCCGATCCACGGGTGCCACGTATTCGCCCCGATCCTGCGGGAAGCAGGCCGGCCTGCGGGCATCATCAACGTCGCCTCGGCAGCCGCGTTCGGTGCCGCACCCGGCATGGCCGCCTACAACGTCAGCAAAGCGGGCACCCTGTCGCTGTCGGAGACCCTGGCCGCCGAAATGGCGGGCACCGGTGTGAACGTCACCGTGCTGTGCCCCACCTTCGTCAAGACCAACATCGTCGGCGCAGGCCGGATCTCGGCCAAGTCCACCCAGCTGGCCGACCAACTGATGCGCTGGACCGGCTTCTCCGCCGAGCGGGTCGCGCGGATGTGCCTGGACACCCTCGACCGCGGTGGCCTCTACTGCATGCCGCAGCCCGAAGCCCGGATCGGCTGGGGCATCAAGCGTTTCACTCCGACGGTGTACACCCGTGCCGTCGGTTTCACCACTCGGGTCATCCCCTAGGAGGAATCATGGCGATCGACATGGATGTCATGCTTGCGAAGATCAAAGATCGCCAGTGGGCGCTGGCCGACATCGACTGGGACGCTCCGGGTGCCGAGACGATCACCGACGAGATGCGGCCCAAGCTCAAGGCGTTCATGGCCGACCTGTGCTGGATCGAGAATGTCGGGGCGCGTGGGTTCGCCGCGATGGCCAAGAAGGCGCCGACGCCGACGATCGCCGAGATCTACCGCTACTTCCACGCCGAGGAACAGCGCCATGCGAATGCCGAACTGGCCCTGATGAAGCGGTGGGGGATGCTCGACGACGGCGAGATGCCGGAGCCGAACGTCAACATCCGGCTGGCGATCGAATGGCTCGACACCTACGCCGACGACATGTCGCTGTCGATCCTGGGCACCGTCATCCCGATGCTCGAGGTGGCGCTCGACGGCGCGCTGTTGAAGTTCCTGCTCGAAGAGGTACACGACCCGGTTTGTCACCAGGTTTTCGAGAAGATCAACAACGACGAGTCCCGGCACATCGCCGTCGATTTCGAGGTCCTCAACATGATCGGGCAGGCCGACGTGCGCCGCCTGCTGGTCCAGTTCGTCGGCAATGTCGCCACGCCCGGCGTAATCATCGGCGCCATCATGTACATCCCGCTACTGAACCGGATGCGCAACAACATCGTCGACATGGGCCTGCAGCCCGAGAAGCTCTACAACGCGATGAAGCGTTTCAAGACGCTCGGCGAACGCAGCGAGAGCACCTGGCGGGTTCCGACCTACCAGATCCTGAAGCTGCACGCGCGCGTGGTGGTCAAACCGAACAACCCGTATCACTGGCTGGCCAACCCGATGGTCTGGGCCTCTGACTACTACCCCAAGGCGCTGCTCAAACCGATCCCGTCGTGGTTCAAGGAACTCACCCACGAGCCGGCGGCCTGAGACATGGCCGCTCCCAAGCATGTCCACGACACGCTGATCGTCGGCGCCGGCTTCACCGGCCTGGGCACCGCGATCAAACTCAGACAGGCCGGAGTCGACGACATCGTCGTCGTCGAACGCGCCGACCGCGTCGGAGGGACCTGGCGCGACAACACCTATCCCGGTGTGGCCTGCGACATCCCGTCACTGCTGTACTCGTTCTCGTTCGTCAAGAACCCTTCCTGGTCACGGGCCTACCCGTCAGGTGACGAGATCTGCCGACACATCGAGGACCTGACCGACCAGCACGGGTTACGGCCGTTGATCACCTTCAACACCGAGATCATCGGCCTGCGCTTCGACGAGGCCGCCGGGGTGTGGACCGCGACCACCAACAGGCGCAAGCGGTTCCAGGCACGAACCGTCGTACTCGCGGGTGGCCCACTGGCAGATCACAAGCTGCCCGACATCCGCGGCATCAACACCTATGAAGGCCACAAGATCCACAGCGCGGCCTGGGACCACGACTACGACTTCACCGGTAAGCGCGTCGCGGTGATCGGCACCGGCGCCAGCGCCGTGCAGATCGTTCCCGAACTGGTCAAGACCGCTGAGTTCGTCAAGGTGTTCCAGCGCACCCCGGGCTGGGTGCTCCCGCGCCTGGACGTTCCGATGCCCGCGGCGGTGCAGTCGCTGTTCGCCAAAGTGCCAGCCGCCCAGGAACTCGCCCGCCAGGCGTTGTTCTGGGGCCACGAGGCCAGCGCCACCGCGCTGGTGTGGAACACCCCGCTGAGCCGTCTGGTCGGTCGGCTGGGCAAAGCACATCTGCGCCGCACCGTCGCCGATCCCTGGCTGCGCCGCCAGCTGACCCCGGATTTCACTCCCGGCTGCAAGCGGATGCTGATCTCCAGCGACTACTACCCGGCGCTGCAGCGCGACAACTGCAAGCTGATCGACTGGCCGATCGCCACCCTGAGCCCGGTCGGGATCCGCACCGCCGATGGCCTCGAGCACCACGTCGACGCGATCGTGTTCGCGACCGGGTACGACGTGCACCTGTCCGGGCCGCCGTTTCCCGTCACCGGGCTGGGGGGCCGGTCGCTGCTGCAGGAATGGGCCGGCCACGCCGAGGCGTACAAGAGCGCGAGCGCGCACGGATATCCGAATCTGTTCTTCATGTGCGGGCCGAACTCCGGGCCGGGCCACAACTCGCTGCTGGTCTACGTCGAGGGCCAACTGGACTACGCGGTCACCGGGATCACCACGATCCTGAGGCAGAACCTGCGCTACCTCGACGTCCGCGGCGAGGTCCAGCGCCGCTACAACGACCGCATGCAACAGCGGCTGGCCAAGACCACCTGGATGTCGGGCTGCAACAGCTGGTACCTGACCGCCGACGGTTTCAACGCCTCGATGTACCCCGGGTTCGCGACCCAGTATCTTCGACAGATGCGTCAATTCCAGTTCGAGGATTACCACGCGGTAGCACACGACGTGCGCCCCCGGGTGGTCACCTCGACGGCCTGAGATGTCCTGAGATGTCCGGAGCCAGGCAGCCTCGCCCGCCCAGCGGGCCGGTCCCGACGATCCTGCGACGAATCCGTCGCGGATCCCGGGATGTGGTCGAGGCTGCGGTGTCCCAGCTGTTCGACGCCGCCGTCCAGCCGCACGGCGTGGCGGCATCCGGCGAATACCGCATCGAGGACCTCGCCCGACTGGCCGGCACCACCACCCGCAACATCCGGGTGTACCGCGACCGCGGCCTTCTGCACCCCCCGCTTCGGGTCGGCCGCATCGTGCTCTTCAACGACACACACCTGACCCGTCTGCGACTGATCACCTCGCTGCTGGACCGCGGCTACAACATCGCGCACGTCAACGAGATGCTCTCAGCCTGGGAACAGGGCAAGAACGTCGGCGACATGCTGGGACTGGAGTCGGCGATCTCCGGCAGCTGGGCGACCGAGAAGCCCGAACGGATGTCGTTGGCCGACGCCAGGCGATTGGTCGACGACGACCCCGGATTCGACCGGATGGTCGACATCGGGGTGATCAAACTCGAGGACGACGGCGTCGACGCCACGATCATGCGGCCGAAGCTGATCGAGGCGTTCAACGAGATCCGGCAGTACGGCGTGGCCACCGACAAGCTGATCGACCTGCACGAACAGATCATCCCGCTGGTCGATCAGATCAGCGACATCCTGGTGCGCGCGGGTGTGGAGCACATCGGCGATCGCCTCAACCCCGGGGCGGAGCTGCCCCCGGACACCGAGATGGCGGAATTGATCACCATGCTGGTGCGGTTCCGCACGGTCGCGGTGTCCGCCGTGACTGCGACGCTGGCGTCGTCGATCGAGGCGAACGTCGAGGCAGTGGTGGCCGGCATTCTGGCCCAGTCGATCGACAAATCTCGCGAACCGCCTGACGCCTAGTCACTCCCACTCGATGGTGCCCGGCGGCTTGCTGGTGACATCCAGCACCACGCGGTTCACCTCAGGGACCTCGTTGGTGATCCGGGTCGAAATCCGTTCCAGCACTTCGTAGGGCACCCGGGTCCAGTCAGCAGTCATCGCATCTTCGCTGGAGACCGGGCGCAGCACGATCGGATGTCCGTAGGTGCGGCCGTCGCCCTGCACACCCACCGAACGGACATCGGCCAACAGGACCACCGGACACTGCCAGATCTGATGATCCAGACCCGCCGACGTCAGTTCCTCGCGGGCGATGGCATCGGCGCGGCGCAGGGTGTCGAGGCGCCCCGCAGTGACCTCCCCGACGATCCGGATACCGAGACCGGGGCCGGGAAACGGTTGGCGGGCAACGATTTCCTCCGGTAGACCCAGTTCCCGCCCGACGGCACGGACCTCGTCTTTGAACAGCAGCCGCAATGGCTCGACGAGCGTGAACTTCAGGTCGCCGGGCAAACCGCCGACGTTGTGGTGGCTCTTGATGTTGGCGGTTCCCGATCCGCCGCCGGATTCCACCACGTCGGGGTAGAGCGTGCCCTGAACGAGGAACTCGACATCACCGTCTGCCGCCCCCAACGCGTCACGCACCGCACCTTCGAAGGCCCGGATGAACTCACGACCGATGATCTTGCGCTTGCCCTCGGGATTGGTGACGCCGGACAGCGCCTCGAGGAACCGGTCGGCGACATCGACGGTGACCAGGTTGGCACCCGTGGCGGCGACGAAGTCGCGTTGCACCTGCCCCCGCTCCCCGGCGCGAAGCAACCCGTGGTCGACGAACACGCAGGTCAGCTGATCACCGACGGCCCGCTGCACCAGCGCCGCCGCGACGGCCGAGTCGACACCCCCGGAGAGCCCGCAGATCGCACGTCCACCACCGATCTGGGCACGCACCTGCTCGACCAGCGCGTCGGCGATGTTGGCCGCGGTCCACGCGGCGTCGATACCGGCGAACTCGTGCAGAAACCGGCTCAGCACCTGCTGGCCGTGCGGGGTGTGCATCACCTCGGGGTGGTACTGCACTCCGGCCAGCCGGCGTCCGCGGTTCTCGAACGCCGCCACCGGCGCCCCGGAGCTGGTCGCCACCACGTCGAAGCCAGCCGGGGCAGCGGTCACCGCGTCGCCGTGACTCATCCACACCGGCTGGGTGACCGGCAGATCCGAATGCAATTGCCCGCCGGTGACTTTCAATTCGGTACGGCCATACTCGCTGGTGCCGGTGCGGGCCACCGTACCCCCCAGCGCCTGCGCCATGGCCTGGAAGCCGTAGCAGATGCCGAACACCGGGACATCCAGGTCGAACAGCCCGGGATCCAGTTGCGGGGCGCCGTCGGCGTAGACGCTGGCCGGGCCGCCGGACAGCACGACCGCACGGGGATTGCGCTCCTTGATCTCCTCCACGCTGGCGGTGTGCGGGATGACCTCGGAGTACACCCGCGCCTCGCGGACCCGGCGCGCGATCAGCTGCGCGTATTGCGCGCCGAAGTCGACGACCAACACCGGACGGGGAGCTGCAGAATCCACCGGGTCAGTCTAATGGGGGCCTCCGGTGCCGCGACCCTTGACTTGGGCGCGCTGCGCCAGCAGTCCCGCCAGTTCCTCGGCGTAGGCGAGCTGGAGGCGCAGCCGATCGGCGCTCTCGTCGGTCTTGGTGCGGTAATCGCGGAGCTGCTGTACCGCGTTGTCACGTTCGGCCGCCGAGGATTTCGCGTCGTCCAACACATCCAGCGCGGTCAGGAGTTCCTTCATCTCGGCCAGCGTGAACCCCAGCGGCTTCATCCGCCGAATGACGAGCAATCGGTCGACGTCGGCCTCGGTGTACAGCCGAAAACCACCTGCACTGCGGACCGATGGCGTCACCAACCCGACGTCGTCGTAGTGGCGCACCGTGCGGATGGAGAGCTCAGTTCGCGCCGCGACCTGGCCGATCTGCATGTGCGCACTCTGGGTGCCCCCCACCGTGACTCTCCTCCAGCCCGCCGACCTGTCCGGCGCAACGCCTGCAGCATCCGCCGCAGAAACCTACCCTAACGGGTGAGGAGGGCCACCGGCACGAGCGCGTGGTTCCCCGTGGACGAAACTCGGGGTCCGTCACAGCAATCCAAGACGCTATCGTTGCGCCGATGGGCGCACGCTTCGAGGAATTGGGCTGGCAACAAACGCCGATGGGGCAGATCAGTCTTCGGCGGCGTTTCGACCTGTCGGTGCGCACCGACGTGTACGAGGTCAAGCTCGATGACGAGTACGTGATGTCGAGCCTGTTCACCGTCGCGGAACGGGAGCTCGCACGGCTCGGACTGGCACGCACGCCCGGCACCGACCTCGACGTGGTCGTCGGCGGCCTCGGTCTCGGCTACACCGCCCGAGAAGCCCTACGGTGTAACCGAATCCGGTCGTTGACGGTGATCGAATACTCCGAAGCGGTCATCGACTGGCATCAACGCGATCTGCTTCCGGACACCGCGGGGCTCGCTGCCGACAGCCGGGCCACCTTGGTGCGTGCGGACTTCTTCGCCGCGGCGACGGACCCGACGGGGTTCGCACCCGAAGACCCCGACCGAACCTATGACGCGATCCTGCTCGACATCGACCATTCCCCCCGCCACGTGCTCGACCCGGCCCACGCTGCCTTCTACACCCAGGAGGGGCTGCTCGCAGCAGCCACCCGCCTCGTCCCGGGAGGCACCTTTGCCCTGTGGTCCGACGACGCGCCCGACGACGATTTCCGCTCGGTCCTCGAGGTCGTTTTCACCGATGTCGAGGCCCAGCAGGTCTGGTTCGACAACCCGCTCACCGGGGGCAGGTCGGCCAACACCGTCTACCTCGCCACCCGTAAATGACGCGTCATCGCGGGTTTCAGCGCAGTTCAGACGGGGAATGGTGCGCGATGGCCGACGACGCTGCAGCGCTGGCCCAAGCAACACTTCTGTAACGTTAGAGTACTGTCCTGCGGGCGCCCTCCGTGCGCCCGCGCTTCGCGTGATTCGGAGGTAAGTGGAGTATGGGGGACCACTCCAGCTATCGGGCCATCCGGCCGCTGCACAAACTCGGTCCTGCCATAGCCGCTCTGTTCACCGTCGTCGTGGCGTCGATGTTGGTCGCCGACTCGGTCAACTTGTTCCAACTGGATCTGTCGGTCTTCCGCGATGCGGGCGGAGCATTCCGCCGCGGACTGCCTCTTTATTCCGAGAATTTCCCCAGCTCGTCGGGATTCCGGTTCATCTACCCGCCGTTCGCCGCCATGCTGTTCGCGCCGCTGACCTGGCTGTCGCCGGCACTGCTGCAATTCATCTGGACGTTGACGAACATCGTGTTGGTCTGGTGGGTCCTGCGACTCTGCCTCGCGCGGCTCAACGTCGACCGGTCGAGTTCTGTCGCGGTGCTCATTCTCGGCCCGGCACTGCTCCTCGAGCCGATCCGCTCCAATTTCGCCTTCGGGCAGATCAACATCATCCTGATGGCCCTGGTCGTCTCCGATTGCCTACGCGCCGTGCCCCGGGCACTGCGGGGTGCATTCATCGGGCTCGCCGCCGCTGTCAAGCTCACTCCCGCAGGCTTCGGCCTGTTCCTGCTGGCCCGACGGGACACCAAGGCGATAGCAACTGCCGCCGCAGTTGTGCTGGCGACGGTTGCTGCGGGGTTCCTGCTCCGGCCCCAGGACTCGAAGTGGTTCTGGATGCGCGAGTTCTTCCGCGACGATCGTGCGGGTGGACACGAGTTCCACCGCAACCAGGCGATCACCGGTCCTCTCGCGCGCCTCGGCCTCGACGGTGGGCTCAAGGACGCGGTGTGGCTGCTCGCCGCCCTCACAGTTGCCGTTATCGCGTTCTGGGCCGCTCGGCGCTTCGCCCGCAACGGCGAGAACGTCGCAGCCCTCGGCGTGGTGGCACTGGCGGCCCTGCTGGCCGCGCCGATCGCCGTCACCCATCACTGGGTGTACTGCGTGATTCTGCTACCGCTGCTGGTCGCACCGCAGTACCGGTCGTGGCGACCGTTCCTCGCGGTGGCCGTGGTGGTGTTTCTCATCGGCCCGCACGACGTGCTGGAGGACGCCGCGCCGTCGGGAACCTGGCAGCAGGTCGGAATCGGACTCGTCGGCAATTCTCAGTTCCTCACCGCCGCTTTGTTGTTGATCGGCGCGGCACTGGCGGCTCGGCGGCGGGTAGCCGAGCCCGAGCAGACCGACCTCGTCGCGGGCGAGGACGCTCAGTTGGCCGGCGCGAGCAGGTAGTCGCGGTCGTTCGGGCGACTACTCCGCGGCGCCGAGTTGCCCCGACAGCCGGTCATGGCGGTCGGCCGAGTCCTGATTGAGCCCGATGATCTCGACGCTCTTGTTCTTCGCCGCGTACTTCGTGGTGATCGCGTCCAGCGCCGCGACGGTGGAGGCGTCCCAGATATGTGACTCCGACATGTCGATGACGACGGCCTCGGGATCACCCAGATAGTCGAACTGGTACACGAGGTCGTTGCTGGAGGCGAAGAACAGTTCCCCGGTCACCCGGTAGACCACGCTGATCACCTTTCCGTCGGCGTCTGTGGTCTCCTCGGCCCTCTCCACCGTCACCATATGGGCGACGCGACGGGCGAAAAGCACCATCGCAGTGAGCGAACCGACGATGACTCCATAGGCGAGGTTGTGGCTGAACACGGTCACCGCCACGGTCGCCACCATCACCATGGTCTCGCTGCGAGGCATCCGCCGCAGGGTCGATGGCGCGACGCTGTGCCAGTCCAGCGTCGCGACCGACACCATGATCATGACCGCCACCAGTGCCGCCATCGGGATCAGCCCGACCACGTCGCCCAAACCGACCACCAACCCGAGCAGGAACACGCCGGCCAGGAAGGTGGAGATCCGGGTACGGGCCCCCGAGACCTTCACGTTGATCATGGTCTGGCCGATCATCGCGCATCCGCCCATACCTCCGAAGAACCCTGTGACCACATTGGCGACGCCCTGGCCCCAGCCCTCGCGGGTCTTGTCGGAATGGGTGTCGGTGATGTCGTCGACCAACTTGGCCGTCATCAAAGACTCCAGCAGGCCCACCAGGGCCATGGCCAACGCGTAGGGAGCGATGATCGTCAAGGTCTCCATGGAGAGCGGCACATCGGGTACCAGCAGGCTCGGCAGGTTCGACGGCAGTTCCCCCTGATCGCCGACATTCGGCAGGTCCACACCCAGAATCACGGCCGCACCGGTGAGCCCCACGATGGCCACCAGCGGTGCCGGGACCGCGGTGGTCAGCTTCGGCAGGAGCACCATGACCAGCAGGCCGATGCCGACGAACGGGTACACCAGCGCGGGCACACCGAGCAGATGCGGCATCTGGGACAGGAAGATCAGGATCGCCAGCGCGTTGACGAAGCCCACCATCACGCTGCGGGGGATGAACCGCATCAGCCGAGCGACACCCAGCACGCTGAGCACGATCTGCAGAACACCGGCCAGAATGACGGCCGCGACGAAGTAGTCCAGGCCGTACTGGCGGGCCAGCGGAGCGATGACCAGGGCGATCGCACCGGTCGCCGCCGAGATCATCGCCGGGCGGCCACCCACGAACGCAATCGTCACCGCCATGGTGAACGAGGCGAACAGCCCCACCCTGGGATCAACACCCGCGATGATCGAAAAGGAGATCGCCTCGGGAATCAGCGCCATGGCCACGACCAGTCCGGCCAACACCTCGGTCTTCAGCCGGCGCGGCGAACGCAGTGCGGCCCAGACCGACGTCGTCGGATCCCCGGCCTCGCGGATCGTGGGGCCGGCCGCAGCCACTCGCTTGTTCAAAACACTCCAATCAGGGCGCAGCACAACAACACCCGCGTCCGGGCGACCATGAGAACGGTTGAGGCAGGTGCACCGATGCACGTCTCGCGGAATGTTCACCCACGAAGGGGAACCGCGGCGATTGCTGCCGCCGGGAACTTTACCCTTACCGGAGGGATGAGTTGAAATTTGGTGGTGCAGATCACCAGCACGCCGGGGCGTCGATCAGCCAACAGCCATACCGATACGGTGATCGCGGGCACCGAGATCTGGTGCCTGATAAGAACTTCCGGCCCGAGTCCTACCCCGCCGAGGTGACCGGCCGGATCGGCAGGTTGCGCAGCGCACCGGGCGCGCCGGCGGGGACCACCGGATGCGCCGGCGCGATCGGCGCGAGGTGCCGATAAGGCTCACCTTGAGCGGGACGGAGATCCTCCTCGCCGTTGTTCGGCCACAGCGACGCCGCCCGCTCGGCCTGTGCGGTGATCGACAGCGAGGGATTCACACCGAGATTGGCCGAGATCGCGGCACCGTCCATCACCGATAGCGTGGGGTAGCCGTAGACCCGCTGATACGGATCGATCACACCATGCTCGGGACTGTCGCCGATCGCCGCGCCACCGAGGAAGTGGGCGGTCAGCGGGATGTTGAACAGCTCGCCCCAGGTACCGCCCGCGACACCGTCGATCTTCTTGGCGATGCGTCGGGTGACCTCGTTGCCTTCCGGGATCCATGTCGGGTTCGGTTGGCCGTGACCCTGCTTGCTGTCCAGCATCCGGAAGCCGAATTTGGTCTTCCTGGTGAAGGTGGTGATCGAGTTGTCGAGATGCTGCATGACGAGCGCGATCACGGTGCGCTCGCTCCACCGGCGCGGGTTGAGCAGCCGCAACGTGCCCCTGGGGTCATCGTTGGCGTTGCGGAGCAACTGCTTCCAGCGAGGCACATCGGTGCCCCGCGGACCGGCGCCGTCGGTCATCAAAGTCTGCAGCAGGCCCATCGCATTCGAACCCTTGCCGTAACGCACCGGTTCGACGTGCGTGTCCGGCGTCGGATGGATGGACGACGTGATGGCGACGCCGTGCGTGAGGTCCAGATCATCACTGACCGCGAGCCGGCCGGCGCCCACGATGGACTCCGAGTTGGTCCTGGTCAGGACGCCGAGCCGGTCGGACAGCTTCGGCAGCTTGTTGGTGTCCCGCATCTTGAACAGCAACTTCTGGGTGCCGTAGGTGCCGGCCGCGAGGACCACGTAGCGCGCCGTGAAGGTCTTACGCCGCCTGCGCAGCTTGCCCCCGGTGCGCGCGGTGTGCACGTCCCACAGACCGTCCGCCCGCTGCTCCAGCCCCTTGACCATGGTCAGCGGGTGCACCTGCGCCCCAGCGGATTCGGCCAGGCCCAGGTAGTTCTTCACCAGGGTGTTCTTCGCGCCGTAGCGACATCCGGTCATGCAGGAGCCGCACTCGATGCAGCCGGTGCGGGCCGGACCGGCACCGCCGAAGTAGGGATCCTCGACCCGTTTGCCCGGCATCTTCTGGTCGTCGGTGCCGAAGAACACCCCGACGGGCGTCGGGACGAAGGTGTCCCCGACACCCATGTCGTCGGCGACCTCCTTCATGATCCGGTCCGCGTCGGTGAACGTCGGGTTGGTCACCACGCCGAGCATCCGCTGGGCCTGCTCGTAGTGCGGCATGAGCTCGGCGCGCCAGTCGGTGATGCCCTTCCACTGCGGGTCGTTGAAGAACGGCTCCGGCGGCACATAGAGCGTGTTGGCGTAGTTCAGGGAGCCGCCACCGACCCCCGCTCCGGCCAGGATCATGACGTTGCGCAGCAGGTGGATGCGCTGGATCCCGTACATGCCCAGCTGCGGCATCCACAGGAACTTGCGCAGGTTCCAAGAGGTCTTGGCGAACTCCGCGTCGGTGAACCGGCGGCCGGCCTCCAGTACGCCGACCCGGTAGCCCTTCTCGGTGAGCCGAAGCGCGCTGACGCTGCCGCCGAACCCGGAGCCGATGATGACGACGTCATAGTCAGGCTTCATCCCGACATTATGAACTTACCCACCGGTAACCTGCTAGCGAGGCGACCCTAACCGGCCCAGGAGCTAATGTCGGTGGCTGTGGCCAACCGGACGGCGGACGCGAAGACGACTCGCGATGCGAAACGCCTGCAGACCAGGGAACGGCTGATGGGCGCGGCTGTCGCGGAGTTCAAGCGGGCCGGCATGGCCGACGCCGACGTCGGGGCGATCGTCGGCGCGGCCGGCGTCGCCCATGGCACCTTCTTCTTCCACTTTCCGACCAAGGAACATGTGCTGCTCGAACTCGAGCGGCGCGAGGAGGACCGGATCGCCAAGCGGTTCGCGCAGTTCGCCAAGTCGGATGCGGATCTGCCGTCGACGCTGCGCGAGGCGGTGGACCTGGTGATGGGCCTGGAACGTCGCCTTGGCGTCCTGCTCTTCAAAGATTTTCTGGCACTGCACTTCTCACCGACCCGTCCGCCGGCCGAGGAAAGCGACGATCATCCGTTGATCGTGCTGGTCGCCGCCGAGATCGAGAAGGCCCGAGCGCGCGGAGACACCGCCTCCGACGTGACGCCGATGAACAGCGCCATCTACTTCCTGCTCGGGCTCTACGCGTTGCTGATCACCACCGACGACTCACCGGCACGCACCGGATTGATCGACGACTACCTCGCCCGCACGCTGCGCAGCATGCGGTAGCTCAGCTGCCGACCGTCAATCCGACCTTCTGGAACTCCTTGAGGTCGCAATAGCCGGCCTTGGCCATCGACCGGCTCAGGCCGCCGACCAGGTTCAGCGAGCCGAACGGATCGTCCGATGGGCCCGTGAGCACCTGCTCGAGGGAAGGCCGTTCACCTGAGGCCACCTCCAGCAGCGCGCCGCGCGGCAACGAGGGATGGGCGGCGGCCGCCGGCCAGAACCAGCCGCCCCCGAGCGCTTCGGCGGCCGAGGCCAGTGGTGTGCCCAGCACCACCGCATCCGCGCCACAGGCGATGGCCTTGGCCAGGTCTCCGGAGGTGTGGATGTCGCCGTCGGCGAGCACGTGGACGTAGCGGCCCCCGGTCTCGTCGAGGTACTCCCGTCGCGCCGCCGCGGCGTCGGCGATCGCGGTGGCCATCGGCACGCTGATTCCGAGCACCTCGTCGCTCGTGGTGACCCCGCTGGTGGAGCCGTAGCCGACGATCACGCCCGCGGCGCCGGTGCGCATCAGGTGCAGCGCGGTGCGGTGGTCGAGCACTCCGCCGGCGACCACCGGAACGTCGAGCTCGGAGATGAACGTCTTCAGGTTGAGCGGTTCGGAATCCTGCGCCACACGTTCGGCGGAGATGATCGTGCCCTGGATGACGAGGAGATCGATGCCGGCCGACACCAGCGCCGGCGTCAGCGCCTGGGCGTTCTGCGGGCTGACCCGGACCGCGGTGGTCACGCCGGCGTCACGGATCCGCGCGACCGCGGCGCCGAGAAGATCCGGATCCAGTGGCGCGGCGTGGAATTGCTGCAGCAGCCGGATGGACGCCGACGGGTACGGCTCCTTGTCCGCGGCCTCGAGCACCTGAGCCACCTTGTCGGCGACGTCGGGGTGCCGCCCGATCAGCCCCTCACCGTTGAGCACTCCGAGACCACCGAGCCGGCCGAGTTCGATCGCGAACTCCACCGAGACCAGCGCGTCGGTGGGATGCGCGACCACGGGAATCTCGAACCGGTAGGCGTCCAGCTGCCAGGCCGTCGACACGTCCTTGGAGGAACGGGTGCGCCGCGACGGCACGATGTTGATGTCACCGAGTTCATAGGTGCGGCGGGCGGTCCGCCCCATGCCGATCTCGACCATGTCGCGCATATTCAGCTTCCATTGATTGGGCCGAGGGCCTCAGCGATTGGAGTAGTTCGGGGCTTCCGCGGTCATCGTGATGTCGTGGGGGTGGCTCTCCTTGAGCCCGGCCGCGGTGATCTGCACGAACTGCGCCTGCTGGAGCTGCTCGATGGTGGCCGAGCCGGTGTAGCCCATCGCCGCGCGCAACCCACCGGTGAGCTGGTGGATGACCGTCGACAGCGGCCCGCGGAACGGTACCCGGCCCTCGATGCCCTCGGGCACCAGCTTGTCCTCGGAGAGCACGTCGTCCTGAAAGTAACGGTCCTTGGAGTACGAGGTCCGGACTCCGCCTGCGGCGCCACGCCCCTGCATCGCGCCGAGTGAGCCCATGCCGCGGTAGCCCTTGAATTGTTTGCCGTTGACCAGGATCAGGTCACCGGGCGACTCGGCGGTACCGGCCAGCAGCGAACCCAGCATCGCGGTGGATGCGCCCGCTGCCAGCGCTTTGGCGATGTCACCGGAGTACTGCAGTCCGCCGTCGGCGATCACTGGAACACCGGCGGGCGCGCAGGCGGCGACGGCTTCCATGATCGCGGTGATCTGCGGAGCGCCGACGCCGGCGACCACTCGGGTGGTGCAGATCGAGCCGGGACCGACGCCCACCTTCACGGCATCGGCACCCGCATCCACCAAGGCTGCCGCGGCCGCGCGGGTGGCGACGTTGCCGCCGACCACCTCGACCCGGTCGCCCACCACGGTCTTGAGGCGGTGCACCATGTCCAGCACGCCCCGGTTGTGGGCGTGGGCGGTGTCGACGATCAGCACATCGACACCGGCTTCGGTCAGCGTCATCGCCCGCGTCCACGCGTCCTCACCGACACCCACCGCCGCGCCGACCAGCAGTCGGCCGTCGCTGTCCTTGGTGGACAGGGGGAATTGCTCGGTCTTGACGAAGTCCTTGACGGTGATGAGGCCGGTGAGCTTGCCGTTGCCATCGACGATCGGCAGCTTCTCGATCTTGTTGCGCCGCAACAACCCCAGCGCCGCTTCGGCGGAGACTCCCGCATGGGCGGTGATCAGCGGCGCCTTGGTCATCACCTCGGAAACCGGCTTGGACTGGTCCACCTCGAACCGCATGTCCCGGTTGGTGATGATTCCAACAAGTGAGCCGTTGTTGTCCACCACCGGCAGGCCGGAGATCCTGAACCGCGCACACATCGCGTCGACCTCGGCCAACGTGTTGTCCGGCGAGCACGTCACCGGGTCGGTGACCATCCCGGCCTCAGACCGCTTGACGGTTTCGACCTGCCCGGCCTGTTCGGCCACCGGCAGGTTGCGGTGCAACACGCCCATGCCGCCGGCGCGTGCCATCGCGATCGCCATGCGTGACTCGGTGACGGTGTCCATGGCCGAACTCACCAGCGGCACCTTCAGCCGGATCTTGCGGGTCAGCCGGCTCGACGTGTTAGCTGTGGCCGGGATCACGTCCGAGGCCGCGGGCAGCAGCAGGACGTCGTCGAAGGTCAGCCCCAGCATCGCGACCTTGGTGGGGTCATCACCGCCGGTGGGCACCGGAACGGCGAGGGGGATGCTGCTTTCGGCAAGCGACACGGATAAGCCTCCAGTAACAGGTGCAGCCAGGCCCGGGCACGGCCTGAAACCTCCATCTTATCGGCATCGAGCTCGCAGTTTCGGTTCCCCACCTCGAATGAACGATCGCGCCACCTCCCTGGTCGGCGTGCCGCGCAAGCGCTGGCGCGATACCTGGGAGGCTGCGTAGTCTTGGAGTCGTGCGAGATCACTTGCCGCCAGGACTGCCGCCCGACCCGTTCGCCGATGATCCCTGCGATCCGTCGGCAGCGCTCGACGCCCTGGAGCCGGGTCAGCCACTGGACCCGCAGGAGCGCACCGCGGTCGAAGCCGACCTCGCCGACCTGGCGATCTACGAGACGTTGCTCGCCCACAAGGGGATACGCGGCCTGGTCGTCTGCTGTGACGAATGCCAGCAGGACCACTACCACGATTGGGACATGCTGCGCGCGAACCTGCTGCAGCTGCTCGTCGACGGCACCGTGCGCCCCCACGAACCGGCCTTCGATCCGGAACCTGATTCGTATGTCACGTGGGACTACTGCCGCGGGTACGCGGATGCCTCGCTCAATGAGGCGACGTCGGAGTCCGACGGCTATCGCTGAGGGCTGAATCGACGGCCGTGTCAGCCCGGTAGCGCCGGAACCACCCCGAGAGTTGTGGTGGTCGGCAGCTGCGCAGGTGTCGGTGACGGCTCGGCGGCAGATGTCGGAATCGGTGTCGTCGGTTGAGGCGTCGTCGGTTGAGGCGTCGCCGTCGGTTGAGGCGTCGCCGTCGCGGACGGTGCCGGTGACTGTGTGGTCGGGGACGGCTCCGTCGAGCGCGGGGAAGGTGCCGTCGTCGACAACTGGGCGATGACCGACGTCGACGTGGTGGTCGGCAGCGGTGACTCGGTGGTCGTCGGTGCCTGCGTCGGCGAAGTGGTCGTCTGAGATGGCGTCGTTTGAGAAGGCGTCGCCTGAGAAGGGGTCGACGTCGGCGTCTCCGAGACCGGCGAGCTGGTTTCCGTCGCCGATGGTGCCGATGTTGTTGTCTCAGACGGGGTCGTCTCAGACGTGCTCGTCTCCGACGGGGTTGTCTCCGAAGTGCTCGTCTCAGACGTGCTCGTCTCGGACGTCGGCGCCGTCGTCTCCGACGTGTCCGAGGTGGCGGTCGCCGAAGTATCGGTGGTACCGGGCAGCAGCGGGACCAACGTGCCGGGGTCGAGTTCGACCACGGGCACCTCAGGGAAGACCGGCGGCGGCGCGCCCGGTTCCACGGTGGCGGCGGGGTCCTGCGCTTCGACTTTGACCGTGAGTTCTTGCCACTGGGTGACCAGCTCCTGCTTGCTCTGGTCGTCGTTCACCGTCGCGACGGTGGTGGTGATCGTTTCCAGCTTGTCCTGGGCAGCCTGCCAGTCGCCCTGTTCGATCAGCTCCTGCACCTGCGCCATCTCGGTCTGCGCGGCCAGGATCACCGCGTCGTCCCGCGTCGTGGCCTGCTCACCGAACAGCATGGTCCGCAGCCCGTACAACGCGTCACCAGGGCCTGCCCCCGCGACCACTGCGCCGAAACCGCCGAGGCACAGCACCGCTGCGGCCGCCGAACCCACCACCGCCAGGGACAGCCGTCGGCCACGGCCCCGCGAGGTGACGCGGTCCAGAGTCAGCGCGGCATCGTTCATCGTCACGAGTTCGCCCACCGGCGTCTCGCGGACATCATCGCGCCAACCCGCCAGCAGATGCGCCAGCTCGGCTTCGCCGCGATCGGTCGCATACACCGGCTCCTGCGCGGCCAACGCGTCGAGGAACTGGTCACTGCGGTTGATCTCGTTGAGCGAGGGATCCCCGCCGTTGGAGGTCCAGCGTCCGAAGTCAGGCATGGTCCCGCCCCGTCGCCATGATCTCCGTCTTCAGCCGCGCGAGCGCGCGATGCTGCGCCACCCGCACCGCCCCCGCGGTGCTGCCGACGGCGTCTGCGGTCTCCTCCGCGCTCATCCCGACGACCACCCGCAGGATCAGGATCTCGCGCTGCTTGTCCGGAAGGATCTGCAACAGTTCGTTCATCCGGGTCGACTGTTCGGACTCGATCGCCAGCTGCTCGGGACCTGCTTCACCGGACCAACGTTCCGGGACCACGTCCATCGGATCGGCCCGGTTCCGCCCGGCCGCACGATGGGCGTCAGCAACCTTGTGTGCGGCGATGCCGTAGACGAAGGCCAGGAACGGGCGCCCCTGATCCTTGTAGCGCGGCAGCGCCGTGATGGCAGCCAAGCAGACCTCCTGTGCGACATCATCTGCTGAGAGTCCACTGCGCTCCGTGGTCCCCACCCTCGCCCGGCAGTACCGGACGATGACAGGACGGATGGTCTTCAGCACTTCCTGGAGCGCGTCCCGGTCGCCGGCGACCGCCTCAGCGACGACAGCGTCGAGATGTTCTCCCGAAATTGTCATCGTGAGCGGTCTCTCCAGCGTTACGTCGGGGGCACTCCCCGCGTCGCGGGAGGTGGGTCTGCCGGTGGGCAGGTGGCCCCACCACAGGGTGCGGCTCAGCTAAACAATAACGACCGCACAGGGCACATCCCGGTTACCGGGATCGCCACACGCCGCCCCGTCGGGTCACGGTTTCGACGCAGCAGTCGCGGATCGCGGCGACTTCGGCGGGCAAATGCTGCCCGCTGCCGATATCGCAGAGCAGGCAGGCAACCGCCCACCGCAACGGAACCAAGCCCGATGCCCCGGCTGTCACCAGCACTTCATCGGCCTGTCGACGCGCTGCAGCGACGTCTCCGCAACTGCATCGCGCGGCTGCCAGCACCACCCCGGACTTGATCCGGTGGCGCGTCGACCCCAGCGTCCCCGCCAGATGCAGCGCGCGTTCGGCATGGTCTACCGCGGCACCGCCGTCGCCGCGAGACATCGCGAGTTCCGCCGACACCCACGCGAACCGCACCGGCAGGCGCGCCACCGACGAACCGCTGACGAGATCGGCCGCACGCTGAAGCGCCCGCGCCGACGCGGCGAACCGGCCCACACCGAGCGCGTCGGCAGCCAGCCCGATGAGCGCATCGGCGGCGGCCTCACCGTCATCGCCGGACAGCGTCAGCGCCTTCCCGTCGAGCGAACGGGCTCGATCGTGCCAGCCGAGCTGGCGCGCGAACGATGCGTGCGTGCTCCACGCCAGCGACGCGAGCCGGCCGCCGCTGAGTTCCCGGCGCAGCAGCTCGAGGTCGGTCATCGCGCAGGCATAGCGGCCCTGCCCGCCCGCTGCCACCGCGCGCCACCACAGCTCTTGTGGTGTGCTGGCCGGTGGCAGCGGCCAGCGCCCGGGGTCACCGCCGAACGCCGCGTCATTCATGCCGAGACGGGACGCTACCAATTCAGAAATCGTTTTAGTACTGCGTTAGTTAACAATTCATGGACGCGCTGTTAACGCCATGTCAACCGCCTTCTCGGCGCTGGGTGAACGCGCGCGACACAGCATCGAAGTGATCAGCCAAAACAGCGGTGTCGATTGCATTGCGGCCGGAGTCGCTAGCACCGATCCCGTTGCGTGCGGGTCGCATGGATGAACGTGATGTAAATTCTCTGCCTGCGGATATGCGGTTCAGCACAACGCCAGCCTATTGACGGCAATTCCGAAGCCCTTCTACGTTGTGTGCACGAGAGGTCATCGGCGACTGCGCTCGGATCTGTTCAACGACTCACGCATCCAGTGCGTATACGAAATGGATGTGCAGAGAGAGGTTTTGAAATGCCACAGCCGCAACAGTTGCCCGGGCCGAACGCCGACATCTGGGATTGGCAGATGTCAGGTCTTTGCCGGGGAGTCGATTCCTCGATGTTCTTTCACCCCGACGGCGAACGCGGCCGTGCCCGCGCGCAGCGGGAGATGCGGGCCAAGGAGATGTGCCGTCGCTGTCCCGTGATCACCCAGTGCCGCACCCACGCACTTGCCGTCGGCGAGCCCTACGGCATCTGGGGCGGCCTCAGCGAGTCCGAGCGCGAACTGCTCCTCAAGCGGGGAATCCGCCGCACCGCCTGACCGCTAGCCGTCGGCCCGCAGCGGGGCCTCCCCCTCCGGTCGCCATCTGATCTCAGCGCCGAGCATCGGTATCCACGCCTCGATGTCCTTGATCAACAACGCTTCCTTGCCGGAGAAATAGCGAAAGAGGGGGCGTTCGGTGACACCCGCGGCGTCGGCGATATCCCTGATTGTGGTGTTGGAATACCCCCGGGCGGCGAAGAGCGCGTCCGCCGCGGCCTGGATGGCGCGGCGGGTCGCGATATTTCGGGGCACGGTCGGCACCGACATCCGCGACACCGTCCACTGAGATTCGCTCGCGACTGACGCCGCACCGCCTATTCGATATCTGGAAGCCTGCACAATCGGCGCACCGCGTCCAGACCCTGCGGCGTCCCGGGCCAGTGCTTCGACAGCGCTGTCGGACCGGCGCGTCTGGCGACAGAACGAAGGACCAGAGCAACGATCACCGCGTCGTCGGCGTAGCCGAGCACCGGGATGAAGTCGGGGATCAGGTCGAACGGCAGTGCGAGGTAACCCGTCAACAGCGCCATCCGGACGCGAACCCCTCTCGGCATCGTCGGGTCCTTCGCCAGCCGCGCGAGGAGCCGCATCAGATCGGGAAGCAACCGGGCGACCTCGCGCGGACCGAAGTCCGCCGGCTTCGCCCTCCACACAACGACGACGAGGGCCAACCAGCACATCGCCAGACCCGCGACCAAGCCGAGGGCAACTGACCACCAGACAGACCCCATGGCCCCATCTTCGCTCCTGCGCGCGAAACACCCCCGGCCCTGTGGACCGGGGGTGTTCCGTAGCGGGTGCTTCTAGTGCGAGTGGCCGTGCGAGTGGCCGTGGCCGTGGCCGTCGCCCTCTTCATCGGCCGGCTTGTCGACGATCGCCGTCTCGGTGGTGTTCTATATAAGCCATGCGCGCTCTCGTCGCTATCCGACTATCCCGCGTCACCGACGCCACCACATCCCCCGAACGGCAACTAGCGGAATGCCGCAAGCTCTGCGAACAGCGCGGGTACGAGGTCGTCGGCATTGCGGAGGATTTAGACGTCTCCGGCTCGGTGGACCCGTTCAACCGTAAACACCGCCCACACCTGGCCCGATGGCTGGCCGGTGAACACGAAGCATTCGACGTGATCGTGGTCTATCGCGTCGACCGACTCACCCGGTCCATCAGGCATCTACAGGGGCTCGTGGCGTGGGCTGAGGACCGCGACAAGCTCATCGTGTCTGCCACCGAATCGCACTTCGATATGACGACTCCGTTCGCAGCGGTCGTGATTGCCCTCATGGGAACCGTGGCTCAGATGGAGTTGGAAGCCATCAGTGAGCGCAACGCTTCGGCGGCTCAGCACAACATCAGGGCGGGCAAGTACCGAGGCTCACAGCCGCCGTGGGGCTACCTGCCCCAGCAGGTCGATGGCGCGTGGCGCTTAGTCCCAGACAAGGCGCAGGTCGACGTAATCCACGAGGTTGTCCGTCGCGTATTGGATCACCAAGAACCCCTGAATCGGATAGCCCACGACCTCACCAGGCGCGGCGTGCTCACCCCGAAGGACTACTTTGCGCGCCACCGGGGCCGCAAGGTCGAGAACCGAGAGTGGAGTGTGACACCGCTCAAGAGGTCGTTGCTCAGTGAAACCATGCTCGGCTACGCCGTCTCCAAAGGCACCGCGGTCCGTAACGACGACGGCTCCCCCGTCGTCCGCGCAGAACCGATTCTCACCCGGGAGGACTTCGAGGGACTGCGGGTCGAACTGGCCGGGAGGTCGAAGCGCGGGGAGCCGAACAAGCGCACAACCTCTCTCCTGTTGCGGGTCATCTACTGCGGGGTGTGCGGAGAGGTCGCCTACCAGTTCAACGGCGGCAGCCACAGCAAGTGGCCCCGGTACAGATGCCGATCGGTGACGAGGGCGACCAAGTGCGGTAACCGCACCGTCCGACTCGATGAAGTGGACCGACTCGTGGACCAGACAATTATGAGGATGCTCGGAGAGTCTGAACGGCTTGTGCGCGAATGGGATTCGGGATCAGACAATTCCGCTGAACTGGCCGACATCAACAGTGAGTTGATCGACCTCACCGGACAGATAGGCGGCGCAGCATTTCGGGCTGGCACACCACAGAGAGCACGCCTAGACGCGAGGATCGAAGCACTCGCAGAGCGTCAGAGCGCCTTGGAGTCTGAAGCCATCAAGCCCGCCGGATGGGCGTGGAAGCCCGCCGGAGAGAAGTTCGGCGATTGGTGGGTCAGGCAGGACATAGAGGGCAAGAACATCTGGCTACGTTCGATGAACGTCCGCGTCGAGTTCGACCGGCAGCAGATCAGGTTGGACCTCGGAGACCTATACGCCCTCACGGAGCAGATGCGCGCTAGCGGCCCCGTAGCCAACTGGCAGGCACTTCTGGACAATATGAGGGACGTCGGTATACGGGGGCTCACGATCGGGGCAGAGGGGCATGTTGAACTGACCCCTGCCGAGTAGTCTTCCGATTCTCACCGAATGCGACCCCGTTCCGCCGAATCATATAGGGAGCAACAGATGACCGAAGGCGAGGACTCGTGGGACGACGTCGTTAATAGCGCTGGAGGACAGCACTTCTCGCGAATCCGTATTACCTTCGTAGTCCACGCCGACGACGGCTCGCTACGGGATGCCGCAGTCATTTGGCTCCCCAGCGATACCACACGCATTCGCCCTGATCTCTTGGCGCACCGGTTGACCACCCTGGCGCCTGAGTCTGAGTTGCAGCATCGCACCCACCTAGTCACGGGCGGCGGCGGCGCATGGCCCCTGCAGCTTTTAGATGTCGTAGTGCAGCTGGGCGACGAAGCTTGGAAAGGCGCAGCAGGCGCGCTCGCGTACGACCTACTCAAAAGGGTCTACAAGAGAATGGCTGGGCCACTTAAGCTATCTCGGCCTGAGGCTGTCGCCTTGCACCACCAAGAGGCACTGCGCGAGGCAGCTAACGCAATCAAGGAACGGTTTGACGTCATGCGCCACGAGCTTGAAGTTGAGGTAGTGCAGCTCGGCGAGAAGGCAAGCGTTGTCATCTTCAACACCAGAGATCGGGTGCACAGATTCACAGTCCAGCTGGAGGAGGACGCGGACGGCGTCACCACCTCAACAGTCATCCGGACTTCCAAGTAGTTTGAACTCCCAGCGCACGAGATCATCCGCGTTGGTAAAAAATCCACATCTGCAGTTTCATCGTTCTGTCACCGCGGAGATGTAAATTGCCTTCCGTGGATTGGGAGGGGATTCTTCGGTGTCAAACGTGGAATGTGTGGCCCGCCGGGTTTTCCGGCGCGCTCGCACCTATAGACGTCGAGTACGGTGCCGAGTCGCCTGTACGAGTGACTCCGGTAGTAGACAGTTATCAGCCGAGGAATAGACCGGAGCAGTACGCGTCCGACGAGGAGGTCGAAGGCCCGCCGCTATGGGACGGTGAGCTTCCCGGACTGCACCGCGTGTGGGACGCGTATCTAAAGGCCCCGGAAGACAGCGTGCCGTTGACAATGCGGACGCGAGAACCATACCGAGGCGAGCTGGAAATCTGGCTGAAGTTCGAGTTCGACGCAGACGAACTTCCGGCGACTCTATTCGAGGCCCTGAGATCCACGGCGTACGAGATCCTCGCGCTGCTGAACTTGCGGCTTGCTGAGTTCCTCGTCCCCCAGTTGCCATTCCAAACCAGGCGATTGGCAACAGGCGAAGACCGCGCAGAGTTAACGCTGGAGCACCGGATCGCCGTTTTCGAGCGCCATTCATACACCAAAGAGTCTCTCCCCGAGCCGTTTCTAGACTTGGCTCACTTTCTCACCGATCCAAGGTTTGGAGACAAGTTCCGGGTATCGCTGGAGCTGTACGCCGCACATTTCGCGGAGCAACAGGTGCGTGTTCGGTTCATCTTGCTGGTCATCGCAATGGAGGCATTAGCCGAAGGGGATACCAAACATCAAGTGGCGCTGGATCTCCTATCTCGGTGGCGTCAGGAGCTTAACGCGGAGAAGGCTAAGCATGAGGCTACATCCGACGAGTTCTACAGTTTGGATGCCCTCTCCCGAGAGCTTGACTTTCGCGGACGCGAGTCCATCGGGAACCAGATCCGGAAGTTGTTTGTCGACCTCCCCGGTTTCAGCGAGGAATCACGAAAGAAATTGCAGCGCATGGCCACCGAGGTCTACACCAAACGGAGCACCTTGGTTCACGATGGGTACCTGCCAGCCGCGGAGTTGCCTGCGCTGGAGGTCAAGACTCGAAACCTACTGAAGGTGTTGTATCGGGCCGCCGTCATGGAAGCGAGGCCCGAGGCGAGCCGCTTCGAGTTCGTGGACACCGACAGCGGCGCCTCGGACGAGGCAATCCTGGACACCTGAGCCTCTCTCAATTCGTACGGTGTCAAGGTTCAGCGCTTGCGCTGCGGCTTCCTTTCCCGCGAACTTTCCAGCGCGGCAAAGAATGATTCGGCAGACCGTTCCTCGATACGCCGCATAGTGTCCTGTGCCGCCGCCGACAACTGACCACCCTTGCGGCCTGGGCTGCTACTGAGAATCTCTTGCTTTCTCGCCTGCCAGAGGTGCCCTCGAATCGTGCTCGCTTCTTTGCCCGCCATCGCGGCAAGAAATTCGTTGATCTTCTGCTGTCCGCGGTTGACGGCGCGGAGGTACTCGGAGGCCAACAGCGTGAGGTACTCCGAGGAGGCCGGTCCGTGCTCTGCGAGCGCCGCCCGCAGCCGCTCGGCGTGCCATTTGTTCATCGTGTCGTGCTGATGCGCTCGGACCTCATCACCCTCGGCCTGCTTCCGCAGTTCCTCGGCCGCTGCGCGAAAGTCAATCTGCCGTAGCACTGTCGAAGACAGACCTCCGATTGGGAAGTCACCCACGGGCTGGATCGTCAGCCGTGCTGGCCCGCCGTCGTCAACGCCCTCCGGCCATTCCATGACGACGTACCAGTCCCCGATGCCCTGCATCACCGTGCGTGGCGCTTGGGGCGCTTCTTTGCTCATGCGGCCCAGCATACCAAACATGTTTCTCCCAACATGACTTGACACAACCTGTTTGACAACGGTTTACTGGAGTTGTCAAGATGACGACAACTGAAAACGACCAGCAAGATTCGGGCGAGGCGGCCATCCCTAGTGACCCCGATGCAAACTCCGGCAGGACCGGGAGCCAGGTGCGGACATAGCGAGAACACGACGGGAGGAATCGACTCGTCGTCATCCAAAGACGCCAAGCGCAGACCTCCGGTCGAGCGCAGCAGACGCAAATCAACTCAAACACGAAGAGAGGCAACACAATGAAGATTCAACCGAGAGCGAACTACGCGAACATTCACGCCGTCTGGCTCAAGACTGACGACGTGATGCCGCTCGACGACGACAAACTGATGGTGATGGTAGAGCCCGGATCCTTCAAAGCGATCGACGAGAACACTGTCGAGTTCCGAGCAATGGTTCCGGCGAGTTCTATCGACTCCCTGTTCACGCCACCGGCGAAGCGACTCGGCAAGTGATCCACGAGACTGACAGCGGTATGGGTCAGGCCGTGATCGAGCACGACTGCATTTTGTACGCGCACCGCACCGAGGACACGCTGATTGTCTACCGGAGTCCGATCGTCCGAGAAGATGACGACCTGTATCAGCCGGTGCTCGAACTCATCGGAGACGCCGAGCTGGTCCACCACGAAACGGTGGCTGACGACGGTATGGCGTTCGGTGAGGCCGAGGTATCGCTCTACCGGATCGCTGCCGAGGTCGCCGCGTGACGGTTGTATCGCAGTGGAGCGGGCCGTTCCGCTCTTTCGAGTACTGGGCAGACCTTGCGGAGAACGAACCGGACTTCCTCATCGCCGGGATGCTCCACGCCGCGACCAACACCGTGTCAGGTAAGCCCACGGTCGGCAAGACGCGCCTTGTCGCCGCGATGGCAGCGGCTATCGCCCGGGAGGACGAGACGTTCTGCGGTTCCGAGATCGTCGGGGCGGGTCCGGTGATGGTCATCTCCACCGACGCCGGGGAGACCCGGCGATGGGGCCTGAGAATGCGAGAGCACGACGTGCCCGATGGGCGGGTCGGCATCGCCAAGTTCAACCCGCTGGACTGGCGCTTATACGAGGGACAGGCGAAGGCAGCGCGCCTGCTCGTGGTCGACAACCTGACGGGGTGTCTGGGCGACGCCAGGATCGGTGACGACGACGCCGCCCGGAAGTTCTGTACTCCACTGGCTGAGATCGCGGAGAACGGGACGACGGTCGTGATGATCGCGCACTCGGCGAAGAACTCCGAGGCGCAATCCGGGCGGTACACCCCGACCGGCGTCATGGGCTCGACGGTGTATCGCGCTTGGGAGCGGCTGAACCTGCACATGCACGACGTCACCGAACCCAACACCCGGGCCGTGGCCATCAGGTCCAACGACCACAGCAACCGGGATTTGGTACTTCGGGCGGAATGGGGACGATCGTCTGCGGACTGGTCGCTACTCAACGAACGCGAGGACACACGCCAGCGCACCGAGGAAACCCACCAACGCCGGAACCAACTGTTCGACCGCGTAGCCGATGACCCGGAACTCTGCCGCGTCGATTCCGCCCGCGGTGTCGGCCGCGGGCTGTTCGAGAAGTACCCCGGCGAATGGACAACCTCGGAAGCCGCCTACAAAGCGTTCGGCCGTGCCCGGAGCACAGCGGGTGGCGAGTTCATCGAGGGCCGCTGGCAGATTCCGGCCTAGTGGGACAGTGGGACCCCCCCTCTATTAATAACCCCCCGTGTCCCACCCTCCGAGGCATCGGAGGGACGAAGGGAATAGCCAGCCCCCGAGGCTGGCGCCGGAGAGGCACGCTCCCTTTGATCCCGCGTGCCCCGAAGCCGCCCAGCACGGCGAAGGGGCTACCCGGAAGACGGCCTTGAGGGGGCCGTCCGGTATCCCGGGAGGCTGGCCGCGGAAGGCCAGCCCCGTCCCCGGTGACGAGCCGTATTTGAGGCTCGTCCTAGCAGTGAGCAGCCCATCGAAAGGGCTGCATCTCATCAACCAACCCACCGATGAGCGGACCCGACAGGTCCGCAGGAAGGCACAACAGAACATGGCCACAGCCACCGAGGACAAAATGCCCTCGCTCGGCATCGAGCTCCTGGAGCGACCAGCCGTTGGCGGCGTCGCAGATCAGACGCCCGCGCCCCGAGAGAATGCCGCAAGGTTGTCAGACGGCACCGGACTCTTTCGCGCACCCGGCGATCCTGTACTCGACATGGGCAGCGACGGCGACGACGTCGGCCGCTCTAGCAGAGATCAAGCCATCTGCGACATGCTCGACGCCGCACACGGATTCCTAGTCCGAAAGATCGAAGCGAGCCACAAGCCCCGGAGGGTCACCTGCGAGGTCTGTGAGGGACCGCTACCCACACCCGGCGCTGACCCGGACTGGCTCTGCCAGTACTACGACGAGACGCGACCAGCATCGGTGAGCTGCAATTGCGGGTGGTGCCTCTCGTATCAGGACTACCTCGCCGGGAAGTACAAGCCCCAAGGGGGCCGGCCTCGACAGCGTTGCGGCAGTAGAGTTTGCGAGCGGGAAGCTGACAAACTCCGTAAGCGTCGGAAGCGGGCAGGGTTGGCGATACAGGATCATTTAGTTCCGGCAGCCGAACCACCCGTGCGGGAGGCACTGGCAGCGGAAGAGCCGAGAATTGCCAGCAGCCCAACGCCAAAGCAGAGGGACGACAACCCGCCCCACGTATGGAACCGGCCACGACGACGGAATGAGCCGAATTGGTGGTTATCCTGCCAAGTCAGACGCGGTCTGGTCCTACCTGGCGGGTCGCTGTCCGAAAAACTCCCTAACTAGTAGAAAGGTGCTGCCCCGAGGCTGCGCCACTCGTTTGGGTTGATCCGAATTGCCCCATGTACCCCAACCTCCGGGTGCGTGGGGCTTTTTCGTTTGCCCACTCCCCATGTGCACAGGATCGGAGGTGAACACGATGCACCGGGACACCTGTTCCCACGGGCACCCGCAGCGCGGACCCGCGGACTACTTCGATGACGGCCAGTGCCGCCACTGCGACCGGGACAACCAAGGTCGCTACCGGACCCGGCGACGGGCGGCGATGGAACTTGCCCTAGCGCTGGAAGCCGAAGGGGTGCAAGTCATGCGCTCTGACCCGCCGATCAACCTGCGACAGCTCGCAGCCGCGCTCGCCAACGGATTTTCCGAATCCGATGGTTTACCCACGGATTGAACGAAACTCGCTCAGCGCCGACCCCCGGCACCAAAGCTGGCCACCCTTCACCGGGTGGCCTTTGTCGTTTCCGGGACACCCGGAAGCGGAGATCGCCCAACGAAAGAGGAATCACATGATGAACCCTGTCAGCACCGCCAAACAGATCAGCCGATGGACCAACCTCGGTATCGAGCTGCCCGACGAACTCACCGCCGCGCTCGATCGGTTCGAGGCGTTGCAGTACGTCGAGGTGGGCCACCGTCCGACGTTCGACTTGGAATCTGTCACCGCGGAGAACGCCGAAGAGAAGGTCCGAGAGTTCGCAAAGGTTTTGGCCAATCACATTCCGATGAGGTTGGAGGATGGCGTGTCGGCATCGGTGCTCGAATCGTCCAAGTCATGGGCGCTCAACGCAGCAGCCATCGCACTCAAACGCACTGCTGCACAGTCCGTCCCGCAGATCATCGACGCACTCGAACCCGAGTTCGAGGAACACGCGGAAGCCTACGCCGAGGCGGCGTTGGCACTGCCCGAGACAATCACCTCCGACACCCTCGTTAAGGCTGGCCCCGATGCCCTCGCCGCGTACGGCGTCGCCAAGGAAGAGGCTGCCTACATCGGCGGGATCAGCTCGTGGATCAGCCAGACCTCCGACATCACCGGAGTTCGCAGTACCGAGAACTTCCTGAACGTCGTCAAACGCCCGAGGATGCGTTGCAGCTCGCCAAGCTCGACAAAGCGAACCTGTCGAACAACGCCGACAGGACTTTCGCCGCGGTCGTCCCGGTCTACTTCACCGCCGCACGTCTCGGAGTTCCTTTCGGGCTCAACCTTCCTCGTGAAGCGTCCCGTCTCCGCAAGGACCTCGAACTGGCGATGCAGTCTCAGCCGCAGCGTCCGACCGGCGTCGTCTACACCCGATGAGCAAGACATTCGAGGAATGGTGGGAGACCCGTGGGGCTCTCTACGAGGCAGCCGTCATCGAGAACGGCGACACGCCTTGGACTGACTCGATGGAAGAACGTCGGGAGCTGTTCAACCGGCGCTACCAGCGACCCGCGCCACCCGAGGGCATGAGCCCGGTCAAATCTATCCGCGACTACCAGAAGGGAACCGCCGATGTCCGACTCAGCAGCGAAAGCGATCATCGCCGCGATGACCAGATCGCAGCGTGAACCCGCACCCGTAGAGGGAGAGTTCGCCAAGGCGGTTGCCCGGAAGCTGGAGAGCCGCGGTATCACCCGCGTTCCCGGCGCTCAGGTCCACGCTCCCGAACCGGAATGGTTCGACCTAGCTATCGAGCACGACCGACGTCAGAAGGCGGGACAGGCCGATCTAGAGACACGGCGCCAAGCCGAGGCCGACGCCCAGTTGCCCGCGGCCGCGAAGCTGCACAACGCGCTGAGTGGTCGACGTGGTAACGCGATGCCGCTCAACGGNGAGGGAATTGTCCGCGCCGCGCTGGCGGGCGGACACGGAACGATCGAAGGCCGCAACGAGTGACCGAGGTAGCACGCCAAGGGCGACCTCGTCGCCGCAACAGGAAGCCTCGTGAGAAACGCTGCTACCGGGAGGGCTGTAACCGCGTTGCCATCAGCACGAAGCCGGGACAGCGCTGGTACTGCTCTAGCGCGTGTCGCGTGTCCGAGGCAACGTTGTCCGAGGCTAGACGGATCTGTGAGGCGATAGGGCCAGGTGCGAAGACAGGCGAACTATGGTCGTCCGCAGTCACTCTCAGCGATGCACTCACCGAGTACCAAAGAGCCGAGGCTCAGGCGAAGCACGTCGCTCACCTGGCCGGTGTCACCGATGACCAGTGGCGATCAATCAAGAGCGGCGTTACGGGCAGGACTCAATGTCCTTCTTCACCACGCCAAAGTCGATCTCTGTCGTTGTCGTGAACGGCGCCCCCGGCGGCGGCGTGGACGAGCACACCACCCAAGCGCGGTCCAGGATCTGGGCTCGGCCCTGCCCCGTCAGATCGGTTGAGGTGCTTAACCAGACGTCACCCCCTGAGACAGACTGCACCGCGTCCTGGGCGCCCTGTAGATCCGTCCCGATCAGGTTGGGCATCGTCCAAGACTGAGCCGAAGCTGGCGCCGCCACGGCGACGCCCAGGCTGGCAAGCAACGCGGTCACACCGACCACCGCAAACTGTTTTCTCGACACTGCAACTCCCCCTATGAGTAAGGCAGCAGGATATGCGAGAGCTCGGCTAACTCGCAGCAGATTGCCAGAAACCCTTCGCCGGGGTGGGTGTGCTATCCCAGGGCAGACAGCGAACGGGCATAGTTCACCGACTGGTGAACCTGCGCAAATGTGTCTGGTCCCCTCACAGGAACCAGAGTTTGGTGATGAAAGCCTTTGCCCTGCACGGTGACCTGAATGTAGCCGGTCAGCTTGCGGTCCTTCATTAGCAAGAAGAGAAGGCCGAGCAGACAAACCCAGATGAAGAGTATGCAAAGGACGACGCCCACCGCCGAGATGCCTTCTTGCCACTGCGACATGTCGGTCACGGTCCACACTGAACCGCGGATTGGGTGCGGTCCGGTCGGTGTGATTACCCAGTGCTGGGAGACGCTGATATCCCCAATTGTGGCGAGGATTGGCTCGAACTCGCCTGTCCCGTAGATAGCTGGATCACCCATATCCCGATTGAAACACGGCCACTTTGGACGGGGTGGGGAATCTGCTGCTCATCGCTGCTACCCCGAGGCGCGTCCCTGCTGCGCCGCTCCCGGATGCCCTCCCTCCCGGGTGGGGCCTGGCCAAGGTGCGGAGTTGAGTAGGGCACTGCCTGCCCTTCCAGGGTTGGGCGGGTGTCCTGCGGCCTGCAACGCGTCCGCCGTCGCCTGGCTGCACTGCCTGGCCTCTGGGGTACGCACTCCCGCTACCCCAGGGGGTATACCCCTGCCCGGGTGCGCAAGACCGGTCCGTAATGCGGGTCCGACATCCGATGCTTAGGCATAGCCCAGTTTTTCCGGGCAGCCGTAAGCGAGTCCCATCCCAGCTCACACAGCATTTCCCGTGCAATCAGCACGGCCATATTCGCAGGTCGGAAACGGCCAGAAACCGGCCCAATTGGGGCCAGAAAGGGGCAGTTCCATGCCCAAAGCGCCACCACTGCCAGACGGCACTCCCTGCCCCGACTATCCGACCGGGCTCAAGGCCCGGGGTAAGCGGCTCTGGCGGGAGCTGCACGCTACCGCCGACTTCGACGGCGTACCCGAAACCAGGATTCTCGCGGAGGAAGCGTGCTTCCTTTCCGATGAGATCGAGCGGCTTCGCAAGATCGTCCGCGTTGCGGGCGATGACACCCGCGTGTCGGGCTACAACGGGCAGCCGGTCTCGATGCCCGAGGCCGACGACCTACGCAAGAACCAGAACATCCTCTTGTCGATGCTGAAGTCACTGCGTCTTCCCGATGAGGGCGACGACAAGCTGTCCCGCAGCCAGATCGGCAGACTCGGCGCCGGGGCTCGGTGGGGCCGATGATCCGCGCACCGAAGCGGCGCGGGCGGCGTCGTGCGACCGACGACGAAGGCGCGCTGGTGGATCTGATGCCCCAACACCTCCGCACCTTCGGGACGTACGCCGATATGGACGTCCGCCGATCCGAGATCGCAGACTGGATCGACAGCCAGATTCCAGGCGCAGGAGCCGAACTCGTTAGCGCCGTCATGGAAGCCACGGGTTTGACTTTCCTCGCAGCGATGCGCGACCAGCTCACGACGCCCGCGCCACAGCGGGAGTCGGGCTACGAACCGCAGCGATGGGACTACTCCAAGTTCAAGCTATAGCCTTGGCACTGCGCTTCAGCGATAGATCGCGAGAATGTCCAATTCGAGGGCTGGTCCACTGATCTCGTTAGAGCCATCAATCCGTGGTGACTTGCCCGGGGGCTTGAGGTTGGCCATCAATTGCATGGCCTCGGTGTTGATGGCTAGTCGGGAATCGCCTTCTTTCACTATCCGCTTGATCTTTCCCACCACGATCAGGCGCTCCTTATCAATGTCTTCCACCCTAAGGTGGTCGCCGTAAAGCGTCCCGTACACAGACCATCTCGTATCGGTATCGGTTCCAATGGCGACACGTTGAACATTCATCGTGTCGAGCATCGACTGAACGCCTTGGATCTGACTTTGAAGCATGGCGGCATCCTCTGGTCGCATAGTTTGCGACCCGCCAGGGACCGGGCCTGGCCTTCGCGGAAAGCCAGCGGCATTGAGGGCAGCTAAACCGCTCATGAGACCCATCAGCTGCGCCCCTCCACGGTCAAGTCCATGGACGTGGTGTACGACGTCGTCGTGTGATTCTTCGTGGTGATGGTTCAGGCGGTCAGTGCCGCGGGGGTGTCCTCCTGTTCTGAC
>NZ_CACSIP010000029.1 GCF_902705885.1 Mycolicibacterium austroafricanum | reverse complement strand
CGGCGACATCAAGCATCGCAGGACCCGACCCTATCGACCGCAGACCAACGGCAAGGTGGAGCGATTTCACCGCACCCTTGCCGATGAATGGGCCTACGTGCGGCTCTACACCAGCGACGCCGAACGTTGCGCCGAGTTCCCGCTCTGGGTGCATCACTACAATCACCACCGCGGCCACACCTCACTCAAGGGTCAAGCACCCGCCAGCCGCTTACCTAACCTCTCAGGTCAGTACACCTAGCGCCAACGTCAGCATCGCGGCGTGGTTGCAGGTGTGCAGCCAGGGATCCGGCTGGGACACGATGTGCGCCCGCTCCAGATGTCGCCACCTGGCCGCGGGGTCTGCCGCGTGTTTCGCGGCGGTCATTTCACCGCGATAGACCTGGTGGGCCTGCTCAGTGATTCGTGGCATCGAGTTGGCTCCTGTCGTGCGGCGAGCTGCTGGGGGCTATCTGTGGTCGGCTCGGGCGGGTGCGGTCGTGTCGTTGACGTCCGGTGGAGATCCGGTGGGGGCGCAGCAGGCGCACCCGTGGTCGCTCTCTGCAGGAGCTGGCGCGACCAAGGGAAGGGTGAGTCTGGCGGCTGGGGGCCGTTGGGGACCGCAGCAGGGGTCGTCGAGGGTGGGCGCGGGGCCGATGTCGAGGGTGTGAGTTGTTGATCGCGGTGACGTCGCTGCCACGCCGGGTAGGGCGGTGATGCGGGCGGCGCGAATGGCGTTGAGGATGACGAACACTTCGGCGGTTTCGTGGATGAGGACCACCGTGGCCAGGCCCAGTACTCCGAAGGCGGCTAGCGGTATGAGGACCGCGATGATCGCCAGCGAGAACGCGATGTTCTGCACCATGATCCGGCGGGCGCGCCGCGAGTGAGCCAGCACCTGGGGTAGGTGGCGAAGGTCCTCGCCCATCAGGGCGACGTCGGCGGTTTCGATGGCGACGTCGGTACCCATGGCGCCCATGGCGATGCCGATGTTGGCGGTGGCCAGCGCGGGGGCGTCGTTGATGCCGTCGCCGACCATGGCGATGGGGCGGCCCTGCGCGAGGGTCGGCAGTAGAGCGGCTTTGTCTTCGGGGAGCAGCTCGGAGTGCACGGTGGTGATGCCGGCTTCGGTGGCCACTGCCTGGGCGGTGCGGGTGTTGTCGCCGGTGAGCATCGCCACCGTGATCCCCAATCGCGTCAACATACCTACCGTCTCGGCGGCTTCGGGGCGAAGTTCATCGCGCACGGCGATGGCGGCGAGCGGCTGGTCGTCGCGGGCGAGCACCACCACGGTGGAGCCGGCGCCCTGCATCCGCTCTACGTCGGCGGCGAGTGGTCCAGGGGCTACCCAGGACGGTTTTCCGAGGCGCAGCCGGTGGCCGTTGAGGTCACCATGCAGGCCGTGGCCCGGCACTGCGGTCACGTCGCCGGCGGCCGGCGCTTCACCGGCGGCAGTCAGGATCGCTTGGGCCAGTGGGTGTTCGCTGCGCGCTTCCAGGGCCGCGGCCCACCGCAGGGCGTCAGCATCGCTGAGGTCATCGATGGTGACCACCTCGACGACGCGGGGCTGGTTGCGGGTGAGCGTGCCGGTCTTGTCCAGGGCGACGACCTTGATGCGGCCAAGTTCTTCGACCGCGGCGCCGCCCTTGATCAGGGCGCCGTGGCGGCTGGCTGCCCCGATGGCCGCGACCACGGTCAGAGGGACCGCGATCGCCAGTGCGCACGGTGAGGCGGCCACCAGCACCACCAGTGCCCGTTCCAGCCACAACATCGGGTCACCGAACACCGCGCCCACCGCCGCGATGCCCGCGGCCAACGCCATGATCGCCGGCACCAGCGGACGGGCGATCCGATCGGCCAGTCGTTGGCCGGCCCCCTTGCGTTCCTGGGCTTGCTCGACAATGTGCACGATCCGCGCCAGAGAGCTGTCGGCGGCCAGGGCGGTGACCTCGACCTCGATCGCTCCGCCGCCGTTGATGGCACCGGCGAACACCTCGCTGCTCGGTCCGGCCTCGACGGGCACCGACTCGCCGGTGATCGCCGACAGGTCCAGGCTGGTCTGGCCGACTCGGATGGTGCCATCGGTGGCGGCCCGTTCACCGGGCCGGATCACCATGACGTCACCGACGACGAGATCACCAGGAGCAACCGTGATTTCGGTGCCATTCCGCAGCACCGAGGCCTTTGGCGGCACCAGCGACAACAGGGAGCGCAGCCCGCGGCGGGTGCGGCTGACGGCGTAGTGCTCCAAGCCTTCGGCGATGGAGAACAAGATGCCCAGCAGGGCGGCCTCGGCGAACTGACCCAAAGCGACCGCACCGATCGCGGCGATCGTCATCAGCGTGCCGACCCCGATACGGCCATGCCGCAGGTTACGGACCGCATCGGGCACGAACGTGATCGCGCCGGCCGCGACCGCAGCCAGTTCGACGGCGTTCGCGACACCCCCGTAGCCGACCCGCCCCACGACCCAGCCCACCGTCAGCAGGACCGCAGCCAGCGCCGCGAACTGCAATTCCCGTACCTGCCAGAGCTTTTCAGGACCCGCGTCGGGTTCGACGTCGTTGCTTGGCCCGCAGCATGCATCAGACACGATCGGGTTCCTTCCCCGCAGCTGCGGTATCAACGCCGGTCAGCACGGCCGCCGTCAACTGGTGGCCGCGCTCGGTGAGCTGGTACATGACCAACTTGCCTTGACGGCGTGAGGACACCAGGGAGGCGTTCTTGAGTTGGCGCAGATGGTGCGACACCAAGCCCTGCGGCAGTCCGACGACCCAGGCCATGTCGCACACGCACAACTCGTCACCGGCTGCGAGTGCGGCTGCAATAGACAACCGGGTCGCATCGCTCAGGCCGCGCGCCGCTGCGGCGGCGGCTTGGATGGTGGCGCTGTCGGGCACCGTGGCGCGGATGGACTCTGCGTGGGGCAGGTCCAAACAGAGGAGATCGCAGGTGTCCACCGGTTCGCTCATATTCATATACTAATGTACGTTGATATGAATATGAAAGGGCTCGGAGCGATCCTGACCAACTCCCGCGTTCTGCTGACTGTCTTCGTTATCGCGGTGGCGACAATCGGGACCGCGGTGTTTCTCTCGGTCCGAGGCGCCGATTCGGGGCCCACCATCGAATTGGATGGGACAGCCGGACAGACGGTCCGGGAGAACAGCCACCGGCTCAACGCCGTACCCGACAGCGACGTCTACTTCGTGGAGTTCCTCGACTTCGAGTGCGAAGGTTGTCGCGCGGTGTATCCCGCCATCGAGCAGCTGCGCGCCGAATACGGCGACCGGGTGAACTTCGTGCTGCGCTACTGCCCACTGCGCTCGCACTTCAACGCCGAACGCGCCGCACGCGCGGTCGAGGCCGCCGCCCAGCAAGGCCAACTCGAAGCGATGTACCGCAAAATGTATGACACACAAGCGGAATGGGGTGAGCGGCAGACTCCCGCCGACGAAGTGTTCCGTGGGTTCGCCCAGCAACTTGGCCTGGACATGAGCGCCTTCGACGCGACCTACAACGACCCCGCGACTCTAGAACGCATCCAACTCGACATCGCTGACGGCACCGCACTAGGGGTGCAAGGCACCCCGACCTTCTTCCTCAACGGCGAACGCATCCAACCGCGCAGCTACGAAGACCTCACCACGGCACTTAACCGGGCTTTGGCGCGCGAATAGGCGTTCGTCTCGTTTCTAAAGAAATGAGGTCGATCAGTTCCTGTCTCAGACGGGCGCCGACCAGTCGACGTCACCTGTGTGGGTTGCGTTGTCGAGAAAAGTCACGTTTGAGCGTCGTGGATGCCGGCGAGGCGGCGCACGGCCTGAAGTCCTTTGGCGGTGCCAGGCCAGTGCCGCTCCAGGGCCGCTGGGCCGGCGCGGCGCGTGACCGAGCGTAGCGCGAGCGCGACGATGATCGCGTCGTCGGCATAACCGAGGACCGGGATGAAATCCGGGATCAGGTCGATCGGCAGGATCAGATACATCAGCAGCAAACCCAACCGAATACGGACACCGCGGGGCAGCTCGGGATCTGCGGCGAGGCGGCGCAGCAGCACCACGACGTCGGGCAGCAGCCGCAGGATGTCGGTGACCCGCAGATCAGCGGGCCGCGTCACGATGAGCAAGATCACTAGGACCAGCCAGAGCAGGACGAAGCCCGCCACGGCGGCGATTACGGTCGCGCCCAGGTAGCCCGTCACCGAGTCACCAGTGAACGGCGGCGCCACAGGATCGCCACGATCGCCACACCGATCGCGGCGAGTTGAATGACCGCCACGGTGGCAACCAGCGCCGGGATCGACGTGTCGTAGAGCCAGCCCGTCAACGCGCCACCGGCGGCGGTGGCCGCGCCGAGCGCGGCGGCGAACACCCCGTAGGCGGTGGCCCGCCGCGGCGGGGCGACCAGATCGGCAACCACCGCCCGCAGGGTGGATTCCTGGATCCCGACCGCGGCGCCCCACAGCAGCGCCCCCGCCACGACCAGCCAGACCTGATCGCTGAACGCGACCGCAGGTATAAGTGCCGATAGAATGGGCAGCACGGCAAGGGTTTTCGCGCCGACACGGTCATAGGCCCACCCCGACGCCAGCGCGGCCAACGCATCAGCGCCCATCGCCGCGGCGTAGATCAGCGGGACTACGGCGGCGGGCAGAATGCCGCGGGTAACCATGTGGAACGACAGCACCCCGAAGGTGGCGAACCCGATCATCGTGGTCGCGGTGAACGCGCTGTAGGCCCAGAACGCGGCAGGCAACGGTGCCGGCCGCTCAGTGGGGGTGCCCGCCGAAGTCGCGGCCGGTGGCGATGTCGCGTCACGGTCGGATTCGTAGCGGGCCGGATCGGGAACTCGTAGCGCGAGCCACACCAGCAGCGCGAGCGCGGCGACACCCGGCAGGGCAAGCACACCCAATGCCGGACCGTAGTTGTTGCCGGACACGGCGAGAACACCGGCCACGGTCAGCGGTCCGATGACGGCGCCGATCTGATCGAGCGCCTCGTGCACGGCGAAACCCCGCCCGCGGCCGGTCACCGCGGCGGCATGAGAGAGCAGCGTGTCCTTGGCGGGGCTGCGGACTGCCTTCCCGATGCGTTCGGCGATCACCAATGCGCACGCCACCCACAGGGTGCCAGCGACACCGAGAAACGGCACGGTGACGATCGTCAGCGCATAGCCGGCGATGGTCCAGGCCCAGAATCGTTGGGTCCGGTCAGTCAGCGGGCCCGACACCAGCCGAAGACCCAACGCGGCCGCCTCGCCAATGCCGGTGACCACCCCGACGACCAAGCCGGTGGCCCCGAGGGAGGCCAGCAGCGGACCGGTGATCGATCGGGCACCCTCATAGACGAAGTCGGCGAGCAGGCTGACCGTGCCGAACACCGTGACGAACCGCCACGCACCCAACATTGGGCGACCACCCGAGCCGCCATTGATGTTCCTGTGACCCTCGGGTGTCGTTGTCATCGAACAGCTTTCATACTGGGCGTCATGGCTCCAGCGCGGCAATGGCGGCCTTGGCCCGGCCTTCGGTGAACACCTCGACCAACACCACCACGGCGGCTAACAGGATGCGCAGTCCTCATTGGGGATTCATCTCTTCATCCGGCTCCGGATGTTCGTCATGATCGGGTGCCGCCAATCCCTCGGCCCGATACACAGCCTGGGCGAAATCGGACAGGGCTTGCTGGCATTGCTGCACCGCCTCGGCGGCAGCAGTGGCGCGCGCGCCGGGAAAGAAGTCGCGGGTCGTGATCTTGGCCAGCCAGGTGATGAGCCTGTCGAGATCGTGCTCAATCTCCTCCAGCTCGGCGAAGGTGAACTTTTCCCGCCGTGTCTCCTTGGCGATCTCGGCCAGCACCTCGTCAGCGCGTTCGCTGAATTCGTCATACTCCCGCGCTCGATCAGCATCAAAACGCGCCACAATGTCGCCGTCGACCTCATGGCCGTCCGCCGCCACGGTCAACACGAAGGCGCTGCCGTGTTCACGCACTGTCGCGGCCAGCTGGGTGAACAACGCTCGATGCGCGGCCGATTCGGGTAACACCCACACCCCGTTATGTAGCCCTGCCGCGCCCGCCGCCCGGGCCCGTCGCCACAGCGCCACCCGCGCGCTCGACGGTGACGCCGGAAGCTGCGCGAGCAGCAACAGCCATTGGGGAAACTCCCGCCCATCAGTATGCAACACGTGTTACACGCTATCCCTGGGCACGCTAGATCTGCAACACGTGTTTCATGGGACTCCGGCTGAATGGAGGGTATGCGCTGCGTGGGCCACGCCTCATCCGCGTTGCCTCCGCCGGCGACGACGAACACAGCACCGACGTCGCGACCGCCTGCGGCACCAGCGCCGTGTCTCAGATCTAAAGAAACGAGGCGACTCAAATCCTGTCTCGCAACCGGCGTGACGGTGGCTCAGCAGCAGTGGTCCCCGCGTCACGCTTCGCGACCTTCTCTAAACGCGACTACCGCCACGAGATGAACAGTCCGACCAGTGGATCTGCCCACCACCAGCCGAGGGTTGCTCCGAATGACTGCGGACCTCGTTGCTCAGTGAGCGGGGGCTGCCATTGGTTGATGCTCGGTGGAGTCATTTGTGCTGGAGTCGATGTGGTCGACGTGGAACAGTGCCTGACTGAGCAGCCGGTGAACGTGTTGATCAGCTGCGGAGTAGTAGACGAAGGTTCCTTCACGGCGGCCCTTGACCAGGCCGGCCAGCCGGAGTTTGGCCAGGTGCTGGCTGACCACCGACGGTGCGACTTCGGCCAGGTCGGCCAGGCACGCCACCGAGGACTCTCCTTGAAGCAGTGCCCACAGCACCTTGATCCGGGTCGGATCGCTGAGCATGCGAAACGACTCCGCCGCCAGATGCACCTGTTCCTCGTTGGGCATCTGGAAGTCCGGCAGGGAAGTGTGCATAGCTCACAGGCTACCGGGATGTCGCTATGATCAGCTGCACATCTGTCCAGCTGTAACGCTGAATTCGAATATGCGCGTATACGCAGGTTACTGTGATGTGGATGAGTACCGGCACCCAGACACCCCACGCTGAACGGCACGCCGACACCGGTGATGTCCGTCCCGGACCACCAGCGCGTTCGTCTGCGTGGTCGTTGCCTGAGGTGCGGTGGGCACTGGCCGCGACCGTGCTGTTTGCGATCGGCGGCCTGTCGCAGCTCGCCGGGGCACCGGTGTGGTTGTACTGGTCGCTGTATCTGGCGTGCTATGTGACCGGAGGGTGGGAACCGGGCTGGACTGGGTTGAAAGCGTTGCGCGACAAGACACTTGACGTCGACCTGCTGATGGTGGCCGCCGCCCTCGGTGCCGCGGCGATCGGACAGGTCTTCGACGGTGCCCTGCTGATCGTCATCTTCGCCACCTCCGGTGCACTGGAGGCGGTGGCGACCAAACGCACCGAGGATTCCGTGCGCGGACTGCTCGACCTGGCGCCGGAGACCGCGACGCGCATCACCGATCGCGGCACCGAGGAAACGGTGGCCACCGCGGCACTCGACGTGGACGACGTGCTGCTGGTCCGGCCCGGGGAACGCGTCGGCGGTGACGGTGTCGTCGTGCACGGCACCAGCGACGTCGATCAGGCCACCATCACCGGGGAATCCCTGCCCGTGGACAAGAAGCCCGGTGACGAGGTGTTCGCCGGCACGGTCAACGGCACCGGCAGCCTCCGAGTTCGGGTAATACGGCCCGCCGCGGACACCGTGATCGCCCGGATCGTCGCCATGGTCGCCCAGGCCAGCGCCAGCAAGGCTGGGATGCAGTTGTTCATCGAAAAGATCGAACAGCGCTACTCCCTGGCCATGGTGGTCGCCACCGTCGCCCTGTTCGTGATTCCGCTGCTGTGGGGCGCTGATCTGCAGTCGGCACTACTGCGGGCGATGACGTTCATGATCGTGGCCTCACCGTGCGCACTGGTGCTGTCCACGATGCCGCCGCTGCTCTCAGCGATCGCCACCGCCGGACGCCACGGCGTGCTGGTGAAATCTGCCGTCGTGCTCGAAAAGCTCAGCACCATCACCCATGTCGCCTTCGACAAGACCGGCACTCTCACCGCGGGCACCCCGCGGCTGGTGCAGATCCGCCGCCTGCCCGGGGCTGCCATCACCGACACGGAGCTGCTCGCGCTGGCCGCCGCCGCGGAGAACCCCTCCGAGCACCCTCTGGCCCGCGCGATCGTCGCCGCAGCCCACGACGCTGGGCTCACACTGCATCCCGCCGAGGACTTTTCCTCCACCCCGGGGCACAGTATTCGAGCCCGCATCGACGGCACCCTCGTCGAGGTCGGCAAACCCGCCCTCCTCGACGAGGATCACGGTCCCGCTCGCGGCATCGTCGGCGAACTCGAGCAGACCGGCCACACCGCGGTCGTCGTCCGAACAGACTCAACTGTCGTCGGCGTTCTGGGTCTCATCGACCAGGCACGCCACGCTGCCGCCGACACGGTGGCCGCGCTCACCACACTCACCGGCGCGCGACCGCTCCTGCTCACGGGCGACAACCCCCAGGCCGCGGCTGCACTGGCGGCCCCGTTGGGCATCACCGAGATCCGCGCTGGGCTGCTACCCGAGGACAAGGTCAGCGCCGTGCGTGAACTCGAAGCCGACGGGGCCAAGGTCATGCTGGTGGGTGACGGGGTCAACGACGCGCCCGCCATGGCCGCCGCCACCGTCGGCGTCGCGATGGGCCGCGCTGGCTCGGATCTCGCGCTGGACACCGCCGACGCCGTCATCACCCGCGACGACTTGTCCACCATTCCCGCCGTCGTCGCGCTGGCGCGCCGCGCCCGTCGCTTGGTGATCGCCAACCTGGTGATCGCCGCCACCTTCATCACCGTCCTGGTCGCCTGGGATCTTTTCGGCCATTTGCCACTGCCCCTCGGCGTTGCCGGCCACGAAGGCTCCACCATCATCGTGGGACTCAACGGCCTACGACTCCTGCGAGACGCCGCCTGGCCCAAGCAGTCTCAGATCTAGACAAACGAGATGATCCGGTTCCTGTCTCACGTCAGTGGCAACGCGTCGGTTAGCTGCGCGACTGTCGGCGCCGTAATGCCTCGGTCAGCTGGGTGACTGTCGGCAATCCCGTCAGGCCGGCATCGGTCTGGTACACCCGACACGCCAACTCCCTCACGGGCACCGCATCGTCAAAGGCGTCTGTGCCGTCGATGAGGATGGTTGGAGAGCCCGCGAACGGTAAGGCCGCGGCCTCTTCGTCCGTAGTGACCCGCCGATACGTGATCTCGACGTCGGCCAATCCTGCTGCTGCCACACCCGCACGGGCACCGGCTTCCTGCCAATTCGGGCACCCGTCGAAATAGACAATCTCGACTCTCATGTGCTGATTGTGCAACGCGTCGGCGTCCCCTCCATACCGGATCATGCCCGCACGATCCCTGACCTGTTGTCTCGGTTGTAGAGAAACGAGACAGGGCCGCGCGCCCGCGTGACGCTCGTATAGGGCCGGGTGGAGGTGTCTCATATCTCGTCTCACACCGCGTGCCTCAGAGCCGTACCATCAGATGTCTCGACACGGTGGTTCGATAGGGAAACTTAGGTCCCGCTCTCGCACTACGTGCAGTGGCCGATCTCGGACCTCAAACGCTCGTTCCTCAATCCGGCCGGCGAGCCGCTGTTGCGGGCTGGCCGGTATGCGACTCCAACGGACTCCCGGCGCCGTTGACCACGCGGGAAACCGCGGGTCAACTACCAGCACCTTTTCCCATATTATGGCCAATGTCGCTCTGGTGGTGGACGGCCGAGCGTCGTCAGGAGCCGTTACGCGCCAACCACTCTGAAAGCGCCGTTTCGAGAAGCTGGCTGTCGTTGAGTCCAAGCTTTTGAGCACGCGTCTGGACGTCCTCCAGCACGTGTGGGTTCACTTTGCCGGGGACCCTCATGGTGTCTCCTGGGGGCAGTGGGGTTGGGGCTGTGCGTAGTTCGTCGCGAGGGAAGAGGTCGATAAGCGACAACATCTGCTCCGGGGTGATCTCGATTGGCCGACGTCGGGTGAGGCCAAATTCGAGCCGTTTGAGTTGTGCGGAGTCTTTGCAGATGCCTTTGTTATGAACAAAGTCGTTGCGGATCAGACGGATGTCTCCGAAGTAGTCGCTGCGGATGTCGCTGCCTCGGATGCGTTCAGGGGTCCGCTTGTCGAACCAGGCGGCGATCCTCCCGCGGAACTGCTCCTCCCACAGCGAGAAGGCGTAGCTGAACCACTGGGCGTATGCGACGGCTTGAGCTTCGGGGTAGCTATTGACGGTTTCTCGGCCGGCGCCTGCCATCCAGATCTCGGCGCCCCCGTTGACTGCGGACACCAAATCTTGCATATGCACGCGGCCTGGGCCGTCAGTGTCGGCGTACACGAGCGTCTTGACGTCGAGATAATGGCCGACGTCGGCTGGTTCCAGTCCTTGGAGGAATCGTTGGTGTGGCCGTTCCCATTCTTCCACCTTCTTGATAAGGACATTGTGCGAGGTCAGCGTTACGACGAGGGAGATGAGCAGTGCGCGCTCAAGTTCACCAATCACTTCCTCGATGGTTGCGTCGTGTTCTGTCATCTGCCCTTCCAGTTCGGGCAGGGCATCGTCGATGGCATCGATGAGATTGCGCAACGTTGTGTTGAACTCGTCATCGAGTGAGAAGTTGCCCATTGCCGTGGCGATCGGGGCGAGCGTTTCAGCGAGGTGAGATTCTCCGCCGAGGTTCTGGCTCTTGAGTGTCAACTTGATGTTGTCGCGTGCGATGCCGGTCATAACGTCTTTATCGCGTTCGCTTATGACTCGGACACCCTGCATGCGCGTCGCGGCTTCTGCGTACGTCGCGACGGATTTCTCAGCCATCTTGAGCATGGTCAACGCCTCGCGAAGGACTCCGAGCCACCGCTTGCCACGACTCTGCTTGTACATCGAGCACCCCCTTTGGGAGAAACATAGGCGCTCACCCTGACAGGCAGGAATGGGATGGGCTCAGTGTGACCGAGCAATTTAGGCGCGCGGACTACCCACCAGACAGCCGACGCCGTGAACGCAGGTGGGCCCGTCAGAGCAGCCGTTCCGGGCTGGCAGGGTGCGTAATCTCGATGGCGTGCAGGCGTCGCGTAGGGCAGCGAAGAGTCGGCAGGCTCCGGTGCCGATGCTGGCTACGCTGGGACGCCCGCCGGCTGGCGACGACTTTGCTGTTGAAGTGAAGTATGACGGGCAGCGCGGCTTGGTCGTGGTCGACGACGACGGGCTGGCTGTGTTCACCCGCAATGGCGCAGACGTGTCGCGGACCTTCCCTGAACTTGCCGGAGTCCGCGCCGCGATCGGCGGCCGCCGCGCGATCTTGGACGGCGAGATCGTCGCTGTCGGAAGTGACGGCCGCCCGTCGTTCACCCGTCTCCAGCGTCGGTGGCCGCAGCAGCGGCGACCCAGCGCCGAGCTGATCCGTGAAGTCCCCACCCGTTTCCTGGCTTTCGACGCCCTGGCCGTCGATGGCGTGGACATCACGGGGGAGCCGTACGGCCGGCGCCGGGAGATCCTCAGTGAGATCATGGTGGTCGACTCGTCGCCGACGATGACGGTTCCCCGGCACTGGGTCGACGTGTCGCCGGCCGACATGCTCGATGTGTGTGCGGCCAACGCCATGGAAGGCATCGTCGCCAAGCGCCTGGACTCGCCGTATCGGCCTGGCCGATCGGCACTGTGGGTCAAGTCGATGGTCAGAGCCACCGCCGAGCTGGCGATCGTGGGCCACATCGCCACACGTGCGGCGGGCGGAAGCGTGGCAACACTGCTGGTGGCTGGGCATGACGAGGCTGGCGACCTGCGCCTGGTCGGTCAGGTCGGCACCGGGATGAGTCAGCGTGAGCGGCGAAGGCTGTTTGAGCTGCTCAATCCGATCGAAATCAACGAATCCCCGGTGCGAAACCCGCTGACAGAGCCAGGTGTGCGATGGGTGGAACCCCGGTACGTCGGCGAGATCGCATACCGCGAGTACACCCCCGGCCGATTGCTCCGCCACCCGTCGTACAAGGGCCTTCGCGATGTCACGGCGGCTGACACCAGAGTGCCGACACCTGCCTGACCACCTCATCCCGAGAACCACCCGAGCTTGAGCTTCACGAAGCCAGCCGCCAGCGTCACTGCTGACGCCCCGCCCGCCATCCAACGCCACCGTGCCGGCCGCGAGGGGGCTTGGGTAGCCAACACCAGCAGGCGGTAACGCAGCGTCACCATCCAGCCCGCACGGGCCACACGTTCCAACTCACTCGGCTTCTCATCGTGCTTCGCCATGGGGGCATGGTGCGCCGGAAGGGTGCAGAGTTTCTCGGGACTACGGGGTAGGCGCTGGCGGGTATCAGGGTTGCCGCTGGCGGCTCGTAACTATTACCTATACCTTGTACAGGTACCCCCCGCCAGCACGCACCCCGCTAGGACATACCCGGTGAGTTCAAAACGTCTCCGCCTTGGCCTCGACATCGAGGCGGCGAGGGCTGCCACGGAGAAGATGGACAAGCTGGACCAGGACACCACCAAGGCCATCAGGGAGGCGCGCGAGGCGCGAATCCGGCGCCTCGAACAGCTCGACGTGCAGGCCGACGCCATGAAGCGCGCCACGTCCAAGTACCGGAGGTTCGACAACGGCGATCATCCCGATATCAGGATCCGCCGGCGGTTCCTGCGGCTCGCGACGGCTCGGCCGCGTCGGGAAAGTAACCCCCGGCTCAAAACTGTGAGGGGCGACGTCGACACCAGGCCGGTTTTGACCAGCCTCATTCACCGGCCCAGTAATGCGCTGCAGGTGTATCTCAGCTTGCTCTACACCGCACACCTGGAGTTCGAACCCGGCGACCGGTGGAAGAACGAGCGGCCGAACAACGGTGTGGACGGTTGGAGCGAACTGTGCGGCCTGCTGGCGCTCGACGTGTCCAACCGCGAACTCAACCTGCGGATGACGAGGGCTCTCGCCAAGCTCGCTGAGCACGATCTCGTGCGCGTGGGCGCCCGCAGGAGCGAGCACCGATTCGACCGCTTCACCCTGTTCTGCGAAGACCGATCCCGGAAGCGCTACTTCGTCCCGTCAGAAGAGACTGGGGCGGTGATACTGCCTGCTGGTTTCTTCATGGCGGGGTGGCACCTCGTTCTGACCAACGAGGAGATGGCGACACTGCTCGCGGTCGCCGAGCAGACGCAGCGTCCACGGAGCCGCAAGGACGCCGACGAAGCTGGCGTTGCCTTGCCCCAGCTGACGCGGTGGCAGTGGTACGGCTTGGCGCCGGAGGCCTTCTCTGCCCGCCACGAACTGCAGGAGTTCGGCCTGATCGACATGTTCGACCCGATGGACCGAACCAACGGGAAGCTCTCCGAGAATCAGCGCCAGAAGGATCTCCTGCGCGCGCCACGAATTACGTTGAAGCTCGGCGATGTTGACTTCTCTCGCCCAGCGATCGAAGTGGTCAAGGCCAAGCTCCAGAAGCCAGTGGCGCCTCGGTGGGAAGACCGGGCCATCGCACTGCAATTGATCGACAACAATCGGCAGTGGCGAGAGCGCCCACCGATGGGGTCACCACATCATGGGGAAAAGTAGCCGCAAATCGCGCTCGATCATGTCCGCGAGTCGAGTCGGATCAGCTGCCTGCCACTGGTACCTAGCCCCGTCTGCTGGTTGAGTCGAGATCACGCCGGGGTTGCCGACATGATCGTTGAAGCCACCGACTCTCAAGCTGGCCATCCACGTCCAGGTGCAGTGCATTGTGGGCCGCGGGGCGAGTAGAACAGGCTGGTCCACCGCGACTCTGGTGCGGCCAACCGGAACCCCTGGCAGCACATCTGGCACCAGGCCGACGTTTAATACCGACCAACGATGGCCTCCCGGCTCCTCGCACAACCAAAGGTTGTACGTCGCAACTAAACTGCCGTCACTAAGGCGGTCGCCGTAATAGGTCGCCGTGGGCTCCAGCGCTTCTGCGCCGTCGCGGCGGCGGGGTAGAAACCTGGCGTCAAAGACGTCTAGCAGGTCGGCATAGGCGTTGCGCAGGTAATCGCTCACCGCATTGCTATAACTGATCTCAGCGTGCGGGTAACAGAGCCAGTCGTCGAACGGCGCCGGCAAAGCGGATTGAAGCGCACTGCGTACCGCATCGATCACACGTGGAATGTCTTCGGTCGTCCGGCGGCGATGCTCGGCCTGGGGCACCCGGATCATCCACTGGTAGTAGGGGATCTCATCCACCTCGTCATCGTCGTAGCAGCAGTCGAAGATGCAGCCATACGACGCAGCGACTGCGGAAACGGTGCCTTGTGTGCGCTCGCCAACACTGTCATCTACCAAGATCTTGGCCGGGTCTCGAACCTCGATGCACCACACCACCGAACGATAAGTTTGGAGTGCGTCGTCACCGCGCGTCGGCAAAACCTCCATGCCCACAATGATGGCACTAATGAAGCGCCGGGCGGTCCTAATCCGTTGCTGTCAGGTCTCCCCGCACGGCACTCTCATCTTGTCCCGGATTGGCCCCTTCACCGCGGTAGGACGGCAATCGGGGAGTGCTCACCAGTACTCAGGTAGCCGCTGCATGTAGGCGTGAGACTCCTGGCGAAGGATGATCCGGGCCGTAGCTGCACCGGATTCATTGTCCCACGTGTTGATGCGCTCCTCGAACCATGAACGCCAGTCGATGTCGACGCCGCCAGCCGCCAGTGCGGCACGGTAGGAGGCGGTTAGCTTGTCGCGCTGCATGATGAAGGTTGACAGGGACTGTCGTGCGGTGGCGTCGTTGCGGTCGTCGAGACTGGAAATCTGAGCCATGGCGTCGGCCACGGACGGCGCCATGGAGACCCGGGTAGCCACCGGAAGGAGTTCGGTGAGCTTGGTCAGCTTGGCGTGCTGTATGAGCGTGAGTCTGCGGTGTTCGGCCAGCGCACGACGTGCGTCATTGAACCAGCTATCGGCGGCGGCCCGCCAACCGGGCGAACGCCCGGGTTCCCAAGCGGCAGGCGGACGTTCGTTGATCGCGGTTACAACAAGTGGATGCACGTTCATCGGGTCAGGGCCAGACAAAGGACTCATGGTCGCGACTAGCTCGCGCCAGTGCGGAACAAGCAATCCGTCGCGGGCATTCTGCAGGACTCGTTGCAGCACTTCTACGTAGAGCAGTTGGTAGAGCAGTTGGCCGACCTGCTCGCCGGGGTTTGGGGCCGGTTGCGTCATGCTGATCTGCACCTCCGGAATTGGTCAATAGTTATGATGGTCAACGCATTTCGTCATGTGACGGTTAGGCGGGTTATGCATTACTTGGATGGGGGCGGTGGGGTCCGAGGTAGTAGTCGTCGTAGTGGCGATCGAGGTACTGAAACAGGTCCGCGATTTCACCGCCGTCGAGGGCTACGCGCAGCGCTACCTCGATGCCGGGCCAGATTGCGCTCAAGCCGATTGTCGCGCCGACAACCTGCTGCAGTTCGTCGTGAAAGGACGCGAAGGCGCGTAGGCACAGGTCGGAGTCAGTCCGCCAAGTCCAGGCCAGTAGACGCCCCACGGTATCGCCGGCATGCCACAGCCGCGCCTCACGCCACTCGTAGGCACCGGCCGACGCAGCCTCACTCGCGGCGAAAGATGCAATGAGTGCGTGCCGCAAGCTCGGGTCGTCGAGAACCGGTGCCGAGGCTGGAACCAGATGCGCCACAACGGTTGATCCCTTCACGATGTGCGTGGTGAGGCCATTCTCGGCCTCGCCGACCAGGGTGCTAAACGCATTGCGGGCGTCAGTGATCGAACGCATCCGACTGGGTCTGATGTTCACCATGCCGCCAACATAGCACGAACCGCCAGATATAGCGCCATATTTCGCGCCCGATCTAACGCCGATAACCTTCGTTATGTCAACTAACAGTGGGCACTACTGCGTACCGATGGTTGACTCCTTATCACTGCCGCAGAATACTTGGCGGTATGGCAGCCCCTCGCCTGGTCGAGCTGATCGACCGCTACAGAAACGCGCACGGAGTCAGCGAGGCCGAGCTGGCGCGCCGTATTGGCGTCAGTCGAGAGAATCTCCGCAAGTGGCGAATCAACGGCGTGAGTCGGCTGCCGAACCGCGCGAATCTCACTGCGGTGGCTCGCGTTATCGGCCGTCCTTATCGTGAGGTCCTCTCGGCGGCCCTCTTCGACACCGGGTACGTCACCGACGACCAGGCCGCTAGCCCGCGGCCCTACGACGAGGTACTCCAGGACGCCATCGGCGTGCTGACCGAAGCCAGTCGCCTCACGAATCAGCCCATGCGCCAATCAAGTTCGGGTCAATGGGAAGCTGATCCCGACCCACGGTCTGCGCTGCAGATCGACTGGGCTGCTTTCGTGACCGAGGCCCTGGCAGGCGCGGCAGCGAACGCCGGCGGGATCGACACGATCCTGGCCGGTCGGCCCGGGTCCTGGGAGGCGTCAGTGGTTGGCGACGCGCTGCGGGCCGCGGTTGGCCACGATGAGTGGGACCTCTGGCGCCACCGCACTGAGCCCGTGACCGTCGTACTGAACCCCGAGCGCATCCTCTTCGATGACGACGCGTCGGATTGGTTCGAGCAGGTAGACGCCGCTGAGCGCGAAATCCAGCGCCGCGAATCGGCGATCCGACCCGGGATCGTTTACTCCTACGACAAGGATCCGCAAACCCTCCAGTGGGCGGCCGACGACGGCACCGAGATCAGACCGGGCGCTCCCCCGCCGCTACCCACGACGGAGGAGTGGGCAGCCGTAATGGCGGCTGAGGATGCCAATCCGACACCGCTCAGCGCCGAAGAGCAAGCCGAAGAGGACGCACTTGAGGCCCTGGAGGTTCTTCGGGGCCGGGTGACCGTGCAGGAACGGGCCGAACTGGCCGAATACGGCGACCGGCTCGGCCATGCGGTGCGAACCGCGCTGGCTGCCCTCCAGCTGCCCGTACCGATCACGGTCACTGTCGACCTCGACACCCCGTGGGACCAGGCACCGGAAACACCCTCCGAGTGGACGGCCAACGCCATTGATAAGGCGACTGCCACCGCGGTCGCATCGACTCCTACGCCCGACACGCTGCCGGGGACACTGCTGGAACGGGCCGCGGTGGCACATGGGCCCGACAATGCCGACAACAGACGGTGAGGCGAAGGGAAGGCGTTCCGATGGGAGATGCTCCAGCTGCACAGCACGCCGGTCATCCGCTTCCTGAAGAACGCCGGCTCCGGCACGTCCTGAACGGCTCGCTCGCCGTAGGCGCACTGTTCATGGCCGCCTTCGTCACGCTCACACTGATCAAAGCGGTACGTTCACCGAATGACGTGACCTCGAACTGGTTCGCCGCCTGGGGTACGTGGGCCGGCGGATTCGCCACTGCCGCAGCCTTTCTCATCGCAGCATTCAGCATCGCAGTAGCCAGCGCCCATGCCCGGGTGGACCGGCACGTGGCGGCCACCATACGTGCCGACGACGAGATGGCCCAGGCCCGGTTGCTGGCGATCTACAAGGTCGACATCCCCGGCGCATTCCAAGGGCTGGCGACCTTCCGCATCGAAAATCGAAGCCAGCACTTCGTGTTCGACGTACGCGTGCCCTTCGCCGACACGCCGAGTGACACCGGAGCCCCTCCGGTACGACGTACGCCCGACAAAGTGGAATCCGAGGGACTTCTCCACGAATACCTACCCCGCGGTGAGACGCTGACCCCCTACATGCAGTCGACCAGCCACGAAGGCTGGTTCACTGAAATGACGCTGCACACAAGGCAATGGCAACATGTCTCGTTCGTCGTCGAGTACACCGATGGGTCCGGACTGCGTTGGCGACAACACTTCGGCGGCGGGATCGAGCGGGTGCTCACTGATCAGGCGCCACGCGTCAAACCCGCCGACCGTTTCCAATCGGGCTACCAGATCACGCCGATCACTGACGACAAGGCGCGTCGACTCGGCGGCAGCTTCGCCGCCCACCTTCCCCCGCTCGAATCCGATGAGGACTTCCTCGAGGCGATCGGGCCGACCGTGGCCAAGACGTGGCGGCGCGCCACCCACGATCACGCCCCTGATATCCGCCCGTCTTCTACGCGTGCCGGCGGTGTGAGAATCGAGATGCCCTACAAACCCGCCGCCCCACCGTGGTGGGACGAACACCTCAAGAGGCGGCTGCGCGAGCACGGATTCGGCGACTTCGTCATGCGCAGCGTGGGCGAGCATGCGTCGGTCGCTGTGGAATGCTCCGAGGACACCGCTGCCGCGTCGATTAGCGCGATCCACGACGCCATCGAGTTTGCCAACGATCAGTTCGAAGCCACGGAACTGGCGGCCGCCCAGCGTGCCATGGAGCAACGGGCGGCCGACCAAGGCACTGCTCAGAACCGCCGAACCCAGATCAACGACATAGCCCTTGGCCAACGGCCAGGAGCACCGCCAAATGCTGGCATCGGCGGTGTCCCAGGCCAGTGACCACCGAGAGCCCCACACGCACCGCGGCTTCAAGCAACATCACCGCCATGCCGATCGGGCCAGGCGCGGGCACGCCGCTGAAGCTCGCAACTAGGGTTAACACTCAACACGCAGCCATGTAATTGGGGGGGGGCCGAAAAATGCCGACGTCGGTCCACGAGGTGTTCGAAGCCTTCCGAGCCGCCGGTTCCAATTACGAGCGTGGCAGCAAGTTCGAGAAGTTGATGACGCAGTACTTACTGCTCGACCCGGTGTATGGCCGCTTGTTTGAGCAGGTGTGGATGTGGGCGGACTGGCCTGGACGCGGCGGGAAGCCGGACACCGGCATCGACCTCGTTGCGGCGGAGAGCGACACGGGTGCGCTGTGGGCCATCCAATGCAAGTTTTACGAACCTGATCATGTTCTGGGCAAACCGGACGTCGACTCTTTTCTGTCCGCATCGGGCAAGCATCCGTTCGCACACCGGCTGATCATCTCCACCACCGACAGGTGGGGCAAGAACGCAGAGGATGCCGTCGAGGGACAGCAGATTCCAGTCCAACGCATCGGGCTGGCGGACATCGCAGAGGCGCCGATCGACTGGGCATTCGCGGGCCCAGCCGAACGTCTCGACCTGGAGCTGGCGCTCGCCCCGAAACGCGACCCTTGGCCGCATCAGCGCGAGGCAATCGACAAGGTAATCGCGGGCTTCGGCGAGCATGACCGGGGCAAGCTGATCATGGCGTGCGGCACCGGCAAGACCTTCACCGCTCTCAAGGTCTGCGAGCAAGTCGTCGATGATCTCGGCGGAACCGCGAAGGTGCTCTTTCTGGTGCCGTCGATCTCCCTGCTGTCCCAAACGCTGCGCGAATGGACCGCGCAGTGTCGAACCGACCTGCGGGCCTTCGCCGTGTGCTCCGACACCAAGGTGTCGCGCGCTGTAGAGGACATCAACCCCTACGACGTGCCGTTGCCAGCAACCACAGACCCGGGAACACTTGTCGCGCAGATGGAGCACCGCAAGCGCGCCAAAGGCCTCACCGTGGTGTTCTGCACCTACCAGTCGATCAACGTCATCGCCGACGCCCAGACCGCGGGCCTGGCAGACTTCGATCTGGTCATCTGCGACGAGGCCCACCGTACGACGGGCGTCACCCTGGCCGACGGTGACGACTCGAACTTCGTCAAGGTCCACGATAATTCGTTCCTGGCCGCCACAAAACGGCTGTACATGACGGCCACGCCGCGACTGTTCGCCGAAGAAACCAAAGCCAAGGCCGCCGAGTATTCCGCAGTCCTGGCCTCCATGGACGATGAAGCGCTGTACGGCCCCACCTTTCACCGGCTGGGCTTCGGTGAGGCCGTGGAGCGAGGATTGCTCACCGATTACAAAGTGCTCGTCTTGACCGTTGACGAGAAGTACATCGCCGGCCCGCTGCAACAGCAGCTCGCCGACGTCAACAGTGAACTCAACCTCGACGACGCCACCAAAATCGTCGGCTGCTGGAATGGTCTGGCCAAGCGCACCGGGAAAGCGGTCGGCGGCGCCGACTTCGGCGCCGACACCCGCCCCATGCAACGCGCCGTCGCCTTCCTTCGTGACATCAAGTCCTCCAAGAAACTGGCCGGCAAGTTCGCTACCGTAATCGACGCCTACGACCAGGCAGACGACCAACTTCTGCGCTGCGACGTCGAGCACGTCGATGGAACCTACAACGCACTGGAACGCAACCACCGACTGCAGTGGCTCAAAGCACCGCTGGCCGACAATCAATGCCGCATCCTCGCCAACGCCCGCTGCCTCTCAGAAGGCGTCGACGTACCCAGCCTCGACGCAGTGCTGTTTCTCAACCCCCGCAGCTCCGTAGTCGACGTCGTGCAATCGGTGGGGCGCGTGATGCGCCGAGCCGAAGGCAAGCAATACGGTTACATCATCCTGCCCGTCGGCGTACCTGCCGGCGTAGCGCCCAGCCAGGCGCTCGCCGACAACCGCCGGTTCAAAGTCGTCTGGCAAGTCTTGCAAGCACTTCGCGCTCACGACGACCGCTTCAACGCCACGGTTAACAAGCTGGAACTGAACAACAAGGCCACCGACTCCATTCTCGTCGGCCACGTGCCTGGAGCTGCAACGGAGAACCTCACCGGAGCCCCTACGAACGGCGCTGCGGCAGATGAACACGCCGCCGGGGAGTCGGCCCAAGTCGCCGAACAGCTCGCGATGTTCACACCCGACCAGTGGCGCGACGCGGTGTACGCCAAGATCGTCGACAAGGTTGGCACCCGCACCTATTGGGAAGACTGGGCCAAGGATGTCGCCGCCATCGCGGTCGCTCAACAGACCCGCATCAAGGCCCTCCTCAGCGACGCGACCCCAGACATCGCGACCGCCTTCGACAAATTCGTCGAAGCGCTGCGAGCCAACCTCAACGACTCCATCGATCGCGACCAAGCAGTCGAAATGCTCTCCCAACACCTCATCACCAAACCAGTCTTCGACGCCCTCTTTGAGGGCTACGACTTCGCCGGCCACAACCCGGTCTCCCAAGTCATGCAGACCATGGTGGCGACGCTGCACGACCAGGCGCTGGAGTCCGAAACTGAAAGGCTGGCCGGCTTTTACGAGTCAGTGCGGATGCGCGCCGCCGGAATCGACAATGTCGAAGGCAAGCAACGTATCGTCGTCGAACTCTACGAGAAGTTCTTCCGGACGGGATTCCCACGCACCTCCAAGGCACTCGGCATCGTCTACACCCCCACCCAAGTCGTCGACTTCATCCTGCGCGCCGCCAACGACGCTCTGCAAGCAGAGTTCGGCCTCACCCTCACCGAGCCCGACGTTCACATCCTCGACCCATTCACCGGAACCGGCACCTTCATAGTGCGGCTCATCCAAACCGGACTTATTCGCCCAGAAGACCTCGCCCGCAAGTACGCAAAGGAACTGCACGCCAACGAGATAGTCCTCCTGGCCTACTACATCGCAGCCATCAACATCGAAGCCGCCTACCACGGTGCCGCGGGCGGCAACTACCAGCCGTTCGACGGCATTGTTCTGACCGACACCTTCCAGATCGCCGAAGCGGGCGACACTATGGACGCCGACCTATTCCCACAGAACAACGACCGCATCATCACCCAACAGGCCTCGCCAATTCGCGTCATCGTCGGCAATCCACCGTACAAATCCGGCCAAAGCAGCGCCAACGACCGCAACGCTAACCAGCCCTACCCCACCCTCGACGCAGCTATCTCGGCCACGTACGCCGCTCGCTCAACCGCCAAACTCAAGAGCAAACTCTACGACTCCTACGTCCGTGCGATCCGATGGGCCACGGACCGCATCGGCGACACCGGCATCGTCGCCTACGTCACCAACTCCGGCTGGATCACTGGCAACACCACCGCCGGCATTCGTCTCGCCCTGCCCGACGAGTTCTCCGCGCTCTACATCTATGACCTGCGCGGCAACCAACGCCAAACCGACTGGCGCGCAGAGGGAGGCAAGATTTTCGACGACGGCTCTCAAACCGGCGCTGCCATCCTCATCGCGGTCAAGAATCCCTCCGCGACCGGCCCGTGCCAAATCCACTACCGAAACATCGGCGACAGGCTTTCCCGCGAAGACAAGCTCGCCATCATCGCCAACAGCCACCTGCCCAGCATGAAATGGGACCTCATCACACCTAACACTGACGGCGATTGGGTCGACCACCGCGACGCCGCATTCAGTGCCTACACGCCGCTGGCAGTCAAACGGGGTTCCGACGAAACTGCCCTATTCACCGACTATTCCGGCGGGCTAAAGACCAACCGCGACGCATGGGCATACAACTTCTCAGCCAGTCAACTCGCCGACAACATCACCGCCACTATCGACTTCTACAACGAGCAAGTCGACTCCTTTCAGAGCGCTGTCGCCATGAACCCCGAGCTAGCCGTCGAGGACGCGGTGACCTACGACGACGCCAGAATCAGCTGGTCGTCGGGCCTTCTGCCGAAAGTGCAACGTGGACAACGGCTTGCATTCCATTCCAGCCACCATCGAACCACCATGTACCGGCCCTTCTGCAAGATGCACGTCTATTTCGACGACGACCTCAACGACCGCCGCGGGCGACTTCATCACCTATTCCCCCGCGCCGATTTGCCGAATTTCGGATTCTTCATCCCAAACCCCGGCAACCTCGCTCCGCCGTTCCTCAGCCTGATGACCAATGCCCTGCCCGACCTCGGTGCCGCAGGCATCAGCGCCGTGAACTTCTATCCGCGCTGGACCTACCAAACACGTACGCATGACAACGGCCAGCTGTCATTGGAGGCGGCGTCGGACATCGACCAGGAGTATCGACGACTAGACACCATTAACCCCAACGTTCTAACTGCATACCGCGCCGCGCTCGGCGACGACATCACTACCGACGACATCTTCTTCTACGCCTATGGATTGCTGCATTCGCCGCATTACCGAAGTCGCTTCGCCGCCGACCTCAAAAAGATGCTTCCCCGCATTCCAACGCCCGCCACCCGGGACCACTTCGACGCCTTCACTCACGCCGGCCGCAGTCTCAGCGACATACACCTTGGCTACGAAACCGCACAGCCCTACCCCCTGTCGGAGGTCTTCACCGGAACACTCGACCAGAACGAGCGAGAAGCACTACGTGTCACCAAGATGCGGTTCAAGTCCAAGACCGATCACAGCACCCTGGTCTACAACTCCCACCTCACCCTCGCCGGTATCCCCCAGGACACACACCGGTACCAACTTGGTTCTCGATCTGCGCTCGAATGGATCATCGAGCGCTATCAAACGAAGCTCGACTCACGCGGCTCGGGAATTATCAACGACCCCAACGCCTGGTGCGACGAACACGACGACCCCCGGTTCATCGTCGACTTGATCAAGCGGATCGTCACAGTCAGCGTCACCACGATGAGCATCATCGACGACCTGCCGCCCCCGGCCACCTCAATCGGCGCGCCGTGACGGGCTGTGCCCGCGGTGTTAACCCCAGCCCTCCGTGTCGGTGACGCGCGACATCATGGCGTACAACCTCGATTGAGAAGGGACGGCACCGGCTCTTGAAAACTTCATGCGGCCATCGCCGCAACGCCCACCACCCGATACCCTGCCGGGCATCCGCTGGAACGGGCGCAAGTATCCCTCCGCGCGACCGAACGGATACCGACGGTGAGTGATCGAGACCCTGCCAAGTTGTCGGATCAGAACCGTATCCGCCGCATGCGCGCCCTGGCGGACCGCATCACTAGCTGCACTGCCTGCGCCGGCATGAACGTCCCCTCAGTAACCCAAGCAGCCCCGGGCTACGGCTCGCCCCACTCGCCGGTTGAATCGCCCCGGGTTTGATGCACACCTGGTTACTGGTGTGCAGCCGCTGATTGGGCTGTGTTCGTAGCGTAGTGGATGGCCTCGTACTCGGTCGGTGGGATGCGGCCGAGGCGGTGCATGAGCCGGTCGGTGTTGTACCAGTGCACCCACTCGGCGGTGAGCAGTTCGACGTCGGTATGGCGGTGCAGCGGGCCGCGCCGGAACGGGGAGTCCTCGCGGACGGCTTCGGTCTTGTAGAGCCCAATCGTCGTCTCGGCCAGAGCATTATCGAAGGCATCCCCGACCGTCCCGATGGAGGCCACCAGCCCAGACAGCGCCAGGGTCTCGCCGAACCGCAGGGATGTGTATTGCGAGCCTGCATCGCTGTGATGAATAGTGTTGCCCGACAGTGGATTGCCCTCGTTCACGCGGAGTTGAGCAGCCTGGCGGATCACCTGGCGCACGAAGCGGTCCTCCTTGCTGGCCGAGCAGGTCCACCCCACGATCCGGCCCGCGTAGGCATCGATCGCGAACGCGGTGTAGACAAACGCTCCGTTGGACAGTCGGACGTAGGTGAAGTCAGCGACCAGCAGCACGTTGGGGGCGGGCACCCGGAACTGGCGCTTGACCAGATCAGCCGCCCGCTCTGCGGCCGGATCAGCAATCGTGGTGCGGACCTTCTTGCGACGGGTGACACCCCGCCAGCCGTTGGCCCGCATGAGCCGCTCCACGGTGCAACGCGACACTGCGATGCCCTGGCGCTGCAGGTGAGCCCACATCTTGGTGGCGCCGTACAACGACTCCGGGGCGCGGCGGCCGTGCTCGTCAGGCTCATAGAAGCCGGCCAGCACCTCAGTGATCACCGTGTCCCAGAGGGCCCGTGCCGACGGTGGCCGAGTCAGCCAGGCGTAGAAGGTTCTCGGGGCGATCGTGACGCCGTGCTCAGTGAGCACGCGGCAGATCGGAGCGACCCCGAACCGAGCACGATGCTCAGCGATGAACGCACAGATCAGTGGTGTCGCGGGTCGCTCTCCCGCACGAAGAAACTTGTTGCCGCCTTGAGGATTTCGATCGTTTCCTCAAGCTCACGATTCTTGCGCTTGAGTTCGCGCAACTCGCGCACCGTATCGCTGGGCGCCCCGTCACGTTGGCCGGTGTCGACCTCGGCCTGGTTGACCCACCGGCGCAGCGATTCGTAGGACACTCCCAACCGCTTGGCCACCGCAGTGATGCAGGCCGTGCGGGTGTCGTACTCCTCGGCATGGTCGGTGACCAACCGCACCGCTCGGGCCTTGAACTCGTCGTCGTACTTCCTCGGCATGATGCGAACAACTTTCCCTCGAAAGAAGGTGTGCATCAAACCCGGGGTGGTTCAGGTAGTCATCGTGGGTCAGAGCCTGTGCGGCCCATGCATGGCAACCCAGATCCCGTTCACCGGCGGCAGCGGACGTTTTCTAGACCGCGCCTTAGCCGACGCCAAGCTCACGAAGGAAGCCGTCTTCACCACCAACGTGGTCCACTGCCACCCGCCCAAGAACCGGCCGTCCATACCCCATGAAATCGACAACTGTCGCCCCTACCTGGGCCTCGAAATCGCCATCGTGGAACCAACACTGATCATCGGCCTGGGACGCGACGCCCGCGCCGCCTTAGAACACTTGCAGCCCACCGCGCCGGTGCTGCCGTGGCCGTTCATCCGCCCACGCAAGGCACCAACCGACACCCACTCCACCCGGGTCCTCTTTGCACCCCATCCGTCGTGGATCGCCCGCCAACCCCGCGGGGAACAAGTCGACTATGTGTCCGGCTTGACCAGCGCGCTCAAGTTGGGGTTCGCGCAACCGCGGTAGTGGCGCCACACGCTTCGAGGAGGCCGGCTCAATCAGCGACATGACCAACCGTTGCCTTGAAACCGTCATCACCACACTGCTCGACGAACACACCCGGGAGCTGCCGTGACCACTGAGCCGATCGACCTGAGCGGCTTCGCCGGGTGGGTACCATTCGCCGCGCTGCCCACCGCGGACGTGCCAACCGGCCCCGGGGTCTATGTCGTTGTCCGACCCACCGACGATCCACCGACGTTCCTCGACACCTCACCCGCCGGGCACTTCAAAGGCAAAGACCCAACTGTGCCCATCGCTGAATTACGGGGGCTGTGGGTGCCCGGCGCCCGCATCGTGTACATCGGGAAAGCCAACCTCGGCAGCAGCGGCAGGCGCGGCCTGCGGAAACGGCTCGATGAGTTCCGCCGCTCCGGCGTCGGCGAACCGGTGGCCCACTCTGGCGGCCGACGCATCTGGCAGCTGACTGAGCATGCCGACCTGTTGGTCGGCTGGCGCGTAACCGATGACGACGAAGCGGCCAAGATCGAGACCGACCTGATCGCGCAGTTCCGCGCCCACTACGGACTCCACCCTTTCGCCAACATGCGCCGCTGAGCACGCGCTCCCAAACGCGTGGGCTTTCCCGGTGCTACGACTACTGATCATGTCGCACACTGAGGCCACAATTGGCGGGTGACCGAACCCAGCGACCCCTCACCCCATGTAGTGCAGCGACCGCGTAACCGGACCGACCAGGTGGCGGTGTCAGACTTTACGATGCTGGTGCGGGTATCGGGCCAGCCCGAAGCGCTGCAAGTGTTCACCGACGCTCAGGCCGATGAAGCCAACCAGTACGCCGCGAGCACCGGCGGATCCGTTGTGCCGCTTCCACTGGCTCCACCCTCCGGCTACACCGCTGACTCCGATGGCACCCTTCACCCCGCACCACCGCCGGGGCCTACGTGCACCGGGATGGTGTACGGACCTGACTCGGATCACGGCGCCGCTAGCTGACGCCAGCAGGGGCCACCGTGCTCGGAACAGGTGGGCGGCAGCGGCTGGAACCTATCGACATTCGCGAACCGCCCGTGGTTCTATTCACGCTAGTAGCGCTAGCGTGAACGGCGTGGGTGACGGTAAGCTGGCCCGTATGACCGTGGAGAAAGTGTCCAGCACTGACGCCAAGAACCGGCTCAACGCGCTGCTCGCCGACGTCGAGCGCACCGGTAAGACAGTGATCATCACCAACCACGGCCGCGATGTCGCACGCCTGGTCCCCGCGAACCCAACCCCTCGGCAGTTCGGCCAAATGCCGAACCTCTCCATCCCCAATGACTTCGACGAGCCGCTACCAGATACCGAGCTGGCACGCTGGGAGGGCGACGAGTCGTCGTGAACATCCTGTTGGACACCCACACCCTGCTGTGGCTGCTCAGGGAGCCGACCACGCTGGATCCCGAAACGCTCGCACACCTGGCCGACCCCTCGACATCTGTGTGGGTCAGCGCGGCCTCAGCCTGGGAGATCGCCATCAAAACGCGACTCGGCCGACTTGACGGCTCAACGCTGTTGGCGACCTGGCCTAGCCAGTTGGAGGCGATGCGTGTGGACGACCTGCCGATCAGCTCCGACGACGCCATCCTTGCCGGGCGACTGCCCTGGGAACATCGCGATCCGTTCGACCGGGTGATCGTTGCCCAAGCGCTGCGCCGCAACCTCACCCTCGCCACCCGCGACGCGAAGATCCTCGCCGCGGCGCTCACCCCGACGCTGAAAGCCTGATCCGATCATACGGAAGGAGCCGTGATGCCAGAAGATTACGAGCCGAAACCGGTGTCGGCGCAAAGATTGCGCACGCACGCCATCCTCGCCATCCTCGCGAGCGCGCTTGTCATCGTCCTGAGTGGGTACGCTCAGCTCGGCTCCCCGGCGGCCGACGCAGCTCCAGCTCCAACAGCCACGGTGCTACGTGTAATTGACGGAGATACCCTGGACGTCCGGGACGACGACCGCGGCCGACTCCGTGTCCGCGTCTTGGGCATCGACACCCCCGAGGTTCATCGGCCGGGCTGGACAGTTGGCTGCTGGGGGCCCGAAGCCGAGCGCTTCGCCACCGAAACCCTGACCGGGCAACGCATCACCCTAACCGCGGACCCCACCCAGGACGCCAACGACCGCTACGGCCGCACCCTCGCCTACGTGAACTTGGCTGACGGACGGGACTTTTCGGTTGAGTCGGTGCGTTCCGGCATGGCCCGGTCCTACGTCTACGACGACAAGCCGGTGAGCCGCTACCCCGATATCCGGGCTGCCGAAGACGAGGCACGCGCGGCCCTTCGCGGGCTGTGGGGACCGCCCTGTAACGGTCGCACTGAGTCCACCCCGACCTGATTGACACCGACAAGACGGGAAGGACGCCAACATGACCAACTTCAACCGGCCCTACACCTTCGAGCTGGCGGCGATGGCCCTCGCCGACACCGGACAGCACGATGAAGTCGGGGCCTTGGGCGAGCGCAACGGAGTTGGCCCGGACCACTTCGAGCGAGCCGTGCTGATACTCAAGGCGATTGCGTCTAGCGGTGAGAGGATCGAGGACTTCGTTCGGCGCGAGTACATCCTCGATGGGTGGCTGCACGGTTACGTGCCCCTCGATGCCTCTCCTGGCGACTCCACGTTGACCACCTGGAAGCTCGGGCAGTTCGCCGAAGCCCACTACCGGTCCTAGTCCTGGAAGCGAACCGGATGGTCGACATGACGACGCCCATACAGATCGCCGCAGACCAGCTCGCCTACATCGGCCTTCCCGCAACGCTCTACAAACAGGTCGAATTTGCGGAGTCGACGGGCTGGCCGCCGCGGGCTGGGTGCCGCAGTTCTCCTGACTTCTCCCCTGCCCGGGTGTGGGCCCGCATTGATCTCGCTGAATGGCTCGACGTCTCATCGCATGTCTTCGGGCCTCACCGCGCCAACGAACTCGCAACCTTGGGCGGCGTCGGCCGCACCCTGCGCCTCGCCGGCGAGGGCAGCATCGTGCTGTGGGCACTCGACATCATCGAACCCCATATCTGGGTCGACCACCCCACGGTCGCGTTGGCCGTCACTGAACTTGTCTGCGTCGGGCCTGTCCTGCCCGACCGCCTGGTGGCCGCAACGTACGACGCTCTGACCGCTGTCGGGTGGGCCGAGCACCCCACCATGCCCCCCAATAGCGGCTGCGTGGTCAACCGCACGACCTGCTCCCACAGTGCCTGGTATGACGGCATCGCCACCCCCCAATATCAGCTGCCGCCCGGCGTCGAGCAGGCCTCTTGATGGACTCGATCGACAAGGCTCTTGATGCGGACTGGTGGCGCGACCAGACGATCCTGGCCGCACAGCTGCGCGACCTCGTGGAGGGCTTCGACAGCATCGCCTCGTTTGCCGTCCCCTACGCCCGGCTACCGCGCCGACTCGGGGCCTACGCCGAGGAGTTCCCTCGCTGGGCAGACTTCGCCAGCCAAACCCCACAGGCACTGCTACTGCGGCCGAAGCTGGGCGGCTCGGCCGTCCGCGCACTGATCGAGACCGCGGCGGAGGCGGTGCGGGTCCACCGGGAGACCGTCGCGGCCGGAAAGGCCGGCGCCGCCGCGGCGGTGGCGCGCTTGGTCGGGCAACTCGACGACTTCGACCGGGAGATCCTGGCTGCCCAAGATTGGACTCTCGACCCCGTTCCACAACGGGTGATCGCAGAACGCCTTGGCGTACATCCTGTTTCGGTGAGCCGGAACCTGCCGCGGGCACGAGCACGGTTCGCTGAGATGCTGGCCGATCCCGCACATCAAGAGGTCGTCGAGCACGCCAGCGAGTTGCGGCGCCGCCTAGGACCGTATCTGCCCGCAGAAGCTGCTGCCCTCGACCTGCGTCGGCTCGGAGTCGATCCGTCCAGTCAGGCGGGCCAGGTCCTGCTTCACATCGCCGGCCCCTACGCCCGTCGCGATGACTGGCTAGAAAGCACCGCCACAGCCGCTGGTGGTCGGGCGCGAGCACTCGCGGCCGTCGGTGCCGTCTTTGACGGCCAGGGCGCGCCCAAAACCGACACCCTGCTCGATGCGTTGACGAGCCTGGGAATATCAACCGGTATCGCTCTCGCCTTTCTCGAATGTCAAGTGGCACTGCGCCGTTTTAGTGACAACTGGGTGCCATGGGCTGGCGATACGACCGCCAACATGACCGAAGCAGCGCTGCACGTCCTCGGGGTCCCGGCGACCGCCGAGACGATCTTCGCCACCATCGGCGGCAGCCGGATTAGTGTTGAGCGCGTTAACGCGGTGCTGTCTAAGGACTCCAGGTTCGCCCGTGCGAGTCGCAGCACCTGGGGACTGAGCGCCTGGGCCCTCCCCGAATACGTCGGCATCGCGCACGCGATCGGTGAGCGCATCGACGCCCGGGGTGGAAGGGCCACCTCCATCGAAGTGATGAGTGACCTTCGGGCCCAGTTCCCAGACATCACAGAGTCGTCGATCCGTTCCTACATGAGCACACTGGAATTCATTACGACCCGGGGCATGATTCGGCGGCGGACCAAGGCCGATGGATGGCCACCGGTTCCACCCCTGAACACGATCCGGGGAGTGTTGCGCAACGGACCCAACGAGATTCGAATTGCGATTCCGGTCACGTCGGAGCTGCTCCGCGGGTCTGGACAGACTGTCCACCCGGCGGTGGCCACCGCCGTTGGGGTAGCCCCCGGCGAGCAGCGGACTTTCGTCAGCCCGCACGGCGCGGTCACGCTGTACTGGAAGCTCGCGTCAACAACAGGTGCCAACCTCGGGTCGTTGCGCGCCCAGGCCGCGGGGGTTGAGGCGGCCACCGGGGACACCTTGGTCCTCGGGCTCCGGGTCGACGACACGTCGCTGGAGGTGACTCGCCTTGGCTCGGAGGAGCAGGCCGCGGTGCGGTTGCACAAGCTACTCGGACGCGCGATACGCAATCCCGTTGCGGCGCTCGCTGCGGCCTTGGACTGCCGGCGAGAAGACGTCGGTGCGGTCTTGGCTGCCCGCGGGGATCACAACCTGGCCAGCCTGCTCGACATCAGCTGAGCCGCGATCAGGAAGTTGTCTGGGCCGCGAGGGTTCAAACCGGTGTTCGATGACGGTGCCATTTTGGCGGCAATGTGGGCGTTGCTGGTAGCGGTGACGCCGAGAGTGCAACTATCTTCGTTGGCGTGGGTTTCTGGGGACAACAGGTCAATGACCTGATGACGGGCATCGGTGGTCTGGGCGGCTTCAACCCGCCGCTGGACACACCGGTCCCGGATCCCACGCTGCCGCCCTACCCGGCGCCGACTTACTCCCCCCAGATTCCCGGGCCCGATGGCGTCGCACCGCCAGTTCCGCAGTACCCGCCTTACATCCCCGAGCAGGACATGAACACCTCATCGAGGATGCCGCGCTCGACGCTGGACGGCATCCACGACGATGGCGGTGTCATCCTCAAGAAGCCTGGCGAACTTGGCCCACCGGTGTATCCGATGGGACCTAAGTACACGGAGTCGCCGGACGGTTCAGGGGTCTGGGTTCCCGATCATCGCCCCTATCCCCCGGGTTCGGTGCGGCCGGCCGGCTGGACGGGCCAGGGCGCCGACGAAGCCGATACGGCCGATGCGTCACTCCGGAAGACGCGGGATGCGCTCAACCAGGCCGATCAGAGCCTGGGCCAGAACATCACCAACGCGCACACCGCTGATGCTCAGTCCAAGATGCAGCTGCAACGAATCCAGCAGGAGATCCAGATGGGCGTCGCCGCGATGCAGCCCAGCCTGGGGACCGCGGCCGGACGCGAGCAGCTCGCGGAGTTCCTCGACCAGAAAGCGTCCGAGGCCAAGCAGGTCGCCAAGAACGCCCAGGAGATGTCGACGCGTCTGGCCACAAACTTCCAGACCGTTGGCCACCAGTACGAAGCCACGGTCACCGCCTCGGGCCCCGGAGATTGGGATGACCCCGACGAGATTTGGCCGGAGTACATCGATCCGGGCGGTGCCGCCGCCGGCCCGGACGCGGGGCCAGCGATCCCGCCGGGCCTTCTCTAGGCGTCTGCGCCACCGCGACGATCGCTCATTCACGACTCAGCACTGGGCACCGATGCCCCATATTGCCCATATGGGTGATATGGGCAATATGGGTCATTACTGCGATAGGCCCGGTCCGTCGTCATCGCGCGTCCGACCGTGGTCACGGCCGGTGATGTCGCGCTGGTGGCGTTCCAGCGCCACGCGTTCACGGATGCGCACCGCGCGCCGCACGGCGTCGGCATTGGGATAGCCAAGCTCCTCAACGAGCGCTGGCGTGGGATTGAGGGTCAGACTCCAGCCCGGTTCGCGGCCGCGCATCTTCATCCGCTGGGTGGCGGCCTCAGCTTTGGCCTTGGCTTCCGGACTCTCTGCTGCCATCCGCAGCTCCAGGGTGAGTGCGGACAATTCTGCCTGCTTGGCCTCCAGCTCGCTGCGCTGCTCGAAGGGTGCCGGCGGATTGGCCAACAAGTCGTCAAGTTCGTCGCGCTGGCGCTCCTGCTCTCGTTGCAGGCGGGCGTGATGCTCAGGGAGCCCGGTGTAAAGATTCTCGACGCGGCGCAGCAGCCCGAGCTGCTTCGGTCCGGAGACGTCAAGCCCGAGTTGGGATCCGGCCGCCAACAGCTCGGTCGCGTCGATCTCGGTGGTGCGCGACGGCACGGCCAGGCGCAGCAGCAGCATGTCGTGGGTAAGGTCACGCGCGCCCAAGACCTCGACGCCGTTGATGGAGGCACCGATCGGTTCGTATCGGGTGGCGCCGCGGTCCTTACCAGCCATGTAGGCGCGCCGGCACGCAGCGGTGAGCGCCGCAGCTGCCTCGGGTCGATCCGTGAACGTGTCGGAACCGACCGCGAGGCGGTGCGGCGCATCCCCGCGGTCCTGGGCCGCCTGTGCCGCCGGCGCGACCTGTTCGATGTCCGTCTGCTTGGCCGGGATCGCACGCTCCAGCACGCGCACCTGCCAGTCCCGGTTGCGCACCGACGACTGGTGAGCCCGCTCCAGTGCGGTCAGGCGCCGCACGGTGTCGTCGAGTTCGACTTGACGTAGGTAGCGCGGATCGCCGGTGGCGATGGCCTTGGTCTCGGCGGCCGCGGCGCCGATGTCTCCGCCACCGAGGTCCTCGATTTCGGAATCGAGAACTTCGTTGCGGCGCATCTGCTCGATGAACAGAGCCTTGGCCTGCACACGCTGCCACATCACCGTGTCGTAGCTGGACTCGGTGACGTAGTTGAAGATGTCGATTTCCTCGTTCTGGTTCCCCTGTCGGAGGATTCGCCCCTCCCGCTGCTCCAGGTCGGCCGGCCGCCACGGCACATCGACATGATGCAGGGCGGCCAGCCGCGATTGCACATTGGTGCCCGTGCCCATTTTCTCGGTGCTGCCGATCAGCACGGACACTTCGCCGCGGTTACATTGCGAGAAGAGCGCTTTGAGCTGTGCGGAGTTGCGAGCTTCGTGGACGAACCGTACGGCCTCGGGCGGCATTCCTCGAGCGACGAGTTCGTCTTTGATGGCCTGGTAGATGGTGAACTGCCGCGGGTCTTTCGACGGTGTACCGCGGTCGCAGAACATCAGCTGCAGCGGGCCGCGGGCGGGCAGTAGCTCGCCGGTGTCGCGGTCGTGGTACTGGCGATCGGCAAGGCGGCGCTGCACTTCTATGGCTCGTTCGGCGACCTCAGCGGCGCGGCTCTGAGTGGGTGTCCCGAGGTGCGCCATTCGAGGGTCCAGCGAGGCGTTGCGGCCGTCGTTGCTGATCTTGAGGATGTTGTCGCGCTGCGGTTTCCGTGCGTCGAGATGGTCTGCGCGCCAGCCGAGGTCACCAATGAAGTCGATGACCTCGACGCCGGGCTGCAGACTCACGATCTGGCGGGCACCAGTGCGGAGTTCAGGGAGAGCCACGGGCACCTGGTCGCGGGTGACGACATCGGTGTAGGCGTTGGACAGCGCCAGCAGCTCGGGCAGATTGGTGTACTTGGCCACCTTGGTGACGGGGCGCAGTTTGGTGCCCGTGGCGTTGACTTCGATGGTGGTGTGAGTCGCGGTGAATGCCGCTCCCCAGTCCCCCAGGTCGGCGACGCCGGCGGCTTGCAGGAGATCGGGGCGCAGGTAGGTTTGCATGACCCAGAGTTCGCCGAGGGAGTTGGCGATCGGGGTTCCGGTGGCGAAGGTGGCGACGCGTTCGACGACGGCGTGTTCGGGAATGCCGCGGGCCCGAGCCTCGTCGTGGCGGCGCTCGCGCAGCACATCGAGTTTGAGGCTGAGGTCTTCTGCGCGTTGCGCGGCGTTCGCGCACGACAGCTCCTCGATGTTGCACACTCGCTGTTTGTTCTTGTACATGTGTGCTTCGTCGATCAGGACGTAATCGCACCCCGATTCTTCGAAACGTAAACCCACGTCCTTGCTTTCGGCGGCCATCAGCTTTTCCAGCCGGGCCTGTGCGGCCTTGATGGCCCGCATGATCGCTTTTTGGCTGCGCTCGACGGTGGCGTTTTCCAGCTGGGCCCGCAGCTCGTCGAGCTGCTTTTCGGCGTAGGCCATCCGCACGTCGTTGGACACGTTGATGGCGGTGAACGCCGACTGCGGCACGATCACCATGTCCCACTCGCTCGCCGCGCTCTGGGCGATGAACCGGCGGCGGCCTTCGGCCGTCGTCGCTGAGGATCCCAGAAGCACATTGGCCGCCGGATACCACTGCTTGGCCTCGCGCCCGACCTGCTCAATGATGTGGTTAGGCACCACAATCCACGGCTGGCGGACCAGGCCGAGACGGCGCAGCTCCATCGCCGCCATGAGCATGGTGCCGGTCTTGCCGGCTCCGACGACATGATCGAGGAGGGTGGAAGGCTCGTTGGTGATGCGGGCGACGGCGTTGCGCTGGTAGCTGTGTGGGGTGAAGTGGTCGGAGAGCCCGGGAAGTCGCAGTTGGCTGCCGTCGTAGACGGGGGCGCGCAGGGAGTTGAAACGCCGGTTGTATTCGGCGACCAGGGTGTCGCGGCGCTCGTCGTCTGACCACAGCCACCGGGTGAACTCCTCGGTGATCTTGGCGCATTTGGCCTGAGCGGCGAACGTCGCTTGGGCGTCGACATCGCCCTCTTCGGTGGTGATGACCACGGCCTTGGAGTTGCAGACCGCTTCGAGCAGGCTCACCGCGTCGAAGTTGCGCCGATCGACGCCCCACTCGTCGGTCATGAGGCGGCCGTTGCGCTTGTAGCTGGGGACGTCGACTGTCCAGCGGCCCCCGATGTGTTCGGCCTTGACGCCGTTGGCGCCGAACGTCTTTTCGGCGAAGGCGGCGATCACTGGGGCCGGGATCCACGGGGCGCCGGGACGGACCTTGATGTCTTCGGCCTCGCGCTGTTCGGGTTGTACGTCGCGCAGCGCTGCGACGTAGGGCTCGTAGACGGGGTTGGTGTCGACGGCCTCGATAGCGGCAGCCAGCTTGGAGCGCACGTTGCCCGAGAGCGCCGTGGTGGCTGGGACCAGCTCGTCGGGGTCGTCAAGGCTGGGGTAGACCAGCCCGTCGAGCAGGGCGCGGGTGTCTTCGTCGCCGACGCCGAGCAGTTCGGAGATCAGGGCGACGTCGACCCGGCGTGTGCGGTCCAGGCTCATCGCCAGGGCTTCTCCGGGGGTGTCGGCGGTGACGCGCTCGACGGTCGCGGTCAGAACATCGCGGGTGAAGATCGGATTCTTGGTGGCGGTTCCGGTGTCGTCGTCGAAGTCCTCCAGCGCCGACACGACCGCCCAACCGGGGTCATACCGCATGCCGCCTTCGAGGTGGCGGAACTTCTTGAACGGCTCCGGTGGCTGCCACGCCTCGGTTTCCCATTGCTCGGCCAGCTCCTCGGGGACGGGGCCGTCACAGGGGCGCCCTGTGGTGCCCTCCTGCTCACGCCATGTCTGTTCGAGCTTGGCGATGCGCTTGTCGTGCAGGGACTGAGTTGCGTTGCGCTGCACCCAGTCGAAGCGGTTAACGGGTCCACGCTTGCTGACGTAGTTGTCGTAGAGGGTGTTGAGGTGCCCGCGGAGCTGCTCGCGGTCGTGCTCGGGTTCACCGTCACGCTGTGCGGCGATGAGCGCGGTGGCGACGTCGCGCAGGGCGATGAGTTCCTTGGTTTCCTCGACGAGAGTCTTGGGCGTCTTGTTCGGCTCCCAGCTGTGCCCGGCCCAGTAGTCGATGCTGCGCGTGGCGGCGTTGTAGCGCAGGGTGTACAGCGGCGGATCGTCAACCTGGGCGCTCGGGGTGCGCAGTCCGGGCGCGAAAACTGTTGCTGCACTAGCAGGCAAGTCTTCACTGCGTGCGGTGAGCCCGTGCCCGCGTGCCACGGCGGCCGCGATCATCGGCTGGAGCTGGTCGCGGATCTGGTCGGCCAGCTGCAGGCCCGTAGCGCCGGCGACGGCGAGCTGCGCCGATCCGTGCAGGCCGTGGCCGAGTTCGGTGCTCCCGAGCACCCGGTGCGGGTTGTTGAGGAAGTAGGCGTTGATGGGCACCTGGTCCTCGTCGCCCGTGCGGGGGTCGACGAGATCGGCGGTTTCGGTGTTGATCCAGTCGAGCGTGTCGCTGCTGATCTCGGTGCCGTCCTCGCGGCGGCGGAAGATGAGCAGGTCGGTGACAACTTCGGTGCCGGCGACCCGGCTAAAGGCCTGGGAGGGAAGTCGCAGCGCCCCGATCAGGTCTGCGCGCTGGGCAATGTCCTCGCGCGCAGCGGTTTTCACCGAATCCATGGTGTAGCGACTCGTCAGGACCGCGACATAGCCACCTGGTGCGACCAGGGCCAGCGATTTCACGATGAAGTGATTGTGAATATTTAGGCGTCGAAAATTGTGCTGGGCGTCCGTGAGCGCGTAGCGGCCGAACGGCACGTTGCCGATCGCGGCGGTGAAGCTGGCCTCGGGGACGCGAGTAGTCTCGAAGCCTTCGTGACGCACCTGGGCTGAGGGGTACAGCAGCGCGGCGATGGCTGCGGTGATGTCGTCTGCTTCGACGCCGACCATGGCCGTTCCCTGGGGAGCATGACCGATGAAGGTGCCGCTGCCACAGCCGGGTTCGAGCACCGGGCCGCCGGAGAATCCCGCCGCACCTAGTGCATCCCAGACCGCGGACACGACGGCGGGGTCGGTGTAGTGGGCGTTGAGGATGGAGGCTTGGGCGCGACGATACTGCTCGGGAGTCAGCAGACCGGCGAGTTGAGCTCGCTCGGCGGTGAAGTCTTTGGCGCGGGGGTCAAAGATCTGCGGGATGGCGCCCCATCCGGACCAGGCGGCCAGGACGCGCTGCTCGGGCAGCGTCGCCGGCCGCCCGGCGTCGCGCAGTGTGTGGACTAGTTCGATGGCGGCGAGGTTGGCTCGGGCGCGGGCCTTGGCGCCGGATGGGACCAGGACGTCGGTGCTGGCCGGAAAGTCCGCGGTGCTGTGGAACTCCTCGGCCACCGCCGGTGGCTCCGCCGTGGGCTGTTCGAGGGCATTTGGCGCGACCGCGACCGCGGGGCCGTCGTCGACCGCGATGGGATCGAGCGCGTCGACCGTCTCCGCGGTGAGCGTGCCGGTCTCGATGTCGTCGTTGATGTCGATGTCGACTGGATCGTCGAACAACGAGGCCTGGGGGCCTACCGCTCGGGGAGCCCGTCCACTCGCAGGTCGCGGTAGATCATCTGCGCCAAGTCCGCGGTCAAGGGGTCCTCGGGGTGGGCGGGTAGCGGCTGGCCGTCCTCGGCCCGCGCCGAGATCAGGTACCCCGCCTTGATCCGGAACGGTCCCGAATAGTCCGGTGCCGGCCACAGGCGATCGATCAGCGCTTCCAGGTCCTCGCTGGGCTCGCTCTGGTGCGCCGGGTTCGTCCAGCGCCGCTCCCACCCGAGGTGTGCCGGATCGGGGCTCCCCCATGAGGGTGGAATCTCGTCGGTCTCGATCAGGTCGTCGGTCTGGTCGGTATCGATCAGCTCGTACAACTCGTTGTTCAGCACTGTCTGGGCTGCCTGCGCTCGGGCCGCTTCCAACAACGCCACTTTGGTCGCGTGATTGGGTGTCTTGCCGTTGCGGTTGCGGCTCCACACCGCGATGGCTTTCTCCCACAGCTCCTCGGCCATGCTGGCCGCCATCGAGCTGATCTTGTCCGCTTCGGCCGTCAGGAACTCGGTGCGTTGTTCCGGGGTCCACTCCTCGGGCAGGCTCAGATCGGTCGAGTAGACCGTCTGCACCGCCTTGAGGATCTCCGGGTCGATCACCGTCACTGCCTGCCTCGTCGAGGATGCTGAACAGATCCGGCTGATCCGGATCCGGCGCTTTGTTGCGGCCCATATTGTCCTCTCCTGGCTGACGGTGGCGGGGTCCGGGTAACCCCGGACGGCGAAGAACGCGCGTATCCGCCGGTCGTTGATGCCCATGGGCAGTCCCGGCGTCATGGCCGCCGGCCGATGTCGACGTCGACGAGCGGGACTGCCGGGTGGCATCCGGCCCGTGCGGCGTGCAGGTGAGCGTCGAGGATGCTTCCGGCTCGCGTCATCCGCGGTGGGCCGCTCCATCCGCAGGTGCACAGCGACCGCCGGCGACGCCACGCCGCAACCAGCACCCGCACGATTCCGCGGGAAGGCGTGCACCCTTGCCCGGCAACTGCGTGGAGGTGGGTGGCGATGGCTGTGCTCATCGGGCTGGGCTCCTCTGTCCTGCCGGCGGTGCGCCGAGGTACTCGCCACACCCGCCCGTTCCGAACTGTTGCCAGGGCACGAACGCTGGCGGGCCTGCCGGTCGTGGGCACCAGAAACCCCACCGGCGGCAGCGGGGTCCGGTGACAATGACCGTCGTCACCGGCTCCCCGGCAAGCAGCTCCACGCGATGGCGTGAGCTGGCGCGGCGAAAGGCCACCGACCCTGGCCGGCGCACGATGGTCCCGCGCTCGCCGATTTCGCGATAGCGCCCCTTCACCACGACACTCGCGAAATGCCACGGATGGTCGTGCGGCACACTGGGATCGGACCGACAGAAGCGGTGTCGATAGATGTTGATGAGCGGGTTGCGCGGGATCAGGAACCACCGCAGGAGATAGGGCTCTGCAGGGTCGTCGCCGATGACCTGGTGGGGCCGCCCGGACAGCAGCGTCAGCAACCACTCCCGCAGGGGCAGTGACTCCTCTGTGGTGTGGTGGTCGACGGCGGTCACGATGCGCCTTGCTGAGATGCGCCGCAGCTACAGGTATGTGGCCCGGTGGCGACTTCCCAGTACCGGACTCGTTTATTGCTCGCGGCTTTGAGTCGGCGGACAGCGCCGCGAGCGCGCAGCGCATCCACGGCCCGGTACACCTGGTCGACCACCAGCGGGGTGGGGCGGTCGCGGTTGAGCAACCGCATCAGGTCGGTGGTGGTGACAGGACAGCCGATGCGCTCTAGAGCCGCGAGCACTTCTGCGGTCAGCGGCGTCGCCGGCATCGATCAAACTTTGTGGTGCGATGCGCGGCCGAAGCGCTGGGTGCGCTGAACAGTGCATCGAGACTGGCGATTTCATCGTCGGCGGCGGGGTTGGCGGTGGCCACCCAGGCGCGTCGGCAGGCGGTGGTTTCGGCGACGGCGACCGCCCCTTCCCCTTGGAGACTGCGCAGTAGCCGGTAGATGGCCTCTTGGGTTGGAGGGAGTGGCCGGGTGCTTCCGGGCACGGCGACCGGTGGCGCACCCTGGCGCAGCTGCGTGGTGGTCAGGGGATGCGGGGAGCAGCGCAGCGCGGCGACGAGATAGTCCCGCAGGAGTCTATTGGTGTAAGTCCGTGGACCTGAACTAGGCACTGACTGACTCCGTGACAGGGGCGCGCTGGCCGGGGAACGCGGCGTAGTGCATAGCCTCGCGGATCGCCAGGCAGCGTTGGCGGTGCGCCTCGGGCTGATGGTCCATCGCCGCGACGACCATGGCGAGCTGGCGGCGGGCGATGGTCTGTTCCTCGACCGTGGCGTGTTCGCCGGGCAGGTCAACCCCGGCCCACACACCATCGGTGGCTTCCACGGCCAGTGCCGTGCGGGCGCAGGCCTTGCGCAGCGGGCAGTTGCCGCAGATCCGCTTGCACTGCATGGCCTTGCGGTAGTCGAACCACTCTTCTGGATCAGCGGAGTAGTTGCAGAGCCCGTTGATTTCCATCTTGACCGGGTTGGCCACTAGATGCGTCATCGCGCTACCTCCCGAGTTGGGCGTTAAGTGATCTTTAGTTGTGCCCCTCTTGAGCATGCGGTGATCATAACCCCCACTTGGCGTAGTTGTGCAGCACCAATCTCCATCTGTCCGCGCCCGACCCCGAAATTTGGGCGAATCTGACGGCTTTCTACGCTGCCGCGCGAGGATTGGTCACCGGCTCTAACTGGTACTTTGTCGAATGCCCGAGGCGTGGCACCGCCAGAGAAGTGCCCGCGAAAGTGGAAGAAAAATTCATCTTGAGTCACTCCCGATAACGCCGCCCTTATCCCCTAGTTGTGCATCAGTAACGTGTGAAGCGCGCACTGCACAGGCTCATAGCGGTGCCGAACCGGCACATAGCTAGATACGTGTCTGTTCGGCCAGCATGTGGTTCACTTTGGGTGTGGAAGGCAACACCGACGACGAGGTGGGCGAAACGACGCCTGCCAGCGACGATGCCGCCGACCCGTCCCTGGTCCGGCTACGAGACTGCGTGGCGCGTCGGCGCGCCGAGCTGGGCTTGAGCCAGCGCGCACTCGCCGAATTGGCCGGAGTGTCACTGGGTACCGCGACCAGACTCGAACGTGGCGGCGGCCCGATACGGGTGAGCACGGTGCCGAAACTCGAGGATGCGCTGGAGTGGCCGCGCGGCACCTTCCAGGCCATTCGTGACGGCCAGGACCCGCCCAAGATCCCGCCGCGGGGACGTGAACGCGCCGCGCCGGCCGCACCGGGCCCGTCCTCGGCGATGCGCAACGCCACGCAGTACGGCCAAGCACTGTCGATCGCCTCCGCTGTCGTGGCCATCAGCGCTGTCTGTCTTGAGGTGTTGACCAGTGACCTCGCCGATGCCTCGGCACGCGTTGCAGCTCTCAACGCTCTGGATTCGAACATGCGTGAGATGGAGAGTTTGATCGCAGCTAGCCTGCCCGACGCCGACTCCTTCGACGACGCGATAGCGGTCATGCGTGAAGTTCACGAAAGCCGTGAGTCGATCCAAAAGGCCGCTGAGTCACTGAAATAGCCCAACACGGGCCGGGCGCTTAAGGCGAGGATCTAGTAGCCGCTGTATCCGCCGCCGATGCTGGCGATATGGACGTGGTTGAAGTGGTTGGCGTTGGCCGATCCTCGATCGCTCATTCCTGAGGAGCTTCCGTCAGCGTTGTGCTGCGTCTGGCGCCAGAGGGCGTGGTCGAGTCCGAGATCCTGAGCGTTGGCCTGGACGAACGCAACCACCCGGTCACCGAGCGCCTTGCCGGCCGGGGTATCCCACTGCGGGATCATGACGTCAAGCGCAAGCCCCGAGGGATGCCACTTCATCGAATCCGGCCGGTACCCACCGATATCGGTGATCTCGGGGAAGGCCGCCGAGATGGCGCGGCTGAGGCGGCGGGTGTACTTCTGCAGCCGGGCCTCGTTGGCCAACCCCGGCCGGTCCAGTCCCGGCATACCCGGAACACCCTTGCCGCTGCCGGCCTGCCCCGATGACGACCTACCCGCAAGCGCGGTCTTCGCCACCGGCGAGAAGAGCCCGCCGAGGCCGCCGAGCCCGCCCCCGCCTCCGAATGCGCTCATCGGTGAGCCGCCGCCCATGCCGCCCATGGGCATCCCGCCACCACCACCGCCCATTGGCATGCCGCCACCCATGCCGCGGCCACCGCCGTAGCCGCCGCCCGCAGCGCGAATCATGTTCGCCATCGCGATGTTTCGCTGCTCGGATTTGGTGAGCAGGGCTTTGGCCCGGTCGAGCTGGCCTTCGAGGTGATTGACCAACACCGTCTTACCCGCCGGGGTGTCGGTGCTGGGCGCGATCGCGTTGACACCGCTGCGGGTGTCGCTCACGACGCCGTTCATCCCCGCGCGGCCATCACGCGACTCGTTGGACGCGGTGACGACTTGTGGACCCACCCGGCCATCAGCGCCGATTACGTTGTCCAGCGCGGTGATGCCGTTGCCACCGGCCTGCTTGTAGCCTTCTCCCCCGGTCCCCCGCCACGTCGCCGGCACGGTATCAACCGACGTGCGCAGATCAGTCCTGAGGTTTTGCAATCCGCTGGTCGACGGCAAGCCCGTCGCATTGGGGGCTTGGCCGTACAGCTCTCGGGCGCCGCCGAGGGCCGTTGCGGTCGCATCAACCAGGCCCTGCAAGGACATGATCGGCAGTATCACCTATCACCTGCGTCAACGGCCACTACCAACGCCACAATCGCTGCGCGATCAGTGGGTAATAGCTGTGCGTCCCCTGGAATATGGAGGTCAGGCGACCACCCGGCGGACCTCGATGTGGCCGCTTGGTATGGGAGAGAACTTCACGGTTTAGCCAGGGGTTGGCGCCTCGATGGCCATCGTCGGTGAGACGGCCATCATCACGTGCTCAAGTGTGCCCGGGCAGACCAGTTGCACAGGATGAGGTCCCTTTCCTGGATGTCGTTGCGGTTTACGGCTTGACCGGCGTTCACGAGGTCATAGATGGTGCGGGGAATGCGACAGGCGACCTCTAAGGTATGAGCCGGTCAGTCGCCGCCTCACGCGGTCAGTTGTGTCCTGAATGCCCAGGTCAGGTTACTTAGTGCGTCTCCAGTGTCATTCTCGTTCGGCCTCATCTCACGCTCAACGCACCGTTTCGTTCACAAATCCGTTCACACCGGGGCCAGAGTCTCTTGGCTTGGTGGAAGCCGACTGACAGCAGCCGGTGCTCGTCTTCCCACAGCTTCGGGGTGACGCGGGCGGAGTCCTGGGCAATCTGCTCGAGAATGCGCTGCGGCACACTCCACCGGGCGGTTCTGTCGAACTCGGCTGTGTCCGCGACGGCGACCGGCTGACGATCGCCGTCGCCGACAATGGCGAGGGAATCGCTGCCGAATGCATTACCCGGGTATTCGAACGGTCTACCGCGCCGACGCCGCCCGCGACCGCGAGCACGGCCGCTCTCGGCCGTACCGGCCGCAAACCAACGGCAAGGTAGAAAGATTTCACCAAACCCTCGGCGACGAATGGGCCTATACCCGGCTCTACACCAGCGACGCCCAGCGCTGCGAGCAGTTCCCGATCTGGCTACACACCTACAATTACCACCGCGGCCACACCGCACTCGGCGGCCAACCACCCGCCACCCGCATACCTAACCTCTCAGGTCAGTACAGCTAGTCGCGCTCAGAAGATCCGCATGCCGCGCAATCTTGCCGCGTCAACAAAGGGTTTTGTGTGCTTGCCGATGCTGGAGGGTTCTATCTCGGTCACCGGATCGGGGCCAGTCCCGTCGTCTGTACGCCGCAGCCACATCGCGTAGTTGTCGCCCAGCGTCGTACCCCATTTGGACGGGTAAACAATCCCAAGCGGACGCTCCCCGTCGAACAGAACCGTCCGGTCTCGAATCCACGTTGCGATACCCGTCGTGAGCTTCTTCAAGTCTTCGGATGAGCTGGTCAGCTCGCTGAGGGTCAGGTGCTCGACCTCACACTCAGCCAGCAGTGTCGAGCCCAGCCGTTCGGAAAGCACCGAGATCGATTCGGCGCCAGTGACGTCGACGAACCAACCGCTGTAGGGCAATTGAAGTTCGTAGAGGGAGCGCAATTCCCGCCAGCCCTTCGAGATTGACCGGTAGGGCATCGCCCCGTGCTGTGGCAACTCCGTCGCAACCTGCGCGGCGAACGTCGCGGCGTCATCGGGCTCCACGTCGTCGAAGAGGTCACTCAGCAGCGTCGCCGGCGGGTCCGGTCGGATATACTCCAACACTTCAACGAAAGCGCCTGTCGCCGAGGAACATCCGTATATGGTTCGCCCAGGCGTATCCCATCGCGACCAGTCCTCGACTGGATGTTCACCCGGAACGCGCGGGGGTGGATTAACCGGACCGTACTGCGTCCGAGCCACTCGAAAGACACTCTGACCCGAACTCGCAACGATGTTTAGCCCACTCGACGCGCAGATAGTCGCACCCACCAACGACACCCGCGCCTGCCTCTCTGTACACAGCGAACGGGCTGAGTATAGGAAGAGTCGACGTCACGAGTGACTAGGCATGGTAGGTGTCGGTGATAAACGCGTCCGCGGCGCGAAAGACAGCACCAAACTGATCTTCGCGTAGCAGTTGCGCCGGCGTGATCCCGTCTAGGCGAGGATTCGCAGAAATCAGCCAGTTCCGGGCAACCTGGTCGTTCTCGGCTTCCTCGATCAGCCAGAAGACGGTATGCGTTGCCGTCAGCCGCCGCGCTTTCTCAATCGAGGGTTCGGCGTGGTTGCGCTCCCCCGGAGGGGTGGCCCACCGGGCTGGCATTGCACGACTTCGTGAACTGGCGATATACGCCGTCAGGGTGGGTCCGAGGCGCGCCAGAAGGTAGGCGACAACCTCGTGGGTGTCCATCCGCGCGGTGTCGTCCCCAGCCTTGACCAACAAGTCGGACATCTCGCGAGCACCTCCTTCGTCAGCAGCGACTCTACAGCGCCTAACCATGAAAGCGGCGAGGATAAACCGCAAACTGACTCAACAAGCTCCACAAAACATACACATAATGCGCGTTATTTGCCCCTCTCAGACACCCCGTCGTGCAGGTAGACGCCCGATTACAGCGCCTAAGACGCCGCCGCCACTACCCAATCAAGTGACATATTCCGGCCAATGCTCGCGGATGTCGTCGAGGCGCCGTAACGGCACCGTGCAACACGAAATGCTCGAAGGACAACGGGCCGTCGCGTTCGCAGCGGACGATGCGCTTGAGATCAACGTTGACTGCCGCGTGGACGTGGGCCGGTTGGCGGCACCGGTCCGCTATGGACTGGCGGCGACGCTTGAGGTTGCCCCGACCATCAGAGTCGACATCCACCAAGAAGTACGTCAACAATTGCAGGTCCGACTGCGCACCAGGACCCGCTGACACGCGTATCCCGGACGAATGTTTGCGACCGCTCCTCAGCAGCGAGCAACGACCCGCGAAATCGCTACATTCGCCGACGCTAGGTGCGAGCGGGCGTCCTACCGCACGGCCACCCGGCGGTGGTCGAGACTCAGAGGGTGGCATCGACGGCATCTACGTAGGAAGACAGTAGTTGATGACAAATGAATCTCGGTCGTGTTGAGATGTGGTGTCATGCAACCGCTGTCGCGGGTGGCGCTGTCATCCTGGTTCGGTGACGCCAAGGACAGCGAAGAAGACCGACAGCAGGCTGGCCGCTCGGCTCGCCGCGCTCGCATCGCTGGGCGCCGCGGTCATCCACTTCGCCGTCGTACCCACCCACTGGCAGGAGTGGATGCCAGCAGGCTTGTTCTTCGCAACGATCGCACTCTTCCAACTGCTCTGGGCGCGCCTGGTTCTCGCACGAACCACGACTCCTGTGCTTGCTGCCGGCATCATGCTCAACGTTGGAGCCATTGCTCTTTGGGCCCTGTCCAGGACCGTGGGAGCCCCGTTCGGCCCCAGCGCGGGAGAAGCGGAATTGGTCCAAGCCGCTGACCTTTGCGCGCTGCTGCTTCAGATTTACGTCGTGATGGGCGCCAGCTGGGTGTGTTACCGCGGCCTGCAAGGAGAGCCGATACCGTCGTTCGGCAGCGCATTAGTGCTCATGGGCGCAGTCGGTGTCGTGGCGCTGGCGTCTACGGTGGGGGTTGCGTCAGGTCTGCGGCACGGTGATCATGGGCCAGCGAGCGCAGATGGCGGTCACCACGGCACGGGCCCCGAGGATGCGCATGGAGAGCCCCACGGGACGGCTCCCGAAGATGCACATAGCAACCACCACGGCGCTGGCGCCGAGCCCCGGGAGGCCAATGACCATGGGACGACCGGCGGGGATGTCTATCGCCCTGACAGCAGCCACGAGCCGATCGCCCCGCCGCCGGTGAGCGAGCCTGCCGACGAGTCGGCGGCACCGGCGACGGCAGAAGTTCCGGCCCCACCCGCGGTGCCTGCGCATGACGACCACGGCGATCATGATCACCGCGAGTAAACACCTGACTTCTCCGCTCGTGTGAGCACAGGCGTCAAACTAAGCTAACGCATCTCTGAGATCGCTTGGGCGCTAGTCGTTTTCACGGAATCTGGGACGAGGAATACGCCGTGGGCCTGACCGTCCCAGCCGACGGCGACCACCGTCTTGCCCTGCGCTTCGGCCGCTCTTTCGCCTGCACCGATTCGCTTGGCGATCGACCGCGTGGTCGAACTGTGGATGAGCCGCCGGAATTTCTCTTTTGCCGTCACGAGCAACAGGCCTTTCCAGTCGACGAGGCACCCGCCGCGGGTGCAACCACAAAATACCCCTCCGGGGTATCCGCGCTCAACGTGGGCTCCATCAGAGGGTGCTCGCCCGCCTCTGTTATTCGGCGCCTAAGTGCATCGGTAGCGCGAGCAGCGCGGCGAGTTCGGTGCAGATCAGTGCGGTACGGGGGCCGACATCAATCCATCGCGCGGACCCATCGCCGCCGCTGGCGGACCATGCCGCCGGCGTCCGACTCATCGCCCTGTCATTGCTGGTACCGCGGCGAATCCAGCCATGGGAGATCGTTAGCATCGTTTGGTGGCGATGACTCGGGCTGGCGGTGATACCACCGGTGCACCCCGCTGGGGCGGGACCGCGCTGCTGCGCCCGGGGGTGTTGGCGTTCACCGGATCGATCGGTACCACTGATGTTCACGCCCACCACGCCGTCCAAATCCTGACGGCCACTACACCTTTGACGGTGCGTGACGGGCACGGCATCGGGCATCGCGGCACGAAGGTGGTCGTGCCCGCCGATGCGCCACACCGGATCGAGGTCGGCGCGCAGGAGGGCACGGTGGTGTTCTTGGAACCGGAGTCCGTGCCGGGGCGGTCGGCACATCTGCGCGCGGTCCATTCCGGGTGGACTGTTGCTCCCGTGTTGACGTCGACGCGACGACGAACTCTGGCCGCCGTGGTGGACGAGCTGGTCGAGCACCTGGCGCCCGTCCTGACCGGAGACGGAGCAACGCCACGCCATCCCGCCGTTGATGACGCGCTGCGACTGCTGCCCAGCCTTGTCGCCGCAGGCCCCGTCAGCGGTACGGATCTCGCTGCCCAAGTAGGGCTCTCGGTGAGCAGGTTGACGCATCTATTCACTGATCAGGTCGGCATCCCGCTACGCCGCTACGTGCTGTGGTCGCGGTTGCGACTCGCGGTCATGCGGGTGCAGGCCGGTGATGACCTGACCGGCGCCGCGCACGGTGCGGGGTTCGCTGATAGCGCTCACCTGACCCGCACCACCCGCGAGATGTTCGGCCTGGCGCCCTCGGTGCTGAGCCGGCACGTGTCCTGGGACCTCGAAGCCGGCCTTTAGCCGGATCATTCAAGCGCCGCCGCATCGGTGACCGCGACGATTCACGGCATGAGCACGACTTCTCCGACATCGACGGCGGCTACCGCGGCCCAGGCGGTGGCCCGCTACGGCTACGTGCCGTTCATGCTGATCGGCCTCAACGGCGCCGGTGGCGGTGTTGCTGATCGCGACCGCCTGCACCTCGTCTCCGGCGCCGGCACCCACGCCCGACGTCATCACCGACAAGGGCCACGCCCTACGCAGACTTGCTCGTACCGAAAGTGGAAGCGCCCGTCACTGATGGTGCCATCGGCGTCGCTGTCGATGCCCCCGTAACCGTTACCGCCGGCGACGGTGTTCTCGGCCAAGTGTCGCTGACAAACGAGGAGGGCGAACTTGTCGACGGGCAGCTGGGCCCCGACGGCGTTACATGGTCATCGGCGGAACCGCTGGGCTACAACAAGCAGTACACCCTGCAGGCGCACGCACAAGGGCTTGGCGGAACGACAAGCACCAGCGCAACATTCGAAACCCATTCCCCCCCGAAAACCTGACGATGCCCTACGTCTTGCCCAATGACGGCGAAACGGTGGGCGTAGGTCAACCCATTGCGATTCGTTTTGACGAGAACATCACGAACCGGGTTGCGGCGCAGCAGGCGATCACCGTGACCACGAACCCACCGGTTGAGGGCGCCTCCTACTGGCTCAGTAATCGTGAAGTCCGCTGGCGCCCCGCCGAGTAGTGGGAGCCCGGAACGACCGTTGAGGTGTCGGTGGAGGCTTACGGTGTCGACTTCGGCGACGGGCTCTTCGGCCAGGATGACGTCACCACGCGCTTCACAATCGGCGACCACATCATCGCCACCGCCGATGACGCCACCAAGACGATGAGCGTGCGGCGCAACGGCGAAGTCGTCAAAACATGCCGATCTCCATGGGCAAATCCAAAACGCTCACCGACAACGGCGCCTACATCATCGGCGACCGCTACTCATTCCTGGTGATGGATTCGTCCACCTACGGAGTCCCCGTCAACTCACCCGACGGGTCCCGCACCGAAGTCGAATGGGCCACGCAAATGTGTTGCTGCCCCCGACGACGACCCATAGTGCCTCCTTCTCCGAGAAGCTCGTACAATTTGCGTTCATCGGCGCGCTATTCACGCCCGTCCTCCCAACCGTAAAACGGTTCTGGTCCAGTACTTGCCGCATCCAAACCACCCTGCCGCAGCGAATTTCACCATTGTAATTATGTGGCTACTGTTACTGGTGGGACTTTTGTGAGTTACGCTTTTCTACGTAGGAGCTACGTATTTTGGTGCTGCGCCGTACGTATGCGATTCAGCCCCGCTATTGGTGCGTGAGATAGCTCACCGCGCGGCGCACTGAGGAGAAGACATGAAATCAGACGTCCGGACCAGGAGTGCGGCAATTGCCGGCGCCGACCGGTCTGACCCGGCGATGCGCGCTGCGAGACGCGTTCGACGGCTCCCCGGTGTGATCGCCATCGTCGTCTTGCCTTTCCTTGCGTGCGCACCGGTCGCGTCGGCCCAACCTGCTGCTGGTCCGTGGGATCCACTGCTGCCGAAGGTGGCGAGCGCAGGCGCTCCCGGTGATCCGGTTGCCATCGCGAACGCCTCTCTTCAGGCCACGGCCACGGCGACGCAGACGGCCATGAGTATGGGTCGCAACTTTCTCAGCAGCCTGGGAATTGTCAGTCCGGCCGCGAATCCGTCGACCAGCGTGCGCGGAAACCGGGTCAATGGTGCGCAAGCGATCGAGTACGTAATCCGAAGGGCGGGAACGCAAATCGGCGTTCCCTACTCCTGGGGTGGCGGAAGCCTCACCGGTCCAAGCCGCGGCGTCGACCAGGGGGCCGGCACCGTGGGCTTTGACTGTTCAGGCCTGACCCGGTTCGCCTTCGCCGGCGTGGGAGTGCTGCTCCCGCGATGGTCCGGTGACCAGTACAACGCCGGCCGCAAGGTCCCACCCTCGCAAGCAAAGCGGGGCGATCTGCTGTTCTGGGGCCCGGGCGGGAGCCAGCACGAAGCCATCTATCTCGGCGGCGGGCAGATGCTCGAGGCGCAGCAGACCGGCGTGCCCATCAAGATCTCCCCGGTGCGGCTGTCAGGGATGACGCCCTACGTCGTTCGCATCATCGAAAGCTAAGCCTTCGCCGCAATCTGTCACCGCCTTCATCACTGCGCCGCAGCAGGCACTCGCTGCACCCACTCAGCCGGTCAGACAGTAACCGGTCCCCCGCACCGTACGCAGATAGCGCGGCGAGCGTGGGTCCTCACCCAGCTTGCGCCGAAGATTGCCCACGTGCACCCCCAGCGTGGACCGGCCACCGTCGGAGGCATCCCCCCACAGGCTCAGCTGCAGTTGACGACACGTCACCGGTTCACCCGGACTCTCCGCCAGCGTGCACAAGATCTCGAACTCCGTGCGGGTAAGTGACAGTGCCTCGCCGCGCAGAGACACCCGGCGTGCGGCCACATCGATACGGAGATCCCCGAATGCACGGCGATGCATCTCGTCGCCGTAGTCGCCGCCACGTAGTTCGCCGCCGACACCGCAGCGCCTCAGCGCCAGCCGAATTCGCACGTTCAGCGCCTCGATGTCGCCCCCGCAGACGGCCGCGGTACTCACGAGCAGCGGCGTAATATCGCCGTCGCTGAGAGCGACCACGCCGACCTGCGTCTCCTGACGGATGCGGTCAAGCAGGGCCGTGCCCAGCCCCTGAGTGCCGACGCACACCACGACCACATCGGGATCGCCCTCGTGCAGACCTATGCTCGCGGCACGGGGCGAGTACGCCACCTCCACCGCGAAATCGTCGGCACGAAGGTGTCGCGCTACGGTGGCCGCATAGATGCGTCGAGGCTCAACGAGGAGCACGCGGATGCGGCCGGCGGCCGCCGCTGGCGGTACGGAACCGGCGACAACACGGTGCGACTCGATCGTCGTGGCATCCTCCTAGCCGTTCACGAAAACTCGAGCACGCCCATGCATCCTGCGCCGCCCTCGCGAGATAGTCTACCTCAATCTACGTAGTTACTACGTAGATGACGCGCCGATCGGGACATTTAGCGCCGGCTCGCGTCATCAACGGCCTTCGGCGTTGATCCCAGCCGTCCTCGCTGATCCAGGCGGTACAGCGCAACCGCCGACAGCAAGCCTTTGCACTGGTCATCTACGGTTTGACTCCGTAGATGATCTACGGTGTGGACGCAGGCGTCAGGCGGTCAGCGAAGACTTTGCTGGGTGGGCCGATACCCGACCGTCGAAGGGTTCTCGTCCGTCGATCTGCGCATTGGCCGACCCGAACCCGGATCAGAGCTAGGGGCACCTAGTGGTGACAGAGCACCTGGATGAATGCCGGTGTGGCGAGCATCGTGGCGATGGCGGCAACCAGGACAGCGCGATGACGCCACTGCACGTGCCGACGCGTCGGGGTGACCAGTCGCTCGGCGCGGGTGATGACCGCCGTTGCCGCCGCGGCCAGACCTTCGGCCACCGGAGGTCGGTGACCGGCCAGCGCGAGCAACCCCGCCAGTAGAGGACGAGTGCCGACGCGACGAGCGGCGGTATCGTCGGCGCACATCTCCAGCAGTTCCGCCACAGCCTGATGCGCGCAGGCGAACAAGGGCAGGTGAGGAAGGGTGGCTGCGAGGGCACGCAGCACCATGAGGATGTGGTGATGATGCCCTGTTAGGTGAGCATCCTCGTGGGCCAGAACCGCTTTCAGTTGCGCTCGGTTCAACGATTTCACGGCCGCCGAGGTCACGACGATGGCATGGGGGCGGCCGATGACACAGTAAGCGGCGGGAAGGTCCGCCTCGACGACAACGACGTGGGGATGGTCGGTGGGCCGACCGACGATCCGCGCGGCGTGTGCGTGCTCGTGACTTCGAGTGCGAAGCCTGGCCAGGCAGCGTCCCAGTCGCAGCGCCACAACCGCCGAGGTCAATAGCCCCCCGCCGATGAGCGCAATAGAGCCGAGGCGTCCCGCCAGCGGGGTGTGATCGGAGAACCCGAACAGTTCCAGGCAGAGGGTCACGACCGAGCCGTCGAGGATGCTGTTTGACGTCGCGTCGACCGCGAGTACCACTGCCGCCAGCCATGCCGCAAGCACGGCGGCCACCGTGGCCAGCCAGGCGGCCACACCCATGGACGGGCTGACCCCGCCACCAGTAAGGCGCCGCAGTACCGGTGGAGCAAGCCACGCCAACACCGCGCCGTAGAGCACCAGCCACAGAGCCGTCGTCATGATCGCCGCCCCTTACGCAGCGCCGCCTTGAGTTGCGTTGATTGCTCTGTACTCATCTGCTCGACAAAGAATGCCAGCACGGTGTTGGTGTCGCCGCCGGAGTCAAAGGCAGCTTTCATCAGCCGCGCTGACCGCTCCTCACGACTCATCGCCGCCCGGTATACATAGGCCTTGCCGTTGCGCTGCCGTTTGAGCCACCGCTTGCGATACAGGTTGTCCATGGTCGACAGAACCGTGGTGTACGCGATTGGCCGCTGCTCAGACAGGTCCTCGAATACATCACGCACCGTGATCGGCTCCTGGTGATCCCACACCCAGTCCATGACCACCGCTTCGAGATCGCCGAATCCTCGCTGTTCCATCCGCCGCAACTCCTGCTTGCTCTAACGAGGTGGCCGATTCGCACAGCGCGGCACCCTGCAGCCTCTTAATGTAGCCGCCAACAGACCAGATGTCGGGGACCTCGCCGTGGCTGCGCAACCGATTTCGGCCCCGGCGTGCGTCATCGAATCGGAAAGGCACCGGCACCTCGGGCCAACAGCAGTTCCTGCCGGCCCGGTCAGGTGTTACCGAGTTGAGACTGTGACAGGCGTTTCTCCTGATGCTGCAGTGATGTACGTTCCAAACACGTACTAGGCAACTACATACTTACAGCGGTAGTAGGCCGTCAGACATGACGGCGCACTGCCCCGTCCGACTCGCGGTCACCGGCAGCCACCCCACAGGAGAATTGATGCGGCGCCTCACTTCACTTCTCACCACCGGGGTGATTTTTGCGGTGCTGGTGCTGCACACCTCCGGCATCGCAACGGCCGGCCACGGAAGCGAACCTGATGGTGACAGCGAAACGGTCGCAGGACTTGTCGCCGCCGTCGCCGAAGCCAACCAGCACGTCGCCGATATCGGCGCGGACATCCAACACCAGCAGGAGAGCGTCAATCGGACGCTGGTGGAGCTTGCCACCGCCCGCGAGGCGGTCGCCGAGGCGCACCGCACACTCGCCGACAGCGAGAAAGCACTCGCCGACAGCCAAACCGCCATCGACGCCACGCAGCAGCGGTTCGACGAGTTCGCCGCCTCGACCTATATGAACGGTCCCTCGCGCTCACTGCCGCTGGCAAATAGCCCCGAAGACATCCTCTCGGCAGCCTCAATGCAGCAGACCTACCTCATCGCCTTCAGTACGGTCAAAGACGATCTTCGCCGAAGCCAGACCGAACACGCCAACCGACTCTCAGCCGCCAAACAGGCCCGGCTGGACGCCGACGCCGCAGCGGCCGAAGCGCAACGACGGCAGGACAGTGCAGTCGCCGAACTCGTTGCCGCGCAACGCGCATTCACCGATCAGCAGTCCGACCTCACCCGGTTGGCCGCCGAACGCGACTCCGCACAAACCCGACTCACTACTACCCGACCGGTAGCAGCCACCACGCGCCAGCCCACGGCCGCACAACCCGGTACCCCGGTGCCGCCGAGCGGCCAATGGGACCGCTCCAGCCCGGCACCGGCGGACAGCTCGGGCACCGGCCAGTGGGACACCACGCTGCCGATGGTGCCCAGCGCCAATGTGGCCGGCGACCCCATAGCCATCATCAACGCCGTCCTCAAAATCATGGCGACCTCGCTGCAACTCACCGCCAACATGGGCCGAAACTTCCTCGTCAAACTCGGCATCCTCTCCCCTGCGGCCGCCGCCGCAGATCCCGGCATCACCAATGGACGCATCCCCCGCCTCTACGGCCGCCAAGCCTCTGAATTCGTGATCCGACGCGCCATGTCACAACTCGGCGTTCCCTACTCATGGGGCGGCGGCAACGCCAACGGGCCCTCTCGGGGAATCGATCAAGGAGCCAGCACCGTCGGCTTCGACTGCTCCGGCCTCATGCTCTACGCCTTCGCAGGAGTCGGCATCAAGCTCGACCACTACTCCGGATCCCAGTACAACGCCGGCCGCAAAGTACCGTCATCGCAGATGCAGCGCGGCGACCTCATCTTCTACGGCCCCAACGCCAGCCAGCACGAAGCCATGTACCTCGGCGACGGCATGATGATCGAAGCCCCCTACACGGGGTCAGTGGTCAAAATCTCACCCGTACGCAGCTCCGGCATGACGCCCTACGTCACGCGCTTGATCGAATACTGACACCCCGCGCGAGCGCTACGTTCGGCCGCGTCGCTGACACGTCAGTCCGCCCCGACGTGGCCGCTGCGAACAGGCTCCTCCATTGCCTCACGCCGCTGCCTGCGGCGCGGCCGGCGCCAGAAGCGTGGAACAGGGCCGTCGCGCCGGCGATGGCGGCGGCCCACATCACGACAATGACGGCGCACAGGATCAGCCACGTTTGCCGCCCGAGACTGTTCGGGCAGACGTCCATCAGCCAGCGCATATCAGGCCCTCCTCCACAGTGAACGTCTCCCAGCCGCAGGACGTAATCGGTATGAGTCTCGTAAAGATCTGCTGAAGATCGCGCCGCTTCGGACGGTCGTGCGCCGCCGCGGCTGCTCAGCGGGCACCATGCGGGATATGAAGGATCACCCGGGTACATCACATGAGCAGGCGAAGGGATACCGCGTCCTGGTCGTCGACGACGAACTTCCGCTGGCGAAGTGGTGGCCAGCTATCTAGAACGCGAGCAGTTCGAGGCGGTCGTGGCCGGCGTCGATTGTCACATCAGCGTCGTTGTGGGCCGCGTCGCTGCTCGCAGCGCTCGGCGATGACTGAGAGTCTGTTGTCGCATTCGAACAGGCAGTGATGAACAGGTCCGACGCCGCCAACGCCGCAAACCCAGTTCGACATCGCTTGTGCTGCACCGCGCATCCTTCTCATACAACTTCGTGACACCAGGCCACGCGGGAAGCGCTCTCGCCGCCTCGGTCCAGCCTCAAGATTCCGAGTATGGGTCGGTTCGTGTCCCGATGAAGACTTGATGAAGAAGCCGCACTGTCCTGTCGGTACGCGCAGCCCTGCCCAGGGCGTCATACCAGCGTCGCGCCGTTGCCCTGTGCCGCCCATCTACTGATGCACTACGTAGATAGTCCGCGACCGGAAGGTTTCACCGTGCAGCTCCGCAGATTCGTTGCCGCAATTCTGACCGGAGCCCTCGCCGCGGCGTGTTCGTCGAACGCCCCCGACAGCGCGCCGCCCGCGATAGTGCCAGGCATGGTGCACATCCACGGTCTCGGCATCAACCCGTCCGACGAAACCCTCTATGTAGCCACTCATTACGGCCTCTACACAGTAGAGCGCGATCGGGCGCCACAACGAGTCGGCGATCTCAGCCAGGACTTCATGGGCTTCACCATCACCGGGCCCGACGAATTCTTGGCCAGCGGCCACCCCGATCCGGCCGATCGTCAACAACCGCCACACCTAGGCCTCATCAAAAGCAGCGACGCCGGCCAATCCTGGGAAAATGTGTCGCTGCACGGCAGCGCCGACTTTCACGCACTCGAGTACCGCCACAGCCGGGTCTACGGTCACGACAGCCAGTCGGGCACGGTGATGGTCAGCCTCGATCAGCAGTCCTGGCAGCGGCGAGCACAAATCGCTGCCTCGGACCTCGCAGTATCACCCGCGGACGCCGACGAGATCCTCGCGACCACACGCCAAGGGCTCCTCCGAAGCAACGACGGCGCAATGACATTCGCCGCAGTCAACGGTGCACCGACACTGGCGCTCGTCAGCTGGCCCGAGCGCGGTCCCGTCCTCGGAGCTGACCTCGAAGGAAACCTCTACACCAGCACCGACAACGGGCAGACCTGGCAGCCACGACACGCCCTAGACGTCAAACCTCAAGCACTTCTCGCCGCTAGCGACGGCCAGGTCTACATCGCCACGGATACCGCGATCTACACCTCCACTGACGACGGTGCCTCGGTGAACGTCCTCACCGCTGTCGATTAGACGGCCAGCAGAGGAACACGAAGCCACCACAGGGTCCGCTCACCTCAGTCCGCCAGCCCACGTCGGCCCTGGCCTGGGACACTTCCCGACCCGACCGTCCCCCTCGCTCACACTATCGACGAGATCAACGAATGGACGGTCCTCAGCACCAGGTCTTCAGCAGTCGCCACCGCGCCACCTAGCGGCGGCGACCTAGTACCGCCGGACGTTATGAATCGGCGCGGAGGATACCGCGGCTGATCGCCGCCATCTACCTGGCAGCCACCGACATTCGTAATGCCGAGTCGTCGGCAGTGGCGGTACTGGCGGTCGCCGGCGCATCGTCGATTGGGGTCACGGCGTTGGTGAATTTCGCGCTGCACTCGACATTTCGGTGGCTGCTTTCCGCTGCGGCGGCACTCTGGATCGTGGCGACGCTGGTGGCGTGCTGTCGTGACCTTCCGGGAGTGGGCCTGGCAGGTACCCCGTCCGCGCATGCACCCCGGAGTGCACACCATGGGCTCTTTCCAACGATTCCCCGCCCTTGGTCGGTCACCGAGCCACCGGACGTCATGATGAAGAATCACCCTGTCACGTTCGAGGTCGTTCTCGGCCATCTAAGGAAGCGAACGTTTGCGGTACTTTCGACGACCGACGAAGAGGGCAAACCGTGCTCAGCGGGAGTCAACTACCGCGTGTCTGAGCTCGGCGGTGCCGTCTCCATCTTCGTAATGACCCGCCGGCACCTGAAGAAGGCGCGCAATGTCGTGCGGCTTTCGCGGGTCTCGCTCGTGGTTCCGCTGCCCAGGCGGCTCCTGTGGTTCCTCCCACCAGCAACCCTCCAGTTGAGCGGACACGCGAAGATCCTGGACTGGACTGACGACGAAGGGCGGGATGCCCTCCGCCAGTTCTGGATAGGCCGCCGAATCCTCAAGGCTTACGAAGAGTCTTACCGCCGCGGCGAAACGCGAAACTGCTTCCTGAAGATCACACCAGATCCTGCGATCAACACCTACATGGTCGGCTCCAACATCTGGCAGCTCAGGAATCACATGGAATCAGGTGCGGCCAAAGTAATCGACCCGCGCGGGAACATATGAGCAACGGGGCGGGTCGGCTTGATGATCATGCGGCGGGCTGATGCGCCGCACGCGGGAGGGCCAATCGGCACGCTGAATTGCACACCCTCGACGCCCACACGGGCGGGCCCGGTCATGCAGCTGAGGTATCCGTCGCACTTCTGGTGACGTTGGCCCCTTGACAGATTGATACCCCATAGGGGTATATTACTCCCATACCCCCAAGGGGTATCACGGAGGAGGAGTCATGGATGCGACGACACCCGGGTATGCAGGCTCGAAGGACGCACATCTCAAGCGACTGCGCAGAATTGAGGGGCAGGTCCGCGGTCTTGCGCGCATGGTCGACGAGGACGCCTACTGCATTGACGTGCTCACCCAGATCTCGGCAGCAACCAAAGCGCTGGAGTCGGTGGCGTTGTCGCTTCTCGACGAACATCTGTCCCATTGCGTCCGTGACGCAATCCACCAGGGTGGCGAGACGGCCGAGCAGAAGATCGATGAGGCCTCGGCGGCAATCGCGCGTCTCGTCCGTTCCTGAGCACACATCCGAAACCGCCCATCCCGCAAGCGAAAGTAGCCAGAAATGACCCGACAGCCCACCGCCACCCTGCCCCTGGTCCCGTCTACCTCCTCGGGCTGCAGTTGCTGCGCACCGAGATCCTCCGACACACGCCCACCAGCATCGGTCAAGGAGAACGCCATGAGCACGACCACAACCACCAAGTCCTACGCCGTCACCGGCATGACCTGCAGCCACTGCATCGCCGCGGTGAGCGCAGAACTCGGCGCACTCGCCGGTGTTACCGACGTTCATGTCGATCTGGTTACCGGAGGCATCTCCACCGTGACGGTTTCCAGCGACACACCACTGACCACGGAGCAGATCACCTCCGCACTCGATGAGGCCGGCGACTACCGCCTATCCACCGATCAACCTCGCTAGCGCTCGACTTCGCGCGAACCCGAACCAAAGGACAGAGCATGACCCTGCCGAATCACGTCGTCGGTGTCGATCAACCCCACAGCATCGAGTTGTCGATCGGCGGGATGACCTGTGCATCGTGTGCAGCCCGGATCGAAAAGAAACTGAACAAGATCGATGGGGTCGAGGCCAGCGTCAACTATGCGACCGAAAAGGCCAAGGTGGCCTACCCCAACTCCGTCGATCCGGCAGTGTTGATCGCCGCGGTGGAAGCGACCGGCTACACCGCAACCGCCCCCGCGGCGCCGAACGACGCGGCCCCGACCGCGGATTCCGGCCCGGACACGGGCGAAGCCGACTCCTTGCGGAGCCGATTGCTGATCTCCCTGGTTCTGACGGTGCCCGTGATCGCGATGTCGATGATCCCCGCACTGCAATTCACCAATTGGCAATGGCTCGCGCTGACCTTGGCCTCTCCCGTCGTGGTGTGGGGTGCATTGCCATTCCACCGCGCAGCCTGGGCCAACGCCCGCCACCGCGCTGCCACGATGGACACCCTGATCTCACTGGGCGTCAGCGCCGCGTACCTGTGGTCACTGTGGGCGCTGTTCATCGGACACGCCGGCATGCCGGGGATGAGGATGGCCTTCAGTCTGCTACCCGACGCGGGTTCCGAGACCGAGCACATCTACCTCGAAGTCGCCGCCGCGGTGACGGTGTTCATTCTGGCCGGCCGCTACTTCGAGGCGCGCGCCAAGACACGATCCGGTGCCGCGCTGCGGGCACTGCTCGACATGGGCGCAAAAGATGTCGCCGTCGTGCGTGACGGTACCGAAATCCGCATTCCAACAGCAGAACTCAGCGTCGGAGACGTATTCGTGGTGCGACCGGGTGAGAAGATCGCCACCGACGGGGTCGTGACCGACGGCTCGTCGGCAGTCGACGCATCGATGCTCACCGGGGAATCCGTGCCCGTCGAGGTCCGTCCCGGCGACCACGTCACCGGTGCCACCGTCAACGCCGGTGGCCGACTGCTCGTCCGCGCCACCCGAATCGGCGCCGACACCCAACTCGCGCAGATGGCGCGCCTGGTCGAAGACGCCCAGAACGGCAAGGCATCGGTACAGCGCCTGGCCGACCGGGTCTCGGCGGTCTTCGTACCCATCGTCCTGGCGCTGTCGGTCGCAACGCTGGCGGCCTGGCTGCTCACCGGCCATTCAGCGACAGTCGCATTCACCGCGGCAGTCGCCGTCCTGATCATCGCCTGCCCCTGCGCGCTCGGCCTGGCCACCCCCACCGCCCTCATGGTCGGCACCGGCCGCGGCGCCCAACTGGGCATCCTGATCAAGGGACCGCAGGTGCTCGAGTCCACCCGCCGAGTCGACACCATCGTGCTCGACAAGACCGGAACCGTCACCACCGGCCGCATGAGTCTCGTGGGGGTGCATCCCGGCGCAGGCCAGAACTCCGATGAGCTCCTCGAGTTCGCGGGAGCCTTGGAGAGCGCGTCTCAACACCCCATCGCGGAAGCGATCGCCGCCTCAGCAGCCGCCGGCGGCACGCTGCCAGCGGTCGAAGACTTCTCCAACCACAACGGCTACGGCGTCAGCGGCGTCGTCGCCGGCCATGCGGTCCTGGTTGGACGGCTCAGCTGGCTTACCGACGACTGGTCGCTGACAGCCCCCGACGACCTCACCTCCGCCGCCGAACACGCTCAGTCCCAGGGCCACACCCCGGTATGGGTGGCCTGGGACGGGGCGGTGCGCGGCGTCATCGTCGTCGCCGACACGGTGAAGGGCACCTCCGCGGACGCCATCGGCCAGTTCCGCAAGCTCGGCCTGCGTCCGTTTCTGCTGACCGGCGACAATCGGCGCGCCGCCCTCGCCGTCGCCGCAGAGGTCGGCATCGACCCCGACGACGTGATCGCCGAAGTCCTCCCTGCCGACAAAGTCGACACCATCAAAAGCCTGCAAGCGCAGGGGCGAACCGTCGCCATGGTCGGCGACGGCGTCAACGATGCCGCCGCACTGGTACAGGCCGATCTGGGCCTGGCGATGGGCACCGGATCCGACGTCGCCATCGAGGCATCCGACCTGACACTGGTGCGCGGGGATTTGCGCGCAGCCGCCGACGCCATTCGATTGGCCCGGTCAACCCTGAGGACCATCAAGGGAAACCTGTTCTGGGCCTTCGCCTATAACGTCGCCGCACTTCCCTTAGCGGCACTGGGCCTACTCAATCCGCTGATCGCCGGCGCCGCAATGGCCTTCAGCTCGGTCTTCGTGGTCAGCAACAGCCTGCGGCTTCGCCGGTTCACCAGCAGCGCATCCCCTGGGCAGACGGAAGACGTCCACGTTGCGACAGTGCCGCCAGGGGGCGACGAGTACCGCAGGGCCCACACCGCACCATAACCCCAGGCTGGGCACCTCACGCTTTAGCGAATACGCCCGCGGCGCGGGACTCCCCCGCCGCGGGCTTGGCGCTGGCGTCAGTTATCGGCGCACAGCCTCGCGCAGTATCGCCAATCGTTCGCGGTAGTGCGTTTCGTCGATCTCGCCACTGGCGAATCGCGCCGCTAGCAGTTGTTCGGCTGTGGGCGCGTCACCGCGTGGCGCTTGCGGGCTGCCCGTGGTGTATCTGATCAGAGCGACGATACCGACGATGATCAAGCCCCAGAACAGCACCATCCCGACGCCCATCCCCGCGTATCCCCACCAACCCATGTCGTGGTCGTACCAAAACATCATGACCGTTCCTCCTCTTGATGTATCCGTGGCCGATAGGCCACAGTCTTACGGTTTGCGTCTCGTCCCGACAGGGCCAAGAGCACTGCGCTTCAAGGTCTTTGGGCTCATTGCCGCTGACCGTGCGAAGGCGCGGCACCGGGTTGGGGCGAGTAGTTCAGGCTCGTCATCATGCCGGCTTCCTGGTGATAGGTGTTGTGGCAGTGCATCATCCAGACGCCCGGGTTGTCGGCGGCGAGCGCCACCGTCAGCTCTTGCATCGGCAGAACGATGACAGTGTCCTTGCGTGGGCCCGGAGTCCCGTCCGGCTTGATCACTTGAAAGGTGTGGCCGTGCAGGTGCATGGGATGCCACATCATGGTGGTATTGGTGAAGGTCAACGTCGCCTTCTGGCCTTGCCTCACAGTCAGTGGGACGGTGTCTTCGAACGGTCTGCCGTTGATCGTCCAGTCGTAGGACGCCATGGAACCGGAAAGCCGGGCCGACAGAGCGACATCGGCCCTGCTGACATCCAAGACCGCCTCGGGCGCGGCGGTGAACACGCCGACGGTGCCGACCCGGCGCTGCAGTTCGGGTGGCATGAACGTCGGATCGGGTGCGGCACCGGCGCCGGTCGACAGTAGGGCTCGCGCGAGCGCGTTCTTCCCTTCGGCCGAAGCGACAAAGGGGAACACGCCGTCACCGGTGGTGATGAGCGCGTCATAGCGCTCACCCATGCCGATCAGCAGCGCGTCCACCTCGGTCGTCACCACAGGGAAGCCGTCGGTGTGGGTGACAGTCATCCGGTGCCCGGCCAACGCGACCCGAAATGCGGTATCGGAGGCGGCGTTGATGATCCGCATCCTTATCCGCTGCCCAGGGCGAGCGGTGAGAGTGGTCGGTGCCGCCGGAATGCGACCGTTCGCCAGGTAGAAGGGGTAGCTGACGTCACCCGCGTTGCCCCCGAGAAGCGGGCTCGCGCCCACGCCGCCGACACCGGGAACCCCTGGCATTCCAGGGGTGTTCCGCTCATGCCGGGCATGCCACCCGAGTGGCCGCCGGCCCCCGTTACGGGACGCAGCCCGTCGTAGAGCTGCTGCGGGCTGGAGCCAATGCCGTCGGTCCAGTCATCGAGCACCACGATCCACTCGGCGTCGTAGCGTCCCGGCTCGGCCGGATCGTCGATGATGACCGGCGCGTAGAGCCCGTAGTCGGCGTCGAGGCCGGTGTGCGGGTGTGCCCAGTAGGTACCGGGATGAGGCGCGGAGAACCGGTAGGTAAAAGTCGATGACGGGTCGATGTTCGGGGTCGCCGGCGTTGCGCCATCCATGTCGTTGCGCAGCGCGATGCCATGCCAGTGCAGCGAAGACGGGTGGTCCAGACCGTTGGTGACGCTGATCGCCAGTTCGTCGCCGACGTTGGCGCGGATCAACGGTCCGGGAACGCTGTTGTTGTACGCCAGTGTGCGGGCGACGGGTCCGCCTAGGTCGATGTCCGCCGGCCCAGGTGTCAACGCCGCGGTGACAGTGCGCCCGGTGTGGGGCCGCGCGGCTTCGGCGACCGCGATCGGATCCGGAGCCGGGTTGACACTTGTGGGCTTTCCGCACGCGGCCATGGCCGCGGTACTGGCGGCGAGGGTGGCCGCGAGAAACGTGCGTCGTGTCAATATCGTCGTGCCGACGCTTTGACGGTTCACGCGCGTTGCGGGGGTTTCGTCGTTGCGACGCAATCATCAATGCCGAGGCCGGGTACCTGTGCGTCGCGCTGAATTTCGATGTCCTCCCGACGCTGCGGCCTGTTCGCCCCGAGTAGCGCCGCCAGCGCCGCGATCACAGCTCCCCAAAACGCGAGCAGCATCACGATGGCCAGCAGGCAGCCACCCCAACCCCACAGGGCGCCGGCTTCGTTCCACCACGTCATCGGGGTCACCTCCTTCGCGTTCCACACTCGTGCGGTCGAGTAGCGAATCGACGATGGTTTTATGAAGATTCACTCAAGACCTGGGTCGCGGGTTCCTGAATCCCTTCGGGGCGGCACGATGAGGACATGGAAAAGCCTGCGGCCACCCCTTCTGCGGGTTATCGAGCGTTGGTGGTCGACGACGAGGTACCGCTGGCCGAAGTCGTGGCGAGCTACCTCAGACGCGAGCAGTTTGACGTCAGCCTCGCCCACAGCGGAGCGGACGCCTTGGCGCAGGCCCGTGAGATCGACCCGGACGTGGTCATCTTGGACCTCGCGTTGCCGGGCATCGACGGCGTGGAGGTATGCCGCCAACTTCGCACGTTCTCCGATGCCTACGTGGTGATGCTGACCGCACGCGATACCGAAATGGACACCATCGTGGGCCTGTCGGTCGGTGCCGACGACTATGTCACCAAACCTTTCAGTCCCCGCGAATTGGTCGCGCGGATCCGCGCCATGTTGCGCCGGCCTCGCACCGTCGCAACGCCGATCAGTGCTGCGACCGCGGCCGACGAACCCCCGCCGCGGGCCTTCGGGCCGTTGGCCATCGACGTTGCGGGCCGACAGGTATTCATCGACGACGAACCAGTTCTGCTCACCCGCACCGAGTTCGACATCTTGGCCGCGTTATCGTCGCGGCCGGCCGTGGTCTTCAGCCGCCGCCAACTCCTCGAGGCCGTGTGGGGCGACTCCTGGGGTGGCAATGAACATCTCGTCGACGTCCACATCGGACATCTGCGCCGCAAATTGGCGGATGACCCCGCCGATCCCCGCTACGTGATCACCGTCCGCGGAGTCGGATACCGAATGGGAAGCGGCCAATGAGGACAGACACGAGCATTCAACCCAGGTCGCGGCGCAGTCCTGGAGTCGGGGCGCGACTCCTGCTGGCGCAAGCCTTGGTGCTCCTCGCCGGCGGCGCAACCACCGGGGTCGTCGCCGTCATCGTCGGTCCACCGCTGTTCCGAGAACACCTGAACCGCGCCGGACTTCCTCACTCATCCAATGAACAGTTCCACGCCGAGGAGGCCTACCGGTACGCCACCGCGATCTCCATCGCGGTGGCGATCGGCGTAGCCGCATTGACCGCCCTGGTTGTGACCTGGTACTTCAGCCGTCGCCTGCAGCACTCCATCGCCGAGGTCGCATCGGCCGCCACTGCGGTCGCCGACGGCCGCTATGACATCCGTGTGTCGCCGCTGCGCTTGGGGGAGGATTTCGCGAACCTGTCCCGCGCGTTCAATCGGATGTCCGAACGGCTCGAATCGGTCGAGACCACCCGGCGCCAACTCTTCGGTGACCTCGCCCACGAGATTAGGACACCCGTCTCGGTACTCAAGGCCTACATCGAGGCCGTCGAGGACGGAGTGAAAACCCTTGACCCCGAGACGGTTGCCGTGCTCAACGATCAAGCCAGCCGGCTGGTGCGCTTCTCCGATGACTTCGCCGCGCTCGCTCAAGCCGAGGAAGGTCCCGGCGCGGTCACACCGCAGTGGATCGACCCCCGGGCCGCGATCGTCACCACCGTGTCTGCCGCAGCCGACCGATACGCCCAGAAGGATGTCGCGCTGATCTTCGATGCCGCGAACCCGCTGCCCGAGGTGTGGGTCGACCCTCTGCGCCTCGCGCAGGTGATCGGGAACCTTCTCGACAACGCTCTGCGCCACACCCCCGCGCGAGGCCGCGTCGAGGTCGACGCGGCGGCAAAGCCCGGCGAAGTGATCATCACCGTGCGCGACAATGGTGATGGCATCGCTGCCGAGCACCTCCCGCACGTGTTCGAACGCTTCTACCGCGCCGATGTGGCCCGCGATCGAAGCCACGGCGGCGCGGGGATCGGGTTGGCCATCGCCAAAGCACTCACCGAAGCCCACAGCGGCCGCATCACTGCGGCCAGCCGCGGACCAGGAATGGGCAGCACCTTCACCATCGAGCTACCCGCACGCACGGACCGCCCATGACCACTAATCGAACTCGACAACGCTGTCATGAAACATGACTCGCGCGACACGCAGCCATGCCCTGACTTCTACAACGAGGCCAGGATCTTGTTCATGGTGTCGATCTCCTGCTGCTGGCTGGTGACGATCGAGCGTGCCAACGCGACCGTATCGGGGAACTGGCCGTCCTTGATCTCATTCTGCGCCATAGTAATTGCACCCTCATGATGCTTGACCATCTGCGTCAGGTACAACTTGGAGGCTTCCACCCCCTGGGCGTTTTGCAAGGCGGCCATGTCCTCCTCGGACATCATGCCCTCCATCCCCGGCATATCACCCATACCGGGCATGCCCGGCATATCGCTCATGCCCGGCATCCCAGGCATCATCGATTGAGTCGGCGCACCAGATTCGCTGGGCGCGGCACTGGCGCTGGGCATCCCACTGTGACCGGGCATGTCGTCCATTCCGGGCATCATCGGCATCGTGGACATGCCCCACTGCGTGAGCCAGGCCTGCATCTGTTCGATCTCGGGAGCCTGAGCAGCCTTGATCTGCTTGGCCAGGTCCACCACTCGCGGGTCGATTCCCTGCTTACCCAATAGCATGTCGCTCATCTCGATGGCCTGTTGGTGATGCGGGATCATGTGCTGGGTGAACATGGCGTCAGCCTGATTGTGGGCTTCGGTGGCCGATGTCGACGAAGGCGCCGACACCGACGACGACGAAGCTCCCTGCGTAGTGCTGGTATTACTACACGCACCAACGGTGACCAGCGCCGCCAAGGTGGCCGCACCGACGGCCAGCGTCTTCCTCTTCATCACAACAAGTCCCTTCCCGGGTTTCACGGTCGATGCGGCTGCAGCGCGCCCAGTTTGACGCGCGGGTATCCCGACCTGTCTTCGAGCATTCGCGCCGCCGGTATGGCCCGACTAGTCGTTCTATGAAGATTCGATAAAGAACGGCAACCGCCCTTGGCGTCGGGAGGTCCGCGGCGCAGCCTTGGCTGTGTTCGCCCCACAGGACCATCGAGAGGACCGGCATGACCATCGCACTGTCGACAGCGCTGCAGACGTCGTTCGCCGACGCTGTCGCTCGCACCCGAGCCGCCCTGACAGAGCAGGGTTTTGGCGTCCTGACCGAGATCGATATGAAGGCGACGCTCAAGGCGAAGCTGGGCGAGGACATGGAGGAGTACCTCATTCTGGGCGCCTGCAACCCACCATTGGCTCACCGGGCAGTGAATGTGGACCGTCAAATCGGCCTGCTGCTGCCCTGCAACGTCGTTGTCCGAGCCGACCGTGCAGACGACACCTCCGTCATCGTCGAGGCGATGAACCCGCAGATACTGGTCGAGGTGACCGGAGAGCCGGCTTTGCGTGACGTCGCCGACGAAGTGACGCGAAAGATGCAGGCCGCCATCGACTCACTTCAGACTGCGGCCGCACCCGCCTAGTCCCTCAAACACAGAACAGCGACGGCACGCGGAGCGTTACGACTTGGCGCCCGCCTCCGCTGACGCCGGTACGGGAAGCTTCAATCTCTTCAGCATCAACGCATTGACGGCCACGATGAAGCTGGAACCTGACATCGAGAGGGCAGCGATCTCGGGCCGCAGCACCAAGCCGAGCGAAGGTACGAAAACCCCAGCCGCGATGGGCAATGCGATCACGTTGTAGCCGACCGCCCATCCAAGGTTCTGCCGCATCTTTCGTAGCGTGCCCCGGCCGATCCGCAGCGCGATCGCGACGTCGAGCGGGTCTGATCGCATCAACACCAGATCTGCGGTTTCGATGGCGACGTCGGTGCCTGCACCGATCGCCACGCCGAGATCAGCTTGGGCGAGCGCCGGTGCGTCGTTGACGCCGTCGCCGACCATGGCGACCTTCTTGCCCTGTCGTTGCAGCTCAGCGATCTTGGCTGCCTTATCACCTGGCAGCACCTCGGCGATGACCGTGTCGATTCCCAGTTGCGCGGCGATGCGATCGGCAGTGGCCTGATTGTCGCCACTGAGCATGACCACCTCGACACCGAGGTCGTGCAGCGCGGACACCGCTTCGGCAGACGTCTCGCGCACAGCGTCCGCCAAGGCGATGACACCGACTCCCCGGCCGTCGACGCCCACCAAGACCGCCGTGCGTCCGCTGGCGGCGAGTTCGTCGCGGCGTTGCATCAACACGCCGAACTCGACGTCCTCCTCGACCATCAGCTTGCGATTGCCGACGGCAACGCGGCGCCCATCTACCGTCGCGACAGCTCCGTGACCGGGCACGTTACGGAAACCAGTCAGTGACGCCGAAGCGATCCCGTGCGCGGCCGCGTAACGCACGATCGCCCCCGCCAGCGGATGCTCGGACTCAGTTTCGACCGCAGCCACCATGGCGAGTACTTGATCCTCTGGAATGCCGTCGACGACGACGTCGGTCACTTCAGGCTCGCCCTTGGTCAACGTGCCGGTCTTGTCCATGACGACGGTGTCAATGCGCGCCGACGTCTCCAACGCGGTCGCATTCTTGAACAACACTCCCCGCTTGGCACCCAACCCGGTGCCGACCATGATCGCGGTCGGAGTCGCGAGTCCCAACGCATCGGGGCACGTGATGACCACGACAGTGATGGCGAACAACAACGCGGTCTGAACACCGGCGCCGACCGCCCACCACACCAGGAAGGTGGCAGTGCCGCCAATCAGCGCCACCAGCACCAACCAGAACGCTGCCCGGTCGGCGAACCGCTGCCCGGGGGCTTTGGAATTCTGCGCTTCCTGAACCATCGCGACGATCTGAGCCAGCACCGTGTCGGAGCCGACCTTCGTTGCCACGACCCGCAACGTGCCGGTGGTGTTGATCGAGGCGCCAATCACCTTCGAGTCCGGCGCCTTTGACACCGGCAAGCTTTCCCCGGTGACCATCGACTCGTCGACGTCTGACGTCCCCTCGGCCACCGTGCCATCGACGGGAATCTTGGCACCGGGCCGGATGAGCAGGAGGTCACCCACTGCCACCTCGGCGGTCGGAATCTCCACCGGCTCACCGTCGCGCAGCACAATCGCCATCGGGGGCGCCAGCTCGAGCAGGGTGCGAATTGCATCGTTCGCGCCACCGCGAGCTCGCATCTCGAACCAGTGCCCCAACAGAACAAACGCCGTCAGCACCGAGGCGGCCTCATAAAACACCTCACCGCCGCCGGTCAGCGTCACCCCGAGGCTGTAGAGCCAGCCTGCGCCGACCGCCACGGCAACGAGCACCATCATGTCCAAGGTGCGGGCCCGTAGCGCTCGCCAGGCACCGTCGAAGAAGATCCACGCCGAGTAGAAGACGACCGGCAGGCTCAGCAACAGGGTGAACACGTCATCGCGCAGCCCGAACGGCGCAGGCACGGTGAACCCGAACATATCGCGGCCCATCGGCGACCACAGCATGATCGGAATCGACAATGCCAGCGCTACCAGGAACCGGTTGCGCATATCGCGGACCATCTGATCCATCGACATGCCGGCGTGTCCGCCGCCGTGACCCATCGCTTCTTGCGGAGTTCGTGCCGGCGCGGCCTCATGCGCATGCACCTCCCCGGAAGTCGGCGACGGAGCCGACGCTGGCTGCTCGTGCAGGGTGGCCGCTCGGTCGTGATGGGGCTCGGACATCGGATCGCAGACGTGATCTGGCACCGACCGCCCCGCGCAGTGAAAGCCGCAATCACGTATCCACCCGGCCAGGTCAGCGACCGAGGTCGTCGCCGGGTCGTAAACCACTGTCGCCGTTTGATTTACCGCATTGGCTTCGACCGACGTCACGCCCGGACGTCTAAGCAGAGCGGCCTCCACCACCGCCGTCGAACTGGCCCAGTTCAATCCGTGTACGTCGAGAATCGTCGACTCCGTCATAGCGTCTCTCGTTCAGTGTTACCAAAGCGGCTCCGATGTCCTGCGACCTGCGCTGTCCTCGCCATCCCCATCCCGCATCCGTCAGGCTAGTCATCTCAATCACTCACCCTTGCGGTGATCGATAAGCCTGCAGTGCTGGTTCGACAAAGATTCGATGAAGATTGCGCGCAACACGCCCGCAGCGCTGTGGTGACGCCACGGGCAATGTTGCCGTCCGCGTGGACGCGACGAAAATTTCCTGTGGCCGAGACGAAAGCCAGCATGACGGCCCACATGGCCGCGCGGGCTAGGAGACTCAGGTGCGCTCGGCGACGTTCAGATGTGCTGCCCGCCGTGCTTCACCACTACAGCGAAACTCGCCCCCAGCCGGAGGATGTCCAAGAGTAGCCAGCATCGCCGCCGGTGCCTGCGGTGTCGCCTCTCTGTCATGAGCCCCCACGCCATCGAGACTACGCGCGCTGCCAGCCGCCGCAGCGTCGGGAAAGTTCGTAAACAACGTGTTGCGACACCGCCCGCTACGGCCACGTACCGCCGCCCAGCCTGCCCCCAGCCGACACACCAGCCACGCCCCTCCAGGTGAGGGCCAGACTCACCACGGCGTGGGCTGGTCGCCAAGCAGCGCTGCCTGCACCGCGGCGGATCCCAGCCGTGCCGCACCGCGTCGCGTTATGGCACCGATCGTTCGCGCCGCACGTCGCGACTATCGAAGCGCCGCAACGCATAGCGGCCACCGGGGCGCATCCGCTCCATGTTGTCGCTCTGGCGGCCGACCTTATCTGGGATGACGCCAGCCTCGGCATGTCGCTTTCGGGGTTGTCAAGACGCCCGTCCCTCAGCCGCGAACAAGTCGCCACATGCCCCACCATGCGACGGGAGCAAGAGCGAGAACGGTCCACATTCCAGGGACGTAGGCAGTGATTCCGCTGGGGTTCAGCCAGGGAAAGACGGCGAAGTGAGCGAGTTCAGTCAGACCCATGGAGGCGAAGAATGTCCAGGCCAGGTAACGACCTAGGGGGTGGTTGCGGCGCATCAGGATGGGTGTCAGCAGCCAAGCGCCAACCGACACCGCGACGAGCAGCAGGACTGGCAGGGATGTCGCGGAGGGTTTGGAGGTTCCGGTAACCGTCGCCAGAAACGCGAAGAACTCCATCTGCTTTTCTTCGACGCGGTGAAGTAGGAAGAGGCTCAACGCAATCCAGAATGGCATTCGGACATCTGCCCAGAGCCCGCCGGCGGGGAAGAACAGCCACAGCAGGAGGCCGCCGGCAAATCCGGCGGTGAAGATCGTCATTGTCAGTAGGTCGAAGGCCCACCATCCCAGGCCCAGCGTCACAGCGGTGATCCCCGTTGCGGCCGCGACAGCCCAGCGGGGTCGTTCCGGCAGGCGTTTGGTAAGCGGCGCCGTCGGTTTCATCTGTTGGTGAGGGCGGCGAGGTCGTCGGGAATGGGCATGGGTGTCATGAGGCCGGCCGTCACGCGGCCGGTGTTGCCGACGGGATAGCGGCCGGTCAGTGAGCCAGGGGCGGCGACCATCAGGCGTAGGACCTGGCCGATGGCTTCGCGGCGGTCGTGCTGGCCTAGCTGTACTGACCTGAGAGGTTAGGTAAGCGGCTGGCGGGTGCTTGACCCTTGAGTGAGGTGTGGCCGCGGTGGTGATTGTAGTGATGCACCCAGAGCGGGAAC
>NZ_CACSIP010000028.1 GCF_902705885.1 Mycolicibacterium austroafricanum | reverse complement strand
TCGCTGGCCCGACCACCCACCACAGCACCACCGACAGTCCCGCCGTATCCCGGACCCACCGGCGAACGCGCCCAATGGAAGTGGTACACCCCCTACCAACCACCACCCACCACAACCAACAACTAGTGGCGTCTGACCGATTTTTCGGGTGTTGTGTGCCTGAGGCTTGAGGTATTTCGCGATTCTCTCAGACACGCCTGGGGGTGGTCGCTCAGACGTTGAACCCGCCGTCGACGTGCCACGTCGCTCCGGTGACGAACCCGGCTTCGGGCAGCGCGAGATAGGCGACCGCGCTGGCGATGTCGTGCGGTTGACCGTAGCGGCCCAGGGCAGTTGTCGCGCGGTTCACGCCGGCGATTTCGCTGTCGTCGTCGGGATTCATCTCGGTTTCGGTGGGGCCGACGGCGAGGTTGTTGACCGTGATCCCCCGAGGGCCGAGTTCGCGTGCCAATCCGCGGGTCAATCCGGCCACCGCTGCCTTGGTCATCGCGTAGACCGAGAGTGTCGGGAGATGAACACGGTCGCCGTTGACACTGCCGATGGTGATGATCCGCCCCGCCCCGTCCATGTGGGGGACGACGGCCTGAATCGCGGCGAACACACCGCGGACGTTGACGGCTACCAGGTGATCGAACTGATCCATCGGAAAGGACTCGACGGGGCCGAGATGGGCGACCCCGGCATTGTTGACCAGAATGTCCAACCCGCCGAGGCGATCTGCCGTGGCGTCGACCGCGCGCCGGATCGCCTTGGCGTCGGCGCTGTCGGCTTGTACGGCCGTCACCGACGATCCCGACTCTGACGCCTGGGCGACGAGTTCCGCGGCGCGCTGCGGTGAGGAGTGGTAGGTGAACGTCACGGTTGCTCCGTCGTCGGCAAGGCGGCGCACGATTGCTGCGCCGATCCCCCGGGAGCCGCCGGTGACCAGGGCGCGACGCCCCGCCAGTGGCCGTGCCGACGAGTCGGTGAGTGATTGGGAGACGGGGGTGGTCACGGGTTTCTCCTCCTTCAGGATCGATCGGTACGGAACAACGGTATCAGTTGTGGACCTATCGGTACGCAACTCGGAAGGGGTGCGGAATAGTTCCATACCGGCCGGTTTGGAAAAGGTACGATCGCGATGGCATGGATTCAACGAGCGCAGCGGCCATCGGGCGGCCCAGGGGTTTCGACGTCGAAGAGGCGCTCGAGCGGGCGATGTCGGTCTTCTGGGAGCAGGGTTATGAGGGCGCCACTCTCACCGATCTCACGCGCGCGATGGGCATCAACCGCACCAGCATGTATGCCGCGTTCGGGAACAAGGAACAGCTGTTTCGCGCGGCGCTGCAGCGCTACCTGCAGGGTCCTGGCGGTTACCTCGCCCACGCACTGCAGGAGCCGACGGCTCGCCGGGTGGCCGAAGAATTCCTCGCGGGATCGGTCCGCACCACCACACGGCCCGATGCCCCCGCGGGGTGCCTGACCGTCCAGGGTGCACTTTCCGCAGGAGACGCGGGCAGACCCGCCCGCGACGCGTTGATGACCTGCCGTGAGCAGGCCTGGTCGCATCTGCGCGAGCGGTTCGGCAAGGCAGTCGACGACGGTGATCTGCCGCCGGAGGCCGACCCCGGGCTTCTCGCGCGCTACCTCATGACCGTCGGGAACGGCATCGCGGTCCAGGCTGCGACCGGGGCGAGTCGCGACGAACTCCAGCGGGTCGCCGACTGCGCGCTGCGGCACTGGCCGCCGCTCTGAGCGACCATGCCGACAGGGACAACCCGTTTGACTGTGCCGCGGCGGCACGGTGTTTCATACGCACCGTGAACTCCTGGCCGACAGTCCGAGGCGCCGTCGCCGTCAGTGCGGCAGTGCTGCTCTCGCTCTCGATGACAGCCTGCGCCGCGGACTCGCCGAACGCGACCGCGCCGGGTGGGCTCGCGCGGTTCTACGACCAGCAGATCTCCTGGGGATCGTGTGACGACTACGCGATCACATCGATCGAGCGAGCGGTCTTCGCGGGTGCCGAGACAGCCGAGTGCGGGCGCCTCGACGTGCCGCTGAATTACCAGGATCCCCAGGGCAGGATTGCGCGACTGGCGGTCATGCGGGTGCCTGCGCGTGGTGAGGCGCTCGGCTCCCTGGTGATGAACCCCGGCGGGCCGGGCGGATCAGCCCTGTTCGCTGCGGCCGCCACGGCGGCGTCGCTGCCGGAAAGCCGCTTGACCGAACGCTTCGACCTGGTGGGCCTCGATCCGCGCGGGGTCGGTGCCTCCGAGCCGGCCATCGATTGCTACTCCGACGCCGAAGCTGAACGTGGTGACGTCTGGCTCACCACGCAGGGCACGACTGTGCAATGGACACAAGAGGACACCGAACACGTCTTCGAGCGGTGCGCCGAAAGCTCTGGAGGAGCCGACGTGTTGGTCAGCGTGGGTACCCGCGACGCTGCCCGCGACATCGATGTGCTGCGGGCGGTCCTCGGCGACGAGCAACTCACGTTTCTGGGGCAGAGCTACGGAACGCGACTCGGTGCGGTGTACGCCGAGCAGTTCCCGCAGAACGTCCGGGCGATGCTGCTCGACGGCGGTATCGACCCGCACCAGGCGACATTCGAGCGCCGCGTCAGCGCTTACGCCGGCTTCCAAAGAGCTTTCGACCAGATGGCCGCGTTCTGTGTCACCCAGCAAGACTGTCCCCTCGGCGACGATCCGGGCCGGGCGCTGGAGGCGTTCCAGCAGATCATGCAGCCGCTCCACCGTTCACCGATTCCGGCGCTGAACACCGATCTCGACTTCGACGAAGGGATCGGTGGCGTGGTCTCGGGTCTCTATTCCGACGTTGCCTGGCCGCGCATCATCGCCGGCATCACGCAGGTGCAGCAGGGTAGGGGCGACGAACTCCTGCAAATCGGCTACGACTTCGCGCTGAGCGGGCCCGGAATCGGCTGGACCAACCTGCCCGAAGCCAACTACGCCATCAACTGTATGGACGAGGATCGACTCACCGAAGAGCAGGGCAACGCTCTGCGTCGGGCGATCTTCGACGCGGCACCGTTCATGGATCCCGGCGTCGATCTGACCGGTGCGCGCGACGGATGTGAGCACTGGCCTACCGAACCGACTCTGGGTTTCCCGTACGCCACCGATATCGACGGGCTGCCGCCGACGCTTGTGGTCTCGATAACCGGAGACCCCACAACACCGCACAGCGGAGGCGTCAGCCTGGCCGGAACGCTGGGCAGCGCACTGCTCACCGTCGAGGGCGAGGGCCACACCGTGGTGACCGGCGGAACCAACGCGTGCGTCGACGACATTGCCGCCGACTACCTGATCGACCTCATCGTGCCGCCGGTGGGTGCCACGTGCCCGCTGTGAGCGATCAGCACTCCCGCCGTCGGTGCACCGAGTGCCTGGCCGAGCGCGACAACGATGGTTGCGGCGGACATGGCGAGGGTGGTGCCTACCCAAGCGCGTCTGAGTCCGATACGTCGCTTCAGGTCACCTCCGAGCGCACCGATGATGCCGGCGGCGCCCAGCGCCGTCCACGCGATCGATGCCACAGCGACGCTTGCGGACCCCGGCGGTGCTGATCAGATCGCGGCCACGGGCCTCCGGGCCGGTCGATCGAGCGTGAACACCGACGACGAAGCTGACCGGCAATGTTCGAATCACGGAAGGATTTTCAAGTGCGAAGCATCATCAGGGCGGCCACAGCACTGTTGTCGGTCGTCGGGTTGTTGTGCACGTTGTCTATCGCGGGACCTGCCGCCGGACGCCCCGATGCTCTGGCCGTGGTGGTGGACGAAGCTTTTGAACCGCTGCTGTCCCGGTACGACATCCCTGGTTTGGCCGTTGCAGTGACCGTCGACGGCCGACAGCACCACTTCACCTACGGGGTCGTCTCCAGGGAAAGCGGAGCCTCGGTGACACCCGAAACGATCTTTGAGATCGGTTCGCTCAGTAAGACATTCACTGCGACCGCAGCCACGTACGCACAAGCGCTGGGACGAATCTCGCTCAATGAGCATCCCGGCACCTACATGCCGGAGTTGGCGGGCAGTGCGATCGACAGGGCGACGCTTCTCAACCTCGGTACCTACACGGCCGGCGGGTTGCCTCTGCAGTTCCCGGACGACGTCACAGATCAAACCCAGATGCAGACCTACTTCCAACGATGGACACCCGATGCGGCGCCGGGCGAACAACGTCGCTACTCCAACCCGAGCATCGGCCTGCTCGGCCACCTCACCGCCCTGGCGATGAACAGCAGCTTCACGGGCCTGGTCGAAGGGCAGCTCTTCCCGGAACTGGGGCTGACACGCAGCTACATCGAGGTGCCTGAGTCCCAGATGGGTGGCTACGCCTGGGGTTACGACGCTGACAACAGGCCGACCCGGGTGAGCCCCGGGGTTCTGGACGCCGAAGCCTACGGTGTCAAGTCCACCGCGGCGGACATGCTTCGCTTCGTCGAAGCCAACATCGCCCCCGCCGGTCTCGAGGCGCCGATGCGCGATGCCGTCGAAGGCACGCACGTGGGCTACTTCAAGGTCGCTGACATGGTGCAGGGTCTCGGTTGGGAGCGGTATCCCTTCCCGGTCGGCGTGGATCAGTTGCTGGCCGGCAACTCCACCGACATGGCCTTGCAGTCCAACCCGGCCGTTCCGCTGACCGGACAACCCACCTCGGGCCCCGCGCTGTTCAATAAAACGGGTTCCACCAACGGGTTCGGCGCCTACGCCGCATTTGTTCCCGAGGAGCGGATCGGCATTGTCATGCTCGCGAACAAGAACTTCCCGGTCGCCGCGCGGATCACCGCAGCCCACGCTGTGCTCCAGAAACTCTCGGTCGAAGCGTAGAAAACCTGCGGCGTGACCGAACGCCGGCCGCTCTGATATCCGGTACGTGGCTTGCCGGTGCCGGGCGAGGTTGGTAACACTCATCGTTGCCATGTCCCCGATGCCGCTGTCCGCAGCACGTAGTCCTCGAAGGTGCGCGGTTCGCGTCCCAGGACGGTGGCGACTCCGTCCGTCGGGTCCGCCAGCAGGCCACGCTGCATCGTCACGAACATCTCGGCGAGGTGGTGGGCGTCGTCCTCGCTCAGCCCGTCGTCGACCAGCGCGGCGGTGTATTCGGCGGGAGTGATCTGCTTGTAGGTGATGGGCTGTCCAGAGGCGCGGGCGATCAACTCCACCGCCTCGGCGAAGGTGATGGCTCGCGGCCCGGTCAACTCATAGATCTGACCGGCGTGCCGACCGGGCTCGGTCAACACGGCGGCCGCGACGTCGGCGACATCCTCGAGGTCGATCAGCGGCTCCGGCACCTCGCCGGCCGGCAACGCCAGCTCGCCGGCGAGCAGAGGTGCGTGCCAGAGTTCCTCGTCGAAGTTCTGTGCGAAGTTGTTGGGCCGCAGTATCGTCCACTCCAGCGCCGAGCCGCGCACCGCCGCCTCGGCGTCGCGCATATCCAGCCCGAACTCAGAGTCGCCCCAAGTGTCGGCACCACGCCCGGAGAGCAGGACCAGTCGCTGGACTCCCGCTGCTTCGGCGCGTGGCACAAACTGGCGCACGGGCCCGACCGTGGCGGGAGCCACCACGTAGACGGCACTCACGCGCTGCAGGGCGGCGTCCCAGCTGCCGGTGTCGGACCAGTCGAAGCGGGTATCGCTGGACCGGGAGGCGGCACGCACCGGGATGCCGCGCATCCGCAACCGCGCGGCCACCCGTCGCCCGGACTTGCCGGTGGCACCGAGGACAAGGGTGTTGTTGTTGGTCATGCCATCGATTGAACGCCGCATGGATGGACGGAGCCATAGGTGAGAAGCTGCTCTGCATGTGTAATCGTCTAGGCTTGGCCGGATGGACGTGTTCGGCGATCTGTTCCGCGGCGTGCGGGCCCATGGCTCGCTGTTCGGCAGCTCCACCCTGACTGCGCCGTGGGCGTTGCACTTCGTCGACGGCGCACCGCTGACTCTGTGCACCGTCCTCGGGGGGGCCGGCTGGATCGTGCCCGAGGACGGTCCGCCGGAGCGGCTGGGTGATTACGAGACGGTGGTGGTGCGGGGTCCGGCGACCTTCACTTTGGTCGATGAAATCGGGACTTCAGCCGAACCCGTTGCCTGCGGCGAATTCTGCGCGACCTCCGAGCATGGCGGCACCCGGCACCGCCTCGGCTGGAGCGACGACAACAACACCGGAACCGGCGCGACGACCCTGATCGTGGGCGCCTACCCGGTGCGCGGTGAGATCAGCCGCCGATTGCTCGACGTGTTGCCATCCGTGCTCCGGGTGGAGGCCGGAGGCACCGGTGACGCGGTACTTGACCACCTCGCCGCGGAGGTGGCCGTCGATGTCCCCGGTCAGCAGGTGGTGTTGGACCGGCTGCTGGACTGGATGCTGGTGTGCACACTGCGCGAGTGGTTCGACCGACCGGGGGGCCGCCCCCCGGCCTGGTGGGCCGCTCAGCGGGATCCGGTGGTCGGCGAGGCGTTGCGCCTGCTGCACGCCGACCCGGCGGCGTCGTGGACGGTGGCGACGTTGGCCGACCGCATCGGGGTGTCGAGGTCGACACTGGCCAAACGCTTCACCGAACTGGTCGGCGAACCGCCGCTGACCTATCTGACCCGGTGGCGGATGACACTTGCGGCGGACCTGCTGGTCGAAAAGCCGGAAGCCACGGTCGCGGCGGTCGCCCGCGCCGTGGGCTACTCCGAACCCTTCGGCTTCAGTGCCGCGTTCAAGAGGGTTCGGGGCGTCAACCCCAGCGAGTTCCGGCGCACGGCCGCAACCGCCGTGGCCTCCTAATTGACAGCATGCTGTCAGTATGATTGACGCTATGCTGTCAGGGTGCGGACGACGGTGACCTTGGACGACGACACCCTCGCTTTGATCAAACGACGGATGGCAGAGCGTGGGACGTCGTTCAAGCAAGCGCTCAACGACGCGATCCGTGAAGGTGCGGCCCAACGGCCGGCGCCGGCGGCCTTCGCCACCCGCGCAGCAGACCTGGGTGTGCCGTCGGTGAGCCTGGATCGAGCGCTGCAACTGGCCGGTGAACTCGAAGACGAGGAACTGGTCCGAAAGCAGCGGCGCGGCGCATGAAATTGGTCGACGCCAACGTCTTGGTGTACGCGGTCAATTCAGCGAGTGAGCATCACGAGGCGAGTCGGCGCTGGCTGGACCGGGCGTTGTCGGGAGCCGACATCGTCGGGTTGGCGTGGGTCCCGCTGCTGGCCTTCGCCCGGCTCACCACGAAACACGGCCTGTTCCCTTCCCCGCTCGCCCCACGAGACGCGCTGGCTCAGATCCGGGAGTGGTGCGCGGCGCCGAGTGCGGTACTCGTGCAACCGAGCGCCCGGCACGCAGACGTCTTGTCCGACCTTGTGGTCCAGGTGGGCGCGGGCGGCAACCTCATCAACGATGCCCATCTGGCGGCGCTGGCCATCGAGCACCGGGGAAGCGTCGTCACCTACGACCATGATTTCGGCCGATTCGACGGCGTCCGTTGGGACACCCCGGAATCGCTGCTGGCCTGACTGATATCGCCAGGAGGCCTCCTGCCAGGCGGCCCCCGAGAATTCTCCGTTCAGCACAGTGTCACTTCGCTGACAATGGAGACGCAGCTTCGGCGCTCATCCTGCTTGGGTGAGCGCATCCACACAGCCACGGAAGGTCGGATCATTGAGAACCACGTACGCGCTGGCGGTGCTCGCAACGACGGTCGGGATGCTCGCCGGCTGCGGGGGAACCGGCGGCGGGGACGCCGCGTCGGTGACCTCCAGCGCACCGCGAACTGACGCCGCCGCGCCGTCGGCCCCGGCGGCTGTCCCGGCGGAACTGAACTTCACTGCGAAAACTGTCGGCGGGCAGGAGTTTTCGGGACAGTCGCTGGTGGGCAAGCCCGTCGTGTTCTGGTTCTGGGCGCCCTGGTGCCCGACGTGTCAGCGCGAGGCCCCCGATGTCGCGAGCGTCGCTCGTGCCACTCCCGAGGCGACGTTCGTCGGGGTGGCGGCGCTGGATCAGGAGCCGGCGATGCAGCGGTTCATCGACGAGTACGGCATCGGGTTCTTCCCCAACATCGCCGACCTCGACGGTGCACTGTGGCAGCGCTTCGGCGTCACCACACAACCGGCATTCGCGTTCGTCACGGCGGACGGGTCCGTCGACGTCGTTCGGGGCAGCTTGTCGGAGCCCGCACTCACCACCCGGGTCGCCACGCTCCTAGACAGCTGATGAACGGTGAAACGATCGCCTTCGCGATGGCCGCCGGGCTGGTCGCGGCGCTGAACCCCTGTGGCTTCGCGCTCCTGCCGGGTTACCTCACGCTGGTGGTGGCGGGTGAGGGCAGCGCGTCTCGCAGCCGAATCGCCGCGGTGGGACGCGCGCTGGCCGCGACGGCGGTGATGGCGGCCGGGTTCGTGGTGGTGTTCGGTTTGTTTGCGCTGATCCTGGCCCCGTTCACCACGGTGATCCAGCAATACCTGCCCGTCGTCACGGTCGTCATCGGGGCAGCCCTGGTGGCGCTGGGCGCCTGGATGCTGACCGGACGGGAGGTGACCGTCCTGGTGCCGAAGTCCGGCGGCGGCGCACCGACCGCGCGGCTGGGCTCGATGTTCGGCTACGGCGTGGCCTACGCGGTGGCCTCGCTGTCGTGCACGATCGGTCCGTTCCTCGCGGTCACCGGCTCGACCTTCCGGACCGGTTCGGTGCTGGAAGGCATCGTCGCCTACCTGGCCTACGCCGCAGGCATGGCGCTGCTGGTCGGTGTCCTCGCAACCGCCATCGCGCTGGCGGCCGCGCCGGTGACGCAGTGGCTGCGTGGTGCGACGGGGCATCTGACACGGATCGGCGGGGTGCTGTTGGTGGTGGCCGGGGCCTACGTGGCGTATTACGGTTTCTACGAACTGCGGCTGTTCCGCGGCGGTAACGCCGCCGATCCGGTGATCGAGGCGGCCGCACGTGTTCAGCAGGCGGTGTCCTCGGCCGTCGGGGCAGTCGGCAGCGTGCCGGTTGCGGTTGCTCTCGCCGGGATCGTCGCCGCTGCCGGGGTCTTCGGATGGTGTCGGACGCTCACTCGTCGACGCCGGGCCGACGCCGTACGCTCCAGCGGCGAGGCTTCGGTGAAGGAGGACGGCCGGTGAGCGCAACGGGTTTTGTCGACGGCGTCGAGGTGTTGTGGCGACCGGGGTGCCCGTTCTGCAGCCTGCTGCGCAGGGGGCTGCGGCGGCGTGCGATCCCGACGACCGAGATCAACATCTGGGAAGATCCCGGTGCCGCGGCGCGGGTGCGCGCGGTCACCGGCGGTGACGAAATTGTTCCGACGGTTTTTGTGGGGACCGCGGCGCTGGTCAATCCGAGCGTGCAGGAGGTCGCTGCCGCGGTCGCCGCTGAGTTACCCGAACGCGCAACGGAACTGCTTGCGGGTGGCACGGACGCGCCGCGGCGCGGCTGGTGGTCGCGGCTGTTCGGCGGCGATTCGACCTGAACCGGTGCCGGCGTTTGCAACGCTGTGGCAACACAAGCCCGTTACATTGATCCCCACGCTCAGTGCGGGGTCAACGGAAGGGCAGTTTCGGACACGTGGCCGACGATTCCAGACATGAGCAGCGGGTGCCGGCTGGTCAGGCAGCCCGAACGGTGGTGTTCGCGCTCTACAACAAGGTGACGCTGCAGGATGTGGCGGCACCGCTGGAGATCTTCGCCCGCGCGAACGACTTCGGGGCGCGCTACACCGTGCTGTTGGCCTCGCCGACGGGGGAGGCCGTCGGAACGACGGCCTTCGCGACGCTGAACGTGGACATCCCGCTGGCCGAGGTACCCGCATCCATCGACACCCTGCTCGTGCCGGGCGGAGTGCCGGCCGACTTCAACTTCACCCCCGGCCTGCACGACATCCCGGAAGAACCGACACCCGACGCCGTACCCGACGCGGTGACGATGGTCCGCGAACTCGCACCGCGGGCGCGCAGGGTGGCCTCGGTGTGCACGGGCGCGTTCGTACTCGCGGCCCTGGGGATGCTGGACGGCCGCCGCGCGACCACCCACTGGGCACACTGCCAGACGTTGGCCAGTGCCTATCCGAACGTGAAGGTCGACCCGGACTCACTGTTCGTGCAGGACGGCCCGTTCATCACCGGAGCCGGGATCACTGCCGGAATCGACCTGGCATTGGCTCTGGTGGAAAGTGACTACGGCCCGGGCGTCGCACGCCGGGTGGCGCGCTGGATGGTCGTGTTCTTGCAGCGCCCGGGCGGGCAGGCCCAGTTCAGCGTCTGGGCGGAGGCAGCGCTGCCGGCGACGGGAGGCCTCCGCGACATCGTGGACTCCGTGATCGCCGATCCCGGCGCCGAGCATTCGACAGCGGACATGGCGGCCCGCGCGGCGGTGAGCGAGCGGCACCTGGTGCGGATGTTCCGCGATCAGGTCGGAACGACGCCCGCCCGGTTCGTCGAGCAGGCGCGCCTGGAAGCCGCAAAGGTGCTGCTGGCAACCGGCGACCAGAGCCAGGAAGCCATCGCGCGGCGCGCCGGCTTCGGGACGCCGGACACCATGCGGCGCACCTTCCGCCGCAACCTCGGCGTTTCCCCCAGCGTCTACCGAAATCGCTTTCGCACCACCGGAATCGGCCAGTAGCGACCGTCAGGCGCCCGGCGCCGTCGCGTGCGGGATGCGGTGCGCCGCGAAGTGATCGCGCACCCGGGCGCCACAGCTCAAGCCGCTGCGCTGTGCCGCCGCGTGAAAAGACTCACCCGCCAGGACCAGGCTGACGGCGTTCTCCAACCGGACCTCCTGGACGTACTGGCGAAGCGTCACCCCGACCTGCGCCTTGAACAGCCTGGCGAGGTGGCGAGGGCTGATACCGAGTCGGGCTGCCACCGTGTCGAGTTCGTAGTGCCCGGCCGGTTCGGCGTTGACCGTGGCGAGCAACCGGTCGAGTTCCGGATGTTTGGGCCGGGGTGTCCGGGCGGCCACGGAGATCTGCGGATCGCCCTCCATGCGTCTGCTGAGCACGACCATGTCTTTCGAGATCTCCTGGGCCATACCGGTCCCATAGTCGTCACTGACCAGAGCCAACGCCAGATCGATGCCGGCTGCGACGCCCGCGGAGGTCCAGATGGCGCCGTCGTGGGTGTACACCGAATCGCGGTCGATGATCGTCGACGGGTGTCGCGCGGCGAACGTGTCGAGGTGTCGCCAATGGGTGGTCGCGCGGCGCCCATCCAGCAGACCCGCGGCAGCCAACGCGAACGACCCCGCACAGACCGCGGCGATCCGGGAGGCGCGTGGTGCGTGTGCGCGGATCACGGCTTGCAGATGCTGCGGAACCCCCTCGGCCACAAGGGAATCGCCGCCGGGAACCACCAGGGTGTCGAGTCGGGAGGGCAGCGCAGACACTGGAGCCGCATCGAGGGATAATCCCGACGAGCACCGGATCGACGACGAACCGGTGGTCGAGTAAAGCCCGACCGAGTAGCCACACCCCAGCGTGCGAGCCACGTCGAAGACCTCCAGCGGCCCCGTGACGTCCAGGGTGCGGACCCCGTCGAACACAAGCATCGCGACCCGCCGTGGCCGGCGGTCGCTCCCGAGATGCATTGCACTAGCCTGGGTTAGCACAGCCACCCCGCGCGCGCCGATGTCCGGAATTGCGCACGACCTGTCCGTAGCGGTCGGGTCGCTCGCGGCGGCCGGGGCCCGATGGCCGGGATGTCCTGTTCTGTGCAAAAGATGTCCATGTCGGCAGTCGACTGAAAAACCTGCGTTACCGCCTGGAAACACGGCGCGATCAACGTTGTCCACGGGCTTGACGGTGAGCCCGGCGTCGGGGCCGCTTTCGAAGCGTCTCGATGTCTCGATCTCGTCGACTACGCAAGGTGGAACTGAATGGATTCGCGGTCTGCGCTCACGTTGAGCATCGGTGTGCTCGGCGGGGTCGCGGTGGCTTTCACCGCCACCGTGATCACCGTCCCGATCTGGGTGGTGTTCCTCGCCTGGGCCTCCTTCTTCTTCGTCGGCGGCGGCCCCGCCGGCTGGGTGCGCTCAGTGCTGTCGAATATGGCGGGCGTCGCCATCGCCTGCGGGAGTCTGTATGCAGCCCACCTGCTCGGTGGCGGCCTCGTCCTCACTGCCGTCGCCGTGGGAGTCGGCAGCGCGGTGATGGTGCAGGCCTCCTGGGTCGACATCCTCGCCACCACACCGGCCGTGGTGGTGGGTTTCGCCTCCACCGTGTCCACGGTCGCGGGGACCGGACAGTTGGTCACCGCGACGAGCATCTCCCACCCCGGGCTCGTCGCAGCGGTCGCCTGCGTGCTGGGTGCCACGTTCGGCATCGTCTCGGAGTACCTGGCCAAAGTGATGACCAAAACACCGACGGCTCCGGCTGCCGGTGCTGAAACGAAAGGTGCGACGGCATGAAACTGCAGCACTATCTGGGTGGTCTCGAGGGCCTGCCCCAGCCGCTGAGCCTCGAGAAGCGGGTGTTCGTCGAAGAGTGGGAGAAGCGGATCTTCGGCATCCACGTCGCGATGATGGGGCTGAGCAATCACCTCGGTTCCGCACTGCCCGAGTATCCGATCGCTGATGTGCCGACCAAGTTCCGCGACGAATGGACGTGGGCGGACCTGCGTACCGGCGCCGAGGCGATGAACCCGTTCGACTACTTCAAGTTTCGCTACTACGAGAAGTGGCTCGGCGGCATCACCCAGTTCTTCATCGACAAAGGGTATGTGTCCGAAGACGAGATCCTTTCGCGGCTAGCCGATTCGGCGCTGCCGTCGACCGAGGCCGATGTCCCGGCGATCGACGATCAGGTGATCGACTACCTGCGTCGCGGCGACAGCCCCCGGCGCGACGTCGCACACCCGAAGTTCGCGGTCGGGCAGACGGTGCGGATCACCAATGTCCCGGCCGGAGCTCACACCCGGCTGCCGGGGGCGCTGCGGACGAAGGTCGGCACGGTGACCCGGATCTTCGAAGGCGACTACGGCTACTTCGTCCACACCGGCGACGGCATCGGCGACCCGATGCCGATCTACATCGTGGAGTTCACCCCGGAAGAACTCTGGGGCGTGCGGGCCGAGCCGGGTGCCAACAGTTTTTATGCCGAGTTGTTCGAGGCCTATCTCCAACCCGTCGAGGAGGACCAGTGACTGACCAGTTCGCCTACCCATCCGATCGTGAGCAGTCGAGTGCCGAGAAGGTCACGGCACTGGAGAACCTGTTGGTCGAGAAGGGGATCATCACCAGCCAGACCGTCGACAAGGTGCTGTCCTACTTCGAGTCGGAGATGACACCGCTGAACGGCAAGAAGATCGTCGTCAAGGCCTGGCAGGACCCGGATTTCGCGGCGCGCGTCGTCGTCGATACGCCGGCGGCGATAGCGGAACTGGAACTGCCTGACGGCATGGCCGGCGCCGAGGGGGAACACCTGCAGGCCGTCGCCAACGTGCCGGGTGTGCACAACCTGATCATCTGCACGCTGTGTTCGTGCTTCCCATGGCCGGTGCTGGGTCTGCCGCCCTACTGGTACAAGGATCCGGTGTTCCGCTCGCGGGCGGCGCGCGAACCGCGAACTGTGTTGGCCGAGGTGGGCGTCGAGCTCGCCGACGACACCGAGATCAAGGTCTGGGATTCCAGTGGGCACTCCCGGTGGTTCGTCATCCCCGAGCGACCCTCCGGTACAGAGGGTTTCACTGACGAGCAGCTCATGGACCTGGTCACCACCGAATCCATGATCGGTGTCGCACTGGCGGGGCAGCAGTCATGACACTCCACGAGACCTGCACCACCGACCAGGCGGCGCCGTCGTTCGACCACGAATGGCAGCGCCGGGCGTTCGGACTGGCACTGGCCCTCTCGGAGTTCGGCCACTACCAGTGGAGCGAATTCCAGCAGAGCCTGATCGACACGATCGGTGGCTGGGAGGCCACGCCCGAAGCCGTGCGTGGCGAATGGGAGTACTACGACCACTGGGTGGCAGCACTCGAAGACGTCGTGCAACAGCGAGAGATCCTCACCGCCCCCGTGATCACCGACGACGGCGACCACGCGGTGGCCGACGACCACCACTGACTCGCCCGAACAGAAAGGTCCACCCATGCACATAGAACCCGGAGTTGTCGAAGGGTCGAAGATCGTCCTGAGTTACCTCACCGCCGGCGGTGTCGGCGCCTATGCGTTGACCTCGGCATGGAAGCACGTCAAAGAGCGTGGTTCGGCGTCGCTGGTTTTCGGCGCCGTCGCGTCGACGGCGATGGTGTTCGTGTTCTTCCAGGTCTTCCCGCATTTCCCGGTGGGAGTCTCCGAGGTGCATCTGATCCTGGGATCGACGCTGTTCCTGTTGTTCGGCGCCGCGCCGGCGGCCTTCGGGCTTGCTCTGGGGCTACTGATCCAAGGTGTGCTGGTTGCGCCCTTCGACCTTCCGCAGTTCGGCATGAACGTCACCACGTTGCTGGTGCCGTTGTTCGCACTGCAGTACGTGGCGAGCAGGACCATCGCGCCCAAGACCGCCTACGTCGACTTGAAATATCGCCAGGCTCTGGGGCTTTCGGCGACCTACCAAGCCGGGATCGTGTCCTGGGTCTCCTTCTGGGCGCTCTACGGTGAGGGTTTCAGCGCCGAGACAGTCGCCAGCCTGGCCGCATTCGGCATCGCCTACATGTCGGTGATCATCCTCGAACCGCTCGCCGACCTGGCGGTGCTGGCCGGCGCGAAGGCACTGCACCGGTTCAGGGACGGGGCGTGGCTGGAGCCTCGTCTCTTCGCACCCGCCTGAGAATCAGAGGAAAAGTCGACGGGCCACCCTCCGGACTCTGTCCGGGAGGTGGCCCCTCGGTGGCTACTCCACCACGAACACCGGGATCAGCCGGTCGGTCTTGGTCTGGTACTCGGCATAGGGCGGGTATGCCGTGACGGCGAGTTCCCACCAGTGCTCACGTTCGGCGCCGTCGACCTCGCGCGCGGTCAGTTCCATGACCTTCTCGCCGTCCTGGGCGGTGACCCGGGGGTGGGCCTTGACGTTGTGGTACCAGGAGGGGTGCTGGGGGTCGCCTCCCTTGGAGGCGACCATCGCGTACCGGCCGTTCTCCTCGACGCGCATCAACGGCACGTAGCGCTTCTTGCCGGACTTGGCGCCGGTGGTGGTGAACAGGACGACGGGCCGGCCCATGATCTCGACGCCGTCGGTGGTGCCCTGCTCCAGGATGCGTTCGGTCTGTTCGCGGACCCAGTCCGTCGGGCTCAGTTCGCCGTGTTCAGTCACGTCGTGCTCCAACACTTCTCGGCGCGGTGATATTCCGCCGCGGGTTCAGCGCGCCCGCCACTGCGGCGGGCGCCGGTCGCGCCAGGCTTGCAGGCCTTCAGCGACGTCCTCGGTCGCTCCCGCCACCTTACGCATCGTCTCGCCGAAGCGAACAGACTCGACCCAGCCCATGTCGGCACTGCGCCACGCGACCTCCTTGGTGGCACGCTGGGCCAGCGGTGCGGCTCCGGTCAGGGTCTTCGCCCAGGCCCGTGCCTCGGCCTGCAGGTCGGCGGGGTCGACCATCTTCCAGATCAAACCGATCTCCTTGGCCCGCTCGGCGCTCATCGGCTGGCCGGTCAGCAGCAACTCCATCGCGTTGGCCCACCCGACCCGGTGGGGCAGCCGGATCGCTCCGACGATGGTGGGCACACCGAGCGTCACCTCGGGGAAGCGGAAGCTGGCCTCGGTGCTGGCGATGACGAAGTCGCAGAACAGCACCCCGGTCAGGCCGTAGCCGATGCACGGGCCGTGCACGGCGGCGATGGTGGGCTTGAACAGCTCCATCCCGCTTTCGAACGAGTTGATGGTCGGTTTCTCCCAGAACGTCCCCCCGAAGGTGCCCACCGCCCCGGCGCCGTCTTTGAGATCGCCGCCGGCGCAGAAGACGTCTCCGCTCGCGGTGAGGATCCCGACCCAGGCGTCCTCCTCCTCGCGGAACCGGTCCCAAGCCGCGTTGAGCTCGTCGCGCAGCGCACCGTTGATCGCATTGCGGGCCTCAGGCCGGTTCAGCGTGATGGTGGCGACGTGGTCTTCCAGCTCATAGGTGACAAGGCTCATAGCTGGACCCTAGTTGGCGGGAAGGTCGACGGTTTTCCCGGAACGCCGCGGTGACCTCGGCCCCCGCAGGTCGGTGCGCAACTGCCCCAGGTGGCTGGCGCAGCGCAAGCGTCCTGAGCGTGCGCAGCGTCGTGGGTTTGAGTGGCGACGGACGTGGCATCCCATGTCGAGAGCGGACACAGCTGGGAGGAGTCATGCGGTGACCGATCTCGTCGGCCGTCTCACGCGAGCTTTCCCGCGTTGGACATGACCCGCGAAACCGCGCTCGATCCGCTCTACAGGCGCTCGGTGGTGCCGCCGATGCGCAGCGCCTCGACCTACCCGACCGCTGGGCGATCTACGGTGCGCTCTACACCGACGCGCAGCGGCTGTGCCAAGAGGTGCAGTGGCTGCGAGATTCGCTGGTTGAGGCCGCCCGTACGCTGCGGTGAGCTCACCGGTGCAGGGGAGCCACGCGATCCGCCCAGGGCATCGCGTGCTCGATTTGGGCAGCCAGCGAAATCAGCCGCGATTCGCCGGCCAACGGCGCGACGAATTGCACGCCCAATGGCAGGCCGTCGGGGGTCCAGTGCAGTGGAAGTGAAATAGCCGGCCTGCCAGTGAGATTCGCCAACTGTGTGTATGGCACCCAGGTGAGGTTCTTCTCCACCATGTCGTCGACGAACTTGGTGTGCCGCAGGAGGCCGGCGGCGCGGGTCTTGAGGAGCAGGTCGGCGCCTCGCTGCAACGCGACCGGCAGGTCGAACTCACCGATCTTGGGGGGCGGCGTCGCCAGGGTGGGAGTCAGCAGCAGATCGTAGGACTCGAAGTAGCTGGTCAGCCGGCGGGTGTGCTCGTGGCGCCGCTGCACGGCAGCGACGTAGTCGACGCTGCTTGTCGCACGGCCGAGCGCGGCCAGGACGAGTGTGTCGCGCTCGAACGACTCGTCACCCGCGCCGGTGCGTTGCTTCGCTTCGGCGAGTTCCCAAGCGGTGTAGACGAACCAGGTGAGCAGGAAGTCGCGGGCGAGGGCGGCATCGTCGAACGGCGCCTGCGGCAGCTCCTCGACGTGGTGGCCGAGGTCGGTGAGCGTCTGCACGGTCGCCTCGACGGCCTTGAAAGCCTCGGGGTGCGGCACAGGGTTGATCGACGTCGGCACCCGCACGCCGATCCGCAGCGTGCCGGGATCAGCACCCACGTACGACGCGAACAGCGAATCGGGCATGCCCGGCACGTACGGCGCGGATGGTTCCCCGCCGCTGATGACATCCAGCATCGCCGCGGTGTCGCGCACCGTGCGTGACACCACGCCCTGTACGGCGGCCCCGTGCATCGACTCGCCGGTCGCCGGTCCCGAGGGGGTCAGACCCCGGCCGGGTTTCAAGCCGACCAGCCCGCAGCATGCCGCGGGGATGCGGATGGATCCGCCGCCGTCGTTGGCCCCCGCGCACGGCACGATTCCCGCCGCGACGGCGGCCGCCGAACCTCCCGACGATCCACCTGGTGTCCGCCCCAGGTCCCATGGGTTCCGGGCCGGCCCCCAGGCGACCGGCTCGGTGATTCCCTTCGCCCCGAACTCCGGAGTGTTGGTCTTGCCGAAGATGACCAGGCCGGCATCGATCCAGCGCTGGACGACCGTCGCATGCTCGGGGGCGCGGGTCGTCATCAGCGAGCGGGAACCGGACGAGGTGGGTAGACCCGCGTAATCCTGGGCCAGATCCTTGATCAGGAACGGGACGCCGGCAAACGGGACACCCGGGGTGTCACCGGACGCGACGGGGACGTCACGCACAATCGCGTTGATGTGCGGGTTGACCGCGGCTGCCCGCTCGCGGGCCGCCGACATCACCTCTGCGGCCGAGACTTCCTTGTCGGCGATGAGCTTCGCCAGCCCGGTGGCGTCGTGCGCGCGGTAATCATCGAAGTCCATCCTGCGACGGTAGACGTGACACCGTCCGCCCGGCCAAACTGTCACCGACGCTCACGAGCGCTGACCGCTGGTCACCACCCAGGGTTGCTCGTTCCTGCCCCGTCGTGCGGCTTCGTCGGCGCGGTCCTGGGCCCACCGCTCGTCGAAGCTGGTTCCATGTTGGACGCGGGGGATTCGGTTCATGACGCCGCTGAGCCACCGGGGCGCTGTGGCCGGCTCCCACTGAGGCAGCGCACCACTCAGCGTGAAAAGGCTCTTGAGCACCACGAAGGTGCCGAACAGTGCCGACGGTGCGTCGGTCATCACGATCCCGGCGAGGCCGACGATGAGTGTGAGATGGACGACCGCGACGCGACCCAGTCCGAGTTGGGCTGTCTGCTCCATCTGCCGGAACGGCCAACTCCGCAGAGTCGGTAGATCCACCACGAAGTCCACGACGATCAGAACCAGCACGACGGCGCACCCGAGTTGCACACTGCGCCAGTCGATCTCGGAAATCCTGCTGCTGTTGTGGTCGAGCACTGACAAGATCACGCCGAGGAACACTGCGTGCGCGGCGCAGAAGGCCAGGCTGGTGACGGCGAACCCCGAGACGAACGAGGATCTCTGCGAACCACGCCGCCCCGTGTTCGGCGCGGCGTACCTGTAATGGCCGCGGCGCGGGTTCCACCGTCGATGGATCAGCGCCCTGGCCGTGATGAAAACGCACGCCGCGACGTTCTCGAACCAGTACACCAGTAGCGTTGTGGCCGCCGACCAATCGGCGGCGAACCAGCCGACCAACGGGACTGCGACGACGGACAACAGCGTCAGCAGATGAACCGAGCGGGCCACCTCGTGATGGTGGCACACGCGGCCCGCGACGTGTCGCGGTGCCGACCGCCGTATACCGTCCAACCCATGAATCCGGTATCGATAATCACAGGTGGCGCCGGTGGCATGGGTCTGGCCACGGCCAAGGTCGCCGGTCGGGACCACACGGTGGTGCTCTGCGACAACAGGCAGGAACGCCTGGACGCCGCCGCGGCCGCGCTGAAGGACCTGGGGGTGACGCACACGGCCGTCAACTGTGACGTCACCGACCGGCGGGCGGTCGAGCAACTGTTCGAGACCGCTACCGGCCTCGGGACGGTCGCGTCGGTGATCCACGCCGCCGGGGTCAGCCCCAGCATGGGCGGCGCGGACTACATCATCAGAACGAACGCGCTGGGCACGCTCAACGTCGGTGAGGTGTTCTGCGCAACCGCCGCCGAGGGCGCCGCGATCGTCAACGTGGCGTCGATGGCGGCGCACATGCTGCCCGACGAGATCGTTCCGACGGCCGAGTTCCCACTGGCGCTGCAGGACGAGACCGCGTTCATGGCGGCGATGATGTCGGCGTGCAGCGTCGCACCGGAGGAGGCGCGCTCCGGGTTGGCGTACGCGCTGAGCAAGTGTTTTGTCAGGTGGTACAGCTCCGCGCAGGCCGAGAGGTTCAACAGCCGCGGGCTGCGCATCGTCTCGGTCTCCCCGGGATCGGTCGACACCGAGATGGGCAGGCTGGAGGAGCAGGCCGGAGCCGGTGCGATGGTGACCGACGCCGCGGTCCCGCGGTGGGGCACCCCCGAGGAGATGGCCGAGTTGTTCGCGTTCTGCGCCAGCGACAAAGCCGGATACCTCACCGGCACCGACATCCTCAACGACGGAGGTGTGGTCGCCTCGATGCGGGAGCGAGCGCGGGTCGCTGCCCAAAACAGCTAAGAAGAAGGCTTTTTCGCGCCCTCCAGCAGCACACGGATCTGGTCGGGTATCGGTATCGGGCGGCGAGTGGCGCGGTCGACGTACACGTGCACCCAGTGCCCGACGGCGGCGACCGGATGATCGCTGGCACCGGCCGGATCGTGCGGTGTCGGAAAGACCCCGAGACGGTAGGTGACACTGGTGCGGCCGAGTCGCTCGACGGCCAGCCCGACTGCCAGTGGATCGGGAAACTTCAGCTCGGCGTAGTAGCGGCATCCGGATTCGGCCACCACCCCGAGCCACGGCGCGGTCAGCGGGTCGATGCCGGCGGCGGTGGTGATCCACGCGTTGATCGCAGTGTCGAACAGTGCGTAGTACACCGCGTTGTTGAGGTGACCGAACATGTCGTTGTCGGTCCACCTGGTCAGCACCGGCCAGTGCACCGGAAAATCACCGCTGCGCAGCGACTGCTCCTCACTCGTCATGGCCTGAGTCTGGCAGTGCGGGCAAGCTGGTGTTCATGAAGATCCGCGGAGCCGTGCTCGACCAGATCGGTCTACCTCGCCCGTACGCCACCTCCGGGCCGCTGACGATCGCCGACCTCGATCTGGCGCCGCCGGCTGCGGACGAGCTGTTGGTGCGCATCGAGGCGGCCGGATTGTGCCACTCGGACCTGTCGGTGATCGACGGTAACCGGGTGCGGCCGGTGCCCATGCTGCTCGGCCATGAAGCGGCCGGAGTGGTCGAGGCGGTTGGCGGTGATTCCGATCTGGCACCCGGTCAGCGGGTGGTGCTGACCTTCCTGCCACGCTGCGGGCACTGCGCCGGTTGCGCGACCGATGGACTGGCACCGTGCATCCCCGGCAGCGCCGCCAACGGTGCGGGCACGCTGATGGACGGTGGCACCCGGTTGAGCCGCGACGGCGCGCCGGTGCTCCACCACCTCGGGGTGTCCGGTTTCGCCGGCCACGCGGTCGTCGACCGGCGGTCAGTGGTTCCCGTCGACGCCGACGTGCCGCCGGTGGTCGCCTCGCTGCTGGGTTGCGCGGTGCTCACCGGTGGCGGCGCGGTGCTCAACGCCGGCCGGCCGGGTCCGGGCCAGACCGTCGTCGTGGTCGGCTTGGGCGGTGTCGGGATGGCCGCGGTGCTCACCGCGTTGGCCCACGACGACGTCCGCGTCGTCGGGGTCGACCCGTTGGCCGACAAACTCGAGCGTGCCTGCGCGGTGGGTGTGCACGACGCCTGCACCCCCGACGAAGCGACCGAACGCGGGCTCAAGGCCGCGGTGGTGATCGAGGCCGTCGGCCACCCCGCTGCGCTGGAGACCGCGATCGCGTTGACGGCGCCGGGGGGCCGCACCATCACCGTCGGGCTACCTCGCCCGGACGCCCAGATCGCGTTGTCCCCACTGGGTTTGGTCGCCGAGGGCCGCTCGCTGATCGGAAGCTACCTGGGTTCGTCGGTTCCGGCTCGTGACATTCCGCGTTTCGTGCAGTTGTGGCGCGAGGGTCGGTTGCCCGTGGAATCGTTGGTGTCCTCGACGATCACCCTGGACCAGATCAACACCGCGATGGACGATCTGGCCGACGGCAAAGCGGTGCGGCAGGTCATCGATTTCGGGTAGTGCGTCAGCGCCGAGGCGGCGGGAAGTACATCTCCTGGCGCACCGTGCAGACCAGACCGCCGTCCCGGTTGAACATCGTCCCGCTCGCCAGCGCCAGGGAATCGGCGCTACTGGGTGAGGATTGGTCGTAGAGAAGCCAATCCGACAGCACGGCAGGGGCGTGGAACCACACCGAATGGTCGCGCTGCGCCGAGACCCCGATGCTGCCGCGGGCCGCGTAGGCCGGTTCGGTCAACGTCACGGCGGACAGATACGCAACCAGCGTCCCCGTCAGCACCGGGTCGTCGGGCACCTCACCGTCCGGCCGCCACCAGATCCGGGACCGCGCCGGCGGTGCCTGCTCGGCGTCGACGATCCGCCGCTCGAACCAGCGCAGACTGGCCCACTGCCCCTCGGTGACCTCCTCGGACTCGGCGAAGTGTGGTGCCACCCAGGGCAACGACTCCGGAGCCGGCGCCCGGGGCATGGGTGGCTGATACACCACCTGCGCGGATTCGGGGTCGGCGACCTTGAATGAGGACATCGCTTCGAGCAGGATCTGACCGTCCTGGCGGGCGGTCACCCGGCGCGCCGAGAACGTCCGGCCCTCCTGCAGATCAGCCACGTCGAACTCGACCGGCCGACGGGCGTCACCGGGGCGGAGGAAATAGGTGTGCACGCTGTGCGGTGCCCGGCCCGGCGCGGTGTGGCTGGCCGCCAACAGGGCCTGCGCCGAGATGTGCCCGCCGAGGATGTGGTTGGCCGGGGCGGGCAGTTGCCGGCCGACGAAGACCGCCGGGTCGACGCGTTGGAGCTGCAGGGAGGCGAGCACGTCGCCGAGCGAGGAGGGCATCGGCGACCATCTTGCCCGACGGCCCGGTGACCTGGGCGAACCGGACGGATCAGTTCGCCTTCGGCATCGGGATGCCTTCACTGGTGGCGAACTTCGCGTCCTCCTGTGTCGACAGCCCCATCGAGACGACCGACCGATCGAACACCGCGTCGGTGAGGTAGGCCAGTGACACCGCCCATCGGTTCACCGATCTCGGGATGGCATGGAGGTGATAGGCCCGGGTGACGAACTTCGCCGGCCATCCGGAAAGCTGGATGCCCAGCGGGTTCGCGACCGCGTAGCGCGGACCCAGGTCGACCACCAGCCCCATGTCGCGGTGCTTGTAGCGCTTCTTCGAGCCGTAGCCGAGACTGGCGGCGACGTTTCGGGCCAGCACCTTTCCCTGCCTGGTCGCGTGCTGCGCGGTGGGCGGGGTGATCTTGCCCGGCTGCGTGAGATCGGGGACCGCGGCGGCGTCGCCCGCCGCGAAGACATCGGGATGGCCGGGTACCTGTAGCTCGGTGTCCACCTTGAGCCGACCTCGCTCGGTGTCCAATCCGAGGTCGGCGATCAGCGGTGCCCCGGTGACACCGGTCACCCACGCCACGGTGTGGGCGTCGAGGCGCGAGTCGTCACTGAGGATCACGTGGTCGGCGTGGACCTCGTTCAGCGTGGTGCCGAGCCGGACCTCGATCCCGCGGTCGGCGAGCACGCGCATGGCGGCCGCCCCGAGTTTGTCACCGACCTCCGGCATCACCTGTTCGGCCATGTCCAGGAGCACGACGCGGACCTCGGCCGGGTCGAATCCCATCTGTGCGGCCGCCGAATCGGCCAGCGCGCGCAACTGCGCGGCGAGTTCGGTGCCCGAGTACGACGCGCCGACGATCACGATCGTGCGGCGGGCGCGAATGCGCTGCGGATCGTCGTCGATATTGGCCAGCTCGAACTGCTCGAGCACATGGTCACGCAGATACAGCGCCTCGGCCGTGGACTTCAAACCGCGGCCGTGCTCGGCGAGACCCGGGATGTCGAACAGCCGTGTGACCGAACCGGGTGTCAGGACCAGCCGATCCCAGGACATCTCGCGCGAACGATCCTCGGGGTCGGTGTAACAGAGCGTGTGCCGGTCGAAATCCACGGATTCCACCCGCCCGCGCACGGCTCGCACTCCATCGAGCCCGTTGGCGAGTGGGATGGTGACGAACCGAGCGTCGACGACACCACCGGCCACCTCGGGGAGCAGCGGTGTGTAGAGCATGTAGTCCACCGGGGAGATGATGGTGACGTCCACCGAGGCGTCGTTCCTGCGCAGGGTCCGGGCCAGGCGACGGGCGCACTGGAAACCGGTGAACCCGCTACCCACGATCACAACTGATGTCATGAAATCACTCCTGACAGATGTTTCGGAATTCAACGGACGCTGCTGGCCAGCAAGGAAAGTGTCTGTGCTGCAGAGTATTTCGGGGTCCATCCGAGCTGCGTTCTGGCCTTGGCGGTGTCCATCACCACAGAGGTGCGCCCCGCATGCAGCCATTCGAGCGCCGACGGGACGAACGGCAGCCGCGAGATCACCTCCGAGGTGGCCACCGCTGCGCTGCGGGGCACCTTGACCGGACGGGCGCCGAGCGCCTCCCCGACCTCCGACATCGACAGCACGCCGTCGCCGGCGATGTTGTAGGGCCCCGGAGGGGCCGATCCCGTGGTCACCGCCAACGCGATGGCGGCTGCGACGTCGTCGTGGTGCACCAGTTGCAGCGGGGTGCCCGGGTCCGGGAACGGCGGCTTGAGCAGCGGCAGCGCCTGGGTGAGCCCGCGGACCGGCCTGGGAAGCTGATTCCAGGGCATGGCGTCGAACAGTGCCGTGGCCTTCGGCCCGGCGACGATGCAGGGCCGAAGCACATACACCTCGAGCGACGACTGCGAGGTGACCTCGGCCAGGACTGCCTCACACTCCGCCTTCTGTTCGGAGTAGTAGTGCTCCGACGACCCCCGCACGGGGACGTCTTCGGTGATGGGAACCGGATTGTCGGAGTGATACCCGTAGGCCGCCACCGACGAGGTGTACACGAGCCGACGTGGCCGTCGGGCGGCCACGGTGGCCTCGAAGACATTGCGGGTGCCCGCCAGGTTCACCCGGGCGCTCTCCTCCCGTGACCCCATGATGATGAACGCCAGGTGCACCACCACGTCCACGTCGTCGACGAGGGCGTCGACGGACTCTCGGTCCAGGATGTCGCCCTGCCGGTAGGTCGTCTTTGTCCAGCCCTGCGCGGCCGCATCGAACGGCCGGCGCGCCATCCCGACGATGTGGGTCACGTCGGGATGTGCCTCCAGCGCCGTGATCGTCGAGAGACCGATCTCCCCGGTGGGCCCGGTGACCGCGACACGCAAAGACTCTCCGGATGACATACCGGTGCTGTTCCCGGTCTGCCGCCGACGAAACGGGGATCAGGCGTTTGCAGCCAACGCCCAGCGGATACCGCCGACCAAGATCCTCCCGGTCGCGCGCACCACCGTCGTCTCCACCGGGGGCAGGTACGGCAACCACAGGGGTGCCCGCGCCCACGAGGGCAGCATCGCGACCGAACTGGCGGCCAGGACCGCATAGGGACCTCGGGCGATCAGGGGCAGCGGCGGGGTCAGCAGCAGAAACCGTGCTGCCTCCCGGGCGGCAGCGGTGCTCTTCAGCTCCGGCCGGTAGGCCTCGATCCGCTCGGTGAGTTCCCGCTGGCTGCGCGGCGGGTCCGGCACCCCCAACGCCATCGCCACCCGAGCTGTGTCGGCGACGTACTCGTCTTGGCCCTGTGCGTCCAGCGGAGCGGCTCCGTAGAGCTGGTGGGCGTGCAGAAAGCTGTCGACCTCCGCGATGTGCACCCATTCGAGCAGATGCGGATCGGTCGCCCGGTAGGGCCGACCATCCGGGGCCGTTCCGCGCACCCGGGTGTGGATGCCTCGCACCCGGTCGACCGCGCGCTGCGCGTCGCTGGCCGTGCCGAAGGTGGTCTCGGCCAGAAACGTGCTGGTGCGGGCCAGTCGGCCCCACGGGTCGCCCCGGTAATCGGAGTGCTCGGCGACCCCGGCCATCGCCAGCGGATGCATTGACTGCAGCAACAGCGCGCGCAGACCACCGACGAACATCGACGCGTCGCCGTGCACCCGTCGAATCGGCCGCTCCTCGCCGAACCACCTGGGTCCCGGCGAGTTGTGGATCCGCGCCCGGTTCGCGGGCCCCTCCGGTCCGGCGACCATGCCGAACACCGCCTGACCGAGTTGTCGGCGAACGGCGCCGATGTCCGAAACCACCATGACAACCATTGTGGCCCCACAACCCGTCGGCGCAGAGGTCGGCGGGGCGCGATTGGTCACATGAAGATTGAGACGGGCGCAGCGGGGAATGCCTCGGGGGCAGCCAATCAGCAGTTGGCCGGCGAGAGGAGTTTCACCGATGACAGACCGTGACAAGTCCGGACAGGCCCGCGAGGGTCTGATCGATTCCGTCAAAGGCAAGGCGAAGGAGATCGCGGGCGCGGTGATCGGAAACGATTCGCTGACCGCAGAGGGGCAGCTGGAGCAGACCCAGGCGCGCGAGCGCAAGGAAGCCAACGTCGCCGAAACCGTCGCAGACGCCGAGACGACCGAGGCTTTGACCGAGTTGTCGAAGGCCGAAGCGGATCTCGCCCGGGTACGCGTCGAGGTGGACACCGAGGCCGTGGAAGCCAAGGGCGACATCCAGGCCCAGAAGCAGGACGAGCAGCACCTCGCCGAGCAGGCGGCCCGCAGCGCCGTCGCCCGGGAGGCGGTGGCGGCTCAGGCGGAGGCGCAACATGAGGTCCATCAGGCGAAGAACCGGGAACACGCTGAGGTCGAGGCGGCGCAGGAGGACCTGGTGGCAGCCGCCGCTGAGCACGATACCGCGGTGAAGGTGACCGAGAGCGCCAAGCAGGAGGCCGAGCGGCTCCGTCAGCGCGCCGAGTCGATCACCGAAGAAGCCGACTTGCCGTGAACGCCATCCGGACACAGGAGTGGACCATGAACATCGTCAATGTGCCGGTCGTCATCTTGAGGCTGCAGTATCGGCTGGCTCGGTTGCCGTTGCAGCTCATCGAGGATCGGGTGATGACCCGGCTCGATGAAGACACACCGGCACGTCTGTTCTACGAGCGTTCGCTGGGCACTCTCGACGCGGCGGTCGGGTCAGTGCTCGGAGACGTGAACCTTCAGGCCAGTGGTACCGCGTTGGTGGACCGCAGCGATGCGTTGGCGGGCGCGGCCAGGCTGGATGCAGCTGCGGACGCCAAGCGCGAGAAGGCTGATGCGGCACTGAGATCCGACCTCACCGAGGCGGTCGAGGAACAGCAGGAAGCGCACGAGACGCGCCAGCAGGAGACGCAGGAGGCCCGCCGGGCGGCACGCAAGCGTGCCGGCGACGCGGCCGAGAACGCGCAGCAGCGCACCACTGCGCTCAAGCAGGAGGCCCAGGCCGCCGCCACCCAGAAGGCGTCTGCAGTCGAGGCGGCCAGAAAAGATGCGCACGAGGCGATCCTGGCCGATGAACGCACGGTCGTGGAGGGGGCGAAGGCGACGCTGGAGGCTGCGTCCGACAAGCGCGGGACCGCGGCCGCCAAACGGGCGCGCGCCGATCGGGTCGAAGAGTTGGCGGAGACCGAGAAGGCCAACCGGCAGGCGGAGCGGGCCGAGAGCTGATTGCCGTAGGTGTTTGTCGGCTCAGCGAGCGGGTACCACGTGATCGGCGCGTAGCCCCTGCGCCGGCCATGGCCCGCCCGATGTAGCCGCCGCAATCGACGTATCGCTTGGAGCACTGATGCCCCCCTCACGCAATCGAGACCAGACCGCCCCGCCCGCCGTTGGACCTGCCGGTGCGCCCGAAGATGCGGCAGGACACATGGATTCGCGCGCGCAGACCGGCCGCTACCTGACCACTGCGCAAGGCCTGCGGCTGCCCGACACGGACCACTCACTCAAGGCCGGCAACCGGGGACCGACGCTGATGGAGGATTTCCACCTCCGCGAGAAGATCACCCACTTCGACCACGAGCGCATCCCGGAACGCGTGGTGCACGCCCGTGGCGCCGCCGCGCACGGCACCTTCGAGGCTTATGGCAACGCGGCCAACGTCACGAAAGCGGAGTTCCTCGCCGACAAGGGCAAGCGCACCGACGTATTCTGCCGCTTCTCCACCGTCCTGGGATCGCGCGGCTCGGCCGACACCGTCCGCGACACCCGCGGTTTTGCGGTGAAGTTCTACACCGACCAGGGCAACTTCGACCTCGTCGGCAACAACATCCCAGTGTTCTTCATCCAGGACGGCATCAAGTTCCCCGACATCATCCACGCGGGAAAGCCCCACCCCGACCGCGAGATCCCGCAGGCGCAGTCGGCGCACGACACGTTCTGGGACTTCGTGTCACTGCACACCGAGGCCACCCATCACGTCTTCTGGAACATGAGTGACCGCGGCATCCCGCGCTCGTACCGGACCATGGAAGGCTTCGGCGTACACACCTTCAGGCTCGTCAATGCCAAGGGCAAGACCAGCCTGGTGAAGTTCCACTGGAAGCCGGTCGCCGGGGTGCATTCGCTGGTGTGGGAGGAAGCACAGATCACCGCCGGGGTTGATCCGGACTTCCACCGCCGCGACATGGCCGACGGGATCGAGGCGGGCGCTCCCCTGGAATACGAACTGGGCATCCAGGTGATGCCCGACGACGGCACCGAAACCTTCGAGGGCATCGACCTTTTGGACCCGACCAAGATCGTGCCCGAGGAGCTGGCGCCGGTGCAGCTGATCGGCAAGTTGACCCTGGACCGCAACCCCACCAACTACTTCGCCGAGACCGAACAGGTCGCGTTCCACACCGGCAACCTGGTACCGGGGATCGAGGTCACCAATGACCCCCTGATGCAGGCCCGGCTGTTCTCCTATCTGGACACCCAGCTCACGCGGCTTGGCGGACCCAACTTCACGCAGCTACCGATCAACCGGCCGCACTGCCCGGTCAACGACATGCTGCGCGACGGCATGCACCAGACCGCCGTGCACACCGGGCAGGCGCCGTACCTGCGCAACAGCATCGACGGGGGTGAACCGCTGGTCGCCACCGCCGAGGAAGGCGGCTACGTTCCCACGCCCCGCGCTGTCGACGGTCCAGTCGAGCGCGCGGAGCCGGTCTCGTTCAGCGACCACTTCACCCAGGCCGCGATGTTCTACCGCAGCCTGACGAAGGTCGAGCAGGTGCACGTCATCGAGGCGTTCACCTTCGAGCTGGGCAAGTGCTACGAGCAATCCATCAAGGAACGCGAACTCGAGGTGCTCGCCAACGTCGACTCCGAACTGTGCAGGCAGGTCGCGGACGGTCTGGGACTTCCTGCACCCAAGGGAAACCCGCCCGAGGACGTCACCACCTCGGCGGCGCTGTCCCAGGTCGTCACCGAGCCGGGGCCGGTCGCCGGTCGCAAGGTGGCGGTGATCGCCGACGCGGGATCGGATCTGGCCGGCGTCACGACGTTGACCAAGGCTCTGGAGAAGCTGGGCGTCGAGGTGCTGGTCACCGCACCCGTCGGCGGCACCCTGAAGTCGGGACGCCGCTCGGTGGTGGTGCAGCGCACTTTCACCACAGCCCGCTCGATCGAGTTCGACGCGATCGTCGTCGCGGCAGGCACCACACCGACCACCGACATCAAGGTCGTGGTGATGCTGCAGGAGCTCTTCCGGCACTGTAAGGCGATGGGTGCCTGGGGGGACGGGGTCTCGTTGCTCGACGCCGCCGGGATCGACCGGGGCGCCCCCGGTGTGCTGATCAGTAGCGACGCCGACAAGTCCTTCTCTGCGGAACTTGTTGCCGCGCTGGGTCTGCACCGGGCTTGGGCGCGCGCCGATGCGGTGATGGCGTCTGAGGTGCCACCCTCGAAGCGGCCGAAATCCACCGCGGCACCCCGCAAGCGGGGGTTGGTCAAGAAGGGAACCCGCAGCGCGCGGAAGTGACCCGGCGTCAGCCTGCGTTGCGGTTCCACTCCAGCCAGCCGATGCCGGTGCGGCCGTCGCCGGTGGTGACGGTCGCCCAGGCGCGCGGAAAGTAGCTGACACGCCCGTCGTCGGCACCCAGCCGGACCGGGGCGTGCCCGCGGATCTCGGCGTCGACGGTCACATCGCCGGGCTGCAGGGTCAGCGACGTCGAGACGGGCAACCCGTTGTCGGCGAAGGTGGCCTCGGCGCTGACCGTCGTTAGTTCGGTGAGCGGCGACCCCGGTGGTTGCAGATAGCCGATGCCCATCGGGGGCATGCCGGGAATGCGGAGGTCGACGCCGTGCAGATGGGTGCCGTCGTCGAGATGCAGGGCGTGCCACACCCAGTCCATGGCCCACCAGTCGCGGACTCCCCACGAGTGATCCCGCTGACCGGCGACCGCGTCGAAGTGGTACGCCCGGCCGTCGGCGGTCACGGCCCCGGTTACGGTGCAGGCGATCTCGTAGCGCGGGGTGATGCGGTACTGATAGGGAGTGCCCGCGGTGGTCCAGACGAGGTCCATCGTCAACTCCGTCGGCCGGCCGCGCTCACCGCGCAGCAGGTCCGCCGGGTCGTCGAAAACCTCACCGCGGCCGTGGACGGTCACCCGGTAGGTCTGCAGTGGTTCGCTGGCGTCGAATGTGAGGTGCGCCGACTCGGTGCGGATCTCTGACGGGTCGGCCGGCAGTTGCGCGGCGAAGTCGACGATGGCGACCGTGGGCATGTCCGGCCCGCACACCAGCGCGTTGATCCAGGCGGTCTTCTGGTTCGGCACCAGCCCGAGGCGCACCCACCCGCCGACATCCTGGCCGGCGTCGGCGAAATCGAAGTACCAGCTCTCGTTCCACAGCTCTTCAGCGGTCGGCGGGTGCGGACCCTCATCCCCGGCAAGGGGCGAGAGTGGTTCGGGCAGCACGGCTTCCGGCAGTACGGCCAGCGCCCCGGTGTCCAGCACGTGTTCGCAGTGCCGGGCCAGCATCGTCATGAACATCTGGTCGCCGCGCTCGGTGCGCTCGACGAGCATGGACGAGATGATCGCCATCATCACGCCGAAGAAGCTCTGGCGGCGAACCCCGTCGCGGACGGCGTCCAGGTCGACGGGTGTCTCGGGACCCAGTGCTCGGTGGTAGGCGCGCAGTAGCCGGTCGTAGTTGTCGCGGCGTACCTCGACCGGCAGGGCGCAGCCGAGGAAGTAGGCGACGTCGGTGAACGCCGGCCCCCATGTGACCGTCTGCCAATCCACCACGGTCAGCGCCCGGTCCGCGCCGGGTTGGCCGAACAGCATGTTGTCGAGGCGGTAGTCACCGTGCACCAGGCCGTGGACCCGGTGCCCGTCGGCCTCGGCGGCGACGTACGCGTCGAATGCAGCGACCAGCCGTTCGCACACCTCGCGGTGTACCGGGTCGATCGCGGTGCCGAAGCGCTCGGAGAAGCCGGCCCACAGTTGGGCCAGCAGCGCCTGGTTCACCGGCGACTCGCGGTTGAGCCAGTCGGCGCCGGCCAGCGTGGTGTCGCTCAGTAGCGGACCATGAACCCGGCCGAGTTCGGCGACCGCCAGCTCCGCTTGGTCCGCTGTCGCGCCGCGGATTTCGTCGCCGACGACGGCTGGCGCCGCGTCACCGAGCAGGAGATCGAAGGCGCCGGTCTCCGGGTCGTAGGCGGCGTGATGACACGGTGCCACCGGGCCGGGCAGCCCCGGCGCGATGTCGGTGTAGAAACGGACCTCGCGCGCGTAGAGACCGAGTGCCATCCCGGTCTGCCTGCTGTTGGGATCGGTTGCGGCGACTTTGAGCACGACCGACGTGGGGCCGCCTGCGCCCGTGTCGGCATACGTCAGAGCGACGCGGTAGCACTCGCTCATCTGGCCGGTGCCGATCCGCTCGGTGGTGAACCCCGAGATGCGGCCTTGACCGAGGATTGCGGTCAACCAGTCGGCGCTGAGGTCGGCGGGACGTTCGATGAGGAGGTCTGCAGGGCGAGCCACGCGACGAACCTAGCAGTGAGCCCGATCACAGTGTTGACGGGTGTCAAAAACTGGGGTTTACAGCTTGCTCGCCGCGAAGTCCGCCGCCTGGTCCGTCAGGCCCCGCAGCGTGTAGGCGCTGTGCGCGCCGCCGTCGCCGCCGGACGGAGAACACACCGGGTCTTCCGGGATGCACAGGTCGAGCGTCTTGGACTCGTACGCCGGCCCGACGACGATGGGAGGAGCGCCGGTGTTGAGCATCTGCAGAAAACCAGTGGACGGCTTTCCGAACAGCGCCACCGCGGCCACCTGATCGGCCACCGACGGCGGCATCGGTCCGGTCATACCGGGAGGTGGTGTGTAGCCCTCGGGAATGGCGTCCTCGGTGATGTAGGCAGCGACCGCCGCCCCCTGCGAGAAGCCGCCGAGGACGATGTCGGTGTTCGGGCAGTTCGCCGCCATGTCCACGACCCGGTTGCTCGCGTCGATGACTCCGTCGGCGGCGGCGGCGAAGTCAAGGGAGGCAGGGTAATTCACCGCGTAGACATCGACGGACTTGCCGTTGGTCTTCGATCGCAGCGAATCCACGAACGCCTGGCCGGTGGCGCCGATCCCGGGCGGTTCGAATGTGCCGCGGGCGAACACGACCTCGACGTCGGGACACGGGGCGGCGTACGACGGTGCCGCGACGACGACCGAACCCGCGGCGGCCACCACCACGGAGGCGACTCCTGCAAACCAACGACCGATTCTGTTCATCTGGACCGCCTGTTCTCGTATCTGACCCGAGGCCGGCGTCGTTGCTCCCCGACGGACGGCGAGGGTTTACCCGCACGATCTCTGTCCAAAACGCAGAATACTGATGATGCTTGTCGGTCACCACCGCTGGCCCGAGGCGGCAGCGGGACCGGCCATCGGGCCGCAGTGAGAAGAACCACTCGCCCGGCATCCCGATCCGCGAATCACAGCCCAGCAGAATGCTTTCCGGGCTCTGTCCGCGGATCTCCCAGCCCAGCACCGATGGACCGGACGCGGCCGTTCTCAGAACTCTCGGCCGGCGACGTCGAGCGTGCTATTCGCAGCTGATCGGGGTGGTGGCTTACGGAACTTCCCACTCGCTGGGAACGACCATGACCGGCCGCTCAGCGTTGTGCAGCGTGGCCATGGCGACACTGCCCAGCAGGATCTTCCGTGCCGCTGAGCGGCCGCGCGAACCGACCACGATGACCGCCGCGTCGTGGTCTCGCGCAGCGCTGATCAATGCATCCGCGCATGCGTGAGCGGGGAAGCCGTGACCACGTTCGACCCTGAGCCTCTCGACCTTTCGGCTGCCCAACACCTCGGCGTCGACAGATGCCGGTTCGTCGACAGGGTCATCGTTGTCGACCGAGACCAGCAACAGATCCCTGTCCGGGAGCAAGCGCATGGCTGCCTCGAGCGCCTTCTCGGCACCGGCGGAGCCATCCCAGCCCACGATCACCGGCCCGCCGGCCAGTGCCTCGTGTTCGGTGGACAACATCGGATGCGGCACGACGACCATCGGCCGCGCGCAGTAGTGCACCACCAGGTCCGAAACGCTGCCCAGAAACGCCTTGGCGCCCCCCAGCCCGCGAGAGCCGACGATGACCAGGTCCGCGTCGACCTCCTCGGCGACCTGTGCGATGCGCCAGCCTTCCCCTCCCCAGGTCCGCTTCAACAGGGGCTCGGCGTCCCACCCGGCGGCACCGGCCAACGTCACACCCGTGGTGACGACACGCTGGGCCTCGCGTTCCCCCTCCTGCTCGACCAACGCGACCAGCTCGTCGGTGTCGCGGGCACGCGAGCGCAACCGCTGCCGCACCTTTTCGCTGGCGAAGGGCGGGACCCACAGATAGGTGATCCAACCGTGCGCCCCTGGAAACAACGACACCCCGACGTCGATCGCGGTGCCCGACTCCTGCGAGCCGTCATATCCCATCACCACACGAACTGCCACCGGCGAAAACCTCTCAGACGTCGGGTACCGCGAATTGTATTTCAGATCATCGGTGTTCGGGCGTGCGGGCGACGATCACCGGAACCATCGACGAATGCACGACCGCCCGGGCTACCGATCCCAGCAGCATGCCGGTGAAGCCACCGCGGCCGTGACTGCCCACCACGACGAGCTGCGCATCCTCGGCCTGCTCGAGCAGGCGAGGCGCCGGTCTGTCGCTGACCACCACCTTGCGGACGGCGACATCGGGGTAGCGCTCCCGGTATCCGCTGAGCCGCTCGGCCAGCACCTCCGCTTCCTGCTCCTTGTAGTTCCGCCATTCGATGGGCGCCCAGTTCGTGCGGGGAAACTCCAGCGGACCCATGTCGGTCCACGCGTGCAGCGCCACCAACTCCACCCCGCGCCGGGAGGCCTCATCGAACGCGATGCCGGTGGCCAGTTCCGAGGTGGGAGAGCCGTCGACGCCCACCACAATGGGGGCCTGGGACGGTTGGGGAGCCGGGTCCTCGTCGTGGATCACCGCCACCGGGCAGTGCGCGTGGTGCACCAGCCCGGAGCTGACCGAGCCCAGCAGCGCGCCCGCCACCCCGCCTTCGCCGCGGCAGCCCACCACGACCATGCCGGCGGTCTTGGAGAGGTCGACAAGGCCCGGCACGATCGGTTCGTGCAGCACCTCACTGGTCACCTGCGAGGCCCTGTCAGGGGCGGCCGCCTCGACGGCTACCTTGTGAGCCTGTTCCAGGATTCGAGCTGCCTCGTCCTCCTGGGCCTGGGAGTAGACCTCGCTCGGAAACGCCGACCACCCCTCGGCGACGAATGTCAGGGGAGCGACGACGTGCACCACCTTGAGCGGAACGTGATGCAGCTCGGCGTCGCGAGCGGCCCATTCGACCGCTGCGGTCGACGAGGCTGAACCGTCGACGGCGACGACGATTCCCCGGGCAATCGGATCCGTCATGACCCTGACGCTAGGTCGCCGCACGACGTCACGTCTGGAGGCATTGGTCCTCAACTGGTGGGCCCTAGTGCTTCAGGGAGGCACGACGGCGGCTTAGGCTGTCACGAACAACGTTCGCTCGAGGGGATACGGTCCGATGGGTTCTGCCGGTCACGAACGATCGTCCGAACCGACCGGTGAGGAAGAGCCGGACTACCGCTTCACACTGGCCAACGAGCGCACTTTCCTGGCGTGGATACGAACGGCGCTGGCGTTGATCGCCGGAGGCATCGCCGTCGTACAGTTCGTGCCGTCCTTCGGAATCCCCGGTGTACGGCACGGTCTCAGTGTGGTGCTGACCGCAGGGGGTGGTGTGCTGGCGGCGCTTGCGGTGCGGCGTTGGCAGCATGTGCAGACCGCGATGCGGAGGGACCAGGATCTGCCGCCCACACACGTGCCGCTGCTGCTCGGCGCATCGATATTCGCAGTGACCGTCGTGGTGCTCGTGATCCTGGTCATCTGGCCGCCGGCGGGGGCGTGAGATGCCCCGCCGGGAGCCGCAGAAGCCCGGGCTTCCAGCCGAACGCACGCTACTGTCCTGGGAGAGAAGCGCATTCGGATTCCTGATCGGGGGCGCGCTGGTGATGCTGCGGCAACACGGCCCGCTCGGCCCTGGACGGACGGCACTCGCACTCACCGCCACCTTGCTCGCGCTGCTCGTCCTCGGTATCGGCTACCGGAGATCGCGGCAGATCAGTGCCAGCCCGGTCGTCGCGGGGCGAGTTGTCATGCTCGCCCCGCGCTCCGAGGTACTCATGATCGGCGGTGCCACCGTCGGCTTCGCTGCGGCGATCGTGGTGGCGCTGCTGTACTCGGCGGCACTCGGCTAGCCGACCAGCCCGAGCTTCTCGGCGTTGTCGAAGGTGTCGTCCACGAGGACGACTGTGCGGCCGGGCCGGTCGATCATCGACGCGGCGATCGAGGAGCGGTACCCGGAAGCGCAGTGCACCCACACTTCGCCGCCGGGGACGTCATCGATGCGCTTGCTGAGTTCGTGCAACGGAATGTTGAGCGCGCCGCGGACGTGGCCGTCGTCGTACTCACCGCTCTGACGGACATCGAGGACGGTAGAAGTGTTCTTGTCGATCTCCGCGGCAAGGCCGGCGAAGTCGGCGACACGATAGGACCGCAGCGGGGCGTCGCCGGCCAGCGTGGTGATCTCGCCGACTGCCGCCCCGGTCAGGTTGTCGACACCGATGCGCGCGAGTTCACGCCGGGCATCGGCGATCTGATCCTTGGTCTCCCCGATGAGAGTGAGCGGCGAACCCCATGAGTAGAGCCATCCGAGGTAGGTGACGAACGAGTCGGACAACTCGAAGCCCAGGGTGCCGCCGAGGTGCCCGGCCGCGAAGGCCGTTCTGGTGCGCAGGTCCACCACCCATTCGCCGGCATCGATCCGCCGGCGCAGTTCGTCCGGATCAACCGGTTGTGGTAACGAAAGATCGACGGGGGCCGGACCTTCGGTGTTGATGACACCCATGTGCGCGTAGTAGGCCGGGTAGTCCGACAGTCCCGCGATCAGCTCGTCGACGTAGCTCTGCTCGTCCTGGGTCAGCGCCGGATTGTCCCTGCGCTGATCGGCGATTGTGGATGAGTCACCACTGGCCGGGGTTGCCGAGCAGAAGCTGCCGAACCCGTGGGTGGGATACACCTCGGTCTCATCCGGAAGCGCCGCAACGAGCCGACGCACCGAGTGGAACTGCGCGTGACTGAGTTCCTCGGTTTGCTCCGCGCCGAGCAGGTCGGTGCGTCCGGTCGTCCCGTGCAGCATCGAACCGCCGGTGAACACGCCGGCCACAGTGCCGCTGGAATCCCGTAGCACATAGCTCACGTGATTGTGGGTGTGGCCGGGGGTGTGCATGACCTCGAACCGCAGCGAACCGGAGCGGATCTCGTCGCCGTCGCTGACAGCACGTCGTTGGTAGCCGACGTCATCACCGGCGGGGACCACGTACTCGGCTCCTGTGCTTCGGGACAGTTCGAGTCCGCCGGTCACGTAGTCGTTGTGGATGTGCGTCTCCAGCACGTGGGTGATCCGCACCCCCCGCTCGCGGGCCAGGTCGAGCACCCGGTCGATGTCGCGTTGCGGGTCGACCACGACGGCGTCACCGCCGGCGCTGATCAGGTAACTGCGATCACCCAACCCGGTGGTCTCGATGATGGCGATGTCGATCTTGACATCTACATTGATGTCCACTTCGAACTCCTTGTCTTACCGCGCGTCGGCGGATTCCAGCGATTCGATTGCGGCCCGCAGTTTGGCTGCGGCTTCGTCGGCGACTTCGCGGACCCCCGGCTGATCGGAGAGCTGGACCATCACCTGCGGGTCCATCGCGTCGACGATCACCGCACCCTCGCTGGTGGTGTCGGTGCGCACGGCGACGTTGCAGGGCAACAACAGCCCGATCTGGCGATCGGCGTTGACCGCGCGGTGCGCCAGCGGCGGATTGCAAGCGCCGAGGATCAGATAGTCCTCCATGTCCTCGCCCAGCTTGGCCTTCAGGGTGGCCTTCATGTCTATCTCCGTCAGCACTCCGAAACCCTGATCGGCCAGTGCTTTACGGGTCTTGTCCACCGCGTCCTCAAACGTGGTGTGCAGTGTCGTCGACAATGCGTAGCTCATCGTTCCCTCCCGATCTCGTGTTACTCGATGTCGTTGCGGCTCGGTCATGCCAAGGCCAGGAACAGCTTCTCCAGCTCGGCTTCGGTCATCGGCTGCTGGCCTTCGGCGGCCTCTCCGGTGAGGCATTCCCGCAAACCGGTTGCCACAATCTTGAACCCAGCCTTGTCCAGTGCCCGCGACACCGCGGCCAACTGCGTCACGACGTCCTTGCAGTCTCGGCCCTGTTCGATCATCGAGATCACCCCGGCCAGCTGGCCCTGGGCTCTGCGCAGCCTGTTGAGTACCGCGGCGATTGCGTCCTCGTCACCGACCATGGTGTTGCTCCTCTCTCCGGACGATATAGCCATGGTACCCGTGGGGGTATTCCCTGGGGTGATCATGCGGCTGCCGCGCCGATCTGCCGGGTCAGGCGTCGCAGCGGACAGTGGGCGTACCGGGTGCACACGAAGGTCATGGCGGCGGCGACCGCAGTGAGTGCCGCAGCGGCGATCCCGACGCCCGGGTGGATCTCCTGGCCTAGGACAACCGAGGACATCGTGAGCACAAACCAGCCGAAAACCTTCCGCAACACGTCGGGGTCGACCTTTGCGGTCAGGCGGGCTCCGAGCAGAGCGCCGACAACTGCGGCGGCGGTGACGGCCAACGCGAGCGTCCAGTTGATCTGGACGCTGGACAGATACCCGGCCAGGCCGGCGAACGACTTCATCGCGATGACGATCAACGAGGTGCCGACGGCGATCGGCATCGGCAACCCGCCGAGCAGCGCGAGGGCCGGCACCACCAGGAAGCCGCCGCCGGCGCCGACCAGGCCGGTCACCAGACCGACCACCAGGCCCTCGGCGACGATCTTCGGCATCGGCAGCCGGTGTCCGCCGTCGGAGGTCTCGGCATTCTTACGGCCGCGCAGCATCGCGATGGCGGTGGCGATCATCATCACGGCGAAGCCGATGAGCAGCACGGTCCCCGGGATGAAGCGGGCCAGCACGCCGCCGGCGTAGGCGCCGGCCATGCCTGCCCCGCCGAAGATCAGGCCGGTGCGCCACTGCACCCGGCCGGCCCGCGCGTGCGAAATGGCGCCGATCGCGCTGGTGACGCCGACGACGAGCAACGAGGTGGCGATGGCCTGTTTGGCGTCCATCCCGGCCACATAAGCCAGCAGCGGCACGGTCAGGATGGAGCCACCGCCGCCCAGCAGCCCCAGCGAGATGCCGACGAAGACGGCGAGACCGATGGTGAGCGCAATCATGGCCGGTCAGCTCGCTTTCTGGGCTGTGGGAGTAGCGGCGACGAGCTGGGACACGATGGTCGGCGCGTCACAGGTGGCGCCGCGGTTGTACGGCAGCTTCGACAGCGCCATGCCCATCGCGCACGTATTGGTCAGTGACGCGAAGGTCAGCCCGCCGCCGATCGCGGCGGCCAGCCACTTGGCTTTGGGTAGGGCGACGCTGGCCAGGATGCTGGAGAGCACGATGGAGCCGGCGACCAGGCGGACCTGTCGCTCGAGGTCCCAACGCTGGGCGCCACGGTTGACCGCGAAGCCCCTGGCTTCCCAGGCGGTGATGCCGCCGTCGAGGATGTGCACGTTGCCCAGCCCGGCGCTGCGCAGCGTCTCCTCTGCCTGGGCGGCGCGCTGACCGGAGCGGCAGACCAGCACGACGTCCTCGTCGAGGTGCTTGATGATCTCGTCGCGGTGTTCCCGTAGCAGATCCAGCGGCACGTTGTACGCCCCGGCGATGTGCGCGGTCTCGAACTCACCCGGGGTGCGGACGTCGAGCACCCGAGGGGGCGTCGCCGAACCGAGCAGGTCACTGAGGTTCTGCGGATCGATGATGGCTGGCGCGGTCATATCTGTGGTCCTTTCAGCGGGCGGTACGGGCCACTCCTCATACCGCAGGGGGTATATCTGGATCCCAGGGTACACATACCCCCTGGGGTAATAGCAAGTGGAAATATTTATACCCCCAGGGGTACTTGACATACCCACAGGGGTATAGGCACAGTGTGAAGCAGAAGTTGTCGCCACCGCCGACACCCACCGCCAACGAAAGGTCTGCAGACATGAAGTTCATCCAGTACTACTTGGATTGCCTGTCCCATGCGTCGTATCTGATTGCCGACGAAAGCACCGGACGCGCAGTTGTTGTCGACCCGCAGCGTGATGTGGCCGAGTATCTGGCCGACGCCAAGGAATTCGGCTACACGATCGAACTCGTCATCGAGACCCACTTCCACGCCGACTTCCTGTCGGGCCACCTGGAGTTGGCCAAGGCCACCGGCGCCAAGATCGTGTACTCCTCGGTCGCCGAGACCGAGTTCGAGTCGATGGGTGTCGCCGACGGCGAGCGCTATTCGCTCGGTGAGGTGACGCTGGAATTCCGCCACACTCCGGGTCACACGCCCGAGTCGTTGAGCATCGTGGTGTACGAGCATCCCGGTGACGAGGTTCCCTACGGTGTCCTGACCGGCGATGCGTTGTTCATCGGCGATGTCGGCCGACCAGACCTGCTGGCCTCGATCGGGTTCACCCGCGAGGAACTGGCCGACAAGCTCTACGACTCGTTGCACAACAAGCTGATGACGCTGCCCGACGCGACCCGGGTGTACCCGGCCCACGGAGCCGGCTCAGCATGCGGGAAGAACCTGTCCACCGACCTGTGGTCGACGATGGGGGAGCAGAAGGCGACCAACTACGCCCTGCGGGCACCCGACAAGGCCACCTTCATGGACCTCGTCACCGAAGGGCAGCCGCCGGCGCCCGGCTACTTCGTCTACGACGCGATCCTCAACCGCAAGGATCGTGAATTGCTCGACGAGACCAAGAAGCCCACACCGATGTCCTATGAGCAGGTGCAAAAGGCCATCGAGGAAGGCGCCGTCCTCGTGGATGGGCGCACCCCCGAGGAGTTCGCCCTCGGCCATCTGCGCCACGCGGTCAACATCGGGCTCGAGGGCCGCTATGCCGAGTTCGCCGGGTCGATCCTGCCCTCGGACGTCGATATCGTGCTCTTCACCGAGCCGGGACAGGAGCTTGAAGGTAAGAACCGGCTCGCCCGAATCGGTTTCGACCGGGTGATCGGCTACCTGGACCGACCGTTCGAGGTGATGTTCGCCCATCGAGGTGACGTCCAGATCGCTTCGCGTCTGACCGCCAAGGCATTCGATGAGCGAGCTTCAGAACTAGCAGACCTGCAGGTCGTCGACGTCCGAAACCCGAGCGAAGTGGCGGCAGGAACCATTGCGAACGCGAGCGCGATCCCGGTGGGTCAGCTGCCGAGCCGGTTGAACGAACTGGACCCGGCCAAGCCGACCGTCGTGTACTGCGCCGGTGGCTACCGGTCCTCGGTGGCCGCGAGCCTGCTGCGGCAGAACGGCTTCGCCGATGTCAGCGACATTCTGGGTGGCTACGGCGCCTGGGACGACACCCACCAGAACGCCTAGCCGACAACAGAATAGGAACAGTAGCCATGATCACCGCCAAGCATCGGGTCGTCATCGTCGGCGGCGGCACCGCTGGAATCACCGTCGCCGCGCGCCTGCAGCGCAAGGGACACGACGACGTCGCCGTCATCGAGCCCTCCGACACGCACTACTACCAGCCACTGTGGACCCTGGTCGGCGGTGGTCAGGCCAAGGCCTCGACGACCGCACGGCCGGAAGCCTCGGTGATGCCCAAGGGGGCGCGATGGATTCAGAACGCCGCGACGGCCGTCGACCCGGACAACAACACAGTCAGCTGCGCCGACGGGGCGAAATACGAGTACGACGTGCTCGTGGTCTGCCCCGGGATCCAACTCGACTGGAGTCGCACCGAAGGATTGCAGGAGAGCCTCGGCAAGGACGGGGTGTCGTCGAACTACCGGTTCGACCTGGCTCCGCGCACCTGGGAGTACATCCGCGGCATGCGTTCGGGAAGTGCGGTCTTCATGATGCCGTCCGGTCCGATCAAGTGTGCTGGGGCGCCGCAGAAGATCGCCTACCTGGCGTCGGATTACTGGCGATCCCAGGGTGTGCTCAAAGACATCGACGTTCACCTGGTGGTGCCGACACCGCGGCTGTTCGGGATCCCGGCGATCGCGGACAACCTCGATGATGTCGCCGCGGACTACGGCATCACCGTGCACACCAACGCGGAGGTGACCTCCGTCGACGCGGCGGCACACAAGGTCGGGGTTACCAGCGTCGCCGCCGGCGGGACCGACACCATGCTGTCCTACGACGTGTTGCATGCGGTGCCTCGGCAGTCGGCGCCGGACTGGATCAAGTCCAGCCCGCTGTCGACCGGTGACGCTGGGGGATACGTCGAGATCGACAAGCACACCATGCAGCATGCGCGCTACCCCAACGTATTCAGTCTCGGCGACGCCGGATCATCGCCGAACTCCAAGACCGGTGCGGCGATCCGCAAGCAGGCCCCGGTGGTGGTCGACAACATCGAGTCCTATCTCGACGGCCGCCCCCTCGGCGCGTCGTACAACGGGTACGGCTCGTGCCCGATCGTGACGTCATCGCACTCGATGCTGCTAGCAGAGTTCGACTACGACCTGAACCTGACACCGTCCATCCCGCTGATCGACCCGACCAAGCCGCACCGCAGTTACTGGTACCTCAAGAAATATGGGCTGCCGTTCATGTACTGGAACCTGATGCTCAAGGGTCGGGCCTGAAAGTTCCTACGGTCACACAGCAACATACCGAGAAAGGACACCGCCATGGCAATCAAGAATATGACCACCAAGAACCTCTCCTACGACGACTTCGAGTCCACCATCGTCGACAATCCCATCGTGCTCGTCGACTTCTGGGCGTCATGGTGTGGCCCGTGCCGCGCCTTCGCCCCGGTCTTCGAGCGCTCCTCGCAGTCACACCCCGACGTGGTACACGCCAAAGTCGACACCCAGGCCGAGCGTGATCTGGCCGCCACCCTGGACATTCGGTCGATCCCGACCGTGATGGCCTTCCGCGACGGCGTGCTGGTGTACAGCCAGGCCGGGGCTCTGCCGGCAGCCGCGCTGGAGGACCTCATCACCAGGGTGAAGGCGCTCGACATGGACCAGGTCCGCGCCAAGATCGCGGCACGGAAGGCGGCCACACCGGCGTAATCGCGTCTGCCAGATCAGCGGCAACGTGCCCGAATTACGGCGGGCACCTCCAGGTAGCCCCGGCGGCCTACGTTCGTGTGGTCCGACGCTGCCTACCTGGAGGAACGCATGAAGTCGCTGTCACATCCTGCGCTCCAGATCGGCATCGCCGCAATCGCGGGCCTCGTCTTCGGCCTGCTGGAGGCTCGGGTTTTCCTTCGTCGCAGCAGTTCTCGCTTGGGCGCTGAGCGCTCTCATCAAGCCTGGTGCCGGCATGGTGTTCGGCCAAGCGGTCGACCCGAGCCTGCAGGATTCGGCCGACTGACGAACGAAGCCCGGCCAAGGCACAAAGTCCCTGGCTCGATACGCGTCAGTCTGGGACGGTGGAAAGTGTGAGCACAACACTGGTCGTCGCACTGATCGTTGCCTGGATCCTCGTCGGACTGCTGTCCGGACTGTGGATGGCACGCCACGGCCACGACCCGTTATGGACGCTGATCGCTGTGGTCCTGGGGCCGTTGTTCGTGCCGATCGCGGTGGAACGGGTGCAACGCCGTCCCGGCTTGGTCAGATTCGGCTCCAAGGGTGCGCCGCCACAACGGGCTGAGGGCGCAACGGGATTGCGCGTGCTGGTGGGCCTCGACGGGTCGGCTGAGTCCGCGCGCGGGCTGGCAACCGCGCTACGGCTGTTCGGGCCACATTGCGCCCTGCTGGTGCTGGCCGAGGTCGTGCACTACGAAGCGGCCGAATCAGCCTCCAGTGCCGACATCGACGCCGCCGAGCGGCGCCTGACCGATTTGGCCGAAGGCGTTGAGATCTGGGGCGTGGTTCACACCGAGGTGCTGGCCGGAGCGCCCGGGCCGACGCTACGCGGATTCGCCGATCAGCAGGATATGGACCTGCTGATCGTCGGCCGCCGCGGCCAGGGCCTGTCCACCCGGCTGCTCGGTAGCGTGTCGGCTGACATCATCGAGCACTCGTCGGTACCGGTGCTCGTCATCGAACCAGACGCCGCAAACACCTGATGGCTGCACCGACGTCTTTCGAGGCGAGCACGCACCACGGGATCTCCGGCCACGAGATCGTTCTGCTTTTGGAGACCGACCCCCACCGCGGCCTCAGCGGTGACGAAGCCGCCCAGCGGTTGAAACGGTACGGACGCAACCTCCTTCCCGCACAGCGGGGAGCTGGTCTGCTGTTGCGAATCCTGGGTCAGTTCCACCACCCACTCATCTACGTCCTATTGATTGCCGGCACCGTCACCGCGCTATTGGGCGAGTATGTCGACTCCGTCGTGATCTTTGCCGTGGTGATCGTCAACGCCGCCGTCGGCTTCATTCAGGAGTCCAAGGCGGAGGCTGCGCTACAGAGCCTGCGCGCGCTGGTCCGTACCGACGCCAAAGTGGTTCGTGACGGGCACGAGCGGGTCATCACATCCGAAGAACTGGTGCCGGGTGATCTGGTACTGGTCGAGGCCGGCGACAAGGTGCCTGCCGATATCCGGTTGCTCCGAGAGGTCGACCTGCGCGTCGACGAGTCGGCCTTGACCGGCGAGTCGGTGCCCGTGGCGAAGAATGAAGTCGTTCTCCCCGACGCGACTCCCGTCGCGGACCGGCACAACATGGCCCACTCCGGGACCCTGGTGACCGCCGGATCCGGCGCGGGGGTGGTGGTGGCCACGGGTGCCGAAACCGAGATCGGGGAGATCCACCGGCTTGTCGGTACCGCGACGATATTGGCGACACCGCTGACCGAGAAACTCGCTCGGTTCAGCAGGGTGCTCACCGTCGGGATCCTGGCGCTCGCCGCGTTGACATTCGCCATCGGCTTGCTGCGAAACCAGGATGCGGTGGAGACTTTCACGGCGGCGGTCGCGCTCGCCGTGGGCGCCATCCCGGAAGGGTTGCCCGCTGCTGTGACGATCACGCTGGCCATTGGAGTCTCACGGATGGCCAAGCGCAGAGCGGTCATTCGCCGGCTACCCGCGGTGGAGACCCTTGGCGGCACCACGGTGATCTGTGCCGACAAGACCGGCACGCTGACCGAGAACCAGATGACTGTGCGAGAAATCTGGACTCCCGACGAGCCGGTGGTCGTGACGGGCGCCGGTTATGCCACCGACGGAGCGTTGCTGTCGCGAAGTGGCACTCCGGTCTCCCTCGAGACGAATGCCGCCCTGCGATGGACACTCCTTTCCGGTGCGGCATGCAATGACGCGGTCCTGACATCGGCCGGCGATCGGTGGGACATCGTCGGAGACCCCACCGAAGCGGCGATGCTGGTCGTCGCGGTCAAGGCCGGCTTCACACCGGAGGCTCTCGTCGAAGCCCAACCCCGTGTCGACACGATCACGTTCAGCTCGGAACGCCAGTACATGGCCACCTTGCACAGGTCCGGCAACGGACACGTCGTGCTGGTCAAGGGTGCGGTGGAGCGGATGCTCGAACTGTGCAGCACCCAGATGCGCGCCGACGGTGCGATCGAACCCATCGACGGCCCGGCCGTGCTGAAGGCAGTCGAAACTCTTGCCGCCGAAGGCCTGAGAGTGTTGGCGACCGGGGTCCGCACACCCGCGGACCCGGCTGATTTCAGCGAGGAAGCCCTCCCCGGCGCGGTGACTCTGACCGGACTTCAGGCCATGCTCGATCCACCCCGGGCGGCGGCCACACCGGCCGTGACGGCCTGCCACACCGCAGGTATCGCGGTGAAGATGATCACCGGCGACCACGCCAGCACCGCGAGCGCGATCGCCGGTGCCGTCGGGGTGCTCGACAACGGCGCGGCCGACGATCGCGCTGTCCTCACCGGCGCAGACCTGGCCGCGCTACCTCCTGAGGAGTTCCCGGACGCCGTCGAGCGGGCGAGCGTTTTTGCCCGGGTGTCTCCGGAGCAGAAGCTGCGACTGGTCGAGGCGTTACAGGACAGGGGACACGTCGTCGCGATGACCGGCGACGGCGTCAACGATGCGCCGGCCCTGCGGCAGGCGAACATCGGGGTCGCCATGGGGCGGAGCGGAACCGAGGTCGCCAAGGACGCAGCCGACATGGTGCTGACCGACGACGACTTCGCGACCATCGAAGCCGCCGTGGAGGAAGGCCGCGGCGTCTTCGACAACCTGACCAAGTTCATCACGTGGACGCTGCCCACCAACATCGGTGAGGGACTGGTGATTCTGGTGGCGATCGCCCTGGGTTCGGCACTGCCGATCCTGCCGACCCAGATCCTGTGGATCAACATGACCACCGCTGTCGCCCTCGGGCTGATGCTCGCCTTCGAACCCAAAGAAGCCGGCATGATGACCCGACCACCGCGCGATCCGGGTCAGCCGCTGCTCACTCGCGCCCTGGTCGGCCGAATTCTGCTGGTGTCCGGACTTCTCGTCGCCGGCTCGTGGTGGCTGTTCGAGTGGGAGCTGGCGAACGGCGCCACGCTACCCGAGGCGCGCACCGCGGCGCTGAACCTGTTCGTCGTGGTGGAGGCGTTCTACCTCTTCAGTTGCCGGTCCCTGACCCAGTCAGCCTGGCGCATCGGCCTTTTCACGAATCGCCTCCTGGTTGTCGGGGTGATGGTGCAAGCCGTTGCACAACTCCTGATCACCTACCTGCCTGCCATGAACTCGGTGTTCCAGACAGCGCCGCTGGACGCCGGTGGCTGGTTGCGCATCTTCGCGATCGCGATGGTCGTCAGCGTGGTGGTGGGCGCGGAGAAGTGGCTTCGGGCCCGTAGATGACCGACTATTGGCCGCAGGTCGCCCTGGTGCTGGTGCTCATCGTGGTCAACGGTCTGCTGGCCGGAAGCGAAGCCGCGTACATCTCTCTGCGAGAGGGGCAGCTGCGCGAGTTCGAACGCCGCGGCAGGGGCCGCGAGCGTGTGGTCGTGCGTCTGGCGCGCGAGCCGAACCGATTTCTGGCCACGATTCAACTGGGTATCACGCTGGCGGGATTCCTCGCCTCGGCCACGGCGGCGGTGACGCTGGCGGAACCGCTTGTCGCTCGCCTGTCCTTCCTCGGCGAGGCCGCCGAAGCTGTGGGTATCACCGTGGTCACCCTCCTGGTGGCGATCCTCACGCTGGTGGTCGGCGAGCTTGCACCCAAGCGGTTGGCCATGCAGCACGCCCGCCGGTGGGCCGTCGTGGTGGCGATGCCACTGGAAGTGCTGGCCGTGGCCGCCCGACCTGTGGTGTGGTTCCTGGGCAAGGCCACCGACGTGGTCGTGCGATTGCTCGGGGGTGATCCACACGTCGGCAGAGAAGAGTTGACGGTCGAGGAACTACGGCAGCTGATCACCGCCCACCGCGGCCTGTCCACCGAGCAGCGGACGATCATCACCGGAGCGCTGGAGATACACGAACGGTTGCTCCGGGAGGTTGTGGTGCCGCGGCCGGCGGTGTGGAGATTGCACGCGGGACTGCCGGTGGCACAGGCTCGGCGGGACCTCGCAGACTCGGGTCATGTCCGGGCGCCGGTGGTCTCCTCCGGCGACCTCGACGATGTTCTCGGCGTCGTGCATCTGCGGGACCTCCTCGGCTCGTCGGGCACCGTGGCGGATGTGATGCATCCCGTCGTCAGGTTGCCGGACAGCCTGCGCGTCAGCGCGGCCCTGCGCACGTTCATGGATGCGCACGAGCACTTCGCAATGGTGATCGACGAACGAGGCGGGGTGGCCGGGATCGTCACACTCGAGGACTTGCTGGAAGAGATCGTCGGTGAGATCTACGACGAGGCGGACCGTGACATCTGGTCGGTGAAGACCATGCCCGACGGCAGGCTGCTCCTGCCGGGGACCTTTCCCGTCCACGACCTGCCGGACCTCGGCGTCGACCTCGACAACGTCCCGAAAGGCAACTTCGCAACGATCGCCGGGTTGGTGGTGGCGGACCTGGGGCGCATCCCGACAGCCCCGGGCGACCACGTCGCTCTGCCGGGCTTCACCCTCGAAGTGACGTCGGTGAGCAGTAACGCCGTCACCGGAGTCCGACTCACTCGACACACCGCCGACTGAACAGTTCAGCCGGGGTGTCGGTGATCCGCGGCGTAGGCCTTGATCACGGCCGCGGTGTCGCCGCCGAGTTGCAGGAACTCCGCGTCCAATAGGCCGGCGAGGCTGTCGACCGCGGCCGCGAGTAGCGCGCCTGCCAGACGCATCTGCGGATGCTCGCTCTCGGCGGCCTCGTCGGCGAGCTGGGTGGCGTACTGGATCGACACGGCCAGCGATGCGTCAGCTTCGAGATCGCGGAAGTAGTACGTTGCCCCGTCCTGGTTGAAATCGTTGCGGACCTCCACGATCGCGCTGGCCAGCCCGGTGAGGACGCCGGTGGGAACGCTGTCTATTCCCAGGCTGGGTTGCGCCCGGCGGGCCTCGCGCAGCGTCGAGAGTTGCAACGCCACCACGCGTCTGCGGTGAAGCGTGGGATAGATCTGCAGCACCCAGGACACGGCTGCGGTGAGCAGCATGAACCCGAAAAGCGACTCCAGCGGCACGATCACCCGAAGCCACGGCAACGTCGGCACGATGTCCCCGAACCCGAGGGTGCCGATGGTGACCAGCGATACATACAGTGAGTCGAACACCGGGTTGCGTTCGGCAGGGCTGAGTTCTGAGCTGAAGGCGAAACCCTCCGGCATCAGTGCGAAATACAGCATCGCCCAGCCCAGGACTGCCATTGCGCCCCATGTCAGCACCACCAACGCGATGCCCAGCGGACCCGTCATCGAGGCGATCCGGCGATCCGGGTGGAACACCCGCAGTAGCCACCAGACGAACTTCATCACTTTGGGAGCGATGCTGCCGTGACCGATCGGGTGGAACAACGTGTGGAACACGTCGCGCATCACCGCGGCCACGATCAGGGCGCCGGCGACCCCGACTATCCAGTCCGTCACAAGCCTCCTCGGGTGGTCGGGCGGGCGAGCGGCCGCCGCTGCAATTCATCATGCTCCCTCGGCCGCACCCGACGGCGCCTACACGGGGATCCGGCGGCGGTCCATAATGAGCGCTCACCCACGGTGTCAGTGAAGGAGTCCGCGTGAGCGATCGACAGCCCGAACCATCGGCTGGGCTGGACGACCCGGCGCCGGCCGGCCCACGCTCGATGCGGTGGCGGGTCGTCGACATCGTCGTCGCGAGTGTGCTGGCGGTGGCGGCGGGGCTGATCTTCGTGCTGTGGAACATCGCATCCAACCCGATCGGTGCCCCGCTGGCGGCGCTGCTTCCCGGCCTGCAAGCCAGTATCGGCGGTGTGTGGCTCTTCGCCGGGGTGCTCACCGCGCTGGTCATCCGTAAACCGGGCGCGGCGCTGTACGGGGAGATGGTGGCCGCCACCGTCTCGGCTCTGGTCGGCAACCAGTGGGGCGTGCTCACGCTGGAATCAGGCCTGGTCCAAGGCCTGGCTGCCGAGCTGGTGTTCGCGCTGTTCCTCTACCGCCGGTGGAATCTGCCGGTGGCGCTGCTGGCAGGAGCCGCCGCCGGCCTCGCCATGGCCGTCAACGAACTGATTCTCTGGTACCCGGGCGCGGCCACCGCGTTCGCTGTGATCTACACGATCTCGGGCGTCATCTCCGGCGTCGTGCTCGCCGGCCTGCTGTCCTGGCTGGGCGTGCGGGCGTTGGCCAAGACCGGCGCGCTGAGCCGATTCGACTCGGGCAGGGTGGCGCAACGCGACCTCCGATGAACTCACCCCGCGGCGGGGCCGCCGTCACGGCCCGGGACTGGGGCTGGCGTCACGCCGGGCGGCCCGACTGGGCCGTGCGCCACCTCGACCTTTCGATCGAGCCTGGCGAGCGGGTGCTGCTGCTGGGCCCATCGGGGGCGGGAAAGTCGACGCTCCTGCACGGTCTGGCCGGGTTACTCGGGGGTTCCGAGGAAGGACACGAGGCCGGGCGCCTGCTGATCGACGGGGCAGCCCCCGGGCAGCGGCGTGAACGTGCCGGCATGGTGCTGCAGGATCCCGACTCACAGGTGATCCTGTCGCGTGTCGGTGACGACGTCGCGTTCGGAATGGAGAACTTCGGCGTTCCGCGGGAGCAGATCTGGCCCCGAGTCGCCGAGGCGCTGCACACGGTGGGTCTGAGCCAGCCGCTGTCGAGATCGACATCGGAGCTCTCCGGCGGTCAGAAGCAGCGCCTGGCGCTGGCCGGGGTGATCGCGATGAACCCTGGCCTGATCCTGTTGGACGAGCCGACCGCCAACCTGGACCCCGCCGGTGTCATCGAAGTGCGCGACGCGATCGCCGCGACCGTGGAACAGTCGGGGGCGACGCTGGTCGTCATCGAACACCGGACCGAGGCCTGGCTTCCCGTCATCGACAGGGTCATCGTGCTCGGTGCCGATGGTCAGGTGCTCGCCGACGGCACACCAGACGAGACGTTGCGGCGTGAGCACGATCATCTGGTGCGTTCGGGCGTGTGGGTGCCGGGTGCGCCACGTCCGCAGATCAACCGTAGTCGGATGGTGCACACCGAATCGCTGATGACGGCTGCCGGGCTGGCGTTCGGACACCACGCCGGCATGCCCGTCCACTCCGGGCTGCACTTCGAGATGTCCAGTGCCCGAACGACGGTGATCACCGGACCGAACGGTGCCGGCAAAACCACGCTGGCGCTGACGGTCGGGGGCCTGCTAGCGCCGTTGGCAGGTCGACTCGAGGCGGCCGTCGCGATGTCGCCGCAACCCGACCGTCGCGAACCCATCCGCTGGCGGTCCAGGGAGCTGCTGAGCCGGATCGGCAGCGTGTTCCAGGACCCGGAACACCAATTCCTCACCGGCACAGTGCGAGAGGAGGTCGCACTGGGGCCGCGTACGCTCCGCCGCGGCCGTTCGGAGACGCTCGCGCTCACCGACACGCTCCTCGAGCGGATGCGCCTGGCCCACCTCGCCCAGGCAAATCCGTTCACGCTGTCCGGAGGTGAGAAGCGTCGGCTGTCGGTGGCCACGGTGCTCGCGACCGCGCCGAAGCTGATCATCCTCGACGAGCCCACGTTCGGGCAGGACCGGCGCACCTGGGAGGAACTGATCCGGCTGCTCGCCGAGATTGCCGACCGGGGCACCGCGGTCGTGGCCATCACCCACGACCTCGATTTTGTCGACCTGCTGGCCGACCACCACATCGAACTGACCGCGGGAGAAACCGAAGCCGTCGTGGAGCCGCCGCGATGACGGCCCCCAGTGGCGCGCCCCCGGACTCCGACGCCGGACGTGCGCTCAACCCGGTCGCCAAGCTGCTCACCGCCCTGGTGATTGCGGCTGCTCTGGTGCTCAGCGTGGACTGGGTCTCGGCGCTGACCGCGCTCGTTCTCGAGCTCGTGCTCATCCTGGTGCTCGGTGTTCGGTTGCGTACGTTGCTTTTTCGCGGTGCGTTGATCGTTGTCGCTGCGGGACTCACTGCTGTCACAATCCTGCTCTACGGCCAACCGAGCGGCACGGTGTACTGGCATTTCCTGCTGGTGAACGTCAGCGACGGCTCGATCACGCTGGCGGTCGCCACGTTTCTACGGGTACTGGCCATCGCCCTGCCGTCGGTGTTCCTGTTCGTCGACGTGCAGCCCACCGAACTCGCCGACGGTCTCGGCCAGACACTGCGGCTGCCCGCCCGATTCGTGCTGGGCGCGCTCGCCGGAATGCGTCTGGTCGGACTGCTCAACCAGGACTGGCAGTACCTCGGCCATGCGCGCCGGGCGCGGGGAATCGGTGACGACGGCCGGATCCGGCGCTTCGCCGGACAGGCGTTCGCGTTGCTGGTGTTCGCGGTGCGCCGTGGGTCGAAGCTCGCCACCGCGATGGAGGCGCGCGGATTCGGGGCGCGCACCGACCGTACCTGGGCGCGTCCGTCGGTCTTCGGGGTCCGCGAGGTCGCCCTGGTGCTCGCCGGCGTCGGCGTCGCGGCCACGGCGATCACCGTCGCGGTTCTCGCCGGTTCGTGGAACTTCATCGGCACTCGATGACCAAGGCGCCGCGACTCGGGCGTGTTCGTCGTCGCTGAGCGGCGAGAACCACGCCGAAGTCGCCGGTGCGGGGATGCAGGTAGCGTCGTCGATGACCCCGCAGACAGAGAATGAGGCGCCCCGCCATGCCAGAGTCGCACTCGGTTCAGACCAGACCCGTCGCGCGACGGCGGTCGCGTCGGCGCTGGCTGCGCCGAATCGTCGTGTCCACGATCATGGTGACCCTGTTCGGGGTGCCGTGGTGGACGCTGCTGTCGGCGGGAACGCAATGGCCCGGCGCCGTGGTGGTGGCCGGCTCGCTGGTGTTCCTGGCTGCATTCGTGGCGTTGCCGGCAGCGGTGATCGCCGGACACGGCCCGAGGCATCGGGATTGGGCAGCCAGGATCGGCGACGCACTGCTGGGTGTGGTCTGGGTGTTGTTCGTCTGGTCGGTGCTGTCGCTGCTGCTGCGGCTGGGGCTGCTGGCATCGGGCGTCGAGGATCCCCTCAGAGCGCGCGTGGTGGCCGCCTCGGTTCTCGTCGTGGTCGCGGTGCTGCTCGTGTGGGGCTACGTCGAAGCGATGCGGGTGCCACGGATCAAGAACGTCGACGTCAGGATCTCCAGGCTCGGCGGCGGGTTGGACGGTCTGAGGGTGGTGATGATCACCGACACCCATTATGGACCGATCGACCGAGCCCGCTGGTCGGCAGCCGTGGCGGAGCGGGTCAACTCGCTCGACGCAGACATCGTGTGCCACGTCGGCGATCTGGCCGACGGTGCCGTGGCGGTGCGCGAACAGCAGGTGGCTCCACTGGCCGCGGCGCGAGGTGAGCTCGCGCGGGTCTACGTCACCGGCAACCATGAGTACTTCAGCGAGGCGCAGGGCTGGCTGGACTACATGGCGCGAATCGGCTGGGATGCGCTGCACAACAGGCACATCCTCGTCGAACGGGGCGGCGATCAGCTCGTGATCGCCGGGGTGGACGACGCGACCGCTCACGCATCCGGCGTCGACGGGCACGGTGAGAATCTTGAGGTGGCGCTGGCAGATTGTGATCCCGCGTTGCCGGTGCTGCTACTCGCACACCAGCCCAAACAGATCACCAGCGCGGTGAGCGCCGGCGTGGATCTGCAGATCTCCGGGCACACCCATGGCGGGCAGATCTGGCCGTTCAACTTCCTGGTCCGACTCGATCAGCCGGTGGTCGCCGGTCTGAGCGCCCACGGCGAACGCACCCAGCTCTACACCAGCAGGGGCACCGGGTTCTGGGGGCCGCCGTTCCGGGTGTTCGCCCCCAGCGAGATCACCGTGCTAACACTCCGACAGGGGTGACGGGCCTGACCTTCAGGCCTCGAGCCGCGCCCGGATCGCGGCGAGTTTCTGTTGCAGTTCTGATTCGGTGATCAGACCGCGGGCCATCAGTGAGTGGGCCAGGGAAACGAGCTGGCTCTCCGGGTAGGGAAGGTCGGAATACACTGTCGCCGCGAGCACGTCCTCCTCGTCGCGACGCTCCTTGAAACTCGGTGCCGGGGTGTCACAGGCAGCCCGGTCCAGCGCATCGCAGAGACCGTCGAGGCTGGTCTTCCACGGCGGCACCGGGTTCTCGACGCCGTACTTGGCCGCCACCGTCGGCCACACCTGATGGCCCGCGACGATCTGTTTCAGTGCCTCGCTGTCCACGTTCGGCTCCACGGTCAGTCACCTGCCGGGTGCACGGCGGCGCGGGTGTCGGTGATGACATTGGTCGTCACGCCGGGCTTGGGCAGTGCCACGCCGATCAGGCAGTCGCGGGTGACGATCTCGGTCAGCTGATCCTCGGTCCAGCCGTCGGTGCCTTCGGGACGGACCGGCATGACCATGAAGCGGTGCTTCTGGTTGGAGTCCTGTACGCGGACCTCCACGTCGTCGGTCAGGTAGAGGCCGAACTCCGCCAGCACCTGTCGCGGCCAACGCACAAGGCGTCGCCGGTAATTGGGCGTGCGGTACCACTCCGGTGAGTTGCCGAGGATGGGGCGCGGATAACACGAGCAGAGCGCACACACGATGACGTGATGCACCGTCGGGGTGTCTTCGAGGATCTGGAACGCCGTGAAATCGCTCGGGGTGCCGAAGCCGGTCGGCTCGAGCCAATCGACACCGACCTCTTTGCTGGCCGTCATCGGCTCGGTGAGGGCAAGCCTCTTGAAGTTCGGGTCGAGCCAGGCGCGGGCGACAAGGCGGGCAGCAGGGCTGGGGCCGATCTGCTCGGCGAATTCGGTGAACCTGCGGTGCTCTTCGGCGGTGAAGATGCCTTTTTCGATGCACAGCTCGCGCAGCGCGATCTCCAGGACCTCGAAGTCGGTGATCTCGTCGACCATCGGCTTCACGGTGCGGTCGTGGTCGTGGTCGTGGTTGTGGTTGTGGTTGTGGTTGTGGTCTGTCATGTTCCTCCGCTCATCCGGCCTGCAGCCAGCGCTCCGGTATCTCTGTGCGGAGGCTGTCGGAGGCCGGCCCGTTGAAGTCGTTCCACAACTCGGACATCCGGAACCGGACGACATAGAACCATTCGGGCTTGGCGTCGGGGATGTCCCACGTCTCGTCCTCGGCAGCCGGGCTCTCGTAGGCCACCGCGTCGATCACCCCGTTGGCGCCGCGCACATACTCCGGCGTGCGGGTGTAGAACAGCACCGGCAACTCCCGCACGACGACGGGATCTCCCACCTTGAACTTGGGTTCACCGGCCATCCCGGCGTACACCTGCGGATCACCTTTGCCCACCGCGTGGACGATGTGACTGTTGCGTCTGACCGCAGCGCCGTCGCCTTCGCCCTTGGGGCGCGCCCGTAGGGTCTTCCCCTCGAGCCCACCGGCATAACGCTCTTTGACCTCGGCCATCCGCTCACTGAGCTCGGTGAGGCCGATGTGGTGCTTCTCGATCAGCACCCGCGCCACGGACAACAGCCAGCGACCGTAGTACGGGAAACCCAGGTACACCGCGCGGCCCACGTCGACGTTGCCGATCCGGCGCCGCTCCTCCGAGAGCCAGATGCCCCGCCAGGCAAGGACTTCGCAGATCACATAGGTCATGTGCTCCCAGTACTCGTAGTCCTTGTTCTCATACTTCATCGGGGCGTCGGGTTCACCACCGACGTCGTGCACCGGCTTCATGTAGGCGACGAAGCGGTCGTGATCGACAAGGTCGGGAGTCGGCGCATCGGGCAGCTCGGGATACGCGGATTTGAGACGCGCGACGAGATCGAGTTGGGCGGCACGTTCTGCGGCGCTACTCATGGGCCGACCCTCTGCGGCTCGATTTCTCTGGTGGCCGTAGGTTAGCGCGGTCAGCCGTCGGCTGAGCCGGGATCGCGGAATTTGCTGTGGCACTGACGATATTGGTCCCCACTCGGCCGTCACCGAACGCAACCGGCTCGGGTAATCAATGATGATGCCGTCTGCGCCCGCATCGACCTGTGCGTGCATGATGGCGGCATCGTTGATCGTCCACGGGATGAGCGCGAGAGCCTTGGCGAAGGCGCGCAACGATTCCTCGGTGGTCTCCCCGCGCCCCGAGTCGTCACGCAGTGTTCGGCTCTCCGACAAGCATTCTGACAACAGCGCGACGCGGTGCCGGTCAGTCGGTCTCGGTGAACGTCAGCACCGGGATCGTCCGTCCGCCCGCGAGCCGCTCGTAGTCGGCATACGAGGGGATGAAGCTCTTCGCAAGGTTCCACAGTCGATCCCGCTCCGCCCCGGAGGCCTCGTGCCCGACGAACGTCCCGGTGTACCCGCCGGCGGAGATCGTGACGCGGGGGTTGGCCAGCACGTTGTAGTACCACGCCGGGTGGCGCGAGCCGCCGTAGTTCGATGCCACCACGACGGCCCGGTCACCGTCGGTGAAGTACGTCAGAGGGGTGGTCCTGCGCCGGCCGGTCTTCGCGCCGGTGCTCACCAGCAATAGTTCTGGGGTCACCACGGCCGACGACACCCGTCCCCGGCTCCACCGGAGCAGATGCCGGTCGACTCGGGGCGCGACCCGGCGAGCCACCCACCGCCCAGGGGTGTTGCCCGTCAGCCGCGCGCCGATTCGCAACAACGCCGAGCCGGACGTCGGGTCGACCGCGGGTATTCCCATCTGCCCGATGCTAGGCAATCCACTGTTGGGGCCCGCATTGCCCCGGCTATGGTCTCGGCATGGCCATCACCGAAGTCCGCGAAGTGACCATCGAGGCGACACCGGACGAAGTGATGAGCGTGCTGGTCGACATGGAGTCGCTGCCCCAGTGGTCTTCGGCCCATCAGGAGATCGACATCCTCGAACGGGACGCCGAAGGCCGCCCGACCAGAGCCCGTCAGGTTGTCAAGATCGTCGGGGTCAGCGATGAGCAGGTTCTGGAGTACGTATTCGACGACGGGGGAGTCAGCTGGACCTTGGTCAGCTCCGGTCAGCAACGCGCGCAGCGCGGGCGATACACCCTGACGCCGCACGGTGATGCGTCCACGCTGGTGCGCTTCGAGCTCACCGTCGACCTGATTGCGCCGCTCCCGGGATTCCTGATCAGGCAGGGCGCCAAAGGGCTGATGGACACCGCCACCAAGGGTCTGCGCAAGCGGACGCTGGAGGTCAAGCGGGCTTAGAAGACCTACCCCTGCGTGATGGCCGCCAGGGTGAACACCCGGACCGCACCCGCGACCTTCGCGGAGCATTGCGACAGAAGCGGTTCGGTGAGTTCCTCGTGGAGTCGGACTTCGATCGGGCCTGCGTCCCCACCGAGCATCACCCGGATCCCGCCATCGGTGCGCTCGACGTCGAGCGGAGGCAATCCGGCGATGCGGTCGTCGCCGTATTTCTCCCGGGCGAAGTACTGCGCGGCCTGCGCCGCATGCGGCAGGCTGGTGCGCCCACGGAGATGCCTGTTGTCCAACCGACCGTCGAGATAGAGCCGGACGAGCTCGGCCGAATCGGTGGTGTCCACCCTTCCGTAGCACAGCCCCTCCGGCAGTACCAGCATGGTCGCTGCGAACCGATCACCACCCAAATGGGAACATTCCCAGGTGATTTCGGGGAACTCGGCGGCGATGGCCGCGGTCGCAGCGCGCCCACGGACAGCGCAGCACTGATCATGCTTACCGTGTGCGCAGATGGCGACCACCGGATCGCTGACCAGGGCCCCGTCCGTTCCGTCGAGAGCGAGGTCGAGGTAGTCGTGCGGACCACCGACCTCGCCGGCGTAGAGCGCCTCGTCTCCCAGACCGGACCGCGCGATGAACCACCTCCACCGCGGCGCTCCGTCACGACGACCGTGCCGGCGGATCGCGGCGATCCGCATGCCCGCCTTCTCCACACGACGCACGATGGCCCGTCCCAGCGCGGGGTCGACCACCGCCGGTGAGTTGAGGAACGCGGAATGCCCCCAACCCCCGCTCAATTCGAGAAGCACCCACGACGATCCCGCCGATGCAGTGCCGTACATCGGATCGTCGCGAGCCAGCGACTGGTCACTGCACGGCATTCTCTTCGTCGTCCCCATCAGCGGTCGGCCGCCGGAACCACGACGGCCTCGCGCAGCAGTCTGCGGATCAGCACTGTCGCGTCGGCGCGGTCGAGGCCCGGCAGAGAACCGGCGTCGGTGCTGCCGCCGGTGCGAAGCGCATGCACAGCGGGCGCACACGACGCCGGGAACGTCATGACGCGGTCGGGCAGTCGCAGCAGCACGCGGTCGCCGGAATCCTCGACGGTGCCGACGAGTCCGTGTCGCCACTGAACACGCGTGGTCCCGGCCGACTCCGATGCGGCGAGTGAGGCGAGCGGACGAACCGCGACCGGCCGGGTCCGCTCGGCGTGCCGGCGCGCCAATCGGGCGGCGGCTCCACCACTGAGTGCGGCTGCGTCGTCACGCAGGGTGCCGACCACCTCTGCCATCACTTTGGTCACCGTCGCCAGCATCTCATCCTGATCGGTCGGATCGAGCCCGAGCGGCAGCGACTCCCGGAACGCCTCCACGGTCGCCAATTGATCGATGACCGCGCGGGCCACGTCGAAACCGGTCACAGCCGAGACACCGATCGTCAAATGGATCGATGTCATGTCCATGGCCTGGGCGGAGTGCACCCAGCCGCGCGGTAGGTACAGCGCGTCCCCGGGGTTCAGCACGGTGTCGATGACGGGGTCCTCGGCCACCCGCGCGGTGATCGCGGCGCGGTGATCTGTCCACGGCTGCGACGGCAGGGGATGGGTGTGCACCGGTTCGTGCACGACCCAGCGCTTGTGGCCGGACGTCTGCAGGACGAACACGTCGTGGATGTCGTAGTGCGGATCGAACCCGCGGTTGCCCGGTGGGGTGATGTAGGCGTTGGCCTGAACGGGATGCCCGAGGTCGTCGACCGCCTGGCGGACGAAGTCGATCAGGGGTGGCCACAGTCGGTGCAGTCCCTGCAGTACCAGCGTTGCGCCGGAAGCGAACTCGCCCAGCACCTTTGCCGAATCGACCTGATCACCCATCTCCGCGCCGAAGCCCGCCGGACCGAGGTAGCAGTCGCGGGCCAGCAGGTCACCGTCGCGGCCGAGGCGGATGAACGGAGCACGCACCCCGCGCTCGGCGAGCAGCTCATCGACCATGTCGGGCGAGAGCAGATCAACGAAGTCGCGGGGCAGTGTTTCGGACCGGCTCAGCAGCGGTCGACGCCCCCAGTGCTCGGTGGCGAACGTGTGCCGGTCGGTCGCGATGCAGCGGCTCAGCATCGCGAAGCGGTCAGGCGGTTCCGTCGGCGCCGCCGTCGTGGCCTTCGGGGTTGGAGCCGCCGTCAGCGGGGCCTTCGCCACCCGCGGTTCCGTCGGCGCCGCCGTCGTGGCCTTCGGGGTTGGAGCCGCCGTCGGCCGGGCCTTCGCCACCCGCGGTTCCGTCGGCGCCGCCGTCGTGGCCTTCGGGGTTGGAGCCGCCGTCAGCGGGGCCTTCGCCACCGCTGGTGGTGGTGATGTCGTCGTCGTTGAGTGCCATAGTGGTGATCCTTCCGTCGGCTGCACAGCGTCGACACCGGTTCCAGAGTCTGTGACGCGTGCGATGGAGTGTTGCCGCAGAACGGGCAATCGAAACGCGAGCGTCGCCGATTACCGTTACCGATGCCGCGGCCAATAGAATCGATGCTCTGATGACCGATACCGCCTCAGGTGTGTCGACGGCCACCGCGGGGCCTGCGGCAGACCGCATCTCTGCCGAAGCGCAACGTCGTAGGACGTTCGCCGTGATCAGCCATCCCGACGCCGGCAAGTCTACGTTGACCGAGGCGCTCGTGCTGCACGCCAAGGCCATCACCGAGGCGGGCGCCATTCACGGCAAGGCCGGACGACGGGCCACCGTCTCCGACTGGATGGACATGGAGAAGGCCCGCGGGATCTCGATCACCTCGACGGCCCTGCAGTTCCCGTACAAGACCCATAGCGGAGATACCTGCATCATCAACCTGCTCGACACCCCCGGACACGCCGACTTCTCCGAGGACACCTACCGGGTGTTGACCGCCGTCGATTCGGCGGTGATGCTCATCGACGCTGCGAAGGGCCTGGAGCCGCAGACACTCAAGCTCTTCCAGGTCTGCCGTCACCGCGGGATCCCGATCATCACGGTGATCAACAAATGGGACCGCCCGGGTCGCGACGCGCTGGAGTTGATGGATGAGATCCACGAGCGAATCCAGTTGCAGACCACGCCGTTGACCTGGCCGGTCGGTATCGCCGGCGACTTCAAGGGCGTCCTCGACCGTCGTACCGGTACATACATCAAGTACACCCGTACCGCCGGCGGTGCCACCGCCGCGCCCGAAGAACACATCGATGCCTCCCGCGCCCACGAGTTCGCGGGAAGCGACTGGGACAACGCGCTCGAGGAGTCCGAGCTGCTGTCCGCCGACGGTGCCGACTTCGACCGGGAATCGTTCCTGCGGTGTACGTCGACACCGGTCCTCTTCACCTCGGCCATCCTCAACTTCGGGGTCAACCAGCTCCTCGACGTGCTCGCCCAGCTGGCGCCACCGCCGCACGGTCAGCTCGACATCGAGGGCAATCGGCGCGACGCCACCACACCGTTCAGCGCCTTCGTGTTCAAGGTCCAGGCGGGGATGGACTCCGCCCACCGCGACCGCATCGCCTACGCCCGGGTGTGTTCCGGCACGTTCGAACGAGGTGACGTCCTGACTCACGCCACAACCGGCAAGCCGTTCGTCACCAAGTACGCGCAATCGGTCTTCGGCCAGCAGCGCTCGACACTGGACACTGCCTGGCCGGGGGATGTCATCGGGCTGGCCAACGCCGCGACGCTACGGCCGGGGGACACCCTGTACCGCGACATCCCAGTGCAGTACCCGCCGATACCGAGCTTCTCTCCGGAGCATTTCGCGGTGGCGCGTGGCACCGATCCGAGCAAGCACAAGCAGTTTCGGAAAGGGATCGAACAGCTCGACCAGGAAGGCGTCATCCAGGTGCTGCGCTCGGACCGGCGCGGGGATCAGGCTCCGGTGTTCGCCGCCGTGGGCCCGATGCAGTTCGAGGTCGCCAGCCATCGGATGGCCGGGGAATTCAACGCGCCGATCGAGCTCGAGCCACTGCCATACACCGTGGCCCGCGCCGCCGACCCTGCCGACGTCGAGGTGCTGGCCAAGCAGGCATCGGTCGAGGTGTTCACCCGCACCGACGGTGTCGTCCTGGCCGTGTTCTCCACCAAGTGGCGCCTGGAGAACGTCCAACGCGACAATCCCGACCTGCAGCTTCGGTCCCTGGTCGCGGCCGGAGACTAGTCGGGTCCGCCTGGCTGTCTGCTGGTGAACTGCTCTGCCAGACCGAGGATCTCGGTCACTGGCCACTGGTCGTCGGCGTGCGCGCCGTACTTGCTCGCCAGCACCGTTCCGTCGGAGCCGATGAGGAAGTCGGCCGGCTTGCCGAAGTGGTCTTCCCCGCGTCCCAGCCCCGCCGTGACCGACCGCTGCCGTGCCGCGCCGCGTGCGGCGGCCAGCCAGGCGCGGGGATGGGCGACCGACGCCACCGAGGACTCCACGCCGAACTCCCGGTACAGCTCGCGCTGCGGGTCGGCGATCACGGCGAACGGCAGGTCGGCCTGGTACTCGCGCAGCGCATCGGCCGAAGAGTGGAACACGACGACCTCCCTGATGCCGGCCGCGGTGATCTCGTCGTGGCGCGCGACGACGGACCGCAGATGCAGATGGCAGATCGGGCACCCGGCGAAACGGCGGAACTGCAGGTGCACCAACCGGTGGGGATCGGGCACCGTCACCGCGGTTCCGTCGATGGCGTGCAGTTGATGTGGCTGGACCACGGTACCGACATCGATGGTGGGCATGAGATCAGTGAATCACGCCGCGGCGCAGCGGAGCGATGAGCAGCAGACCCAGCACCGCGCCAAAGGCAAGGTGCTCACCGACGAACGTGGGGTAGCCGACCATCATGGCCATGTTGCGGATCGGATCGCCGCCGCCGAACAGCGACGCCGCGATCGGCAGCCCGACCCACGCGCTCACCGCGAACACCACGAATCCCCACAGCACCGCCGCGCCCACCAGGACGGCTCCGTGCCAGCGCAGCAGCCCGGCGACGACGCCGAACAGCGCGCCGTAGGCCGCGCCGACCGCCATGTGGATGAGGGCACCCAGTACGGCCGGACCCAACAGGAACGTGAACGAGTCGCCGGCCATCGCCGACTGCATGGACTGCATCATCGCGTCGCCGGGCGCCAGCGTCGACGCGATGTGATACAGCGGCGTGAAGAAGCCGGTGTTCTGGTAAGTCAGCGCCGCGATCATCGCGAACATCGCCATCACCACCGACGCACCGATGCCCGCGGCCGCGCCCCACGCCGCAGCCGCGACGGGGCCCTTGCTGTTCGCCCTTGCCTGGGTGCTCGGTGCTTCTGATGAGGTAGCCATCTCTCACTCCTTCTTCACGGGGACGGATATGTCCTCTGAACAGGAGAACGCGCACTGCCGCGACCCGCCGCCGCAGTGTCAGCAGGCTGACAGTCATCGCGCAGCATTGTCAGCGTGATGACAGGATCGCCAGCACGACCGAAGGGGAGCCATGCCTGATCGCAACGGCCCGATCCGCCACGCCATGCGCGCCATCGCCGGTGGTGAGAGCCCACAGGATCTGCAGATTCGTCACGCCGCCTGGGTTGCCCGATGCGTGGGACGCGGTCCGGCCGCCCCCCTGCTGCGCGAGGATGTCAGTGCGCTTGCCGGAACGCTGGCCGCCAGAGAATTCGCCTCCGGCGAGGTGCTCTTCGCCGCCGGAGAACAGCCTGCGGGAGTCTGGATCGTGCGCCAGGGGCGCATTGAACTCGCGGTGGGTTCGGGGCGGCGGCGGGTGGTGGTCGATGTGCTGCGCCCCGGAGATGTGGATGGCGACATCCCGCTGTTGCTGGCGATGCCGATGGCCTACACGGCCCGTGCTCTCGGCGACTGCACCTGCCTGTACCTGGACCGCCCGGCATTCGAGCACCTGCTGGCCACTCGCCCCAACATCGCCCGCCGCTGGCTGTCCTCGGTCGCGCAGCGTGTCTCCGCCGGACAGGAGCGACTGGTCGCGATGCTCGGTCGGCCCCTGCCGGCACAGGTCGCCCAGTTGCTGCTCGACGAGTCACTGGACGGGGCTGTCCCGTTGGCGCAGCGCACCCTGGCCGCGATGCTCGGCGTCCAGCGGCCCTCGCTCAACAAAATACTGAAAGACTTTGAGCGCAAGGGGCTTATCGCCATCCACTACGCCGGAATCGAACTCGTCGACACCGGCGGGTTGCTGGCCAGGGCAAAATGACCGCGAGCCACGGTACCCATATCAGTGTGTCCTCCGCGTTGGTCCGTAGGGCGTTTCAGTCCATCCGGCCCGCGTCGACCACGCGTAGCACCGCGGCGCCCTCCTCGTCGGAGGCTTCCAGGTCCACCTCCACGTCGAACCCCCAGTCGTGGTCGCCGGCCGGGTCGTCGAGAATCTGCCGCACCCGCCAGAGATCAGGCTGCCGGTCGATGAGCAGCAGTGCCGGCCCCCGGGCGTCCGCGCCGGTGCCCACGTCGTCGTGCTCGTCGAAATACGCGCGCACGACTTCCTCCCACCGCTCGGACGTCCAACCCGAACCGCCGTCCAACTCGCCGAGGTCATACCAACGCTGCCGCGCGAACAACTCCACCCGCCGGAACAACGCATTGCGCACCATCGCGGTGAACGCCCGCTCGTTGCCCGTCAGCGGACGCGGACGGGCCGGCACCGTCACCGGCGCGTCGAGGGGCTGGTCGGGGCTGGTGAGCTGCTCCCATTCGTCGAGCAGGCTCGAATCCACCTGTCGCACAAGCTCACCGAGCCACTCCACGATGTCGGTGACCTCCTCCGTCCGGGCGGCGGAGGCCACCCCGGACCGCAAGGCCTTGAACGCGTCGGACAGGTAGCGCAGCACCGCGCCCTCGGACCGGGTCAACCCGTAGACGCTGATGTACTCCCTGAACGTGAAAGCCCGCTCCCACATCTCGCGCACTACGGACTTGGGCGAGAGACGCGCGTCGGCGGCCCACGGATTGCTTTGCAGGTAAAGCTCGTAGGTGTGGGACAGCAGTTCGTCGAGCGGCTTGGGATACGTCACGTCGTCGAGCAACTCGATGCGCTCGTCGTACTCGATACCCTCGGCCTTCATCGCGGCGACGGCCTCGCCCCTGGCCTTGTTCAGCTGCGCCGCCAGGATCTGGCGGGGGTCCTCCAGCGTCGCCTCGATCACCGAAACAACGTCGAGCGCATAGGTTTCAGCGTCCGGGTCGAGCACCCCGACCGCAGCCAGCGCGAACGTCGACAGCGGCTGGTTGAGAGCGAAGTCGGGTGGCAGGTCGACGGTGAGTCGGTAGCGGCGTCCATCGGCATCGGGCGCGGCCAGCCGCTGCACGACACCGGCCTGCAGCAGGGATCGAGCGATGCCGATCGCCTCACGGATGTGCTGCAGTTGTCGCTTGCGTGGCTCGTGGTTCTCGGTGAGCAGGCGGCGCATCGCGGCGAACGGGTCACCGGGACGATCGACGACATCGAGCAGCATCGCCGTCGACACCCGCATGTTGCTGGTCAACGGCTCTGGTGCGGCCTCGACCAGCCGGGTCATGGTCTTCTCGCTCCACGGCACCATGCCCTCGGGTACCTTTCGGCGCACCAGCTTCCGGCGCTTCTTCGGGTCGTCGGCCACCTTGGCGAACTGTTTGAGGTTCTCCACCTCGTGCTCGGGTGCTTCGACGACCACGGTGCCGGCGGTGTCGTAGCCGGCCCGCCCGGCCCGTCCGGCGATCTGGTGGAACTCGCGGGCGCTCAGCAGCCGGGTACGGGTGCCGTCGTACTTCGACAGCGCCGAGAAGACGACCGTCCGGATCGGGACGTTGATGCCGACGCCGAGGGTGTCGGTGCCGCAGATGACCTTGAGCAAGCCGGCCTGCGCCAACTGTTCGACCAGCCGTCGGTACTTCGGGAGCATCCCGGCATGATGGACACCGATGCCGTGCCGGACCAGGCGTGACAGCGTCGATCCGAAAGCCGTGGAGAACCGGAACGCGCCGATCAGATCGGCGATCGCGGCCTTCTCCTGCTTGGTGCTGACGTTGATGCTCATCAGGGCCTGCGCCCGCTCCAGCGCCGATGCCTGGGTGAAGTGCACGACGTAGATCGGCGCCTGTCTGGTGTCGAGGAGGTCGCCGATCGTCTCGTGCATCGGCGTCGTCGCGTAGCTGTAGAACAGCGGCACCGGCCGCTCGGCGTTGGCCACCAGCGCTGTCGGCCGGCCGGTGCGCCGGGTCAGGTCCTCCCGCAGGAAGGTGACGTCGCCGAGGGTGGCTGACATCAGCAGGAATTGGGCGTGGGGCAGTTCCAGGAGTGGTACCTGCCAGGCCCACCCCCGGTCCGGGTCGCCGTAGAAATGGAACTCGTCCATCACCACCAGCGCGATATCGGCCTGTGCTCCCTCGCGCAGCGCGATGTTGGCCAGCACCTCCGCGGTGCAGGCGATGATCGGAGCGTCCGCGTTGACCGAGGCGTCGCCGGTGAGCATGCCGACGTTCACCGCGCCGAACACCTCGCACAACGCGAAGAACTTCTCGCTGACCAACGCCTTGATGGGCGCGGTGTAGTAGCTGCGCCGACCGGCGGCCAAGGTGGCGTACAGCGCACCGGTCGCCACCAGCGACTTGCCCGAACCTGTGGGCGTCGCAAGAATGACGTTCGCGCCGCTGACCAGCTCGATCAGCGCTTCTTCCTGCGCGGGGTACAGCGAGGTCCCGTTGCCCTCGGCCCATGCGGCGAAGGCGGTGAAAAGCTCGTCGGCGTCGGTGCCTGTCGCGCGCAGGGCCGAGAGGTCACCGGGGTCGTCGAGCAGCGGTTGGGCTGGGGTCATCGTGAGGACCAGAGTGCCTCACGTCCGGCGGCGGTGACACCAGGGCTCCGGTATCAGGGAGATTCCTGGGTCACCTTCTGGTGCCGGCCGATGACGAAACTCGAGCCGTTGGCGGTCTCTTCGGTGTCGACCCGTATCTCGCGTCCGCACACCGGGCATGCTGTTGCCCGATCGGGGGGCGGGCCGTCGGGCAACTCGCGGCCGCTGCCCTCACACTCGTGATCCACGCTTGTTCCTCCTGAAGAGCTCATTTGACTGTGGACGGCGACCAGGTCGCGCTCATTCGTCGTCGTCGTCGTCGTCTTTCTTGTTCTCTTTGTCTTCTTGGTCGTCATCGGTGTCGTTGCCTGCCCGCGCTGCCGCACTGCCCATCTCGATGACGGCCCAGTGGCTGGGGGAGACGAGTACCGACCATTCCCCTTCTGTACGACCCATTTTCAGAACGCCGTCGTCCACTTCCCAAACTGTGCTGTCGTCGTACTCGGCTTCTTCGCCATCGGTGTATGTGAGTTTGAATGCCATGCTGCAGGATGCCCGCACCCTGGGCGTCGAAACACGTGGGAAACTTCCCGACGCGACGACGGTTGCCGCGTCGGCTCTCGGGTAGGACACCTACGCACGGCCGAGACAGGTTGTGCGTCAACGACTGCGCCTGGGGGCCGAGATGACCAGCCAGCCGACGCCGACGGCGCCGAGTAGCGACCCCCGAATCGCACGGGTTATCCCCAGTTCGTTCTCATCCACCGGGTGCCGGTTGGCGTCGGCGGACACCGAGTCGTGTTCCCGGCGGGCAACCCTGCGCAACAAACTGTTGACGATGGGGCTGCCACGGGCGACAGTGAGCGCCGGGGCCCGACCTCGCATGGTGCCTTCCATTCGCGCTCTCATGCACTACCGTCAGCTCTAGTCAAGATCCGCACACGGTAAGGGGACGAGCTCATCAGAACGCAGACGGCAAAAGTGGCTCTCGGTACTGCGGCGATGGCGCTCGGCCTGGGCGTTGTCGGGTGTGGTGCGGACAGCGGCACGGAGGCAACGACTTCGGAGCAGACCACGACGTCGTCATCGGCCGAGACGAGCAGCGCCCCAACGAGCACACCTACGCAGGCGCAGCAGTCCGCAGTCACGGTCGGTGATTACCTGAAGGACAACGGCGTCACCCAGATCGCGGTGACTCGCGCCGACGCCACCGCGCCCGAGCTCAATTTGCCCGTACCGCCCGGCTGGATGGATGTCGGTCCGAATACACCCGAGGACGCTTACGGGGCCATCATGCTCGAAAGCGCTGCCGGTTCGCCGAACCCACCCGTGATCGTCGCAAGCATGGCGCGTCTCAGCGGTGGCGAGGTCGATCAAGCCAGAATCCTGGAGCTTGCGCCGAACGCTGTCCGGAACCAGCCGGGCTACGACGGCCCCGAGGAAGGCAGCCCGGGAAAACTTTCCGGTTTTGACTCGGTCCAGATCGCCGGGACTCTGGACCGCGACGGCCAGCCGGTGTTCGTGGCGCGCAAGACAGTGGTGATACCGGGTTCAGACGGGATCTACCTGCTGGCCCTCGACGCGCAGGGGACCGCGGATCAGCAGCAGGCGCTGCTGGAGGCGATGTCGGTCATCGACACCGAAACGATCATCCAGCCCTGACCGATGGCGAGCGCCGATCACTTCTGGAAGGACGCTGACCGGCGCTTGGTGCGCTACGGGGGATCGTTCGTCCCAGGCATCATCACCCGGGCGGAGGGAAGCCGCGTCTACGACCAAACCGGATCCGCGAATCCTCGCCTTCGCTTCCGGTCAGATGAGTTCGGTTCTCGGGCATTCACATCCCGACATCGTGTCCACAGTCGCCTCGGCGATCGCCACCCTTGATCACCTGTACAGCGGAATGCTCAGCACGCCGGACCTCGCCCGAAAACTGTGCGCGACGCTGCCTGGTCGAACCGATCCTGCCCTGCGGCGAGGACGCCCTCACGGCGGTGCTGCGCCGCTGAATCCCTGTGCCGCGCCGCTACAGCTGCGCGGGCAGCGGGCCGGTCAGGTTCGACGGCCGGCACCACAGCGTCACCGCCAGGGTGAGCGCCGCGGCCACCGCGAACGCCACCTGGACGCTGACCAGGTCGGCCGTCCCGCCGAGCAGCGCCGCCGCGATCGGCCGTGAGCCGAGGAAGCCGACAAGCCACAGCGCCATGATGCGGCCGCGCAGTTCCTCGGGCGCGCGCTCCTGCACGACCGTGCTCAGCCCGGTCATCGCCCAGCCGAACCCCAGCCCTGCCAGCGCGAATCCCGCCAGCGCGAGCGCGGGTCCCGCGGCGATGGCCAGCACCCCAGACCCCGCGGCCAGCCCCGCCAGACCGATGCTCGACACCCGTGCCGAGGCCATCCGCCCCCGCATCAGGGCCAGGGCCACCATCCCGACCGCCGCACCGATGCCGAACACCGCCGACAACTCTCCGACCAGGCGGGCACCGCCCCCGAGCTCATCGGCCAACGAGGGAGTCAACGTGATCGACGGATCCGATGCGAAGCCGACGGTCGTCACCCCGATCAGCGCCAGCAACAGCGGACGGTCGGCCCAGACGTACCTGAGTGCCGCGCGCACGCGGTAATCGGCCCCGGAGCGTCGCACCGGCGGCGCCGGGAACCGCACGGCGACCAGGAAGACGGCGAACACGAGGTGCAGGGCAGCGCTGACGGCGAATCCGGTGGCCGAACCGAAGTGCGCGGCCAGATAGGCGCCGGTGGCCGGACCGGCGATGCGGCCGATCGTCATCGGAATGCTGTTGAGCGCCATGGCCGTGGAGAGCTCACCGGGGCGGATCAGGTTGGGCACGATCGACTGCATCGCCGGGCCGCCCACGACGAAGCCGAACCCGACCAGGCCGGTGCCGAGCAGTATCGGAATCGCGGTGGCGGTCCCCTGCAGCCCGGGTTCGAGGAACAGCCACGTCGCCACGAACCCGGACCCGGCGATGCACAACACCCTGCCGAGCAGGATCTGACGCGCCGGGTTGCCGGTGTCGGCCCATTTACCGCTGGTGGGGCTCAAGATCAGCTGCGGTGCGAACTGCACGACGCCGACCAGTCCGACCATCAGCGCCGACCGGGTCGCGTCGTACATCACGATCGCCGCGACGATGCCGTGGGTCCACACCGCGACGACGGAGAACATCTTGCCCCAGAAGAGCACACCGAAGACCGGGTCGAACATCAACCCGAGCGCCCCCCGCGACCGCGGTGGCGCGGTGGTTTCTGTGGTCCCGGAGGTCATTCGGTCCCCGCGCCTTCGAAACGTTCGGTCAGCCGGTCCAGCAGGCCGACCAGGGTGTCGACATCGGTGTCGGGCCAGTCGGCGATCGTCTCGGCGACCAGATCGCGGCGCCGGTCCGTCACGGTGGCCAGCGCCTTGCGGCCGACGTCGGTCAGCACCAGCGCGCACCTCCGTTGATCGTCGGGGGCGGAGGTCTTGGTCAGCAGGCCGGCCGCGACGGAGGCGGCCACGGTGCGGCTCGCGGTGGACTGCTCGACTGCCATGAACTCGGCGACGTCGCGGATCGACGCGCCGGCCCCGCTCCGCTGGCACTCCTCGACCGCACGCAGCACACGCAACGTCGACACGTTCGTCACCGAATCCGCCCCGTCGAGCAGGCGACGGCGCCAGGCCGGGCGCTGCCGCGCGAGGTGAATCCGGGTGAGCAGGTCGTCGAGTCGGTCGTAGCGGGCTTGTGTCACTATATATGCATAGCACATACATATTTCTGCGGTCGACGGCGGGTGAGTCAGATTTGTGTCATCGGTCGGCGCGGGACCGATGTGATAGACACTGCGCTATGACCGCCGTGAGCAGCCAAGTCTCGTCGACGGACTGCCATGAGTAGCGACCGCCTGCTGACGCCGGGGGAGACGTGCTGGCGGGTGGAGCGTGCCGATCAGCTGGCGTGCATCATCGACGGTGCCGACTACTTCTACCAGTGCAAGGCCGCGCTGCTGCAGGCCCAGCGCCGGGTGCTGCTCATCGGCTGGGACTTCGACACCCGGATGACTTTCGAGCGTGGTGGCAAGACCCTTGCCGGGCCGAACCAGCTGGGGACCTTCCTGCGCTGGCTGGTGCGGGTCCGGCCCGGCCTCGATGTCTACCTGCTCAGGTCGAATCTGCGGCTGCTCCCGGCATTCGAGGGGATGTGGGGTGACTTCACGCCTGTGGCGCTGCTGAACTGGCTCACCCGCGATCGGCTGCAGTTCGCCATCGACGGTGCGCATCCGACCGGTGCGGTGCATCACCAGAAGATCGTCGTCATCGACGACGTGCTGGCGTTCTGTGGCGGCATCGATCTCACCCATGGCCGTTGGGACACCCGAGAGCATCTGCAGAACAGCGAGTTTCGCGTCGAGAGCGGCAGTGCCTACGGACCCAGGCACGAAGCTGCCGTCGTGGTCAGTGGCGCCGCCGCGCGTGCTCTCGGCGACCAGGCCCGGGAACGCTGGCGGACGGCGACGGGCGAGTACGTGGCTCAGGTGGTCGTCGACCACGAGATCTGGCCGGACGGACTCGAACCGATCATGCGCCACGTCGATGTCGGGATCATGCGCACCCTGCCGGAGATGGACCAACACAGCGAGGTCCGCGAGGTCGAGGCGTTGAACCTGGCGGCGATAGCCGCGGCGCGCCACACGATCTACCTCGAGAACCAGTACCTGGCCTCCCGCACGCTCGCCGATGCGCTCGCCCGACGGCTGCAAGAGCCCGACGGCCCCGAGATCGTCATCGTCATCCCTCGCAGCTCCGAGAGTCGCCTCGAGGAACAGGCCATGGACAGCGCGAGATACCGTCTCCTGCACGAGCTCTGGGCGATAGACACCCACCAGCGCCTGGCCGTGTACTGGCCGGTGACCGACGAAGGCATGCCGATCTACGTCCACTCCAAGATCATGGTCATCGATGACCGGCTGTTGCGGGTCGGTTCCTCGAACCTGAACAACCGGTCGATGGGATTCGACAGTGAGTGCGATGTGGCCGTGGAAGCCGACCCCGACTCCGCGGAGTTCGACCAGCTCTGCCAGACGATCACGTCGGTGCGCAACCACCTGGTGACCGAGCACCTCGGGGTGTCGGTCGAGGACTTCCAGGACGCCGTGCAACACCGGGGCTCGTTCCTTCAGGCGGTGGAAGCGTTGCGCGGAGAGGGCCGGACGCTGCAGCGGTTCACCGAAGAGACCATTGCCGGCGAGGCCAGTCTGTTGGCCGAGAACGACCTGATGGATCCCGACCACGTGCCCAAATCGGTCGGCCGGAGTGTGCAGCGCTGGATCGAGGGGCTGACCAAGAAGCCGCCCCAAGTGTGAGGCCGGGGCCTATGCGTCAGCGAGTGCCTCACCGATCTCCTGGGCGACCCGGTTGTGCTCGTCCTGGATGAGCAGGTGCCCGGTGGCCAACACCAGCGCCACCGGCCACTCGATGATCTCGACGGCGGCGAGGACGCCGAGCGCCCCGTAGAAGGCCAGCTGCTCCGGCCGGGGGAGACGGACCCGCCCGAGGACCGGCAGATCCACCGCGAACGACTGTGCTTCGCGGATCGCCTGGACGGCTTCTCGTTGTGGTGTTGTCCGCCGCGAGGATTCGGCCATTTGTCGCCTTTCGGTCATGGCGTGTTCGCTTTCTAGACGCCGGTCATCTGGACCGTGGATGGCGTGTCCAACACTGGTGCCGGCGCCTCCTCGGACCCGATCTCTGTGGTGTCCCATTTCATCGCAATGCCGCTTCGTGAAATGTACGCCGTGTTATGGCGGCTGGGAGTGCTCGACATCGAGGACTGAACCCGGCTGAGCACCCGCGGGGCGATTGCGGCCGCCGCGGTGGCCACACCCGCCGTACCGAGCGCCTGTGTCCAGCCGATGGGGCCCAGCGGCGTACATCCCAGCAGCTGGCTGACCCCCGGCGTGCTGATGAGCGCACCGAGCGCGACCAGCGAACCGGTTGCGGTGGTGACCACCAGGGGGCTGTGCGAATCGATGAGCGTTTGACCCAGCTGGGTGGAGACGAGCGCGACCAGCGCCACCGTCGACGCCCGCCGCGGCTGCAGGGTGAACCCGGCCATCAACCATGCCGAAGTCGCCGCGGCCGCGGTTGTGGTGCCGCGGATCGCCACCGTGCGCCACAACGCTGCCTGGTCCGGTCCCCGGCCTGCTCCGTCATCGGTGCCCACCGCCGGACTGACTGCCAGGGCCGCTGCCGGCAGGGCATCGGTCATCATGTTGACGAGCAACAGCTGCCGGGTGTTCAGCGGCGACCGGCCCGTCAGTGCGGACCCGACGATGGCGAACGCGACCTCCCCGGCGTTGCCGCCGAGCAGCACCGCCACCGCGGCTTGCACCCGGCGCCACAACTGACGGCCCTCATCGATCGCGTCCAGAAGGGAACCGATGCGACCGTCGAGCAGCATCACGTCGGCGGCCGTGCGCGCGGGGTCGGTGCCGTGGCCCGCCACCCCGATGCCCACCGTGGCCGAGCGGATCGCCGCCGCGTCATTGGCGCCGTCGCCGACCATCGCGCAGACCATCCCGATGCGTTCCAGTGTCTGCACCACCTGGACCTTGTGTTCGGGTGTCATCCGAGCGAACACCACTTTGTCACGCACCGCGGCTTCCTGGCCCCGGCGCGACAACGCCTCCCATTCGGAGCCGCTGATCACCTCGTCGAGCGTCACCGGCAGCCCCAGCTCGGCGGCGATCGCCGCGGCGGTGACCGGGTGGTCCCCGGTGGCCAGCCGAACGCCGATGCCCTGATCATGGAGAGCCTTCAACAGCCCCGCAGCCTCCTGCCGCGGGGTGTCCGAGATGCCCAGCAGGCCCGCCACCTGAAGGTCCGCGCCACACAGTTCCGCGAAGGCCTCGTCGCGCTCGCGCGCGGCCTCGAGCTGCGCTGCGGTCACGGTGCGGCGTGCCACCGCGATCACGCGCAGGCCGGATTCGGCCATCTCGTGTATCGCCTCGGCGAGGGACCCGTCGTGGTCGACGCTCGCGGCGAGCAACACTTCCGGCGCACCCTTGAGGACGAGCTCGCTACCGACGAGCGAAGCCGAGAACGGTCTGCCGGACCTGAACGGCAGGTGCACGGTGTCCCCGTTGTGCTCCGTTAGCCCGGCCGGCGCCGCGGCGATCACCGCGGCGTCGGTGGCGTGCTCGTGCCGGGTGCCGTTCTTCGGGGCGGTCGCCGCCGCGGCGAACGCCAGCACCTGCTCGTCGCTGAAATCGGCGGCGCGGTGCACGCGGGACACCCGGAGCCGGTTCTCACTGAGGGTGCCGGTCTTGTCGAAGCACACCACGTCGATGCGGCCGAGCGCCTCGACGGACTTCGGACTTCGAACCAGGGCGCCGGCCCGGGAGAGCCGGCGCGCCGAGGCCTGCTGGGCGAGGGTGGCCACCAGCGGCAGGCCCTCCGGCACGGCCGCGACGGCGACAGCCACGCCACTGGACACCGCCTGCCGCAGCGGCGCCAGCCGCAGCAGACCGAGACCGCTGACGAGCGCACCTCCGGCGAGGCTGAACGGCAAGGCCCGATTGGTCAACTCCCGAAGTTGCGACTGCAGCCCGACCGCTGAGCCCTGTGCCGGAGCCACCTCGGCTGCCCGGCGCACCTGGGTCTGCGACCCGACCGTCGTCACCACCGCTACGGCGGTTCCGGCCACGACCGTGGTCGTCGCGAACAGCATGCAGCTGCGTTCGGCGACCGCCGCGCCCGGCGTGGCCTCGGCCTGTTTCGGCACTGGCAGTGATTCGCCGGTGAGAGCGGCCTCGTCGACCTCGAGGTCGGTCGCCTCCACGATCCGGCAGTCGGCCGGAATCACTTCACCGGAACGGACCTCGATCAGCTGACCGGGAAGCAACCGAGCCGCGTTGACGCTCTCGTAGTCGTCGTCGAGCAGCAACCGGGCCGGCGGATCCTGGACCGCGAGCAGCCGCCGCAACAGTCGCTCGGCGCGTACCTGCTGGGAGGCCGCCAGCACGGCGTTGCCGGTGAGCACCGACCCGACCAGGATCGCGTCGACCGGTGACCCCAGCAGGGCGCTGGCCGCCGAGCCGACGGCCAGCACCGGCGTCAACGGGTCGGACAGTTCCTGACGCACAGCGGATCCCAACTCCGCCACCAGTCGGATCGCCGGCCCCGTCACGTTGCCGACCAGGGTGGACGATGCACTCGCCGATGCCGCCAGCCGCGACCGCGGTGGCCGCACCTCGATCCTGGGCTCTGGCAGCGCCTCCCGAACCTGGTCCACCGACATCGCATGCCACTCCTGGATCGGGGCCGGGGCCGGGGTCGGGACCGGGTCGGTGAACACCCCCCGGGCCAGCCACATGCCGGTGGCCAGGCCGGCGGCGGCACCGGCGGTCACCGGGCCGGGGCCGCGACCGCGGACCCCGGGAATCATCAGAATGGAGCCCAGAAGCGTTGCGCTGGTGGCGAGTTCGACGCCACGGCGGCTGGCGTGCCGCGCGGCCGGGAGGGCGTGCAGAATCCGCCATGCCGAGGCGAGTTCGGAGACCAGCAGGTCGGCCTGCCGCGGTGGCGGACATCCCGGGCAGGCCACACCGACGGCCACGTCCGCAGCCGCCAGCGCTTGACCGGCGGCCCCGGAGAGCACGGCGACGGTGCGCCCGTCGGCTTGCAGCGCCTGCACGGTGGCCAGCAGCGCGGCATCGATGGATCCGGCGACCGGGCGCAACTCGTCGAATGACGAACGCAGGTCGCCGAGTTCCTCACACGTCACCGACACCGCCTCGATGTCGGCGCGTCGGATTGCGGCGACCACGTTCGCCGCCAACGCGTCCGGTGTACGGCCGACGTGGACCTGTGAGACTTGGCCGTTGCGGGCACCCCCGGCGATCCGGGGGACGTCGTGCCAGCCGGCACCCAGCACACCGCTGTGGACCTGTTCCTGCGCCCACTGCCAGATCGCGGTCCGGTCGTGCTCGGGAACTGCACGCAGCCCGCTGACCCGTAACCGATCGGTGAGCAGTACCCGCGGATCGACCACAACGGCGTCGGTGCGGTCGAGGCGGCGCAACGCATCCGGACGCAACGTCAGCACATCGTGTTGCTTGGCCAGCCCACGCCCCAACGTCGACGCGAACGCCTCACGCGTGTTGCGGGCGGCTTTGGGTGCGGTGACCACCGCGGCGGTGGCGGCGGCGTTGAGGCTGCCGGTCAACAGGCCGACCGATGAGGCGGCGAGGCCTTGCGCCACCCCGCTGCGCTGTGCATGGCGCTCGATCGGTCCGGGCGGGATCGGGCACGGTCGGAGGACGTCGTCGCCGGCGCCCGACGAATCCGCATCCTCGCCGAGGACGGCCTCGTGCCGCTGCCAGGCCTGGGCGGACGCGACGAGTTCGCCGAGCTGACTGAGGTTCCTGAGGAAATCGACGGCCAGGGAGGCCGGGGCCTGGGTGAGCGTGTAGACAGATGCAGCGGTGAGGGCGATCGCGGTGTCGGCCGCGGCACCCCCGAGCCGATTCTCGACCACGGCACGCAGCCGGGGCTGGTAGTCGACCGCGGTCACCGCCGCGACCAGGCCGGTGGGCAGCGCCGGCCAGAACAGGGTGCGCCCGGCCGCCGCGGTGAGGAAACCGACGCCGTTCGCCGCCGTCGCGATCAGCAGACCGCCCAACACCACGCCGTCACCCGGCAGGTCGGTCGGCTCGCTGACGCTGTCGTTGTCGTTGTTGTCGTCACCGGTCTGCGCCTCGACGTCGGCGACGAGCCGGCACAACTCGTCCAGGGACGGGCCGGCTGCATCCACTGACACGACCAGTCTCGAGGTCGGACGATTCAGGACAGCCCAACGGACCCCGGGCACGGCTCGTACCGAATCGAGCAGCAGTGCCGCGTCGAGATCGGGTCCGGTCTCGGTGGTCAGGCCGCGGACCTCGATCCAGCAGCGGTCCTCGTGGCGCCACCGCCGGCGGACCGGAGTGCCTCCGACAAGCTCACGGGTCGCGCTCGACACCGCCGCCCGCGCGTCGGGCGGCACAGCACCTGCCAGCCCCCGCGCGACGGTCGTCGTCACCTTCGTGCCGAATCTCAGCCCGGACGCGGCGACTCCGACGGTGAGCGTGACAGGGGCGACCGCGATGTTGGTTGCGGTCCCCGCCAAGCGTCCTAGCAGTGAGCTCACTTCCCGGCAGTGCGCCGCGACGAAGTCGCCTTGCGGGCGGGCCGGGTGGACGCTTTCTTGGCGGGTGCCTTCTTCGCCGCTGCTTTCTTGGCCGGAGCCTTTTTCGCCGGAGCGGGGGCGCTCTGTTGCGGCGAGGTGGTGACGGCGGGCGCGGACTTCTTCGCGGGCGCGGCCGGGGCAACGGCCTCGCCAGCGCGCTGACCGAGCTTGTGCACGACCAGCGCAGCGCCGCCGACGGTCACCAGCAGGGGCCACTCGACCAGACCGGCGGCGCCGATCGCCCCGATCGTCAGAGCGGCCGCCGCCGGAGATCGGCTACCGCTGGACAGTCCATTGCGAACGCCGTTGGCGGCACCCTGCGCGCCGCCGACCACGCCGTTGATCGCGGCGCCACCCACCGCCCCGGCGGTGGCGGTTGTGGCATCGGCCACCTTCGTCAGGCCTCGAAAGACCGTTGAAATAGCACTCATCGCCACTCCTAGGCTGCTGGCTGTTCGCCTGGTTGTCATCTCCCGATAACCGTCGGTTATACACAGCGCAGGTGAACAGGCCCGCGCCGTCTCGAATTCAGGTGTGCGCCGGGGTGTTTGCGAATTGATCCGTGATGGCCTGGCAGAACGCGGGCAGGTCGGCGGGTGACCGGCTGGTGATCAGATTGCCGTCCATGCACACCTCCTGATCGACGACGGTCGCTCCGGCGTTGCGCAGATCGGTTCGCAGGCTCGGGTAGGACGTCAGCGTCCGGTCCCGGACGACGTCGGCTTCCACCAAGGCCCACGGTCCGTGGCAGATCGCGGCTACCGGTTTTCCGGATCGCACGAAGTCGCGCACGAATGCCACTGCGGCCTTGTCGAGGCGTAATTTGTCTCCGTTGACCGTCCCTCCGGGCAGGACTAGTCCGTCGAACTCGTCGACCTGCGCGGAGGAGACCTCCCGGTCGACCGGGACCGTTCCCGCGGGTTCGAGGTCGTGGTTGCGCGCGTCGATCTCGCCGGACTTCACCGACAGCAGTTCTACCCGGCCACCGGCGCTCGTCACCGCCTCACGGGGCTGCTCGAGTTCGACTTTCTCGACACCGTCGGTGGCAAGGAACGCGATCGTGCGGTCATTGAGTTCGTTCGGCATATCTGCGGCTCCTTTCGTCGGTGGGTAGTCGGTTACCCCGTCGGAGGGGATCGAACCCACCCGGCGGTTCGATCGCCGCCGCGGGGTTGCGTCCAGCAGAGTGGTGTACGAGTCGGACCTGATTAGTAGCGCCGGCGTGTCGTAGCCGAATGATTGAAGGTCA
>NZ_CACSIP010000027.1 GCF_902705885.1 Mycolicibacterium austroafricanum | reverse complement strand
GCACCTATCGCAACCGCAAGCCCCAGCCGGCACCATAAGTGTCAGCGATGTCCCGAGACATAAGTGTCAACGATGTCCCGAGACACCACATCACGTCGAGGGTGACAAACCACGCCGAAATCGCTTGGAACTACGCCGTTTCGGTGATCGGGCGATCCACCCAGCTCATCAGGTCGCGCAGCTTCTTGCCGGTCACCTCGATCGGGTGCTCGGCGTTCTCCTTGCGCAGCTGCTCGAGCTCCTTGTTGCCGCCTTCGACATTGGCGACAAGTCGCTTGACGAAGGTGCCGTCCTGGATGTCACCGAGGATCTGCTTCATCCGCTGCTTGGTATCGGCGTCGATGACCCTGGGGCCCGACAGGTAGCCGCCGAACTCCGCGGTGTCGGACACCGAGTAGTTCATCCGGGCGATGCCACCCTCGTACATCAGGTCGACGATCAGCTTGAGCTCGTGCAGCACCTCGAAGTAGGCGAGCTCGGGCGCGTACCCGGCCTCGACCATGACCTCGAAGCCGGTCTTGACCAGTTCCTCGGTGCCACCGCACAACACGGCCTGCTCACCGAACAGGTCGGTCTCGGTCTCGTCCTTGAACGTGGTCTTGATCACGCCGGCCCGGGTGCCGCCGATGCCCTTGGCATAGGACAGCGCCAGCGCCTGCCCCTCGCCCTTGGGGTCCTGGTCGACGGCGATCAGGCAGGGCACGCCCTTGCCGTCGACGAACTGCCGACGCACCAGGTGCCCCGGCCCCTTCGGGGCGACCATGCCGACCGTCACGTTGGCCGGCGGCTTGATCAGGTCGAAGTGGATGTTCAGGCCGTGACCGAAGAACAGCGCGTCACCGTCGTTGAGGTTCGGCTCGATGTCGCTGGAGAAGATGTCGGCCTGCGCGGTGTCAGGTGCGAGCACCATGATCACGTCGGCCCACTTGGCGACCTCTGCGGGGGTGTCCACCTCGAGGCCCTGTTCGGTGACCTTGTCGCGGGACTTGGAGCCCTCCTTGAGGCCGACCTTCACCTGGACGCCGGAGTCGCGCAGGCTCAACGAGTGCGCGTGCCCCTGGCTGCCGTAGCCGATGACGCCGACCTTGCGGCCCTGGATGATCGACAGGTCCGCGTCGTCGTCATAGAACATCTCAACTGCCATCTTCGTGAATCTTCTTTCTGTTCTTTGCTATTCGAATCATTACTTGGTGCTGATACCGCGGGGGCCGCGGGACAGCGACACCACGCCGGACTGGACGATCTCGCGCACCCCGTAGGGCTCGAGCACCCGCAGCAGCGCCTCGATCTTTTCAGGCGTGCCGGTGGCCTCGACGGTCAGCGACTCGTTGGAGACGTCAACGACCTTGGCGCGGAACAGGTTGACCGCCTCGATGACCTGGCCACGGGTGGAGGCATCGGTGCGGACCTTGATCAGCGCGAGCTCGCGGGAGACGGTGGTCTCCTCGTCCTGCTCGACGATCTTGATCACGTTGATCAGCTTGTTGAGCTGCTTGGTGATCTGCTCCAGCGGTGAATCCTCGACGTCGACCACGATGGTCATCCGGGAGAGGTTCTTCTGTTCGGTGGCCCCGACCGCCAGCGACTGGATGTTGTAGCCGCGCCGGGAGAACAACGAGGCCACCCGGGCGAGCACGCCGGGCTTGTCCTCGACGAGCACCGACAACGTGTGTGTGCGCGGAGCGGCGGCGCTCCTCGGCTCGATGTTCTTCGCGCTGGCGCTCATCACGCGTGTCCCTCTTCCGGATCGCCGAACAACGGCCGGATTCCCTGCGCCGCCTGGATCTCGTCGTTGCTTGTGCCTGCGGCCACCATCGGCCACACCTGGGCGTCGGCGCCGACGGTGAAGTCGATGACCACCGGCCGGTCGTTGATCGCCCGTGCCTGGGCAATCACCTCTGCGACATCTTCTTCGCGCTCACAGCGCAATCCGACGCAGCCCAGCGCCTCGGCGAGCTTGACGAAGTCCGGGATGCGCCGCGAATGGGTGGACAGATCCGTCTGGCTGTAGCGCTCCTGGTAGAACAGCGTCTGCCACTGCCGCACCATGCCGAGGTTGCCGTTGTTGATCAGCGCGACCTTGATGGGGATGCCCTCGATCGCGCAGGTCGCCAGCTCCTGGTTGGTCATCTGGAAGCAGCCGTCGCCGTCGATCGCCCACACCTCGGTGTCCGGGCAACCCATCTTGGCGCCCATCGCCGCGGGCACCGCATAGCCCATGGTGCCCAGTCCGCCTGAGTTCAGCCACGTCTTGGGCTTCTCGTAGGTGATGAACTGCGCGGCCCACATCTGGTGCTGGCCGACACCTGCCACGTAGATCGCGTCCGGTCCGGCGATCTTGCCGAGACTTTCGATGACGAACTCGGGCGACAGGCTGCCGTCGCTCTGCGGCCCGTAACTCAACGGGTAGGTGTCCTGCACGTTCTGCAGGTACGACCACCACTGGTCGATCTCGATGCGGTCCGCGGTGTCGTCACGGCGCAACACGTCGAGCAGGTCGGTGATGACCGCCTTGACGTCACCCACGATCGGCACGTCGGCGTGCCTGTTCTTGCCGATCTCCGCGGGGTCGATGTCGGCGTGGATCACCTTGGCTTCGGGGGCGAACGACTCCAGCTTTCCGGTCACCCGGTCGTCGAAGCGGGTCCCCAACGCGATCAGCAGATCGCTGCGCTGCAGTGCGGCCACGGCGGAAACGGTGCCGTGCATGCCGGGCATCCCGAGGTTCTGCCGGTGACTGTCCGGGAACGCACCGCGCGCCATCAGGGTGGTCACCACCGGGATGCCGGTCAGCTCGGCCAGCGCCGCCAGTTCCGCGGTGGCTTCGCCGCGGATGACGCCGCCCCCGACGTAGAGCACCGGCTTGCGGGCGGCGGCGATCAGCTTGGCGGCCTCACGGATCTGCCGGTTGTGCGGTTTGGTGTTCGGCTTGTAGCCCGGCAGATCCATCTGCGGTGGCCAGCTGAACGTGCACTCACCCTGCAGGATGTCCTTGGGGATGTCGACGAGCACCGCGCCGGGGCGTCCGGTCGAGGCGATGTGGAACGCCTCGGCCAGCGCACGCGCGATGTCGTCACCGTTGCGCACCAGGAAGTTGTGCTTGGTGATCGGCATCGTGATGCCGGAGATGTCGGCTTCCTGGAACGCGTCGGTGCCGATCAGCCCTCGTCCGACCTGACCGGTGATCGCGACCACCGGGATCGAGTCCATCTGGGCGTCAGCCAGCGGTGTCACCAGGTTGGTCGCCCCGGGGCCGGACGTCGCCATCATGACGCCGACCTTGCCGGTGGCGTGGGCGTAGCCGCTGGCGGCATGGCCCGCGCCCTGCTCGTGGCGGACCAGGACGTGCCGCAGCTTCTCCGAATCGAACAGCGGGTCGTACACCGGAAGGACGGCACCGCCGGGGATACCGAAGATCACGTCGACATCGAGCTCCTCGAGCGACCGGATGACCGCCTGCGCGCCGGTGAGTTGCTGCGGGGCAACGTTGTTCGGATGACGAATGGCTTGCGCCGGGGCCATCGCGGAGTTGTGCTTCGCGGTAGCCGCTGTCCCGTTCGTCGGGGTCGCCGACTGTTCGGGTGGTCGCGTGGTGGGTGCGCTCACGGTGTCCTCTGGTCCTTTTCGGTCGGTGCGATCTTCTCAAACAGGTGCTGGGAACAAGAAAAAACCCCCGTCAGCCCGGCGGCTGTACGAGGGTTGCGCGTCGATGCTTGGTTGCTATGCCCGAATCGGGGCCAGCGCGGCATCAACGCGCAACCCAATTACTACGAGCATGGTCTGCATAACCGTCGACGGTAGCCGCCGAACTGGTCAAAGGTCAAATTCGGCCCCTGCCGCCCGAGCATCGGACGACGCGCTGTTCCGCGATGGGATGATGGCGGCATGGGTTCCCCTCCAGCGGCGGCGTCGACACCGGCCGTCATCAGGATCTCGCCGATGGCCCATCTGGCCGTCGCGCTGTTCACCTTCGGCCTGCTGTCGGTGGTGCTGGCGCTGCGCGGATGGTCTGTGGTGCTGCTCCTCATCCCGGTACTGTTCTCGCTGGTGATCGTGCGGTATCGCACTACCGCAGATCGCGACCAGGTGACGGCGCGGGGTCTGCTGAGCAGTGAGACGGTCCGCTGGGATGACATCGACGGATTGCGGTTCGGCCGGAGGTCGTGGGCGCTGGCGCGACGTCGTGACGGCCGTGAGATCTCACTTCCTGCGGTGACCTTCGCGACCCTGCCGCTGTTGACAGCTGCCAGCGGTGGACGGGTCCCGAACCCTTACGAATGAGCTACGAATAAGCCGGGATCAGCCGTTACGCCAAGGGGTTTTCGCCGTTGAGCAGAACCCAGATCGCCACCCCGACCCCCACGCCGAGAACCAGGGCGGCAGCCGACCCGACAAACGGCCGGCGGGTCCACCCGCGTCCGGCGTCCAGACCGTACCGGCCGGGGCCGATCAGGATGATCGCCGCGACCGCACACACCAGGATGACTTGATACTCGTGCCCGTCGGCGAGGAAGGCGGACAGCCTGGCCTCGTCGTGGGCGATCATCACCTCGGTCAGCATCGCGGTGACGAGGTAGGCCAGTGCGCCGGCGGCGGCGACGGGGGTGAACAGTCCGAGGACCAACAGCACCCCGGCGGCGATCTGGCCACCCGAAGCGACGTAGGTCAGGATATCGGCGCGCTGGAAACCCCATTCGGTCAACGAGTCCCGGAAGCCATCGAGCCCCGGCCCGCCCCACAAGCCGAAGAGCTTCTGCAGGCCGTGACCGATGAGAAGGGCGCCGACAGCGACCCTGAGCAGGAGCAGGCCGAGATCCTGGGTGCCTCTGCGGTCGCCGTCACCGCGCTGGTCGGCATCGCCGGGCCCTACTTCGGCGGGCGCCGCGCCGGCACCGTATGCGCCGGCCGCCAGACCGCCGCCGGGTTGCACGTACGGCAGCGGTTCGGGGTCGTTGATCAGACCGAACGGGTGGTCGCCGGCCGGTTTGGCGGCGTCGTAGCGCGGGATCGCTGTGGTTTCGAAGTCTCCGCCGTAGTTCGCGGAGGGAAGGTCGTCCTCGGGGTCCACCAGGCTCGCCGACGCAGGCCGCCCGCCCGAATCGTCGGGCCGCTGCCAGGGGCGTGGGTCTTGGGGACTTGTCACGCCTGCCAGGGTAAGTGCAAGTCACTGCCGAATCGGGAATTGGCGCGGCGCGTTGGGCCTGTTTGTGCTGGGTCGCGCGGGTGCCCCGTGGGCGCGCGTGGCGCAGATCGCCCGACGATCCGTAACCTGGCGGGCATGAGTCAGCGTCGGCCGCCGGGGGCAATCGTCGTCCTGTTGTCCGCGGCGTTGTTGGTCGGGTCCGGTTGCGCCCGATTCGACTCGGCGCAGTCCCAGCCGTTCACCACTCCCCCGCAGCTCGCGCCGGGGCCGACATCGACGCCACCCCCGCCGCCGCCGCTACCCGCCAAACCGTTCCCCAAGGAATGCCCGGCGCCCGGGGTCATGCAGGGCTGTCTGGAGAGCACCAGCGGCCTGATCATGCTGCCGGACAGTCAGTCGGCGCTGGTCGCCGAGCGCAACACCGGGACGGTCAAGCGGGTGGCCGTGCGCGCCGAACCGGAGGTCAAGACGGTGATCCCCGTCGACCCCAGTGGTGGCGGAGGGCTGATGGACATCGTCTTGTCCCCGACGTACTCCCAGGACCGGCTGATGTATGCCTACATCAGCACCCCCACCGACAACCGGGTCGTCCGGATCGCCGACGGGGATGTCCCCAAGCCGATCCTGACCGGCATCCCCAAGGGCGCGACCGGCAACAGGGGTTCGCTGCTGTTCACCAGCCCGACCACCTTGATGGTGCAGACCGGCGACGCCGGTGATCCGGCCCTGGCGTCGGATCCGGGTTCGACGGCAGGCAAACTGCTGCGCATCGAACAACCCACCACCGTGGATCAGGCCCCCACCACGACGGCGATGTCCGGCCTGGGCCCGGCGGGCGGCACGTGCATCGACCCGTCCGACGGGTCCCTCTACGTCACCGATCGGACGCCGACTGCGGACCGGTTGCAGCGCATCACCAAGGACTCGACGGTGTCGACGGTGTGGACCTGGCCGGATCGTCCCGGCGTGGCCGGCTGCGCGGCGCTGGACGGCACCGTGCTGGTGAACCTCGTGGACACCAAGCAGACGGTCTCGGTGCAGCTGGCTCCGGACACCGGTGCGGTGACCGGCGAACCGGAGGTGGTCCGCCAGGACCGGCACGGTCACGCGTGGGCGCTGCAGGTGTCGCCCGACGGCAACATCTGGGGCGCCACCGTCAACAAGACCGCCGGCGACGCGATGAACCTCGACGACGTGGTGTTCCCGCTGTTCCCACAGGGTGGCGGCTTCCCGCGGGCCAACGAGGAGAAGACCTGATCCGACGGACCGCCGTCAGTGGGGCCCCGAGCCCTGCAGGCGCAGGATCAGCCGGGTCCCGCCCATCGGGCTGACTTCCAGCGCGGCAGTGCCCCCGTGGATCTCGGCCTGCTGCGCCACCAGCGCCAGCCCCAGACCGGAACCCGATCGTGACGCGGTGCTGCCGCGGTGGAAGCGCTCGAAGACCGCGGCCCGCTCCTCGGACGGCACACCCGAACCGTTGTCGTCGACGGCGATCTCCACGCCCGCTGACGAACTGACGACGCTCAACCGAACCTGCGTCGCGCCACCGTGTTTCACCGCGTTGGCGATGGCGTTGTCGATGACCAGACGCAGTCCCGCGGGCATCCCGAGCATCAGCACCGTCGTCGACGACGCCAGCGACACGTCGAGCCCGGGATAGTTGTGCATCGCGTCGTGGGCCGCGCGGTCCAGCAGTTCGGCGACGTCGACGGGAACGAAGTCGTCCACCGTGGTCAGCTCTCCCTGCGCGAGCCTCTCCAGAGCGCTCAGCGTCGCCTCGATCCGGGTCTGGGTGCGCATCACGTCCTTGATCACTTCCTTGCGCTGTTCGACGCCCGGGTCGAGCGTCAACAGCACCTCGAGGTTGGTCCGCATCGCCGTGAGCGGGGTGCGCAGTTCATGCGAGGCGACCGCGGCGAAGTCGCGCGCCGATTCCAGCGCCGCGCGGGTGCGCTGCTGCTCGTCTCCGATCCGGGCGAGCATGCCCTCCACCGCTTCGGAGATCTCCACCGCTTCCCACACTCCCCGTACCTGGACTTCGTCCGGGTTGGACTGCGCATTGATCGCCCGGGCCTGTTGGGCGAGCAGTCGGAACGGGTTGACCATGATCAGCGCGATCACCCAGCCGACCAGCAGGGTGCCCACGATCACCCCGGAGCAGATCCAGAACACCCGCCAGTGCAGCGAGTCGATGCGGGCCTGCGTCTCGGCCAGCGGCGCTCCCAGCGCGATCGAGGCGGTGCCGGTGGTGATTGTCCGGACGCGGTACTCGACGCCTTCGATCGTGGCGTCGGCATATCCGCTGGGCAGTTCGGGAAGCACCACGTCGGCGGGGATCGAGACCGTGGCGTCGCCGATCCGGGCGGTGCGCACCAGGCCTCCCTCCGTCGGCTCGGGTCCCGTTCCGTCCTGCGCGCTGCGCAGCAGGGTGTTGACGTCACCGAAGCTCGACAGTGAGTCCAGACGCCGGTCCAGTTGGTCGTACTGGTCGTTGGTGACCCCGACCCACACCCACACCCCCAGCGTCAGCACCAGGATGATCACGCCCAGCTGAGCGAGGATGACGATCGACCGCAGCGACAGCCACCGAAGCGGGTGCGCCAACAGCCGGAAGAACAGGTCCTGGGGTCGTTTCATCGGCTCGACGCCGCCCGCACCAGCGCGTTGATGGTCATGTCAGCTGCAGGCAGCCATGACCAGCTCGCGGACCCGCGCGGCGTCGGCCTGTCCCTTGGTGGCTTTCATCACCGCGCCGACGATGGCGCCGGCGGCCTGCACCTTGCCGCCGCGGATCTTCTCGGCGATGTCGGGGTTGGCCGCCAGCGCCTCGTCGACAGCGGCCTGGATCAGCGAGTCGTCGCGCACCACGGCCAGCCCGCGGTCGGTCATCACCTGCTCGGGTTCACCCTCGCCGGCCAGCACCCCTTCCACGACCTGACGGGCCAGCTTGTTGGACAGCTTGCCCTCGTCGACCAGCTTCACCACCGCGGCGACCTGCGCCGGAGTGATGGCCAGGGCTTCGAGTTCGACGCCGATCTCGTTGGCCTTCTGCACCAGGAAGTTTCCCCACCAGGCCTTGGCAGCGTCGCTGGAGGCGCCGTGATCGACGGTGGCGGTGATCAGGTCGATGGCGCCGATGTTGACCAGGTCGCGCATCACCTCGTCGGAGATACCCCACTCCTGCTGAATCCGTTTGCGGGTCAACCACGGAAGTTCGGGAATGGTCTGGCGCAGTTGATCGACGTACTCGGCACTGGGCGCCACCGGTTCCAGGTCGGGCTCGGGAAAGTACCGGTAGTCCTGCGCGGTCTCCTTGCTCCGCCCCGGCGAGGTGTAGCCGTCCTCGTGAAAGTGTCGGGTTTCCTGGACGATTGAACCGCCGGACTGCAGAACAGCTGCCTGCCTGCGCATCTCGTAGCGGACCGCCACCTCCACACTCTTGAGCGAGTTGACGTTCTTCGTCTCGGTGCGGGTGCCGAACTCGGCCTGACCGATCGGCTTGAGCGAGAGGTTCGAATCACAGCGCATCGATCCCTGGTCCATCCGGACGTCGGAAACTCCCAGGGCGCGCAACAGGTCTCGGAGCGCCGTCACGTACGCGCGGGCGATCTCGGGAGCGCGATCGCCGGCGCCCTCGATCGGACGGGTGACGATCTCGATCAGCGGTACGCCCGAACGGTTGTAGTCGATCAGCGAGGTGGTGGCCCCGGCGATCCGCCCGGTTTCGCTGCCCAGGTGCGTGAGCTTGCCGGTGTCCTCCTCCATGTGGGCCCGTTCGATCTCCACCCGCCAGGTGGTGCCGTCGTCGAGCGGCACCTCGAGATGACCGTTGATCGCGATGGGTTCGTCGTACTGCGAGATCTGGTAGTTCTTCGGCATGTCCGGATAGAAGTAGTTCTTCCTGGCGAACCGGCACCACGGCACGATCTCGCAGTTCAACGCCAGACCGATGCGGATCGCCGACTCGACGGCCACCTGGTTGAGCACCGGAAGCGACCCGGGCAGACCCAGACACACCGGACACACCTGGGTGTTGGGTTGATTTCCGAAACTGTTGGCACATCCGCAGAACATCTTGGTCTGCGTCGAGAGTTCGACGTGGACCTCGAGGCCGAGCACAGGCTCGTAGGTGGCGATGACCTCGTCGTAGTCCATCAGGTCTGCACTTGCCGCAACACTCATGACCGGAATCCTATTCGTGCTTGAATTGTCCGATGCCGATGGATCGGCGCACGTTCCTTCGGGCGGGCACGATCGGCGCCCTCGCCGGCGGCACGCTGCTGGCCGGCTGCGCCCGCTCCCCCGAGTCCGGGGCGGACGCCNCCTTGACCGCCACCGCGACCGACATCGATCTCGGTGCGGGCGTCGTCGTCTCCACCTGGGCCTGGAACGGGCGGGTACCCGCCGACGAGATCCGGCTGACCCGCGGCCAGACCCTGCAGATCACACTGGCCAACGAGCTCCCGGAGCCCTCCACCATTCACTGGCACGGTCTGGCCATCCCCAACGACATGGACGGCGTGCCGGTGCTCACCCAGGAGGCCGTGGCCCCTGGTTCGACGTTCCGCTACGAGTTCATCGTCCCGGACAGCGGCACCTACTGGGCGCATCCGCACTTCGGGTCACAGCTGGACCGCGGCCTGTACGCCCCGGTGATCGTCGAGGACCCCGCCGACGGTGCCGACTACGACGACGAACTGACCCTGGTCGTCGACGACTGGATCGATGGCACCGGCACCGACCCCAACGCGGTGTTCGAGAATCTCCGCCGCACCGGGATGGCACCGATGGAACCGGGCGGGCCCGGGGTGACTCCGGCGATGCCGCTGGGCCAAGACGGCGGCGATGTCGTCTACCCGTACTACCTGATCAACGGCCGGGTGCCCGCCGACCCGCGGGTCGTCGAGTTTCCGGCGGGCCGACGAATCAGGCTCCGAATGATCAACGCCGGCGGCGACACCGCGTTCCGGGTCGCCGTCCCCGGCATCCCGATGACGGTGACCCACACCGACGGGTTTCCGGTACTTCCCCAACAGGCCGATTCAGTGCTGTTGGGGATGGGCGAGCGGGCAGACGCGATCGTCACCCTCGGCGACTCGTCGGTGCCGGTGGTCGCGGCGCCGTACGGCAAGGACGGCTGGGCCCAGCTGAACATGCGGGTCGCCGGGACCCCTTATTCCGGTGACCAGGCCGCGGTGGGCCGGTTCGCCGCGCAACTGGCACAGCAGCCACCACTCGACACCGCCACGCTGCGTCCCACCGAGGCCGACACCCTGCCGGAGGCAATGCCGGCCCAGACCCTGGACCTCAGGCTGGGAGGGCCAATCGCCCCGTACACGTGGGTCATCAACGACCAGGTCTATGACCCCGAAGCAGCCGGGCTGCCGGTGCGCCCCGCCCAGCGGACCCGGATCCGCTACATCAACGACTCGATGATGTTTCATCCGATGCACCTGCACGGGCACACGTTCCAGGTGCAAGGGCCCGATGGACCACGCGCCCGCAAGGACACGGTGCTGGTGCCCCCGCTGGCGACCGTGGTGGCAGACTTCGACACCGACAACCCCGGCAAGTGGATCACCCACTGCCACAACGAGTATCACCTCGAGGCGGGGATGGCGACCTACCTCCGGTATTCGCCGTGACGGGCTGAGTTCTCAGCCGAAGAACTCGGCCGCGTCGTCGTAACGGCTCTGCGGCACCAACTTGAGTTGCCGGACGGCGTCGGCGAGCGGAACCCGGCCGATGTCCTGCCCGCGCAGCGAAACCATCATCCCGTACTCGCCGGCATGGGCGGCGTCGGCGGCGTTGACGCCGAAACGGGTGGCCAGAACCCGGTCATAGGGTGTCGGCATGCCGCCGCGCTGCACGTGGCCCAGCACCGTCACGCGAACTTCCTTGCTGATCCGTTTCTCGACTTCGACGGCGAGTTGTTGCGCCACCCCGGTGAAGCGTTCGTGACCGAACTCGTCGGTTCCACCCTTGAGCAACTGCATCGAGCCTTCAGCCGGTTTCGCGCCCTCGGCCACCACACAGATGAAGTGTGAATCGCCGCGCACGAACCGCTGTTTGACCAGCCGGCACACCTCTTCGACGTCGAACGGCTGTTCCGGGATCAGCGTCATGTGCGCGCCGGAGGCCAGCCCGGAGTTCAGCGCGATCCAGCCCGCATGTCGGCCCATCACCTCGACGAGCATCACCCGCTGATGTGACTCGGCGGTGCTGTGCAGGCGGTCGATGGCATCGGTGGCCACGTGCAGCGCAGTGTCGTGACCGAATGTCACGTCGGTGCAGTCGATGTCGTTGTCGATCGTCTTCGGCACACCCACCACGGGGACGTTCTCCTCCGACAGCCAGTGCGCCGCCGTCAGGGTGCCCTCCCCGCCGATCGGGATCAGCACGTCGATCCCGTTGTCCTCCAACGTCTGCTTGATCTGGTCAAGACCCGCGAGCAGCTTGTCCGGGTTGGTGCGCGCCGTACCCAGGATGGTCCCGCCCTTGGTCAGCAGCCGGTCGTTGCGATCATCGTTGCGCAGTTGGATGCGCCGATCCTCGAGCAGGCCGCGCCACCCGTCGAGGAACCCGACGACCGATGAGCCGTAACGGACGTCACACGTACGAACCACGGCCCTGATGACCGCGTTCAAGCCCGGGCAGTCGCCTCCACCAGTCAGCACTCCGATACGCATGCGCTAAGCCCTCCTGCTCCTCGGCGTCGGCACCATCCTCCCCTGTTACAGCGCAGTTGGCAGCGGACCGCGTGCGGCCTCGTAGGCCGCACCCACCCGATAGAGCCGATCATCTGCAAGGGCCGGTGCCATGATCTGCAGCCCGACGGGCAGGTTGTCGTCCGCCGACAGACCTGACGGTACCGACATTCCACAGTGACCGGCGAGGTTCAGCGGCAACGTGCACAGGTCGAACAGGTACATCGACAACGGATCGTCGACCTTCTCCCCCAGTGCGAACGCCGTGGTCGGCGTGGTGGGTGAGACCAGCACGTCCACGGTGCGGTACGCCTCGTCGAGGTCGCGCGCGATCAGCGTCCGCACCTTCTGTGCTTGGTTGTAGTACGCGTCGTAATAGCCGGCGGACAACGCGTACGCACCGATCATGATCCGGCGCTTGACCTCTGGACCGAAGCCGGCAGCGCGCGTCAGCGCCATCACCTCTTCGGCGCTGTGGGTGCCGTCGTCCCCGCTGCGCAGGCCGAAGCGCATCCCGTCGAACTTCGCCAGGTTCGACGACACCTCCGACGGCAGGATCAGATAGTAGGCCGGCAACGAGTAGTCGATGTGCGGGCAGTCGACCTCGCTGACCTGCGCGCCGAGAGCGGTCAGTTGCTCGACTGCGGCGTCGAAGGACGCCGAGACCCCCGGCTGGTAACCCTCACCGCTGCGCAGTTGTCTGATCACCCCAACCCGCACGCCGGTGAGGTCACCGGCCGCGCCCGCCCTGGCGGCGCCGACGACGTCGGGCACTGCGGCGTCGACCGACGTCGAGTCGCACGGGTCATGGCCCGCGATGACCGCGTGCAGCAGCGCCGTGTCCAGAACCGTGCGCGCGCACGGCCCACCCTGGTCGAGCGACGAGGCGCAGGCGATCAGCCCGTAGCGGGACACCGTGCCGTAGGTGGGCTTGACGCCGACCGTCGCGGTGAGCGCCGCCGGTTGCCGGATCGAACCGCCGGTGTCGGATCCGATCGCCAGCGGCGCTTGGAAGGCCGCCAGCGCCGCGGCACTGCCACCGCCCGATCCGCCGGGCACCCGGTCGACGTTCCACGGGTTACGGGTGGGTCCGAACGCCGAGTTCTCGGTCGACGACCCCATCGCGAACTCGTCCATGTTCGTCTTGCCGAGCAGCGGGATGCCTGCGGCGCGCAGCCGGGTGGTCACGGTGGCGTCGTAGGGCGAGGTCCATCCCTCGAGGATCTTCGACCCGCAGGTGGTGGGCATGTCCGTGGTGGTGAACACGTCCTTGAGGGCAAGCGGGACTCCGGCCAGCGGAGACGGCAGCGGTTCGCCCGCGGCGACCGCGGCATCGACCGCGGCCGCGGCTTCGAGCGCCTGATCGGCCGCAACGTGCAGGAAGGCGTGATAGTCGCCGTCGGTGGCGGCGATCTGATCCAGGCAGGCCTGGGTCACCTCGGTGGAGGACACTTCTCCGGCGGCGATCTTGGCACTCAACGTCGCCGCATCGAGCCTGGTCAGATCGCTGTTTTCTGCTCTTCGCGCACGCGACTCATCGCTCATTCGGCTTCTCCCAGAATCCGCGGCACCGCGAACCGTTCGTCGGCTGACTTCGGCGCCGCCGCAAGGGCCTGTTCCTGCGTCAGCGACGGCCGGACCACGTCCGGACGAAAGACGTTGACGTCTTTCAGAGGATTGTCGGTGGCCGCCACCCCGGTGACGTCGACCGCCTGGATCTGACTGACATGGCCAAGGATGGCGCCGAGCTGGCCGGCGAAGCTGTCGAGTTCGTCGTCGGTCAGGGCGAGCCGGGCAAGGCGTGCCAGGTGGGCAACTTCGTCTCGCGAGATCTGTGACACGACCGCCAAGCCTAGTTCAATGCCTGGAATGCGATCGCGTCCGAGTCGCCCGCCCGCCACTCTCCGTGAAACAGTGTCCGCGTGCCTTCGTATCTGCTGCGGGTCCAGCTAGAGGACAGGCCCGGCAGCCTCGGCTCGCTGGCCGTCGCCCTCGGTTCCGTAGGCGCCGACATCCTGTCCCTCGACGTGGTCGAGCGGGCGGCCGGTTACGCGGTCGACGACCTGGTGGTCGACCTTCCTTCGGGCGCGATGGCCGACATGCTGATCACCGCCGCCGAGAAGCTCAATGGTGTGTACGTCGACAGCATCCGGCCGCACACCGGGCTGCTGGAAGCCCACCGGGAACTGGAGTTGATCGACCACGTGGCCGCGGCCGACGGCACGCTCAACAGGTTCCAGGTGCTCGTCGATGAAGCCCCCAAAGTGCTGCGTGTCGGCTGGTGCACGGTTACCCAGCTGACCGATGGCGGCCCGCAGCGCCTTGTCGGCAGTCAAGGAGCGCCGGAAACCCAGGCCGCCGAGACGCCGTGGCTTCCGATCGACCACGCCGAAGCCCTGGACGCCACCGCCGACTGGGTGCCCCAGGTGTGGCGCGATATGGACACCACACTGGCCGCCGCGCCGCTGGGCGATGCCCGCACCGCCGTCGTCCTCGGCCGCCCGGGCGGTCCGGTCTTCCGGCCGAGCGAGGTGGCCCGCCTGGGTTATCTGGCCGGGATCATCGCGACGATCCTGCGCTGATTCCTACTGCTCCAACGCCGCAGGCCCGTCCTCCAGCAGGCGCCGGAAGCCGTCCTCGTCGAGCACCGGCACCCCGAGTTCGATTGCCTTGTCGTACTTGGATCCTGGCGCATCGCCGGCCACCACATACGCTGTCTTCTTCGACACCGAGCTGGCCGCCTTGCCACCCCTGGCGATGATGGCTTCCTTCGCATCGTCGCGGGAGAAGCCGGGCAGTGACCCGGTGACGACGATCGACAGCCCCTCCAGCGTGCGTTCGATACTGGCGTCGCGCTCGTCGGCCATCCGTACGCCGGTCTCGCGCCATTTGTCGACGATCGCGCGGTGCCAGTCGACGGTGAACCAGTCGATGATCGCGGCGGCGATGGTCGGCCCGACCCCTTCGGTTGCGGCCAGTTGTTCCTCTGATGCCTCGGTGATCGCATCGAGGCTGCCGAACTCCGTCGCCAGTGCCCGTGCGGCGGTGGGCCCCACGTGCCGGATCGACAGCGCGACCAGAACCCGCCACAGCGGTTGGGATTTGGCTTTGCCCAGGTTGGCCAGCAACCGCTTGCCGTTGGCCGAGACCTCCCCGGCCTTGGTGGTGAACAGGTCGGTCTGCAACAGATCCTCGGCGGTGAGGTCGAACAGATCGCCTTCGTCGGTGATGACTCCCGCCTGCAGCAGCGCTGTGGCGGCCTCGTAGCCGAGGCCCTCGATGTCGAAGGCGCCGCGCCCCGCCACGTGAAATACCCTCTCCCGCAACTGCGCCGGACACGTGCGCGAGTTGGGACAGCGGATGTCTGCGTCACCCTCCTTGGCGGGTGCGAGTTCGGTCCCGCACTCCGGACAGTGGGTAGGCATCACGAACTCCCGCTCGGAGCCGTCACGCAGGTCGACGACCGGACCCAGCACCTCGGGGATGACGTCGCCGGCCTTCCGGATCACCACGGTGTCACCGATCAGCACACCCTTGCGTTTGACCTCCGAGGCGTTGTGCAGCGTCGCCAGCCCGACCGTCGATCCTGCGACTGTCACCGGCTCCATGTACGCGAAGGGCGTCACCCGCCCGGTGCGTCCCACGTTGACACGAATGTCGAGGAGTTTTGTGGTGGCTTCCTCGGGCGGGTACTTGTAGGCCACCGCCCAGCGCGGAGCGCGTGATGTCGAACCGAGGCGGCGCTGCAGCGACACGTCGTCGACTTTCACGACGACTCCGTCGATCTCGTGATCGACGTCGTGGCGGTGCTCACCCCAGTAGGCGATCCGCTCGGTGACCGCATCGAGGCCCTTGACCTGGACCGCGTGTTCGGACACCGGCAGCCCCCACGCATCGAGTGCCCGATAGGCGTCGTGCAGCGATGTGAAGGGGAAGCCCGCGGGGGCTTCTATGTGCCCCAGCCCATGGCAGATCATCCGCAGCCTGCGCCGTGCGGTCACCGCCGGGTTCTTCTGCCGCAGCGACCCGGCCGCGCTGTTGCGCGGGTTGGCGAACGGCGGCTTACCCTCGGCGACCAGACCCGCGTTCAGGTCCTCGAAATCAGCGATCCGGAAGAACACCTCACCGCGTACGTCCAGCACCGATGGGACCGGGAATTCCTCAGAGCCGGTGAGCTTTTCCGGGATATCGTCGATGGTGCGCGCATTGAGGGTGACGTCCTCGCCGGTGCGCCCATCGCCGCGCGTCGCCGCGCGGACGAGCCGTCCGTCGCGGTAGACGAGCGCCAGCGCGACGCCGTCGATCTTCAACTCGCACAGATAGTGCGCGTCGTGGCCGATCTCCCCTTTGATCCGCTCAGCCCACGCAGCGAGTTCGTCGGGCGTGAACACGTTGTCCAGGCTCAGCATCCGCTCGAGGTGATCGGCCGAGGCGAAATCGGTGGCGAACCCCGCGCCGCCGACGAGCTGTGTGGGCGAGTCCGGTGTCCGCAGCTCGGGGTGGGAATCTTCGAGCGCCTGGAGTTCGCGCAACAGCGTGTCGAACTCTGCGTCCGAGATCACCGGTGCGTCGCGGACGTAGTAGCGGAATTGGTGGCCACGTACCTCGTCGGCGAGTTCCTGCCACCGGCGCCGAAGCTCGGCGACGGGGGCATCGTCAGCCTGCTCTGCCAGCGCCGCCTCAGGATCCGGGATCGCCTTGGGACTCACCCCCGCAGGTTATCTGAGCCCTCGGACACCCGGCGTCATCGATGTCGGTGTGGATACCCTGATGTCATGCCGCATCCGATCATGTTCCGCGAGGACGACATGGGGTTGGCCGAAGTGCGCGATATCGCCCTCGGGTTCCCGGCGACGTTCGAGAAGATCTCCTGGGGCCGGCCGGTGTTCTGTGCGCCCAAGATGTTCGTGATGTACGGCGGAAGTGTCAAACGCAGTGTCGAGGGCGCGGCAAAGAACGAGTACGTGCCGCACCCACACTCGATCCTGGTCAAGGTCGACGACAGCGACCGCAGGGCGCTCGAGCAGGACAACCGCTTCTTCTACCCCGCGTACATGGGGCCGTTCGGCTGGCTGGGAATGGACTTCACAGTCCAGGCAGTGGACTGGGACGAGGTCACCGAGCTGATCGACTCGTCGTTCCGGTTGGTCGCTCCGAAGAAATCGGTGAAACAGCTCGACGAACGCTGACCCGGCCGGGACCGGGCATGGTTCGATCGGGACCATGACCTTCGCGAGCCCCTTCCCCGAAGTCGACATCCCGACGGCCAGCGTCTACGACTATTTGTTCACCCAGCTGGACAGCGCCGACGCCGACCGCGTCGCGCTGATCGACACGAAGTCCGGCAGGAAAACCACCTACCGAGAGATGGTCGCACTGATCGATTCATTCTCCGGTGCGCTGGCCGAACGCGGCCTCGGCGTCGGCGACGTGGTCGGACTTCTCGCCCCGAACAGCTCGGCGTTCGCCGTCGCCTTCCACGCCATCCTGCGCGCCGGTGCGACCGCCACGACGATCAACGCGCTGTTCACCGCCAAGGACATCGCCAAGCAGCTGACCGATTCCGACGCCAAGATGCTGATCACCGTCACGCCGATGCTGGCGCAGGCCAAGGAAGGCGCCGCGGCGGCGGGCATCCCCGACGAGAACCTGGTGGTGCTCGACGGGGCGGGCCGCGACACCGACGGCCATCCCAATGCCACCGACCTGCTGGCCGGCGGAACCCCGGCCCCAGAGGTGAACTTCGCGCCGTCGTCGCATCTCGCGGTGCTTCCCTACAGCTCAGGGACCACCGGAAACCCCAAGGGCGTGATGCTGACGCACCGCAACCTGGTCGCCAACGTGGCCCAGATCCGCCCGCTGCACGGAATGGTCTCCGACGACGTCGTCCTGGCTGTGCTTCCGTTCTTCCACATCTACGGGATGACGGTCCTGCTCAACGCAGCGCTGCACGCCCGTGCGCGGCTGGTCATCATGCCGAGTTTCGACCTCGGCGAGTTCCTGGGCAGCATCGCCGAGCACAAGTGCACCATCGCCTTCATCGCGCCTCCGGTTGCGGTGGCGCTCGCCAAGCACCCGCTGGTGGACTCGTACGACCTGTCGTCGCTCAACGTCGTGATGTCCGGTGCCGCACCGCTGGACGCCGAACTCGGCCAGGCCGTCGCCGAGCGACTGGGGTGCAAGGTGGTGCAGGGCTACGGGATGAGCGAGCTGAGCCCGGTCAGTCACATCACCCCGTTCGACGGCGGCCGGCACAACATGCGGGCGGAGGCTCCGCTCAGCTCGGTCGGCTGGACGGTGTCCAACGCCGCATCCAAGATCGTCGACCCGGAGACCGGCGACGAGATCACACCGCCCGCAGAGGGTTTGAGCAGAACCGGCGAGCTGTGGTTCAAGGGGCCCAATGTGATGGCCGGCTACCTCAACAACGACGAGGCCACCAGGTCGACCATCGACGCCGACGGCTGGCTGCACACCGGCGACCTCGCGCAAGTGGACGCCCACGGCTGCGTGTACATCGTCGACCGGCTCAAGGAACTGATCAAGTACAAGGGCTACCAGGTGCCGCCCGCTGAACTTGAGGCCGTACTGCTGGCCCACCCGAAGATCGCCGATGCCGCGGTGGTCGGCGTACAGGACGACGAGGGCGAGGAAGTGCCCAAGGCGTTTGTCGTGAAGCTCCAGGACGCCGACCTGACCGAGGACGAGGTGATGGAGTACGTCGCCGGCCAGGTGGCCCCGTACAAGAAGGTCCGCCGGGTCGCGTTCATCGACGCGGTCCCGAAATCGGCGTCGGGAAAAATCCTGCGCAAGGACCTGCGCACGGCGCAGTGATGTCGGTGGGGTGGTTTAGTCTGATTCCATGTTCTTCGAACGTGTGTTCGATGTGGATGNGGCNGCNGGTGAGGCTGAGCTGCGCGCGCAGGTCGAGCAGCTCGAGACGCTGAAAAGCGTGGCNGCGGCGGCCCANGCGNGGGNGACGGCGNTGTGGGCGGCCAAACGNCGCGCCGCNGAGCAAGCNGCCGGGGTGCCGGNGCGGCGCCGCGGCAANGGGTTGGCGTCGGAGGTGGCGCTGGCCCGCCGGGAGGCCCCGACGTGCGGGAACCGCCATCTCGGGTTCGCCCAGGCGTTGGTGCACGAGATGCCCCACACCCTGGCCGCACTCGAAACCGGGATGCTCTCGGAATGGCGGGCCACCCTGATCGTCAAACAATCGGCGTGTTTGAGCGTGGAGCACCGCCGGGAGTTGGACGCCGAACTGTGCGCCGACACCTCGCGTCTGTCCGGGTGGGGCAATCACCAGGTCGAAGCCGAAGCCAAGAAGATCGCCGCCCGCCTGGATGCCGCGGCGGTGGTGGCCCGCTCCGCCAAAGCCGCCGCCGATCGTGGGGTGTGGATCCGCCCGGCCCCGGACACCATGACCTACCTGACGGTCCTGCTGCCCGTGCAGCAGGGAGTCGCGATGTACGCCGCGTTGAAGCGCGAAGCCGACCTGAGCGGTGATGGGCGGTCGCGGGGTCAGGTGATGGCCGATACCGCCTATCAGCGGATCACCGGGCGCCCGGCCACCAAGCCGGTGCCGGTGGCACTGAACATGGTGATGGCCGACACCACCCTGGCCGGCGACGACACCGAACCGGCCTGGCTGCAAGGGTTTGGTCCTATCCCGGCCGGGCTGGCCTGCAAGCTGACCGGCGACGCCGCCACCGACACCAAGGTGAAAGCCACGCTGCGCCGGCTGTACCGCCACCCCACCTCGGGGCAGTTGGTGGCGATGGAATCCCGGGCGAGGATCTTCCCCAAAGCGCTGGCACGATTCCTGCAACTGCGCGACCAGAAATGCCGGACCCCGTACTGCGATGCCCCGATCCGGCACTGCGACCACGCCACCCCGGTCCGCGACGGCGGCCCCACCAGCGCACTCAACGGCCTCGGTGACTGCGAAGCCTGCAACTACACCAAAGAAGCCCCCGGCTGGCAGGTCACCACCACCGATATCGACGGGGAACACCACGCCGACTACCGCACCCCCACCGGCGCGGTCTACCACTCCACCGCCCCACCACTACCCGGACCACCAGTACGCCGACGACTCAGCCTCATCGAAGGCCAACTCAGCATCGACCTCGTCACCTTCGACGCCGCCTAACGCTGGCAGGTCAGACCGCCTCAGGGTCTTCGGCGAACGCATCAGCGGCCTGCTGAGCGAGCTCGATGGCTCTGCGTGCCCATGCCGGCGTCGCGGTGGCGAGTCCGCAGGCCGGCGTGACACCGATGCGGTCGCGTAGCACGGCACGCGGGAACCCCAGCCGGTCGGTCACCGCTGCAACGGTCGTGGCGATCTGGCGGGCAGAAGGCTCCGGTCCGGAAACCACGGTCGGCACGGCTCCGAGCAGGACCGTGCGGCCGGATTCGACGAATTCGCCGACACCGTCGAGGTCCGCCGCGGTCAGGGCCTGCACATCCACCGATACCGCGGAGATAGTGCTGCGCTGCAGCAACTTCCACGGCAGGCCCGCCGCGCAGCTGTGCACTGCGACCTCACCGCCGACAACGGCGACACATTCATCGACCAACTGGGTGACCACCGATTCGTCCACCGGATGCACCGGTGAGAAGCGCGTCACACCCGTCAAGCGGCCCGCGAGGGCGGCCGGCAGTGAAGGCTCATCGAACTGCACGACCACCGCCGCCTCGAGGCGTCTTGTGAGTTGCGCCCGCAGCACTGCCACGCCTTCGGCCAGTGAGGTCGTCAGATCGCGGACCGCACCGGTGTCGGTGATGGCCCGGTGCCCGCCGGGGAGCTCCAAGTGCGCCGCCAGGGTGACCGGGCCCGGTGCCTGCACCTTGACCACGCGGTCGCCACCGCGTAGTCCGGCGGTCTCCCAGGCTTCCTCGAGCGCGTCGACGTCCTCGTCGAGGAGGCTCACCGCCCGACGGGTCACCGATCGGCGACCGGTTGCGATTCGGTACCCCCGGGGCACGGTGTCGATGGCGATGTCCACAAGCAGCGCGCCGGCGCGACCGATCATGTCTGCTCCCACACCACGCTCGGGTAACTCGACGAGGTGCGGTAGGCGGTGCAACTCGCCGACGACGATCTCGGTGGCCTGCCGGGCCGACGAGCCCGGCCACGATCCGACACCGGTCGCATTGGCGAAAACGCTCACTCGAACGACACTATGCGACGGACTACTGTCATGCGGATGACGGCCCCGCTGCGCGCGTCTGCGCTGTGCGCGTCTGCGCTGTGCGCCGTCGCCATGTTCGTCGCCGGGTGCGCGCACACTGTGGCCGGAACCGCAGTCCGGCCGGCACCTGGTGTCGACGAGGACTCGCGTTCGCCAGTCGACGTCGACGCCGTGCTGCTCGAGCGTGCGGAAATGCAGGCCATCACCGGGGCCGGCGAAGACCTCACCGCCATCCCCGGGATGGACAGCAAGGTGCCCGTCGACATCGATGTGATGTTTGAATCCGTTCCGCCGCAATGCCAATGGGTGTTCGCCGAATCGCAGATCTTCGGGTCCGAGGTCGAAGAGTTCCACAAGTCGACATTTCAGAACCCGCCGAGGGGCGGTCTGATCTCGCAGGCGGCCGCGGGTTACCGCGACGCGGCGGTTGCCCAGCGCGCCTTCGATGGCCTCGTCGAGCGGATCGCAGGATGTGATGCGACCGATTCGGGTCCGGCCATCGTGGGCGCTGTGACAGCGACCGAGGACTCCGTTCACACCCGCCCGGGCAACTGTGGACGCGACTACCGGGTGAAGTCCGTCGTGCTGGTGGAGGTGACGTTCTGCGCGTTCCCGGACTCGGTGCCCGACATCGTCATGTCGAACATCCTCGCCAACGTGCCCGGCTAGTGCGCCTCGCGAATCGTCGCGCTGCCGAGGACCTCGTCGCCGTCGGGATCGGGGCGGTAGAGCACCACGGTCTGGCCGGGTGCCACGCCCCGCAACGGCGCCCGCAGCTCGATCGCCAATGTGTCGCCGCGCAACTCGGCGACCGCGTCGACGATCCCGCCGTGAGCGCGCACCTGAACCACGCATTCCACCGGGCCGTCGGGGGTGACTCCCGAGGTGAACACCGGCGCATCCCCTGCCAGGGTGGTCACCTCCAGGTCGGCGAGGTCACCGACGCGCACGGTACCGGTGTCGGCGTCGATACCGGTCACGTAGCGAGGGCGGCCGTCCGGACCGGGGCCGGCGATGCCCAGTCCCTTCCGCTGGCCGATGGTGAAGCCGTGCACTCCGTCGTGCTCGGCGAGCACCGTGCCTGCGCCGTCGACCACCTGGCCGCGTCGCACGCCGATGCGGGCCCCCAGGAACGCTCGGGTGTCGCCCGACGGGATGAAGCAGATGTCATGGCTGTCGGCCTTGTCCGCCACCGATAGTCCGCGGCGGGCGGCCTCTTCCCGGATCTGCGCTTTCGGAGTGTCGCCGATCGGGAACACGGCATGTCGCAGCTGCTCGGCGGTGAGCACCGCCAACACGTAGGACTGATCCTTGTCGTGGTCCACGGCCCGGCGCAGTCGCCCGGCCGACAACCGGGCGTAGTGACCGGTGGCCAGCGCGTCGAAGCCGAGGGCCATCGCGCGGGAGGCCAACGCGGAGAATTTGATTCGCTCATTACAGCGCACACACGGGTTGGGTGTCTCACCCCGGGAGTACGAGTCCACGAAATCGTCGATCACGTCCTCTTTGAACCGGTCGGCGAAATCCCAGATGTAGAAGGGGATGTCGAGCACGTCGGCAACACGGCGGGCGTCGCCCGCGTCTTCCTTCGAACAGCACCCGCGTGAGCCGGTGCGCAAGGTCCCCGGCGCCTTGGACAGCGCCAGGTGCACGCCGACGACGTCGTGACCGGCGTCGACCATCCTGGCGGCGGCGACCGAGGAATCCACGCCACCGCTCATCGCGACGAGCACCCTCATCGGGGCCCCGAACCGGCCAGCGCGGCTTGCCGGGCCCGTTCGACCGCCGCGGGCAACACCTCCAGGACCGCGTCGACGTCGGAGTCGGTGCTGGTGTGTCCCAGCGACAGCCGCAGCGACCCGCGCGCACTGGCCGGGTCCGCACCCATCGCCGTCAGCACATGGGACGGCTGCGCCACCCCGGCAGTGCACGCCGAACCAGTGGAACATTCAATTCCCTTGGCGTCCAACAGCATCAACAGGGAATCGCCTTCGCAGCCACGGAACGTGAAGTGGGCGTTGCCGGGTAACCGGGCCGCCCCCGGCGCACCATTGACGTAGACGTCATCGATCGTCGCAAGCACCCCGTCGACCAACCGGTCGCGCAGGGCCCGCAGGCGGGCCGCAGTGGCCTCCATGTTCTCGACCGCCGCCCGGGCAGCAGCGGCCATTCCCACCACGCCGGCGACATCCTGCGTGCCGGAACGGACGTCGCGCTCCTGGCCGCCGCCGTGCAACTGCGGCACACAGGCCGTGTCCCTACGTAGCAGCAGAGCACCCACACCGGTGGGCCCACCGAACTTGTGCGCGGCCACGCTCATCGCCGACAGCCCGCTGGCGGCGAAGTCCACCGGGACCTGGCCGACGGCCTGGATCGCATCACTGTGCATGGGAATGTCGAACTCCGACGCGACGGCCGCCAACTCGGCGATCGGCATGACGGTGCCGACTTCGTTGTTCGCCCACATCACCGAGATGAGGGCGACTTCGGCAGGGTCACCGACGGCGGCGCGCAGCGCTGCGGGACTCACCGCCCCGACCGCGTCGACCGGTAGCCACGTCACCTCCGCGCCCTCGTGTTCCACCAGCCACTGCACGGCGTCGAGCACCGCGTGGTGTTCGACGGGCGTGGTGATGATGCGGCGGCGCTGCGGCGACGCATCGCGGCGCGCCCAGAAGATCCCCTTGATCGCGAGGTTGTCGCTCTCCGTACCGCCTGCGGTGAAGATCACCTCCGACGGGCGTGCCCCGAGCAACTTGGCCGTGGTCTCGCGCGATTCCTCCAACCGGCGCCTGGCCAGCCGACCGGAACCGTGCAACGAGGACGCGTTGCCGACCGTCGCCAGCACAGCAGCCATCGCCTCGATCGCGGCGGGACGCATCGGGGTGGTGGCGGCGTGGTCGAGATAGACCGGCGTGCACGCAGACATGACCGTTCCACAATAGCCGTCATGCGCCTGCCGACCCCATTCCGCTCACGCCACCAGTGCGTGGCCCTCACCGCAGCCGGACCCATTCGTCAGCGCTGACCTCATCTCGCCACGCACAGCGACCTCGCAGCGCGCGGCCAGCTCACGACGGTCCGCACCGGGCAGTTGCAGCGACTCGACCGAGACGTGGCAGACGGTGCGGCGCGCGGTGATGACCCGCTTGATCGACGTCAGCAGCGAGTCGTCACCGACGAACGCCGGCACGGTGGACTGCCGCCCGTCTTTGTGCCGGTAGCTCAGCCGCAGCGGCTGCACGGGCCGGCCGGCGTCGACCGCCGCCTGAAACATCGCCGGGCGGAACCGGCCGTAGCCGAGACCGCACCATGTGGTCCCTTCCGGGAACGCGACCACGGTGTGGCCGGCCCGCAACCGGTCGGCAACGGCAGCCACCACCGTCGGCAGCCTGCGCAGCCGGCCCCGGTCGATCGGGATGACCTTCATCAGCCGGACGATCGGGCCGAGCGCCGGCCACTCCACCAGGTCGGCGCGGGCGACGAACGACCCCGGCAGCACGGCGCCGATCGCGAAGGTGTCCAGCCATGACACGTGCCCGCTCACCACCAGCACGCCGCGCAGGTTGCGGATCGGTCCGCCCGACACCGACATCCGTACCCCGAGGCACCGCAGCATCATTCGGCAGTAGCCACGTTGCAGATGCGATCGACCCGGCATCGGCACAGCCAGCAGCCACACTCCCGAGAACAGCAGCAGAGCCGCTGCCACACGCCACGCAGTGCGCACCGCGACCACCCACCGTCGACCGGGCACGTCTGCGCCGGCGTGCACGCATCCGGCGCCGCAGGTCGCGCGCTGCAGCCAGGCGTGCTCGGGCGTGGTGGCGGTCATGACGGCACCCCGCCGGCCATCGCGGTCGCCGCACCGACCGAACGGAGTCGGCGCAGGTAGCGGGTGTCGGCGTGGCGCTTGTCGAGCAGCGCCGGGAAGTCTCCCACCCCGAAGTCGGGGTCGTGGGCCGGCTGACCACACACCTGGGCACCCAACCGCAGGTAGCCACGCATCAGCGGGGGCACCGACAGTCGGTCCGGTGGTTCGATGTCGTCGAGCGCGACACCGTCGATCACGACGGGCCGGAAGGGCCGGACGCCGTACTCGGGTGGCGCGGCGTGACGCCGCAGCACGAAGTCGCGCACCCCCCGCAGTTGACTGCCCGCAGCACCACGGCCCGCCGGATCCAGGATCGGGACCGAGACACAACCGGTGACGTGGTCGTAGCCGCTGCGGTCCAGGTAGGCCAGAATCCCGGCCCACATCAACAGCACCACGGCGCCGTTGCGATGGTCTTCACGCACCACCGCACGCCCCATTTCGACCAGCGAGGGACGCAACGGGTCGAGTGCGGTGACGTCGAATTCGGTGGCGATGTACAGACCGCCGGCAGCGATCGCACCGGACGGCGGCAGCATCCGGTAGCAACCGACGAGTTCGCCGGTGTCGTCGTCGCGGACGAGCAGGTGGTCGCAGTGTTCGTCGAAGCGGTCGGCGTCCCGGCCGTCCGTGCGATCGGCCTTCAGCGCGAAACCCGGCTCCGAGGTGAAGACGTCGTAGCGCAGGCGTTGCGCAGCCTCGATCGAGTCTGCGTCGGTGCACAGCAGCATCGAGTACCGCGGCGCGGAACCCGCTGAGGCAGTGCTGTCGGATCGGATGAGTACAGAAGCAGTGCTCATAACGTGCACGGTTGCCGAGCCGGGTCTCCGGAGGGCATCGTGCGCGTGACGTGTCCGTGAGCGCCAGATGACGAAGTGTGGTCCCGCCGCAGACGCAAGAACCCCGGCGCCACAGGTGCGCCGGGGTCCTCGGGTCAGAACTGGGTCGTCAGCCCTTGCGGGTCTTGACCGCCTCGGTCAGCTGCGGGGTCACCTTGAACAGGTCACCGACGACGCCGAGATCGGCGATCTCGAAGATCGGCGCCTCTTCGTCCTTGTTCACCGCGATGATCGTCTTCGAGGTCTGCATGCCGGCACGGTGCTGGATCGCCCCGGAGATGCCCAACGCGATGTAGAGCTGCGGAGACACGGTCTTGCCGGTCTGGCCGACCTGGAACTGGCCCGGGTAGTAGCCCGAGTCCACCGCGGCACGCGAGGCGCCGACGGCGGCACCGAGCGAGTCCGCCAGTTCTTCGACGATGCCGAAGTTCTCGGCACTGCCGACACCACGCCCACCGGAGACGACCACGGTCGCCTCGGCGAGCTCGGGGCGGTCGCCCGCGACGGCGGGTTCACGGGAGGTGATCTTCGTCGCGTTCTCGGCCGCGGCCGGCACCTCGACGGTGACGACCTCGCCGGCGCCGTCGGCGGGCTCCGCGTCGACCGAACCGGCGCGCAGGGTGATCACCGGGGTGTCGCCGACGACCTCGGCCTCGACGGTGAACGCACCGCCGAAGATCGAGTGCACGCCCTTGCCGCCCTCCTTCACCTCGACGACGTCGGTCAGCACACCCGAACCGATGCGGGCGGCCAGCCGACCTGCGATCTCCTTGCCGTCCGCGTTGGCCGACAGCAGCACGCCGGCAGGTGTCACGGATTCGGTCAGGGAGGCCAGCACGTCCACCTGCGGGGTGATCAGGTAGCTCTCCGCGTCGTCGGATTCGGCGAGGTAGATCTTGCCGGCACCGGCGGACTTGAGTCCCTCGATGAGCGGTTCGGCCGTACCGGGCTTGCCCACCACCACGGCGGAGGGCTCGCCCAGCGCACGGGCGGCGGTGATCAGTTCAGCGCTGACTTTCTTCAGCGCACCTTCGGCGTGCTCCACGAGCACGAGTACTTCAGCCATGCGTTTCGTTCGCCTCTATGTCTGTCAGGTGGTTCATGGATGTCAGGAGTTAAGGATGTGGTGGAAGATCTGCCTAGATGATCTTCTGGGCGACCAGGTACTCAGCGACCTTGGTGCCGCCCTCGCCCTCATCGGTGATCTTCTCGCCCGCGGTCTTGGGCGGCTTCGGGGTCGACGAGAGCACCTTGGAGCCGGCGTGGGCAACGCCCACCTCGTCGGCCTCGACACCGATCTCGGCCAGCGTGAGAGTGGTCACTTCCTTCTTCTTGGCGGCCATGATGCCCTTGAAGGAGGGGAAGCGGGGCTCGTTGATCTTCTCGTTGACGCTGACGACCGCAGGCAGGCTCGCCTCGAGCGTGAACAGGCCGTCGTCGGTCTCGCGCTCGGCGGTGACCTTGCCGTTCTCCACGCTCAGCTTTCGCACGTGGGTCAGCTGGGGCAGGCCCAGGTACTCGGCGATGATGGCCGGGACCGCGCCGCCGGTGCCGTCGGTCGCCTCGTTGCCTGCGATGACCAGTTCGGTGCCCTCGATGGTGCCCAGCGCGCGGGCCAGCGCCCAGCCCGTCTGCACCATGTCGGATCCATGCATACCCTCGTCGACCAGGTGAACCGCCTTGTCGGCACCCATCGACAGGGCCTTGCGGATCGCCTCGGTGGCGCGTTCGGGACCGGCGGTGAGGACCGTGACGGTGCTGTCGCCGCCTTCGCGCTCCTTGATCAACAGCGCCTCCTCGACGGCACGCTCGTTGATCTCGTCGAGCACGGCGTCGGCGGCCTCTCGGTCGAGGGTCCAATCACCCTCGGACAGCTTGCGCTCCGACCATGTGTCTGGGACCTGTTTGATCAGGACCACGATATTCGTCATGACTCTGGTTCGTCCTCCTCGAAGGGGCCGGTGACCGGCCCGCAATATCACGTTTGAAGCAACAACCACCATGTTACCCGCAAGTAACTTATTGGTGGTTCGCAGAAACACCATAGCTGGTCGAAGTTTGTGCTCTGTCGGCCCCGCGAACAGTGCGGGTTCGACGAACTGTTCGCCTCCGGACGGTTACGGGTTAGCCTGCCTTCCAATGAGCGCATCTGTTACCGGGGCGACAGAGCCTGGCAGGGCTCCGGCGGCCGCCCCCATGCCGCTGACCGGCGAGCGCACCGTGCCCGGTCTGGCCGAGGAGAACTACTGGTTTCGGCGCCACGAGGTGGTCTATCGACGGCTGGTCGAGCGTTGCTGCGACCGCGACGTGCTGGAGGCGGGCTGCGGCGAGGGATACGGCGCCGATCTGATCGCCGACGTCGCCCGTCGCGTGATCGGCCTCGACTACGACGATTCGGCGGTGGCCCACGTCCGCGCGCGCTATCCCCGCGTCGACATGCGCCAGGGCAACCTCGCCGAACTGCCACTGCCCGCCGAGTCCGTGGATGTGGTGGTCAACTTCCAGGTGATCGAACACCTCTGGGACCAGGAACAGTTCGTCGCCGAGTGTCACCGGGTGCTGCGCCCCGGCGGGGTACTGCTCATCTCCACCCCCAACCGCATCACCTTCTCCCCCGGTCGCGACACTCCGGTCAACCCCTTCCACACCCGCGAACTCAACGCCGCCGAGCTGACCGAACTGCTGGAGTCGGCCGGCTTCGAGATCGAAGGGGTGTACGGCGTCTTTCACGGCGCGCGGCTGGCCGAATTCGACACCCGCCACGGTGGGTCCATCATCGACGCGCAGATCGAGCGCGCAGTGGCCGACGCCCCGTGGCCCGACGACCTGCTCGCTGACGTCGCGGCCGTCAGCACGGACGACTTCGACATCGTCGAAGCGGGAACTCGCGACGACAGGGCCATCGACGACAGCCTCGACCTCATCGCGATCGCGGTGCGTCCGTGACGGAGGTCGACCCCGGACCGGCCGACGCGACCCCGGTGCCCGGGCTGTTCACCCTGGTTCTGCACACGCACCTGCCCTGGCTGGCTCATCACGGACGGTGGCCGGTCGGCGAGGAATGGCTCTACCAGTCGTGGTCGGCGGCCTACCTTCCGCTGGTGCGGGTGCTGCGTACCCTCGCGGCCGAGAACCGCAGGCACCTGGTCACGCTCGGCATCACCCCGGTGGTGGCCGCACAGCTCGACGACCCCTACTGCCTGCAGGGTATGCACCACTGGCTGGCCAACTGGCAACTGCGCGCCCTCGAGGCGGCGACCCTCCGGGCGTCACCGGCCTCGTCACCGGCGTCCACACCGGAAGCCCTGCGGCAGTTCGGGTCTCGGGAGTACGCCGAGGCGGATCGGGAGCTCTCGGAGTTCGACACGCTGTGGCGCCACGGCGCCAGCCCGGTGTTCCGCGAGCTGCTCGACGGCGAGGTGATCGAGCTTCTCGGCGGACCGCTGGCTCATCCGTTCCAGCCGTTGCTCAATCCCCGGCTGCGCGAGTTCGCGCTCCGCGAGGGGCTCGCGGACGCAGGCCAGCGATTCGCCCACACCCCGGCGGGCATCTGGGCACCGGAGTGCGCGTACGCCCCCGGTATGGAGGTCGACTACGCCGCCGCGGGCGTCGGCCACTTCATGGTCGACGGGCCGTCTCTGCACGGAGACACCTCGCTGGGCCGGCCGGTCGCCGCATCCGACGTCGTGGCGTTCGGGCGCGATCTGGCGGTCAGCTACCGCGTCTGGTCACCGAAATCCGGCTATCCCGGTCACCCGGCCTACCGCGATTTCCACACCTATGACCACGTCACCGGGCTCAAGCCCGCGCGGGTGACAGGACGCAGCGTCCCCTCGGACGCCAAGGCGCCCTACGACCCACGGCGCGCCGACGCCGCGGTGGACGTTCACGTGACCGATTTCGTCGACACCGTGCGGCGGCGGCTGACCGCCGAGAGCGCGCGGATCGGCAGGCCCGCCCACGTCATCGCCGCCTTCGACACCGAACTGTTCGGGCACTGGTGGTACGAGGGCCCGACCTGGCTCGAACGGGTGCTGCGGGCGCTGCCCGCCGCCGGTGTCCGGGTGGGCACGCTGGCGGACGCAGTCTCCGATGGCTACGTCGGGGGCCCGGTCGACCTGCCGCCGAGCTCATGGGGCTCGGGCAAGGACTGGCAGGTGTGGTCCGGTGAGAAGGTGGCCGATCTGGTGCAGCTCAACAGCGAGGTCGTCGACACTGCACTGAGCACCGTGGACAAGGTGCTCACCCAGTCGGGATCTCGGGGATCGCTGGGCGCTCCGACACCGAGGATGTTCGTCGCCGACCAGATACTGCGGGAGACGCTGCTCACGGTGTCCAGCGACTGGCCGTTCATGGTCAGCAAGGACTCGGCCGCCGAGTACGCCCGCTACCGCGCACACCTGCACGCGCACGCCACCCGCGAGATCGCCGGCGCGCTCGCCTCCGGCCGTGCAGAGCACGCACAGCGCCTGGCCGAGGGATGGAACCGCGCCGACGGGTTGTTCGGAGCGCTCGACGCGCGGAGACTGCCGAGCACATGAAGATGAAGATCCTGCTGCTGTCCTGGGAGTACCCGCCGGTGGTCATCGGCGGCCTCGGTCGCCATGTGCACCATCTGGCCACCGAGCTGGCGCTGGCAGGCCACGACGTCGTCGTGCTCAGCCGCAGGCCGACCGGCACCGACCCGCACACCCACCCGTCCACCGACGAAGTCACCGAAGGTGTGCGGGTGATCGCCGCCGCAGAGGACCCCCACGAGTTCACCTTCGGCGCGGACATGATGGCGTGGACCCTCGCCATGGGCCATGCCATGGTGCGCGCCGGTCTCGGCCTGACCGACTGGCGCCCGGATGTGGTCCACGCCCACGACTGGCTGGTCGCACACCCCGCCGTCACCCTGGCCCAATTCTTCGACGTACCTTTGGTTTCCACCATCCACGCCACCGAGGCAGGCCGACACTCGGGCTGGGTCTCGGGGGCGGTCAGCCGCCAGGTCCACGCCCTGGAGTCCTGGCTGGTGCGTGAATCCGACTCGCTCATCACGTGTTCGGCGTCGATGCGCGATGAGATCAGCACGCTGTTCGGACCGGAACTCGCCGAGATCTCGGTCATCCGGAACGGGATCGACACCGACGGCTGGCCGTTCGCGCTGCGTCGTCGCCACCAGGGGCCCGCCCAGCTGCTGTACTTCGGCCGCCTCGAATATGAGAAAGGGGTGCACGACGCGATCGCCGCCCTGCCCCGGATCCGCCGCACGCATCCCGGAACCACCCTCACCATCGCCGGAGACGGCACCCAGCTCGAGTTCCTCAAGGCACAGGCCCGCAAGCACCGGGTCCTCAAAGCTACGAATTTTGTCGGCCGCGTTGACCATTCGCAACTGCTGAGGTTGCTGCACCGCGCCGATGCCGCCGTGCTGCCGTCGCATTACGAACCGTTCGGCATCGTTGCTCTCGAGGCCGCCGCAGCCGGCGCTCCCCTGGTGACGTCCAATGCGGGTGGGCTCGGCGAGGCAGTGATCGACGGCCAGACCGGACTGTCGTACCCGCCCAGCGACGTGGCCGCACTGTCCGCGGCGGTCCGGCTGGTCCTCGACTCGCCGGCCTCCGCTCAGCAACGGGCCAGGGCGGCACGCGAACGGCTCACCTCCGACTTCGCCTGGCAGACCGTCGCCGCCGAGACCTCGCAGGTCTATCTGGCCGCCAAACGCGTTGAACGCCAACCACACCGGCGCAGGCCAATCGTCGAGCGGCCGCTGCCCAACCGGTGAGCGTCAGGGTGTCTTCTTGTCACGCCAACCTCGTTCGAACGGCAGCCGCCAGCTGTTGGGCGCGATCAGTTGGTGAATCGCGTTGGGCCCCCACGTCCCCTGCTGATACATCTTGGCCGGTGGAGGGTCGGCGAGCAGTTGCGCGGAGCGTTCCCACAACGACTCGATGCCCTCGGCGGTCGTGAACAGGGTGTGATCTCCGCGCATCGCGTCGAGGATCAAACGCTCGTAGGCCTCCAGGACATCGTCGCTGTATTCGGTCTCCTGGGTGGAGAACTGCATCGAGAGCTTCTCGAGCTTCATGCCCGGGCCCGGCCGCTTACCGTAGAACGACAATGAGATCTTCGACGAGTCGGCCAGGTCGAAGGTGAGATGGTCGGGCCCCTGGGAGCCGACACCGGACCCGGGCGGAAACATCGTCCGCGGAGCCTCTTTGAACGCGATCGAGACGATCCGTTGCCCCTCCGCCATCCGCTTGCCGGTGCGCAGGTACACCGGTACCCCCGCCCAACGCCAGTTGTCGATGCCGACCTTCAGCGCGATGAACGTCTCGGTGTCCGAGTCCCGTGCCACCCCCTGCTCTTCGCGGTAGCCCGAGTACTGCCCGCGCACCACGCAGGCGGGCTCCACCGGCAGCATCGACCGGAAGACCTTGTTCTTCTCCTCGCCGATGGCGCGCGGCTCCAGCGCGGTCGGCGGTTCCATCACGACGAAGGCCATCACCTGGAACAGATGGGTGACCACCATGTCCTTGTAGGCGCCTGTGCTCTCGTAGAAGTCGGCCCGCTGATCCAGGCCCAGCGTCTCCGGTATGTCGATCTGGATGTGGTCGATGAAGTTGCGGTTCCAGATCGGTTCGAACAGACCGTTGGCAAACCGGAACGCCAGGATGTTCTGTGCGGCCTCCTTGCCCAGGAAGTGGTCGATGCGGAAGATCTGCGTCTCCCCGAACGTCTCGTGCACGAACTTGTTGAGCTCCACCGCGCTCTCGAGATCGGTGCCGAACGGCTTCTCCATCACCACCCGGGACCGGTCGACCAGGTCGGCCTCCTTGAGCATCGTGATCACCGACTCAGCGGCCTTCGGAGGGACGGACAGGTAGTGCAGACGCTGCACCCCCGCACCGAGCTCGGCCTCCCTGCCGGCAACGGCCGCCGCGAGCGCTTCCGGCCCCGCCGACTGCGGGATGTAGGACACCTTCGCGGCGAACTGGTCCCATTCCTCCTCGGAGAACGGGTGGTTGCCGAACGAGTCGATGGCCTCCCGGGCGAGCTCGCGGAAGTCCTCGTCGGTGTACTCCTCGAGCGACGTGCCGATCAGCCGGATGTCGGGGGTCAGATCGGACTGCTCCAGATGGGCGAGGCCCGGCAACAGCTTGCGGCGCGCCAGGTCACCGGTGGCGCCGAACAGCACGATGACAAACGACGCCAACTTCGCCTCGTCCCTGCGGAACGGGTGGGCGCCTGGAGCGGGGTAAGAGATGTTGTGCGAAGTCCCGTTGGTCACCTTCGGAATGCTGTCACCTACGTCGCGCGGACGCAGCGCTTGGGCGGGTTCCGCCGTCAGCGGGCGGACTTCTTGCGTTCGATGTCGGCCAGCGCCGCCGCCAACTCGGCCCGCTGCGCCGCCGACGTCTCCCACGACAGCTTGCGGTTCTTGACCACCTTGGCCGGTGCCCCCACCGCGATGGAGAAGTCCGGGATGTCGCCCTTGACCACGGCGTGGGAGCCGAGCACGCACCCCCGGCCGACGCTGGTCCCCCGCAACACCGTCACCTTGGCCGCGACCCAGGTGTCCGGGCCGATCCGCACCGGGCTCTTGACGATGCCCTGGTCCTTGATCGGCAGCTCGATGCTGTCCATCCGGTGGTCGAAGTCGCACACGTAGCACCAGTCGGCCATCAGCACCGAGTCGCCCAACTCGATGTCGAGGTAGGTGTTGATCACGTTGTCGCGCCCGAGCACCACCTTGTCGCCGATGCGCAGCGACCCTTCATGGCAGCGGATGGTGTTCTTGTCCCCGATGTGCACCCAACGGCCGATCTCCATCTCGGACAACTCGGGAGCCGCCTGGATCTCCACGTCCTTGCCGATGAACACCATGCCCCGGGTGATGATGTGCGGGTTGGCGAGCTTGAACCGCAGCAGCCGCCAGTACCGGACCAGATACCACGGGGTGTAGGCGCGGTTGGCCAGCATCCATTTCAGCGATGCCACGGTGAGGAAGTCGGCTTGACGCGGATCCCGCAGTCGGGAGCCTCGCCAGCGCTTATGCAGCGGCGCACCCCACATCGTCGTCATGGCCGGAAAGCCTACGCGAGCACGGTGGGGTCGAACGGTTACCCTCACCTGGGCTCGAACAACACCCGGACGCGGCAGGCCGCTCCGAAGATTCAGAAGGGATCCAGTGCTCCGGCGAATCCTCGCGTTGGCCGCAACGGCGCTGATCTCGGGTGCGCTCACCGGCTGCGGCAACACCGATTCCTGGGTCCAGGCCCGCGCCGCGACCGGCTGGGCCGCGCAGTACGCCGACGCCGCCAACAGCAGCTACTCCCCCGTCGACGGCTCCGACACGCTGCGTCTGGAGTGGACGCGTTCGGTCAAAGGTGAGCTCGCCGCGCAAGCGGCGCTCGGGTCCGGCGAGTACCTGGCCGTCAACGGCCAGACCGCCGGGGGTTGCTCGCTGATGGTGTGGGAGACCGACAACCAGGCGCGGCAGCGCTGGTGCACCAGGCTGGTCCAGGGCGGCGGCATCGCCAGCCCCATGTTCGACGGATTCGACAACGTCTACATCGGTCAGCCCGGAGCGGTGTTGTCGTTTCCGACCACCCAATGGATCCGGTGGCGCAAACCGGTGATCGGGATGCCGATGACCACCCGCATCCTGTCGCCCGGAAATCTCCTGGTGGTAACCCATCTCGGACAGGTGCTGGTGTTCGACGCCCATCGGGGCACCGTCACGGGCAACTCGCTGGATCTGGTCGCCGGTCTCGACCCCACCGATTCCGAGCGCGGTCTCGACGACTGCCGCCTGGCGCGCCCGGAGTGCCCGGTGGCCGCCGCACCCGCCTTCTCCGAGGCGACCGGCATCATCGTGCTGACGTTGTGGGAGCCGGGAGCCGACGCGCCGGTACTGGTCGGTCTGCGGTACCGGCCGGGTCAGACCCCACTGCTGACCCGCGAGTGGACCAGCGACGCTGTCGCCGACGGACCATTGGCCAGCCCGGTGTTCTCCGCGGACGGGTCGACGGTCTACGTCAATGGTCGCGACGAGCGGCTGTGGGCGCTCAGCAGCGACGACGGCACAGAGAAGTGGTCGGTGCCGCTGAACTACCTGCCCCAGACCCCACCGTCGGTCACCCCGGGCGGGTTGATCGTCGCCGGCGGCGGCCCGGGAGCCCGGCTCATGGCGTTTCGCGATGCCGGTGACCAGGGCGACGAGGTGTGGAGCCGGGACGACACGTCACCGCTGTCGACGTCCAGCCTCGCCGGGATCGGCTACACCGTGGCACGCGACGGCGACGACGGGATGGCCCTGGTCGTGTTCGACCTCGGTGATGGCCGCACGGTGAACAGCTACCCCCTCCGCGGGGCCACCGGATGGCCCGTCGGGGTGTCGATCGGGCGGGACGGGCGGATCGTGACCGCCACCAGTGACGGCCGGGTCTTCGGTTTCGCGCCGTCCTGATCCCGCGACCTCCGCAACAACCAGTTCACAATTTCGCAACACCTGCAGCCCTCGCCGGTGCAATCATCCATTGCGATCACCCGGATGCCGCCACCAGAGGGGACACCACCTTGTCGGATTTCCTGAGCACCGTGAACAGCTACATATGGAGCAACGCGCTGGTCTACCTGTGTCTAGCCGCAGGCGTGTACTTCTCCATCCGATCCAGGTTCGTCCAGGTCCGTCAGGTACCCGAGATGATCCGGCTGATGTTCAAGGGCGAGAAGTCGCCTTCGGGTATCTCGAGCTTCCAGGCGCTGACCATCTCACTGGCCGGCCGCGTGGGTACCGGCAACATCGCCGGGGTGGCGACGGCGATCGCGTTCGGCGGTCCGGGCGCCCTGTTCTGGATGTGGACCGTCGCCTTCCTCGGGGCATCGACGTCGTTCGTCGAGTGCACGCTGGGCCAGATCTACAAGACCCGCGACCCGCTCACCGGCGAGTACCGCGGCGGCCCTGCCTACTACTTGAGTAGGGCCTTCGCCCACACCGCAGCGGCGCCCGCGATGAAGATCTACGGCTACGTCTTCGCGGCGGTCACCATCCTGGCAATGGGCCTGCTGCTGCCCAGCGTGCAGTCCAACTCGATGGCCTCGGCGATGAACTCCGCCTGGGGCTGGTCCAAGTGGTGGGTGGCCGTGGGCACCGTGATCGTGCTGGCCTTCGTGATCATCGGCGGGGTCAAGCGGATCGCGACGTTCGCTTCGGTCGTGGTGCCGTTCATGGCCATCGTCTACATCGTCCTGGCGCTGATCATCGTGGCGCTCAACGCCGGTGAGATCCCCGGAGTTATCTCGCTGATCTTCTCCAGCGCATTCGGGCTCGACTCGGCGTTCGGGGCGATCCTCGGCTCCGCGGTGATGTGGGGCGTCAAGCGTGGCATCTACTCCAACGAGGCCGGCCAGGGCACCGGTCCGCACGCCGCGGCTGCCGCCGAGGTGTCGCATCCGGCCAAACAGGGCCTGGTTCAGGCCTTCGCCGTGTACATCGACACGCTGTTCATCTGCACGGCCACCGGATTCCTGATCCTGTCCACCGGGGCCTACCGGGTGTTCGAGGGCGAGAGCTCCGACGGCGCGGTCATCCGCGAGGGCGGCTCGATCCTGCCGGCCGACGCCGAGGTCGGCCCGACGTTCGCGCAGACCGGCTTCGACACCCTGTGGAGCGGTGCCGGGTCCAGCTTCATCGCCATCTCGCTGGCGTTCTTCTGCATCACCACGATCATCGCCTACTACTACATGGCCGAGACGAACCTGCGTTTCCTGCTGGGCAAGACCAACACCGTCAACGTCCCCTACCTCCGCGGCACCGTCGGCTCGAACACCACGATGATGCTGCAGGCGCTGATCCTGGTGTCGGTGACCATCGGCGCGGTGTCCACCGCGTCGGACGCGTGGACGCTGGGCGACATCGGCGTCGGCCTGATGGCATGGCTCAACATCATCGGCATCATCATCCTGCAGCAGCCCGCCTACAAGGCGCTGTGGGACTACGAGAAGCAGAAGAAGCTGGGCCTGGACCCGATGTTCGACCCGACGGCCCTGGACATCAAGAACGCGACGTTCTGGGAGAACTACGACCCCGCCACCGGCAAGGACAAAGAGCCCGCCAGCAGCGCCTGACGGGTCCGCTCAGGCCAGCATCGGTGCGATCGCGCTGCGCGGCACCGCCGCCTGCAGCGCGCCACCGGCGCCGGGCATCATCTCGCCCTGGCCGAAGAAGAAGATCACCGAGTCGTCGGTGATCGCGAACTCCTGGTACTTGGCCGGGTCGAGTCCGTCAGCCGGTGAGATCGGCGCGTCCACGCCGATCTGCCGAGCCACCGTGGACTGCACGATCGGGAAGATCACGTCCAACGGCCGGGCGTCCGGTTTGAACAGGGTGTCGAAGGTGATCGGGGCCTCCGCCTCGACGTCCCAGTTGAACGACTTGTACCAGGTCTGCGGACGCGCACCGCCGACGTTCTCGTACACCTCGAAGACCACGCTGCGGGTTCCGGCGTCCTCGGGTCCGGACCGGTAGGCCCGACCGTTGCCGTCGAGGACATAGGGCAGGTTCCACGACCCGGGCATCTCCGAGACGTTGACGAATCCGTCTCGGGTCTGCGTCAGATAGGCCGTCAGGGCCTGCTGGTCCGGGTAGTCGGCGGGAAAGGTGAAGTCCAACCGGTACGTGGAGTTCTCCGCGAACACGTGGCAGACCTGCTCTTCATCGACCGTGCCGCCCAGGTCCGCGCAGGCAGTCTGGGCCGCCACCGCCGGGGCGGCAGCCCAGCCCGCCACGACACCGGCAGCCAACAGTGCAGCGGCGAGAATTCGCATCGTCGTCCTCATCATCGGCGCCGACTCGGACCACGGCGCTGTTGAAGCCAGGGTACGTGGCCGATCAGCGTGACGGACGACATATGAATGCCGTTGCCCGGCTTGCCGCCCCGGACCCGAGCCGGGTCACGACGACGGACAGCTGGGCCGAACCACGCAGTCGAAGCCGTGACCGCAGCGCATCGGGGTCGACGTCGACACCGCGGACCAGGATCTCCACCGCGCCCACGCCTCGAACCGACAGCGCCCCCCGCAGGTGTCTTTCGCTGAACGCCAACTGCTCCAGCACCTCGAAGCCGCGCACCCCGTCGGGCAGGGTGTCTCCCGACAGATAGGCGATGTCCGGATCGAGCTGCCACAGACCGTGCCGAACGGCGTAGTGGCGCACCAGTCCGGCGCGCACCACCGCACCGTTGGGGTCGACGATCCAACGGCCGACCGGGGCCACCGGGCAGTCGTCGGGCAGCGCGTCGGTGATCTCCTCTTTGCTGTCGAGCAGGGTCGCCCGGCGGCCCACCCCGGCGTCGGCGAGACCGGGAGACCACAAGCACGCTTCGCGCACACTGCCCGCAAGCGAGGTCACCTCCACCTCCCCGTCAAACCCGAGCTGCCGAAGGGCTGCGAAATCGACTCCGGGAGCACACTTCACGACGTACTCCCGCTCGCCAAGCACGTCCAGAAGCCGGTCCAGCGGCGGCAGGTATGCGCGGGGGTCGAACCGCCGCCTCGACCCGCTGCGCCGTGCGGGGTCGACGACGACGACCGCGTCGGCGGTCACCGGCCGCAGCGCATCCGCACGGCACAGCGGTACGCCTGCGACATTCTGCCGGGCCATCGCCAGGCGCACCGGGTCGATGTCGCTGCCCAGCACGAAACCTGCCGAATGCTGAAGCGCCGCAAGCTCGGTGCCGATCGAACAGGTGGCGTCGTGCACCGTGGCGCCGGCCAGCCGTCGCGCCCGGTGCTCGGCGACCGGACCGGCCGTCGCCTGCTGAAGCGCTTCGTCGGTGAACAACCAGTCCGAGGTGTCGGCGAACTTCGCTGTGTCGGTGAACTTCGCCGCGGCCTTGCGCCGCAGCATCACCGTCTCCACCAGGACGGCTGCCCGGTCACCGAATCGCGTTCGCGCCGAATCGATATCGGCGATCAGACTCCGGCCTTCGAGGCGATGGCCGGCGACCTCGGCGAGTGCCAGCTTCCCGGCATAGCTGCCCAGATAGCGCACATCGTCGAGGCCGAACGCTACGACGGCTTGACCCCCGTCACCATGACGTTGTAAAACCACCCCTTCGGGACGACCCGGCGCAACAGGTTGGCGTCCACCCAGGACAGGGTGGTCCAGCTGCCGAACGCGAACTTCGCCCAGCCCCAGCCCAACTTGCCCGGCGGCACCGTGGACTCGAACGTCCGGACGGGCCAGCCCAGCATCGCGGCGGTGAACTCTTCGCTCGCGGTCTCCACCCGCACAGCACCGGCCGAGCGCGCCATCGACTCGAGATCGGCGGGGTCGAAGGTGTGCAGGTCGACGATCCACTCCAGCGCGGCGGCGCGCGAGTTCTCGTCGAGTTCGGCCTGCGGACGACGCCAGCTGCCCAACCCCGGCAGCTTCATCGCCGCCACGGTGGACTTCCATGTCAGATCAGCCAGCCGGCGGGCGTAGCCATTGCCGACGGTGGTCGGCTCACCGGCGAAGACGAACCTGCCACCGGGCTTGAGGACCCGGACCACCTCGCGCAACGACAACTCGACGTCGGGGATGTGATGCAGCACCGCGTGCCCGACCACCAGGTCGAAGGTGTTGTCGTCGTACGGGATGCCCTCGGCGTCGGCGACTCGACCGTCGATGTCCAGCCCGAGCGACTGACCGTTGCGGGTGGCCACCTTCACCATGCCCGGGGACAGGTCGGTGACCGATCCGCGTCGCGCGACCCCGGCCTGGACCAGGTTGAGCAGGAAGAACCCGGTGCCGCATCCCAGCTCCAGGGCGCGGTCGTAGGGCAACTCGCGCTGCACCTCGTCGGGCACGATGGCATCGAAGCGGCCGCGGGCGTAGTCGATGCATCGCTGGTCGTAGGAGATCGACCACTTCTCGTCGTAGCTCTCGGCTTCCCAGTCGTGATAGAGCACCTGGGCGAGCTTGGTGTCGTGCCGGGCAGCCTCGACCTGCTCCTCGGTCGCGTGCGGCGTCGGAGCCGGCAGGGCGACCTCGGGGTAGGCGCCGGTTTCCTTCGTTTCCGTCATGCAGGGCAGCCTAACGTGCGCATCTGCTACCCGAACGACGCCTTCGCCGCCCCCAGCGCCGCCGGCGGATAGTCCAGAAACCGGCTCGCCCACGTGGTGGCGGCGTCGTACACCCCGTCCGGTGCCACCATCTGGTCGATCAGCCCCAACTCCAGCGCCTCGCGCGCGTCCACGAAACGCCCACTGAAGACCATGTCCTTGGCCTTGCTGTCCCCGACTGCACCCGCCAGGCGGGCCGCACCCCCGCCGGCGGGCACCAGCCCGGCCAGGATCTCCGTCGCCCCGAACTTCACGTTGTCACCGCTGACCCGCCAATCCGCCGCCAGCGCCAGCGTGAGGCCGGCGCCGAGCGCATACCCGGTGATGGCGGCGACGGTGGGTTTCGGCACCGCGGCAAGCGCGTCGACCGCGCGCTGACACACCCGCACCGCCTCCTCGGCCTCGGCGGCGTCCAGGGTCTGCAGCTCGGGCACGTCAGCGCCGGCCGAGAAGATCTCGTGACCACCGAACACGATGACCGCGCACACCTCATCGAGCCGCCCGACCTGCTCGGCCGCCTCTGCGAGTTCGCGGCAGACCTGACGGGTCAGTGCGTTGGTGGGCGGCCGCGACAACAGCAGCGTCGCGATCCGCGCCGGCTCCGCGCCCTCGGTGATCGAGCGCTCGTCCGGCTCGGAGAGCACCACGCTGACGAACTCGGTCACGCGAGCGGCGCCCCGTCGGTGTACCCCTGGGGAGAGCGCCGGTTGCGCGCTTCGTTGTAGCGGTCGCTGTTGAAGAACTCGATCTCCCAGTTGCCGCCCTTCGCAGCGGACAGGTGCGGTTCGACAGCCACGATCTGTCGCTCCACGGCGAGCACCTCGGCCACCGATCGACCGTCGAGGGCGTCGAGCTGGGTCCACGTCGGCGGCAGCAGAAAGCTGCGCCCGTCGGCGAAGTCGTCGAGCGCCGCCTGCGGGGTCACCCAGTCGGCCTTGTCGGTCTCGGTGTTGTCGCCGTCGGCACGCTGCCCCTCGGGGATCGCCCCGACGAAGAAATACGTGTCGTAGCGCCGGGTGCGTTCCTCCTTCGGCGTCACCCAATTGGCCCAGGGCCGCAACAGATCGGCGCGCAGCATCAGCTTCTCGGAACGCAGGAACTCACCGAACGACAGGCTCTTGTTCTCCAGTGCCGCGCGTTGCTCGCGATACACCGACGCGTCGTCGACGAGCAGGTCCGGGTCATCGGCGGCTCCGGCGAACAGCACGCCGCACTCCTCGAACGTCTCCCGCGCCGCGGCGCACACCAGCGCCTCGGCAAGCTCGACGCTCACCCCGAACCGGTCGGCCCACCACTGCCGGTCGGGGCCGTGCCAGGCGACGTCGGCATTGCGGTCGCGGTCGTCGACACCGCCGCCCGGGAACACCATCACCCCGGCCACAAAATCCATGGCGGAGTGCCTGCGCATCAGAAATATCTCGAGACCTCGCTGGTCCCGGGGAAGGTCCCGGATGAGCATCACCGTCGCGGCGGGCCTCGGCGTCAACGGCGCCGCGGGGGCAGCCGGCGAGTCTGTCATTTCCGCCTCCTGTGCGCGGCGCGGCTTCGTGCCCGACGTGCGAAGTAGCGCCCGTCGATGACGTCGAGCGCGATGGACTGCCCGAAAGCGGTCGAGAGGTTCTCCGCAGTCAGCACCTCGGTCAGCAGACCGGAGTCCACCACGCCGCCTTCGGAGAGGATCAGGCAGTGGGAGAAGCCCTGCGGGATCTCCTCCACGTGGTGGGTGACCAGCACCATCGCCGGGGAGTCCGCGTCGACGGCCAGGTCGCCGAGCCGGGCGACGAGTTCCTCACGGCCGCCGAGGTCCAGTCCGGCCGCGGGCTCGTCGAGCAGCAGCAGTTCAGGGTCGGTCATCAGCGACCGCGCGATCAGCACCCGCTTGCGCTCGCCTTCGGACAGGGTGCCGTAGCTACGCTCGGCGAGATGCTCCGCGCCGACACTTTCCAGCATGTCGAGCGCCTGGTGGTAGTCGATCTCGTCGTACTGCTCACGCCACCGGCCGAGCACGGCGTAGCCCGCCGAGACCACCAGATCCCGCACCACCTCGTCGTCGGGCACCCGCTGTGACAGTGCCGAACTACTCAGCCCGACCCGTGCCCGCAGTTCGGCCATGTCGACCCTGCCCAGCTTCTCCCCGAGCACGTACGCGGTGCCCGAGGACGGATGTTCCATCGCCGCGGCGATTCGCAACAACGAGGTCTTTCCCGCCCCGTTGGGCCCGATCACCACCCACCGCTCGTCGAGCTCGACCGACCAGGTGACCGGACCGACGAGGGTCCGCCCGTCACGGCGCAACGTGACGTTGGCGAAGTCGATCAGCAGGTCGGGATCGGCGGTTGCTTCCTCTTCGTCAGACCTGTCGACTGGCACCCGCCCATCGTAGTCAGGTGACTTCGGCGTGATCCGTCACGCTCACCGCGACCGACCACGCCGAAGTCACCACGAGGCGGTCAGGCGTGATCCGGGAACCGTGCCCGCATGGCGTCGAGGTCGTTGAGCTCGCGACGCCGGTCGGAGGTCACATCCCAGCGGTCCCACGACTCGACATAACCCGAGGGACGCATCGCGGCGAAGACCAGCCGGTGCTTGAGCTTCCCCAGCCGAGCCGCCCAGATCGATAACCAGTTTGTCGTCATGACGGGCATTTTTCCGACCACTGGCTTGCCAAACAATATCCACTTCACCAATACTGGCCTCAATGACTACGGTGATGACGGCACGTTCGCTCGATGTGGATCTCTTGGCTCGAGAGCTGGGCAACTGGCGGACGTCCACTCGCAGCGGACCGGCCTATCACGGTCTGGCCGACGCCATCCGGCTGTTGATCGTCGACGGCAGGCTTCCAGTGGGGGCGCGGCTGCCCAGCGAGCGGGTGCTGGCCGAGGCGCTGCGTGTCTCCCGGACCACGGTGACCGCTGCCTACACCCAGCTGCGCGAGGACGGCTACCTCAACGCCCGCCGCGGCGCGCGCAGCACCACCGCACTGCCGGTCACTGCGGCGGTCACCGCGCCCCTCTCGGCGCCGGCCCTCAGCCTGGCCGCCGCAGCGCTTTCCGCCCCGGCCGCAGCGGTGATGGCGGCCTTCGCCGAAGCGGCCGACGACGTGGCACCCTACCTTCAGGGCACAGGCCACGAACTCCTCGGCACCCTCGCCCTGCGCCAGGCCATCGCCGAAAGATACTGCGAGCGTGGCCTTCCGACCGGCCCTGACGAGGTCATGGTGACCACGGGCGCTTTGCAAGCCATCGGGTTGATCCTCGCGGCATACCTGCAACCCGGCGACCGTGTCCTCGTGGAGCAACCCACGTACCATGGTGCGCTGTCGGCGATCACCACCGCGGGTGCACGGCCGGTTCCCGTCTCAATGACCGAACACGGCTGGGAGCTCGAGGCGTTGGAGGCCGCTGTGCATCAGTTGGCCCCGAACCTGGCCTATCTCATCCCCGACAATCAGAACCCGACCGGGCACACGCTACCCGCCGCAGATCGAAAGCAACTGGCGCACATCATCTCCGAGACCCGAACCCGGACCATCATCGACGAGACCATGAGCGACATCTGGCTGGATGAACCGGCTCCTCCGCCGTTGGCCACCGAGCTGAGGGGCCGACACGATCTGGTGCTGACGGTCGGATCGATGTCCAAGTCCTTCTGGGGCGGTCTTCGGATCGGCTGGATCCGCGCCGAGCGCAACACCATCGCCACCCTGGTAGCGCTGCGCCCCTCCGTCGACATGGGCACCCCGATCCTCGAACAACTCGCGGCGGCAAAGCTTCTCGCGCAGCGCGACGATCTGCTGCCGGAGCGCCGGGAGATGCTGCGGGCCCGCCGGGCGTTTCTGCGCTCCCTGCTGCAGCAGCACCTGCCCGACTGGCAGCCGGGGCCGGGCGCCGGCGGGATGTCGCTGTGGGTGCGACTGCCCGCGCCTGTGAGCACCGCGCTGTCCGCGGCGGCGTCTCGGATCGGCCTCGAGCTGCCTGCCGGACCACGCTTCGGCGTCGACGGGACGCTGGAACGCTTCGTGCGCGTCCCGTATGCGTTGCCCGAAGCTCAGCTCACCGAGGCAGTGGCGCTGCTGGCCCGGGCATGGCACAGCGTCACCGGCTCCACCGCACCGGAACCCGCCACCGTCGTGGTCTGACCCCGCCCGCTCGCCGGAACGGTATTCCAGCAGAGAAGGTTCGAGAAGAGGTCTGCCGGAACGCAATTCCGGCGGTGCCGACCCTAGTCGGGAATGTCGACCCGGCGCACGACGCCGTCCATGGCGTCGGCCGCCTCGATCTCGCCGCGGGTGACACCCAGGACGAACAGCACCGTGTCGAGATACGGGTGGCTCAGGGAGGCATCGGCAACCTCGCGCAGCGCCGGCTTCGCGTTGAACGCCACCCCCAGGCCCGCTGCCGACAGCATGTCGATGTCGTTGGCGCCGTCGCCGACGGCCACGGTCTGCTCCATCGGCACACCGGCTTGCTGCGCGAAATCGCGCAGCGCCTTGGCCTTTCCGGGCCGGTCGACGATGTTGCCGACCACCCGGCCGGTCAGCTTGCCGTCGACGATCTCGAGTTCGTTGGCGGCCACGAAGTCCATCATCAACTCGTGCGCGAGCGGTTCGATCACCTGGCGGAATCCGCCGGACACGATGCCGCAGTGATAACCGAGCCGGCGCAGGGTGCGCAGGGTGGTGCGGGCCCCCGGCGTCAGTTCGATCTGATCGGCCACCTCTTCGAGCACCTCGGCGGGCAGCCCCTCCAGCGTGGCGACCCGGCGGTGCAGCGACTCGGCGAAATCGATCTCGCCACGCATCGCCGCGGCGGTGACCTCGGCGACCGCGGCCTCGGCGCCGGCGTGCGCGGCCAGCATCTCGATGACCTCGCCCTGGATCAGCGTGGAGTCGACATCGAAGACGATAAGCCGCTTGGCGCGCCGCGACAGGCTGTAGTCCTCGATCGCGATGTCGACGCGTTCCTCGACGGCCACCCGGGCCAGCACCGTCTGCAACTGGCGGTACGCACCGGGGGGCACCGACACCCGAAGCTCCAGACCGGTCACGGGATAGTCCGACACCCCGCGGATGAAATCGATGTTCACCCCCAGAGACGCCGCTTCCCTGGCCACCACGCCGAACGCCGTGGCGCTGATGGGCCGTCCCAGCACCACGATGGTGTGCGTCGACGGCTCCGTCATCACCGAGATGCCGTCGCTGCGTTCGATGGCGACGTCCAGGCCCACCCCGTGGATGGCGGCCTCCACCTCCGCCGGCAGCTCAGGGCCGCCGGCGACGTCGGCTGGGCCTCCCACCAGCACCCCGAGCGTCAGCCGGCCACGGATGACCACCTGTTCGACGTTGAGCAGATCAACCCGGTGCCGGGAGAGCACCTCGAACAGCGCTGATGTGACACCCGGCTGATCGCGGCCGGTCACCGTGATCAGGAGCGACGAGCGCGTGCGCGCCGAGCCGAGGGAATCGGCCGCCTCTGATGCGGTCACCCCCGGGTGCCGCCCACGCGCTCCGTCAGGTGCGGACCTTCTCGTCATCGAGCCTGGTGACGTCGCCGTCATCGGGTCCGTGCGCACGGCCCACGTGGGCTTCGCGGCGCATCCGATCGACCATGTGCGGATAGTGCAGCTCGAACGCCGGACGCTCGGAGCGGATCCGCGGCAGCTCGGTGAAGTTGTGCCGCGGCGGCGGGCAGCTGGTGGCCCACTCCAGCGAGTTGCCGTAACCCCACGGATCGTCGACGGTCACGACCTCGCCGTAGCGCCAGCTCTTGAAGATGTTCCACAGGAACGGCAGCGTCGAGGCACCGAGGATGAACGCGCCGATGGTGGACACGACGTTCAGCGTCGTGAACCCGTCGCTGGGCAGGTAGTCGGCGTACCGGCGGGGCATGCCCTCGTCGCCGAGCCAGTGCTGCACCAGGAACGTGGTGTGGAAACCGATGAACGTCAGCCAGAAGTGCAGCTTGCCCAGCCGCTCGTCGAGCAACCGCCCCGTCATCTTCGGGAACCAGAAGTAGATGCCCGCGTAGGTGGCGAACACGATCGTGCCGAAGAGCACATAGTGGAAGTGCGCGATGACGAAGTAGCTGTCGGTGACGTGGAAGTCCAGCGGCGGGCTGGCCAGCAGCACACCGGAGAGGCCACCGAGCAGGAACGTCACGATGAACCCGACCGAGAACAGCATGGGCGTCTCGAACGTCAACTGGCCCTTCCACATCGTGCCTATCCAGTTGAAGAACTTGATGCCGGTCGGTACCGCGATCAGGAACGTCATGAAGCTAAAGAAAGGAAGAAGTACCGCGCCGGTGGCGTACATGTGGTGTGCCCACACCGCCACCGACAGCGCCGCGATGCCCAGCGTCGCGTAGATCAGCGTGGTGTAGCCGAAGATCGGTTTTCGGCTGAACACGGGGAAGATCTCGCTGACGATGCCGAAGAACGGCAACGCGATGATGTAGACCTCGGGGTGCCCGAAGAACCAGAACAAGTGCTGCCAGAGCAGCACACCGCCGTTCGCCGGGTCGTACACGTGCGCGCCGAGGTGACGGTCGGCGGCCAGGCCGAACAGCGCGGCGGTCAGGATCGGGAACGCCAGCAGCACCAGGATCGAGGTCACCAGGATGTTCCAGGTGAAGATCGGCATCCGGAACATCGTCATGCCGGGCGCGCGCATGCACACCACGGTGGTGATCATGTTGACGCCACCGAGGATGGTGCCCAGACCACCGACGGCCAGGCCCATGATCCACAGGTCACCGCCGGCACCGGGTGAGTGGATCGCGTCGGTCAGCGGCGAGTACGCCGTCCAGCCGAAGTCCGCAGCGCCGCCGGGGGTGATAAAGCCGGCGGTGGCGATCAGGGCGCCGAACAGGAACAGCCAGAATGAGAACGCGTTCAACCGCGGGAACGCCACGTCGGGCGCGCCGATCTGCAACGGCAGCACCAGGTTGGCGAACCCGAACACGATCGGCGTCGCGTAGAACAGCAGCATCACCGTGCCGTGCATGGTGAACAACTGGTTGTACTGCTCGTTGGACAGGAACTGCAGACCCGGCACGGCCAACTCGGTGCGGATGAACAGCGCCATCAGCCCGCCGATGAGGAAGAAGGCGAAGCAGGCGACGCAGTACATGATGCCGATCAACTTGTGATCGGTGGTGGTGATCAGGTTGTAGATCAGGTTGCCCTTGGGACCGAGCCGCTCCGGGAAGGGTCGCCGGGCCTCGAGTTCTCCGATTGGGGGCGCTTCGGCTACCAACAGGTCCTCCAACGTTTCGCAAGCCACCGGGCAGGGTCCCGGGCTGTCCCGACCATCGATTCGCCGGCTCGCCGACGGGTGTTCGTTATGAATCTTAGCCCCCGAACCCGTCCGCGGTCGGGGTGGTCCTACAAACGGTCGTATTCGATTCCGGACCGTCGGCTGCACAGCCCCGAACTGCCCGGATGTTACCGTCGGCGACGTGCTGTTCAGGCGAGTAGACGCGGGCCGCCGGGGCTGCCGGTCGGTGCCGTGTGCGGGAGCCACCGCCCTCGTCGCCACCCTCGTTCTCAGCGGCTGCGGAGCAGGCGACGCGCCGGCGCCGGGCGACGCCGAGGGTTCGGTCATCACCAGCACGACCCGCATCGCCGGTGCGGGGGTCCTCGGAAACGACCGACGACCTGACGAGTCGTGCGCGCCGGAACCGGCCGTGCTCGACGAGGGGCCGCCGGAGCGGGAGGTCGGTAACGCGGTCGGGCATGCGGTGACGCCGCCGTTGCCGGAGACGACGCTGGTGCCCGCCGATCCGCAGCGCATCGTGGTGCTCTCCGGGGACCAACTCGACGCGCTGTGCGCGCTGGGACTGCAGTCCCGCATCGTCGCTGCCGCGCTGCCCGACGGTTCAGACGATCAACCGTCGTATCTGGGCAGCGTGATCCACGACCTGCCCGGCGCCGGGAGCCGAAGCGATCCCGATATCGCCGCCGTGGAGGCAGCGCAACCAGACCTGATCCTGGGGTCGGTGGCCCGCACCCCCGAGGATTTCCCGGAACTGTCGGCGATCGCGCCGACGGTGTTCACCGGACCCCCGGGCGCGGCGTGGCAGGACAATCTGCGCATGGTGGGTGCGGCCACCGGTCGACTCGACGCGGCGAACGCGATGATCGAGAACTTCGACCGCGCCGCACAGAGAACCGGAACAGACAACGACGCCACGCATTTCCAGGCGTCGGTCGTGCAGTTCACCGACACCACGATGCGCGTCTACGGCACCGACAACTTCCCGGCCGCGGTGCTCGCAGAAGTCGGTGTCGACCGTCCCGCCGCACAACGATTCACCGACAAGCCCTATGTCGAGGTCGGCATCTCCGACGCCGACCTGGCCGACTCGGCGGACCTGTCCGTCGCCGACGGAGACATCGTCTACATCTCCTTCTCCTCGGCCGAAGCCAAGCAGCGCGCCACCGAGGTCATGGACGGCGACGCGTGGCGGCGGTTGTCCGCCAATCGCGACAACCGGGTGTTCGCGGTGAACAATGAGGTCTGGCAGACGGGCGAGGGCATCGTCGCCGCACGCGGCATCCTCGCCGATCTGCGGTGGCTCAACGCCCCGATCAACTGAGGGCCGGCGCCCGGTCGGAGGTCACAGGCGCGATCGGGACTAATGGCGCCCCCTCACCCGTTGAGTGTCCTGGGAGCCGCATCGTCGCGGCCACTTGTCCGCGGGCGCCGCAGTCGCCGCCCGCGCAATCGCATGAACACCAGAGGACGTGATGATGAGCACTGTTTCCGCCTATGCGGCCACCTCGGCTGTCGACCCGCTGACCAGGACCACCATCACTCGGCGGGATGTCGGGCCCCACGATGTGGCCTTCGACATCCACTTCGCCGGAATCTGCCATTCCGACATCCACACTGTGCGCGCGGAGTGGGGCAAGGTGAACTATCCGCTGGTGCCGGGCCACGAGATCGCGGGCGTCGTCACCGAGGTCGGATCCGAGGTGTCGAAGTTCACTGTCGGCGACCGTGTCGGTGTCGGATGCTTCGTCGACTCGTGCCGTGAGTGTGAGTACTGCCGTGCCGGTGAGGAGCAGTACTGCAACAACCCCGGCATGGTCGGTACCTACAACGGCATCGGCCGCGACGGGCAACCCACCCAGGGCGGTTACAGCGGGGCGATCGTCGTCGACGAAAACTATGTGCTCCGGGTCCCGGACGCCGTCTCGCTGGCGGACGCCGCCCCGCTGTTGTGCGCGGGCATCACCACGTACTCGCCGCTGCGGCATTGGAACGCCGGGCCCGGCACCCGGGTCGCGGTCATCGGCCTCGGCGGACTCGGGCATCTGGCGGTGAAGCTGGCGGTGGCGCTCGGAGCCGACGTCACCGTGCTCAGCCAGTCGCTGAAGAAGATGGAGGACGGTCTGCGCCTCGGCGCCTCCGAGTACCATGCCACCAGCGACCGTGACACGTTCAAGAAACTGCGCGGCAGCTTCGATCTGATCCTCAACACCGTCTCAGCCAACCTCGACCTCGGGGCCTATCTCGGGTTGCTCAAACTGGACGGCACCCTGGTCGAACTCGGGATGCCCGAGCACCCGATGGAGGTGCCTGCGCCCGCGTTGATCTTCGGCCGCCGCCGGCTCTCCGGTTCGTTGATCGGCGGCATCGCCGAGACCCAGGAGATGCTGGACTTCTGCGCCGAGCACGGCGTCACCCCCGAGATCGAGGTCATCGAGCCCGAATACATCAACGAGGCCTATGACCGCGTGGTCGCCAGCGACGTCCGCTACCGGTTCGTCATCGACACCGCGTCGCTGCGGTAGGCGTCACCGGACGCACTCGCACAGCAGCTGCGTTTCCCGGCGGCTGGAACTATTGCGGATATGGACACCTGAGGGGCTCCATTCGAGAACTGGTGGGACTCAATCTCGGCGTAACCGCCGTCAAGAGACCAGACCCGTTCATGTTGGCGGTCTGGGTGTGCTCAAAGTCTGGGGTTGAGTCTGGGGTTGAGTAGGCCGGGAATGACGAAGTCACGAAAGACTGTCCGCCGATCAGCAGCGGCGTCGTTCGCGCCTGAAACGTGTTCCATCAGCAGCATCTGTGCGATGCGCACCAACCAGTCCGCGGCGGCGTCGGGGTCGAGTTCTTCGCGTAGTTCGCCGTTTTCCTTGGCGGTTAGCGCATGTGGTCGTAGCACGTCGCGGATTTGGTCTCGGAAGACACTTGATGCTGCCGCCGAGACGGTCATCTGCAGGCTTTCCGGAGAGAACAACACTCTCAGCCACCGAGACTGCTCGACCATGTCCAGTGTGGCGTCGAGGGCGTTGAGGAGTCGTTCACCGAATGGGCCGCTTTGAGTAAGTGCGGTTTCGGCGATGTCGATCACTGCTGTCGTTTCCCGCAGCATCACGAAGGCCAGGACGTCGTCGCGTGTTCCGAAGTAGCGGTACACAGTTGTTCGATGCACCATGGCCTCTTTGGCGACGTCGTCGACCGTGGTGCGCGCGATGCCGCGGCGCTCGTAGCACCTTTCAGCAGCATCGAGTAGGCGTGCTCTCGCTTCATCATCGTCGCGGGGTGGATGCTCGCCCCACGGGGTGGGGCGGCATGGATTGTCGGTGATACGCGCCTTGCGTTGCGTCATTGCCGCGGACCCGGGGTGAATGTCACATGGAGGGCAGTGGGTCCGCGCAGGGTGGTACCGACTTGGCTGGTAATCGTCGACAGATCAACGTGTTCGGGGTCCAAGGCGAGGTCGGGCAGCCGCGTGATCAGCAAGTCGAGCGCCACAAGGAGTTCGGTGTTGGCCAGCCAGTTGCCGATGCAGCTGTGGGGACCCTGGCCGAACGACAGCGGCGGCATCAGGTTGCGGGTGATGTCGAATTCGTCGGGCCTCGGGTATATCGCTGGGTCGCGGTGAGCGGCATTGATGGCGAAGATCATCGGTGTGAGGGGCGGGATGTGGATGCCGTGCCATGTGGTTTCGGCGGGGCACGCGCGCGGCAACAGCCCCACAGCTGGTTCCCAGCGGGCGCCCTCCCAGATGGCAGCCTGCAGGTATTGCTGCGGATCTGATTGCACCAGCCTGAGTTGCTCGGGATGGTTCAGCAGTGCCGACAGCACGTTGCCCAGGGCGTACGTTGTCGTATCCGCCCCGAGCGGAAAGAGCATGCGCAAGAATGTCAGAATCTCCTCGTCGCTGAGGAATTCACCGTCTTCGCCCAACTCGGTGACGAGCATCGAGATCATGTCGCCACCTGGTTCGCGTCGCCGCTCGGCCAGCAACGGCCTGACATATTCGGTGAACTCTTGTGCGCTGTCTATTGCCGCCGCCGGGCTGAAGGCGTACTCGATCATCGCTTTGGCCCAATGTTGGATTCGCGTTTCGTCGTCGACCGGAATACCCAGCAGGCGGCTGATGATCAACAGTGAGAACCGTTGGGTGAATTCGGCGACCAGATCAGCCGATCCTCGAGAGACAAACGCATCGATGAGCTCGGTCACCACGGGCTCGATCACCGGTTCCACATAGGCCTGCACCCGCCCACGGCGCAAAGGGGCCGACACCAACGCGCGGCTGGCCCGGTGCTGGCTGCCCGACATGCTCAGCACCGTCTTACCGAACACCGGTTCCGTCGTCATCGCGTAAACAGGCGCAGCGGGAAATGTTGTCTCGTCGCGGAATGCTGCCCGAACCAATTCATCGGTCAACAGCAGGACGGCGCGAGTAGCGGCAAACGGCACTATCGCATATGGCTTACGCGCGCGAAGCCGGGCCAGCACAGCATGCAGATCCGGCTGATCATCGAACGCGAAGTCGATTCCCTCGATATCCAACGGGCCTAGGGGCGTCATGCGGCCGGACATTACGCAGCGACGCAACAGAAGTCCAATACTGTCGCATGTTGCATCGGCCCTTCGATGATGCACCGTCAGGGGGTCGCCATGCCGATCACCACATTTGCGGCTCCCTCAGCGCCCCGGCGGTCAATGTGGGCAAAACGCGGGGTGAGCCTCTAACCGGTCCCGACTGGATCGCTTGCAGCATGTGAAAGGAACCGGTCCATCCAGCACTCTGAGCAGGGCTTCAGAAGTCCCAGTCCTCGTCTTCGGTGTTGACGGCCTTGCCGATGACGTAGCTCGACCCGGAGCCGGAGAAGAAGTCGTGGTTCTCGTCGGCGTTGGGGCTCAGCGCCGACAGGATCGCCGGGTTCACGTCGGTCTCGTCGCGCGGGAAGAGCGCCTCGTAGCCGAGGTTCATCAACGCCTTGTTGGCGTTGTACCGGAGGAACTTCTTGACGTCCTCGGTCAGCCCCACCCCGTCGTAGAGATCCTGGGTGTATTCGACCTCGTTGTCGTAGAGCTCGAAGAGCAGCTCGTAGGTGTAGTCCTTGAGCTCGGCCTTACGCGCCTCGTTCTCGAGCGCCAGCCCCTTCTGGAACTTGTAGCCGATGTAGTAGCCGTGCACGGCCTCGTCACGGATGATCAGCCGGATCATGTCGGCGGTGTTCGTCAGCTTGGCCCGGCTGGACCAGTACATCGGCAGATAGAAGCCCGAGTAGAACAGGAAGCTCTCCAGAAGCGTCGAGGCCACCTTGCGCTTGAGCGGATCGTCGCCCTTGTAGAAGTTCATCACGATCTCGGCCTTGCGCTGCAGGTTCGGGTTCTCCTCCGACCAGCGGAACGCCTCGTCGATCTCGACCGTGGAACACAGCGTGGAGAAGATGTTGCTGTAGCTCTTGGCGTGCACCGACTCCATGAACGCGATGTTGGTGTAGACGGCTTCCTCGTGCGGAGTCAGCGCGTCGGGGATCAGGCTGACGGCGCCGACGGTCCCCTGGATGGTGTCCAGCAGCGTCAAGCCGGTGAATACCCGCATCGTGAGCTGCTTCTCATGGGCGTTGAGCGTGCCCCAGGAGGGGATGTCGTTGGAGACGGGCACCTTCTCCGGTAACCAGAAATTGCCGGTCAACCGCTCCCATACCTCGGCATCCTTATCATCCTGCAGGCGGTTCCAGTTGATCGCGGAGACGCGGTCGATCAGCTTCATTCCCTCGGACACCAGGACCCCATTTCGCCGGATTTGCAGTGGCTGTACCTGTTCTACAAGCCGACCCCGACACTACAACTTGTTGGGGCTCAAAAGCCGTGACGCCGCAACATCTTGTGTTGGCGTGTCGCGCCCCCGCCGGAGGAACGTGTACTCCGAGGCCTTGAACCGGCGCGTCGCCAGCCAGTACTGCCACGTCATGCCGCTCCACAGGGTGCGGTTCACGCCGTGCTCGTCGAGGTACCAGCTCTGGCAGCCGCCGGTGCTCCAGACGGTACCGCGCAGATCGTCCTGGAGTTCGTCGTTGTAGCGATCCTGCGCGGCCCGTGTCGGCGCGAGTGCGCGGGCACCGGCCCGGTCCACTGCGGCGATGGCCTGGGCCGCGTAGCGGATCTGCTGTTCGATCATGAACACCACCGAGTTGTGCCCCAGCGCGGTGTTCGGGCCGAGCAGGAAGAACAGGTTGGGCATGTCGGCGACGGTGATGCCGCGCAGCGCCGCGATGCCCTCGGTGTTCCACCGGTCGACGAGGTCCTCACCGCCGGGGCCTTTGATGTCGACATAGGTGTAGGAGTCGGTGACGTGGAAGCCGGTGGCGAAGACGACGACGTCGGCCGGCCGCTCCACACCGTCGGCGGTGACGATGCCGGACGGGGTGAGCCGGGCGATGCGGTCGGTGATGACCTCGGCCTTCGGGTCGGCGATGCCGCGATAGTAGGTGTCGGAGTTGAGGATCCGCTTGCACCCGGCCCGATAGTCGGGGGTGAGCTTGCGGCGCAGCTCGCGGTCCTTGATCGAACGCCGGATGTTCCACTTGCCGAGCATCTCGCCGATCTTGAGCAGCCGCGGCTGCCGGGTCATCGCGAAGCCGACGGTTTCGTGCACCCAGTAGATGCCCGCACGCATCGCGGCCCGGGTGCCGGGGACGTTGGCGAACACCCGGCGCATGCCCTCGGGTATCGGGTTGTTCGGCCTGGGCATCACCCACGCCGGCGTGCGCTGGTACAGCTGCAACGACGCGACGTCCTTGACGATCTCGGGCACGATCTGGATGGCGCTGGCACCGGTGCCGATGACGGCGACGCGCTTGCCCGCGATGTCGACCGAGTGATCCCACTGCGCGGAGTGGAAGGCCGCTCGGCCGGCCGCGAGGTAGTCGTCCAGACCCTCGAACTCCGGGATCAGCGGGATGTGCAGGCCGCCGGCCCCCGAGATCAGGAACTGCGCGATGAACTCGCGACCGTCGGTGGTGAACACGTGCCAGACGAGTTCGTCGTCGTCCCACTGGGCGCGGTCGACGTGCGCGCCGAAGTGGATGTAACGACGCAGCCCGTACTTGTCGGTGACGCCGAGGAGGTAGTCCTGGATCTCCGGTTGGAAGGACCACATATGGGTCCAGTCGGCCTTCGGTTCGAACGAGAACGAGTACATGTGTGCCGGGATGTCGCAGGCGCACCCGGGATAGGTGTTGTCGCGCCAGGTACCACCGATCTCGTCGGCCTTCTCCAGAATCGCGAACTCCACTCCCCGACGCTGCAGCTCGATGCCCATCCCGAGCCCGGAGAACCCCGAGCCGATGATCAGGGCGCGGGTGCGCACCGGGGCGCGGTCGACCGAGGCGTTCTCGACGTGTTCCGTGACGCTCATGGCACTGACTGTACCTGGGAACGCCGGTACCGGTTAGGCGGACGTGTCAGGCGACCTGCTCGCGGCGCTGCACCCCTTCATGCAGTGGCACGTCCGGGTCGATGCGGATGCCGAGCACCTCACAGGTGCCGTTGATCGAGCCCATCATGATGGTGGTCAGGTACTCGACGAACTTCTCCGGCGGCAGCCGCCGCGGGGTGTCCCCCGCCGATCCCAGCCACCAGTCGGTGGCCGATGCCGCTGCCCCGAAGGTGGCGAACCCGGCCATCTCGAAGGCTGCGCCGTCGAGTTCCATCTCGCGGAGCTCGTTGCTGAACATGTCGGCCATCGCCAGGGTGATCTCGCGACCCTCGTTCAGCGCGCGAATCGTCGACTCGCTCTGCTCGGTGAAGCGGCCCAGCATCAGGAAGCGCACCACGTTGGGGTGTTCGTCGACCAGCCGCACGTATTGCTCGACAGCGCGGTGGATCAACGCGCGGGCGGGGTCTTTCGAGACGTCGATGGCCGGGAAGATCGCCGCCCACAGCATGTCCCTCATCCGCTGGCCGATGGCCTGGAAGAGATCCGACTTGTCGGTGAAGTGCCGGTAGATCTTCGGCTTGGCGGTGCCGGCCTCCTCGGCGATCTCCCGCAGTGACACCTCGGGCCCCAGCCGGTCGATGGCACGGAAGGCGGCGTCGACGATCTCGGAGCGCACCTTCTTGCGGTGCTCACGCCAGCGCTCACTGCGGGCGTCGACCTTGACACCCGGTTCTTCGGAGGAGCGCGCCCTCGACCCTCGTCGCACTCGACCACTGTACCCGGGCCGACGTCGCTGACCTGCTCAGACCCTCACGTGGTGCGAATGATTACCGAACTATTAGGGAATCTTTCCGGCGAGATGGCCGACGGGTCCTTGGGTACTATCGCTGCGACAAGCCGATCGACGAGACGAGATTCATGACGCAGCGATACGACCTGGTTATCGCCGGTGGAGGGCCATCGGGGTCGGCCGCCGCATGGCAGGCCGCACAGACCGGTGCGAAGGTCGTGGTTCTGGACAAGGCGCAGTTCCCGCGCGACAAGCCCTGCGGCGACGGTCTGACCGCGCGCGCGGTCAGCTACCTGCAGAAAATGGGCCTGGCCGACGAGGTCGCGACCTTTCATCGGGTGAACCGGGTGACGGTGTTCAGCCCGAGCGAGTGGGAGCTGTCGTTCCCGAAGCGCCCGGGGATGCCCGACCACGGCCACACCGTCAGCCGCACCCACCTGGACACGGTGCTGCTCAAGCACGCGGAATCGGCCGGCGCCGAGGTACGCCAGGGCGCCGAGGTCACCGGACCGGAGATGGATGCCGACGGCCGGGTGATCGGTGTGACGCTCAAAGGGGGCGAGAAGGTCTACGGCGACGCGGTGATCGCCGCCGACGGCGCCTACTCCCCCATCAAACGCGCGTTGAAGATCGACTCGGAGTACAACGGCTACCAGGCGATCGCCATCCGCTCGGAGATGCACGCCAACCGGCCCGACTCCGACTCGCTGGACATTTACTTGAAGCTGGTGTTCGAAGGCGATCAACTGCCCGGGTATGGCTGGGTGTTCCCGATGGGTGACGGCATCTTCAACATCGGCCTCGGCTACGTCAACAGCTACAAGAACTGGCAGTCGATCAACGCCACCCAGTTCCTTGGCGAGTTCCTGCGCACGCTGCCGCGCGACTGGGATCTTCCGCCCATTGAGGAGTTGAAGAAGAACAAGAGCGTGCGCGCCTGGCGCCTGCCTATGGGGTTCACCGCGTGGCCGCCGTGGCGGCCGGGCGTGCTGTTCACCGGCGACTCCCTGGGCGCGGGTAAACCGGCCTCCGGCGCCGGCATCTCGAAGGCGCTCGAATCGGGGCTGGCGGCCGGCGAGTGTGCGATCGCCGCGCTGCAGAACGGCGGACCCGACGACTTCACCAACTACGCGCAGCGGATGGAGGCGGCGTGGGGACGGGAGTACAAGCGCGGCCGCTACATGCACAAGCTGATCGGCCAACCCAAGCTCGCCAACGCCGGGGTGAAGCTCATCGACAACGCCGCTTTCCGTGACCGGATGCTCAAGGCGCTGTACAAGAAGGCCCAAGGTCCGCAGCACAAGGTGAAGTAGGCGGCGCCCCACCCGATGACGGCGTCGCAACCGGACGGCGCCCACCTGGGCGCTGAGGCGGCACGTCGGTTGAGCGTGTTCGACTCGGCAGACATCTCGCCCGGCCTCAGTGCTGCCGAGATCGCACAGGTCGAGACCGATTTCGACTTCGAGTTCGCCGACGATCATCGAGCGTTTCTGGCGGCGGGGCTTCCTCTCGGCGATTCGTGGCCGGATTGGCGGTCGGCGACGCGCAGAACGTTGGGTGCGCTGTTGGCGCTGCCCGCCGACGGCGTGCTGTTCGACGTGGAGTGGAACGAGTATTGGCACCACGACTGGGGACGACGGCCCGCCCGGATGAAGGATGCGCTGCGAACGGCGCGCTATCGCCTGGCCCGGGTCCCCCGGATGGTCCCGGTGTTCGGTCACCGTTTCCTGCCCGCGGGGCGCGGCTCGTCCGGCCACCCGGTGTTGTCGATCTACCGGACCGAGATCCTCTGCTGCGGGGACGATCTCGTGCACTATGTCGACAACGAGTTCGGCCCGGAGCCGCACCGCCCGGGTTCCGCACGCCCGACCGTGGAGTTCTGGTCCGACCTGACGCAGTGACATGGCGAAGATGTCGTCGGGTCGGACTACCCTCACCGCCATGGAACAGCGGATCAGCCTCATCACCCTCGGTGTCGACGATCTCGACCGGGCCCGCCGCTTCTACGAGGACGGGCTGGGGTGGGTGCCCACACAGGCGCCCGAGGGGGTCGTCTTCTACCAACTGCCCGGCATCGCGCTGGCGTTGTTCGGTCGCGGTGATCTCGCCGAGGATTGCCGGCACCCGGTCGACGGCCGGTTCAGCGGAATCACCATCGCGATCAACCAGCGCTCCGAGGCCGACGTCGACGCAGTGCTCGACCAGGCCGCAGGGGCGGGCGCGACCCTCCTCAAGCCCGCCGAAAAAGTGTTCTGGGGCGGGTATTCGGGCTACTTCGCCGATCCGGACGGACACGTGTGGGAGGTTGCGCTCAACCCCGGGTGGACGATCAACGACGACGGCACCTTGACGATCTAGCCGTCACCAGTGGGCTTCAGCGTCGACCGCGACCGGTCCGGCCCGGCTTACGGGCGACCTTGCCCGCGGCAGCGCGGGCGGCCTGCTTCGCGAGGGTCTTCTCCCGCGCGGTGCGCTTTGGTACCGGCTGGGTCTGAGCCCGCGACGAACCCGGCTTGCGCCCCCGCACGATCCCGATGAACTCCTCGAGCAGCACCGGCTGCGGCCCTTCTGGGACGGCGAGCGCCACCGGGCAGGTGGGCGCGTCGGCGATCGGGCGATGCGTGAGGTCTTTGCGGTGGTACAGCCGTGCCAGCGACTGGGGAACGATCAGCGCGCCCATCCCTGCAGCGACGAGCTCTATTGCGTCGGAGGTGGTTTCGGGCCGGTGATCGACCGGAACGCCGGGGGCGTCGACCCAGGCGACGACGTCGTCGCGCGGCAGCAGTACCGGCTCACCGTCGAGGTCTGCGGCAGTGATCTCGTCGACGGCACTGAGAATGTGATCGGTCGGCACCACGACCACCGTGGTCTCCTCATAGAGAGGGATGGTGGCCAGCCCAGACGTGTCGGCCGGTCGGAGCACGGCCGCGTCGACGGTGCCGGTCCGCACTTCGGTAGCCGCATCCGCAGCGGCGACCAAGCGCAAGTGCAATGGCACCTCGGGGCGGCGCTTCGCCCACGTCCGAGCCCACTTCGCAGGAGTCCCGCCAGGGACATAACCGAGGGTGAGCGAGGGCCGAGCCACGGTTTCAGGCTACCGATACGCTGGGGTCATGAGCAGGCCGAACGCGCAGTCGATGAAACCCGCCACGGCGGCGAAGAAGCTGGACGTGTACCTGCCTGCGACGCCTGCAGAGTTCCAGGAGAACACGATCACCCGCGACGAGCTGGCTGCGCTGCAGGAGAACCCGCCGCAGTGGCTCAAGGACCTCCGCAAGGACGGGCCGCACCCGAAGAACCTGGTGGCGGCCAGGCTCGGCATCTCGATCGCCGCACTGTCACGCAACGACGTCGAAGATGCGCTCACCACCGAGCAGATCAATGCGCTGCTCGAGGCGAAGCCGCAGTGGTTGATCGCCGAACGCGAGAGCTACCAGAGCGTGCTCAGTGAGCAGCGGCGACTGAAGGCGCTGCGCGCAGAACGCTAGCTGGAGCTGATTCTCGCCGCTTCTAGTCACTGCCCTCCTGCTGTGGGATGACGCGGAGCGCATCTGTTTCTCCAGTGGTCCGCGGCGGACTCGTCGGCTGCCGTCACGGGGACAGACCAGCCGCTCCCCGTGGATTCATCGCGTTGGGCGGTGCGCCGGATAGGTCGACAGCCGATGGAGAGCATCCTGAGTCAGACCCCGGCCGTTGTCCATGTCGGACCATCTACGCGCAGAATGTCTCCCGACACCAAGAGGCGCTGCCCTTTCGGCCGCGCCTTTAGTGTGTGACGGGGCTCAATTCAACTCTTCCATGCAGTACTGGCACGTATCTTTCTTGACTCCTTTGTTTGTGTGGTGCCGCGTATGCGCGTTGCGCCTACTCGACGGCATCGGCCGCCCCTTACGTACCGCCGACATCTTTGCGCGGGTCTCATCACTCGCCTGACGCCCATAATTCGGATTGCCAGCGCCTCGTCTCTGTTCGGCTAGCTTCTCGCGAGCTTGCTCCGACATGACATGACCGAAGCTCGGATGACTGACCCCAAACTTTCCGTAGTTGGGGTTCTCGGGCCCCGCGTTCTGCCCTCGTCGGAGCTCCGACCATTTCGCGCGCTGCTCAGCAGCGTGATTACGACCAAAAAAAGGATTGGCGTCAGCGAATCGACTCACGCCTCTTCGGCCGGTCGACCGGATCCTAGCGGCTTCCCGCATTTCTGCCGTCCACTCGATGCCCATGGGACCCAAGCCTCCCTGAGAGAGGTTAAGTAGTGGATGCCCCTCCCGCCGAAGAGACTCGATCCAGGCGATTTCCGCCTTCCCGAGTTCCGCGAGGCCTTCTATCAAATCCAGCTGGTCCGCAACGATGTCCTCGCCGTCGTGCTTTCGAAGCCAATCGTAGAAGGGAGTCTTCCTTCCCGACCGCGCAACTTTGACATGTTGTCTGAGGCGAACTTTGGCCGATTTGGTCGTGAGACCAACATAACGATAGACGCCCTCCGACTGGAGCCTGACCCCGTAGATCACGCCGCCGGTCGGAAGTTCAGCGACCACCGATATGTCCGCTGTCAGCGACCAGTTGTCACAACATGCAGCTGACGCAATTTTCCACCTCAGTCCCTTGCAAGGCCATCTGGCGCAACCGGATGTAGTACAGCGTCTTGATGCCCTTGCGCCAGGCGTAGATCTGCGCCTTGTTCACCTCACGGGTGGTGGCGGTGTCCTTGAAGAACAGCGTCAGACTCAGCCCCTGGTCCACGTGCTGGGTGGCCGCGGCGTAGGTGTCGATGATCTTCTCGTAGCCGATCTCATACGCGTCCTGGTAGTACTCCAGGTTGTCGTTGGTCAGGTACGGCGCCGGATAGTAGGCCCGCCCGATCTTGCCTTCCTTGCGGATCTCGATCTTGCTGGCCACCGGGTGGATCGAACTCGTCGAGTGGTTGATGTAGCTGATCGACCCGGTCGGCGGCACCGCCTGCAGGTTCTGGTTGTAGATGCCGTGCGCCTGCACCGACTCCTTGAGCCGCTTCCAATCCTCTTGCGTAGGAATGCGAATCCCGGCGTCGGCGAACAACTCGCGCACTCGCGCGGTGGCCGGCTCCCACACCTGATCGGTGTACTTGTCGAAGAACTCACCGGACTTGTACTTCGAACGCTCGAACCCGCCGAACGCCGTGCCGCGCTCGATCGCGATGCGGTTACTCGCCCGCAGCGCGTGGTAGAGCACGGTGTAGAAGTACATGTTGGTGAAGTCGACGCCCTCTTCGGAGCCGTAATGGATCCGCTCGCGGGCCAGATACCCGTGCAGGTTCATCTGGCCCAGGCCGATGGCGTGGGACTCGTTGTTGCCCTGCTCGATCGACGGCACCGACGTGATCGAGGTCTGATCGCTGACCGCGGTCAACCCGCGGATCGCCACCTCGATGGTCTGGGCGAAGTCCGGCGAGTCCATCGCCTTGGCGATGTTGAGCGAGCCGAGGTTGCACGAGATGTCCTTGCCCACCTTGGAATAGGACAGATCGTCGTTGAACTCCGACGGCGTGGACACCTGCAGGATCTCCGAGCACAGGTTCGAGTGGGTGATCTTGCCCTCGATCGGGTTGGCCCGATTCACCGTGTCCTCGTACATGATGTACGGGTAGCCGGACTCGAACTGCAGCTCGGCCAGCGTCTGGAAGAACTCACGCGCCTTGATCTTGGTCTTGCGGATCCGGGCGTCGTCGACCATCTCGTAGTACTTCTCGGTGACCGAGACGTCGGCGAACGGCACTCCGTAGACACGCTCGACGTCATACGGCGAGAACAGGTACATGTCCTCGTTCTTCTTGGCCAACTCGAAGGTGATGTCGGGGATCACCACCCCCAGCGACAGCGTCTTGATCCGGATCTTCTCATCGGCGTTCTCCCGCTTGGTGTCCAGGAAGCGGTAGATGTCGGGATGATGCGCGTGCAGGTACACCGCGCCGGCACCCTGACGCGCGCCGAGCTGGTTGGCGTAGGAGAACGAGTCCTCGAGCAGCTTCATGATCGGGATGACGCCCGAGCTCTGGTTCTCGATGTTCTTGATCGGCGCGCCGTGCTCACGGATGTTGGTGAGCAGCAACGCGACTCCACCGCCGCGCTTGGACAGCTGCAGTGCCGAGTTGATGGAGCGCCCGATGGACTCCATGTTGTCTTCGATTCTCAACAAGAAGCACGACACCGGCTCACCGCGCTGCTTTTTGCCCGAGTTCAGGAACGTCGGGGTAGCCGGCTGGAACCGGCCGTCGATGATCTCGTCGACCAGCTTCTCGGCCAGCACCGTGTCACCGGCGGCCAGTGTCAGTGACACCATGACCACCCGGTCCTCGAAGCGCTCGAGGTAGCGCTTGCCGTCGAACGTCTTGAGCGTGTAGCTGGTGTAGTACTTGAACGCACCCAGGAACGTCGGGAACCGGAACTTCTTGGCGTACGCGCGGTCCAGCAGCGTCTTGACGAAGTTGCGCGAGTACTGGTCGAGGACCTCGCGCTCGTAGTAGTTCTTCTGGACCAGGTAGTCGAGCTTCTCGTCCTGGTTGTGGAAGAACACGGTGTTCTGGTTGACGTGCTGCAGGAAGTACTGGTTGGCCGCTTCCCGGTCCTTGTCGAACTGAATCTTGCCGTCGGCGTCGTACAGATTCAGCATCGCGTTCAGCGCGTGATAGTCCGTTTCACCCGGCAGCGCGTGAACTTCGCTGGCTACAGGTTCTGCAGCTGTGACGGTTGGGGGCACGTCTGGTCCTTCCAGAAGTCAGAGAGGCCCGCACGGACGGCGAAGACGTCGTCCGTGGTGCCCATCAATTCGAAACGGTAGAGAAATGGCACGCCGCACTTGCGGGAGACGACGACACCCGCGTAGCCGAATTCGGCGCCGAAGTTGGTGTTGCCGGCAGCGATGACGCCCCGCAACAGGCCCCGGTTGTGCTCGTTGTTGAGGAACGCGATCACCTGCTTGGGGACGTATCCCCCGGCGTCAGGGTCAGGGCCGTTGGCGTGACCACCGCCGTAGGTGGGCAGCACCAGCACGTAGGGCTCCTGGACGAACTCGGGGTCCTCGATTCGTCCGTGAACCGGAATGCGGAGGGCAGGAATCTCCAGCTTCTCGACGAAGCGGTGCGTGTTCTCCGAGACGCTGGAGAAGTAGACGAGGTTGCCATCAAACATCTCGTGGCGCCTCCTTCCTGCCTTCGATTACCGGTTATGCCGTGGCTGCGACGGCGGCACCGGCCAGCGCCTTGATCCGATCGGGCCGGAAGCCGGACCAGTGGTCGTTGCCGGCGACCACGACAGGTGCCTGCAGGTAGCCGAGCGCCATGACGTAGTCACGGGCGTCGTTGTCGACCGAGATGTCGACGACGTCATATGCGACCCCCTGCTTGTCCAACGCCTTGTAGGTGGCGTTGCACTGGACGCAAGCGGGCTTGGTGTACACGGTGACAGTCATTCGGCGGGCTCCCTCAGCGAAATCTTTGTTCGACGATCAGTGGTTCTTGGTGACGGTTCTTGGTGACTTGGACGAGATTGCAGTGACGACTTTGCACCGCACTAACGAACGGCTGGCGGGTCAACAGAAGCCTCTGACGATCAACGCCGAGTCGAGGCCGGGAACTGCCCTCACACTCTGGTGGAGATCGCCATGCGCCGCTGTCGCTGACTACCATCCTAGACACTAGATGTTGTGCTCCGTTAGTAGAGCACACACAAGATGGTCTTAATCACACGTTTGGAATTTTGCCTGGTGAGCGCGGTGTGTCGCGGGGTCACCGGCGTGTCGCAGATCACATCGGGGGCTGGCGGACACCACACGACGTGTCTATCAGCACCCACCGACATCCCGCCGCAGGCACACCGGCCACGGGCTCGTACCCGACAGACAACGGACCCGGTCGCACCTCTCCCGTCAGCAAACGATGCTATGACTGCAAACGCCGCTCCGGACAGCCGTGCGCTGCGACAGCGCAGAGCTGCCCGGAGCCGGCGCAAAGTGTTGTGGGTCGCTCAGCCGATCTCGGCGGCCAACTTGCCGACGATCTCGCGCAATCGCGCCGCGACCTCGGTGCTCTCGCGCGGATGCTTGCCGTCCAGCGAGGCCGCCGGAATGGACAGATCCAGGTCCTCGACCACCCGCGGCCCGGCGAGCCCGAACGACTTGCGGGTCTCGTCGTGCGCCCAGACACCGCCGTACTGGCCCAGGGCCGCGCCGACCACCGCCAACGGCTTGTCCTTCAGCGCGCCGTCACCGAACGGCCGCGACAGCCAGTCGATGGCGTTCTTCAGCACGCCGGGAATGCTGCCGTTGTACTCGGGGGTGACGATCAGGGCCGCGTCCGCGTGGCCGGCCACCTCACGCAGCGCCGCTACGGGTTCGGGGACACCACCGTCTTCCTCGGACTTGTCGATGTCCTCGTTGTAGAAGGGCAGTTCACCCAGTCGGTCGAACAGTTCGAGCGCCACTCCGGCCGGGGCCGACTCGGTCGCCAACTCCGCGAGCTGGCGATTCACCGAGGCAGCACGCAGGCTGCCCACCAAAACCAATACCTTGCTGTCTGACATTTCCGTCCTTCGTCGTTGGGATACCCCTTCTCCAACTAACCGGACTGCGGTCCGAGTTATTTCGGCTGAGCTAAAGTTGCCAGGTGAGTGTGTCCGACCGGCTGACGATGCTGCCGGTGAGTGAACCCGGCCCGCCCGAGCGGGGTGATGCGGCCCGCAACCGGGCGCTGCTCCTCGACGCCGCACGGCGGCTCGTCGACGAACGTGGCGCCGAGGCCGTCACCACCGAGGACATCGCGGCCGCGGCGGGCGTGGGAAAGGGCACGCTGTTCCGCAGGTTCGGCAGCCGCGCGGGCCTGATGGTGGTCCTGCTCGACGAGGACGAGAAGACTCAGCAGCAGGCCATCCTGTTCGGGCCGCCCCCACTCGGGCCCGGTGCGCCACCACTGGACCGGTTGCTGAGTTACGGACGGGAACGGCTCAAGTTCGTCATCGCCCACCACGCGCTGCTCTCCGACGTCGGCCGTGATCCGCAGATGCGGTACAACGCACCGATGACCCTGCACCACCGCCATGTCCGGCTGCTGCTCGAATCCGCCGGCACCACAGGCGATCTCGACACCCAGGCCACCGCGCTGCTCGCTCTGCTGGATGCAGATTACGTCCACCACGAGCTCAACGATCGAGGCCGCACCCTCCAGGAGTTCGGCGACGCGTGGGAGTCGGTGGCGCGCAAGCTCTGTGGGACATGAACACCCACAACGCGTGGATCCTGCACGTCGACCTGGACCAGTTCCTGGCGTCGGTCGAACTCCGGCGTCATCCCGAACTGGCCGGTCTGCCGGTGATCGTCGGCGGCAGTGGTGACCCGACCGAACCCCGCAAGGTCGTCACCTGCGCGTCCTACGAAGCCCGCGAGTTCGGTGTGCACGCGGGGATGCCACTGCGCGCCGCCGCCCGTCGCTGCCCCGGCGCCACGTTCCTGCCTTCGGACTCAGCCGCCTATGACGCAGCCTCCGATGAGGTGATGACCCTGTTGCGCGACCTGGGACATCCGGTCGAGGTGTGGGGCTGGGACGAGGCCTACCTGGGCGCCGACGTCGAGGACCCGGTGGCGCTGGCCCGGCGGATCCAGGAGATCATCGCCACCGAGACGGGCCTGGCGTGCTCGGTCGGCATCAGCGACAACAAGCAGCGGGCCAAGGTCGCCACCGGCTTCGGCAAACCCGCGGGAGTGCACGCACTCACCGACGACAACTGGATGTCGACGATGGGTGACCGCAGCGTCGACGCATTGTGGGGCGTCGGCCCCAAGACCACGAAAAAGCTTGCCGCGATGGGTATCACGACGGTCGCCGACCTGGCCGCGACGGATCCCGCGGTGCTGACGACCGAGTTCGGTCCCAGCACCGGGCTATGGATCCTGCTGTTGGCCAAGGGCGGCGGCGACGCGACGGTCAGCGCCGAGCCGTGGGTGCCGCGGTCACGCAGCCACGTGGTCACCTTCGCCGAGGACCTCACCGACCGGGCCGAGATGAACGCGGCCGTCGTCGAACTCGCGCAGCGCACCCTGGCCGACATCGTCGGGCAGCAGCGGGTCGCCACCCGCGTGGCCGTGACGGTACGCACCAACACGTTCTTCACTCGTACCAAGATCCGCAAACTCCCGTCGCCGACGACGGACGCGGAGACCATCGTCGCCACCGCGCTGGACGTGCTCGACCTCTTCGAGCTGGACCGTCCGGTCCGGCTGCTGGGGGTACGGCTGGAACTCGCGATGACCGACGAGCCGGCGTCGGCTGTCAGCCCCGGCCGCTAACGTCGTCGGCATGCTCGAGGCCGTCGCCGTCCGCGGATACCGCTCGCTGCGCGAGCTCGTGGTGCCGCTGCGCCGTCTCACCGTCGTGACCGGGGCGAACGGCACCGGCAAGTCGTCGCTGTACCGCGCTCTTCGGCTGCTGGCGCACTGCGGCCGTGGGGAGGTGATCGCGTCGTTCGCCCGGGAGGGCGGGGTCGGGTCCGCGCTGTGGGCCGGCCCCGAGAACCTCGGCGGCGCCCGCCGCACCGGCGTCGCACAGGGCAGTCCGCGGACCCGCACCGTGTCGATCGAAATGGGCTACGCCGCAGATGATTTCGGGTATCTCATCGACCTGGGTCTGCCGCAAGACGGGGGGACGGCGTTCGCACGCGACCCGGAGGTGAAACGCGAGTTGGTCTTCGCCGGCCCGGTCGCCCGCTCGGGCACGACGCTGGTCCGCCGGGTACGCGGTTTCGTCGAGGTGGCCGGCGATTCCGGCTTCGATGAGCTCAGCCGTAATCTGCCCGCACATCGCAGTGTGCTCGCCGACTGGGCCGGCGCGGTGCCCGAACTGGTCGTGGTTCGCGAACGGCTGCGTGACTGGCGGTTCTATGACGGCTTCCGCGCCGACAGCGCGGCTCCGGCCCGTCGGCCTCAGGTCGGCACCAGGACCCCGGTTCTGGCCGACGACGGCGCCGACCTGGCCGCGGCGGTGCAGACCATTCTCGAGACCGGCACCGATGACCTCGCCCGCGCGGTGGCCGCTGCATTCGACGGCGCTTCGATCGCGGTGTCCTCCACCGATGGGTTGTTCGACCTGCAACTGCATCAACGCGGCATGCTGCGTCCACTGCGAAGCGCCGAGATATCCGACGGCACTTTGCGCTTCCTGTTGTGGGCCGCGGCCCTACTCAGCCCCCAGCCGCCGTCGCTGATGGTGCTCAACGAGCCCGAGACGTCGCTGCACCCCGACCTCGTGCGCCCGCTGGCAGGCTTGATCGGCCAGGCTGCGGCACGCACGCAGGTGGTTGTGGTCACCCACTCGCAGACGCTGCGGGAATGCCTCGGTGCCGCACCGCTCGGTGCCGACGGCGACGCGTGGGAGATCGAACTCGTCAAGGACTGGGGCGAGACCAAGGTGGCCGGCCAGGGTCTGCTGACCACTCCCGCGTGGGAGTGGGGAAAGCGATGAACCTCAGCGCCGTTTGGCACTCGGGCGCAGCGCCCTCGTGAACAGGATGTTCACCTGCTTCATCGACATGCTGTAGGGCAGCCACATCGTGCGCTTGAACAGATACAACGCACGGATGTCCTGAGAGGTGTAGATCAGATACCGGTTCTTCGCGACCCCCCGCAGGATCTTGTCGGCGGCGAACTCCGGTGACACCGCGTGGCCGGCGAACCGGTTGGTCCACTTCCGCACATTGGGATCGTCGCGGTCCACACCGGCGATGTGCACGGTGTTCACCAGAGGTGTTTTCACCGCGCCCGGCACCACCACGGACACCCCGATGCGGTGCCGGGCGAGATCGAAGCGCAGCACCTCGGACAGGCCCCGCAGCCCGTACTTGCTCGCGCTGTACGCCGCGTGCCAGGGCAGGGCCACGATCCCGGCCGCCGACGACACGTTGACCAGATTCCCGCCGCGCCGGGCCTCGATCATCGGCGGCACAAATGCTTCGATGACGTGGATCGGCCCCATCAGGTTGATGTCGATCAGGGATTTCCAGTCCTGATGGGTGAGCTTGTCCACCGTGCCCCACGCCGAGATCCCGGCGATGTTCATCACCACGTCCATTGCCGGGACCTCGGCGTGGATGTCAGCGGCGAACGCGGCCACCTGGTCGTGATCGGAGACGTCGAGCGCCCGGTGCGCGGCGACGACACCGCCCAGCGCGCGGGCGTCGGCGACGGTCGCCTCGAGGCCCTCGGTGTCACGATCGGTGAGGTAGAGCTCGGCTCCGTGCGCGGCCAGCTTCAGCGCGGTCGCACGCCCGATCCCGCTGGCGGCGCCGGTGAGGAAACACCGCTTGCCCCGGAATCGGGCACCGAAGCCACTGTCTGACTCGATCCGCTGCGCCATGACGGCGACACTACCGTCGCGTGTTCGGGCGGGCGGTCGGTGTCAGTTGCGTCGGGGGGCGACGTCGGCGCCTCCCCACAGCGCGCTCAGCCACAGCCGCTCGACGATCTCGACGGCGGCCACCGGATCCTGGCTGCGGCCCACGAAGGCACTGTCGTGGGCGAGGGTCATCGAGGTGACCGCGGTCAACGTCCGCACCAACGCGGTGAGGTCGTCCGACACCGGTCGCGCTCCCGAGTCCTGCTTGACCAGGCCGACGATCTTGTCGACCACGGTGTCCTGGAAGTCGTCCATGATCTCGCGGATCTGCGCGTCGGTGTTCCGTGCCAGGTTGCACGCCCCCATGATCGGATCGTGGGAGGAGAACACGACCGCGGCGTAGCCGACCATCCGCTTGGCGAACTCCGACGGGGACTCGTCGGGCTCGCGTGGCGCGAAGTCGTGGGTGAGCTTGTCGAGCTCAGCCATGGCTTCGGCCACGATGACCGCGAGCACCGCGTACTTGGAGTCGAAGTAGAAGTAGAAGCCGGATCGGGCCACCCCGGCGCGCTCGCTGATGGTGCTGACCGACAGGTCCGCGAACGAGCGTTCCTCGAGCAGTTCCCGAACCGCGGCGATGATCGCATCGCGTTGCCGGTCCCCGCGGCTGCGGCGGTTCTCCGGAGGCGGTGATGGTACGGCGGTCATGGCTCTAGACCTTTGCATCGCGACTCGCTCCCCTCAAAACTTGACAGGCGTCAAGTCCCCCCGCCAGGATAGTGCCAAGGTGACATCCACCACAGCTTGTCCTTTCAGGAGCGTTTGATGGCGACGATCAATACCACGGACTACTGGCTTGACCAGGCGAAACGGCGACTGAAGCCGACTCCGGTCACCATCCCGGGGATGGGGGCCGTCGAGAAGCGCCTCCTCGAACACGAGTGGAAGCAGGTCACCCTCGCCGAGCCCCCCGCCGGCAGTGGCCTCAAGGCGGTCAAGGGCGACAACGGCCTGCCGGTCCTGGCCCACATGATCGAACTGTTCCGCGGCGGCCCCGATTTCATCCTGCACCAGTACCGCAAGAACGGGCCGATCTTCTACGCCGGTTCCCAGGTGCTGCCCTCGGTGACCGCACTGGGTCCCGACGCCACCCAGGCCGTCTTCTCGAATCGCAACAAGGACTTCTCCCAGCGGGCATGGGATCCGGTGATCGGGCCGTTCTTCGAGGGCGGGTTGATGCTGCGCGACTTCGACGACCACATGTATCACCGACGGATCATGCAGGAGGCGTTCACCCGCACTCGGCTGGCGGGATACGTCGAGCACATCGACTCGGTGGCCTCGGCGGTGATCGCCGATGACTGGGTGGCCAACGACCGCCGCTTCCTGTTCCATCCCGCGGCCAAGGAGTTGACGCTCGACATCGCGTCGGTGGTGTTCATGGGCCACGAGGCCGGCACCGACAAGGAACTCGTGACCACGGTCAACGAGGCGTTCACCACCACCACGCGAGCCGGCAACGCGATCGTGCGTAAGCCGGTGCCGCCGTTGAGTTGGTGGCGCGGAATTCGCGCGCGCAAGACGCTCGAGGACTACTTCAACGCCGGCATTGCCGAGAAGCGGCGCTCGGAGAGCACCGACATGTTCAGCGTGCTGTGCCATTCCCAGGACGAGGACGGTCAGAGCTTCACCGACGAGGACGTCGTCAGCCACATGATCTTCTTGATGATGGCTGCGCACGACACGTCGACGTCGACGCTGACCACCATGGCCTACCACCTTGCGGCCAACCAGGAATGGCAGGACCGGTGCCGCGAGGAGTCCGAGCGGATCGGCGACGCCCCGCTCGACATCGACGCTCTGGACAAGCTCGAGACCTACGACCTGGTGATCAACGAGGCCCTGCGGATGATGACCCCGCTGCCGTTCAACTTCCGCCAGGCCGTACGCGACACCGATCTGTTGGGCTTCTTCATCCCGGCAGGGACCAATGTGGTGACGTGGCCGTCGCTCAACCACCGGCTGCCCGAGCTGTGGACCGACCCGGAGAAGTTCGACCCCGCACGCTTCGCCGAGCCACGCAACGAGCATAAGAAGCACCGGTACGCGTTCGCCCCGTTCGGCGGGGGTGCGCACAAGTGCATCGGCATGGTCTTCGGTCAGCTGGAGATCAAAACCGTGATGCACCGGCTGCTGCGCAAGTACCGGCTGGAGTTGCCTCATCCGGGCTACACGCCGCACTACGACCACGGCGGGATGTCGGTGCCGGTCGACGGCATGCCGATCGTCCTGCGTCCGCTGCGTTGAGCGACGCGCCGACTAGGTCCGCGCCACCAGGAGCCGGTTGACGCAGGCGACGACCGCGCGCAGGGCCGACTGCTCCGGGTCGTCGGCCCAACCCATCGCCCATTCGCTTCTGCCGCCGTCACTACCCCGGACGAACGTCGCGGTGTGCTTCCCGGCGGACTGCTGGTGGAACGCCGTCAGCTCGAAGGCCACTCCGCGCTCGTAGAGCATTGCCGTCAAGGCGGCGACCGGCCCGCTCGCCGCGGCCCGCGACGTGCCGATCCGGTCTCCGACGGCCAGCGTCGCCTGGTAGTTGCGGGCCTGGGGACCCAACCGTCCCGACGGCCGTTCGGAGTCCACACAGGACCACTGGCCCAGGCGTAGCAGTCCGGTGCTCGGGGCGTACTCGTTGACGAACTCGCGGAACGACTTCGCGCCTGCCTGCTCGCGCAACGCGCGCGGGATCGGACCGTCCACACGCGCTGCGAAGCACAGCGGCGACGCCAGGTACTCGGTGACAGAGGGGGAGTTCATGTGCCGGCTTTCTGACTTCTGAGGAAGTGACCGACGAGTAGCGACGACCCACAGCGAGGGGTCGGTCAGGATCAGACCCCGCTGCGGGTTGCTACTACGAGTCGTCTCGGCACGTTCGCGATGCTAGACCTCTGAGTTCGGTCAGCGCAAACGAATACGTCGCCGCGGGTGATCACACGAACGGGTTGTCCCCCCTGGCCACCGCGGTCCCCAGCTCGATCAGGTTCTGCGCGGAGGCGTGCAGCCGCTCGCCGGCCTCCGAACTCGCCTGTCCGGCAAGGTAGCGCGACCACGTCCCTTCGATGACGATGGCGAGCTTGAAGCACGCCATCGCGACGTACCAGTCCAGTCGGGTGGTGTCGCGCCCGCCCGCAGCCAGGTAGGCCTCCAGCAGCTCGGCTCGCGTCGCCAACCCGCCCAGCGCGGCCAGTTCGGCCCCGGCGTCGATCGGGTTGGGCCCCTCCGGCCAACACACCAGCATCCACCCGAGATCCAGCAGCGGGTCCCCGACCGTGCACATCTCCCAGTCGATGAACGCGGCCAGCTCCGGCGTGTCCCGCCGCAGCAGCACGTTGTTCAGATGGGCGTCGCCGTGCATGACGCCCGGCTCGGTGTCCGGCGGGCGATCGGACTCCAGCCACTGCGCGAGCGCGCCGACCGACGGAAACGATTCCGGCGCGTAGTGCTCGTGCCGGTAACTCTCCAGCAGCCGCATGAACTGTGGAACCTGGCGCGCCAGAAACGATCCCGGGCGCTTGATCGCCGCCAGCGGGCTGTGTTCCCACTGCACCGTTCCCAGCCTCGCGAGACCGGCCGCGTAGGACAGCCCCACTCGGTGCCGCATGTCGGGCTCGCGGACGTATGCGTCGTCGGTCTCGGTCCCCGGGTTGAAACCGTCGACGGCCTCCATGAGGTAGAACACCACACCGAGCACGTCGAGGTCCTCGCAGCCGGCGATCAGCTCCGGATGCGGGACCGTCGTACCGGCCAGCGTCTGCAGGACCGCGATCTCCCGGCGCATGGTGTTGTCGCTCGTGGGGCGCGGGTGTTCCGGCGGACGCCGCAACACCATCGGCTGCCCATCGACATCGAGGCGCACCACGATGTTCTGTGAGCCCCCGGTGAGGGGCTCGACGTCGCTGACCGTCGAACCGATCCCGGTGCGCCGCAGCCACCGCTGCAGCGCTTCCCGGTCGGCTTCGCTGAGTGAGATATCGACGGGCATGCCGTCATGGTGTCAGGCACCCGGCCCCCGGTAACGATTTCGGTGTGCTGAGTCGCGCAATCCGCTGACCAGCACACCGATTCCCGTTACTTCGGGGCGAAGCGCTGGCCCGCGTCCAACCGAAGACACTGACCGTTGAGCATCGGGTTCTCGACGATCGCCAGCGCGAGCTTGGCGTACTCCTCCGGACGGCCGAGGCGCTTCGGGAACGCCGCGTCCTTGGTGAGGATCGAAACGTATTCGTCCGGGATGCCCTCGGTCAGTCCGGTGGCGAACAAGCTCGGCGCGATGGCCAACGCCCGGATACCCAGGCTGCCCAGGTCGCGCGCCATGGTGAGGCACATGCCGGCGATCGCGGCCTTCGACGCGGTGTAGGCCACCTGGCCGATCTGTCCTTCGAACGCCGCGATCGAGGCGGTGTTGATGATGACGCCGCGCTCCTCGGCCTCGTCGTCGACAGGATCGTTCTTGCTCATGTGCCAGGCGGCGAGGCGGCTGATGTTGAACGTCCCGATCAGGTTGAGGTCGATGCTCTTGCGGAAGCTGTCCAGACTGTGCGGGCCGTCCTTCTTCAGAGTGCGCTCGGCGATCCCGCCGCCGGCGGTGGTGACCGCGATGTGCAGTCCGCCGAGACCCTCGACCGCGCTGCCGAGCACCGCTTCGGTGCCGTCGAAGTCGGTGATGTCGACCTCGTAGAAGGTGCCGCCGATGCCGTCGGCCACCTCTCTGCCGTTGGACTGCGGGCGGTCCAGCACCGCCACGCTCGCACCCCGCTTGGCGAGAGCCTCTGCCGTGGCACGTCCGAATCCCGATGCGCCACCGACGACGACGGCCTTCTTGCCCTCGATCTCCATGTACTTCCTTTCATCAACGTTGCAAGTAGAGGTAAATCTGTAAAGCAACTTAGCGGACGACATCTTTCGGTAAGGGTTTCGGGTTCGCTGTGGCGGTAGTTTGGCGTCATGACCACGCTGGGCGCGAAGGCGATGTGCGGCCTCGCGGCAGCCGCGGTGGCGGTCGGCGTCTCCCAGCTGGTCGCGGCCGCGTTCGGGCCGCAGGCTGACGTCCGCACCGCCGTTGGGTCCTCGGTGATCGAGTTGACGCCCGGGCCGGTCAAAGAGTGGGCGATCGAGACGTTCGGCACCGCCGACAAGCTGGTACTGAGCGTGCTCGTGCTCGTCGTCATCGGGGTGATCGCGGCAATCGCGGGGATCGTCGAGGGTCCCCGCAGACCGCTCGGCAGCGCCGCGATCGTCGCCGCCGGTGGCCTCGGTTGCGCGGCGGTGCTGTCCCGCGCCGGTGCGACCGTCGTCGACGTCGTGCCCACCGTGGTGGGTGCGGTGTGCGGGGTGGCTGTCCTCCGGCTACTGATCTCGAGGCGGTTCACCGACGCTCGGGGTGGCCCGGCCGCCACAGACACCGCCGATGGTCCCGACCGGGGCCGACGACTGTCCCTGGTGACACTCGGTTTCCTCGGCGTCGGCGTGGCGTCCGGCGTCGCGGGCGCCGTGATCAGCCGGCTGGCGTCATCGGTATCGGGCGATCGTCAGGCCTTCGCCCTGCCCCGCGTCGACGTCCCCGCTCCCCCGGTGCCGGCGTCGGTGCAGCCCGAGGGTGTGGCCCTGCCGTCCTTCATCACCGACAACGCGGACTTCTACCGCATCGACACCGCGCTGACCGTGCCGCAGCTCAGCCGGGCCGACTGGCAGTTGCGGATTCACGGGATGGTGGACCGCGAGGTCACCTACCGGTTCGAGGACCTGGAACGGTTCGAGGCCGTGGAGCAGGTGGTCACACTGACATGCGTGTCCAACCCCGTTGGCGGCGAACTCATCTCGACTGCCACCTGGACCGGCTACCGGGTTCGGGATCTGCTCGCCGAAGCCGGCGTGCGGCCCGACGCCGACATGGTGCTGTCGATGTCGACCGACGGCTGGACGGCGGGAACGCCGGTCGAGGCACTCACCGCCGAGGACGCGATGCTCGCGATCGGCATGAACGGTGAACCGTTGCCTGTCGAACACGGCTACCCGGCCCGACTGGTCGTGCCGGGGTTGTACGGCTACGTCTCGGCCACCAAGTGGCTGGTCGACCTCGAGCTCACCCGCTTCGACCGCGCGGAGGCGTACTGGACGCGGCTCGGTTGGTCGGCGCGCGGGCCGATCAAGACCGAGTCACGCATCGACGTGCCGCGAGCCGGCGAGGACGTGGCGTTGGGCCCGGTGACCTTCGGCGGTGTGGCCTGGGCCCAGGACCGCGGGGTGCGCGACGTCGAAGTCCAGATCAGCACTCCGAGTGGCGAAGGGCAGTGGCAGCGAGCCGAACTGGGTGCCGGCTACTCCGACGCCACCTGGCGGTTGTGGAGCTTCGACTGGGAAGCCGAGGAAACCGGATTCCACACGATCACCGTGCGCGCCACCGACAACACCGGTTACACGCAGACCTCCGAACGCGCCGATCCGGTGCCCGACGGCGCGACGGGATGGCACTCGATCACCTTCGCCGTCAGGTGAGCCCCACCCCTCCGCCGGAACGGTATTCCAGCAGGTCTCGACGCGGTTTTTGGCGGCTGGAATACCGTTCCGGCGGAGTGTCGGTGGGCCGTGTCAGGCTGGTGGCGTGCTGCTGGTAGACGTCGCCCGCGCGTCCGCCGACGTCGGCGCCTCCTCGGCGCGGCTGGCCAAGGTCGCCCGCCTCGCGGAGTTGCTGCGGTTGGCCGGAGCCGACGACGACGCGCGCCTGGTCACCGTGGTGGTGTCGTGGCTGTCCGGTGAGCTGCCGCAACGCCAGATCGGCGTCGGCTGGGCGGCACTGCGCTCGCTTCCGGGGCCGGCGGCCGAGCCGAGCCTGAGGGTGCGCGAGGTTGATGCCCGGTTGAGCGAGATCGGCGCCGTGTCCGGAAAGGGGTCCCAAGCGCGCCGCGCCGAACTGCTGGCAGATCTCTTCGCCGCGGCCACCGACGTCGAGCAACTCTTCCTGCGGCGGCTGCTCGCCGGTGAGTTGCGGCAAGGCGCACTGATCGGGGTGATGGCCGACGCGGTGGGCCGCGCGGCCGAGGTCCCGGTGGCGGCGGTGCGACGGGCGGCGATGCTCGGCGGGGCGCTCCCGGCGGTGGCCGCCGCTGCGCTGACCGGTGGCGTGGCCGCCCTGGAACAGTTCACCTTGCAGATGGGTCGGCCGGTCGGCCCGATGCTCGCCCAGACAGCGTCCGACGTCGGTGAGGCTCTCGACCGCCTCGGTGGCACCGGGGTGTTCGAAGCGAAACTCGACGGCGCCCGAGTGCAGATCCACCGGCAAGGTGAGGCGGTCTCGATCTTCACCCGCAGTCTCGACGATGTCACCGCGCGGCTGCCCGAGGTCGTCGACGCCGCGCTGGCGCTGCCGGTCACCGAAATGATCGCTGACGCAGAGGCGATCGCGCTCAAACCCGACGGCCGCCCGCACCGCTTCCAGGTCACCGCCTCCAGATTCGGTCGCCGCGGCGGCGTTGCCGGTACGGGATCCCAGGCGCTGTCGGTGTTCTTCTTCGACCTGCTGCGCGTCGACGGCGAGGACCTGCTCGACCGGCCCACCAGCGAGCGCCTCGCCGCACTGGACACGATCGTGCCCGGCCACCAGCGGGTCGATCGGCTGGCCACCTCCGATGTCACTGCCGCGCAACGGTTTCTCGAGACCACACTGGCCGCCGGGCACGAGGGCGTGATGGCGAAGTCAGCGACGGCGCCCTACGCGGCGGGCCGCCGCGGCGCGGGGTGGCTGAAGATCAAACCGGTCCACACCCTCGACCTCGTCGTCCTCGCCGTGGAATGGGGATCGGGCCGGCGGACCGGCAAGCTGTCGAACATCCACCTGGGTGCCCGCGACCCGCAGACCGACGGCTTCGTCATGCTGGGCAAGACGTTCAAGGGCATGACCGACGAGATGTTGTCCTGGCAGACCGGGCGATTCCTGGAACTGGCAACCGGGCCCACCGACGGATACGTCGTCCGGGTACGGCCCGAGCAGGTCGTCGAGATCGCGTTCGACGGTGTCCAGACCTCATCGCGCTACCCCGCAGGCATGGCGTTGCGTTTCGCCCGGGTGGTGCGCTACCGCGACGACAAGAACGCCGCCGAGGCCGACACCGTCGACGTGGTGCGTGCCCATTACGAGCGTGGCAACTGACTGTCGGCCCCGAACCGGCAGACCGCGCTAAACTGTAATCCATACGGTAAGCAGCCATAGAACGGAATCGGCATGCACAAGGACGACATGATTCTGATCAGCGTCGATGACCATGTGGTGGAGCCGCCGGACATGTTCAAGAACCACCTGTCCAGGAAGTATCTGGATGAAGCGCCGCGGTTGGTGCACAACGCCGATGGGTCCGACACGTGGCAGTTCCGGGATGTGGTGATCCCGAACGTGGCGCTCAATGCGGTGGCGGGTCGGCCCAAGGAGGAGTACGGCCTGGAACCCCAAGGGCTCGACGAGATCCGGCCGGGGTGTTGGAAGGTCGATGAGCGGGTCAAGGACATGAATGCCGGCGGCATCCTCGGGTCGATCTGTTTTCCGTCGTTTCCGGGGTTCGCCGGCCGGTTGTTCGCCACCGAGGATCCGGAGTTCTCGTTGGCGTTGTTGCAGGCGTACAACGACTGGCATGTCGAGGAGTGGTGCGGAGCCTATCCGGGGCGGTTCATTCCGATGACGTTGCCGGTGATCTGGGATGCCGAGGCGTGCGGCAAGGAGATCCGGCGCAACGCCGAGCGGGGGGTGCACGCATTGACGTTCTCGGAGAATCCGGCGGCGATGGGGTACCCGAGTTTTCACGATGACTACTGGACGCCGGTGTGGGAGGCGCTGGTCGACACCGACACGGTGATGAACGTGCACATCGGTTCGTCGGGGCGGTTGGCGATCACCGCCCCGGACGCCCCGATGGACGTGATGATCACGCTGCAGCCGATGAACATCGTGCAGGCCGCCGCGGACCTGTTGTGGTCGGCGCCGATCAAGAAGTACCCCGACCTCAAGATCGCGCTGTCCGAGGGGGGCACCGGCTGGATCCCGTACTTCCTCGAGCGTGCCGACCGGACCTACGAGATGCACTCGACATGGACCGGTCAGGACTTCGGCAAGCAGAAGCCCTCAGAGGTGTTCCGCGATCACTTCCTGACCTGCTTCATCGCCGACCCTGTCGGGGTGAAGCTGCGGGAGGAGATCGGTCTGGACA
>NZ_CACSIP010000026.1 GCF_902705885.1 Mycolicibacterium austroafricanum | reverse complement strand
CGGTGATCGTTTCCGCGTTACGCGGCGACACCCCGGCCTTCCACGCCACCAGCGCTTCCAGCGACCGCGCCCCGGTCAACCCACACAGCTCGTCGCGGTCGATCTCGGCGACGAGTTCCACGATCCGCCCGTCGATCGCATTACGCTGACCCGCCAGCTCCGCCAGCTCGGCGAACAACACCTCAAGCCGCTCCTTAGGAGCCAAAGAAGTTGCCGCCGAAGACATGACCCCATCATCACAGACAGGTCCGACAAGTCCCGGTGCTCAAGCCGCGGCCTCGCGGTTAGGGTGTGGTCGCCTGGCTGGCCGGGTCGATCATGATCTTGGCGTGCGTCTCCGGGTCGCCGAGCGCCTGGAATGCCGTCGCGACGCCGTCCAACCCGACGGTCCCGGTCACCAATGCCGACGCATCCACCTTGCCCTCGGCGAGCAGGTGCAGTGTGTCGCGGAATTCCAAAGGCGTGTAACCGAACACGAAGCGGATGTCGATCTCCTTGCCGATCGCCATCGCCGGCCGCAGCTTGTCGTCACCCATGCAGACCCCCACGACAACGATCCGCGAGGCCAGCGGTGCCGCACCGATGACTCCGTCGATCATTCCCGGCACCCCGACACACTCGAAGATCACCGGCCGCTTGGGTGCGGTGGCGCCGAGCCGGTCGACGGCCCGGTAGACGTGTGACCATCCCGGAAGCCGCCGCAGCTTCTCCATCGACCCGACGCCGAGCTCGTAGAGCGCGGGCAACGCGGTGAGCCCCTGCTGCTTGGCGGGCACGGCCTCGTACGGGGAGTCGACCGCAGGGTCGACGACGATATCGGCACCGCACCGGGTGGCCAGCGCTCGGCGTCCGGGGGAGAAGTCGCTGGCCACGATGGTGCCGACGCCACGGGCTTTGAGATGACAGATGACTGCCAGCCCGACCGGGCCGCAGCCGAGCACGATCGCGACGTCCTTGCGGCTGATCTCGCTGCGCCGGATGGCGTGGTACGCCACCGCCATCGGTTCGGTGAGCGCTGCGGTCGCCGGATCAAGGCCATTGGGAACGGGAAAGCTCAGTGCCGCCTCCGCCAGCACCTGCTCGGCGTAACCGCCGGGCGCTACCGGCGACAGCCCGGTCAGATGGACGCCGCCCTGCGCCCGCACCAGCGGAAAGGACACCACCGTCGTGCCCGGCGTGAACTCCTTGCCGACCTTGCGTCCCCGCTCCACAACCACCCCGCAGAACTCATGGCCCATCACCACCGGGGTGTCGCTGCGCATGAAGTCGGTGTAGCCACCCTCGGCCATCACCTCGGTGAGTTCGTCGGCGTGATCCTTGGCGTGCAGGTCCGAGCCGCAGATGCCGCACCTGAGCACATCGAGCACGATCTGGCCCTCAGCGGGCTTCGGGTCCGGCAGGTCGACCACTTCGAGGGTGCTGCGCACACAGCTGACCGCTTTCATTCCGCCATCGTTGCACGGTAGAACCACGGTATGAGGAAGCTTCGGATGTGGGCGGGCGCCGCTGTCGTCGTCGCGGTCGGCTGGGCGGCCACAACCGCCGCAAACGCCGGCCCGGGCGACGCCACGGCTCCGGTGATCGAGCCCGTCGTGCTCGAGGAGTTGGCGCACGATCCCGAAGCGTTCACCCAGGGGCTGGAGATCGACGGAGCGGTGCTTTACGAGGGCACCGGACTTGCCGGCGCGTCGCAGATGCGCGAACTCGACCCGTCCACCGGCGCGGTGCGCCGGGAGGTGCCGATGCCCGGCAACTATTTCGGTGAGGGAATCACCGTGGTGGGGGACCGGATCTGGCAGCTCACCTACCGGGACGGGGTGGCGGTTGAATGGGACACTGCGACACTGTCGCCGATCCGGGAGGTGCCGCTCGACGGGGAGGGCTGGGGCCTGTGCTTCGACGGCGAGCGCCTGATCCGCAGCGACGGGACCGATCGGCTGCGGTTCCAGGATCCAGCCGATCTAACCGAAATCGGCGGCGTCGACGTCGCGCGTGACGGCCATGCTTTACGCGGCCTCAACGAGTTGGAGTGCGTCGGCGGCCAGGTCTGGGCCAATGTCTGGCCGGGTGACAACATCGTGCGCATCGACCCGGGGACCGGGGCGGTCGACCTGGTTGTGAACGCTTCCGGTCTGCGGATGCGTGGGATTCCGCCGTCGGCACAGGTTCTCAACGGCATCGCCCATGTCCAGGGCAGCGAGTTCCTGCTGACCGGCAAGAACTGGCCGAAGACGTTCCGCGTTCAACTAGGCCGGTGAACGTCATGCATGATCACACCGTGAGCAAGTCCCGCTCGTTGACCCTCGTCACCACCGCGTATGTGCTGGCGATCGCGGTGGCCGCGGCCTGGCTGGTGTGGGGGCCCGGCACCGGCAGGTTGTGGCTCGACACGCTGATCGCCGACCTGCTGGCGACACTGGTCGTGTTCGGCTTCAGCCGCCGGTACCGCAACTCCAGCTTCTACGACGCCTACTGGAGCGTCATCCCGCCGCTGCTGCTGTTCTACTGGTGGGCTGAAGGCGGTGAAGCCGAACCGTGGCGGATCTGGCTGGTGGCGGTGCTCGTGGTGGTGTGGGCGGTGCGGCTGACCGGTAACTGGGTGTACACGTTTCCCGGCCTGCACCACGAGGATTGGCGTTACCCGATGTTCCGGCAGCGCGCGGGCCGGTGGGAGTTCCTCGCCGATCTGGTGGCCATTCACCTGATCCCCACCGCGCAGGTCTTTCTCGGGATGCTGCCCGTCTACGTCGCGGTGACCACCCCGGGCACCGGCTGGGCGTGGCTGACGGTCGTCGCGTTCGTCGTGGGCATGGCCGCGGTGGCGCTCGAGTTCGTCGCCGACGGTCAGATGCACCGATTCGTCAAGGACCGGAAGCCCGGCGAGACGATGGACCGCGGCCTGTGGAGTTGGTCGAGGCACCCGAACTACTTCGGCGAGTTCGGATTCTGGTTCGCGCTGGCGTTGTTCGGTGTCGCCGCATCGCCTGCCGACGCCTGGTGGCTGTTCGTCGGCGCGGCCGCGATGCTGGCGATGTTTCTCGGTGCCAGCATCCCGATGATGGAGACCCGCAGCTTGCAGCGCCGCCCCGAATATCAGGCCGTCGTGGACCGGGTGTCGCGGTTCGTGCCCCGCCCGCCCAAGCCTGCCCCCGCGGTCCACCCGTGACGCGGCAGCGGGTCGTCATCGCCGGGCTGGGCGACGTCGGCGTCCTCACCGCGATCAAGCTGGCCCGCCACGCGGACGTCGCCGGGATCTCGGCGAAGCCGGGGCTGGTCAGTGGGCAGGAGCTGGGTTGGCGATTGGCGCGGCCCGACGACTGGGCCCGGCATAACTGGATCCCGTTCGGCCGGTTCCGCGGCCTCGACCGAGTCCGCACCGTACACGGCACCCTGACCGGGGTGGACCTGGCGTCCCGAACGGTGGCGGTGCACTTCGGTGACGGAACCACGACCGAGATCGGCTACGACGCGCTCGTCATCGCAACCGGTGTCACCAATGGCTTCTGGCGGCAACCGACATTGCAGACCGAGGCGCAGATCGGTGCTGACCTGCGCGCTCCGCACCAGCGGCTGGCCGCCGCGCGGTCGGTGATCGTCGTCGGGGGTGGCGCCGCGGCGGTGAGCAGCGCCGCCCAGATCGCGACCACCTGGCCCGGCAAACGTGTCGACCTCTACTACCCCGGCGACCGGGCGCTGGCCGAACACCACCCGCGCACCTGGGACAAGGTCCGGCGCAGACTCGCCGACGCCGGTGTCGGGCTGCATCCCGGTCACCGTGCGGTACTCGCCGACGGGTTCACCGGCGACGAGCTGACAGCTGACCCGGTGCAGTGGAGCACCGGACAACCCCCGGCGGTCGCCGAGGCGGTCCTCTGGGCGATCGGGCGGGTGCGACCCAACACCGGGTGGCTGCCCGCTGAGATCCTCGACGAGCAGGGGTTCGTCCGCGTCACTCCCGAACTCCGGGTCCCGGGGCACCCGGAGGTTTTTGCAGTGGGCGACGTCGCCGCCACCGATCCGCTGCGCAGCTCCGCGCGCAACCGCGCCGACGGCCTGCTCGCCCGAAACGTGCGGGCGGCGTTCTCCGGAAAGTCATTGCAGACCTACCGTCCGCCCAGGCGACGGTGGGGGTCGGTGCTCGGAATCCAACCCGATGGACTGGAAGTGTTCGCGCCCAACGGCAGAGCGTTCCGATTCCCGGCCTGGTCGTTCGAGCGGGTGCTGCTGCCGTGGATTGTGCGACGGGGTATCTACCGCGGCGTGCGCGGCGATTAGCTGACGCGGGGGATCTCGGCGTTGATCCGGTCGAGCAGCTGCGGGTAGCGCTTGGCCTCGCGGTGTCCGCCCGGCTTGCCGCTGCTGACCACCGCCACCGACAGCGCCCGTGACGGGTCGGCCCACACCGCGATATCGGTGAGCCCGGTGTGACCGAAGGCCGCGGACGCATCGCGGCCGAAGGGGCCGAAGCGCCTGGATCCGAGCATGTAGCCGGTGCCCCAGCGCATCGGCGCGAGGCCGGTGGCGAGGTCGGGACGCAGTCGCCGGCACTCGGTGGCCGCGGCACGCAACGTCTGTGCGGACATCACCCGGACACCGTCGAGTTCGCCTCCACGGCACAGTATTTCGGCAAACCTGGAGAGTTCGTGGGCATTGGAGACGGTGTTGGACGACGGGATGATCCCGGTGAGGAACTCCCGCGTGTTCGAGAACGGGATGATCTGCGTCATGGTGCCGCCCACGGCGGCCTTGAATGCTCTCGCGATCGGTGCAGGCAACGGTTTGCCGGTGACGTGACTGGGTGCGACCAACGGAACATCCTCTGCCGCAACACCGTAATTGGTCCAGCGGAACCCCAGAGGTGCCAGGATCTCCGTGTGCAGGATCTCGCGGATACTGCGTCCTGTTGCGGCGGAAATGATTTCGCGCATCAGCGGGCCCCACGTCACGCCGTGGTAGATGTGAACCAGGCCGGGCCGGTACACCGGCTTCATCTTTCCCAGCATCTCGCGGGTGTAGTCGCTGTCGTCCATCCGCCTGAGGTCGGGCCTGGGACCGGTGGCGAACGGTACGCCCGCGCTGTGGGTCAGCACGTGGCGGATTGTGGTGCGGTCCTTGCCGTGGCTGGTGTAACTCGGAAGGTAGTCGCACACCCGGTCGTCGAGGGAGAACTGCCCACGCTCGACGAGCATGTGGGTCACCGTCGTGGTGATCGCCTTGGCGGCGGAGTAGACGCAGAACGGCGTCGAGGTCGAGACCAGCACCTTCTCGGCGTCCGGTCGATCGGCAGGCCCGTTGCCCCAGCCGTGGCCGATCGCGCGGTCGAGGATCACCCGGCCGTCGCGGCGCAGGCACAACTGGATCGCCGGCTGCATACCTGCCGCGTACCAGTGCCGGGCCGCCTGCCAGATGCGATCCACTGCCGCCGGGTCCACACCCGAGTGGTCTTCGTGGCCGATTGAGGTGACGGCGTCGAGATCGGGTGGGACGGCGATCCTGCCGTCCTCGGCGGAGCCGACGGTGCTGCTCCCGGTCAGCGGGGTCCCCCGGAGAAGAAGCCGCTGCCGACCAGGCCGGTCAGCTGACCCAGCAGGTCACCGGGTCCGGGCTGCGGCGGCATGGGGGCGTTGGTGAGCTGCCAGGTCTGGCAGTCACTGGTGGAGAACGTGGTGTCGGTCGGCAGAATCTCGACGAACGCCGGCTTCTTGGTCAGCGCGTTGTCCACCATCTCGTCGCCCGCGGTGCGCTTCCAATAGCACGCACCGTCGTCGATCGGGCCCGCGGACTGGTAGACGCCGGGCACGATCTCGGTGCCCACCGCGTAGGAACCGTCGGTGTCGATGGTGGTCTTCGCCGCCGCGGACGAATCGGGTGCCCCAGAAGAATCGGAAGAATCCGGAGCCGGAGAGGGTGGCGGAGCGGGCTCGGCCTGGGCCGGCGCAGCGGTGATCAAGCACCCTGTCAGCACCGCCGCGGCCAACGCGGCTGTTTTTGTCGGCCTCATAGGAAGTCAGTCTAAGTGCCGCGGCGGCGGGACAGAACCCGCCGCCGCGACCAAAGGAATGTGATCAGCCGGCCATGAACGTGTTGTAGGCCGACGCCAGCTCACCGGGGAGCACGGTCACATTGCAGTTGCGCTGGACGTCACCGATCGGCGCCAGGATGTCGCGCAGCTCGTAATACTCCGTCGAGTTGGCGGTGAAGTAGCCGCGCAGGTTGGCCTCGGCCTCCGGCCGCGGCTGGTTGAACGCGGCGGTCACCGCCTGGTTGGCGCCCGGGTGAGCGTCCAGGTACTGCCGCGCCTGACCGGTCACCGAGCTGACGGTGCCGGAGACAGCGCTGGCGCTGCACTGGTCGGCAGGCTGTGCCGTGGCCGCGGGGGCAGCCATGGTTGCTGCGGCCATACCCCCGAGACACGCTGCACCGATACCGGCCAGACTGCGACGCACGGTGATGTCGTTGAAATTCATGATCGATTGGTCCTTCGGATTGTGATTGTTGCCTGATGTCCCCGCCCGAAATCCAAGATAACCGCGATCAGAAGTGCTCAAACTCGGTCGCCGAACGTCGAATTCGCAACGCGCCCAGCGTTACAGCGTCAGCAGTGATGTTCACCTCACATTGCGTCGGATTCGGGTTTTCAAACGCTGGATCGGACACGGAATCGTGAACGTTCTCAGGATCTCCCGGGAAGTCTTAATTGATCGTGATCTGGGTTGTCATCGAATTGTTATCGGCGGTGTCGCTAAGTTGGCCGCATGCGTGCCGAAACCAGCGATGTGTGGGAAGCGATGTCCACCGCCCGCACGATCAGGCGCTTCACCGACGAACCCGTGGACGACGCCTCATTACGCCGCTGTCTGGAAGCGGCCACCTGGGCGCCGTCGGGCGCCAATGCGCAGGCCTGGCGGTTTGTCGTGCTGCGGTCGGCCGAACAGCGCGCGGTCGTCGCCCGGGCGGCCGCGCATGCACTGCAGGTCATCGAGTCGGTCTACGGGATGAGCCGACCGGCGGACGACGACCACAGTCCGCAGGCCCGAAACAATCGAGCCACCTACGAACTGCACGATCGCGCCGCCGAGTTCACCTCGGTGTTGTTTGCGCAGAAGCGCTTCCCGACTGCCTCGGAGCTGCTGCTGGGCGGGTCGATCTTCCCGGCCATGCAGAACTTCCTGCTGGCAGCCCGGGCGCAGGGCCTCGGCGCGTGCCTGACCAGCTGGGCGTCCTATGACGGGGAGCGAGTGCTCCGCGAGGCAGTCGGTGTTCCCGACGATTGGATGCTCGCCGGACACATCGTCGTCGGTTGGCCGAAAGGCCACCACGGGCCGCTGCGACGCCGTCCGCTGGCCGGGGCCGTCAACGTCGACCGATGGGACGCACCGGCGACCGGCCTGGTGGCGCGATAGCGTGGTCTCCGTGAAGTTGGACCTGCTGAGCCCCGGCATCGAGGTGGGCCTGGTCACCACCGACCTCGAGGCGATGGTGGCCTTCTACGAGGGTTTCCTCGAACTCGAACCACAGGGTGAGATCGAGTTCGAGGGCGGTTCCCAGCGCCGCTACTCGCTGGGCGGCAGCGTGCTCAAGTTGGTGACCTACACCGACGCGACGCCCGCACCCGCCGTTCCGGGAGGTGGCCGCGCGCAAGCCGGCCTGCGGTATTTCACCATCGGCGTGAACAAGCTGCGCGCTGTCGCCGAGGCGTTCGAGACCTCCGGCTACGAGGTTGTGGAGCCGCTGACCGAGTTCGCGCCGGTCCCGGGGATGGGCTGGATGTTCGTGGCGGACCCGGACGGGAACTGGATCGAACTCTTCGGGGCACTGTGAGCGAGCGAACGATAGGGCAGCTGTGAGCGAGCGAACGATAGGGCAGCTGTGAGCGAGCGAACGATAGGGCAGCTGTGAGCGAGCGAACGATAGAGCACCTGTGAGTTACCCGAACCCGCCCGGCACACCGCCGCAGACGCCGACCTGTTACCGGCATCCCGACCGGCCCACCTACGTCCGCTGCACCCGCTGCAACCGGTTCATCTGCCCCGAGTGCATGCACAGCGCGTCGGTCGGCCACCAGTGCGCCGACTGTGTCGGCGCCGCCGCGCAGACCGTGCGCCCGGTCGTCACCTCGTTCGGCGCCCCGCAGCAAGGGCCCAGCACACCGGTGGTGACGTACGTGCTGATCGGTATCAACCTGGCGATGTTCGTCCTGCAGACGACGTCGACCGGCTTGGAGCGCGCGCTGGCGCTGTGGCCGCCCGCGGTCGCCGACGGTGACCTCTACCGCCTGGTGACCTCGGCGTTCCTGCATTTCGGCATGGCCCACATCGCGTTCAACATGCTGGCGTTGTACTTCGTGGGGCCGGCGCTGGAGCAGGCCCTGGGGCGGTTGCGTTTCAGCGCGCTCTACCTGCTCAGCGCGCTGGGCGGGTCGGTGCTGGTGTACGTGCTCACGCTGAACGCACTGACCGCCGGGGCGTCGGGGGCGATCTTCGGCCTGTTCGGCGCGACGTTCGTGGTGGGCCGCAAGCTGAACATGGATGTGCGCGGGGTGGTCGCAATCATCGGGCTGAACCTCGTCTTCACGTTCATCTATCCGCTGTTCACCTCGCAGAACATCAGCTGGCAGGGGCACATCGGCGGGCTCGTCACCGGCGCGGCGGTGGCCGCGATCTACGCCTACGCACCCCGCAAGCAACGCAACCTGGTGCAGGGTGGCGCGACCGTCGCGATCCTGGTGCTCTTCGTCGCGCTGATCTGGTGGCGCACCGCCGACCTGCGCGCCATGTTCGGCATGGGCTGACCGGGCTAAGCCTGCGCGGCGGCGACCGATTCGAGGACCGCCAGATGGTCGTCGACCGTGCGCAGCCCGGCTCCCATCGTGTTGACCGAGAGATGGGTGGCGCCGCGGGCGGCCCACGCACCGATGGCCTCGGCGATCTGGTCGGGGTCGCCCTGCCAGGTGACGCGGCCCTCCATGCCGAGCTGCGACGGATCGCGGCCGGCCTCTCGGGCGGCGGCGTCGACGACCGCCTTGGCCTCGTCGAGCGCCGGGCCGGGCGCCATCATCGGGAACCACCCGTCGGCCATCCGGCCGGCCCGGGCATAACCCCGCGGTGACGCGGCGCCGATCCACAGCGGAATCGGCCGCTGCACCGGCAGCGGAGCGATGCCGGCACCGGTGACGCGGTGATAGCGGCCCTCGAATGTCACCGAGCGCTGCGTCCACAGCAGCCGAAGCAGCTCGAGCTGTTCCTCGGATCGCTTCCCGCGGTTGGTGAACTGCTCGCCGAGCGCCTCGTACTCGACGGCGTTCCAGCCCAGCCCCACCCCGAACCGCAACCGCCCGCCGCTGAGCAGATCCACCTCGGCGGCCTGCTTGGCCACCAGCGCCGTCTGCCGCTGCGGCAGGATGATCACGCCGGTGACCAACTCCACGGCGGTGGTCACCGCAGCCAGGTAACCGAACATCACCAGCGGCTCGTGGAACGTGGTGTCGATGTCGTAGGGACCCGCCCAACCCCGGTGCACCGCCGGGTCGGCCCCCACGACGTGGTCATAGGCGAGCACGTGGGTGTATCCGAGTTCCTCGACCCGCTGGCCGTAGGCGCGGACCGCCCCCGGGTCGCCGCCGAGTTCGGTCTGCGGGAACACCACACCGATGCGCATACCTGCAGCCAACCATCCCGGTGGGGAGAATCTTCCGCGACAGGGTATGAAAGGAAGGATGCTCGGCTTACCCGACCGGATACGCGCATGCCTATTCGACCTCGATGGTGTGCTCACCGACACCGCCAGCGTGCACCGGTGGGCCTGGAAGACGATGTTCGACGAGTATCTGCGCACCCGCTGTGACCAGACCGGGGAGCCGTTCGTGGCGTTTGACGCCGGTGCCGACTACGAGACCTTCGTGGACGGCAAGCCCCGCGAGGACGGTATCCGGTCGTTCCTGGGCAGCCGCGGCATCACCACCGAGGATGCCGACGCGGCCGCGGTGACCGAGTTGGGCAGCCGCAAGAACGAACTGTTCCTCGAACACCTGCGCACCGACGGGGTCACGGTGTTCGAGGGGTCCCGGCGCTACCTGCAGGCCGCTGCCGACGCCGGCCTGCGGCGTGCCGTCGTGTCGTCCAGCGCCAACACCCGCGAGGTACTCGAGCTGACCGGGCTGGATCGCTACGTCGAGCACCGGGTCGACGGGGTCACGTTGCGCACCGAGAACATGCCGGGAAAGCCTGCGCCGGACGCGTTCCTACGTGCCGCGCAACTGCTCGACGTCACACCGGCCGAGGCGGCGGTGTTCGAGGACGCGCTGTCCGGAGTGGCTGCGGGACGAGCCGGGGAATTCGGCCTGGTGGTCGGCGTCGACCGTTCGGGACAGTCAGAAGCGTTGCGGGAGAACGGCGCCGACATCGTCGTCACCGACCTCGGGGAGTTGCTCTCGCCATGATGATCACCGACGAGGCGTTCCCCGTAGAGCCGTGGCAGGTCCGGGAGACGGAGCTGCGCCTGGAACTGCTGCCGCAGACCGAGTCGCTGTTCGCGCTGTCCAACGGTCACATCGGCATGCGCGGCAACCTCGACGAAGGCGAACCCCACGGTCTGCCCGGCACCTACCTCAACGGTTTCTATGAGGTCCGTCCGCTGCCGTACGCCGAAGCGGGGTACGGATATCCCGAAGACGGCCAATCGGTGGTGGACGTCACCAACGGCAAACTGATCCGGTTGCTGGTCGAGGACGAACCGTTCGACATCCGGTACGGCGAATTGCTCTCGCACGAAAGAACTCTCGATATGCGTGCGGGCACGCTGCTGCGTACCGCCGACTGGTGTTCCCCGGCGGGCAAGCGGATCCGGATGAACTCGACTCGGCTGGTGTCGCTGGCGCAGCGGGGGCTGGCCGCCATCGAGTACGAGGTGGAGGCGGTCGACGACGTACGCATCACGGTGCAGTCCGAGCTGATCGCCAACGAGGACCAGCCGGCCCCCTCGGACGACCCGCGGGTGGCGGCGGTGCTGGTGAATCCGCTCGAACCGGTGCGGTACGAGGTCAGCGACTGTGGTGCGGCGCTGATCCACCGCACCCGCGGCACCGAACTGATGGTGGCCGCCGCAATGGATCACGTCGTGGAGGCTCCCGGTCGAGTCGAGGTCAGCGGCGACGCCGGCGAGGACTGGGCGCGCACCACAGTGGTCTGCGGCCTCAAGGCCGGCGAACGGCTCCGCATCGTCAAGTTCGTGGGATACGGGTGGTCGAGCCTGCGCTCCCGCCCGGCGCTCGGTGACCAGGTGGCGGCCGCGATCGCCAGCGCCCGCTACACCGGCTGGCAGGGGCTGCTGGATGCTCAGCGCGAGTACCTCGACGACTTCTGGGACTGCGCCGACGTTGAGGTCGACGGCGACCCCGACTGTCAGCAGGCGGTGCGTTTCGGGCTGTTCCACGTGATGCAGGCCAGCGCCCGGGCAGAGCAGCGGGCCATCCCGGGCAAGGGGCTCACCGGGACCGGTTATGATGGCCATTCCTTCTGGGACACCGAGGGATACGTGCTCCCGGTGCTCACCTATACCGCACCGCGGGCAGCCGCCGACGCGTTGCGGTGGCGGGCGTCGACACTGGACATGGCCCGAGACCGCGCTGCCGAACTGGATCTGAAGGGAGCCAGCTTCCCGTGGCGCACCATCCACGGCGAGGAGTGCTCGGCGTACTGGCCCGCCGGCACCGCCGCGTTCCATGTCAACGCCGCCATCGCCATGGCCTTCGAGCGGTACCGGGTGGTGACCGGAGACGAGTCGCTCGAACAGGAATGCGGCCTGGCGGTGCTCGTCGAGACCGCCAGGATGTGGCGGTCTCTCGGACACCACGACCGCCACGGTGCGTGGCGCATCGACGGGGTGACCGGACCCGACGAGTACACCGCGATCGTGCGGGACAACGTGTTCACCAACCTGATGGCCGCGGCGAACCTACGGGTCGCTGCGGACGCGTGCACCCGCCACCCCGATGCCGCCGCCGAGTTGGGCGTGGACACCGAGGAGACCGCCGCCTGGCGGGACGCCGCCGACGCGGTGCACATCCCGTTCGACGAGGAACTGGGTGTGCATCCGCAGTGCCAGGGCTTCACCACGTTGCGCGAATGGGATTTCACCGAGAACACCCGGTATCCGTTGCTGCTGCACGAACCGTATGTGCGGCTCTACCCCGCGCAGGTGATCAAGCAGGCCGACCTGGTGCTGGCGATGCAGTGGCGCAGTCACGAGTTCAGCCCGGAACAGAAGGCCCGCAACGTCGACTACTACGAGCGGCGGATGACCCGCGATTCGTCACTGTCGGCGTGCACGCAGGCGGTCATGTGCGCCGAGGTCGGTCATCTGGAGCTCGCCCACGACTACACGTACGAGGCCGCGCTGATCGATCTGCGCGACCTGCACCGCAACACCGCCGACGGTCTGCACCTCGCGTCTCTGGCGGGCAGCTGGACCGCGCTGGTCGGCGGATTCGGTGGGCTGCGGGACGATGAGGGAGTGCTCGCGCTGGACCCGCACCTGCCCAGCGGCATCAACAGGTTGCGATTCCGGTTGCGGTGGCGAGACTTCCGGGTCACCGTGGAGGTCGACCACGCGGAGGTCACCTACAGTCTGCGGGACGGTCCGCACGGGTCTTTGACCATCCGGCATGCGGGCAAGCCGCTGGAGATCCGCACCCAGTCCCCGACAAAGGTGGCGCTGCAGCCGGTGGTGCCGCTACTGGCGCCGCCGCAGCAGCCGCCCGGACGGGAACCGATGCGCCGGCACGCGGTGCCCTCACGCCCGCAGGGCTGAACCATGGTCGAGGGTGCGCTGGACGAGCTCTACTCGGCGAGACCCGACGAATTCACCGCGCTGCGTGCCGAACTGGCTGCCCGAGCCAAGGACAGTGGCGACACGGCCGCGGCCCGCCGGATCGCCGCCAGCCGCAAACCCACGACCGCGGCGTGGGTCGTCAACATGCTGGTGCTGACGGGAACGGCCCGAACCAGGTTGACCGATCTGGGGACGCGGCTGCGCGAGGCGCACGCGGCGATGGACGGTGCCGCAATCCGGACGCTGACCGCCGAACAGCGCAGACTCGTCGACGAGTTGGCCCGCGACGGCTTCCGCGCCGCGGGACTGGCGAACCCGGCTCCCGCCGTTCGTGATTCGGTGACCGCAACCCTGCAGGCCGCCATCGCCGATCCTGATGTCGCGGCTCGGCTGGGCCGGCTGAGCAAGGCAGAACAGTGGTCGGGATTCGGGGAATTCGGTTCCACCGCAGCGGTTTCGACAGCCCCCAAGAGCAAGATGGCCGCACCTGCCGCCCGGAAGCGACCGGCACCCCCGAAGCGACCTGCGGCCGACGACCGGCGCAGGCAGCAGGCCCTGGCCGACGTCGCCGCCGCCGAGCGCGCCAAGGCCGATGCCGACGAGGCGCTGGCCGAACTGCAGGCCGACCTCGCCACGGCGCGGCTGCGCCACCAGGATGCGCAGCGCAGGCTGACCGACGCCGAACAGGCGCTGACCGCCGCGCGAGACGCCTACGAGGCCGCCAAGCAAGCCGGCCGGGAGGCGGCTGCCGCGGTGAAGGCGGCCAAGGTGACGCTGAAGAGAATCTCCGACTAGGCATCGCCCCGCCCCGCCTATTACCTGGTCGCCGCCGCGGTCGTCTCCCTGGCAACCGTGCTGACGCTGCGGGAAACGGCAGGCAGGCCGCTGACGCAGGTGGGGGCACGGGCGGGAGCACGGTTAGGCTGGGATCCAGATGTCCGATCGACGGAAGGCAGGGGAGCTCACCGATGAAGGTCCAAGTGTTGCCCTACGTCACCGTCGAGGTCGACGACCGGGCGCGGCGCAGGTTGCGCCTCGCCGGTGAGCGCCTCCGGATCAACCTGCGCGCCTACCTGCGCAGCGCTGCTGACGACGTCGACGCCGCCGGGGACCGGGTGCGCGGGATGTGTGATCGCGCCGTGGACCGCGTCGACTCAGCGGTGGCCACCGTCAACAACAAGCTCGGGCCGGCGGAATCCCCGTCCCGGCCGCACCTGCGGATCGTCGACGAGGCGAGTTAGGTCCTCGGCCTCAGCTCCTCAGGTGGAAACCCGACCGGTTCGCCCACCGACGAAGAAGGATCCGGCCAGTACCACCAGGCCGACGACTGCGACGGGGATCGCCCAGGAACGACGCGAGGACAGCGCGGACTCGCACTCGGCGACGTAGTCGGTGTGCGGCACGATCTCGTTGAGCACAGGAAGGTTGGCCAGGTTGCCGCTGTCAGCGTCGCGAGCCTCCGACATGTCGGCCGCGATACCGTTGCCGCAGCCGATGCTGGTGTCGGGCCCGGGGACCGAGACAGGCATCAACAGCGCGATGACGCCGACCAACAGCAACGCCACACCGGCGATCATCACCACACGTCTCAGATTCATGCCCCGGGGAATGCCCAGTTCCCGGGCGCTGAAACAAGATCGATCGAATGGCGGGGCCCGGCCGGGCTGGGCGGTGCGCGGCGAAGTGTGCTGTCCTTGTCCAGGGACCGTGAGCTGAAGGGAGCCTGACACCAGTGGGAGGCCCAGTCATCGGCCATGGTCTGACCGTGTTGTTGGCGCTGCTCGCCGCGGTGTTCCTGGCGATCGGGATCGTGGTGCGCCAGCGGGCCACCCTGGACGTGCCGGCCGAGCACGGGGTGAGTCCGGTGATGTTCCAGACGCTGCTGCGCCGCCCGCTGTGGTGGGCGGGCACCGGGGCGGCGGTCACCGGGTTCGTGTTTCAGGCGCTGGCGCTGGCGAACGGGTCGCTGCTGCTGGTTCAGCCCATTCTCACCTCGGCGTTGTTGTTCGCGCTGCCGCTCAGCGCCCGGCTGGCACACCGGCGGGTCACCCGCGCCGAGTGGGGGTGGGCGACGCTCCTGACGATCGCGCTCGCGGTGTTCGTGGCGCTGGCCAAGGCCCGTCCGGGGGACTACGAGGCGTCGCTGACCACCTCTGCCGTCGTCGCGGTGGTCTGCACCGCGGCGGTCTCGGCGTGCGTGATCGTCGCGGTGCGTACCGTCGGCTGGCGCCGGGCGGTGCTGCTCGCGGTCGCCGTCGGCGTGCTGTTCGGGGTGGTGGCGGTGCTGACCAAGCTCGTCATGCACGTGCTCACCCACCAGGGCGTCGTCGCGGTGTTGACCACACCGGTGGTCTACCTGCTGGTGCTGTTGGGAGTGCTGGGCGTGTTGGTGCAACAGTCGGCATTCCACGCCGGTTCGCTGCAGACCTCGGTGCCGACGATGCTGGTGCTCGAACCCGTGGTCGCGGTGCTCCTCGGTGCGGTGGTCCTCGGGGAACACCTGGACGTCGGGCGGTGGGACGCCGTCGCGATCGCGATCGCCACCCTGGCGATGGCGGCAGGCACCGTCGCACTGGGCAGGGACGAGGGCGCCTACGAGGAACAACTCGAGGCGGAGATCGCCGAGCGGCGATGAGGTCAGCTCTGCGGCACCGGCGCGGCCGGTGAGGCCTGCCAGGACGACCACCGGCTGATCTGCACGGTGACGACGGGGCCGTCGAGTTCGATCCGCCGATACTGGGGGTACTTGGCCCGCAGCAGCGCGTAGCCGGTGGCCATCTGTTCGCCGCTGTGATGGACGGTGGCGGTGCCGTCGGCGCGCACCCACCACAACTGGTTCCAGTCGTCGTCGTAGTGATCGACGAGCAGGCTCACCGTCGGGTTGGCCTCGATGTTGACCAGGCGGCGCAGCCGCTGCGTGGTTTTCGGTTTCGCGTCCACGGCCGTGTACAGCACGTCGTGGCGACCTTCGGGCAGCGCGAAGACCACCGGCACCAGGTGTGGTGCGGCGTCGGCACCGGCGGTGCCCAACACGGCGACGGGGGCGGCTGCGAATGCCACGGCGGCATCAGAATCCGGCATCACTCCAGGGTATGGTTCCCACGGTCCGGTGAATCCGTTCACTGCGCAGCCGTGCTGCGGTAACCACCGGGCCACTGCGCAGCCTCCTGCTCATCGGAAGGTTCGGCAATGAACTTCTCGCGGAACACCGCACAATTGCTGTCCAGCGTCACCACCAGGGTTCTCGCCGTCGCGGCGTCGGCGGTGCTGGTCTCGGGCGCGGTGGCCTGCGCACCTCCCGAGAGTGACAACTCGGGCGCCGAGACGGCGTCCGGGGTGAAGGCCGGCGAGGCCACCTCCGCGCAGGATTTCGGCGGCATGGAGGGGCTTGTCGAGGCGGCCAGAGCCGAGGGTGAGCTCAATGTGATCGCACTGCCTCCGGATTGGGCGAACTACGGCGCGATCATCCAGGCGTTCTCGGAGAAGTACGGCATCAAGGTCAACTCCGCGCAGCCGGACGCGTCCAGCCAGGACGAGATCAACGCCGCCAACCAGCAGAAGGGCCGTAGCACCGCCCCCGACGTCTTCGACCTCGGACAGGCGGTGGCGCTGGCGAACACCTCGATGTTCGCGCCGTACAAGGTCGCGACGTTCGACGACATCCCGGCCGCGTTCAAAGATCCCGACGGCACCTGGGTCAACGACTACGGCGGTTACATCTCGATCGGATTCGACTCGGCCAAGGTGCCGCCGGTGACCGGCGTGGACGACCTGCTCAAGCCGGAGTATCGCGGGATGGTGGCACTCAACGGCGACCCGACGCAGGCCGGTGCCGCGTTCTCCGGTGTGCTGATGGTCGCGCTGTCGCAGGGCGGGTCGGTGGAGGACATCGCTCCCGGCGTCGAGTTCTTCGGAAAGCTCAAGCAGGCCGGCAACTTCCTGCCGGTCGACCCGACGCCGGCCACCATCACATCCGGGCAGACTCCGGTGGTCATCGACTGGAACTACACCAACGCCGCCCAGACCAAGAGCCTGCCCACGTGGCAGATCATCGTGCCCGCGGAGAACCCGGTGGCCGGCTACTACTACCAGGCGATCAACAAGGACGCGCCGCACCCCGCCGCGGCCAGGCTGTGGCAGGAGTTCCTCTACAGCGACGAGGGTCAGAACCTGTTCGCCCAGGGTGGGGTGCGACCGGTGCGGGCCGACAACATGATCGCCGACGGCACCCTCGATGCGGCGGTCGCGGCGTCGATGCCCGTCGTCGACGGACCCGTGACCGTGCCCACGCCTGAACAGACCGAGGCGGCGGCGAAGTACCTGGCGGACAACTGGGCCGCTGCTGTGGGCTGAGATGACCGTCGGAGACGGTCGGTCGGGTGCAGTCGCACGCCGGACCCGCGAGTTGCTGCCGCTGCTGCCGTTCCTGACCGTCGTGGTGATCTTCCTGCTCATCCCGACAGTCACGGTCGTCGTGGGCTCGGTGTACGCCGACGGCGTGTTCTCGCTTCAGCGCATCGAGGCGCTGTTCAGTGGCACCGCGCTGGCGGCGCTGGCCGACAGTGTGCTGCTCTCCGGCGCGACCGCGCTGCTCGGCGCGGTGTTCGGGGCCGTGCTGGCATGGCTGATCGTCAACAGCCCCGCCACCTCGATGGTGCGCCGGGCGGTGCTCTCGCTGTGCAGCGTGCTCGCCCAGTTCGGTGGTGTCGCCCTCGCGTTCGCATTCCTGGCGACTGCGGGAATCAACGGTGTGCTGACGCTGTGGGTGCAGCAACTCTTCGGCTGGAACATGGCCGGCTCCGGGTGGTTGTACGGCCTGGGCGGGCTGATCCTGGTCTACACGTACTTCCAGATCCCGCTGATGGTCATCGTCTTCATCCCGGCGCTGGAAGGGCTGCGCGCGCAGTGGCGCGAGGCGGCGGTGAGCCTCGGTGCCTCGACATGGGCGTACTGGCGGGAGGTGGCGATCCCGCTGCTGACGCCGGCGTTCCTCGGGTCGGCGTTGTTGTTGTTCGCCAACGCCTTCGCCGCCTACGCGACCGCTGCCGCGCTGGTGAGTCAGGGCAGCCCGATCGTGCCGCTGTTGATCCGCGCGTCGCTGGTCAGCGAGGTGGTACTGGGACAGGAGGGCTTCGCGTACGCGCTGGCGCTGGAGATGATCGTGGTGGTGGCGCTGGTCATGGGCGCCTACAACCTGCTGGTGCGTCGCAGCGCGCGGTGGCTGTCATGAACACGGCGGTGCGGACCGGGCTGTGGGTGGTCTTCGGGTTGTTCTTCGGTTTCCCGCTGTACGCGATGGCCGACTTCTCCACCCGCAAGCTGCTCGGAGACGGGCGGACCTGGCAGGCGTGGGCCAACCTGGTCACCGACGATGCCCTCTACCAGGCGATCGTGGTGTCGTTGCTGCTCGCGGTGTTCACGGTGGCGGCGATGCTGGCGCTTTTGGTGCCGACGATGATCTGGGTGCGGCTGCGGGCCCGGTGGATGAGTGGACTGCTCGAGTTCTGCTGTCTGTTGCCGTTGACGATTCCGGCGCTGGTGATCGTCGTCGGACTGCGCAACGTCTACCTGTGGGTGACCTACCTTCTCGGTGAGTCGGCACTGACGTTGACGTTCGTCTACGTGATCGTCGTGCTGCCGTTCGCCTATCGCGCCCTCGATGCGGCCCTGTCGGCGATCGACCTGCAGACACTCGCGGAAGCCGCCAGATCCCTTGGTGCGGGCTGGATGTCGACGATCGTTCGGGTGGTGGTGCCCAACATCTGGCCGGGCATCCTGTCCGCCGCCTTCATCTCCATCGCGGTGGTCCTGGGCGAGTACACCATCGCGTCGCTGAGCGGTTATCAGACCCTGCAGGTGCAGATCGTGCTGATCGGGAAGAGCGACGGTCCGACGTCGGTCGCGGCGTCGCTGGCCACCCTGCTGTTCGGGTTCGCGCTGCTGTTGCTGCTGTCGCTGATGACCCGTGGACAACGCAGGCGGCGCAGCAAGAGCACTGTGATCCCGGGGGCAACCGGATGAGCCGGCACGATTCTGCGGTGGCCGTCGAGCTGACCGAACTCACCCGGGCGTACGGCAGCGCCAGAGCCCTCGACGGCCTGACGCTGCACATCGAGCCCGGGGAACTGGTGGTGCTGCTGGGCCCCTCGGGCTGCGGCAAGACCACCGCGCTGCGGATTCTTGCGGGCCTGGACGAGGCGACGTCGGGCACGGTGTCGGTCGGCGGGGTCGACCTCGGCAGGGTGCCCGCCAACAAGCGGGACATGGGGATGGTGTTCCAGGCCTACAGCCTGTTCCCGCACCTGACCGTGCTCGACAACGTCGCCTTCGGCCTGAAGATGCGCGGGAAAACCAAGCGCGACAGGCTTGCCCGGGCATCCGACATGCTGGATCTGGTCGGCTTGACCGCCCACACCGGCAAGTACGCCGCCGAGCTCTCCGGCGGCCAGCAGCAGCGGGTGGCGCTGGCCCGGGCGCTGGCGATCCAACCGCGGGTCCTGCTGCTCGACGAGCCGCTGTCGGCCCTGGACGCCAAGGTCCGTACCCAGCTGCGCGAACAGATCCGCCGGGTCCAGCTCGAGGTGGGCACGACCACCCTGTTCGTCACCCACGATCAGGAGGAGGCGCTGGCCGTCGCCGACCGGGTCGGGGTGATGCGCCAGGGCCGGCTCGAACAGCTCGCCGCCCCGGCCGACCTCTACGCCAACCCCGCGACGCCGTTCGTCGCGGAGTTCGTGGGGCTGAACAACAAAGTGCCGGCCCGGGTTTCCGGCGGTCGCGCGCACCTGCTCGGCGCGGCGGTGCCCGTGCTGGCGGGCTCGGTCGCGTCCGGGGACGGGCTGGCCATGGTGCGCCCCGAGACGGTCACCCTCACCGCCGATGCCGCCGGCACCGCGACGGTCAGCGCGGTGTCCTTTCTGGGCGCCATCTCCCGGGTGAACGTGGTACTGGCCGACGGTTCGGTGATCAACGCCCAGATGGCCAGCCCGGCTGCGCGCAGGTTCGCGGCCGGGGACCCGGTGACCGTGGGCCTCGAGCCGGGCGGTGTCCTGGTCGTCCCCCGCTGAATCGGGCGCGCAACGCGACGGTGTGGGTGCGTGGGCGCGCCCGATTCACACGTCGGCGACCGGTTCGATACCCAGATCGCGGTAGCTGACCAGCGCGAAGAACGGCACGCCGTGTTGCGCGAACCGGCGGGCCGCCACGTCGCCCCGGTCGACCATCGGGATGACGCCGACCGGCACGGCGCCGACCGCCGTCACCCGCTCCAGCGCGATCTCGGTGGATCCGCCGGTGCTGATGACGTCGTCGACGAGCAGCACCCTGGTGCCGGTTTGCAGTCGGGTGCCCTCGATCCACTGCTCGCGTCCGCGTGACTTCTGTTCCTTGCGCACCGAGAACCACGCTTTGCCGGTCACCATGGCGACGCCGTGCGCCAGCGGGTCGGCGCCCATCGTCAGGCCGCCGACCGCATCGAACACGATCCCGTTGAGCGCGGCCAGATCTGCGACCGCCCTGGACACGATGGTGAGCCGCTCGCCGGTGTCCACGGCGTACTTGCCGTCGATGTAGTCGTGGCTGAGCTGGCCGCTGGCCAGCCGGAACGGCTCGTCACGACGTTCGTGGCCCCGGGTGCGGATCAGGTCGAATGCCGCCTGCCAGGTGTCAGGTCGCTGCTGCTCAGCCATACCCGCGATGGTATTGCACGCATGCGGGCCGCTCAGCTCTGGCGTGCCCGTCGCGTCAGTTCGACTGTCGCCGGCCGTAATTCGTCTATCGAGTCGATCGGCTCGGCGTACCCGATGCGGGTGTAGGCCATTCCGCGATCGGTGGTCAGCCGAAGATCGAGGCCGTAGCGGTCCAGCCCGGTGCACACCGCGGCGGTGGTGTCGGGGTACCCACCGAGCGTGCGGGCCATCGCGGCGAGCGCGTCGGCGTGATCGTCGTTGAGGTGGCTCACGGCGCCGGCCGACAGAGGTGTCACCGGGTCGGGCTGTGCGGCGGAGTAATCCTGCCCGCTGGTCGAGTCCATGCGGCCGTAGCCGCCGACCCACCGCACCCGGGCCACCCGCAACACCCACAACGAGAAGTCGGTGTAGTCGATGTAGTACTTGGCGGCGTCCACCGCGGACAGATGCGCCGCACGCGCGGCGGCGCGCTCGTCGCCCTCGGGTGCGGTGACGTGCCCGGCCAGCGTGATCCGGCCGGTGGCCAGTGGATCGGACTGAGTGCCGGGAGCGACGATCGCGATGCTGGCCCGCGGGTCACCGGCCAGGTTGCGGCCGTGCTCGGCGAGGTTGGACACGCACAGCACCGGCGCACCGCCGAGCAGACCGTAGGTGACGAACGACGCCCACGGATCACCGTCGGCCGTCAGTGACGCCAGCGTGCCGGTGTTCGTCGACGCGGCGATGGTGCGGGCCTCCTCGGCGGCCGACGGCCGGATCGTGTTGACCGGATCGGTCAGCGGGGGCGGCACGGTCGGCGCGTCTCCCGGGTCGCCATGGTCGCGTGTCGCACCGCCGGAGGTCACGTCGGCACGATAGCGCGTGCGCTCGGGTGATTCATCCCCCGCCGTCCTGGGTAGGTTTGAGAACTGATGGATGTTGCGACGCGCACCCGCTCACCAGGCCCCGCCGACATGCCGGCAGGAGATCGGACATGACCCCGGAGATGACACTGCCGTTCGGCGATTGGATGCGACACCAGCGCTGGTACGCCGGCCGCAGCCGGGAACTGGCGTCGGTCGAGCCTGCGGTGGTCGCCCCGCTGGGTGACGACCTCGAGTTCGTGCTCCTCGACGCCACCTACACCGACGGCTCCGCCGAGCGCTATCAGGTGCTGGTGCGGTGGGACAGTGCTCCCGAGGACAGGTACCGCGAGGTCGCGACCATCGGAACGGCCCCGGGTCCGGACGGCCACCACCGCGGCTACGACGCCCTCTACGACCCGGACGCCGCACACCGTCTGTTGGCGCTGATCGACGCGTCGGCCGTCGTGGGGCAGCTGCGCTTCGGCAGGGAACCCGACGTCACGCTGCCGCTGGACGCGACACCACGGGCGTCGGGGGCCGAGCAGAGCAACACCAGCGTCATCTTCGGCGACCGGGCGGTGCTCAAGCTGTTCCGCCGGATCACCCCCGGGATCAACCCCGACATCGAGCTGAACCGGGTGCTGGCCCGGGCGGGCAACCCGCATGTCGCGCGGCTGCTCGGATCGTACGAGACATCTTGGGACGCAACAGGATCAGAGCCGTGCGCCCTCGGCATGGTGACGGAGTTCGCGGCGAACAGCACCGAGGGCTGGGACATGGCCACGGCCAACACCCGCAGCCTGTACGCAGGCCGGGAAGCGGCCGACTTCGCCGTCGAGTCCCGGGCGCTCGGCGAGGCCGTCGCGTCGGTGCACGCGACGCTCGCCGAGCAGCTGGGCACGTCATCGGCGCCTTTCCCCGTCGAGACGTCGTTGCAGCGGTTGCGCTCGGCGGCGCTGGCGGCGCCCGCGCTGCAGGACCACCTGCCGCTGATCGAGGAGCGCTACCGCTTGCTCGCCGACGAGACGATCCCGGTCCAGCGGGTGCACGGCGACCTGCATCTGGGCCAGGTGCTTCGGACGCCGCAGCGGTGGCTGCTGATCGACTTCGAGGGTGAACCGGGCCAACCGCTCGACGAACGCCGACGGCCGGATTCGGCATTGCGCGACGTCGCCGGGGTGCTGCGGTCCTTCGAGTACGCCGCCCATCAGGATTCGGCCGACGTGGCGGTCGACCCCGACCGGGCGCGGGACTGGGTGGCGCGCAACAGTGCGGCGTTCTGCGACGGTTACGCCGCGGTGGCCGGAGCGGATCCGCGGGATTCAGGTCAGGTGCTCGCCGCCTACGAACTGGACAAGGCGGTGTACGAGGCGGCCTACGAGGCGCGCTTCCGCCCGTCCTGGCTGCCTATCCCGATGCGGTCGATCGAGCGCATCCTCAAGGCGTGACCGCGTCCGGAGACTCGGGCAGCACCTGCCCGCCGTCGACCGCGATCGACTGGCCGGTGAGGTAACCCGCTTCGTCGCTGGCCAGGAACACCGCCGTGTAACCGATGTCAGCGGGGGTGCCGAGTGCCCCCGCCGGTATCGCCTTCGCCATCCCGGCCAGGTAGTCCTCGCCCAGGTCCTGCAGGCCCTCGGTCAGGATGTTGCCCGGCAGCACGGCGTTGACCGTGATCTTGTGCGGCGCCAACTCGATCGCGGCGGTCCTCATGAACCCCAGTTGCGCGGCCTTCGACGCGCCGTAGTGCGTCCAACCGGGGAATCCGGTGATCGGACCGGTGATCGACGAGGTCAGCACGATGCGGCCACGTCCAGAGGCGATCAGCGCGTCCAGGCACGCCTGCACGCTGTACACGTTGCCCTTGACGTTGACGTCGAGAACTTCCGACAACTGCGCGGGTGTCATCGTCTTCAGCGGCGCCTCGGGGAAGATGCCGGCGTTGGCGCACAGCACATCGATCCCGCCGAACGCGTCCACCACCGCCGCCGCCATCGCGGTGCAGGAGTCACGGTCGGACACGTCGGCGCGGACGCCGATCACCCGGCCTTCGCCGAGGTCGTCGAGTTGGGTGACCGCGGAGTCCAGGTCCGACTGCGAGCGAGCCGCGATCGCCACGTGCGCGCCGGCCGTGGCGAACACCGAGGCGATGCCGAGGCCGATTCCCTTACTTCCCCCAGTGACCAGGACTGACCGATCCGCTACTGAGAACATGACTCCAGTGTGGGACACCACGGCGGGCCGTGCAGGCTGGCGACCACGGCGGGCCGTGCAGGCTGGCGACCACGGCGGGCCGTGCAGGCTGGCGACCACGGCGGGCCGTGCAGGCTGGCAACCGTGGCCGCCGGGTAGGACGCCGCCGCTCTTCGGCTCCTACACCCGGCCCGCCCGGCCGGTGGCAATCTGAAACTACCGATGCCAACTCGGCGGCCACGGTTGCAACAGCACTTTCAAGCTAACACACGGCGTCGGGAAAACAGCTGAACTCGGGCCACTAAGCGCCGTGGCGCGCAACGGCTTTCAGGTGCCTTTCGGGATCGTCGGGGGATTCGGCGTCACTCTACCGGCGCGCGCAGCACCAGCACCGCTCTGGCCTCGACCGACACCGTCTTGCCAACCGGTTTGGGCTCGGCGCCGGGGGCAGCCGCGGTGTCGACCACGACCTGCCACGACGCTGCGAACTTCTTCGGCGGCAGCTTGAACTTGATCGGCTCGTAGTGAGCGTTGAAACACAGCACGAACGAATCGTCGACGATCCGCTGCCCGCGGGTGTCCGGGTCGGGTATGCCGTGGCCGTTGAGGTAGACCGCCAGCGACTTGGCGAAGCCCGAACCCCAGTCCTCGCCGGTCATCTCCGTACCGTCCGGGGTGAACCACGCGATGTCCGGCAGGCCGGCCTGGCCGCGCCGGCCCACCGGCTTCCCGCTGAAGAACCGGCGCCGCCGGAAGACCGGGTGCGCGGCGCGCAGGGCCGACACCGACCTGGTGAACTCGAGCAGGTCGGCGTCGGCATTGGCCCAGTCGATCCAGGTGGTCTCGTTGTCCTGGCAGTACCCGTTGTTGTTGCCGCCCTGCGTCCGTCCGAGTTCGTCGCCATGGCAGATCATCGGAACACCCTGCGACAACAGCAGCGTGGTCAGGAAATTGCGTTCCTGCCGTGCCCGCAACGCGTTGACTTCGCTATCTTCAGTGGGGCCCTCGACACCGCAGTTCCAGGACCGGTTGTGGCTCTCACCGTCGTTGTTGTCCTCGCCGTTGGCCTCGTTGTGTTTCTCGTTGTAGGACACCAGGTCCCGCAGCGTGAACCCGTCGTGGGCGATGACGAAGTTGATCGACGCCACCGGACGCCGCGCGGTGTTCTCGTAGAGGTCCGCCGAGCCGGTCAGCCGGTAGGCGAACTCGTCGAGCGTGGCGGGCTCACCGCGCCAGAAGTCGCGCACGGTGTCGCGGTACTTGCCGTTCCACTCCGTCCACTGCGGCGGGAAGTTCCCGACCTGATAGCCACCGGGGCCGACGTCCCACGGTTCGGCGATCAACTTGACCTGGCTGACGGTCGGATCCTGTTGCACCAGTTCGAAGAACGTCGACAGCTTGTCGACGTCATAGAACTCCCTGGCCAGCGTCGACGCCAGATCGAACCGGAACCCGTCGACGTGCATCTCGGTCACCCAGTACCGCAGCGAATCCATGATCAGCTGCAGCGAATGCGGGTGGCCGACGTTCAGACTGTTCCCGGTGCCGGTGTAGTCCATGTAGTAGCGCTTGTCGTCCTCCACCAACCGGTAGTAGGCCGCGTTGTCGATGCCCCGCATCGAGACCGTTGGGCCCAGGTGGTTGCCCTCAGCGGTGTGGTTGTAGACCACGTCGAGGATCACCTCGATCCCAGCTTCGTGCAGGCTGCGCACCATCGCCTTGAACTCCTGCACCTGACCGCCGGGGGTGCCGCTGCTGCTGTATTTCGAGTCGGGGGCGAAGAACCCGATGGTGTTGTAACCCCAGTAGTTCGACAGCCCCTTGTCGATCAGCGTGGAGTCGTTGGCGAAATGGTGCACCGGCATCAGTTCGATCGCGGTGATGCCCATCTCCTGGAGGTGCTCGATGATCGCCGGGTGTGCCACGGCTGCGTAGGTACCGCGCATCTGCTCGGGGATGTCGGGATGGGTCTCGGTGAGCCCCTTGACGTGCGCCTCGTAGATGATGGTGTCGGCGTACTCGTGCTTGGGCGGGCGGTCCACACCCCAGTCGAAGTACGGGTTGATCACCACCGACTTGGGCATGCTCGCCGCGGAGTCGTCGTCGTTGCGGCTGTCCTCGTCGCCGAAGTTGTAGCCGAACAACGACTGGTTCCAGACGAAGTTGCCGTCGATCGCCTTCGCATACGGGTCCAGCAGCAGCTTGTTCGGGTTACACCGGTGGCCGGCGTCGGGATCGTGCGGACCGTGCACGCGGTAGCCGTAGCGCTGGCCGGGTTCGATGTTGGGCAGGAACCCGTGCCAGACGAACGCGTCCACCTCCGGCAGGGTCATCCTGGTCTCGGCCCCGTCCGCGTCGAACAGGCACAACTCGACGCGCTCGGCGACCTCGCTGAACAACGCGAAGTTGGTGCCGGAGCCGTCGTAGGTCGCCCCGAGCGGATAGGCCTTGCCGCGCCAGATTTCCTGGGGGACGGCATTGGGGTTGGAGACTTGGGTCAAGGGGCACTCTTCTTCTGGCGGACGGGGACGATCAAGGCGACAATACGGTGTGCCCAGGTCGGGAACATGCGGCGAACCGCTCGGACCTGGGGCGAAGCGTTGGCACGTACCCGCTGAACTGCCCGTTTATCCGACTCTGCAAACTCTGGGCGCAGCCGGTGTGGCCACTCTCACCTAGCCGGCGACCGTCACACCGGCGGCGCGTAATGCCTGCACAGCCTCCGCGGTGGTCGCAGGGGACACCCCCGCAGTGAGGTCCAACAACACCCTGGTGCTGAACCCGGCGGCCACCGCGTCGGCGGCGGTGGCTTTCACGCAGTGGTCAGTGGCGATGCCGACGATGTCGACGGTGTCGACGTCACGTCCACGCAACCAGTCGGCCAGCGTCGTCCCGTCGTCGTCGACACCCTCGAACCCGCTGTAGGCGGCCGAGTGATGGCCCTTTCTGAACACCGCTTCCACCGGGCCGATGTCGAGGTCGGGGTGGAACTCGGTGCCCGGAGTGGCGACCACACAGTGCCGGGGCCACGACGACACGAAGTCGGGGGTTTCGGAGAAGTGGTCGCCCGGATCGATGTGGAAGTCCTTGGTGGCGACCACATGGTCGTAACCGGGATCCGCCGCGAGCAGTTCGTTGATGCCGCGCGCCACCGCCGCGCCGCCGGTGACCGCCAGTGAGCCGCCCTCGCAGAAGTCGTTCTGCACGTCGACGATGATCAGCGCCTGATGTGACTGCTTCATGTCCCCACGGTACGTCCGGACCCGGGCGATCTCACCCGCCGAACAACAGATACAGGCCGGTGAACGTGTACCCGACCATCACCAGCATCATCGCCAACTGCCCGGTCAACCGGTGCCGCTCCGGCAGCAGCGCCAGCGCCCTGTCGTGTGCGGCGATCACCCCGGCGATGTGGCCGGCCACCACGAACCCGACCTTGAGGGTGGCCAGCACCGCCGGATGCATCGACAGCACGTAGCTGACCTCGGCCTGAGACAGCCACAGCACGTTCCACCCCCGGTCCAGCGGATCGGCGAGGCGGATGATCGTCTCCTGGCCGCGTTCCACCAGATAGGTCAGGTAGTGGGCGAAGACATAGCCGAGCACGATCGGGATCAGCGAGTGCGCCATCAGGCCGGGAAGCTCCCGGCGCCGCTGCGCATCGACCCCACCGGTGCAGCGCGCCGCCAGCCAGAACGTGGCGGCCACCACCCCGGCGAACAGCAGCAGGCCGGCGGTGCGCAGCATCGTCGCCGTCACCGCCGACGAGGTGGCGGAGTCGACGAACGCCCGCCACCGGGGCATGGCCGAGAAACTGTCGAACGCCGTGGAACCCAGCAGCACCGACAGCACCGCCACGGTTCCGGGGCGCACCGGCATCGTCAGCAGATGGTCGAACGGGTTGCCGACCACGATGCGACCCGCGCCGTCGCGGCGCAACGGCGACAGTCGCGACGCGGCGACGCTGTAGACCTCGAACGGATCGGCCCGCGCACTCCACCGGGCCCCGCACCACAGGGTCCCCGCCAGCGTCAGCCCGAGATAGATCAGCAGCCAGGTGCGGATCGCGCCCACCGAGCCGGGGTCGGGGCTGGCGAGTTCGAGCCAGACGAACGCGAACAGGCCGGCCGCCGCGGGCCAGTACCCCAGCGCCGGCGGGTAGACACCACCCAGGGTGCGGCCACCGGTGAGCCGGGCGACGGCCCGCACCGGCGAGATCACCCGCCACACCGGGCCGATCAGCAGCGACAGCGCGGGCAGCCCCACCCAGAGCAGCACATAGAACACCCCTGGCAACGGGTTCTCGGCGCCGGACGGGCCGAGGAACGCGGCCATCGCCACCCAGCCGGTCAGCACCAGCGCCACCCCGGCGACCACCCAGCGGGCGGCCGGCGCGTCCACCGCGGTGGTCAGCCAGCCCGGCAGCGCCCTGCCCGGCTTCTCGGGGTCGAAACGCGGGTTCTTCCATGCCACCGCAACGACGGCGAAGGTGAAGGTCAGCGCCCAGGCGGCGCCGACGAGCGCGTAGGTGTACGGGATCGGCAGGTCGGCGGAACCGCCGAGGCCGTGCGCGAGCACGGCGACTGACGGATCTGACGTCATCGCACCTGGATGGTCGCGACCGTCTTGTGCAGCTGGTGCAGTTCGACGTCGACGCGGCCGGGCATCTCGACGGTGAACCGGTACGACTGGTCGGGGCCGACCCCGACGTCGAAGGTGTGCTCCGGCGTCGAGTGCACGTGCAGTTCGTCGGCGCTGTCGCTGTCGACCCGCAGCTCGATCGGTTGTCCCACCGCGGCCTCGCGGGCCACATTGGTGGGGGTGACGTCGCCGCCCTCGATCACGATGTCGATGACCAGCGGTGTCGGCTGTGCGGCGTCGGCGTTTTCGGTCGGGCCGGCCGTGGCGGCCGTCGGATTGGCCGACGCGGTGGTGCCCGGCGCGGCCGTGCCCTCACCACCGCTGCCGCCGCATCCGGAGAGCGTCACCACGGCTGCGACCGTCATGGCCAGGACCCTGTCACGCGCTGTCACGGTCGGGATTGTCCTTCTTCTGTCGGTTCTTGACTGCGATGTAGACGACCACGCCGGCCACCACGATGGCGGGTGCGAACGCCGGCACCGCGATCCAGATCGGATGGTCGGCCAGGATGTTGATGTCGGCGCCGGAGGTCATGACTGCGCTGACGGCTGCAGTTCCGCGTCACTGCCGCTGGGTTCGTTGTTGTTGATCCGGCCGCCGCCCCAGGTCACTCCCGCGACCATGGCCAGCGTGCAGGCCAGCACGATCAGGCATCCGATCAGCCACAGTGACTCCGGGATGTCGGGGCTGCGCTCCCGCTGCAGGATGGTGATCTCCGAGACGAACGGCCGGGTGAACTGCGCTTCGGCGGGAACTTCCTCGGCGCCGATACCCGGATCGCCGGCGAGGAAGATCGGCACCGCCGCCAGCGTCCGGCCGTCGTGCACGCGCAGCAGTGTCTTCCACGTTCCCGACACCGGCATGGGCTCGGTGGAGACGTAGTGGCCGGGGCCGACCTGCTCGAGGTTGTCGACGAACTGACCGCGCTGATTCTGCAGGCCGCCCTGCCAGCCCAGCACCGTCACCCAGTTGGGATCGTCGCTCACGACGTCCGGGGGTGTGAGTCGCACGTCGGCGGTCACATAGCGCTGACCGTCGACCGCGGGTGCCTCGGTCAGGGTGACCTGGGCGGTCGCGTTCTGCGGCATGTCGTAACGCAGGCCGTTGGCGGTCGCCGCGCCGATGGCGACGACGGTCAAGGCCACCAGGCCCACGCCGATCGCGCGGCGTGGCAGGCGCTGCCCACACAGCACCATGCCGACCAAGGCGCCGCAACCACCGACGAGGACAGCCACCGGGACCGACATCGCCAGTGCCTCCGGCCAGATGCTCGACGGCCACGGCAACGGGTACACGGCGTTGATCCACAGCGATTCCAGCCACAGGCCCACCGTCGCGATACCCAGACCGGCCACCAGGCCGAAGACGACCGGACGTTTGAGAAGCGGCGTCAACGCCAGGAGTTCGACGACGACCGCGCCGCCGAGATAGAGCGGGAACCAGTTGACCGGCGCGTCCAGCACCGGCGCCACCGCCAGCGCGACCAGCCCGCGCAGTCCGACGGCGATCAGCGCCGCGATCAGGGCAGCGCCGCGGCCCATGAAGATCCGCGCGGCCACCAGCGCCAACGCCGCCGCGGCGGCGATCAGCATCGGCTGGAAGACCTGGCGGAACTGCGGCACGCCGAAGTCGAATTCGATCTGGTAGACCGACGCTCCGATGAGCACGCCGGCGAATGCGAGATACTGGACGAACTTCAGGCCGACGCCGTCGCGCGGGGCGTCCTCCGGCCGGACCCGCCGCCCCTCACGTTCCAGGTACAGCGCGGCCAGCGTCGAGAACCCTGCGCCGCCGATCATCATCAGGTGGGTCGGTCCCCACAGCGTGACGTCCTGGCCGAAGATGCGGTGCCAGACGTCGTCGAGCGGGAAACCCATCAGCGCGTACAGCCCGCATCCGGCCATCACGATGCCGCCTACCGGGGCGTGCCAGTCGTCGGTGATGCGGACCGCGGACGGTCCGGGCTTGGCTTCTTCGCCCACCGGCAGCACCATCGCGGTGCAGCCGGCGACGAAGATCCCGAACAGGCCGATCAGGATGAAGTAGTGCGCCGGGTTGGCCAGTGCGCCGTCGTCCCGGCCGTTTCCGATGTGCAGGCTGACGTCCCAGATGAACCCGAACAGCGCGCAGATGATCGAGGAGACGAACATCGCGATCGGCAGCGCCACCCAGGGCGGGCGCTTGAACCGGCGTCCCGACCAGTCCGCCAGCGAGGTCAGCCAGGTGATCTTGTGATTGCGGTGCAGGTAGCCGATCCACAGCAGTACCGCCGTGACCACCGCCCCGGCGGCGGACAGACCGATGATCTCGTTGAGCGCTGTTCCGCCGCCCTCGTCGCCCTGGGCCAGCAACGACGCCGCCATTCGAGAGAACTCCATTGTCATCCCCACCCGCAGTCTCGGACTGTTATGTGACTCGCGAGTAATGTTGCCAGAAATCGCCAGGGTGAAACCAGGGGTATCGGGTATCTGGCTATTTGCGGGGCGGGCGCAGCACCTTCATCGCCATGTTCATCACGGGGCCCGGAATCCGGTCCTTCATCGTCAGTGCGGAGTTCGCGACCCGGGTGCGCGTCGGGGTTCCCCTGCCGAAGGCCCGATTCAACGGTCCGCCGGTCGGCTCGAGGTCGAAGTGCATCGGCGGTTTCCCGTCGGCGGCGCCCAGCGCGTTGGAGATCACGATGCGCTGGATCTCGCTGGTTCCCTCGAAGATGGTGTAGAGCTTGGCGTCCCGGTACCACTTCTCGACGGGGTGGTCCTTGATGTAACCCCATCCGCCCATCGTCTGGATGGCCCGCTCGGTGGTGCGGACCGCCACCTCACTGGCGGCCAGCTTGGCCATCGACCCCTCGCCCCGCTCGAACGGCACACCGGTGGCGGCCATCCATGAAGCCCGCCACGTCAGCAACCTCGCCGCGTCGATGGTGGTCGCGAGGTCGGCCAGCGGGAACGAGATCCCCTGGTTGTCGATGATCGGTGCGCCGAACGCCTCGCGTCGGTTGGCGTACTCGGTGGCGTACTCCAGCGCCGCCCTGGCGATGCCGAGGGCTTGTGCGGCGACCATCGGCCGGGTTTGCTCGAAGGTGCCCATGGTGGCCGAGCCGGAATGTCTGGCGCCCTCGACGGCTTCGCGGGCGCGGGCCAGTTTGCGATCGAGCTTCTCCTGGCCACCGAGCAGATGGTCCGCGGGCACCCGGACCCTGTTGAACCGCAGTTCGGCGGTGTGCGAGGCGCGACAGCCGACTTTGTCCAGCTTGCGCACCATGTCCAGGCCCGGGGAGCCGCCGGGGACGATGAACAACGCCTGGCCGCGGTGCCCCAGCTCCTGATCGACGACGGCGTTGACCACGTGGACGTCGGCGATGCCGCCGTTGCCGATCCACATCTTGTGCCCGTCGATGATCCAGTCGTCGCCATCGCGGCGCGCTGTGGTGCGCAGGTTGCGGACGTCGCTGCCGCCCTCGGGTTCGGAGATCGCCAGCGCCGCCAGCTTCAGGTCGCCGGGGGTGCCGAAACATTCCGGCGCCCACTGCAGCATCTGATCGGGCGAGGCCGCCTGGCCGATGGCCGAGAGGGCGAGGGCCGGCATCACGACGGCCAGTCCGATCCCCGCACACCCCCAGAACAACTCCTCCATGAACATCGGCAGTGACAGCCCGGTCGGATCCCCGATCAGGTCGCGGTAGAACAACGGGCTGTAGAACCCTTGTCTCGCCGCTTCTTCCAGCACGGGCCACGGGAACTCCTGGCGCTGGTCGTAGTCTGCGGCGACCGGACGAACCACCTGCTCGGCGAACTCGTGGGCGCGCCGGGCCAGGTCGTGCTGTGCCGCCGTGGGCGTGAGATCAAACGTCATGGACACCCCAGATGGACGAGCACCAGCTGCGAACACCGCAGCGAACAACCGAGCATTCTGACCAACCCCACTTTCATCCGGCCTACGCTGGGTGCAGTACCCAGCCCGAGCGAGAAATCCACGGTGGAGGGAAGCCGGCCGATGTTGTCGCACTCGTCCGGAATCGCAGAGCCGCCCCTGCTGGACGCCACGATCAGCGACAACCTGGCCAGAACGGCCGAGCGATTCGAGGACCGCGAGGCGCTGATCGGGTGCGCCACCGGCCGCCGGTGGACCTACGCGGAGCCCCACGAGGCCGGCGGTGCGGGGTGAGGATCGCCGCGCTGCGGTTGCGGCAGCGCGACGGCCGGACGTGCGGGCCTACCGTGGCCGTCGTCGCCGGGGCGTTGCTGGACCCGGCGTACCGCTCACACCTGTCGGGCTCCGGGTTCGACCGGGCGTGGTTCGCGCAGGAACAGCTGCGGGTGCACGCGCTGGTCAACCGGGTGTGGCCGCGCGCGCTGGGGACCACGCCGATGGCGATGGCTCGGGCGCTGACGTGCCGCTCCCGCGGTCGAGCACTGCGTTACCGGTGGCGGATGTGGTGGGGTAGGCGCGACCGGCTCGACGACGTCCTCGACGCGGTCCGCTCCGAGTTGCCGGTGCCGATGCTGGTCGGGCGGTGGCTCCCGCGGCACTGGGTGCTGGTCGTCGGCGCCACCGCCGGGACGCTGCGCTGCTACGAACCGTCCTCGGGTGAGGTGCGGACGGTCGGTCTGGACGCGGTGCGGCGGGCGCAGCTCGAAGGTCTGGGCTACCCGAGGCCTTTCGCTGTCGTGCTGCCCAGGTCCGAGACGCGTTCTGCCACTGCGTGATCGGCCGATCTGGCGGACGCTTTCAGGCCGGCGACGACGCCTGCGCGGTTGCGTTCGGGTTGGTTCTGCGACATTTTGCGTTTGGCCTCCACCGACGTGATCGTCAGCTCGACGCCGACGATGCGCTGGAGTTGACCGCGGAGATAGGTCTCGGGGGCATCGGTGACCTGCCAGGGTTCGGCGCGGCCCTGTTCGTGGCGGTTGGTCAGCTGTGTCACCAGGTCGCGCAGCCACGTCGGGTCCTCATGTGCGATCAGCTGCCCGTGGACGGCAAGGAGTTCGTAGTTCCACGTCGGCACCACCTTGCCGGTCTCCTGCTTGGTGGCGTAGTAGCTGGGCGAGACATAGGCCTGCGGACCAGAGAAGAGGGCGACCGAGTCGGCCTCCGCTGCCTGCCAGTGCGGGTTGGCGCGTGCGACATGCCCGATCAGCGAGTGCCGGCCGGGGTCGTAGAGCAGCGGCAACGGGGTGACCAGCATGCCGTCGCCCGTATGGGTGACGAGATGGGCGAAGCCTGCCCGGGCCAGCGCCGCGCGGGCGTCGGCCTCCGGCACCGCGAACTTCGGCGGGATGTACATGGTCAGCCCAGCGTAGAACCATCCACGCTGCTCGATGTGTCGGTCGCATCGGGCATCGACACGGCCCATGGAATAGCCCAGACCGGCTGCGAACGGCACCTTGCCATAGCGCCGCCATTCGGCGACCCCCCGGGACTGTCGAACCCGGCCATCCCACCCCCGATGACGGTGATGGGTCAGATCGTAAAGGCGGTTCACCGCGTTCGGCTGCTCCGGTGTCAGGCGGACCGTGGCTCAGCTGCGTCGGCGATGCGTCGTTGCGCCTCCCCGACGGAGATCCGTAGCCGGCGGGCCAGCACCTCGGCCCATGGAGCGCCGGCGAACTCGACCGGCGTGGGGCCGGCCACCATGCTCCCGAGCAGCCGGTGCTGCAGGGCGGCCAACTTCTTGTCCATTGCCTCGAGCCGGATCAGCACGGCGCGCTGATCGGCGGGGCGAAGGGTGTGGATCGGCAGCGCGGTGAGCGCCTGCCAGGCGACATCCGCGGCGTCGAGCGCGGTCAGTATTTCATCTTTCGAACTCATGTTCGACACGATAGCGACGCGCTCCGACACGTCGAATACAGTTGGCACCATGGCCAGGAAGTTCGCCACCGCCGACGTGGTCACACTGCCCGAACTGCTGGAGTTCATCAGGCCCAGGCACCGGATGGTGCTGACGACGTTCCGGGCCGGGGAATCGCTGCAGAGTTCGCCGGTGACCGGCGGGGTGGACGCCCAGGGGCGCATCGTCGTCGCGTCCTATCCGCAGCGAGCGAAGTCGGCCAACATCCGGCGCCGTCCCCGCGCGAGCGTGGTGGTGTTGTCCGACGATTTTGACGGGCCTTGCGTGCAGGTCGACGGTCGCGCTGAGGTGCTCGATACGCCGGACGCCGTCGAAGGCCTCGTCGAGTACTTCCGCTCGGTGGCGGGGGAGCACCCGGACTGGCAGGAGTACCGCCAGGCCATGATCGATCAACACAAGTGCCTGATCAGGGTCACCCCGCAGCGGTGGGGGCCGGTCGCGACGGGCGGGTTCCCGCCGCGGTAGCCGGGGGTCGGCGGAGAGGCTGAAGAGGACGCCCGGCGGCGTCTGTGGTAGTCAGAGCTAGCAGTCGCGTTGCGTCAGCTAGCACATCAAACTATAGTCTGGACACATGTCCAGGAGGGTTCGGGTTACTTGCTGCATACGATTCGGCCAGCTCAGAGCGGCGATATCACCTGGACCATCGGTGTGCGTGCGCACCGTGCAGGGCGTGTGAGCTGAGCATGCGCATTGCCTTACTGTCCTACCGGAGCAAGACCCACTGCGGCGGTCAGGGTGTTTATGTCCGGCACCTGAGCCGCGGGCTGGTCGAGCTCGGCCACGATGTCGAAGTCTTCTCCGGCCAGCCCTACCCCGAGGTGCTCGACCCGCGGGTGCGTCTGACCAAGGTGCCCAGCCTCGACCTCTACCGGGAGCCGGACCCGTTCCGGATCCCGATGCCCAACGAGATCAAGACCCGGATCGACCTGCAGGAGTTGCTCACCACCTGGACCGCCGGATTCCCGGAACCCAAGACCTTCAGCATGCGCGCCGCGAGGCTGCTGGCCGAGCGCCGCGACGAGTTCGACGTCGTCCACGACAACCAGTGCCTGGGCACCGGCTTGCTGACGATCGCGGCATCGGGCCTTCCCGTGGTCGCCACGGTCCACCACCCGATCACCCGGGACCGGGTGCTCGACGTGGCCGCGGCGAAGTGGTGGCGCAAACCGCTGGTTCGCCGGTGGTACGGCTTCGCCGAGATGCAGAAGATCGTGGCACGTCAGATCCCCGAACTGCTCACCGTCTCGACGACGTCGGCCGCCGACATCGCCGAGGACTTCGCCGTGGACGCCGACCAACTCCACGTCGTGCCGCTCGGCGTGGACACCGAGCTGTTCAAGCCCGCACAGCAGCGGGTCCGCAACCGCATCATCGCCATCGCCAGTGCCGACGTGCCGCTCAAGGGTGTCAGCCACCTGCTGCATGCCGTCGCCCGGTTGCGCATCGAGCGGGATCTCGAACTCCAGCTCGTGGCGAAACTGGAGCCGAACGGCCCCACCGAGAAGCTGATCGCCGAACTGGGTATCTCCGACATCGTGCACAGCTCGAGCGGGCTCAGCGATTCCGAGCTGGCGAGCCTGTTGGCCTCCGCCGAAGTCGCTTGCATCCCTTCGCTTTACGAGGGTTTCTCGCTTCCGGCCGTGGAGGCGATGGCCAGCGGCACCCCGATCGTCGCCAGCCGGGCCGGCGCCCTGCCCGAGGTGGTCGGATCCGACGGCGAATGCGCCCGGCTGGTGAGGCCCGCCGACGTCGACGAGCTGACGAACGTGCTCGGCGAACTGCTGGACTCGCCGCTGGAGCTGCGCAGGCTCGGTGACAACGGTCGACGCCGCGCGCTCGAGGTGTTCAGCTGGGAATCGGTTGCCGCGCAGACCGTCGCGGTCTACCAGCGGGCATGCGAAAGGGTTGCGACGTGCTGACCGTGGACTTCGATCGTCTTGGGGTCGGCGCCGGGACCAAGGTGATCGACGTCGGTTGCGGCGCGGGTCGCCACACCTTCGAGGCGTTCCGCCGCGGCGCCGACGTGATCGGCTTCGACCAGAGCGCCTCCGATCTCAACGACGTCGACGAGATCCTGCAGGCGATGCAGGAACAGGGTGAGGCGCCGGCTTCGGCCAAAGGTGAGGCGGTCAAGGGCGACGCGCTCGAACTTCCCTACGACGACGGCACCTTCGATTGTGTCATCGCCTCGGAGATCCTCGAGCACGTCCCCAACGATGATCAGGCGATCGCGCAACTCGTGCGCGTCCTCAAGCCCGGTGGCGCCCTGGCGATCACGGTGCCGCGCTACCTGCCGGAACGAATCTGCTGGGCGCTGTCGGACTCCTACCACGCCAACGAGGGCGGGCACATCCGCATCTACCGCGCCGACGAGTTGCGCGACAAGGTCCTCGCGCACGGTCTGCGGTTGACCCATACTCATCATGCCCACGCCCTGCATGCGCCGTACTGGTGGCTCAAATGTGCTGTGGGCACCGAGAAGACCGGCAACCCGGTGGTCGGCGCTTACCACAAGCTACTGGTGTGGGACATGATGAGCCGCCCCTGGCTGACCCGCGCCGCCGAGTCGGCGCTGAACCCGCTGATCGGAAAGAGCGTCGCGCTCTACTTCCGTAAGCCCGACGCAGTCGATGTCTGAGATCCCAGGTTTGCCAGGCGTATTCACGCCTGGCCAGTGCCGGCAGACCGCCGAGTCGATAGCCGCGACACAGGAGCCGAGTGGGGCCATCCCGTGGTCGGTCGGCGGCCACACCGACCCGTGGGACCACGTCGAGAACGCGATGGCGCTGACGGTGGCGGGTCTGCTCGAACCGGCGCGCGCGGCATTCGAATGGTCACGCCGGACGCAGCGGCCCGACGGTAGCTGGCCGATCCAACTGCGTGCCGGTGTCGTCGAGGATCCCAACAGTGACAGCAACTTCTGTGCATACATCGCGACCGGGGTCTGGCACCATGTGCTGGTCACCGACGACCGGCGGTTCGCCGAGGCGATGTGGCCGGTGGTGGCCAAGGCCATCGACTTCGTCCTCGAACTCCAGTTCAGCACCGGTGAGATCGCCTGGGGCCGAGGCCCTTCCGGCGCCACCGCCGAGGCGCTGCTGACCGGTTGCGCCAGCATTCACCACAGCATCCGGTGCGCGTTGGCGCTGGCCGATTACCTCGACGCCCCGCAGCCGGAGTGGGAGGTCGCGGTCGGCCGCCTCGGTCACGCGATCGTCGAGCATCCCGGCGGGTTCGTCGCCAAGGACCGCTGGTCGATGGAGTGGTACTACCCGGTGCTCGGCGGCGCGTTGCGCGGGTCGCGGGCACTCGCGCGCATCGACGAGCGTTGGGACGACTTCGTCGTGCCGGGTCTCGGGATCCGCTGTGTCGACGACCGCCCGTGGGTCACCGGCGCCGAGACCTGTGAGCTGGTGCTGGCGTTGGAGGCCATCGGCGAACGGGAGCGGGCGCACGAACAGTTCGCGGCCATGCATCACCTGCGTGAGGGTGACGGGTCCTACTGGACCGGGTTGGTCTACGCCGACGGCAAGCGCTGGCCGGTGGAGCGCACCACCTGGACCGGTGCAGCGGTCATCCTCGCCGCCGACGCCCTGTCGTCGACCACGCCCGGCAGCGGCATCTTCCGCGCCACTGATCTTCCGAGGGGCCTGGAGGGCGAATACGACTGCGAGTGCGCGACCAGCGAGCGCTAACCCGCGCCGAGTGCCGGCGAGTTCTAGCCCTCTCCGAGGGCGCCAGCCGACCCGGACACCCGCTCGAGCACCCGCATCGAACCGATCTCCCGGACTTCGCGGAACTCCCCGGTGTCCAGGGCACGGCGGTAGATGTGGAACGGTGCCTGACCACCCTGTGCCGGATCGGGGAAGACGTCGTGGATCACCAGCGCGCCACCGGTGTCGACCCATCGGGCCCAGCCGTCGAAATCCCGGCGCGCCGCCTCCTCGGTGTGCCCACCGTCGATGAACAACAGCCGTAACGGAGTCTGCCAGCCCCGGGCGACCACCGGCGAGCGCCCGACGATCGCGACGATGTGCTCGTAGAGGTCGGCGGCGTCCAGGGCGTGGCGCAGCGTCGGGAGGGTGTCGAACAACCCGGTGACCGGGTCGACCATGGTCGTGTCGTGGTACTCCCAGCCGGGCTGGTGTTCCTCCGATCCGTGATGGTGGTCGACGGTGTAGACAAGGCCGCCGGTCTGTCTGGCGGCCGCGCCGAGCAGCACCGTGGACTTGCCGCAGTAGGTACCGATCTCGACCCCGATGCCGTCCCCGAGGTAATCCACGGCGGTGTCGTAGAGCGCCCGGCCCTCGTCGGCGGGCATGAATCCGGTGACCCTGTCGGCAAGGTCGAACAGGGCGGCGGCGTCGGCGGGGAGCGCGGTGTCGGAGTGGTTCATCGTGGTTCAACCTAACCGTTGCCGGCAGCGGAAGCCGCACCGGTGCCTGGCGACACCGGTGTAGTTGTAGTAGCGTCCGGACATGTGTCCGATCCGGCTCTGGAGTCGACTCGGCGCCGGCTGACGGCCAGGCAGGCCGACACCGTGGACCGGTTGGGCCGCGCGGCACTGGAGTTGCTCAGTCGTGAGGGGTTCGCCGGGTTGACCGTGCGGCGGGTGGCCGCCGAGGCCGGTGTCGGAGCCGCGACCGCATACACCTACTTCTCGTCCAAAGAACATCTGGTGGCCGAGGTCTTCTGGCGCCGGCTGGCGAGTTCGCCGCGCACCGACCGTGAGGGGGGCGATCGCGCCGCCAAGGTGATCGACGTTCTCGGCCACATCTCGATGCTGGTGGCCGACGAGCCCGAGTTCGCGGGCGCGGTGACCACGGCGCTGCTCGGCAAGGACCCCGACGTCGAGGCTCTCCGGCTGCGGATCGGGCGTGACATCCGCGAGCGGCTCGCCGCAGCGTTGGGGCCCGACACCGATCCCGACGTCATCGACTCCCTGGAGATGCTCTACTCCGGCGCGTTGGTGCGGGCCGGCATGGGCTACGCGTCCTACCAGGAGATCGCCCGCAGGCTGGAGAAGTCGGCGCGCCTGATGCTGGGCTGACGCCGGCTCAGCCGGCGCCGAGCAGCGCCGACGCGGCCGCCACGGCGGGTCCGGCGATGCGGCGCACGTCCCCGCCGTCCTCGACGTGAAGCGCGGTGAGCTCCCGCAGTCCACCGAGCAAGATCAGGGCCATCGGGCCGGAGACCGGGGTCAGTCCGGCCCGGCGGAATCCAGCGCTGCCGGTGAGGGTGACCAGCATGTCGGTGAGGTGATCCATCGCCTGTCGGTGCAGTGGCTGTGCCGCGGCTCCCAGCGCAGGGGCTTCCCGGATCCAGCTCAACGTGACCGCGGGCCGGGCTTCGATGTGGGCGACGTAGGCGCTCACCGCCTGACGGATCTGCACCCGCCAGTCCTCCTCGGGGTCCACCGCGGCCTCGATGGTGCTGATCAGGTCCGCGTTGTTCCTGCGGAGCAACTCGATCAGACACTCCTGCTTGCCGGCGAACTGCTCGTAGAACGTGCGCTTGGAGGTCCTCGCGTGGCGCACGATGTCGGCGACCGTGGTGTCACGGTAGCCGCGTTCCCCGATCGAGGCGGCGAGTCCGTCGAGCAGCCGCTCGGCGTTCGACGCGAGGACAGGAGAGGTCATCACAACCGCCCTCCCGGCACCCTTGCGCCGCCGTGGTACCAAGCGGTACCGTACCGGACATGACCGCGGTACACCGCAGTACCAGATCGATCGAGCGGGAGAACCCGATGAGCGAAGCGACCATCATCACGCCACTCCCGCCGGCTTCGGAGGCTGCTGCACCGCTGCCGGTGCGGCTCCCGCCCAGCCCGCCGATCCCGAAGTTCCTTCAGGGAGCCGGCTTCTCGGTCTCCCGGAATTGGACGGTGGCCCAGATCGTTCGCCGGTGCGGTGACGTCTTCACGCTCACGCTGCCCGTCTTCGGGCGGACCGTGATCGTCACCGACCCGGCACTGGCCAAGCAGTTGTTCATGGCCAACACCGACGACGTCGGAAACATCCAGCCAAACCTGTCGAGGGTGCTGGGGTCGGGTTCGGTGTTCGCCCTCGACGGCACGGACCATCGCCGCCGGCGCAAGCTGCTCACACCGCCCTTCCACGGCAAGAGCATCAAGAACTACGAGACGATCTTCGAAGAGGAGACGCTGCGCGAGGCCGCCGACTGGCCCGAGGGGCAGGCGTTCGAGACGCTCGAGCCGATGATGCGGATCACGCTGAACGCCATCCTGCGGGCGGTGTTCGGTGCCGACGGCGCGCATCTGGACGAGCTCCGGCGCATCATCCCGCCGTGGGTCACGCTCGGTTCGCGCCTGGCCGTGCTGCCGACGCCGCGGCGCACCTACGGACGGTTCAGTCCGTGGGGCCGCCTGGCGGCCTACCGACGGCGGTACGACGAGGTGATCGGCAGGCTCATCGACGCGGTGCAGGCCGACCCGCACCTCGAGGACCGTGACGATGTCCTTGCGCTGCTGCTTCGCAGCACCTATGAGGACGGCTCGACGATGTCGCGCCAGGACATCGGCGACGAACTGCTGACGCTGCTGGCCGCCGGTCACGAAACCACCGCTGCCACACTGGGTTGGGCGTTCGAACGGATCAGCCGCCACCCGCAGGTGCTGGCCCGGTTGGCCGCCGAGGCCGACACCGACGGCAACGAGTACCGGCAGGCCACCATCCTGGAGATCCAGCGGTCCCGCACCGTCATCGACTTCGCAGGCAGGCACGTCTACGCGCCGACCTTCCAGCTCGGGGAATGGGTGATCCCACAGGGGTTTTCGATCGTCGTCGCGATCGACCGGGTGCACCATCGCAGCCAGGAGTTCACCGACCCCGACCGTTTCGACCCGCAGCGCTTCGTCGGCCAGCGGCCGAACACCTTCTCCCACATCCCGTTCGGGGGAGGTACCCGCCGTTGCGTGGGGGCGGCGTTCGCCAACGTCGAGATGGACGTCGTGCTGCGGACGGTGCTGCGGCACTTCACCATCGAGACCACCACCGCCCCGGGAGAGAAGGCGCACTCCCGCGGAGTGGCCTACACCCCCGCGGACGGCGGCCGCGTCGTGATGCACCGCCGCGCCTAGCGGATCAGACCTCGGCGCGTTTGGGCAGCTTCCATCCCGGGCGCGGGAAGTGGCAGGTGTAGCCGCTGGGATAACGCTCCAGGTAGTCCTGGTGTTCGGGTTCGGCCTCCCAGAAATCCGGCGCCGGGCTGACCGCCGTGACCACCTTGCCGGGCCACAGGCCCGAAGCGTCCACGTCGGCGATGGTGTCTTGCGCGACCTGCCGCTGTTCGTCGTCGACGTAGAAGATCTCGGAGCGGTAGCTGGTTCCGACGTCGTTGCCCTGCCGATCCTTGGTGGTGGGATCGTGGATCTGGAAGAAGAACTCCAGCAGCGCCCGGTAGTCGGTCTGCTCCGGGTCGTAGACGATTTCGATGGCCTCGGCGTGGCCGGGGTGGTTGTGGTAGGTCGGGTGGTCGTTCTTACCGCCGGTGTAGCCCACCCGGGTGGACACCACCCCCGGCTGCTTGCGGATAAGATCCTGCATCCCCCAGAAACAGCCACCGGCCAACACGGCACGTTTGTGATCGCTCATCGAGAATCCTCCTTCGAAAAAAGTCTCTTGTACTCTGCATACCCCTGCGCGTCGAGGTCGTCGAGGTGGATGAAGCGCAAGGCGGCCGAGTTGATGCAGTAACGCAGGCCGCCCTGGGCGCGTGGACCGTCCTTGAACACGTGCCCGAGGTGGCTGTCGGCGTGCCCGGAACGCACCTCGGTGCGGGGCATCAGGAGCTTGAAGTCACGCTTCTCCACGATGTCGGCGCCCTGGATCGGTCGGGTGAAACTCGGCCACCCCGAGCCGCTGTCGAATTTGTCCGTCGACGCGAACAGCGGTTCGCCCGATACGACGTCGACATAGATGCCCGGCTCGTGGTTGTCCCAGTACTCACCGGTGAAGGGCCGCTCGGTGCCGTTGCGCTGAGTGACCCGGTACTGCTCGGGGGACAACGCGTCGACGGCGGCCGGGTTCTTGTTGTATCGCTGTGTCATCGTGCCGGTATAACCCTCTGTGCTGCGGTTTTAATCCTGGTCGGCGGTAGCGTCGCTAGGCTCGGTTCCCGCCGGGTATTGAGCGCCGTCGCCTGAGCCGCCTCGACAACCGGCAGTAGAACGTGTTCTATTTCTGATGTGACGGGCAACACTTTCACCCGAGACGAGCTCATCCAAGCGTTCGCGGGTTTCGAGCAGACAGTCGACCGCGCGGCGCACACCCGGGACTGGGATCCATGGGTTGACCAGTACACCGACGACGTTCTCTACATCGAGCACGCGGCGGGCACCATGCGCGGCCACGACGAGGTGCGACCCTGGATCTGGGACACGATGGAGACCTTCCCGGGCAGCTACATGACGTCGTTCCCATCGCGCTGGAAGGTCTACGACGAGGCGTCCGGACGTGTCATCTGCGAACTCGACAACCCGATGCGTGACCCCGGCGACGGCACCATCATCAGCGCCACCAACATCTCCATCGTCACCTACGCCGGCGACGGCAAATGGTGTCGCCAGGAGGACGTCTACAACCCGCTGCGGTTCGTCGCGGCGACGCTGAAGTGGTGCAAGAAGGCTCAGGAACTCGGCACCCTGCCCGATGTCGCCGCCGAGTGGATGGCCAAGGTGGCGCGGTGACCGGATCGTCTCCCGCCGCCCCGGTCCTGGTGATCGGCGCCAACGGCTACCTCGGCAGCCACGTCACCCGCCGGCTGGTCGCCGACGGCAGGGACGTCCGGGTGATGGTGCGCGAGGGCGCCAACACGATCGGCATCGACGACCTGGAGGTGACGCGCTTCGTCGGTGACATCTGGGACGATGCCGTGCTGCGCGAGGCGATGACCGGCTGTGCCGACGTCTACTACTGCGTCGTCGACACCCGCGGCTGGTTGCGGGATCCCGCACCGCTGTTCCACACCAACGTCGAGGGCACGCGCAACGTTCTCGACATCGCTGTGGAACCCGGCGTCGCGGAAGGTCTGCGCAAGTTCGTGTTCACCAGCAGCTACGTCACCGTCGGGCGGCGGCGCGGGCACGTGGCCACCGAGGCCGACACCATCTCCGAGGCCGCCGACGCCAGGCTGACGCCCTACGTCCGATCACGGGTGCAGGCCGAGAACCTGGTGATGGACTACGCGCGGAACCACGGCCTGCCCGGCGTGGCGATGTGTGTGTCCACGACCTACGGCGGCGCTGACTGGGGTCGCACCCCGCACGGCGCGATCATCGCCGGTGCCGCCTTCGGAAAGCTGCCGTTCGTGATGAGCGGAATCGAACTCGAGGCGGTCGGTGTCGACGATGCCGCGCAGGCGATGCTGCTCGCCGCGGAGAAGGGACGCGTCGGCGAACGCTATCTGATCTCGGAGAAGATGATCTCCAATGCCGAGGTGGTGCGGATTGCCGCCGAGGCTGCCGGCGTCGCCGCGCCGACGAGGACGATGCCGCTGGCACTGTCCTACGCGATGGCGGCACTGGGCAGCGCGAAGGCCCGGCTGACGGGTACCGATGAACGCCTGTCGCTGGGTTCGCTGCGTCTGATGCGTGCCGAGGCGCTGGTCGACTGCAGCAAGGCCAGACGTGAACTGGGCTGGCAGCCGAGGCCGGTGGAGGAATCGATCCGAGAGGCCGCGAAGTTCTGGGTCGGCCTGCGCGAGGCCAAACGCGCCAGCCGATCCGCGGGCTGACGGTCAGGCTGCTCGGGCGCGGATCCCGAGCACAGGTTGGCGCCGCAGCCCGTCACAGAATGACACCGACCACGGCCACCGCCCACTTCCGTCGGCCCACACCGCCTGCACCGCCCGGATGGGCGCCTGGGCATGTTCGATCGCCCACCCCATGTGCACCTCGGGGTGGTCGACTTCCACGAACTCGACCAACGGACCCTGGCGCACCTTCAGCTGAACGCCCGGGGTCAATGCCGCGCCACGCAGCGCCTCACGGGCCACGGCGCCGAGGAGCCGCGAGGCACGCGACGGCGACACCCCGGTGATCAACAGTTCGGGCAGGCCCCAGTCGTTGAGCCCCACCGTGTAGGCAAACGGTGATCGGTCACATTCGACGTACTGCACGGCCCAACCGTGCTTTCGCGCCTTGGCCCGCAGGATGTCCAGGTAGTCCTGCCGAGTTGCCATCGGATGGTCGCAGAGCCAGCACATGGTGTCAGCGTGCACCGCGGCACCGACATTTCGGGTCCCGGCGAGGTGCTGCCACAATCTGTCGGTGTCCATCAATGCCCCGGTCAACGGCCAGGTATCGCACTGGTTCGACGGACTGCCGCGGCCCCGGGCGCCGCTGCCCGGCAGCCGGGACGCCGATGTCTGCATCGTCGGCGCCGGGTACACCGGGCTGTGGACCGCCTACTACCTCAAACGCGCCGACCCTTCGCTGCGGATCGTGGTGCTCGAGGCCCGCTTCGCCGGTTTCGGCGCGTCCGGTCGCAACGGGGGCTGGCTGTCGGGCCTGGTCCCCGGCGACCGCGAGCGGATGGCCGAGCAGTACGGACATGACCGCGTGGTGGCCTGGCAGCGGGCGCTCAACGACACCGTCGACGAGGTCATCGACGTCGCCGCACGGGAGAGCATCGATGCGGGCATCGTCAAGGGCGGCACCCTCGAGGTCGCCCGCAACCCAGCCCAGGCGTCGCGCCTGGCCGCAGCCATCGACGCCGAACGGCATTGGCAGGTCGACGGAATCGAGCCGCTCACCGCGGACGAGGCGCGCAGCCGTATCCGGATCGACGATGTCGTTGCGGCCTATCTCAATCCGCACTGCGCGCGCATCCAGCCCGCCCGGCTGGTCCGCGGCCTGGCCGAGACCGTGGAACGACTCGGCGTGGACATCTATGAGCGCAGCCCGGTCACCGAGATCAGCACCGGCCGCGCCACCACCGGCCGAGGCACCGTCACCGCCCCGGTGGTGTTACGCGCCACCGAGGGCTTCACGACCGGCCTGCCCGGCCTGAAACGCCGCTGGTTACCGATGAACAGCTCGATGATCGCGACCGATCCGATCCCCGCCCAGCTGTGGCACACGATCGGCTGGCAGGGCAGGCAGACGCTGGGGGACACCGCGCACGGCTTCTTCTACGCCCAGCGCACCGTCGACGACCGGATCGCCATCGGCGGACGCAGCGTTCCCTACCGGTTCGGATCCAGGATCGACCGCGACGGGCGGGTGCCCGAACGCACCATCGCGCACCTGCGCGCCACCCTTCACTCCCTCCTGCCGCAGGTCGCCGATGTGCCGATCGCCCACGGCTGGTGCGGCGTGCTCGCCGTGCCGCGGGACTGGGAGGCGACCGTCGACTTCGACCGGACGACCGGCCTGGGCTGGGCCGGCGGATATGTCGGACACGGCGTCACCGCGACGAATCTCGCCGCGCGTACGCTCACCGACCTGGTACTCGACCGCTCGACCCCGCTGACCGCACTACCGTGGGTCGGCCACCGCTGCCGTGGCTGGGAGCCCGAGCCGTTGCGGTGGTTGGGCGTGCGCGGCATGTATCTGGCCTACAAGGCCGCCGACTGGCACGAGTCGCGGGGCGGGCCACGGACGTCCCCGATCGCGGTGGTGGCGGACAAGATCGCGGGTCGCCCGCACTGACCGGCGTCGAGTGTGCAGTTGTTGTACGCAACTCGCGAGTGAGGCGTGCGAGATCTGCACGCTCGGTGTCATCTAGCCGGTTTCGGCGCGTTCCTTGAGCCGCTGCAGCGTGAGCCTGATGTGCTCGGTGTTCGCCGTGTTGCGGTCGCTGACCCCGGTGACCATCGCGGCGGGTTTGCGGAGCCAGCGGGGACGGCGGTCCCACGTCGATTCGGTGACCGTGCAGCCACCGGATGCCGGTTCGATGTCGTAGCGCCAGTGGGCGATCGGCACGATCCCGGCACTGTGGACGTCGAACGCGAAGACCCTGCCCGGCTCGGCGGCTGTGACCGTGCACTTCGTGGTCCAGGTGCGGGAGCCGTTGCGGTTCTGCCCGGCGAACACCGCGCCGGGGGCGGCGCCGGATCCCCTACGCCATTGCATCGACTCGGTCTCCTCCGCCAGCGACGCCATCGTGGACAGGTCGGTGAACAGCGCGTACACCGCCGTCGGGTCGGCGGCGATCGTCACCGATCCATGGGCGTCGGGAGCCGGAGTAGTCATGGCGGGGATGGTATCGGCCCGGGCGCGGCGTTGAATGGGAACATGACCGACCGACCAGTACTGGAGCCGTCGCAGGCCCATCCCATCACGATCGAACCGACCCGCGGCCGCGTCACTGTGCGCGCCGGTGGAGCCCTCGTCGCGACGACGGACGCCGCCCTGACCCTGCAGGAGGCGAACTATCCGGCCGTGTACTACATCCCGCTCGCTGATGTGGTCGCAGAACTGGTCCCGAGCGATACCGGCACGTACTGCCCGTTCAAGGGCGACGCCGGTTACTACCACCTGCGTACCGAGGGCGGCCGGACCGTCGAGGACGCGGTCTGGACCTACCGGGAACCTTTCGCCGCGGTCGCGCCGATCGCGGGTCATGTCGCGTTCTACCCGGACAAGGCCGACGTCACCGTCGAGGCCTAGGCTGGCGACGTGCCCTCGGCCAGCGTGGTTTTTGCTGGACTCGCCAGTCCGGGCCTGACGCTGGCCCCGTTACGTCGGGGCAGGGGAGACCCGTGCCACCACGACGCCGTCGACGGTGCCATCTGGCGCACCAGCCTGATGCGCAGCGGGCCCGTCACCGCGCGCATCTGCCGCGCAGCACCCGACACCGTCGACTGTGAGACCTGGGGCCCGGGTGCGGGCGAGTTCCTCGAGACCCTGCCCGCGCTGCTGGGCGCCGACGATCACACGACTGGTTTCGACCCTGCCGACCCGACGCTCGCCGCGGCGTGGCGCCGCGTCCCGCACCTGCGGCTGGGCCGCACCGGTCGGGTCCTCGAGGCGCTGATGCCCGCGGTGCTCGAACAGCGGGTCCACGGCGCCGATGCCCGTAGGGCATGGCGCAGGCTGGTGACCCGGTACGGCGCGCCGGCTCCCGGTCCGGCGCCCGAGCATCTACGCGTGCCACCGTCGGCGGACGCGTGGCGGCGCATCCCGTCGTGGGAGTTCCACCTCGCCAACGTCGATCCGGCGCGCGCCCGCACCATGGTGGGCTGCGCCCAACGTGCGGACGCGCTGGAGCGGCTGGTCACCCGCCCGTCCGACTCGGCGCGCGCCGCGATGATGTCGTTGCCGGGGGTGGGCGAGTGGACGGCCGCCGAGACGGCGCAGCGGGCGTTCGGCGACGCCGATGCGCTGTCGGTCGGTGACTACCACCTGGCGAAGATGGTGGGCTGGAGCCTGCTGGGACACCCGATCGACGACCCGGCGATGGTGCAACTGCTCGAGCCGGTGCGCCCGCATCGGCACCGGGCGGTGCGGCTGCTCGAAGCCAGCGGGCTGGCGGTCAACCCGCGATTCGGGCCGAGGGCGCCGATCCCGAACCTTGCCGAAATGTGACGTGATCTTGAAGTGGTTATCGCGCCGTGCGCCCGGGTACACCTGGGCGGAGACAAGCGAAGGAGCTATCAATGACTTCATTCACCGTGCCGGGAATGTCCGACAAGGAAGGCGCCGAAGTAGCCGAGCTGCTGCAGAAGGCGCTCAGCCGTTACAACGACCTGCACTTGACGCTCAAGCACGTGCACTGGAACGTCGTGGGCCCGAACTTCATCGGTGTGCACGAGATGATCGACCCCCAGGTCGAACTGGTCCGCGGGTACGCCGACGAGGCCGCCGAGCGCATCGCCGCACTCGGCAAGTCGCCGTTGGGCACCCCGGGCGCCATCATCGACGACCGCACCTGGGACGACTACTCGGTCAACCGCGACACCGTGCAGGCCCACCTGGCGGCGCTGAACCTGGTGTACAACGGCGTGATCGAGGACACCCGCAAGAGCATCGAACGCCTCGGCGATCTGGACCCGGTGTCCGAGGACATGCTGATCGGCCACGCCGGCGAGCTGGAGAAGTTCCAGTGGTTCGTGCGCGCGCACCTGGAGAACTCGGGCGGTCAGCTCGTGACCGAGGGCGCCACCACCGAGAAGTCGGCGGCCAGCAAGGCCAAGAAGTAGCACAGACGGTTCAGCGATAAGCAGTCAGTCGGGCGAGGATGGCGACCCTGCCATCCCGGCCGACTGCCTGTGTCTCCGCCACGCCGCTGCTGCGACCGACGTGCAGCGGCTTGGCGAGGTAATGCGCCTCGCCGCCGCCGTGGAACGGACGCAGGAAATTCACCCGCAACGATGCCGTGCGAAAGCCGGTGTCGCTGCTTCCATCGAGGGCAGCCGACCCGACCAGTTCGAGCCCCATCGAGGCCACCCCGCCGTGCACGACGCCGACGCTGTTGTTCAGCGCCGGGTCGGCACGTTGCACCAACACCGTTGCTGCGCCGCCGGTTTCACCGACGTGCACGGCCATCAACTCGGCCAGCGTGGAGCCGGGGAGCGAGCCTGAGGGTCCGTCGGGCCAGGCGGTCAGGCCGTCGGGCGCGGTGATGTAGAACGAGCGCACCGTCGCTGTAGCGACCACGTCCGCGTCGACGCTCAGCTCGCACAACCCCAGGGCGGCGTTGCCCTTGCGGCCCATCGGCCGGGACACACCGACCACCGGCACGCCCGGGTGCGACGCGATCACCTCGGCGGCACCCGTTGACAGTTCCAGGGCCAGCTCACTGGACACCGTCCACTCGCGGTTCCCCCGGCGGTGGTGGTTGATCAACCCGCCGACGTGGTCCACCAGCATTGCCAGCGGAGCGATGGTCGGCGCGCCGGTGACGGGGTTGAGCATCCCGCCCGCCGGAATGGACGCGGCGCAGCGCTGCGGGCTCTCCTGCAATGTCTCGATGCCGAAGCGACCCAGCGGCGTGTCCAGCGGGTAGGGCATCACCGCAGCCTGACGTAGCCGCTCGCCGAGGCATACCCCTGGCGGGTACCTACGGGCGTGGCGGCCGGCCGGGTTCTTCGGCGAAGCCCCCCGCCGGGCCGCGCCGGTTTCCGGGACTACCGGCAGACCCGCTGTCAGACAGCGGATTACATGGCTGCGCCAAGGTGTCGGCCCGGCGCTGCTACGGCCCGGGCCGGGCGAGTCCGACCCTTGCCTATTCTAAGAATCCGACTAAGCTTTTGTGCAAATACCGCGTGGGATTGTCACCGCACTACAGGAATGAAAATTCATTCCACAGCAAATAAAATTCCAAGTCGTTCACAGGGTGTGATCTATCCCTCATCGTCGTTCGTGGATCGCCAGGATGGCGAAACAACTACCGTGACAACCGCATTCGTCTGCGATCGGCGCCGGGGTGGCATCCGCGTTCCCGGCGCTCGGCGAATCTGGTTAGGGTCGACTAAGTTGGCATGTCAGGTGCCCTTTGTCATATCGTTTTGATCACTTGTGGCGAGTGGGAAAAGGGCCGTCGTTCAGTGCTGCACGAAGGCACCTCCACCGCCAGGCCGGCTAACGCTCTCGTCGACGGTTGCCGCTCCGTTCAGCTCCGCTGCGGCGTGTGCAAGGAAAAAGGTAGGTGGGAATGGCGCCCAATAGCAGGGGTGGGACTAGCTCCTCACGTCCGCAAGGGCTCTACAACCCCGCGTTCGAGCACGATGCGTGCGGCGTGGCGATGGTGGCCGACATGCACGGTCGTCGCAGCCGCGACATCGTCGACAAGGCCATCACGGCCCTGTTGAACCTCGAACATCGCGGTGCCCAGGGCGCTGAGCCGAACACCGGCGACGGGGCGGGCATCCTGTTGCAGGTGCCCGACGAGTACTTCCGGGCCGTTTGCAGGAACGAAGGCTTCGAGCTCCCCGCGCCTGGCAGTTACGCCACCGGCATCGCGTTCCTGCCTCAGTCGTCCAAGGACGCCGCGATCGCGTGTGAGTCGGTCGGCAAGATCGCCGAGGCCGAGGGGCTGCAGGTGCTGGGTTGGCGCGATGTGCCCACCGACGATTCGTCGCTCGGTGCGCTCGCCCGTGACGCCATGCCGACCTTCCGCCAGCTGTTCATCGGCGGCGCAGAGGGGATGGAGCTCGAACGCCGCGCCTATGTCGTGCGCAAACGCGCCGAACACGAACTCGGCACCAAGGGGCCCGGTCAGGACGGGCCGGGCCGTGAAACGGTCTACTTCCCAAGTCTTTCGGGTCAGACCTTCGTCTACAAGGGCATGCTGACGACGCCGCAGCTGCGGGCGTTCTACCTCGACCTGCAGGACGAACGGCTGACCAGCGCGCTGGGGATCGTGCACTCGCGGTTCTCCACCAACACGTTCCCGTCCTGGCCGTTGGCGCACCCGTTCCGCCGGGTCGCCCACAACGGTGAGATCAACACCGTCACCGGCAACGAGAACTGGATGCGGGCCCGGGAAGCGCTGATCAAAACCGACGTCTTCGGCGAAGGCCAGGACCTCGAGCAGATCGTCCCGGTCTGCACGCCCGGCGCGTCGGACACCGCGCGGTTCGACGAGGTGCTCGAGTTGCTGCACCTCGGTGGCCGTAGCCTGCCCCACGCCGTGCTGATGATGATCCCGGAGGCCTGGGAGCGCCACGAGTCGATGGACCCGGCCCGCCGGGCTTTCTACCAGTACCACGCCTCGCTGATGGAGCCGTGGGACGGGCCGGCCTCGGTCTGCTTCACCGACGGCACGGTCATCGGCGCGGTGCTCGACCGTAACGGTCTGCGACCGTCGCGGATCTGGGTGACCAGCGACGGTCTGGTGGTGATGGCCTCGGAGGCCGGTGTGCTCGACCTCGACCCCGCCACCGTCGTGAAGAAGATGCGTCTGCAGCCGGGCCGGATGTTCCTGGTCGACACCGCGCAGGGCCGCATCGTGGCCGATGAGGAGATCAAGGCCGAGCTGGCAGCTGAGCATCCCTACCGGGAGTGGCTCGATGCCGGGCTGTTCCACGTCGACGAGCTGCCCGCAGGTGACTACGTGCGGATGCCGCATCACCGGGTGGTGCTGCGCCAGCAGGCCTTCGGCTACACCTACGAAGAGCTCAACCTGCTGGTCGCGCCGATGGCGCGCACCGGCGCCGAAGCGCTGGGATCGATGGGCACCGACACCCCGGTCGCGGTGCTCTCGGCGCGCCCGCGGATGTTCTACGACTATTTCCAGCAGATGTTCGCCCAGGTGACCAACCCGCCCTTGGACGCGATCCGCGAAGAAGTGGTCACCAGCGTGGCGGGCGCTGTCGGCCCCGAGGGCGACCTGCTCAACCCGGGAGCCGATTCGTGCAGGCAGATCGTGTTGCCGCAGCCGATCCTGCGCAACGCCGAACTGTCGAAGCTGATCTGCGTCGACCCGGACCACGAGATCCGGGGTCACAAGCACGGGCTGCGGGCCGCGGTGATCCGCTGCCTGTACCCGGTGAACCGCGGTGGCCAGGGCCTCAAGGAGGCGCTGGACAACGTGCGGGCGAAGGTGTCGGCGGCCATTCGTGACGGTGCCCGGCTGATCGTGCTGTCCGACCGCGAGTCCAATGAACAGCTCGCCCCGATCCCTTCGCTGTTGAGTGTGTCGGCCGTGCACCACCACCTGGTGCGGGAACGCACCCGAACCCAGGTCGGCCTGCTCGTCGAGGCCGGCGACGCCCGCGAGGTGCACCACATGGCGTGCCTCGTCGGATTCGGCGCCGCGGCGATCAACCCGTACATGGCGTTCGAATCCATCGAGGACATGGTCGACCGCGGTGTGATCACCGGGATCTCCAGTGATCAAGCCAAGGCGAACTACGTCAAGGCGGCGGGCAAGGGCGTGCTGAAGGTGATGTCGAAGATGGGCATCTCCACGCTGGCGTCCTACACCGGCGCCCAGTTGTTCCAGGCGGTCGGCATCAGCCAGCAGGTGCTCGACGAGTACTTCACCGGATTGTCCTGTCCGGTCGGTGGCATCGAACTCGAAGACATCGCCAACGACGTCGCCGCCCGGCACGCGTTGGCCTACCTGGACCGGCCCGACGAGAGGGCGCACCGCGAGCTCGAGGTCGGCGGCGAGTACCAGTGGCGCCGCGAGGGTGAATATCACCTGTTCAACCCGGACACTGTTTTCAAGCTGCAGCATTCGACGCGTACCGGGCAGTACTCGATCTTCAAGGAGTACACGTCCCTGGTCGACGACCAGAGCGAGCGGATGGCGTCGCTGCGCGGACTGCTCAAGTTCCGCGACGGGGAACGCCCGGCGGTGCCGATCGAAGAGGTCGAGCCGGCCACCGAGATCGTCAAGAGGTTCTCCACCGGGGCGATGAGCTACGGCTCGATCTCCGCCGAAGCCCACGAGACCCTTGCCATCGCGATGAACCGCCTCGGCGGCCGCTCCAACTCGGGTGAGGGCGGCGAAGCCGTCTCCCGGTTCGACCCCGACGAGAACGGTGACTGGCGCCGCAGCGCCATCAAGCAGGTGGCTTCGGGCCGGTTCGGCGTGACCAGCCACTACCTGTCCAACTGCACCGACATCCAGATCAAGATGGCCCAGGGCGCCAAACCAGGTGAGGGCGGCCAACTCCCGGGCCACAAGGTCTACCCGTGGGTCGCCGAGGTGCGCCATTCGACGCCCGGGGTCGGCCTGATCTCGCCGCCGCCGCACCACGACATCTACTCGATCGAGGATCTCGCCCAGCTGATCCACGATCTGAAGAACGCGAACCCGCAGGCGCGGGTGCACGTCAAGCTCGTCAGCGAGAACGGGGTCGGGACGGTCGCGGCCGGGGTCTCCAAGGCTCACGCCGACGTCGTGCTGATCTCCGGCCACGACGGCGGCACCGGGGCCACCCCACTCACATCGCAGAAGCATGCCGGCGCCCCCTGGGAGCTCGGCCTGGCCGAAACGCAGCAGACGTTGTTGCTCAACGGGTTACGTGACCGGATCGTCGTACAGGTCGACGGCCAGCTCAAGACCGGTCGCGACGTCGTGGTCGCCGCTTTGCTGGGCGCCGAGGAGTTCGGCTTCGCCACCGCGCCCCTGGTGGTCGCCGGCTGCATCATGATGCGCGTCTGCCACCTCGACACCTGCCCGGTGGGTGTGGCCACTCAGAACCCGGTGCTGCGCAAGCGGTTCAACGCCAAGCCCGAGTTCGTGGAGAACTTCTTCATGTTCATCGCCGAAGAGGTCCGGGAGCTGATGGCGCAGCTGGGTTTCCGTACCGTCAACGAGATGGTCGGCCAGGTCGGGATGCTCGACACGGTTGCGGCCGCCGAGCACTGGAAGGCCCACAAGCTGGACCTGAGTTCGGTTCTGCACGAGCCTGAGTCGGCGTTCATGAACCAGGACCTGTACTGCAGCTCGAGGCAGGACCACGGCCTGGACAAGGCGCTCGATCAGCAGTTGATCGCACAGTGCCGGGAAGCGCTGGATTCGGGGACACCGGTCCGCTTTTCTACGACGATCACCAACGTCAACCGCACCGTCGGTACGATGCTCGGTCACGAGGTGACGAAAGCCTATGGTGGCCAGGGTCTTCCGGATGGCGCCATCGACATCACCTTCGAGGGTTCGGCGGGCAACAGTTTCGGAGCCTTCGTGCCCAGCGGCATCACCCTTCGGGTTTACGGCGACGCCAACGACTATGTCGGCAAGGGGTTGTCCGGCGGTCGGGTCGTGGTGCGTCCTCCCGACGGTGCGCCCGCAGACTATGTGGCCGAGGACAACATCATCGCCGGCAACGTGATCCTCTTCGGCGCCACCAGCGGTCAGATGTTCCTGCGGGGACAGGTGGGTGAGCGTTTCGCGGTGCGCAATTCCGGCGCGCACGCCGTCGTCGAAGGTGTTGGTGATCACGGCTGCGAGTACATGACCGGTGGCCGGGTCGTCATCCTCGGTCCGACCGGCCGTAACTTCGCGGCGGGCATGTCCGGTGGTATCGGGTTCGTCTATGACCCCGACGACGTGCTGGCGGACAACCTCAATGCCGAGATGGTGGAGCTCGAGTCGCTCGAAGCGAACTCCGAGGACACCGAATGGCTGCACGGCATGATCCAGGCTCACGTTGACGCTACCGATTCGGCAGTGGGACAACGGATTCTGGCGGATTGGGACGGTGAGCTGGTGAACTTCAAGAAGGTGATGCCGCGCGACTTCAAGCGCGTGCTGGAGGCGATCGCCGAGGCGGAGCGCACCGGAAAAGATGTGGACGAGGCGATCATGGCGGCCGCAAGTGCCTGATCCCCGCGGCTTCCTCAAGGTCACTCATCGCGAGACCCCGCCCCGGCGGCCGGTCGACCTGCGCCTGCGCGACTGGAACGAGGTCTATCAGGACTTCTCCCATGACGTGCTCAAGGAGCAGGCGAGCCGCTGCATGGACTGCGGCATCCCGTTCTGCCATCAGGGTTGCCCGCTCGGAAACCTCATCCCGGAGTGGAACGACCTAGTGCGGACCGGGCGCTGGCACGACGCCATCGAGCGGTTGCACGCGACCAACAACTTCCCGGAGTTCACCGGGCGGCTGTGCCCGGCCCCGTGCGAGGGCTCGTGTGTGCTGGGCATCAACCAGGATCCGGTGACCATCAAGCAGGTCGAGGTCGAGATCATCGACAACGCCTTCGAACAGGGCTGGGTGGTCCCGCTGCCCCCCGACCGGCTGACCGGCAAGACCGTCGCCGTCGTCGGCTCCGGTCCCGCCGGCCTGGCGGCGGCTCAGCAGCTGACCAGGGCGGGGCACACGGTGACGCTGTTCGAGCGCGACGACCGCATCGGCGGGTTGCTGCGCTACGGCATACCGGAGTTCAAGATGGAGAAGCGCCACATCGACCGGCGCCTCGACCAGATGCGTGCCGAAGGCACCGAGTTCCGCACCGGGGTGAACGTCGGCGTCGACGTCACGGCGGCACAGCTGCGCAAGGACTTCGACGCGGTGGTGCTCGCCGGTGGCGCGACCGCGCGTCGCGACCTGCCGATCCCCGGGCGGGAGCTCGACGGTATCCACCAGGCGATGGAGTACCTGCCCTGGGCCAACCGCGTGCAGCTGGGTGATCCGGTCGTCGACGACGACGGTCAGCCGCCGATCACGGCCCACGGCAAGCACGTCATCATCATCGGCGGTGGTGACACCGGAGCGGACTGCCTGGGCACCGCGCACCGGCAGGGCGCGGCCAGTGTGCACCAGTTCGAGATCATGCCGCGGCCGCCGGAGACGCGGGCCGATTCGACGCCGTGGCCGACGTATCCGCTGATGTTCCGGGTCTCCTCCGCGCACGAGGAGGGCGGCGAGCGGGTCTACTCGGTCAACACCGAGGAGTTCCTCGGCGAGGACGGGCACGTGACCGCGTTGCGTGGCCACGAGGTCGAGATGAAGGCCGGCAAGTTCGAGAAGATCGACGGCACCGACTTCGAGTTGCCCGCCGACCTGGTGCTGCTGGCTATGGGTTTCACCGGCCCGGAGCGGGAAGGTCTGCTCACCGACCTGAGCGTCGAGATGACCGAACGCGGCAACGTGTCACGCGACGACGATTTCGCGACGTCGGTGCCCGGGGTGTACGTCGCCGGCGATATGGGGCGCGGCCAGTCGCTGATCGTGTGGGCGATCGCCGAAGGGCGGGCCGCTGCGTCGGCAGTGGACAAGTACCTGATGGGCCGGACCGCGCTGCCGGCACCGATCGAGCCCACGGCGGCGCCGCAGCGATGAGCGCTTGCGCGAAGAGCAGATGGCAGCGATGAGCGCTTGCCGAGATGAGCGCTTGCCGAGATTGTGCTGAGGGTCGCGACGGCGGCGGTTCCGCAACCCTGTGTGCAATCTCATAGTCTCGGTCGAGTCACATCCGTCACTTCAGTCACTCCAAAAACATCCGATCTTTGATCGGCGTGCCTCCGGCAGTTTGCCAGAGGGTGGGTATCTAATGACTCGGTGAGGGCGCTGCGGTAAGGTGGCTCCCCGGTCCAGCTATTGGAACACCGCAGGAGAATCACCGTGTATATCAACCCGATTTCCCGGTACCGAGTGGGGCGAATCGCCTGGTCATTGTTTCGTCACCCGGTCAAGAGCCGCGGATTCCCCGAGAAGGCCGAACGGTTGGTCACCGCTGACGAACTCCTCCGCTACGGCGCCTAGCGAACTGTCGGCCCAGCGATCAGGCGTCACCTCGGGCGCGTGATCTCAGGTTTGCTTAACCGTTATCGCTTCGTGACCACGGCTAATCTTTGCTGAGCAAGCCGGACGCGGAGATCGCGTCGGCCAACGGCTCCAGTACACGGGGGTCGTGCGGCGGCGGCAGGTAGATGATCGCCAGATCCAGACCTTGGGCTCCCAGCGCGATCGCGTCTTCGATCACCTTGCGGAAATTGTGGTCCTCACCCAGCCGGATATGCGCCGACAGGGTGATCTCCTTGGGGTCCCGGCCGACATCGGCACAGTGCGCGGCGAGCACGTCGCGCTTGCGGGCGAACTCCTCGGGAGTGCCGCCGACGAAATTCCAGTGATCGGCGTACTGCGCGGTGATCCTCAGGGTGCGCTTCTCGCCGCTGCCTCCGATGCAGATCGGGGGGTGTGGCCGCTGCGGCCCCTTGGGTTCGTTGCGGGCGTCGGTGAGTTGGTAGAACGTCCCGTCGAACGTGGTCGTCTCCTGGGACAGCAGTCCCTTCAGTACCTGGCAGGCTTCCTCGAATCGGTCGAACCGCTCCTTGATGCTGCCGAGCTCGATGCCGTAGGCCCCGGACTCCTCCTCGTTCCAGCCTGCGCCGATGCCCAGGTCGAGACGCCCACCGGACACGATGTCCAGCGTGGACGCCATGTTGGCCAAGACGGCAGGGTGGCGGTAGTGGATGCCGGTGACGAGCACCCCGACCCGCAGCCTCCTGGTGGCCTGGGCCAGCGCAGTCAGCGTCACCCAGCCCTCCAGGCACGGGCCCGTCGGATCGGAGAAGATCGGATAGAAGTGGTCAAACGTCCAGCCGGATTCGAAGACCTCGATGTCATCGGCGGCCTTCCAGACCGCGAGCATGTCAGACCAGGTGGTGTTCTGTGGTGATGTCTTGAAGGCGAAGCGCACGCCTCCCGAGGTTAGTCCCGTTCCCCGGTACGTCGGCGATGAGTTTCCCGCCGGGCACGAGTCGTAATGCCGTGATCGATTTCAGCGAGGCATGCCGCCGCACCACCGCGGTGTTGAACAACGTCCGGGACGACCAACTCGATGCGCCGACGCCGTGCGCCGAGATGCCGTTGCGCGCGCTGGTGGCCCATGTCGGGGGACTCGCCGTCGCGTTCGCCGCCGCGGCACGAAAAGACCTGGGTCCGTTGACCGACGCACCGCCGGAGGAAGGTGGTGATCTGGAGCCGGACTGGCGCTCGGCCTATCCCGCGAACCTCGCGGAGCTGGCGAAGGCGTGGCGGGAACCCGACGCCTGGGCGGGGATGACCCGGGCGGGGGGCGTTGACCTACCCGGTGACGTGGCGGGCGCGGTGGCGCTGTCGGAGGTGGTCATCCACGGCTGGGATGTGGCCCGGGCTTCCGGCCAGCCCTACGACGTCGACGCTGCCACCGCCGAGGCGTGTCTGGCTCACCTCGCGCAGTTCGAACCGTCGGGCACCGAGGGGTTGTTCGGTCCGGCGATCACCGTGTCGGAGGACGCACCCGCCATCGACCGCATCGCCGGGCGTAGTGGCCGGGACCCGGCGTGGACTGCCGGCTGAACGCGGGCTGATCTCAGTGGGGCTGGCGGCTCACATGGGTGCGGGCATGCTCGATGGCCTCGTCGAGGGTGTCGACGAGATGGCGTTCGTGACGCAGCGATTCGAAGACGCCGACGTTGGCCAGCAACGCGTTGTGCTCTGGGCGCACGCCCTTGATGATGACGGTGACACCTCGGCCCTCCAGTTCGGTGCAGATCTGGGCCAAGGTGTGCGCGCCGGTGGCGTCGAGCATGCCCAGCTGTGACATCCGGATGATCACCACCGAGGTTCGTGGCCCTTCGGCATCCGCGATCGCAGTCGAGATCCGCTCGGCGACACCAAAGAACATCGCCCCGTCCAGGCGCAGCAGGGCGATCTCCTCGTCACCCGGCCGGTGTGGACCGGGAAGCTCCTCCCGCAACACACTGCTGCGGCGCGCGACGCTGCGCAGCGCGAAGAACGCGGCGACGACGACGCCGATCTCCACCGCCTCGATCAGGTCGAAGCACACCGTGATCACGGCCGTCAGGATGAATGTCAGTGCATCAGAACGAGTGGAACGCATGATCTTTCGCACGGTGGACGCCGAGATCATCCGGAACGAGGTCACCATCAGCACACCGGCCAGCGCCGAGAGCGGGATTGCCGACACCGGCCCTGTCGCCAGGTAGACCACGCCCAGCAGGACCAGCGAGTGCACGATCGCCGAGACGCGGGTGCAGGCGCCGGATCTGACGTTGACCGCGGTACGGGCTATCGCGCCGGTAGCGGGCATGCCGCCGAACATTCCGGAGGCGACGGAGGCGAGTCCCTGGCCCACGAGCTCGCGGTCGGGATCGTAGGGACCGGTGGGTGCCATCGTCGCTGCTACCCGCGCGGACAGCAGCGACTCGATCGCGGCCAGCGCCGCGATGGCCAGCGCGGCGCCCACCAGGTCGCGAAGTGCGCCGAGGTCCGCGTGCGGCAGTACCGGCGCGGGAAGGTGTGAAGGCAGTTCACCGATGCTGGCGACCGGTATGCCCAGGGCCACGACCAGCACGGTGGCGGCGACGACGGCGCTCAGCGATTCCGGGATGCTGGGGTGCAGGCGGGGCAGCACGATCATCAGCAGCGCGATGAACGCCACCACCCCAAGGCTTTTCCAGGCTAGAGCCCAGTCGGCATGGCTGACGACGTGCCAGGCGGCGACCAGGGTGCGGTCGCCGGGCGTGCTCGTCGTGGAGAAGGCCGCGGGCAGCTGCTGCAGGAAGATGATGGCGGCGATCCCGAGGGTGAAGCCCTCGATCACCGGCCAGGGAATGAACGTCACAGCGCGCCCCAATCCGGTGACACCGGCGGCCAGCACGATCAGCCCAGCGAGCACGGTGACCAGGGCGACACTGCCGACCCCGTGCAGGACGACGATCGGGGCGAGCACCACTGCCATCGCGCCCGTCGGTCCCGACACCTGTACGTGTGAGCCGCCGAACACCGCGGCCACCAGTCCGGCGATGACAGCGGTGATGAGACCGGCGGCCGCGCCGACTCCGGAGCTGATGCCGAACGCAAGAGCCAGGGGGAGCGCGACCACGCCGACGGTGACGCCGGCCAGGATGTCGCGGCGCCACGATCGGGGAAGGTCGGAGTAGTCGCGGCGGTTGGGCAGCAGGCGGGCGAGATTGTTCGCCGCTGAGGCGATCATCGGGGAGGTTGCACGGGCGGCAGTGCCCGGATCGCTTCGAGGTGATCACGCTGCGCGCCGAGGGTGTCGGCGAGGAAAGTCCGGGCGATGACCAGCAACTCGGAGATCTTCGGGTGGGCGAGTTGATAGAACACCGCGTTGCCGACGCGCTGGCCGCTCACGGCATGGTGCCGCTTGAGCACCGCCAGGTGCTGGGAGAGCAACGTCGCCTCGATACCGGTCTCGGCGAGGATCTCGCTCACCGGCGTCGGCGCGCCGGCGGTGGACAGGATCTCCAGGATGCGGATCCGGGCCGGATGGGCCAGCGCCTTGAACAGGTTGGCCTTGATCTCGTAGAGGGGGCGGTCGGCCGCATCCGGGACACGATCAGGCACGGACACCTCGCGGATTGATGGATTGAGAGAATACTCAATCCACTGTAGCCGTCCGCGTCGCCGAATCCGTCAACTGTGGTGTGTCTAACCCGGAGCCGAATTTGGGCACACTGGACCCATGGACCCGGTCACCGCGCTGCGTCAGATCGCGTACTACAAGGACCGCGCGCGCGAGGACCCCCGCCGGGTGATGGCCTACCGCAACGCCGCCGACGTCGTCGAAGCGCTCACCGACGAGCAGCGGGACCGGCACGGCGCGGCCAACAGCTGGCAGACGTTGCCCCAGATCGGACCCAAGACCGCGAAGGTCATCGCACAGGCGTGGGCGGGACGTGAACCCGACGCGCTGACCGAGCTGCGCGGCGCCGCCGTCGACATCGGGGGCGGCGACGTCCGCGCAGCATTACGCGGCGACCTGCACGTGCACTCCAACTGGTCCGACGGCTCGGCGCCGATCGAGGAGATGATGCTGGCCGCGCGTGCTCTGGGGCACGAGTACTGCGCACTCACCGATCACTCACCGCGGTTGCGGATCGCCAACGGCTTGTCACCCGAGCGGCTGCGTCACCAGCTCGACGTCATCGACGAGCTCCGCGAAAAGGTGGAGCCGATGCGGATTCTCACCGGGATCGAGGTCGACATCCTCGAGGACGGCTCCCTCGACCAGGACACTGACCTGCTCGAGCGGCTCGACATCGTCGTCGCCAGTGTGCACTCGAAGCTCGCCATGGACGCCCCGTCGATGACCCGGCGGATGATCAGGGCCGTGACCAACCCACACACCGATGTGCTCGGCCACTGCACCGGCCGGCTCGTCACCGGGGGCCGCGGGCAACGGCCCGAGTCCAAGTTCGACGCCGAGAAGGTGTTCACCGCCTGCCGGGACAGCGGCACCGCCGTCGAGATCAACTCCCGTCCGGAGAGGCGCGATCCGCCGACCCGGCTGCTCAAGCTCGCGATGGAGATCGGCTGCGTGTTCTCCATCGACACCGACTCCCACGCCCCTGGCCAGCTGGAATTTCTCGGCTACGGCGCCCAGCGTGCGCTCGACAACGGGCTGACAGCCGACCGGATCGTCAACAGCTGGTCCGCTGAACAGCTGCTGGAGTGGACGACGTCCTGAGTCGGTCCGGGGAGATTAATTCACGAAGAACAATTTGCGTTCGCACAGAAAGCGTATTGGCGCAGGCGTAAATTTCGAGGCCTATTGCGGCCTGAAGGGCCGCCACCTAGGCAAAACAGGAGACCGGCCCATGCGCACCTCAAACCACGCAGCACGCATCGGTGGCCTGGCTCTGGCGGTGGGGCTCGGTGTCGCCGTCACCACCGGCCAGGCGGTGGCCGGTGCCGAAGTGCCGGACTCGGCTCGAAGTGACTCCGCCTCATCGGAGAAGCGGTCCGGTGTGCCGTCGGGGCCGGACGACTCCGCGACCGCTGGCAACGACGATCAGGCCGACGCCGACCAAAGCGACCAAGACGGCCAAGACGACCAAGACGGCCAAGACGACCAAGCCGACGAAGACGGCCAAGACGACCAAGACGACCAAGCCGACGAAGCCGACGAAGCCGACGGAGCCGACGAAGCCGACGAAGAGGAGGAAGCCGACGAAGCCGACGAAGAGGAGGAAGCCGACGAAGGCGACGCAACGGGCGACGCCGACGCAGACGACGAAGGCGACGAAGCCGACGAACGCGGGTCGGCGACTGGTCAGGACTCCACACCGCGGCCTGTTGTGGAGACCGAAGAAGTAGCTACTCGTGTCGACATCGAGGCCACTCCCGCCGGCGGACCGGTCATCGACTCATCGCAGTCCGGCGCTTCGACGGAGCAGTCATCCATGCAGCTCGCGGAGCACGCTGAGGCCCAAGCATTCTCGAGTGTGGTCGGAGAGGTCGACACTGCGGCGGTGACCACAGAGGACACCACCGCAGATCCGCTGCCGGTGGCCAGGACGCCGGTCGGCCTGTTCACCGGAGTGTTGGCATTCCTGGGTTTGAAGCCGGGTCCGGTCGGATCGCCGGTCACACCGTGGACCCGACTGGTGGAGTTCATCTGGGTGGCCACCCGCCGCGTCGAGTACACGCTTTTCAATTTCAGCCCCCGTGCCACCGAGACCGTCTACACCGTCGCCCCGGGGACCGGAATGGTCACAGGAGTCATCGGCGCCATCGACCCAGACCCCGAGGACACGTTGCGGTACTCGGTGCTGACCGATCCTGAGTTCGGGGTCCTCGAGCTGGACTCCGATGGCGAGTTCACCTACACCCCGGATCCCGCGGCCGGCTCTCCGCAGATCGTGCGGTTCGCCGTACAGGTGGACGAGATCGCGGCGTATCCGCACCTGCATCTGCTGTCGTGGACGGGTCCCACCATCACGATCGACGTCGAACTCAGGATCGACAACGTCAACTCCGCGCCGACCCTGGCGGTCGGGCGCAGCGAACCGGGTGCCGACGGGTCGGTCACCTTCACGGCCGTCCCCACCGACGTCGACGGTGACGCGGTGCTCATCCAGCCGGACTACGACGCCGCCGTCGGCACCCTCACCGAGATCGAGGAGCGCGTCTACCGGTGGACCCCGTCGCCGGACTATGCCCATGGGCTCACTGAGCCGGTCGAGACGTCCGTCGGGTTCACCGCTGTCGACGAGTTCGGCGCCGCATCGGCCGCGGTGGTGCTGTCGGTTCTGGTCGAACCGCAGAACTCACTGCCGGTGGTCGCAGTCGACGCATCCGAGCTCGACGCTGAAGGCCGTGCCGTGATCGACCTTCAGTACACCGATGCCGACGGCGATGGTGTCCGCGTGCTCGGCGAGGCCGCCGAGCATGGCAGCTATGTCCAGGTGACCGTCCTCGATGCCTCAGGCGAGGTGGTCGAGGTGATCGCAGCACCGGTAACACTCGACTTCCTGCTGCGGGACGGAGACAGGGCCAGCATCGTCTACCAGGCGGTTCCCGGCGACACCGACCTCACGGAGGTGATCACCTTCGCCGTCGACGACGGCCACGGCGGGATCACCGACGCGGCGCTGAGCATCGACATTCCGGCCGCCGACACCGACGAGGTGCTCACCTTCCCCGGGTTCAACCGCGGTTCGGTGCTCGTCGACGCCGTGGGCTCGGGTCGAATCTACGTGGTGTCCGACCGCACCCTCTACGTCGTGGACCCGGCCACAGGTACGACGTTGAACACCATGGACCTCGGTGCCGTGCCGGCCAGCGTCGTGGTCTCCCCGGACGGTCGGCACGCCTATGTCGCCCGGTTCAGCTCCGACGTCATTCCGGTGCTCAAAGTCGATCTGGAGACGGGTGAGATCGTCGAGATCGGTGGTGCGCGCCAAGCCGGCTCGATGGCGGTCAGTCCGGACGGCAGCACCCTCTACGTGGTGGGCAATCAGGCCTCGGAGATCTACGCGATCAACACCGAGACCGGCGCGTTCGCCGTGCCCTTCTACGCCGGTTCTCAGTCCTTCGGTGAACCCAGCGTGGCGGTGAGCGCCGACGGGGCCACGCTGTACGTCGGCATGCTCACCAACGACCTGGCGATCATCACGATCGCCACCGGTGCGGTGACCAGCGTGGATCTCGGCGAGACACCGCCCTCTCTCGTTGGGACCCAGAGCATCGCCGTGGACGCGGACCGGGTCTACGTGACGGACAAGGTGAACGGCAGCCTGGTGGTCGTCGGCGCGACGACCCGGGCCGTGATCGCGACGATCGACGTCGGGGGAGCGCCTACCGCTGTCGCGTACGCCCCAGATCGGGAGTTCGTCTTCGTCGCCGGTGGGGACCGCGACATCGTCTCGGTGATCCGGCCCGGCGCCGGGGAGGTGGCGCTGACCGTCCCGGTCTCCGGCGGCGTCGGCGACCTCGACGTCAGCGGTGACGGTGAGCTCCTGTTCGTCACCACCGCGGCGGGTGTGCAGATCTTGGAGATGGCGGAAATCCGGGCCTTGGCGGAAGCGGCCGAGGCGGCGTCGACGGTCTGAGCCGCACGCTCAGTCCGGCAGCAGCGGCATCTCCAGACCCGGGTCCCGGCCGACCAGCACCCCGCGGGTCAGCGCGGCGTTGCCGTAGCGGCCCCGAACCTTGTCGATCGCGGCGTCGACGCTGGTCATATCGACAGCCATGGAAGGGCAAGCGAACGGGAGTTCCAGCTGCTGGGCCCCGTCGCGGTCGATGTTGCACACCGCGAACCCGACAAGCGTCAGCCCACGTTCGGCGATCAGTGGGCCGGCAGCCGCGACCAGGACACGGGCGGCGCCGAGGATCACCTCCGTCGACGCCGTGGCCCGCGGCATCGTGTGGGACCGGGTGGCCCGGCCGAAGTCGTCGAACCGCAACCGCAACACCACGGTGCGCCCGCAGCGTTGCGCCTTGCGCATCCGCCGGGTGATGCGGTCGATCAGGTTGACGACGACCGCGTCCACCTCGGCCGGCGTCATCATGTTGCCGGCCCGGCCCAGCGCTCGCTGCGCCCCGACCGAGCGGCGGCGGTGCCCTGTCAGCACCCGGCGACGGTCGATGTTGTGGGACAACGTGAACAGCTGACGGCCCATGGCGGGGCCGACCATCGAGCCCAGCATCGATTCGCCGAGTTCGGCCACGTCGGCGACGGTGTTGATGCCGTGCGCGTGGAGTTTGTCGGCCGTTTTGGCGCCGACCCCCCACAGCCGTCGCACCGGCAGCGGATGCAGGAACGCCAACTCACGGTCCGGCGGCACCAGCAGCAACCCGTCTGGCTTGGCTTCCTGGCTGGCGACCTTGGCCAGGAACTTGGTACGGGCGATACCGACGGTGATCGGCAGGCCGACCCGCTCGCGCACCTGCTCGCGTAACCGGGCGCCGATCTGCAGCGGGGTGCCCGCCACCCGGCGCAACCCGGAGACGTCGAGAAACGCCTCGTCCACCGACAGCGGCTCGACCACCGGGGAGGTGTCGTGGAACACCTCGAACACTGCGGAGCTGGCCTGTGAGTACGCGGCCATCCGGGGCGAGACGACCAGGGCGTGCGGGCACAGCGCCCGGGCCTGGCGTCCACCCATCGCCGTGCGCACGCCGTAGGCCTTCGCCTCGTAGCTCGCGGCCAGAACCACGCCACCGCCCACGATCACGGGCCGCCCGCGCAGCGCCGGATCGTCGCGCTGCTCGACCGATGCATAGAACGAGTCGAGGTCGGCGTGCAGGATGCTCGCCACCGCTTCGGACACGAACACATGTTCGCATCCAGGACCGACAGCTAGGGCGTATCGCCGTAGATGCTGGTGGTCCAGATGTGCACGAGGTTGTCGAGCACCCGATGGTCGGGCAGGGCGGGCTGGTGGCCGGCGAACGACGCCGTCATCACCGCTTCGTTGAGCAGGTTCAGCGACGTTGACAACTCGACTGCGGGCAGCGTCACCGGTGCGGCCCCGGCAGCCCGTTCGACCTCGATCACCGCGGCGATGTGGTCGATCCAGCGCTGCATCGAGGTCGCCCACAGGGCGCGGGCCTCGGAGTTGGCGGACTTGACCGCGACGGTGGCGGCACAGACCGCGCGATGGGCGCCGAAGGTCTGGAAGAACGCATTGATGCCGTCGCGCCAGATGCCGAGGCGGTCGGCGGACCGACCCGCGATCAGCCCCTGCAGGGCGGTGTCGGCTTCGTCGATCACCCGCTCGAGCAGGGTCAACAGCACCGCGTCCTTGGACGGGAAATAGAAGTAGAACGTCGGCCGGGAGATCCCGGCGCCCTTGGCGAGGTCGTCGACCGAGATCTCGGCCAGCGACCGGTCCTCGAGGAGTCGCTCCGCGGTCTCGAGGATGGCCAGTTCACGGTCGTCGCCGGAAGGGCGTGCGGCGCGTCTGCCCCGGCCGGGGCGCGCCTGGCTGGCAGTTTCCGCTGTACTCACCCCGTTGACTTTACAGCATGTCGATTTTCTCAACAGGGTGTTGACTCATTCAACACAGCGTTGATAGCTTGACACCATGACCGAATTTGTCGACGTAGTCATCGTGGGAGCCGGGATCTCCGGCATCAGTGCCGCCTGGCATCTGCAAGACCGCTGTCCCGAAAAGAGCTATGTGATCCTGGAACGCCGTGCCAACCTCGGCGGCACCTGGGACCTGTTCAAGTACCCCGGTATCCGTTCGGACTCCGACATGTTCACGCTGGGTTTCCGGTTCAAGCCGTGGACGTCCGAGAAGGCCATCGCCGACGGCCACGACATCATGACCTACCTGAAGGACACCGTCGCCGAGTACGGCATCGACAAGCACATCCGCTACGGCCAGAACGTCAAGTCCGCCGACTGGTCCGACGCCGACAACCGCTGGACGGTCACCGTGGATCGGGACGGTGAACAGGTCGAGATCTCCGCACGCTATCTGATGGCATGCAGTGGCTACTACAACTACGACCAGGGCTACTCGCCCGAGTTCGCGGGCTCGCAGGACTTCGAGGGCACCATCATCCACCCGCAACACTGGCCCGAGGACCTCGACTACGCCGGCAAGCGGATCGTGGTGATCGGCAGCGGCGCCACGGCAGTCACTCTCATTCCGGCACTTGTCAATTCGGGTTCCGGCCACGTGACGATGTTGCAGCGCTCGCCGACGTTCATCGCGGCACTGCCCGACGTCGACCCGTTCACGGTGCAGACCAACAAGCGCCTTCCCGAGAAGGCGGCCTACGTGCTGAACCGGTGGAAGAGCATCCTGGCGCAGTCCGGCCAGTATCAGATCGCGCGCCGGTTCCCGGACATGTTCCGCAAACAGCTGTTGACGATGGCCCGCCGCAGGTTGCCCGAGGGCTACGACGTCGACAAGCACTTCAACCCGCGGTACAACCCGTGGGACGAGCGAGTGTGCCTGGCGCCCAACGGGGATCTGTTCAAGACCATCCGTGCCGGCAAGGCCGACGTCGTCACCGACACCATCGAGCGGTTCACCAAGACCGGGATCAAGCTGTCGTCCGGCAAGCAGCTCGAGGCCGATATCATCGTCACGGCAACGGGTTTGAACCTACAGCTGTTCGGCGGGGCGACGATCTCCCGCAACGGCAAGCCGATCGAGCTCAACGACACCATGGCCTACAAGGGCACGATGCTCACCGATATGCCGAACATGGCGTTCACGATCGGATACACCAATGCGTCCTGGACGCTGAAAGCCGATCTGGTGTCGGAGTTCTTCTGCCGGGTCATCAACTACATGGACGACAACGGATACGACAAGGTCGAACCGAAGCACCCCGGCAACGCCGTCGACGAACGGCCGCTGATGGACTTCACCCCAGGCTATGTGCTGCGCGCACTGGACTACCTGCCCAAGGCGGGGTCACGCGCGCCGTGGCGGCTCAAGCAGAACTACCTGCTCGACCTGCAGTTGATCCGCAGGGGCAAGGTCGACGACGCCGCCTTGGAGTTCTCCAGGCACCGGGTGCCTGCGGCCAGCTCCGCGTAGCCAGGCCGGTCAGCCTCCGGCGACGACGGCTATTGGTCGCCTGCGGCGACGACGGCTATTGGTCGCCTGCGGCGACGACAACAATCCCGTCGTCGTCGCTGTAGGCGATCTGGCCGGGGACGAACACCACGCCGCCGAACTCCACTGCCGCATCGCGCACCCCGTCACCGGTCTTGGTGCTCTTGCGCGGATTGGTGCCCAGCGCCTTGATGCCGATGTCGAGCGTGCGCAGGGTCGCCGCGTCCCGCACCGCGCCGTTGATGATCAGGCCGGACCACCCGTTGGCACGGCCGAGTTCGGCGATCACGTCGCCGACCAGCGCGGTGTGCACGGATCCGGCGCCGTCGATCACCAGTACCCCACCATCGCCCGGTTCGCCGAGCACCGACTTGAGCAGCGCGTTGTCCTCGAAGCAACGCACCGTGGTGATGGGTCCGGCGAACGATGAACGGCCACCGTACTGGGTGAGCTGCAGATCGCAGCTACGGACGTCGGGGCCGATGTCGTCGACGAGGTCGGCGGTGGGGCGCGGCGTAACGGTCACCGCGCCATTATGACGTCGTGCACGAACTGTGCGAGCCCCGGTTCGACGTCGGCGTCAGTCGTCGTTGCCGCGCCGTGCCACATACACCACCGCGGCGATGGCGAGCAGCGCGGTGAGCAGCGCGGCCGCGATGGGCAGACGCGACGTTACGTTGTCCGCAGGCTGGGCCGGCGGGGGACCGGAGACGGCGTTGCTGGCGGTGGCGACCGCCGACTTCGCTTGTGCTGCAGCCTCGTTGGCAGCGGTACTGAGGTCGCCGTTGGTTGCGACGAGCTTGGTGGCAGCCGGTTGGGACTTTTTCGCGGGCGCCTTCTTAGCCGGTGTGGCCTTCTTGGCGGGCGCCGATTTCTTGGCGGCTGCTGCCTTCTTCGCGGGCGCCTTCTTCACCGGTTGAGCCTTCTTGGCGGGCGTGGCCGTCTTCGCGGCGGGGGGCTTGGTCGCCGGCGGCGGCTCATTTGCAGGGGTTGCGGCATCGGGACTTTCGTCGGGCCGATCCGGCTGGTCTGCCATGTCGCTGCTCCTTTTGAGTAGTCTGCACCCGGCAGTGTTCCCCATCATGCCAGGTCGCCTATCGGCCGGATTCCCGGTGTCATCCGGTCACCGCCAGTGTGGCGGCCGCGGCCAGCGTCACCGCCATCAGTCCCAGCTCGGTGTATGCCCGCGCTCGCGACACGACGGAGGTGGCCCGGTGGGCGCGGGCGGCGGGAAGCCAGCTCGACCGATTACGCCAGGCCAGCACCACGAGCACGACGGTGAGCACGACCTTGGCGGTCAGCACCCTGCCGTAGCCAGTCGCGTACAGGTCGACAGGTGACCGGAGCACCACCGCAGCGCCGAGGACGCCCGCCGCAAGCAGCACCGCGACACACACCAGGGAGAGCTGGGAGAACCGCGGCAACAGCCGCGCCCACTGGCCGCGGTGGTCGACGGTGAGCACCAGCGCGGCGAGCACCCCGCACCACAGGGCCGCTGCCAGTGCGTGCACCGCGATCGCGACGCCGCCCCACGCGCTGAGCGACAGGTGCCCGGTGAGCGGATGCCCGACGACGCCGATGCCGGCCAGGCCGGCGGCGACAACACACACCGGCACCGACCGCGGCGCCAGTGACGCGATCACCCCCACCGCCCCTGCGGCGACGACCGTGACCAGGCCCGCTCGTCCCGGCGCGGTGTCCATCGTGAACGCGACGACGGTGCGCGCCCCGAGGCTGGTGACGTCGGTCCCGGTCGCCTCGGCGGTCGCGAGGACCAGCCGGACCAGCTCGGTGACCAGCCAGATCGCCGCGGCGACGACCAGCGGCGCCCGTGCAGTCCGGATGAGTTCGTCGCGATGGCGGCCGGTGTCCAGCGCGGGCACCACGGCCAGCCCGAGCGTGAGGACGGCGGCACCGTCAGCGAGGGCCCTGGCCAGCGCCGGGGCCAACGGAGCGGCGGGATAGGCCAGCGCCCACGCCGTCACGCCTGCCGACACGGTGACGAACACGGCACCGGCCACCGCCCGGCGATGGGTCACGAATTGCGCCGAACCGCCCATAACGCGCCGGCGGCCACAAGCACTGTCACCCCGGCGACGAACGGCCAGATCGGCAGCCCGTCGGCGTCGGTGTCCGATGCCGGCGGCGGGGCGGCCGGGGCGGGCGCCGGCGATGTCGCCGGCGGCGGGGCAGCACCGGCCGCCGGCAGCAGACGGTACGACCACGAGCCCGACACGACATGCCCGTCGGCGGAGGTGGCCCGGTAGTTCACGGTGTAGTCCCCGGCTGGGGCCCCGGGACGCACTCCGACGCTGATCACCGGCCCGTCGACGGCGGGGTCGCCGTCGGACCAGCCGACACCGTCGGGACCGATCACGGTCATCGCCGCGAACTCGGCCTGCATCGGTTCGTTGAACGTCGCACTCACCCGGGTCGGCGCCTCGGTCAGCTGGGAGTTCTCGGCGGGATCCTCGGCGATCCTCGCGGCGTGGGCGGCCGCCACACCGGCCGTCGCCAGCGCACCGGTGACGAGCCCGACGGTCAGGACGGCCACGGCGACGAGCCGGGTGACGACGGCAGGTAGCTCGCGTTGGAGTGTTCTCATCGATCGAGGGTCAGGCCACGCCCAGGCGCGCCATCAGGTCGGCGTCGATTCCGTCGAGCTGTTCGGCGATCGCGGCGTGCGCCGCCCGACGGCGTGCGGTCGGCATGTTCTCGGCCGCGGTGACCGCTGCCGCCAGATCGCTGAGGCGCTCGGTGACGGCGTTGACGAACTGCTTGGTCTCCGCATCCTTCGGCTTCTTCGCCGACAACTGACGCAGGGAGTGCTCAGCACCGGCGATGCGGGCCGAGAACTGGGCGCCGTGCCCGGAGAACTGTCCGAGTTGGCTCAGCGGAACACCGAGCTTGTCTGCGCGACGTTCGTCGATCAGCCCGCGGGCGGCGATCGACGCGCGATACACCAGAGGCACCACCACCGGAGCGAGCAAACGCGACACGGTCAGCGCCCTGCGAACCTTCGTGGGGGAGAACAGCTTGCCCTCACGGACCGCCTTCAGTTCTGTTTCAGCAACCTTGAGCGCGGTCCTGTCGCTGTCACGCTGGGCCTTGAGTTGTGCCTTGAGTGCGCGAGCCTGCGCCTTCTGTTCCGCTTTGAACCGACGGACGTCGTTCTTGGCCGACAGCTTGGCTTCCAGCTTCGCCTTCGCCTTGATGGCGCGGGCTTCAGCCCTTCGGGTAGCTCGGGATTTGCGTCGCTTGAACAGGCTCATCCCTGCGGCCTCCCAGATCTTGTCGTCGACACATCCCGCCGGATGTTCGGCGGTCACGCTGACCAAACCCTAGCGTTCGGTCCGCCCCTCGGTCGCCGCGGCCCGACGACCGAGGCGTTTGGGCTTCTCAGCAAACCGCACATCGCGATTGTGCGAGAATTGGACCAATCATCTGGTCAAACGGCGCCGGCGACGTCGACGGCCATGTACGTCGAGGGGTGGTGACGACGTGGGTTCGCGTGCGCGGATGGCTGCGGCGGCCTGCCTCGTCGCTTCCTGGCTGCTGACTAGTGGTGTCGGCGCCGCCACTGCGTTCGCCGACCCAGGACAGTCAACCGGCGAGACATCGGGCCGGACGGAGACATCGGGCCGGACGGAGACATCGGGTAGGAAGTCGGACACATCGGGCAGGAAGTCGGACACATCGGGCAGGACGGACACGTCGGGCAGCAAGTCCGGCACGTCGTCGAGCGTCCGTCAGCCCGACACCGCGGAGAACCCCAGCGGCCCCGATCGCGAGGCCCCTGCCGATCGGACCGACCGGGAGCCGGCGGACCCCGCCGATCGCGAACCGGCGGCTCATGAGGACGAGGAGGACGAGCAGTCTGAGCAGGTCGACGAACCCGCGGCCGACGTGGATCCCGAGGTGGCGTTGGAGGATGGTCTCGACGTCCTCGGTCGTGACGCGGAGGCGGCAGGGGACAGGAAGCTGTGGCCACCGTGCTGTGAGAACCCGGAGCGGGATTGGGACTGCCCGCCCTGGTGGCCCTGGCCGGATCCCGACACCGACGAACCACCGGTATCCGACAGCAGCGGCGGCCGTCGCGAGGCGGAACCACCCGCCCGGCTTCCGTTCACCGTCCCCCCACGGGCGGTGCCCCCGGAGTTCTCGCCGCCGCTCGGCGAACCGATCGATCCCGACATCGTCGACACCGTGCCGGTCGGCGGGGTGGCGGACAGCGGGGTGGCCGGGGTTCCGGTGAGCGTGCCCGTGCTCGTCCCGGCTCCGATCGGCGCCGGTCCGAGGCCGGGACCCAGCGGTGGCGGGACGGGTTCCGCGCTGTCCAACGGTCCACGGCAAGGGACCGCCGAATCGCGACCCGCCCGGCAGGCGCCGCCCGCCGCCTCCGGCAGCAACGTCGCGGTGGGGTCGCCGTCCTACCGGGCCGGGTACGTCGAGTATCTGCGTGGCGCCGGCTTCGCGCAGATCGCCGTGCTCGCGGTACCGGGGCTGGCGGGAATCCTGGTGCTCACCGGCGCCGGCGGATTGCTGGGGTACCGCCAGGCCAAAGCGGGGCACGCGGTGCGCACCAGCGGCATTTCCAGGTACATGAACTGACAAGAACGGTCGCTTTGCAACAGTGAGCGGCGGATAGTGAACGACACGGAGAGGGGGTCACATGCCTGCGAGTCGGCGCGTCACCCGCGCGGTCAATGAGGTTCTCGACCTCGCCCCGAAGCAGGGGGAGGTGTCGCTGACCCGGCTGGTCGACGCGGTCGGCGCGAACCGTGGAAGGTCGATCGAGATCACGATGGCCGACCTGCCGCCCGGCGTATGCGGTCAATGGCGCCAGTTCGCGGACCACGACGTGTTCCTGATCCAGAAGGGGTTGCCCGCCTGGGATCGCACGCTGGCGCACGAGCTCGGCCATCTCGTCCTGGGGCACGAGGGAATCCCGGTGGTCCAGGCGGCCAGGGAGAACACCGAGATGGCCAGTTCCGAGCTCATCGGTTACATGCTCAACCAGCGGACCGGATGTATGGGTCCGAGCGGGGAGGATGCGGAGCAGGAAGCCGAGGACTTCGCGGCGCTGCTGATCTACCGTCTGGGCCGGCTTCCCTCCGACCGCGCGTCGATCGTCCAGGTCCGCCTCGGAGAGGCGTTTGGTTGATCGTCTGGGTGATCGCCGGTCTCCTGGGATTGGCCACCGGCCTGCGCATCGGGTGGGCGCTGGTCAACAAGCAGTCGCTGGTGAGCGCGGCGATGATCTTGGCGCTCGGCAGCCTGGGCGTGGTGGCGGCACTCAACTGGCAGCCGCTCACGCTGTTGATCGACACGCTGCTGAAGTGGCCGAACATCTCGATCGGGCTCAGTCAGGTGGCGCTGATCGGCTGCGCCGCTGGCAGCTGCGTGATGATCACCACGGTGTCTTCGGTGCGGACTCCGGCGACGGCGAAGAAGATCGCCATCGCGCAGTACAGCGTTGCGGCCCTGATCGCCGGCGTTAGCCTGGCCCTGTTCTTCGCCGGCGGACCCCAACCGGAGATGTCGCCGGAGGAGTACCTCAGACGCAATCTCGGCTCCGGCGGCACGTCGCTGCCATGGTTGCTCCCGATGCTGTACGTGCTTCTGGCGCTCAGCCTGGTGGTGTGGGCGGGCCTTCGGCACTCCAACCGCACCCGTCGCGGGCGGGCACTGTTCGTGTTCACGCTCGGGATCGTGCTGATCGTGCTTGCGCTGGCGTTTGTCATGCTGCGTGCCGTCGGCACCACCGGGCTCGTCGGGATCGGCGCCGCGGCGACCCTGCTGGGGTGCGCGATGCTCGTCATCGCCGCCGGATCGCTGCTGCCCAGCCTGGAGGACTGGTTCGGGGCGCGGCGGGAGCTGCGGATGATCCAACCGCTTCTCGACGAACTCGGCCGCCGCCATCCCGATGTCGGGATCGGGGTCCGGCCCCGGGGACCACTGGTCTTCCGGGTGGCCGAGCGGATGTCCCTGATCTCCGATGCGTTGTTCCTGGAGGCCACAGCTGCCGACGGCGCGTTACGCCGCGTGGACGCGGCCGCGACGATACACGGCGGGTCCGGCGATCTCGCCGACCTGGACCCACCGGAGGTATCGCCGGTCGAGCAGGCCGAAGTCATTGCCAGGTGGCTGCACGCCGGTAGCGACGCCACACCACGTAGCGCACACAGGACGTTTCCGGGTCTGGCCTGGCTCCGTCAACCGGCTACCTACTCGGACCGGGAATGGATCCTCGAGATCGCACGCCAGTTCCGCCGCCTCACGCCTGAGTCCGCAACCGCCAGAAGGAGTGCCCGGGCCGAGACTGATTCGCCGGCTGACCAGCCGACATCTGAACCGGGCTAATTATCCAGATTCTCGCGACGACGCAGTTCGTCGACCTTCTGCGAGATGTCCTGCTTCGCCTCGGCGGACAACCCGACCGTGCGCGCCGCAATCCGGCGAACACCTTCGTCGCGCATCCCGGCCAGCCAGGTGAGCTCCTTGTCGAGCTTCTCGTAGTACTCGTCGTCGGTGAAGTACGCGGGCTTGATCCGGAAGAAGTTGGCAAGCGCCGCCATCGTTGCCTGAGACGGGTTGGTTCGGTTGCCGGACCGCAGCTGCGACAGGTACGGCGCGGACATCGTCACGCCTTCGGCCTTGAGGGCGGCGATCACCTCGGCCGAGGTGTGCGGGCCGCGTCCTGGCGGGTAGACGACGTCGAACAGCCGGTTCAGGCGAGCGGCGAACGTATTGCTCATCGGGTTGACCTCCACATGCAGACAAGCGGTGTTTTCAGGGCGGCGTATTTGCTGATCATCGTAGCGACAGTTAAGTCCACAACCAAGTGCAAACCGAGTAAAAGTTAACCCGGTTCCCGGATGCGGTCCGCCGCTAGTGCGTCAACGGCGTCGGCGGCAGCGACTGATACCTCCAGAGTACGGTGCGGCTAAGCAAATACTAACGGCACCGTAGCGAGCATACGCCCGGCACCTGGATCGGCCCATCAGGAAAGTTTCCCCAGGTTTCCCGGGCAACCTCCGCTTCTCTGGCATCCACCGTTTTCGTCGTTTGCTGGCCGGCCGAGGGCGGCTTCCTGCCCGGTAGCTGACGATGCCGCTCCACGCCATGTGACGGACCACAGTTGGGCCACGGGCGCGCAACCCGCAGTCGGGACAAGTGTCAGTAGCCAGTGGCAGTTCGGCAGGTGTCCTACGACGTTTCCTGGGCGATGAGCTCGGCGGCCTGCCGACGGTGACGCAGCCACGACGTCACCGCGACGGCCGAGGCCAGGGCCGCCACCGCGGCGGTCACAGTGACAGCCACCCAGGGCAGGCCCAGGCCGCCGTCGAAGAACAGGAAAAGCCCGAAGAGTAGGAAAAGCACACTGGCCAGCCCATGCAGGAAACGCTCAGGCAGGCGTTTGTGCATCAGCGTTCCGACCGCGATGGCCACGCCGTCGGCCAGCACCATGCCGATCGTCGCTCCGATCCACACGCCGGCCCAGTGGTGGTCACTGGCCAGCGCGACCGTCGCCAGCATCGTCTTGTCCCCGAGCTCGGCGAGCACGAACGACGACACGATCGCGAACAGCACGAATCGAGGTTCGGCGACCCGCACCTCGTCCTCGCCGTCCTCGCTTCGGGCGCGCCAGGTCCACACCGCGAACAGCAGGAAGGCGACGGACGCGGCGAACGCGATGGGCCGTTCGGGCAGTGACACCCCGAGGAAGTGGCCGATGGCGACCGACAGACCGTGCACGAGCATGGCCGCGACGGCGACCCCGGAGAGCACCACCCACCAGCGGTGACGTAGCGAATACGTCATTGTGATCAGTTGAGACTTGTCGCCCAGTTCAGCGACGAACACCACTGCGAGGCTTACCAGAATGGCGGTGAGCATGGAAGTGACCTCTCGACGCTCCGCCGACAGGTTGATGCTCTCGACCTGACAGGCTTCGGTCGAAGGTCTCGCCCACCGCTGCTCCACTCGGAGGCGGTTCGGGTGCCGGGCTCACGCCAGTATGTCGACACCACGATTTGGGGCTACTCCCCTTCGCTGACTGCACCGACGTTAGTCGCAGATCACCGAGAGCGCCACCGCAGGGCGGGATTTCGGGCAGCCGAATCGAGCGTTATCCGAATACGAATGTCTGGATTCGAAAATGCTTACGCGGCAAGGAGCATGGCGAGGATGGCGGTGTCGGGGTGGCTGATCGGGTCGACACCGACGCGGCTCACCATCGACGTCACGGTGCCGTCCGACTCGGCTTCGACCCAGGCGGCGCGGTGCTCGAGCCCCAGATGTGGCAGGCCGGGTAACAGCACGCAGCCTGAGGCTGCGCCGTTGCACTCGGGCAGCGACGGAGTGGTTTCCGAAGGGGGGTGCAGCATCAACAGTGCCGGCGGTTGGCGGTGCGCGAAATGGCCGGGGGTCATGGCGGATTCGCCGACAACGGTGCCCTCGGCGAGGACCAGGCCGACGGTGCCGGGCTCCGGCTCGTCCGGGAGTTCTTCGCGGGCCCCGAAAACGGTTGTGGTGGAGAGCAAGCCCGGGAGCGACGCGACCCGGACCGCTACCATGAGGAGCTGCGCCCACTCCTTCGTCGAATCCGGCCAGCGTCCAGAGACCACGAAACCCTTGAGCGACCCACGCGAATGAAACGGGGCGATCTCGATCGCCCGGCCGGACCCTGGATCCATTACGCCTCCCGGCACCCTCGCAGAAATGCCCGACACGACTGTGGGTCGATTCGCTCAGGATGCGCCAGATACCCACTGGCACGCAAGTGGACACGAGTGCCAACCCGCGAAAAACAAAACCCGGCTCGGTGCAGGACCGAGCCGGGTGGTGTCAGTTGTGGTGTACCGGTGGCACGTCAGGCGGGCGGGTAGACCCCCATGCCCTTGGCCTTCTCGGTCTGCCAGAAGATGTCGGCGATCTCGTCGATGGTCTTCAGGAGCTTCTCGGCGACGGCCACGTCGAGCGACTTCTTGACGTCACCCGCGCCGTGCACACCGTCCCAGAACAGCTGGTGCAGGTTGGGGAACTGCTCGAAGTGGTCCTTGGTGAAGAAATCGGCCCACAGCACCATCAGGTGGTGCTTGACCTCTTCTGCACGCTGCTCCTTGATCAGGATCGCGCGCACCTTGAAGTGTTCGTCGTCCGAGTCGTGATACTTCTGAAGCGTCTTGAGGCAGGACAGCGCTTCGATCTTTGCCTGCGCGGGGTCGTAGACGCCGCAGTACAAGTCGCAGTGGGCGTGGGCGGGGGTGGCGTTGGAGAAAAGTCGATGCAGCATGGTCCTAACTTACCCTTAGGCCATGCGCCGTAACCATGGGCCGCGGCCTGATTCCCGTCGTTGGCCGTTGCGCAGCTTCGTGGTCGTCGAGGACTCGATGCGCCCGGCGCTGTGCCCCGGCGACGGACTGCTGGCGCTGCGTGGCGGCAATCCTCGGCGCGGCCAGTTGCGCGTCTTTCGCCATCCGACGAAGTCCTCGCACTGGCTCGTCAAGCGTGTCGGCGAGGTGTATCGCGGCGAGAAGACCGTGACGTTCGAGGCGCGCTCGGACAACCCGGACGCCGCGGGCGCCGCCGATTCCCATGATTTCGGGTGGGTGCCGGCCGCCGGGTCATACCGGGTGGTGTGGAAGATCAGAACAGGACGATCAGAGCCAGGAAGCCCAGCAGCACAAGAGCGATGAGGCCGGCGCGCAGGAACGCCATCAGCTGGCTGCGGTTGTACACGCGCGACGAGGCATGCCATTCCGACGGCGGAAAGGCGGACCCTGAGTCCATCGACGACGATGCCATCAGATGCTCCTCACCAACACGTGCGAATACCTCCCCCAGTGAGATCAGTCACACAATCGACCCTGTGACGCCGATCATAACCTCTTTTGTTCGCTGTTGAGAAATCGGGACCGGGCCACCGTCGACGGAGACCAATTACTTAGCAGTGCGAGCCATTTCGCTCACGCGGCACCGGACCTGTTGATCGCTCGGGCGTGGCGGCGGTGGGTTCATCCACAGCCACGGGGGCCTGCCGTCCCGACGGCGCGCTCAGGAGGGTTTTCGACCCCGTGGCCCTGTGCATAGACCTGTGGAAACTGTGGATAGCTTTCAGATTGCTGCCGGGCAGGCGCCCGGTGGTGCCCGGCCCCGCGCCCGTGCCAGCATGTGGTGATGGATGACACGGATGTGCCCCAGGTGGCAATCGGCGACGTGCCTGCCACGTTCGGTGACGGTGTGGTGCTGCTCGACGTGCGCGAAGACGACGAGTGGCAGCAGGGCCACGCGCCGGGGGCCCAGCACATCCCGATGGGGGACATTCCCGCGCGGATGGCTGAGGTCGACACCGCCGCCCGGCTGTACGTCATCTGCCACTCCGGCGGCCGGTCGCAGCGGGTGGCCCAGTATCTGGCGCACCAGGGCTATCAAGCGGTCAACGTCAGCGGCGGCATGTCGGCCTGGGCCGGGGCCGGTCGGCCCGTGGTCCGCGACACGGGCGGCGCCGGCACCGTCTGAGGCGAACGGACGCTGCGGTACCTGGCCGTCCGCCCACTGTCCGCCACCCCATTAGGCTGGTCGGATGATCCAGGTGTGTTCCCAGTGCGGGACGCGGTGGAACGTACGCGACCGGCAGCGGGTCTGGTGTCCACGCTGCAACGGCACGCTGCTTGCACCGTCGGGGCCCGCCAGCGCGCAGGAGTGGGGTCCCGGTCAGGCGCAGGCCCAGCCCGCTTCGCGGCGTACCGGACCCACGCTGCCGTCGGGATACCGCTGGGTTGCGGTGCGACCCGGCACGCCGCCCCCGCCGCGGCACACGCGGCGCGAGCTCGGCCCGACGCCGCGCTACCAGGTCATTCCCCGCTGGGGTCTGGTGGAACACTTCGACGCCCCCGCCGAACAGCGCGCCCAGCGCGGCGGACCGTCGGCGACCACGGTGCGGGTCACGCTGGTGGCGGCCATGGCGGTGCTCGGCGCCGCGGCATTCATTCACCTGGTGCGGTACGTGCTGCTGATCATCAACCGCACCGTGCTGCTCAACCCGTGGGTCGCCGCTGCGGCCACCTGGGGCGGCGTCGCGGTCAGCGTGGTCGCGATGTTCATCGTCGTGGCGAGCGCGCTGCTGCTGACCAACTGGCTGGTCGCGAGACGAGCGGCGGCGTTCGCCCACCGGGGGCAGCAGGAGCCGCGATCGGTGTGGGCGCTGCGTGCGGGATGTCTGATCCCGGTGGTCAACCTGGCCTGGGCACCCGTCTACGTCATCGAGTTGGCCGAGGTGGAGGCGCGTCAGAGGTGGCTGCGCCGGCCGATCGTGGTCTGGTGGGCGGTCTGGGTGCTCAGCACGGCGGTGTCGGTGTTCGCCTTCGTCACCAGCTTCAGCACCAACCCGCAAGCCATCGCCGACAACACCGTGACCACGATCGTCGCCTACCTGCTGGCACTCGCGGCCCTGCTGCTGGCGCTGCAGGTCTTCCTCGGTTTCGAGCGCCAGCCCGTGGAGCGGCCGTCGAAGCGTTGGGTGATGGTCGCCACCGACGAGCCCGAGTCGGCTCCGGCGGACCGCGAGGCAGCCCCGGAGAAGGACGAAGGCGACCCACCGGTTGAGCCCGAAGGGCAGAACCCGGCAGCATAGCGATATGAGCTCCGACGAGACGTTCGGCAGTCACCCGTTCGTGGTGGCGCACCGCGGCGCCTCGGCGGACCGTCCCGAGCACACCCTGGCCGCCTATCAGCTGGCTCTCGACGAGGGCGCCGACGGCGTCGAATGTGATGTGCGGCTGACCAAGGACGGCCACCTGGTCTGTGTCCACGACCGCAGCCTCGACCGGACCTCCACCGGAACGGGACTGGTCAGCGAGATGACCCTGGCCGAACTGCGCGAGCTGGACTACGGCGCGTGGCATCCGAGTTGGCGTGCCGACGGCAGCCATGGTGACACCGGGTTGCTGACGCTGGAAGACCTGGTCACGCTGGTGCTCGACTGGAATCGCCCGGTGAAGATGTTCATCGAGACCAAGCACCCGGTGCGTTATGGCGCGCTGGTCGAGAGCAAGGTGCTGGCGTTGCTGCATCGCTATGGCATCGCGTCACCGGCATCGGCCGCGCTGTCGAGGGCCGTGGTGATGTCGTTCTCGGCCGCGGCCGTGTGGCGGATCCGGCGCGCTGCACCGATGCTGCCGACGGTCCTGCTCGGGGAGACGTCGCGCTATCTGGGAGGCGGCGCGGCCACCACGGTCGGGGCCACCGCGGTCGGACCGTCCATCGCGACACTGCGTGACCATCCGGAACTCGTGGACCGGGCCGCCGCCCAGGGACGTGCCCTGTACTGCTGGACCGTCGATCACTACGAGGACGTGCAGTACTGCCGTGACGTGGGTGTGGCCTGGATCGCGACCAACCATCCGGGCCGCACCAAGGCGTGGCTGCAGGACGGCCTGACCGGTGCCGGTCGCGACTAGAGTGCGCCGCCTGCGGCCTTGGGTGCCACGGGATCGCCTGTGGGCGTGGCGATCTCGCGGGCGACAAAATCCTCGAGGTGGAACAGGTCCGCTCCGGCACGGTCGGCGATGCGCACCAGCGTCGTCATCAGCGCGACCTCCTCGACCTGTTCCTTGAGGAACCACTGGACGAACTGCTCGCCCAGGTAGTCACCTTCGTCGCGGGCTGTGCTGGCCAGCCGGCTGAACTGCTCGGTGACCGCCCGCTCCGAGTCGAGCGCGAGCCCGAGGGCGTCGCGTGGCGTCTGGAAACCGTTGCGGACGGGGTCCACCGCCGGGATCTCGACGAGCACGTCGCGGTCGATGAAGTACTGCACCAGCATCATCGCGTGATTGCGTTCCTCGACCGACTGCCGGTAGAAGAGCTTGGCCAACTGCGGCAGGTCGGCGCCGTCGAAATACACCGCGATGGCGAGGTACTGCTGCGAGGCGGTGAGTTCGCTGCGGACCTGTTCATCGAGCAGGCCGTGGAACTTGGTCTCGGTCGCGTCGAAAGATTCCGTAGTGGTCATGTCTCGAAGATATAGCAGGTCAAACCCTATTGTCAGCGAAGGTTGACCTAACGCAGGCCAGCATATCCTTAGTGTGAGCCGCTGCCGTGACGGTGATTACGGCTCGTCGGAGTGTTTGCCAAGGCTAGGGGTTCGCGGCGTCGAGCACATCCTGCGGGATGGCTGCGTCCGATGCCAGCGCGGCGAACAACCGCGGTGCGGCCTCACTGTCCCAGACCACGATCGAGCCGGACCCGTTGTCGGTGAACTCGCCGATCGGCACCGTCACGGTGGTGATCGACGACGGACCCCCGTGCAACGCCCACGCCAGCCGGATCAGATCCCAGAGGTTGTCGCCGTCGTCGACGGTCACGGTGTCGACCGCCGCGCGGGCCGTCGGATACCACCGCAACGGGTTCAGCAGCACGGCCGGGCTGGTGGCGCGGTCGACGAGTGCGGACATGAACTGACGCTGATTGGCCATCCGATCCAGATCAGCGCGGGGTGTCGCGCGGGTGCGGACGAACCCCAGCGCCGAGCGGCCGTCGAGTTGCTGGCATCCGGCCGGCAGGTCGATGCCGGCCAGTGGGTCACTGATCGGTTCGGTCGGGCACATGGTCACGCCGCCGACGGCGTCGACGAGGCCCGCGAACCCACCGAAACCGATCTCGGCGTAGTGGTCGACGCGCAGCCCGGTGGCCTGCTCCACGGTCTGGGTCAGCAGCGCCGGTCCGCCCAGGGTGAACGCCGCATTGACCTTGTCGGAGCCGTACCCGGGAATCGGGACATACGAATCGCGGGGGATGGACACCATCGTCGCCGGGGTCGCCGAGCCGAACCCGGGCAGATGCACCAACAGGATGGTGTCGGTGCGCGCCGAACCGGCGAAGTCCAGATCCCCACCGGTGGCCAGTTCGGCCTGCTGCTCGGGGGTGAGGCCGGCGCGGCTGTCCGAGCCGACGAGCAGCCAGGTGGTGCCCGCGCCCTGGGCCGGCCGTTGCGGATAGTCGGTCAGGGCGGTGATGCGTGTCAGCGACGTCTGTACCCAGACCCCGACGCCGACCATTGCGAGGCCGAGCGCCACCAGGCACGCCAGCAGAACGCGCAGCCAGCGCCGCACCCGTCCGGGCCGTCTGCTGGGGCGTGCCGGGGCGGCGGGCGGTGGCCCCGTCCGTGCCGAAGGCCTCGGTGTAGGTGTGTGTCGAGGTGCAGGTGTGTGTCGAGGTGGGGGAGATGCGGCCGGTGGGGGCGGCCTACGCGGAGGTGGCGGT
>NZ_CACSIP010000025.1 GCF_902705885.1 Mycolicibacterium austroafricanum | reverse complement strand
CACCCCGGCAGCGCACCCGCCCGCGCCACCACCCTGATCGACAGCATGTACGTCCGCGCCCAAACCCGAGCCGAACGCCGAATCCGCAAGACCGCCACCGCAGCCTGAACATCACCGCCACGCCCACACACTGAGAAAGCAGAACCCCCAATGGACCACAACCCTGAGCCGCTCCATCACGACATGAGCAGGCTACGAGATGACGCGCTGGCATCTATCACCGGAGATTCACTGGCAGACGACTACGAACGAATGGCCATCTCAGCCGCTTTTGACGACGCCGAAGCGGTCGCTGCCCCGCAAAGAAGCGACTTCGGACGCAACCTGGCTCACATGTCCGCCCGGGCCGCCGACGCAAAATTCGGGACGAACATCGCAGCGAAATACGAAGGTAACCACACGACCGGCCAACCACCCCAATCCGAACCGTGGCGCTACTTTTACGACACCGAGCTGCACTGGGACGCAACCGGCATCCATCTGATATCGATCGGCATCGTCAGCGGTGACGGACGCGAGTTCTACGCCCACGCCGACCAATACGACGAGTCCTCCGCGTCAACAGATGTCTTCCTTGCCCAGCACGTTTTACCCGCAGTCACAGGTATGCCGCGCCGGCCATTGCATGAACTGCGCCAAGATCTCGACACCTTTTTCAACCCGCGTCCCCGCCAGCTGTGGGCCGACTTCGGCGCCTGGGATCAAGTCGCCTTGATGCAGATCTGGGGTGGGATGGGTCAACAACCGCAATGGCTGCCGATGCAAACCCGCGATGTTCGGCAGTATGCCGCACTGCTTGCCAGCCAGCTTCCCCCCTATCCATCCGACCGGCACAACGCCCTCGTCGATGCCAAGCACGTCCAAACAATGTTCGGCAGCATCGCTGAGCGCCTGGAACGAGTCTGCCGCATCATTCGGGTCCTTTGAGCACTTGATGCTGACTGGCTCTGGACCTGGGAACAAATTGGAACCCAGCATAGGGAAAGTGATCCAACAGTGACGATGACACTAGAGGTCGCATGCGACGGAGACGGATGCCAGGTCATCGAGGAAATTAGCGCAGGTGTTCTCGAAGCAAATGTGGTCGCTGATGTAGACCTCGGCGCCGAAGGCTGGCTCAGCATCGCCGGACAGGACTATTGCCCGAAATGCGCCCCGCAACACCAAGAGGAATCATGCACACCAACACCATCTTGACAACGCGAAATTTTCGGCGATGACAACACCAAAGGGCGACGAGTCCGGTCAACGCACATGCCGCGCTCACAGATGCCCGGCCGACGTGTCCGCAGACGAATTCATGTGCCTACCGCACTGGAAGATGGTCCCCTCAGCGCTCCGAGCTGTCATCCAGGCTAGCTATCCACTGAACCCCGAAGCCGTGGCTTCCGCGGAGTTTCTTGCCATCGCCCAGGGTGCGATTGATGCGGTCGCGCACAAAGAAGCGCGCACCGCACCTCGCAGAGAAGCGGAGGCGACCTCGACCACACGTAAGACAGCCAGCACCACAGCCGGCAAGAACACTGCCCGCCGGCGTAGCAAAGCCGAGCAACTAACCCTGTTTGAACTGAGCGACACCCCATAAACCCAACTGCGCCTGCCATCAACCACGCTCACAGCCGCCGGCGCCACACACCGTCGATTCCGCGTCTCGTACTCGTGCCCGAAACCGGAATGCCTTCCAGCACAGCGACGACGCGGTAATCGATCGACAACAGTGCGCGGCCGTCCCGGCAGCATCACCAACGCCATACAAGCACTTGCCGACGCTGACATTCGCGATCAGAGCCACTAACTACACGATCGTCTAGCCGCGGCGTCGCACGGACACGCGGCTGAGCTGGTTGGGCCGACAGATCCGGAGGTTACGTGGCGGGCCGGCCGTTGCGTTACGCCGGCGACCGGCGCACTAGGTGCGGCCCGCCGGTGTGGCCACCTGGCGGCGGCCAGTCGTCCGTAGCCCCTCACCTATAAGCCGTCAGCAGGTCGCCAAGCGTACTTCGGAACCGACCTCAGTAAACCCGTCGGGCGCAATGGGTTTCGACGGCGGAGGACATTTGCCGCCCTACCTGCTCGCTGCCGCTCGCGGGCGGCAAATCCGCCGAAACCCACCGCGTCCGCCAAGTTGACACCGGTCGTCTCCTTCAGTGATTGCTCCCCAGCGCTGACCGGCGCACCAATCACCACACAGAACGGGAGAACAACCATGGACCACGAATTCGACCTCGCATTCACACTTCTCGACGAAGCCGCCGACCGAATCGGACACCAGCAGTACGGAATCACCCGAATCCTCTTCCACAACTACGGGCCCATCCTGCTCACCACCGTCCACAACTACGACCGGGAAACCGGACACCACCTCGTCCTCCTGGCCGCCGACGACCACGGACAGATGGTCGCCATCGAAGCCACCGCCCCCGATCTCGACACCGACCCGGTGACCCGGATCGTTCACGTCCGAGCCGGAGACCTCACCTTCCACGCCGTAGACACCTGGACCTTCCGAGCCCGCAGCGAACACACCTGCACCCTCACCGCCGAAATCGGCGCCCAGCCGGCCTGGACCGTCCAGGTCGATAACGAAACCGCCACCACCTACCACAACATCGACGACGCCGTCGCCGACGCACTCGCCGCAGCCTAAGCCACCCGGTGGGGGCCGACATCCCGAAAGTCGGCCCCCACCGACTCCTCACAGAATTCCGGGGATCTCGGCGCGCCACGCGCTGCGCGACATCGAGAATCGCCAACAGCGCCAAACCGCTCCGCGACAGTCATTCGGTCAGAAATCGTGCTCCGGATCGACAACTCCAGATCCTTGTCTCTCGTACAGCATGGAGAAGGAAATGCGCATCACACCACGCCGGGCGCGCGAGCGCGCACCTTAGCTCCAATCACCGCAAATTCAACAAAACCACTTAACAGAAAAGATCCAGGTACTTCGTGAATTTACCGAAGCGCAGCCGCCCAAGAATGTTGAGCATCGAATTTCTTGGCAATAAAATTGACGAACTGCGCAAAAGAACTACACACCAAAGGAAAAGGTCGTGAAACTCCCGGTTGACGTCTTCACCAAAGTCCGCATGTCTCCAATCCGCTCCGCCGTGTCCCGATGAACCGACGAACCGACCACCAATCCGCAGACTGAACCCGCGCCCATTAACGAGGACTGACCAATGCCCACTCACGTTGTCATCGAACACAAGTGGAAAGTGACGATCCACTGCCCCGAAAACACACAACGCGTCTCATCTACGGCCTACCGGCCCGACGTCCAGATCCTCCCGGTCCGCATTGAATGCGAGTGGACCCAGGGAAAGACCGCACCCGTCTATCAGTTCTGGGGTCCACGAATCCTCAAGTCCGGCGTGCCCGGGCGCCCTATCCGCGGCACCGCCACGGGCGCCGATCCAGTACCCGCATGGGTCCGCGACATGTTCGAACCCTACCCACCCATTTGGGAGTGAACCCCACAACCACGCGCTGGGTCAGTCCACTGCGATATCCCGGCGGAAAAGGACGCATGGCCGATGCACTGGCCGACATCTTCCTTGCACAGTTCGGCTTACTCGACGTCGAGGTGTGGGTTGAGCTGTTCGCCGGCGGCGCCGGCGCAGGACTGCATCTGCTCGACCGCGGCGTGGTCGACGAGGTCTGGCTGACCGAGAAGAACCGGGAGTTGGCCGCGTTCTGGCGGACCGTCGTGGACAACGGTGTGGAACTGGCCGGGCGCGTCCGCGCTTGCCAGCCGGACATGTCCACCTGGCACACCGCACGCGAAGTCGTGGCCTCGTCGGAGGCGGGCGCCGCGATCACCGATCTCGAACTGGCATTCGCCGCGCTCATCATCAACCGCTGCTCACCGAATCTCTTCGGCGGAAGCCTGGCCGTTTACGGCCGGGAGGAAGCCGATCCCATTGTGGGCGGACGACGGAGCTGGCCGCCGCTAGTCGGGTCGGTCCTGTTGTTCGATGTATTGCTTCATGATTGACAGGGGTGCGCCGCCGCAGGAGGCGGCGAAGTAGGACGGTGACCAGAAGTGGTTGCCCCACAGGTATTTCCGGACATGGTTTGGATATCGTTGGCGTAGCCGGCGTGACGAGACACCTTTGAGCCGATTGACCAACGCCGAGATCGAGATATTCGGTAGGTAGTGCACCAGCAGATGCACGTGGTCGGCTTCCCCGTTGAACTCACGCAGCTCGGCACCCACGTCTGTGCAGACGGCAGCCATGAGCTGCAGGCAGTCGGTGAGCAACCGGTCGGTGAAGACGGGGCATCGGTATTTGGTGACGAACACCAGGTGGGCGTGCAGCGGAGTAGTCGAACTGCGACCCCGCCGCAGCTCCAATTCAGACGTGGTCGCCGTCACGGTGGTGAGGGTAGTTCTGGTGTCCGACACGTTCGCGCGATCACCGATTGTCGGTGGTGGGCGTTACGGTGTCGTTCATGGGTTCGGCCAGTGACGCGGGCAAGGTGCGGTACACCTTCCGGCTGCGCGTCTCGGGCACTACGGAGCGGTTGCTGCAGGCTGAGTGGGACCGGTGCCGGTGGGTGTGGAACCAGTGCGTGGAGGCCTCCAACACCGCGCACACAGAGACGATCACTACCGGTGTGAAAATCGAATGCGGTCCGGCGCAACTAGATAAGCGCCTGACCAGCTGGCGGGGCGAGCATGACTGGCTCTCCAACGGGTCGAGCGTGTGCCAGCAGCAGACGATCCGCGATTTCGGGCGAGCCCGCGCCAAAGCCCTCAAGGACCGCAAAGACAAGTCCCTCGCGCCGCGGCAGCGGCGGGGGCTGCCGCGATTCAAGTCCAAGCACCGTGCGGCCCCGTCCCTGAACTACACGCTGCGCGGATTCGGTATCGACGGAAAGCTGCTCAACCTTGCGGGCGGGATCGTAGTGCGGCCGGTGTGGTCCCGCGACCTGCCCGGCGCCCCGTCGAGTGTGCGCATCTCCCGCGACGTGCTGGGCCGGTGGTGGTGCTCCTTCGTCGTCCCCCGACCCGAAGTCGAGCAGCTTCCGGCCACAGGCCGCTCGATCGGGATCGATTGGGGCGTCACGGATGTGGCGACCACCACCAGCGACGATCATGACCTGCCGCATCCGCAGTATGGGCGCACCGCGGCGGCGAAGCTGGCGCGGTATCAGCGGATGATGGCCCGCCGCAGACCCGCCAAGGGCGCAGCTGCCTCACGCGGCTACAAGCACGCGAAACGGGCCGCGGCCAAACAGCATGCCCATGTCGCGGCGCAACGCGCCGACACGGGATGCAAATGGGCCAAAGCGGTGGCCGCTGATTTCGACCAGATCGCCGTCGAGGACTTCCGGCCCACGTTTCTGGCGCGCTCGACGATGGCCCGCAAAGCCGCCGATGGAGCGATCGCGGCCACCAAACGCGCGTTGATCGAGCAGGCTGGCAAGCACGGCCGGCAGCTGGTGCTGGTCGATCCGAAGTACACCACCACCGATTGCGGAAACTGCGGTGTGAGAGCCAAACACCGCCTGCCGCTATCGCAACGCACCTACCGGTGCGAACCCTGCGGACACGTCGCACCCCGCGACAAAAACTCCGCACACGTCATACGCAACCGGGCTGGTTTCAACCCGGCTGGTGCTGATGGCATAAGACCTGACCGCTCACCGAGCGAGCAGGCAGCCTGAGCCAGGAATCCTGATCCTTCAGGATCGGGAGGATTCAACAACTGTGCCGCACGCCGCTACGTGCCTCGCAGCGAACTGCGCGCAGGCCCAGTCCGACGTCTTCGGGGGGCTCACGTGGGCGGGCCGCGCGTCGTGTTGCCCCGGCGTCGGCGCGCTAAGCGCGGACCGCCGGTGTGGCCACCTGCCGGCGGCCAGTCGTCCGTAGCCCCTCACCTATAACCGTCAGCAGGTCGCCAAGCGTACTTCGGGCCCGGCCGCAGTCAACGCTCTCGGCTGGGTTGGTGTCGCCGGCGGAGGACATTTGCGGCCCAACACAGCTCGCTTCTCCGGCGCTCGCAGGGCCCCAAATCCGCCGACACCAACCCGCACTTCCGCGTGGACAACACGGCCAACCCCTCAGGAACGCTCCCTCAGCGCTGACCGGCGCACCAATCACCCAACAGAACGGGAGCAACACCATGAGCGCAATTGTCGTCCACCCCGAGCACCTCAACGTCCTCATCTGGGCAGGCCTGCAAGACCCTCGCCTGGGGGCGCTGCGCTGGCAGACCCCTCGGCTGGCCGAGGAACTGCAGCCCGAAAACGCCAGCGAGGTCGGGCAGATGCTCCTCGATGCCAATATCGCCGCCGTCAACTACATGTACGGCGGGAACTCCGAAGCCGAGACCTACACCTACCGGCCCCCGCGCCACCGCGGCTGGACCGGAGTCGAGCTACTCAACGCGCTGCACTGCTACCGCTACCAATCCGATGAGCACCCCGACTGGGAGGGCAGCCACGCGCAGGCCTTCATCGCAGCACTCGAAAGCCGGATAGTTCACCGGCTCCCCGGATACACCAGCGGGCCCTGGGCGATCACCCCGCACAGCCTCCCGGCGGCAGCCAAGCGCAGCGCCTAACCACCGCGGGCCCGGTCCTCTCCTCAGAACAGGGGAGGACCGGGCCCCAACCCATCCCACTCTCAAACAGAAAGGCAGTCACCGCAATGACCCTCGAGAAGTACTTGCAGATGCTCCAGGCCCGCTACGACGCCGGCGAGAAGCCGGCACCCATGAACCTCGATGACTACATGGCGTTGCTCCAACAGCGCCTCGATGAGTTCACCGCCGCCCAACCTGCACCGCGCTACACCTACCGGATCCCGTTGCCGCCGTTGCTCGAATGGTTCATCTTGCCCACCGATGAGCAGTTCGTCGAACTGCCCACCAAGGCACCCAAGCCCAAACCGACACCGCGCCGCTACGTGCCCAGCAGCGAACTACGGGCCCGACGGGACAAACTGGTCCAGCAGTGCGACGCGCTCATGTTCGGCGGACCCGCCGATCGAGCCGTTGCCAACATCAGCGGCCCACCCAGATGGAAGAAGCTCGACCGCGACATCGCCAAAGGCGCCCGTCTAGCCCGCCGCATCGTGGCACTCGAATACAGGATCAAAGCCGCCGAACACCGAGAGCAGAAACAGAACTGACACCCGGGCACTGGCCGGCCTCGTTCGCGGGGCGGGCCAGCGCTGGCGTGTTCGGGTGTGACGTGCCTGGCCGCGGGTTGCGTTGCGCCGGCGTCGGCGCGCTAGGCGCGGTCCGCCGGTGTGGCCACCTGCCGGCGGCCAGTCGTCCGTAGCCCCTCACCTTTAACCGTCAGCAGGTCGCCAAGCGTAATCGTGCTGTCCGGCCTCTCCCAATCGGTCGCCAGCGAAGTGCCGTCGACGGCGGAGGACATTTCTGGCCTTGTTCAAGCTCGCTTCTTCGGCGCTCGCGCGGCCAGAAATCCGCCGACGCCACCCCGCGCACCCGCATGGTCGCTGACGGCCATCCCGATTGACCGCTCCCCAACGCTGACCGGCCGGGTCAGCACAAACCGAAGGGGAGACCAATGTCCAACAACGCCACCACCATCGACCCCTGGGGCCCCTGGACGCCAGCTCATCGCCTCAGCCCCCAAGAACGCGCCGAGTACGAGCCCGAGCACGACGCCGACCACGACCACGGCGGGCCGTGCGGCTCCTGCCACGACTACACCTGCCCGTCGATCGCCAGGGGCGGATTGTGCCCCGAAACCTACTAGCCCACACCCGGCCTGGCCCCGACACCACGGGGCCAGGCACCACCCACAGCAACACAGGAAAGGCACGCCATGAACGCCCTCACCGCAGCCACCCTCGCCCAAGCCCGGGCCGACATCCACGCGGCAGTCGCCGCCTACGACGACACCACCCGACGCCGCCAGTGCGCCCAGTCCGCACGCGACAACGCCACCACCGTGGTTCTGGCCGGCGACGCCACCGACGACGAGCTGCGCCACGCGCACTACTACCTCGACGACGCCACCGGGATCCTCGCCACCACCTAACAACCCAGTCGGCCGGCCTCCACTACCCCGGGGCCGGCCGACACAACCACCCACCCCATCACCTACCCAACGGAGACACACGATGATCGACCACTGGGAAACCGAAGAGTGGAAGCGCTGGTTTCACTGCAACACACCGCCAGTCGTCATCCCCAAGCACCGCTCCAAAGTCAGCACCCGCGATGGCGTCAAGTGGATCACCTACCACGACAAGATCGACGGCAAGAACGTCACCGTCGAGATGCCCAAGGACGCACCGACAAAGAGCTGCCACCAAGGTCGCCACGACGACTGCCCCCACCGCCTCGGCCAACGCGCCGAAGGTGGCGTGCACCTCAAGATCAACGGCGAAGGGTTCATCTGGCGCTGCGGATGCCGCTGCCACTACGACCCCATGAGCATCGGCCGACTCTTCTAACCACTCAGCAGCGGCCGGCCTCGTTCGCGGGGCCGGCCGCGCTGGTGTGTTCGGGTGTCACGTGTCTGGCCGCGGGTTGCGTTGCCCCGGCGTCGGGGCGCCAAGCGCCGCCACCGGTGTGGCCACCTGGCGGCGGCCAGTCGTCCGTAGCCCCTCACCTTTAACCGTCAGCAGGTCGCCGAGTGTACTTCGGACCCGACCTCAGTAAACCCGTCGGGCGCGGTGGGTTTCGACGGCGGAGGACATTTGCCGCCCTACCTGCTCGCTGCCGCTCGCGGGCGTCAAATCCGCCGAAACCCACCGCGCCCGCCAAGTTGACACCGGTCGTCTCCTTCAGTGATCGCTCCCCAGCGCTGACTGGCAGCGCCCAACCGAAAGGACAAGACAATGAGCACCCTCTCCGCATACCGCGACATTGCCATCACGACCGCCGCGAGCGCACTCGCAATGTGCCTGGCCTACGCCCTCACCACAGCACACAAAGACCTTGCCGAACGCGACGCCGACCGCAATACCTGGGCCAGCCAGCGTGCCGAAGAGCACGCCGAGCTCATGAAGAACCTCGACCTCCAGCGCGCCCAGGCCCGCGCCGAGCACGAAGCCATCATGGCGCTCATCACCAACAGCCGCTCATAACCACTAACCCACAGCGGGCGGCCCACCTCCCNCACGGAGGCTGGGCCGCCCGCCGTCGGCGTCCTCACATTTCCTGTCGCGCAAACAAGTCTGGGCCACCCCTCGCAATCAACTCTTCGAGAAGTGGCCCAGCATCCAAGCCCTACGAGCTAGTCGAAAAGTGTCGGCTCCCCGGTCTCTAACAAGGCCGCGCGCACTGCGGCGTCGTCCCAGCCGCCTGCCACGGCCGCGCGTAGCGCGCGAGCCCGTGCCGCGCGTGCTTGCACGGACATCAAAACGTGCCGCCCACCCCTACCCTTGCGGGCCATGTCGAGCATGTTGTCCAACTGGGTGCCGATCACGATATGAGGCGCAACCTCATCACGTCGGGCCCGCACACAAACCGGGTTGTCGCATGTGACGTGACGGGCACAGTCCCCGGCCCGGATCACGCCCAGTGCCAACGCCAATGCGTACCGGTGTGCGCTGATTACCACCGGACCACCAGGCCGGTTCACCCAGAACCGGCCATAGCCACTATCAGCGATGGCCCCCGTCCAGATATCGCAATCCCTCGGTTTCGGGCCTTTGACCACTTTGGCCCGAAACCGAGCGATCTCCCGGCGATGTATCACCGGGTCAACGACGAACTCCGACCGTTCGATCACGACGCGACCGGTGCAGCATCCACATCTAGCTCACCTGGCTTCACTTCCTTGGCCTCAACGTCCTCCGGTGCCGGAGGGCCTTCGGGACTCTGAGGCGCCTGCTGTGCCAGCGCGTCGAGAAGCTTGCGCAGCTCGCCACGACTGATCTCCAGCAGTTCAATCGTCTCAGCGTGTGTCTGTCCTTCCTCCAGAAGGACTTTCACCTGACCGGCCTGATCCACAGCCCGGGACTGCTCCCGCTCTTGCAGCTCACTCACCCGACCACGCAGTTTGTCCAGCGTTGCCAGCTGCTCCAACGCGGACTTGAGTTCGGCACGCTCGGCCGAGGCCTCGTCCTCCAAAACGAAGAACGCCTGCATCGCCGCTTCAATGCGCTCCTGCTTCTTACGCCGTGCCTCGGTCTTCGCCAGCACGCGATCGGCAGCGCGCCGGCGCGCCGAAATCTCTGCACCTGCCATTTTTCCTAGCCCTCTCATCAGACCTAACCGTTGCTCCCCCGACAGCCCTCACAGCCGCTCCCATTCATCGCAACATCGCCCATCAGCAACTTCTACAAAGCTCACCCCTTCCCCGCCTTCCCTACCAAGACCAAGACCCACAGACCTCTTGCACTTAGGTCACGAAAAGATAACGACTGCTACGATGCCTTCTGTGACCGCCACTTGTCACAAATTGACCGCCGGGGACGGGTACGAATACCTCACCCGGCAGGTCGCTGTGCACGACAGCACCGAGAAAGGCCGCATGGCCTTGGCGGACTACTACCACGCCAAGGGCGAATCCCCCGGCCAATGGATCGGCTCGGGCCTGGCTGCGCTGCACCAACCGGTCGGGCGTGAGCTGACACCTGAGCAGCTCGAAGACTGGATCGTGGAAGAAGGTTCGGAGGTCACTGCCGACCAGATGAAGGCCCTGTTCGGTCTCGGGCAGCACCCCAACGCCGAAAAGATCGCTACCAAAGCCGTTGCCGCAGGCATACATCCCGATGTCGCGAAAACCATCGGCAACCTGGGNCGCCCGTTCCCGATCTACACCGGGGCCTCGGAGTACCGCAAGGCCTGCGCCGAGGCGTTCAGTACCTACAACGAAAGCATCGGCCGACCCCGCGATGCCGCGGTCGATCCCGAGGTGCGTGCCACGATCCGCACCGATGTGGCCAACGAAATGTTCGTCACCGAATACGGCCGCTCCCCCGATCAGCGTGAGCTGGCCGGGTTCATCGCCAAACAGTCCCGGCCGGCCACCACCGCGGTGGCGGGCAACGACGTGACATTCACCCCCGTCAAGTCGGCGGCCACCTTATGGGCGGTGGCACCCACCCCGGTGCGCGAGCAGATCGAACGCGCTCACGAGATGGCCTGGCGCGATGCACTGCGATCCGCGGAAGAAAACGCCCTGTTCTCGAGGATGGGGGCAGGTGGAATCGCGCAAGTCGACACCCACGGGTTCATCGGCACGGCGTTCGTGCACCGCGACTCGCGCGCCGGGGATCCCAACCTGCACACCCACGTCGCCTTGAGCAACAAAGTGTTGGCCACCGGCACCGATGGCATCCCCCGTTGGCTGGCCATGGACGGGCGCCCGTTCTACAAATCGATCGTCGCGATGTCGGAAACGTACAACTCGCGGTTCGAGGCCTACATGATCGAATTCCTGGGTGTGGAGTTCGCCGAGACGCCCACCGAGCCCGGCAAGCGGCCCATCCGCGAGATCGTCGGCATCTCACGCGAATTGATCGAATTCTGGTCCAAGCGCGCCAAGATGATCGACGATCGCCTGGCTCAACTGACCATCAAATTTCAGCAGGAAGTGGGCCGCGAACCCACCGCCGCCGAAGCCTACGACCTGTCACAGCGGGCCACCTTGGAAACACGCGACGCCAAGAAATCGCCGCGCTCGTTCGCCGAGCAGCGCCACACCTGGCACGACGAAGCCGTTCACATCCTGGGCTCCGAGCATGCGCTGGCCGAAATGCTGACCACCACCCTGGATCGCTCACACGAGCAGCTGTTGGGGCGCGTCAGCGACGAATGGGTCACCGAACACGGCGCCGCGATCCTGGCGACGCTGGCCGAGACTCGGGCCAAATGGCAGTGGGCACACGTGCACGCCGAAGCGTGGCGCATCGCCCGCGCCGAAGGTGTTGCCCACCAATCCGACATCGCGCAGCGGCTCACCACCGCTGCCCTGGGCCAGTCCGAGCGTGTGGCCTCCAGTTCCCTGGACGGCGACCTGGCCGAACCCGACTTTCTGCGCCGACGCAACGGCGAATCGGTCTACACCACCCACGGCACCGACATGTACACCTCCGCCGAGATCCTGGCCGCCGAACGACGAATCGTTGCCGCCGCCACGTCCAGCGGTGCGCGCAGCCTCGATCACCGCACCATCGAGATTGCGCTGCTCGAACACGCCGCCAACAACGACTTCGCACTCAACGCCGGCCAAGCCGCCATGGTCCGCCAGCTGGGCTCTTCACGCGCCCGCGTGCGGCTGTGCCTGGCGCCGGCTGGCACCGGCAAGACCGCCAGCATGAATGTGTTGGGACGAGCGTGGACCGACAGCGGTGGCTCCGTGCTGGGTTTGGCTCCCACCGCATCGGCAGCCAAGGTCCTGGGCGATGACATTCACTCGGTGGCCGACACCCTCGCCAAATACGTGTACTGCGTGCAGAACCCGGAAAAACCCACACCCGCATGGTTCGACAAGGTCGGCCGCGACACCCTCATCGTCCTCGACGAAGCGGGCATGGCCGCAACGCTGGACCTCGATGTGCTGATCGCCCACGCTCAATCCCGCGGCGCCACCGTTGTCCTCATCGGTGACGATCAGCAGCTGGCCTCGATCAGTGCCGGCGGTGTCCTGCGCGACATCGCCCACGAAACCGGCGCCGTGACCTTGAGCGCTCTCGTGCGGTTCAAAGACCAAGCCGAAGGCGCTGCCGGGCTTGCCCTGCGTGACGGAGACACCGCCGCCATCGGCTTCTACATCGACCACGACCGCGTCCACATCGGCTCCGATGCGGCCGCCGCCGACATGGCCTACAAGGCGTGGCACGCCGACCGGGCCGCCGGCGTCAACACGATCATGCTCGCCCCGACCACCGACACCGTCGCAGAACTCAACAACCGCGCCCAAGCCGACCGCATCGCCCGCGACGGCATCACCGGCCGCGGCGCCACTCTGCGCGACGGCGCCACCGCCTATGCCGGCGACATCGTGTTCACCCGAAAAAACGCGCGGTGGCTGCCGCTCTCACGCACCGACCACGTCCGCAACCGATACCGGTGGACCGTGCGCAAGGTCGGCAAAGACGGCTCGGTGACCGTGCAGCTACTCGGCAACGACAACACGCCCGGCCGCACCGTGCGTCTGCCCGCCGACTACGCCGCCGACCACCTCACCCTCGGCTACGCCGCCACCGTCCATGCCGCCCAAGGCATGACCGTCATGACTTGTCACCTCGTCGGCGCCTCCACCCTCACACGCCAACTGCTCTACGTGGCCATGACCCGGGGCCGGCTCAACAACCACATCTACTTCTCCACCGCCGAACACGACCCGCACAAGATTGTCAGCCGCAAGGCCGTCGTCCCCGACACCGCCACCGACGTCCTGTCATCGATCCTTGCCCACGACGGCGCCCAACAGTCGGCCACCACCGCCGCACGCGAAGCACGCAACCCGTTCACGCGCCTGGCGCACGCCGCACCCGCCTACAGCGACGCGGTCGGCTCCAGCGCCGAGCACCACGTGGGCCCCGGGGTGATGGCCGACATCGACAGCGGCTCGGAAAAACTGCTACCCGGGCTGACCCAGTACGAAGCCTGGCCCGCGCTGCGCAAGCAACTCGCCCTCATCGCCCTCGAAAACGACGGATCGGCTACCGAAACCCTGCACACCCTCCAAGACGCGATCAACAGCCGCGAACTGGACACCGCTTACGACGTCGCGGCCGTGCTGCACTGGCGCATCCGCGGCAACCTCGACGGCGGACCGCTGCCCTGGATGATCACCATCCCTACCCAGCTGCCCGAGCCGACCCGCCACTACCTGCACGCCCGGCACGCCCGCGTGCGGGAACTAGCCACCGAAGTCCACGAACAAGCCATGAACTGGACTCCGGCAACAGTCCCGGTCTGGGCCCGAGCTCTCCACGCGGTAGCCCCAGACCTCACCGCACGCGTCGCGGTTTGGCGCGCAGCGCTCGGTGTCGAAGACGCCGACCGGCGCATCACCGGACCCAGGCAATACTCCGTAGCTACCCGCCGCTACCAAAAGAGGCTTGACGCCGCAGTCGAAAGCAGGCTGCACGAGGCCGCGACTGTCGACAGCAACTGGCGCGACGCCATCGAACGGATCGAGCCACGCATCCTCACCGATCCGTACTGGCCCGACCTCACCGAGCATCTTGGCGCCGCCGACCGCGCCGGCCTCAACGTCCCGCAACTCCTGGCCGCCGTCAGCGACCGCCCCCTGCCCGACGAGATGCCAGCCGCCGCCCTGTGGTGGCGGCTGTCGCGCGAACTGGCCCCCGCCACCACAGCCACCGCGCACTCCTACCAGCGGCCGGAATGGACCCCACACCTGTACCGGCTCCTTGGCCCCGCCCTCGCCGAATACACCCTCGCCGACCCCGCCTGGCCCGCACTCGTCGCTGCCATCGAATCAGCCGACCCCACACAGTGGCGGCCCACCGAGCTCCTTGACGCCGCCCACGATCTTCTCCACGCCGGCGCCAGAGGACACCACGTGCGGCCCAACGAATGGGCACAAGCCTTGACCTGGCGGGTCGAGCTTCTGCTCAGCCCCATCCCTGACATCGACCTGCACCACGGCGACATCGAGCCTCCCCTGACCCCCGAACAGCAAGAACAGGCCGCCGCCCACTTCCCCGACCCGCAAGCCACACCGCCCACCACACCGGTGCCCGAGGACCATCACCGTGCCGACGAGGAATACCTGTCCAGCCTCCAAGACCTCGCCCCACCCGAAGACGAGCTGCATCTGCCCGAGCCGCATCTGGCCGACGACGAATACGGATCGCTGGCCTTCGACGACCTGTCCCCACACCGCCCCGACCCAGCCACCCCGGACCTGGTGGCGCTGTGGGAATCCGAACGCACCCTGCGCCATCAACTCGACGAACTCACCGCCGCCGCCGCCGACCCCAGCCACTGGGCCACACCACATCTGGCCGCCTTCCGCGACCAATACGCGACACTGCTGACTGAATTCCGCCGCCAACAACCCCACCATGAAGCGATCACCGCCGCCTACCAGGACTGGATCGCTGCCGATCGTGCCGTGCAGGCTGCCCAAGCCCGCCTCGATGACCCCGCCCGGCCCACCCCGGCCGGCGACCAGATCACCGATGATGATCCCGCCCGACACGAGCATCTGGCCGCCGTCGCCGCCGAACACAACGCCCGCCAGAGCCTCGCCGACGCCCGCGACGCACTGCACACCTTCCTAGACGGAGCCCAGCCCGTCACCGACGACCTTCTCAACCAACTCGTCCAGCACGCCGCCGACGCCGACAACCAACTCATCGCCGACACCCGCGCTCGACTGACACGCACCAGCAGCCACGTCCGCGCTGCCGAACACACCGCTGCGCTGGCCTACGCCCACGCCCGGCGCAGCACCGACCCACAGCGCATCGCCGATGAGCTGACCCAAACTCGCCTCGAATACACGCTCCTGGAGGACGCCGCCGCCCGCCCGGCCCGCACACCACGACTGGCCATCACCGCCGACGGACTCGACGCGACCCAAACCGAAGCCGCCGCGATGCTCGGCCGCTCCCCCTACACCCTCAACATCCTCACCGGCGACCACACCGCCACCCAACCTGTCCTACACGCCCTGGCCGGCGCCGCCCAACAACACCAACGACCCCTCATCGTCGTGGGCGCCACCGACACCGCCGTCACAGACGCACTCGCTGCCGGCCTGGCACCCACCGGCTACCGCGCCGATCAGATCCCGACCGCAGCCCTCGACAGCGCAACCGTCCTGATCCCCGACGCGGCCACCTGGAACCTGCACACACTGCACGCCGTGGCCACCCAAGGCCGCGCCGCCCACGCCAAACTCATCCTGACCGGGGACACCGAAACCGCCGCCTCCAGCCCCCAGTTCCGAACCCTCGCCGCCGAACTGCCCTGGACCCAGACCGCCGACACACCCACCAGCGCACTACTGGCCGACGACACCGACCAGCGCCGCGCCGCCGCACGCCAGCTCACCGACGATGGCGATCTCACCACCATCGCCGACATGGCCACCGCCCAAAGCGCGGCCATCGACGCCTACCGCCGCGACCTCGACGCCGGCCTCGACACCGTCATCGTCACCACCCCCGCCCTGGCCGCCGAACTCAACACCCGCATCCACGACCAGCGCGGCGGCCACCGCCACACCCTCGGCTGGCACCAGCTCGGACCCGGAGACATCATCACCACCACCGCGCCCACCGAAACCGCCGAGGGCTCCCCCATCACCTCCGGCGGCCGCTGGCGCATCACCGCACTCGACCCCGCCACGCACACCGCGCACGCCCAAGCCCTCCACGACCCCTCGCTCACCATCACCATCGACCCCCAGACCCAGATCGAACTCGGCTACGCCCAAACCCACGACCAATACAGCGCCAATCCGCGCGCACAACGCGTCCACCTACTGACCGAAACCCCCACCGAGCGCACCCAACTAGCCCCCGCCACGAGCAGCCAAACCCACCTGTACGTCATCGCCCCCGACGATCACACCGCCCAGGACGCCATCACCACCGCCGCCGAACATGACCACCGGCCCACACTCGGCCTAGACGCCAAACTCGCCGCCGCACAACACCACATCGCCCACGATCAACCCGTCACCGACATCGACCAACTCGCCCTGCGACTGGCCGACAAACGCGACGAACTACGCGCCACCCGCACCACCGACCACCAACACTGGATTCGGCAGCAACAACGCCTCATCGCCGCCCGCCACCGCGCCACCAACCACGACCACCACAACCACGGCCCCGACCTATCCCGCTAAGTGACTAGATCTTCCGGCGCGCAGCCCGTGGCGCGAAGCGCTCAACGATCGCCGTGGCCGACGTCAGAAGTCGTATGCAGGCTCATCGTCGAGGATCTTTGCGAACATCGCAATCAACCCTCCAAGCTCGGAATGCGCCTGGCATGCATCGTGAAGCTCAGCCAGATCGGTGACCTTGACCGCCAATCCGGGAGTCATTTGATCACCAATTTGGGAGCCGCGTTTTTTCGTTTGTCCAGGCCGAGGTGCCGAGGTTGTTGACTTTGAATGTGAGAGTTACTGCCCCACGGGCTACCGCGGTGGCCATGACGGCCAGTCGCCTCAGTGATGACTCCACGGGTCTAGGCATCGGACGCCGAGTGGTTCGAAGTGTCGGGTGTTTCGGGTCACGACGGTCTTGTCGGCGGCCTGGGCGACGGCCGCGGTCAACGCATCGTCGTAGGGAGAGTGTTCGGGCACCCGGTAGCTGGCGAGGATGCGGGCGGCGGGCAGATCGAAAGGCAGTGTGCGACGGGCGAATACGGGCAGCACCTTGGTATCGAACCAACGTCGGAGGTGTTCACCCTGGGTGGGGTCGGTACGTTCCTTGGCGATCACGCCGCGCTCGATCTCGGCCAGCGTGATCGCAGAAATGAACTGTTCAGAGGGCTCTACCGAGTCGGCCCACGCCGCCACGGCCGGATTGCGGCTCGGCACGCGCAACGCGGACACCACGTTGGTGTCCAGTACGTAGGTCACAGTTCTGGGGTTTTGGCTGTCAGACCGAGGCGCTCTGGCTCGAAATCGACGTCATGGCCGCTGTCGGCAGCCAACAGCACCGACATAGGGACGTCTTCACCCGATAACCCCGCGGTAAGGATCGCGCGGGCTTCGGCTTCGGCGGAGTGATGATGTCGCGCGGCGCGCACGCGCAGCGCGGCCTTGGTCCCCTCTGGAAGGTTTCGAATCACGATCTGCTCCATACGCAAATGATATCATTTGGGTGATATCGCGGCGAGGTCAACTGCTTCGGTGCCGGGATCGATCCTCGCGTAGCTCGACAAGATCGTTTTCCGCGTCCAGCAGATCGTCTGCTGTCTGGGCTCCTACTCGGTTTCTGAGAATGCTTGTCCCTGGGACGAAATAGCCCTGCCAAGCACTGTTGGCATCGCCAGTATCCCAGGGATGTGGGCAAACCACAGACGGACTACTTCACGTTGTACCGCCGACGCACGCGATCGGCGAGCTCCACTGCGGTGATCGAGCCGCGTGCGTAGGCCACTTGGTCAGCGCGGGTGGCGTCGGTGCTGCGCGAGCCTTCCAGCTCGGAGCTGCGACGAATCGCACGGACAGCCTTGATCCGTCGCTGTGCCTTCTGTGTCTCGGTCACCTTGCCCACCGCCTCTAATCCTTGGACACGCACACCACCACCCACCGACGGCACTAGTCCGCAAGACCAGCGGCAACACCCTGGACTGAATGCGGCGACACCATTACGGAACGGTGGTCCAGAAAATCGTCTCGGTCGACTCCACAACCAGCAGATCGCCCTCTGTACCCGTCGCCATATACAGCGGCATCGGTTCTCCGGGATCAAGCACGGTGAATCCGGCTGCCGTGTAGAACTTCCGCAAATGTGGGCGGTCCGAGCGGAATTGGCCGTACAACATAGACAGCCGATCGGCTTTGCCGATTTTCAATGCCTCCCGGATCAACCGCCTGCCATGCCCGCGGCCATGTTGATCGGGATGTACAGCTAAGACATGAAGCTTGGCCATCGCCATCGCGGCAATCATGAAATCCACCTCGCCGAGCGGGAAACCATCGATCGTCGCGCCCGTCAGATGCGCTCCCCGTTTCTTCATCATCTCCCATAGCCGCCAGTGCGCGCCCATGATCAACATGCCGATCGGCTCACCATTCAGCCTGAGTACCCGCGCGCTCGTCCTCGCGTAATACCAGCGTGACTGATCAAGATCGAGCAGCGTCTCAACATTCCCGCGACCCGGCTTGCCCACGGCCACGCCCAGATATCCGTCCTGGAGCGCGGAGGTGAACCCGTGGATCTCTGCCGAATAGTCCTTCTGGTCGACACCGGCCAGGCCGTACCAGAACGGCAGCTGCTCGAAATCTTCTGCAGCGGGTTCAGTTACAGCGATCCTGTTCGAGGGACTCACAGCAGCTCTCCCAAAGCTCAGCGGCGCGGGTCGTTGCCACACCAAAATCGATCCATTAAGCAATCTAACGTGTGGGCCGGGCTTCGACGAGGTGGACGGCTCACCCACGGAGCAGCAGAAGACTCGAATAGCGGCGATGACGCACGCAGCGGCTACATGTCGATACACTTGTGTCGACAAATGCTGCGGTGGGGTCAGCTTCTGGTTATCGTGCCTGCATGGGTAAGCGTTCGTTTCTGCGTCCAGCTCGACAGAATGAACCTGTTGGCGATGGTGAGCCGATCGCCGAGGATGAGTATTGGCGCGGTCTAGCTCGTTGGTACCGACCACGGTTGTCGGCTGCGGAGTTTGGCGCTTTGGTGGGGTTGGCGGAGGCCAGCGTGCGCCAGAACCTCACGCGTGGTGCGGATGGTTTCCCGCAACCGTTGTCGCGTGGGTGGCGCAACGAGTGGTCGGAGTCGCAAGCCTATGAGTTCTTGCGGACCCGAAAGTCGCGTCGTGGCCGGCGCGCCGTCGATGGGGTGCCGCGTTTGTATCATGACGGCTATGGTCTGGGGCCGGCGAAATTCATTGCTGCTGAGGTTCTTACGCTTCCAGATCAGCATCAACGGCCGCGTGAGTGGTTGATTCACCGGTGGGAACCGGCCGACGGCCGCGGCGTGGTGGCCGTGGCCTACATCGAGCCCGACTATCCCGAGCCGTGGTGGGCAGAGCGCCTGCTCGAAGTGCTCGGCAATGGTGTGAGCGCGGTGGCAGTGATCACTGACCAGGCGCTCAACGATGGCGTGGATTCCATTGTCCAGGGCCGCATTGTGGTCAGCGAGTACGGACCAGACAGCGGAACTACACAGACCCGGATGCTGGGCTGGTTTGATTTGGCCAACCTCCTGCGGGTGGATATCCCTTGGTGGCCCTACGGTTTGCGCGATTTCGACGCGATGGCGGCGTGGCGCCCTGGCGCTGCGGCGCAAGCGGTCCGGCCGCGAACCGATTGGTATGACGAGCGGCTACTTCCTCGCCTAGTTCCGGCCGCGGAATCTTCCGCGGCCAGGGAGTGTGCACGTGTTGTCGGGATCCTCAATCGGCGGATCGAATCGCGCATCTACACCGCCGACGATCTCGATGTGCCGGGTCACGTGGAGCGACCCGGAGTCGTTCAGGTCGCGTACCCGAGGTATGCGATGCACGACGTCCCGGACGCACCGGATCACTGGGAGTTGGTGCCGTTGTTCGACGCGCGGGTGCCCAATCGGTCTGATCGGCTTGCGGCGCGAGACTGCCTGCGCCGCAACGCCGATATTCGCCGGTGCGTTGACTACACGATCCGTTCCGAGCCGACCCGCGGACCATTGGCAGCGGAGTGGGTAGCGCGGCTGAAGCCTCTTGAGGGCGATCCGGAATCGCTGGGTTCAGCGTTCGCGGAGATCATGCTCTCAGAGCGTGAGGCGGCCCAGCCGCGCACATGGTGGTTTGACCCGCACAACAAAGCGTGCTGGGTGGTCAAGACCGCTGGCGATGTCGTGTTCGCCACAGTGGGCACGACAGTGCCCGCCACCGGGCACCTCACAGAGCTTGAATTCGATGGAGGTCGAGGCCGAGCAGCGTTCTTCCGGGACAGCGACGGGGTCGTGTGGCCGATGCCGCCCCGCGGATACGCCTATCACAATTGCGGTTACAGCGGAGCGGGACCGACCGAGTTGGCCGAGGCAGTAATCGCCCTTCGGCAGGACGCGTCGGCAGACCTGGTCAGCCTCCCCACGCCTGTAGTGTCGGGGACACCTCTGCTGGTGTTGATCGAAGAGACCACGGCGCCGCTGAGGGTGTCGGCCGAACAACTCGACGAGTTGCTGCCTCGTCGCCTGACGGGCTCCACCACGAGTTGAGCTGATAGACCACGCGGGTGTCCGGGGCCTCGACGGTGGATACCGCTGGATGCCGCGGTATCCAGCATGGTCTTGGGCGCCTCTTGACAAAAGGCATAGCTAACGACCCCTCGACCAAATCTGATGTGAGAATTGGGAACATGGATACCTACAAGTTCAGCGTCGGCCACAACGGGAATGACCTGGAGGGCGTTGTCCCAGGCGAGATCCTGGTCGATGCCGTTGTCCTCGCACTACGCAAGGTCTACCCAGAAGCGCAGCTTCAGAGCGAGGAGCAGCTGCGGTCCCAAATCGCCGAGTACATGGCCAAAGATGCGGTCGTACCCCGCTACCCAGTGATCCTCTTCCAAGAAGAGGGCGGCGATAACACGGTCACGGCGTCCTTGACGCTGAGTCGGCTCTCCGGCACTGTGCCGCCGCTGCAGAATCCACCACCCCAGCTCGCTCGACCCCATGTGGAGCGGCCCGCCGAGTGGGAAGGCCTGGTCCACAGGCAGATATATCGCTACATCCGCGGGCAAATCGAAGCCGGCATATACGCAGTCGGCGACGAACTTCCCTCCCCCGAACAGCTGGAGTGGCACTTCGGCACGTCAAGGTCGACCAGCGGCCGTCACGCCTACAGCCAACTGATCGCCGAAGGACTAGTTGCCGATCACGGCAACGACCGCTACGTCGTGTCGGCGATGACGCCGCCACCAGTGCAGACGGTAGAAGCAGCGGTTGACCGGCTCGACGCACTCGAAGTGTCCGTCCACGAAACCTTGGTGGCGCTACGCAGCCTCCGCGCCGATCTGGCCGGCACGCAAACACCCTGCTGCGGACAATGGTGGGAAGTTCGCTCACTCGCACTCGGAGCCGACCCCGCCGAAGTATCACAGGCCGTGTGCACCCGCGACAGCGACACCGGTGAACTCCAATGGCTATTTGGCGCCACTCTCACCACAAGACAGCTGCACCACTTCCAGCCGCTACGCCGCCTCACCTACCTATCGGACTGGACCTGCGACAAAAACCACGACAAGAACACACCCGACAACACACCATCAGACCAAAACCCCTACGCCGCACAGCAAACCAGCCAACCCACCACAACGACAGCCGCCGGCGCCGCCTACTACCCAACCGATGATTACAACGACACCAGCACCACCCCCGACTACTAAGATCCTCAAACCTTGGCTTACGGCTACAAAAGACAAGCGCTCCAGCCCTACGGCCTGGAGCGCTTGCTTTAATAACGGCCCATCCTGTGGGCACGTTTTCCGATATCAGACTAGCACGGACTGATCCATTTCATCGCGGCCCGGATCCTCGAACGGTCCCAGACCTGTGGGGCCAGAAGAGCTTCACGTCGACGAGTGCTTGCTCGACGTTGTCGCCAATTGCGTACTGAGAATGCGACCGGTGGCCCTGCTCGGAATCCCAGATCCGCGCCCAATCCCATAGTTCGTCTGCAACTAGTCCTGACTCGTGGCGAACCACGTCATCGACCGCTGATTCAACGTAAGCCAGCGCATCGAGCGGTTGCCCCTTCACCACGGATCTGGGTGAACACTTCGCCGCACACACCGTCGGCGGTGCAGCGACCAGACGATTCACCACGTTCGCTCAGAATCCGCGTAGCGTGTTCGCTCTGGGGCGCGGTCAATGTCGCGGTGTACGCCGGCGTGCGCACACCAGGGTCTGGAGTTGTTAGGGCCCACGCCGCGACCGCGACAACCACGAGACCGACAACCAGCGTCAAGATTCCTGCTGACCGCCTAAGCCGTTCCCGAGTCGGCACACCGAAAGGCAGTGCCCCGGTTGATGTGTCCTTAGCTGGAACGAGAGGACGGGCCAGGTAGTCGCAGTTCCACTGAACAATGAACTCCGAATCATCGTCGGTTGCAAGGTAGTCGACGTGCTGTATCTCCCTACGGAGCAGAGCGTTATCGGTGAACGCCTCGACCGCCTCATCGCTGATCGAGTAGTAGGCCAGGCCAGGCGATACCGAAAACGAGGTGGCCCGGACGTCAGTTCCCGGCTGTTCGGGCAGAATTTTCCACAGTACGGCTCCGCGTCGTTTGCCGCTTGCCGGTCCGACGAGCTTGACAAGTGTGCGCGCGAAGCGTTCTTCAGCGTGCCCGATCCTCCACGACATCCGCATCCTGGCAGCCCGCGACAAGTCCGTCTCTTCATCCTCTCCAGTCTGGTACTCAGACAACCACACGCGCAGGGCCTCAACGCCCCGGTAAAGCCCAATGAACACACCAGCTGCTGCCGCGGCCAGCAGACACAAGGTGACAGCTACCAGTGCCCACTTCAAGCTGGCGATGTAGTAATCGAGACCGCCGGTCATCACTTTCGTCGGATGGTAAGCACTGTCGGCCATGCCAAGGTCCTCCAGGACCCACGGGGCCGCGTCGATGATCAACTTCGACCACAGGCCCGCCGCCACACCCACAGCCGCGGCCGGCGCCCAAGCCTGTCTTCCTCGCTTGGGCCACGCGCGGCGATACACGTGCACAGACCCGATAATCAGCGCGGATCCGATCACGGCTAACGCGGTGAATGTAACAAGTAAAAGGAACAGTGGCTCGGTCATCGTGAACGCTCGCTTTCGTTGTTGTGCTCGAACTGCTGGTCTTGGCTGCGCATGTCTAATTCTGGTGAGGGGCAGGCATTTACCTGTAGATCAGCGAGATCGGGAACGCGCCGGGAGTGCTCTCCTTGACCTCGTCGCCGGTGTCGGTATCAATCCAGAAGCGCCACTCAGGCTTCGGCGAGATCAAGACCGCCCATCGGTGGTGCACGTCATCCGCGGTGCGCTGGGCATCCTCGGCGTCCAGGCCGCAGAGCTCGATGTCGAATTCGTTTACCTGCCGGGCGAATTCTTCGTCCCTGTGGTGGCCGTAGGTGTAGAGCATGTCGCCGTCTTCGTGCTGGATGAACATGTAGTGGTGCTCGGCGTCGTACTCCGTGTCGAAGTCCTCGGCGGTCAGTGGGGGATGAACTGTGGTCACGGTTTTCACTCCTGTGGTCGTGTGCGGATCAGGGGGTCGCGGGCTGCTTTTTGTCACAGCGGTGATGGCAGACCCGGCATGTCTTCATCGGTGCGCCAGTTCCATACCGGCAGCCCGGCTATCGAGTCATCATCGTTGGCGTCTGCGCCGGCAGGGCGGTCGATGAAGGCGGCGACAGCCGGGCTGGTGTCGGTGAAAATTAGTGAGGCCATCGCTGTCGCACTCCCGTTGTACGACAGCACTTTCCGAAACGACCGCTCCTGCTCGATGGCTGTAGTGAGCAGGGAGCGGTCGGCGTCACCAGTGAATGGGATCCAGTTGTTGTCGGTGGTCATCACCGACAGTTGTTCGACGTTGGCATATCCCGCACGCGACACCGAGAACGTGCAGATCGCCAGCAGACGCACCTCGCCGGCCTCGGCCATCTGCCAGTGTTCGAGTTCGGTGGCGAATCGTTTGGTGAGCTTGCGGTGCAAATCCTCATCAAGGAACCACGGGTGTCCGGGCTGGTGCCGAACCTGCATCTTGTATCCGTGGTTGGCCGGCTCGATCGCCTTGACCTCGCCGATCCCGATCAGCAATCGGGCCGTCTTTCCGGGCTGGTGTCGCGCCGGCGCCCACGCCTTAATCCGGCGCTGCTCGATCTCTGTCTTTCGGACCGCAGAAAATGGCTCCGGCACAAACAAAGACGGAGCGAGGGGGTTCTTTCGGACAAGTTTGCCGTCCACGGCCGCCCGCAAACGGTGGTGAACGACCGTCCAGGAGCGGTGCCCGGTGAACGCCGCGTGCCACGTTGTCAGTTCCGCCTCGTCCCAGAGGTAGTGCAGCACAGCCAGCAGCGAGAGCTTGTTGCCGTCGCTTTGAACAGTGTCCGACGGCGAACCGGACGGTTCAGGGGCAGAGCGGTTGCCAGCCTTCGACAGCGAGAATCCCAACCGCAAGGCGGTGGTGCCGTCGGCAGGGTTGTCCACGATCGACCTGTCAGCAACAGCCCCATAGCCAGAAAGCTCACTGGGAGGCAGCCACGAGCGGCACCGATGGTCATGCGCAGCGGCCGTCCCAGGCATCCGCTTGACGATGAGGTCGCGTCCAGCCGCGGCGATGTACATCTGCACCCCTGGGGACTGGCACAGGCACAGCGGTCGGAGTCGGGCGGCTTTCGCTCGGCCAAGTGCCTGTTGGGCCTCTGGAGTGTGGACATCGTCAACCACGTCACCGTCGACAAAGAACGGGGCAGCGATCGTCATAGCTGGTGCAGTCCGACCGCTGCAGACCCCAATTTCTCACCGAGGATAAGATTCGCCAATGCAGTGTCCATCAAACAGCGACCTCCCACGCTTCACACAGATGAGGCGCGAAAAACCCTGCCCTACAACGGACAACAAGAATTCGGCCTATCGCACACGAGCCTCAATTCACCCGTGAATTCACGATAAACCCGGTCTTCGTCAACTTCTACAAACGGCCCAATAGATCTCGGACGTGCCATCTTTAGTGAGCCGCTGAATGTAGCCGCGACTGTAAAGCCCGCACAGACTGCGGTAGACCTGCTCAGCGACCAACTGCGTGGCACGGCCCTGGTTGGCCTCGCGGCGTATCGCGCTGGTGCTCAGAGGCTCGGCGGCTGAGTTCAGTACGGCCAGTATCTGCTTGTGTCGCGCATTGAGTGAGCGTCGGTGATTGCTGGCCACCACCGCCACCTCCAACCCGGTCGCGACGACGCCACCAGGGTCAGACCATGCCGGGCCGCCGACGTGAACAGCGCTCACCTCGCGGTGTGCCGCGTGCCCGGTGAAGGGTTCGGGCAGCGTTGAGGTGCCGGTGCTGAGCTCACCAAACCAGGCCGTGAGGTACGTGCAGTGTCCTGAATGGATCCGCCTCCGGCACAACGCATACCACCGCTTGCGACCGTTTTCGCCGGTATCGTCATCCTCCACCATGGCAAAGGCTTGTTGCGGCCACAGCACGGGCACACATCACCGACCAGGGCTACTGATTCGACACGGCAGTAGCCGCAGGGCCACGACGCGGTGTCCATGGAAGTGGATGGACCGCCCGAAGATGCCGCCGGTGGCGATTCACCACACGGCACATCTCCGCCGGGCCTCGCACCTGCCACAGACTCACCGACACTGTCGCGCAACACGACACGGTGGTACGTGCCCATCCTCATCTCCCGTCCCCCATTCACCAGTCCAGTCAGGCGCTGACAGACCAGCTCGAAACGGAATCCGTCGCGCTCTCGTGCCAGCCCCCTGTCGGCAACCGCTGACCAGCCATGAAGGCCTCCAAAACATCGTCAGGCCACATCTGGCTAACCCCGGTACTGCCGCTTCGATGCAGCAAGCTGGCCAGCAGCTTTGGTTGTTCTGGACAGCGACCATCCCAACCAGGCTCCGTCTTGCCCCAGGTATGACCTGTCTCGCGGTTGATCTTGGTGTGAAGCTGCCGCTTCAACGTCTCGTAGCGAGCATCTGTGATCAGCCCAGAACGCCATAAATGAGGAATGAGTGCACCAATCGCGATGCCCCACTTTCGCTTCACTGCCGCAAGATCAGTGATCGTCGGCTCAGTCGAAAGCTCCGCCGCCAGCGCTGAAGCCGGCGCCAGCAGCTCGCCGGCGAAACACTCGGCCAGGTCCTCGGTATGCGGACTGCCCACCGGACTCCAACCCAGTACCAAGTGGCCCACCTCATGAGCCATGGCCCAGCGAATCCGCTCCCACGATCCGCTCTCACGCAACACGATCACCGGCCGCTGGTCGCGATCTCCCACCCACGCCGACCATCCCAAATGATTCTGCGGCAACACCTTGTCCAATGACACGCCAAGTCCATCGCCGTGTATCACGACCACAGCCCCGGCCCGCTCCGCAGCGCCGATCATGTCACCGACCGGCGCATTCGCCGATATACCCATGCAGCGCCGCGCCGCCGCCGCAAGCAGTGCCACCGAAACCTGCCCACCAATAGTCGGAAGGGTCACTATGGGAAGTGGCGCACGCTCACCAAGGAAAGTCACGAATTCACCCGCAGCAGCGCTGAAATGGGCGGCGAACTGAGTTCCCGCCGTCGGTGCCCGCTTCGTAGGACGAAAGGTCAGCTCAGGTAACCGCCGCTGCGTCGGTGGCGTCCTAAAAAACTCCACCGGAAAGCCCAACACCTCGGCCAGCGCGCACACTTCACCGACACTCAAGACAGTCGAAGGACCCTTCTCCAAGCGGGTCAACTTCGCGCCACGCCAGCTCATGTGCTTGAGCACCGCAGTTCCCGCCAACTGACGCAAGATCCGCGCTTGACGAACCCGCTGCCCATACACCACCACGGCGCTGGGTTCGGCGGCAAACTGCTCACTCATCACGATGTACGCCGACCTCCTACCGGCAGAGGCCGAGGCTTGGCACCTGAAATGCCGTGGCGGCCAGAAGATGCCAAGCCTCGAACCATTACACCCGGCACGAGGGGGAGACCGGGTAACACTCACCCTAAAGCCGACCCCGCGAAAGTTCTACAAAGCCCCTGACCTGGACAAATCAGCACACTCCGGGCTATCGACGGCCAACACGAGCACTGCGACACGCGGCTCGTCTTATCGACCATTGCCGGCCACCCAAATACGGGCCGCGACCCCACGACCGCATTAACGCGCGTCGTGGTCGCGCCGCACCCTACCGGTGCGCCTCCAGCTAAAGCGCCACCCGTTCAGCCGCCACCACCGCATACGCGGCATCAGGAAGATCCGGCACCGAATCACTCATGCGGACAAGAGCTTCCAAAATCTGCGAAGCGATCCAGGAAGCGCGGTACAGGTTCTGCATCGCGGCGTGTGACTCTGGTGGCCCATAGTCGCCCTTACCTGGCCGCTGCGTAGAAGCGAGCTGCAGCTGATTGCGACCAGCGGTACGCAACTCTTCAAGCAACGGATCCGACAGTTCTTGTCCCATACCGAGTTTCCCAATGGCATCATGCCCACAGGTCGGCAGATGCATGTCCTCGCTCACCAGGCGGCGGCATCTGTCGGTCAGCTGAGCAATTGCCCGACGAGGATCGCTCACGTCCCGCAGCTCTTTGTACAACTCGTGATCCAACGAACTCAGCCGGTGATAACGCCCGTTGCCCAGGCCCGGCACCTCATCAGTCGTGGGAATCGGATTCGTACCGATATCGGCCGACAACACGGGAACGTTCACCCGCTCCGCAGCGGTCGTAGACCCACCTGTAGCCAACCCAAGCAAGCCACCCTTACCCCCAGCGACTCGCGCGTTGGCGTACTCCAACATCAATCGAGTCACATCGCCCCACCCGAACCACCGCCGCAAGAAATCTGTCGGCAGAACCGGATCAGTCATCGCCGGCAACATCGAATTCGGCAACACCACCGTCGAGGGAACAAACCCCTGACCCTCATCGGATACAAACAGCATTTGAATGCCGCCGTAATCCTCGAAAAGCCCAACGGCCCAGTCGATATGCCAGCCCTCCCTACGGCACGCATGCTGCAACTCCCACACCCGCCGCTGCGCCGGCGCCAGATCCACCGACGCATACTTCTCCGCCAACCCCGCGCCTCCCGCCCCCGCAGCAGTCGCACCAGACAACATCGCCGCAGGCGCCCCCGTACCACCACCCTGCTGCGAACCACTCCCGCTACCGCCGGCAGGCGTCGTCGCCGCACCGCTGCCCGCACCTGCCGGCCCCGCCGCAGTCTGAGATGGGCCCCCACCACCTTTGAGATCCGAGCCAAACGGAGGAAGCGGACCCGAACCCCCCACCCCGCCAGGCGCATGCCCACCCATCGCACCCACAGGCGCGACCGGCGGCATACCCGAACTCACACCGGAACTCCCCCCTGACAAACCAGTCCCCTGCACGCCAGGAGCCTGAGGCGTTGACACAGCGCCCATCTGACTCGTCATCGGCGCCCGGGCACCCTCAGCAGGCAGCAACGGCCTCGCAGCAGCAGCAGGAGGTGCGCCGCCCGCCGAAGCGCCCGAGGTGAACCCTTTCGCAAAATCACTAACAGGCCCGCCAGACGGCGGCAAAGCACCAGCAGCCGGAGCCTTAGGGGCCGACCCCACATTCCCAAGCCCCGAAGCCCCACCACCCTGACGACCCAACCCACTCAAACCAGAAGCCCCGGAACCACTCCCAGAACCAGAACCAGCCTGCGAACCCCCACCAGCCGCAGCCAGCGGTGAAGCAGTCTGCCCCAACCCCTGCCCCGCAGCAGGACCGACACCCGCCTGGGTACCTGCCCCTGCATCAGTAAGCTTGTCTGCCTTACCTTCTAGCGCCGCGTGGTCAGCGTTCTGCGGCTTTGTGTCGTTGCCTTCAGTTGGTTTGTCTCTGTTGTCGGTTGCTGCGTGGTCGCCTAGCTCCTTGCCAGAGGAGAGTTCTTTTGCTTTCTCACTATCCTTGTCGGCTGGTGCCATGCTGTTGTGGTCACTGCCTGCCGTTCCCCCATCTTTGTTTGTGGTCGAATCGACGGGCGTAACCTTGGTCGCCCCTTGCCCGTTGGGTGGGCTGAACTGGGTGAAGATGGTTTTGGGAATCGTGGCGTTGATCGCCTCGACCTCCGCAACGGCTTTGGCGGACGCGGCCTCGGCCGCAGCAATAGCTCTCGTCACAACCGTCACCTCCAGCATCCCGTACGCTGCAGGCAGGGTTGTTCTCAGGGCTTCCTGTGCCTTCAACTCCGCGTGTGCGTCGTCGTCGATCCCCATCAGCGTCAGCATCAGGGTTTCACCGATTCTTGCCCACGCTTCGACGTTAGCGGCCTTCTGACCCCGAAACGCAGCAAGGTCTCGCCAGCCCGACTCTTCCTGTGTGTAGGCCCGAACGCTGGCGTCTGCGAAGAAGCCTTTCTCCTCAGCCATCACCTCGATGTAAGCGCGGCGCAGGCCGCGGGCGGTGTCCAGCGCTGTCTGCTGGTCTGCACGGTGGTCAGCCGCCAGATCACCCAGCGTGCTGGGACGAATATCGGGCCAAAGCGGCCACGAAATTAACCGTGAATGCTGGTTGTTGGGCTTCGACAATGCCATAACCCTGAGCCTACGGCCGTGGGTACTAGATCTGAACTGGTCGAAAACCTACGGGCGAACCGGCTCGCCAACCGACCGGCAGTACGCATTTACCGTCGTGGATGTCTCTGCCGCGTCGTTAAAAACGTATCTTGCGTCTTGGTTCCACCAGGAGTCGTCCTTGATAAAGCTCACGGCCACGGTCATATCGACTGCCCTCCTGGCCGTCCGATCAAGCCAACCGCCGACATGGTCGGCTTGATTCATAGCAGTGGTCATTCTTTCCGACCACCCCCCGACCCAAGACGCGAAATTTCGATACTCTCGTCCCCCGGGGCCATTGCTGATCACCTCAGCTGGCGTCATGTCCATTCGTTCGGCAAGAAGTGGCCGCATTGAGATGCACCACTGCTTGTCGACCTCTGGTGAGAACATGAAAGGCTGCGCAGCGGTGGGAGCAGGTGTAGGCGCCGGCGGTGCGGGCCTGGTGAGAGTGACGATCAGCGCAACCACTCCGCACACCAACCCGACGGTGCCGACGACAGCACCCAGGACCCCAAAGAGGTTCCTCGGCCGCCGAGGTGCCGGAAGCTGGGGTACGGGATAACCAGGTCCAGTTGTCGGATACGGAGCTGGCTGCTGTTGACCTTGCGGGGGCGCAGGCGCGTACGTCTGATACACCGTGCCTTGCCCCACCTCGGTCATAAAACCACGTTAACGGCCCTGAGCTGCACTGTCCACACCGATACCGACCGTTGTATCCATCGCCGCCAGCTATGTTACTTCGGATCACAGGTGGACGGCGTTGGCCCTGATCGTGTCGAGGCATTCGTCGAGTGTGGGGCGGTGACCGTATATCAGTGCCGCCGACGCTTCGTAGGCCGCTTCCAGCACATCTCGGCATTGGGACGTCGGATGCACTAGCGGGCTTTGTCCAAATCCGTCTGATGGTCGTGGTGTGCAGGGGAATCCGGCCTGCAAGCTGTGCACATAGATGTCAGTGCACAGTGCTTCTATTCCGGTCGGGCCTGCGGCTCGCAACGCGTCGAGGACCTGATCTGCGTTGAGGAGTTGGTGGACGTCGTAGATGTGGCGTCCAGCCGACAACAGTCGGGCTCGGTGTTTGTCGTCGCCGGCGTTGGTCGCAGCGTCGTGCAGCATTCCGAGCTTTTCCATCAGGGTTCGTTCCGGCGCGAGGACCTCGACGTCGAATGCCGCGAATTCGGCCCAGGTGTCAGCGGTATCACCTAGTTCGTTGATCGCGTGTTCGGCCAGCATGGACTGCATCGGATGCGTCTGGGTTGGGAAGGTTCCGCCGCGACAGCCCATCTCGAGAAGCACCCCGCCGCTGATGGCGTGGTGGCGCCGGCGCTCTCGTGGGTAGTGGTAGCGGGTGTTGCGTTTGACGCCTTTTGTGGGTGAGCCTTCTGTGGTGATATCGGCCGCCCCGAGGCCCAGGTGGGTACCGACGTTGTCGCGGATTGTTTTCAAGACACGGTCTTTGGCGCCAACACTGGCATCGACCGGTGGGAAGCCGATCAGTAAGTCCACGTCCTCGGAGAAGCGCTCGATGACGCCGTAGATCCGGCTGAGACTCGTTCCCCCTTTGAAGATCGTGTGGACCGGATGCACACCGCCGTCGCGGGATTCCAACGTGATGGGAGCGGTCGCGGCGCGCAGTGTTTCGGTAACCCAGAAATCTTTCTCGACGAAGACGTTGTTGATGCCGCGGGCGGTTGCGGTCAGGTCGATCAGGGCGCGAAGATCGTTGGGGTGATGCCGCAGAAGCGTCACGCCGCGGCCGCTATGAGGCGCTCGAAGTTTTTGCGTGCTCGTGGCGAGCGTTCGGTGGCGATCACCTCACGCAGCGCGCGTGGGCGCAGTGTGCGGGATTTGGTGCCGGCGCGGTACGTCGAGACCAGTGCCGGCCAGCCTTCATCGACGGTGGTTTCCCAGTCGCCTCGCAGGAGCTCCAGTAGCGCGATTTCCGTGTATCGCAGTCTGCGTCGGTTCATGTTGTTTCGGCGTGCGATTTTCACGCCGTGCAGCGAGGTGGGCACTGGGCCTGCCACGGTCAGTGTCGGCTCACGGGGGATCTGGGTGGTCAAGCCGAGGGCTCGGGCTGCGCTGTATCCGGTCGGGCCGACCCCGGTCTTGCCGAGGACTTCGGCGGCGATTTCCTCGGCCGACGGCCGCGTCATGCCGTACCGCGTTTTGGTGCCCTTGAAGTAAAGACCTTTGCGGACGGCGATGAGGTCGCCGGCTTTGTGCGCGCGGGACACAGCAGAGTTCTTGGCGGTGACCGTTCCGGGGAGGTCGCAGACACGGACAAAGCTGCCACGGGGTGTCCTGGCGATGGCCTTGCCGGGGGTGATATCTGCAGCCTTCATGGCATAAAAGCGTATCGAAAACCTCGCATTGCGTCTACTTTACCTGCATGTTTGTCGCTATCCGATGGTCGCAACGCGGATGACTGTCACTGCCCACCTCGGCTAGCCAGCGTCCCTGGCAGCTGAGAAGCACGGCAGCTGTGACTATGCCGTATCTCTACGGGCCGGTCGACCGCCACCGTCGACCGGCCCGCGAGGCGGGCCTGAACGGGGTGATTTGAATGGCCCGGCCTGGCCTTGCTGAGAATACGACCTTTGATCCTACTAACGGTAGGATAAGTGGTATGGCGAAGGAGAAGGTGTCGGTAACAATCGAACGCGACGTCCTCGCGACAGCCGACGTGGACGCAAAGCATGCCGGCCTGAATCGATCAGAAATGATCGAACAAGCCCTACGCAACGAACACCTACGCATCGCGCTCAACAACTACACCGCACACACCGTGCCAGCGCTCAACATCGACGCCTACGCGCAAAAGGTCTACCGGACAAACCGAGCCGCCGGCCTGTGATCACCCCAGGCGACATCACCCCCCGTCTCGACAGCGACCCCGAGCTGTACGTCGTGGTGCTATCGAACACGATCCACCTCGCGGCCCACACCGGCCGCGTCATCACATGCCCCTTCGTCCCCGGCGAAATCCCCAGCGCCACAATGGCCATGGTCGTCACCGTGCATCAACCCGAGGGCGTCGTCCTACCCGAACTCATCCAGTGGCTACCCACAGCGGCGCTTGACACCCCGATCGGCAACATCGGAACCACAGCGCTACGCGAAGCGACAACGATCGTGACCACCCTTCTCGGTCCGGAATAGGGCGGCCGCGCGGCCATCCGAGGCCTGGTCGGGTTCTACGAAGCCCATTCGTCGGTCTCGACGTTCTGGTTCTCCCCCCCGGGTTGTGCACGCCTTGGTCTTCGGCGACCTGTTGATGCCCGGAGCGCCTGCCGCGCGAATTAGTAGCGCTTGACATGCGACTATACTGATTGCATAGAGAGGTGGTGACGGCCATGGGACGCCCTGGTTCGGTACAGCAGGCACCGGTCACCGATGCTGTCCTGCGAAAAGTGGGCGCACAGCGCCGGCTGGTCGCATACCGCGAGCGCAGTGTGATCGTGGCAGCCGCACTGGCTGGCCGCCCGCAGACGGCGATCGCGGACTTGCTTGGTGTATCGCAGCCGCACGTCAGCCGCACGCTTGCCGCGGTGAAACGTGAAAATGATGGTGTGCTGCGGGTGGCGCCGTTGTCGGTTTCCTGCATCGTCGACGAGCGTGACGCCGGCGAGATCGACACGGACACGATGCTGCAGATGCTCAGCGAGCTCGACTACACCGAGGGATACGTCCCCGAAGTCGGCGGCCTTCCCACCGACGCCTACGTGCGGGGCACCTGGGACGATATCGAATTCGCCTACCAGCAAGACAAACTGACCTACGAGGAGTACGAGCAACTGTTCCGGGCTCGTCGGGCCCGCGAGAACGCCGTCGCTCCCGGGTGAGCGCGTCGACTGATCCGCTACGTGATGCGGTCGCTGCCGAGCTGGTGCATCTCACCGCCTTAGGCGGATTGCTGGCGCCCGACAGTCCCCGCGCCACGCATAGGGTGTTTGAGAATGATCCGCGGCGTGCACAGGTGCGCAAGCGGATCGTGACTGATTACCTGGCTCCGGCTGGGACCCTGGCCCCTGGCGGTGTGGCCGTGATAACGGCTGGCGCCCCGGGGTCGGGCAAGTCGCGGGCGCTCGATGCGGTTCTTGGTGCCAGCAAGGCCGGTTATCGGCGGCTGGATGCAGACACTGCCAAGGATCACATCCTCAACGAGGCGCTGCACAGCGGTCTGTTCGATGATCTGCTGTCGATGACTCTGGGTGATGGCCAGCCGATCGCCCCTCGTGAGCTCGCTTCCCTCGTGCACGATGAGTCCATTCGGATCTGGGATACGCTGCGCCGGCACTGCATTGGCCGTGGCGAACCGATCATCATCGAGGGGACGCTCAAGTGGCCGCCGCTTGGGGCGCAACTGCTTCGCGAGCTCCACCAAGGCGGATACACCACGGTCCGGATCGTGGCCGTCGACGTTCCAGAGGAAGTCGCCCAAGCCCGAGCGATCGGCCGGTGGTGGGACGTTCGCAGCGCGGGCACTGACTACTTGGGTGGGCGCTTCACACCCTCCGATGCCATCTCAAAGGCCTATCGGCCGGACGGAACGTGCGTCTGTATAGCCAATGCGGCTGCGCTGGTCGGTCCGGGCAGCGAGATCCCGGAAGGTTTGTCGGTCATTCTCGACGTGGTCGATGAAACAGGAGCCGTCAAACGCCAAAGCTGACCGATGTTGTACGGATTCTGCAATCGTTCGACCGGCACTCAGCCGCGACAAGCCCCCGAGCCGCGACCACGTGGCTGGGTTTTACCCGACGCGCTTCGGGATCCCGAAGCATAGGTCGGTGTCGACGTTCTGGTTGTCCCCTGGTTGTGGCACGCCTGGGTCTTTCGCGCCGACGATGCTTGGCAGTGCCGGCGGGGCCTGGGTTAGAGCCGGCGGCGAGTAGTAGGGGCCATGCTCGGTGTCGTCGCTGCTGCGGTGGTCGCGGTCCCACTGGAGGCGATCGATCGCGGCCAGCGCGCGTTGTCGCGCGGCGGCCATTTCTTCGCTGCTGCGATAGCAGTGCGTTCCCGGAGCTAGCAGTTGGTCGAGGTCGTCGTCGGCGGTCGTGGGCGATGAGCCGGACCATAACGCTCCGACGATGGCGACGATGATCCCACCGGCCAGCATGAGCACGACAAGGATTCCGAGGGCGTTGATTTCGCGAGTGAGGTAGCGGTGTCGGCTGGTGGTGCGGCTGCTCAGCTCGGTGAGGTCATGGCGCAGGGCTTCGATGCTGTCAGGTTCTGGTGTGTCGGCGGAGTTCTCGCTCAAAGTGGCTACCTGTCCAAATCCCGTTGTCGTCGATCAGATGTAGCGGACGGATGCCTGTTCGGCGGCCGCCTTCTCGTCGGCGGCCTCGATGGTGGCGGTGCCGATTCGCCGGCTCGCACTGGTTGATACCGATCGCACGCCGAGCTGGCCGCGGCCCGCGGTATCAATCACCTCCTGTTCGACAGCCCCCGTCACTACGGCCGCGTCGAACGGGGCCTTTCCTGCCAGGCCTTGAGGTCCTGATTTCTTGGCTAAGCCGCTGGCTGATTCCTGCTCAGCCTTGCTCGTGGTGGCATGAGCTTTCTCAGGGTCGAGTTGGACCTTGTCGCCACCTGAGGGTGACCCGGCACCAGCAAGACCATTGCCCGCGGGTTGCGCCAAGGCTGAGGCCATAGACGGCAGGGCCTGCGCTGCTTGCATCGCTGGCTGCAGCCCTTGGCCCAGCTGGGTGGGCAGCTCACCAACTTTCGACCCGAGTTCCTGGATGGGCCCCAGAAAAGTCGACGGGTCCATGTCGCTGAGGGGGTCGGATCCGTCGAGTCCGGACACACCTTGGGTCGGGTCTAGGCCAGGAGGCCAATCGCCACTGGCAGACGGATCGCCACCGGCAGAAGGGTCCTCTGCCGGGCCGCTGTCGTGTTGCGCTTCAGCGGGCTGGGACTGTTCAGAGTCCGAATGCGGGTGGTCGTGCTGCGCCTCGACCGCTCCGGTTGGCGGCATTGGTTTGTCGGCCATGCGATGTAACCTCCTGAGGTCGCTACCAGAATTTTAAGGGCGGATCCGCCCCAATCGATCACAGCGCAATCAAAGCGCTATCGGTGTTCACGTCGGCGATCTGCGGATCGCACTTTTGCGCCTTCAACACCAGCGGCGCCGCGCGCCGCAGGTCAGCCTCGCACAATGTGCGCGCTTGCCGGCGCCCATCCGGGGTGCTCCGGTCGATCAGCGGGTCGCTCATCGCTCGGTTCTTCATCCAGATGGAAGCCTCCGTCAGCAGCATGCGTACAAAGCGCCCGTTGGCTGCGCGGTCGACCAATGGACGCGGCTCCCCGCCGTAAGGATTGTAATCCTCGTATGTGCTGGTCAACTGGGTGAAAATCGCGGCCAAGTATCCACGTGCGCTCGGGTCGAGAATCGCTTTGGAACTCAGCCGGGCGATCACGTCGCTGATCGACAGCATCTCCTCGGCCGAGTACGACGGGAATTCCAGCTGCGCGGGGAACCGGCTTCGCAGACCTGGGTTGGCATCGAGCATGGCGTCGATGCGCAGCTTGTATCCGGCCAGGATGATCATGATGTCGCGACGGTGCTCCTCAGCGAAATTCATGATCGTATCGAGAGCTTCCACGCCGAAATCATTCGTCGTCTGCGGCTTCCACAACTCGTGAGCCTCGTCGACCACGAGCGTGGCTCCACGTGCCCGCTCCAGCCACTCGCTGGTGCGCTGAGCTGTTTGACCGATCGCCTCGCCCACGAGGTTCATCCGCGTTACCCGATACACGTCGGGGAATCGCAGCAGCCCCAATCCGCAGAAAATCTTGCCGGTCGCCCTCGCCACTGAGGTCTTGGCAGTGCCCGGTTCACCAACGAAAGTCATGCAGAGACTTTCGATTTCACCGACCGGCTCGCCAGCCGCCCGCATCTCCAAGTCGAATTTCTGGGCAGTCTTAAGCTGTTCTATCCGATCCTTGACCACGACCAAACCCACGTGGGCGGCAAGCTCGGCTTCCCCCTCAGCCAACAGCTCAGGGTCGCCGACGCGGCGCATCTCGCGCTCGAGTTCCTCCAGCGATGGTGCACTGTTGGGATCCCACCGGTTGGTGCGCGCGCTGATCACATCGTCGGTGACGACGGTCAGAACATAGCCGGAGTTATCCAGTGCTGCTTTGGCTTCCGGGCTGGTTCCGGTGGCCGCTGCCTTGGTCAGCCATTCAGTGGCCTTGTCGGCCTGGCTCAGGCTGCGCAGCGCGAGACCCGCGGTCAGCGCCGCAGACCCCTTCGTGGCCGGGTCGCCGTGCAGGTAGGCGAATTCGGCGAGCTCCACCGCGCGCCCGAACTGCCCCATTTTCGCGGCCGCCTGTGCGGTGAGCGCATCCATGGTGGCCGCCATCGTCACATCGGCGGGGCGCCGGCCCTTGTCCGCTGTGGTCAGCAGGTCAGTCCAGCGTTCGGTTACCGCGTACAGGATGGTCGATATCATCGTCACGTAGGTGTTTTCGGGCTGGTTGAGTTCGATCAGCAGATTCTCGGCGTCATCGAACCGGCGGTCACTGACCAGCAACCCGGCATAACCGGCGGCTAGTGCCGTCTTGCTGGTGATCGTAAAATTGCCGCCGATGGGTGTGCGCACAATGGGTGCCAGATGGCTGTCGGGCACTTCGAGGCTGCGCACTTCCCGATACATGTTGCGGGCATGAGTGTGCGCTGCGCCCAGGACTTGGGCGGTGGAACCTTGTGCGTAGGCCAAGCCCAGCCAGGCATCACACATCGTGGGGTCAAGGCGGGTGGCTTCACGAAAGCATCCTGCTGCTGTGGCAGCATCATTCCTGCTGGTTGCCACGCCCGGCAGCAACCCCAGGTGCCGCAGGCCTTCGGCGAACTTGCTGCTTGCTGTTGTCGGCATAGTTTTCAGCCTCCCGGGTTGAACGTAGTAGCTGCTGAGAACGCCAGACTCACAATGCCGGAGAAATACACCCCAACCTCCCACACCAACACCCCTACGGCAGCGCCAAGGGACCAATACCAAGGTTTCATCGTCTATTGGCCTTCCGGTGTTGTCGAAACGCTGGGTCCGTTGTTGCCTGGTTCGGCGTTGGCCGTGTCGGCCGCGACGTCGGGCAGACCCGGCACGGCCGGCGTGCTGTCCGTGTCCCCGCGGCGCGGGGCCCCATCATGGTCGGGCACGTGATCATCGGTCAGGTACTGCTGGGCAGCGCGTGTGGCGCCCGCACCACCGCCGCCGGCGCTGGGGTCCTCGTTTTCGCCGTGGCCACGGCCACGGACGCGTTCGGCGACGCGCTGGGCCACCGCGGCCTCCGGGGCGACGGTGGCCACGGCGGCGTCGGTCGCTGCTTGGGTGCGGGAGGTGGTAGAGCCCTGCGCTTCTTGGCTGTCGGGGGCTGAGGCTGTGGTGGGCATGACCGTTTCGGGAATGTTGTCGGGGAGTGTGGGCACGTCGGGATCCCGCGGGCTGTTCTTACCCTGCCCATCGCTGTCCTCATCGTCGGCGTCGTCTGATTCGCCGTCGCCGCGCGAATTGAGCCAGTTGTGCGCCCATTCGCCGGCCGATTGCCCTTTGGCGAAGGTGCCCAGCATGGCCGCTTGCGCCGCTGTCGCCGGGCCCGACATGGCCCTGGACACTTTGCGAAATGACATGGTGCGAAACGATCCCGTGATTTTCCAGAACGCGACGATCGCGGCCCCAGACAAGATCGTCGCGACGAGAAACTTCACCACCGGGTGGTTGATGCCGGTGCGTGCTGCGAACTCTTCTCCTGTGGCCGAGATCATCAGGACCGCAATGAATGAGGCGAACACGGTGTAGGCGAACCATTCGAACGCGGCCATACCCAGGTTCTTGATCAACTGAATCCACACACGTTGTGTAGGACCTGGAATCGCCCCGGGGCCGCTCATAGGGATAACACTGATGGCGTAGGCACCTGCCTTGAAACCTACTTCGACCTCAGCGATCACCACGTAGATGATGAACAGGCCCATCACGGCCGCCAGCAGCCCGAAGATCCCGACGGCCGCCAAGGCCTCCCACGCGAGGTGTTCAGCGTAGTCGGCCGCGGCGCTATCGCATCCCCTGATCTTATCCAGCGCCACAGAGCTATCGGCGGTGGCCAATGCCTGCTTGTAGGCCTCGTCGCACTGCGAGCCGAGGACGTGACCGAAGTTGACCTGCATGAGCGGCCCCTCCTGTAGGGAGGTCACCATGCGGGCCATCGCATTGTCGAGCTGGGCGGCACCGGTGGCGCCCGGCAACGCCCCGTTGCGGGCAGCCGCCTCACCCACCTGAAATCCCAAGTGACGAATGGCCGCCAGTAGCCCAGTGTCGGGCGAGTACAGATCCCCCACAGGATCAGAGAAGAACGCCAGGCTTAACAATCCGACCCCGAACGCAGCGGCCATCATCGCCATGCCGCGCCCGCGTTCACCCAGCATGAACACCACACCACCGGTTGTCAGCCCGATCAACAAGCAGACCGGCAAGATGCCCAGCTGCACCACCACCTGCACCAGCGCCGTGAACAGGGGCGCGAACAGCGCCGCGAGCCACTGCAGCCACACCATCGACTGCGCGAACTTAAACAGCCACAGGATCAGTGACATAAACAGCAGGAAGCAGGCCACCGCGCCAGTCAGCAGACCAGCCGGAAAGGTAAAAGTAACAATGTCTTTGAAGACCTGCACAATCGCCAGAATGACGTCGAAGAACCCGTTTCCGCGTCGATCGGACAACGTGATCAGATGCATTGATGAGGACGGGATTCCGCGCAGGCTGTGCAGCCCAGTCCAGCCCATCATGTTCCCTGAGCGCGATACCGCCTCGGTAGTGTCGTCAGCGCGAGCGATGGCGGCTTGCGACTTCATCATCCACACGCACACCAAATAGCACACCGTATAGATGCGGATCGTCCAGCGCAGCCGCGACGAGCGAGTGTACCACCACGCCGCGATCACGCCGCACCCCGCTGACCATTGCTCGGCTTACTGGCCCCGTCGGTGCTCTTTTGTTCGTTTGGGTTGGTGTTCAGTCTGTCTGCCAGCTCCGCAGTCGGTGCGCCCAGCAGCTTGCCGCGCCCCACCCTGCGGAACTCGTCGCGGAAGAAGCACTCACCCTCACGCCCAGATATCGTCTTGCCGAAATCTGACATGGCCAGATCGAAATCGTCAGTGGCCATCGACATTTCGAGGGTGTCATTCAGCTCAGGCGGCGAAGTGTCGTCAATATAGCGACGCACCACGTCGGGATACTCGGCCTCGGTGATCCCCATGAACCGCTCCAGATGGGCTTTGGCGACATCATCTTCATCGAACCGGGTCAGGATCGTTTGGGTCACGAACTCCGTCCCCATCTTCCTGCAGTCGTTGATCAGGTTCTGGCTGATCACGACAAGGCCCGTTTGCAGCCGCCGGGCCTCGCGGGTGATCTTGTGAGCCCGCTTGCCCCCGGCCGGGGAGTTCAAATAGCCCTCGGCCTCTTCAAGCACGATGAAGTCGCTGCTCTGTGAATCGTTGAAGAACAACTGCTGCGACAGTTCGGCGCAGATGCCATAGATCGCCTGCCCCGCCCGCTCGCGCCGTGAGATTCGGCTCGCTAGATGCTCCGTGTCGTTCTCCGTGCTGGTGGGCAGCGGAATGCCGGCCATGTTCCACACCAGCCCTGAAAGCTTGCTGATATCAGGGGCTTCCAACAACTCATCGGTCAGCGCCCGCATATACGAGCGGTTCGACAGCACCTCGAACTTGTTGAGCATTTCCCGATCGGCGTCAGTGCTGGCCTCTTGCCTCAACACTTCCACCAGCCGGTTCCAGCTGCCGATGCCCTTCGTGTCACGCGAGGCGGGTTCCAGCAGCAGCTCCAGGCGATCACCCTCGCTGCTTTCTGCCGGATACCCCAACAATGGCATGAGATGGTCGACGAACACCTCCCCGCCGACGTCGGGGCTCAGTAGGCGCAGCAAGTCCATGGAGACCTTGCCGCCGGCCACGTCAATCACCTTGACCCCAGGTTCCTGCCCGATCGCCTTTTCCCATTCGCGGGTATCAGTGGGGTCCACGACGTGAATCCGTGAGCGGCGCTTCATCAGTCCGATCACAATGATCTTCGAGCAGTGCGACTTACCGCCACCAGGTGATCCACCGATCAAGATCACGCCCACATGTCCGCGCCCCGAGGCTCCCTGCAGGTCCAGCAGCACGATCTCGCGGCGCAACGTCGAGTAGTTCACCAGCAGTGGTATGCCTGTGGAGTTGCCCAAGCCGGTCGAGATCAGCGGCACGAACCGAGAGAACTTCGTCGGTGTCGTCGGATGGCCCATACCCTCGAGTCCGGCCTGCTTCTCGTTGCCGGGAGCGAAAACCTTGATCAGCCCGGCCTGCGACCCAGGGAATGATCGCAGCGAAACACCCGAGCGATCCATGATGCTGAGCAACGCCTGTTCCAGGTTGCGCGCTTTGCTCAACGAGTCCGCGCCGGCAGCGAACACGACATCGACGTTCATGCCCTTCTGCCCAGGTTCGGCGCTGAGTAGATTGTTGTACTCGCGCAGATCCTGCATCTGGTGCTTGAGTTCGTCGTCATTGAGCGCGGCGATACCGCGCTGGCGGACCTGGTCTCGAATGTTCTTGGCGGTACTGGTGTTGTGATTCTTCTCGTCCTGCACGTGGTTCAAGCTCAGCCGCATCGCGCAGTTCACCCGGCCCAGGGCGGGGTCGATGTGGTCGATCAATTTGAAGATCTCCGAGCCAGGGAATCGCAGCTTCTTAGCGCCAAACAGCGTCACCACGCTCTGATAGCTCGGCCTGATCTCGGGGGTGTCCGGGCGCGTCACTTTCAGAATCGACTCGTCGCGCCGGCCGCCGCGGGGGTGGAACTTGGCCCGCCGGAAAACGCCCCTTGCCGGCACCGTCGGTGCCGGAAACGGGTCGTTGAATGCGCCGAGGGAACAGAACTGGTCCCACAACCACTCCTGCTGCGCCTCGGTGACCGGTGTGGGTTTGAAGTCACGCGGCAGCCCCCGAACCATGGTGTCTGCGGTCTCCCGCCAGCCCTCCAACGTGGTGGCCGCTTCGCTGTCGGCACCAGCAAGCCAGTTCCGGAAGCGTTGCTTTGCAGAGCCTTTGGCGTACCCTTCCAACCCGGCATCCACAGGCATCGCGATCCAGAACAGACGCTGGTAGGGCGCGTAGGCCCGGAAAGTGGATTCATAGGCCTGCACGTGTTGAACCCACGGATCCTGCAACTCCCCCGCGACCGCGCGCCGCAGTTGCGCCGGGCTCAGGTGTCCCCACAAGGCGCGTCGCATGATGAAGTCGATGTCAGTCGGTGCGGCCACCAGATACAGCAACGTCCCCGACGGCAAGGCCTGTGTGAGCTGGCGGTGCAGTTCCGCGAACCGGCGGCGACGTTCCTTGCGCTTGAACATGTATGGCATGCCAGATAGCAAATAATTTGCGTAGACGCCACCGTCACAGACAGATAGGTTTTTCTCTGCGAATTCCGGGGGTTGTATTTGCACAAATAGACGCTAACCCCGGTATGCCCGAAGTGCTACAGAGCTACTTTCTTAACGGTTTCTTGTAGATTCCGTCGCCCGTGTCGACGATTTGAGGGAACCAGCGGCGCACCATCCACACGAACCGCGTGAGCAGCGGCGGTCGGCCCTTCTTGATCTGCCGTGCCGCCGCTACCGCGCCCGCCGAGATCATGACACTGAAAATGCCCTTAGTCAGGGGATCGTTATCGAGGTTGATGATCACCCAGAACACAGTCCAGGCCAAACCTAGGACACCGATGACCAGATCCACTGGGCCCCATGGCCCCAGAGGGATCTTGAACGAGTCCGACTCCGAGATCGATATTGGGACATCCCGAAACGAGCTGAACAGCTGTGCTGAATCCTCCTGCGCCATAACGAGAAGTCCTTAGCTGCCGTACGGGGTGCCGCCGCCGGGCGGAACCACTTGTACCGTCCGCACACCTTGGCTATTGAGCCAGCCGCCCAGCAGGCTGTAAGCACCCCAACCTGCGCCCACAATGCACGCCACCAGGATCACCCCGAGCGCTGATGCCACCGCGGCGCCAATACCGCCATGCCTGCTCATCATGCTCTTCACCGTCACCACCGCGCCGACAGCGAAAACCACCGACACGCACGTGATCACGACCTGTACCGCCGTGCTCTGTACGAACGAGAACGGGTTCACGGCCGCAAGAATCTGGGTAGTCATCAGGAAATCTCCTATCGGGTAGAGGTCGGTGAGGATGCCGCGGATTCGATGGCGTCTGCGCTTACATCGACCAGCGGCATGTAGTCCAAGCGCGACACGGCCCAAGCGCCCTTGGTGAAAGTGACCGTCAACGGATAGGTCATGGGCCAGTCCAACACCTGTTCGGTTTGCACTGTCACCTGAGCCAGCACCTGCCGTTCGGTACCCTCAACGGGGCTATCCGGAATAGGTTGAGTAGCTTCGAGTTTGGTCAAGAACGCCGATTGATAGGCCCCCAGAGGCCCAATCTGCGCTGTCCCGGTGACGTAATGGGCCAGCTGCCCGGCATCGCTGGTCGTGAGGAACACCGTGAAGAATCCCGCCAGATCGGTAGCCAGCGGAGCTCCGCCCTTGCCCGTCTTCACATCAGGGGTCGTCACTCCGTAGCTGTAGAGCGTTGCCAACCTGACCCCAGCCGGCGGTCCCCCGAGACGTTCTGGAAGGCTGACACCAGCCGGACCGTGATCGACCACGCTGACCGGCACGGCGTAATAGGCACGCTTGGCGGCAGCCCCCGCGTACGGGCGCTCCAGCGTCGTCAAAAACACGGTGTACAGCTGCGCCGTACTGGTGGACTGGCGCTTGTCTTCCAACGTCGTCAACGCCAGCGGCGTCGTGATGAAGATCTTCGGGGTCTCCGGCAGCGCGTAGTCGTCAGGCAAAGGAAAGCAATCCTTGAGCAAGTCCCGCTCCGCGGTAGTGGCGATTTTAAACAGCGCAAAGCACTCGATCGCCCAGGCGGTGGCCACCGCGCTCTCGTTGGACGTCGTCTGAGAGATACCCCGCACATTCGGACCCTCAGGCGGACGTATCCAGCTCCATGTAGTGGACGTGCCAGCAACGATCGTGCAAAAGCTCAAATAAATGGCCAGCAGAATGCCAACAACTTTGCCGATCAGTTTGAAACGGTTCTTCCAGGTCCGCGTCATGCGACTATTCCCTCATGCCATCCGGCAAATCTCTACAGACCGTATTCTCAGTTCGGAACATGGCCTATCACCTCGATCCGGCTCGTCGCGAACGACTGATCGATCGCATCGCGCATGCCCGGATCCGAGGAAGCGTTAGGTGCATCCCCGGTACCGGGGCTTCCCGGTGAACTCGACCCGTCCGGGCCGAACAGGCCCCCGAAGATCCCGCCACCTGAGGGTGCCGAGTTCTGCGGCACCTGGTCTGTGGGCGGCCGAGAAGTCTGCACCACGATTCCCCGAATCCAGCGAGTGCGGATGTTCTCCACCGGCACCGTCGCAATGCCTTTAACGTTCTTGGTGTCCTGGTCGACATAGCGGCCCTTGACATCGTTCATGAACCACCACCGGATCTTGGTGATGATGCGGTGCTGGCCCCACTCCTCCTTGCCGCCCGGGCGTTTGGCCAGCCATCCCGGCGCCAGCTTGATCGCCACCGCGGTGATGTCATCGGAGAACTTCAAATCGATCGGCTGCCCCAGCCCCAGCCCCGGCCCGTAACACACCCACGCGCTGTCGCCGGTGGGGTCTTCGACGTTGCGTGCTGTCGTTGAGCCTTCCCCGCAGTCGGCGGAGGCCTCGAAAGGCATGGACCGGTCCGTGCTGGCGGACTCAGTTGCTGAAACCGGCGGTGTCGTCGCAGAGCCGGCGACGTTGACCCTGCGCTGAGGCTCAGGGGCGGCCACGGCCGCAGTATCTTTGCTCAACACATTGACCATCACGATGATCACCACGGCCACAAACACACCGACACCGCCCAACACCGCCAAGGTGGTCTTGGTACGCCCATTGACCGTGCTGTCCTCATCTGAATCCTGCTGCCCGCCCGCAGGTTTCTCGATCTCGGATTGCTCGATCGCCACAGTGGAGAACCGGTCCCCGAAATCTTGGTCATCATCATCGTTATCTGCGGTCGGCACGTCCTCGTCAGCACTCGCCTCGAGCGGTTCCTCGTCAAGGATCACAATGTCGTCTTCGCGGCTATCCCCGGCGGCCGCCTCCGGGTAGATGCGGCGCAAGAACTGCGCATCGGTCTCGCTCATGGCGACGCCTTCGGGTAGGCGCGGGTATCGAGCACCAGTGCGCGACCCACACCGCCGCCTGGATGCCGGCGCCGGTACTGCTCGAAAATAGACGCATCCGGGTTCTCCCCTGATGTATCAGGGCCAGGCATGTCGGCGAGCTCCGCGCCGCGGTAGCGCGGACCTACCAGCGGCACGTCTTCGGCCAGTACAGCACGCTGAGCCGAGTCGGTCGCGGCCATGGGCTGAGCCCCTGCCCAGCGCCATATCCCTTTGGTGCCGGCCCACATCAGCGCACACACCGCCCCCACCACAGAGAAGACCATGACAGTCAGCACTGTCACCGCACCCAAAATCAACGCGATCAACGGCCCTGCGATGGCCCCAAAGATGAAGATCGACAACAGAACCTTCCACATAGTTCGGATCGTAAGCCCGGTTTAGGTGAAGTTGAACTGCGCCAAAGCGGCGATAGGCTCGAATTGTGCTCACTGTCGACGTCCGTTTGGATCAGTACATCGGCCGTCGACTGATGGCGATGGGTTGTCGGCGCGGTGATCTAGCCGCCCTAGGCGGGCCATCACGCTCACATATGGCGAAAGTCTTCGCAGGCCAACGGACTCTGACACAGCGCATGGCCCTACGCATCGACAACGCGCTCCAATGGCCACCCGGCTCGACGATGCGTGCAGCCCGCGACGGCACCGTGCCCGTACCGATGGACTTCCCAGGGCCCCTGCACACGTTGCTGTGCCAGGCAGCCCAACTCAACCATCAAATCCGCCAAGACGCCGACCACATCAGCGAGGCGATCACCAAAACCTATGCCGCCGTGGACCACTTCCCAGCGGCACATACCACCGGGCAGATACGCGAGAGCCTCCAAGCCGCTCAGGACTACTTGACAAGTTCCCAGCGCCTCATGGCCCAGCTGCACCACACACTGCAGCGTTCTCACGATTGGATTCCCTGATGCGCACCTGTACCCAACACGTCGATGACCTACGGCGTGAATGGATCATGCACAACCAAGGTCCCTTCCTCATGCAGCACCGCCGCGCCGAACTGCTCGGCAGGTCGCTGAGGCGCCGGCGCCGCCAGGAGTTCACGCCGTCCCCCGATCAGCATGAAGACGAAGTCACCCCCACCATCTGGCAGCGGCAATGGAACACCCCCGCCGACTACGCCGAAGGTGCAACTGTGCTGGTGCTGGCAGCCGTGGCGCCGGCGGGGTGGGCAGCCGCCCGGATTCTGTCCAATTACCTTGTGTCCCTTATTCCACAGCGCCTCTACGCCTACCCGCTAGCCATGCTGTTCGGTCTCGCAGCACTCACCGGCGTTGCGTTGCCGATGTTCTACGACCCGCCCATGACCGTGCTTGGCGTGCTGGTGGTGCCGTGGCTGATCTGGCAAATCCCCGCAGCCCTTTTCATCGCCGCTGGCTACGGCATCCTCGAAGGGTGGCTGGCCATACCGGAAAGCCAGGACTGGCTACCACTGAAGCGGCCCGAAGCCGAGATCGAAACGTTCCAGATCATGGAAGCGCGGGACCACACCCCACGCATTTGATCGAGCACACCCGATAACGACCTACCGATGGTGCTAAGTGTCGAGCGCCTGCCAATACGGGTTCGGCGAGGTGGAAGTGAACACGCCGTACCTGCCGCTCATTGCTGCGGCCACGGCGGTGCGTCCAGAGGCTGTATCCCCTGGGCGCTGACCTGGTAGCGGACGGTGCCCACACCGGCCGGGGCCGCCAACGGCTCCTCGCCCAGGGGCCATCGGTACTCCACTGTCACCACATCGCCGGTGACGTCGAGAACGCGCGTGTACGGGCGCGGATCCGCGGTGGCGGTCCCAATGTAGGTGCCGCGGTAAAACAGAAGCAGGTGTTCCGGTGAGGACACAGTGCCCTGCGTGATGACGGCCAACGCCCACGTGACATCGCCGTTCTGCTCGCTGCGAGCGAGCGACCACGCGTGCATACCCCACAGGGGCGGAACGAGCCTCAGGGCCGCTTCGATATCGGTGGGGGCGGCGTGCGTCATGCGTTGTCTCTGTGAGCGGGCGCGAGAGCCGTCTGTGCGCGTTCAATGAGGATTCGATCGTCGGTGGCGGATCCCACATCGACATACACCGCGCGGTCAACCAGTTTGAAGGACTCGGGGTTGGGTAACGGCAAGGGCGGCCGGAACGTATCGGCGGTTGGCAATCCCCATGTGTCCCCCACTAAGTCTGCCGTTGGCCAAACACAAGAGCCGTCTGAGCCTAGTCCCCACTCCGGCGGGCGCAGTGGGGAAGGCGCGAAGAAAGTACCTTCTGCAGTGAAGATCCAGGTCGTTCCCCCGTCACGCATCCGCTCCGCATCGAACACTGTGACCTCGCGCATCTCAGCCCCTAGGCTTCCCACGTACAGCCGGAAGTTCCTGTAGTTGCCATCGGTGGTGACAAGGATCAGCGCGTCGCCGGCATTGTTGACACAGAGGTACTCAACACAGCGTTCAGCCGGACCACTTCGGTCTGTGTCAGCCATAAGTCCCCCCCATTTGTACGCTAGGCCGGCCTGTTGAACGACAGGCATTGTGCCCACTGACTGCGCGCGTCCTCATTGACCACAGTGAAGATTTCGTTGAGGATTTCTTCAAGCTCGATATTGGTCAGCCGGGCGGCCACAGCAGGATGCAAGCTGAGCTTCTTCCACTGACCGTCACCGTGGATTTCCAGGTGCACCAGATCATCACTGGTGCCGGCATCAGAGGTTAACGAGTCGAGTTCCTGACGCTTGCTCTTGAACACCGCCTGCACCTGCTGCAGCTTTGCCTGAGTTGCCATCACTCGCTGTTCGGGTGGCAGACGACGTAGCGCCTCGGAGGAAGGTAGATGCGGAATCTCCACAAAATGATCCAAACACGGCCCCCGCTGGTTGTCTACAAAGGGCTTTGCCCCTGTGTACAATCCCCCCGGAATTGAGCGTTGTCACTGGTCAGCGGGTTTTGCCTTACGGCTACCGAGCACGATCCGCCGGGTGCCTTCTGGCTGACCATTCTCCCCCGCGGGTTCATTGGCCTCAGACGGCTGGCGGTCCTGACCTGTTGGCTGCAGCACGCCCTTGACCGGCTCGGAGTTGCGCGGCGCCCGGACCAAAATCTTGCGCTCTTTGCCGCCCTTGTCCTTGTCCCCCGCGCCGCCACCTGCGCCCATCGGGCCCATGCCCCCCATGGGCGCCATCCCCATCCCCCCGCTGCCGGCAGGTGCGGGCGCAGCCGGCACCGGATGCGGGGTTCCCGCGGCCCGGGAAGTGTCCAGGCCGCCCGCCGGGGGGGTCTGCACGCCCGGGGCCGGGGACAGCCCCCCGGCGGGTGCGGTACCCCCACCAGAACCCTCACCACCGCCCAGACCGCCGACACCGGGATCATCCCAGGACGGCATTTTCAAACGCCCCGAACCTTTTTGGGCTGCGCCCATCGCCGACCCAATACCCGAAACTGCCTGTGTGGCGGCTTGTCCCGCGGCTTCAGGCACCTTGGCGGCCAGGCCCCCGACTGCCCCGAGAATGCCGGCAGCCAGCGAGGCCATCATCCCCGGAAGCGCGGCCGCTAACCCTGCCGCCTGACCCATGTCCTTAGCCTCATCCGAGGGCGGATCAGCCTGCGACTCGTCGTCGGCCCCATCGTGATAGTCGGCCCCGTTTTTCTGGTTGCGTTGCTCCATCTCAGTGAGCTGATCGTTGAGCGATTTCAGTAGTCCGCTGTAACGCCCGACATTGGGAGGAGTGTTGTTCGCGGCCTCTACCTGCGCGATCTGTGCCCGCAATCGTTCGAAATCCTGTGGGGAATCTGCCTGGCTCTTGTGCGCAGCGAAGTTCTGGGCGTGCTGGGATGCCGAGTCTGCCGTCTGACGATGCTCTGAAGCCACCAACCCAAAAAACCGGGACTGATTCGACAGGTGCTCGATCGCCGGTGCCGCCGAGACAGGCGATTTCCATGCCGAGTCCAACACTCGCACGGCTGAATGCGTTTGCGCCGAGGCCAATTCCGCGTGATCGGCGGTGGCCTGCATCTGCGAGATGAACCCCGCGCCACGCGAGCCATCCCCAGTATGAAACGTCGCCGCCACCACCTCACCGGGCCGCGGTACCGGGGCCGGCATCGGCACTTGCGCCCGGTTTTCACGCGCCGGTATTGGTTCCACGTGCGGAACCTGACCCGCCCCGGCACGCGGCATCTGCAGCATTGCGTGCGCGCGCGCGATCTCTTCGTCGGTCTCCTCGTAGTTGCCCGCGATGGCCCGCAGCGTCGCCGCGGACGACAGCAGCCCCCGCGCGCCATTGCGGACATCACTGGACAACGCCGTGGCACGATGAGTGAAGCGCGTCGCTGCGGTCACCGACGCGACATCGGCGGCCAGCGGCGGATGTACCGCCCCACTGCTGGCGAGCAGCCCTACGGCCGTCTTTTCCAGTGACCGCGCGACGGCCACCAGAGCATCGGTGTCGACCCGCAACATGGGGTCAGCCTACTGCCGCCGGCTTGACCGGTATATTTCGATTCTGAGCCATCTTGGGCCAAAATTTCGCCACGAACTCTGTCACGTGTGGCAAATAGACCTCTTGACCCACCGTGCCCCGCAGCAGCAACCGGGCCTTGTCAGGGTTGCGTGACATCAACTCCTGCCATTCGACTTCCTGCTCCAAGCGCCCGGACTGGTTGCGGCCACCATCGACACTCTGAGCCTCACCGCGACGATGCTGCACCCCACGCTCTTCGGCGCCCGCCCGCAGCAGCTCCTCCTCGGCTGCTCCGTGCATCACACACACCGCCGGAAAAATCTTGCGCAACACTTCGGTGTAGATCGGGCCGTGGGTGATATCGGTCTGATTGCTTGCCTGCTGCGCAATCACCAGATTGGCACCAAGACCCCGTGCCTCACCGACATAATTCGCCTGCCGGGGCATCGGGGCGGTATTCGGGGCCTCGTCGATCACACCCAGCAGACGGCTCAGATCCTCCCACTGGGAAGTCTTCTCCCGCCACCGCTCCACAAGCTGCTCAATCAGCGTCACCGCCGCCGGCGCGGTCGTACCGTTACCCGGCGCCATCACATACACCGTGGCGGTCGGGTCATCGAGAAACTCCGGAGTGAACGCACCCTCCGGCTGCTCACGCAACGCCATCCGCAACCATGCCCGAGTGGCTTTCGACAACGAGAACAATATCGAATCGCGTTGTCTGGGATCCATGTCAGCGGCGTGATCGACTTCAGCCTTCAACTCAGGAACATTCACCAGCTCGGCCGCCATGGCCCACGACGGCGTATCTGCGGGGTCATCCTCGAACAAGATGGGTTTCTGAATTGCCTGCAGAACCCACCGCATCCCCAGATTCGTTTGTGCCGGCGACGCCGCATACAAAAACGCTGCCAGCGGCCCCTCACCTAGCGACTCCCACGTGCCCCCATCAGTAACCTGCTGCGCGCCCGCGCCGTAGGCGGTAGAAGCCATCTGCAGCAGCGTCGAGGCCGTCGTGTACGCATCATCAACACTCTGTATCGACGTAGTCGGATCGAACCGCACCGGTTCGACATCCCTCGGATACATCGGATTGCGGACAGTCCGCAAATCAATGAGCTTGGATGGACCCGGCCGGTACGGCAAAATCCACTGAAGCAGATCGTCTTTCGACGAAACGATGAACGCAGGACCCTGATGTGCAATCGCCATCGGCGCCAACACCAAAGTGGTCTTCCCGGCCCCCGTCCTGCCCAACACCCAAATATGGCTGTCCGTTTCAGCCGGAACATAAAACTTGCGCCGCGTATCCGGATCCACGCGCTCTACAAAGCCGCAGTACGGCCCGGTGCGTGGCGGACGCTTATACGGTTGGGCATACGGATCAAACATGATCCGACCCTATTGCCGCATACGCCGAAGTTGAACTGCGCAACCTCATTCTTCCTGTGCAGAGCAAACTCCCCCGCCAACGGTAAGGTTTGAATATGGCTGCCCGTCTTGTTTTTGCCCCCGAGGTTCGCAAGATCATGCCCGAACAGGTGATGGCCGAAGCCCGTGCCACTGTGGGTGTTTACAACTGCGTCGGATGTGGTGGACAGGGCGATGCTCGTGTGGAGCTGACCAGTGTTGTCGTGGCAATACCGCCGAATTATCCGCCGGTGGTGCAGTTCGCCCACCACAGGTGCGTGCTGTCGCACGTGGCCGACGCTGCACCTGTTGATCCTAGCCAGATTGACGGTGACGACGTCACGACCCTCAAAGTGGTCTTCGGGCCGGGTCGCGACGGTCAACGTGTGGAGGCGATGCTGCTTGTCGACCTGCCGCGCGACGTGTTCGCTGTTACCGATACCGGTGAGCAGACAGGTCTTGCCGCCGGGTTGTATTTGGGCGACGGGTTTGATCTGGCAACCGCATTCGATCAGCCTTTCCCCGAAGTTACCGGGTACACGGTTCATCTGAATCCCGACGGCTCCGGTCATATCGACCAGCTACCCGGCCGGCCAGGTCCGTTCCTGGAGCACTTCGGCGATGATGATCCAGCCGGGATGTGGGCTGCAACGGCCCGGTCGACTGGTTGGCTGACCGTCATCACCGGGGAACTGGGGTTAGCGGCCGCAGAGGCCGAAGATGCCGAGACGGCGGTAAAGCAAGCGTTCAGATCCGGCAACGTGGTCGGTGGGCGCATCCGCGTCGTTCAGCGCTAATGGGTTTTAGGCGTAGCTCGGCTCGTTCAGGAAGTTCGCTTCATCAGCGTAATAGACCGGCTCGATCATCCAGCTCTCAGACTGAGTCCCCACCGTCAACTGGTTGTTGTCGTGTTCGGTGATCGACACATCAACACGCTGATCGGCTGTCCCCGCCGCCGTGTGTCGCGCTTGAACTTCTGACGCCGCTAGCACAGGTTCTACGGTAATCACGGTGGACGCCGCAATCACGGGTGCCTCCACACCGTCGGCGACGATCATGGTGACCGGCCCTGGCGGTTTGGTGTGCGGCGAAGGTGCGATCCAGATTCGCGACGAACGCCCAACATTGGCCCATGCCATGGGATTTGGCGTATAGATCGCGATCCGCTCCCCGGTTCCCTCCGCGCGTAGCACAATCTGTCGGACCAGGGTCGGGTTGGCGGCAACCGACACCGAAGTGGATCGCAACGGGTCTGTCAAGGGGAGCAGAAACGGTGTCTTGTCCTCGACCGTGCGCCCAAGCAACACTCCCGATGGGCCTGCGTGCAAGTTCAGATCAACCGCGGGCACATACTCCAGGTGCGGGACATCCTCAGCGCTCGCCCGCGCAGCCCGCAATGCCCTGGCCTGCTCGCCCGGTATCCGACTGAACACTGCGGGCACATCAAAGTCCTTGTGTTGCACGGTCTCTATCCGTACAGACACCGCCATTTGGGGCCCAGTTTCGGTGGGTTTGAGGTGCACGCTGTGGGCGACGGCGTTCGCACGCATGATCCACAGACGATCAATCGGACGCTCTCGAAGATCCTTTGCCTGCACCACATAGGTAGCGACACTTCCTGCCGCTGACTGAATGTGGGACCAACGATCCTCAACTTCTGTGCTGCCGGGGCCAAGAAGGAGCTTCTCGGCCTCAATGAGGTCATCGGCGGTGCAGGGACGTGCCCGGCATCCTGCTTCGTCGAGTTGCCGTGCGCACCGCTCGGTGGCCGCAGCCATGGCCGCAAAAAGGCTCTTGCGGGATGCCAGCCCCTGGATGCTCTTGACGACATCCACGCGCAGGATCAGCCACGTGCGTCGCTGCCCAGCGACAGGGCGAGTCCCAATGATCTTCTCGTACAAGGCAGCATAGATGCCCATCAGTGCACGACGTCGGCCCGCGGAGACAACCTCGATACTGACCGCCAACCCGAACTGATCGACCAACGGAGCCAGCACGCTCATCGGGACCGTGTTGGTCGTCGATGCCGTGCGGGTACGTTCCAAAAACGTTGGGGTGTATGAGCTTCCGGCGACCGCGATCATCGACGTCAACGTTCCGGCGTGCAGACGCACCCCGACCACCGCCCCATCGAAGCCGGTGTCCACCGGTGCTGGCAGCGCCGCGCCCATCACTTTCCTGCGCGACCACGGCCATCGCCCGCCCAACGCCAACCATCTCGCCGGCGAATGCCGTTTGATAGCCACGGTGCCCGCCAGGACCACTATCAGGGCCGCAGCCACAGCTGCTTGCCACGCCACACCTGACCACACGAGGGTCAACCCGGCTGCCGCCGCAACAACCTCGCTGGCCAGCAGGGCCCGAATGTCAAATCCGACCAGTGAACTCATCCGCGCCTCCGTGCTACACGGATCAGCACGGTTGCCGCCGCGATCACCGCGATAGCGGCCAGCGCGGCCACCTTGCCCGGGCGCATATCGCGACCAGGCGGCGGCGGTGGCGCGATCAGCTTGTCGGCCAGATGCTCGTCGAACTGCACCGGGCCATCGGGAATCGACTTGGTCAGGGCCGCGACGGGATCCACGATGCCGTAGCCGACCCGGTTGTCGACTCCTCCGGCTGGGGGGTGGGCACTGGCCACCAGGCGGTGAATGACCTGTGGTGCCGACAGTTTCGGCATGGCCGCCCGTACCAGTGCCGCAGTGCCCGAGACGATCGGCGCGGCGAAGCTTGAACCATAGATCCGCACCGGCGGTTTACTTGGCTCCACATTCGGGTTGGCGTTCACCACGGTCCCCTCGGGGCCAAGTCCCATGATCTGGTTACCGGGTGCGGCGATCTGCACCCACGGTCCTGGTACGGAGAACGCTGCGGGCTCACCGTTGGGCTCCACTGCGCCGACGGCGAGCACATAGGGCTGCCACCACGCCGGCGCCACAACCGTCTGAGCGCCGGCCCAGTTGCGTGGGTCATCGGGATGGAGCGGGTCATACAGCGGGTTGGCAGGGCAGTCGCCGCTGGTGTTTCCCGCCGCTGCCACCACCACGATGTCTTTTTCGACCGCCGCATAGCGCAGCGCAGCGCCTAGGGCTGCCTGATCGATGGGGGTGGCGGCGTTGATGCAGTTGACCACCGAAATGTTGATCACGCCGTGTTCCATCCCGGGAAGATCCGCCACATGGCGCACCGCCAGGGCAAGGGTGCCGGCGTCACCGGCTTTGTGGTCCTTGTCGTTTGCGTTGTACGACTTGGGGCCGTGCGTCTGCGAGGACTGCCGCACTGACACCAGCCGTGCATCCGGTGCCACACCAACCAAACCGTCGGGCGCCCCTGGCGGAGGAGGAGCAACAACCCGTGTGTCATCGCCTGCTGCCGGATCGGTGCCGGTGATCGTATCGCCGTCGCCAGCTGCCGGTGCGACCTCGCCATCGCCCTCCGGCGGCGGTGGCGGCGGAGGTGGTGCGGGTGGCGGCACCGTGACCGTCACCGTGGTCGGGCTTGGTGGTGCCGCAGTGGTCGGTGGCGGCGAGGGAATCGCGCTCACCCCGTCGATGGGAGGCTGGGCCGGCGCATTCTCCGGGCGGCGCGGCGGCACCGGACTGCCTTGCGGCTGTGCGGCGATCAGCGAGGCCACGATCGTCCCGTGGACCTGACAGTCCTCAAGGCCGTCACCGTACCTGCCCATCACGTAGTCGCCCCCGCCCACCAGATCTTTGAAACGTGGGCTCGGCGTCACACCGGTGTCGATGACTGCAACGGTCACTCCCGCACCTGTCGAGAACTTCCACGCCTCAGGAAGGTTCAACATCGCGGTCGCCGGTGCTGGCTGCGTGACATCAGGTTGTGCGATCGTCAGAGCCTGGCGGCACGCCTGTTTGAGCTCCATCTCCTCAGCAGGTTCGGGCGGCCCGTCGGGCGGTAGAGCCGCAGGATCAACCTTGGGTGGCTCTACCGCCCATACAGGTGAGGCAGACAGCGTCATGGTCAAAAGTGCGGCAACCCCGGCTGCCGCGCCGATCCGTTTCATCATCGCGACCTCACCGCGGTCAGCAGCCCAATACCCCAGAGCAAGAACGGGAATCCCAGTGACATCGCTAGCAGATACATATATTGCAGCGCGCGCCGCGTCGGAGGGGACAGATCTCCGGGCAGGCCGACCAGTGCGGTCAGAACGCCAATTCCCACCAGGGCAGCGGCTAGCCATCCTAGAGCGGTCACTGTCGCGGGCACGGTTTGTGCATCCGAGACCGCGAGTTTGGCGACGACGACTGCTCCGGTGAGCAAGATGCCGCCGATCAGTGCCGCAACGACTTTGGCGTCGCGAGTGATCCATGCGCGACCGAGCAGTGACACCAGGCCAAGGCCTGCCACCACTTCGATCATCCACAGCCGCGGTGACCCTGCGTGAATGGCACCCCATGTGGTGGCCACCAGCTGCACCATCAGGGCTGCGATGATCGCCCGATGCGCCGTAATCGAATGCCGGTTGCGGCGACGTAGATCCTCGGGCGAGACCACATCTGGATACGGTTGATCGTTTGGTGTCGCCGGCACCACAGGTGACACGGTTTCGTCAGGCTCGTCGGGGTTGCGTTCCCACACCCCCGCGCCCGTAGGCAATTCCAAATTCGGAGGGCGCAGCCCCGCAAGGCGATTAGCCAAACCAGGAGCGGCCAGCACTAAGGGCAACGCGACCCACATCAGGCATGCGGCGATGATCGGGCCGGACACTCCGAACAGCCAGCGCACGCCAACACCCACGCCCAGCGAAACCCCGAGGGCAAGCGCGAACGTCGACAGCCACCACCACCGATCGGTGGCTACCCGTAGCACTACCAGGATCGCCGTCACCAGCAGCCATGCCAGCCACGCATGCGCCGCCCCCAGGGGCCCCGGCACACCCGTGGCCGCTGCGGTCGCCGCCGGGATCAACGCTCCCAGTATCAGCGTGTCAGATAGATCGCCATGGCGGCCGTGACGTCCGATGCCCCAACCTGCGGCGAGCATCGCCGCGGCCAGGACGATGCAGATCACCCAGGCAGGCCACCAGGTTGGTTCTAGGAGATGGGTTCGTATCAGCAAGGCGCTTGCGGCTGCCACGAGTATGCCGATGCCGATGCCGCCGAAGACGAGTGCTTGTTCTGGCTTGATCTCGGAGGTCTCATCCTTGACCTGTTTGGCCAGGCTCGCTGAGCGATCCTCGGTGACCGGTTTGAAGGTCTCCTTGGCCACCCCTGGTTTGAGAACCAGCGGGACACCGTCTGCCACACCAAGCTCGAGCAAGGACCTGGACGCATCCAGAGTGATCCCGTTGACCTGCTGGAGTTCGTAGGCGGTGGTCTCGGGCATCGGGATGTATCCCTGCCGCGTCGCCCCGTCCTTGTTCAGCAGCTTGATCAGTGCCTGCATTGCCGCGCGAATCGGCACGGCCGCAGGAAACACGACGTCAGTCTGCCTTTCACCGACAAAGATCGCGCCGCGCCACCATGGCGGCATCTCAACCATCGCCACGTTGGTGTCGGTTTGACCTGACGTATCCGGGGGCGCCGACGCTTCAGGCGCTTTGGCGGTCTCAGTCATGGCTCAGATCGGTGGTGCTGGCGAAATTGTTCGCGATGGACGCCGCTATCTCCACGAACTTGCGGCGGGTTTTGGGTTTGAGGCCGTTGTTGAAGTCGATCACCGTGGCCGCATCCAGATGCTTGTCAAAAGGTAGTACGAACACGTCGTCGACTTCGTGGCCGAAGCGCTCCTGGAGCTTCAGGCGAGCCTTCTTGGCGGAGTTGCCTTTCAGATCGTTGATCACGACGATCGTCCGCTTCAGCAGGTCGTGATAGCCGTTCTCGCTCAACCAATCCAGTGTCACTCCAGCGCCTTTGGCCCCGTCAGCTTTGGTGGAGCTCACTACGATCAGAGCGTCGACGCTGGCCAGGACTTCGGGCATCACTGGATGGTCGATCGTCGGTCCGCAATCGACAAAGATCACCCGGTGGAATTTCTCGACGTGCGGCATCGCGTGCCGATAGGTTTCGGGGGTCAGCTGCGGCCGCTGGGTCAGCCTCGTGTCCCCAGCCAACACCATCACGCCCAAGTTGTTGGCGCCGACGTGGGCGCGGATCTGGTCGTCGCTTCCCAGCATGTTTCGGCTACCCGAGTCCACGACCGTCAGCAGGCTGCCACTTGCCGTTGGGTCGATTCGGTCGGCCGCTGTTCCGTAGCCGGGGTCCGCGTCGACGACAATCGTGCGGTCTTCTTTTCGGTGTGCGGCGAACCCGTTGGCTGCGCCCGTGGCCACGGTTGTTTTCCCAATGCCACCGCGTGCGTTGATAACTCCGATCTTAAACCGGCCGCGCAAGGGGCTTTGAATGGCCGCGATCCACTCGGCCATCTGCTTTTCCTTTTTGGACCTGCCGGGATTGATTAAGTGCAACGAGCCCTTGTAAAGGGCTGCGCGCCAGCCTGTTTCCGGTCTCGGTCGCTTTGCGCGGACAAGTTCGTCGCTCCACTGGGCTTCCGACATGCGGGTGCGCCCTGGCGCGCTGTCAAGCTGGGTCATACTCTCGACCACGGCTGCGTGGCGCTGCGCTGATACCGGGGCCGGGCTCGCACCTGTGGGGGGAGCATGCGGCGGCTGCTGCGGTGCCGGTGCGGGCTGGTTGAGCGGCCCCATGTTCGGTGTCCCAAACATGTTCGGCGGGTATGGATCCCGGCCAAATTGCCCGGGGGCCGGCCCGTGTGGCGGAGGCTGCGGTGGTCCCCAACCGGCAGGCGGCGCCATCGTATTGCGCTCGAACCCCGGTGCATTTGGGGGAGGTGGTCCGCCGCGCGGCGGGAACCCGCCTGGCCCGGGCCCTGCTGGGGGTCCCGGCGGGAAAGGTGGCTGCGGGTACCTGCCCGAGTTGGGTGGCGTACCCGGCCGGGCCTGGTAATGAGGGTGCGCGTCCGCTGCCCGCCGCGCTGATTCCCTTTGCGGCGCAGGGGGAGTCGGCGGTGCCGCTACCTGGATGTGCGGCGTGGTCAGCTCCCATGAACGATGAGCAGCCGCCGCCGGCGGCGATGCGGGTTCGGTCTCGCCCTGCGGTCTGGAATTCTCCCCGAGCTGCGCTGCGGGCCATACCGGTTCCTGTGGTCTGTCTTCTGGTGTGGCGGGGGCAAGTGGCTCACCGGCCTTGTCCTCCTCGGAGGCGGCGTTAGCTTCAGCATCGGATGTGCCGGGTGCTTCGCGCTCAAGGGGCTGTAGGTCCACAGCGTTACTGGATTGTTCTGCCTCGTCGAGTGCAGGTGGGGGCACCTGTGTATCACCTGCGGTGCCCGACAGCGAGTGATTGGGCTCGGTGGCCGGAAACGGGCCTGATGGATTTTGCTCGTCGGCCCCGTACCCCAGGTCAAATTCGCGGGAATGACGTGGTGGTTCGCTATTCGGGCTGGTCATGCTTTCCATACAAACACCCATTCTGACCCTTGTCTACAAAGCCCTAACCCGGTGTGTACAAACCATTTTGGCCAAGTAGAGCAGCGTGTTCTGGCTCACATTGCGCGGCGGTGGTCCCACTGGACTCCGGCGGCGCTACGCTCAAGAAGCGTGGCCAGTTCGGCGGTAACCCGGGCGCGATCCGCGGGCGCGATGGTCAGCCAGGTTTCAATCTGGTCGGACCAATGGCCGCCAAGGAACTCGGTGGTGCTCATTACACGGCCGTACTCGGTATCGATAAGACACAGCACAGTGTTCCCGCACGTTTGCTCGGGATATTCAACCACGCCGACTGTGAGCATTGGCGCCATCGGATTACCGGCTGCCGCAACAACTTCTGCCTGGTGCGCAGACATGCCCATGCCGAAAAGGTCAGCCAATCCGGCGCCGCCCAGGCAGCTGCCTACAGCGGCCAGAAGTTCGTCTCGGCGCCCGTGTACAGGATCGATGTCGGCCGATTCCAGTTCGCCGGCCAGACCCAGGATCACCTCGGTCAGCGTGCTCAGCGCCATGTCGCGGCCCATGTCGCCCAACGTCGACAGCACTACTTCCGCTGGTAGCTCTGCTGGTGCACTGGATTCGGCCGATTCCGGCGGTGCGCCGTTGTTGCCGGCCAAAGCGGATACGTCGTGCGGTTTGGCTGCCCACCCATGTGTAGTCGCTCCGACCCACGTGGAGCCTTGGCGGACAAGGGAGGCCACCATTTCTCGCAGTGTGTCATCATCGTGCCAGCGGGTGATGGACAGCGAGACCTCGATGTCAGGGTTGGACAGCACCCGCATTTGTTCGGCGTACTCGTCTTTCACGCGGCCGTATACGTCGATGACCTCGCCCGCGAGCAGTTCGTGCCACACAGGATCCGCAGTCGTAGGAACACCAGACTTAGGCAGCCAGGGCGGTATCCGAAGAGTCTGCGGCAGAGACTCGCAGCCAGTCAGCGCTTGCGTAGCCCACAGTTGCGGAAGTGTGAATGCTCCGATCGCCGTGCGATTGTTGGTGTTCAACTACCGACCTCACTGCGAATTTCTGGTCTTGCCCAAGGGCTTTAAGTGCGACGCGAGTTCACGCGGCCGCGTGTCAACGCTCGCATGTGCCGCCATCTCTGCTTGCCGCGCGTACCACTGTCGATCAGCCGATAACACCTGGGTGTCCGCCACGCTCCTTATGCGGGGGACCAGCCCATCGACTGGTCCCCCGCACTTCGAAGGAGGGTGTAACCGATTCACACTCCGGCAAAGCCCGAGCCCGACACCGCGTCGGCGTCCTGCATGCCCTGGTTGCCGCCGCGGGTTACCCGTGCATGGTCGCCGACTGTCTGGCGGATGGCGATCTGCATCTGGTCGGTCTGTGCCTGGATCTCACGGAATTTCACGCCCGCGTGACGTGACTCGAAAGTTCCGTCGAGCGATCCGACCAGTTTCTTAATCGCGCTCATGTGCTCTTCGAGAGCAGCGCCGATGGCATCGGTGCCTTTAGCATGGCCATCCATTGCCTCGTGATCCATAGAGATCAATGCCATGGGTTTGATTCCTTTCCTGAAAAGTTACGTCGCGGGCCGGCCTGAGCTCTTAGCCGGCAATCCCGGCCTGCTGGGCGGCGTGCTGGGCGTCTTCGTTCTGCCAGCTGGTCACGGTGTTGCGCAGTTGGTGCACGATGCTCTGGGCCACAGAGTCAATTTTGGCTTGCTTCATTGTGATGTCGGTGGCGGTTTGGACGTTCTGTGCCTGCGACTTTCCCTTCCAGAATGCGTCCGACGCCAAGTTGCTCGACTTGTACTTGCTCATCAGGTTGAAGATTTCTTGGCGATGATTGTCGATCTCGTTGGTCACGCCGGTCACCTGGTCGGGATCCATGATCAACGTCATGCTGACCGTTCCTTTCGTTGCTGTCAGTGACCGTTGATGATCACCTTGTTGTGGAGTCTAAACCCGGTTTTGCGGGTGTGAACGGGGTCAAATTTCCCCGCCGCCCGCGGTAACTACGGGTGGTTGCTTGGCCAGTCGGATACCCAGCCGACCGGCGGTAGCGCTGTGTGGCTCGCTCGAACCCTCCCCTCGGCGTGCTGCACCCATCGGCCCGTACATCGGTGCAGCGCCCCCCAACCCGGTGGCTGCGGCCGCCGAAGCTCCCCGACTCACGTTCTTTGTGGTCGCTGCAGGAGACCAGCCGGCCGGAACCCCGAGTCCGCCGCTGACCGTCCCGATCCCGCTGACCGGCCTGGTGGCACCTAGCGCCGCCGACAGCCCACCACCGCTGCCTGCGCCAACACCGCTCAATGCTGTGCTGGCGGGCAGAGCCGAGCTGGCCCCGCCGAGGCTCGACATTCCCTGCCCCAGGCTCGACAACGCGGGCGCGAACAAACTCATGGCTTGCTGTGGCATCGACATCAACGGTTGGACCAGCGTCTGCAAAAGCTGCGGCAGCATACCGGCGAGCTGGCCCGCCATCGACGGCGCCATCGTCACGATCTGCATCATCTGGCCCATAACACCGCTGTTCATCGGGCTGGCGGCTTCGGCCGAGGCACGCATGGATGCGTTCACGCCCGTCTGGGCAGCCTGCTCGCCTTGCATTGCGGAGGCCCCAGCTGCCTGTATCGCCGGGTTCGCCGGCGCTGCGGTGACCACCGGCGGGACCGCCAGTGCGCTCACTGCGCCGTCGACAGCACTGCCATACCCCATGCGCAAAGCCGAGTTTCGAGGCCAGTAGTCCAGGAAGTACTCGCCGTCGAGAAAGTTCATCGGCGGAAAGTTCTGGCCAAACACGTTGGACCCGGCCAACGCAGCCCACGTCATGCGGTTTCCATCGCAGACCGGTTCGGGAACCATGCCGCCCAGCGCGGACGTATAGGCCTGCACCATTGACTCGGCAAGCACCGAGTTTTTGAGGCAATGGGCAGCCATCACAGCGAGGTCGGCGATCTCGGGGACCGCTGAGCTCGCCATGGCCGTGCCACTGACCCCAATCCACTCGGTAGCAGTGGTCGCAGTGGTGGCACCTTTGGCAGCCGCCTGGGCGGCGCAGCCATCGGCTATTGACTGCATCAACGCGCCCCACGCCGCTACCCCAGCCGGTCCGGTGCCCGGGGCGCCGACCATCAGCATGTGGTTCTGCCCAGGGGGCAGAGCCGCCGCGTCAGCTCCCAGCATTAGCCAAGCGACCCGTTCACAGCGTTCACCAGGTCCTGCTCCTCGATGATCAGCCCACCAGTGGCCATAGATACCGCTCGCGCGATACGCGACGCCGCGATCTCACCAAGGATCCCGTGCGTTACCCCGGCATTGGCTCCCAGCGCCGTCGACAACGCAACCGCCTCCGGGCCTGCCCCCATCGGCGGCACCACGAGGGTGCTTGCTGCGGTCGCCGCTGAGTGAGCGATCATCGTTTCCGCGCCAGCGGACTCCGCTGCCGCACCGGAAAGAATCGTCGGTGTGTTTGTCAGAAGCATGGTTACCTTTCCCCGTCCCTAAGGCTTTGCCGAACCCCGGACGCGCGGGGTCCTCTTGGTAGCAAACTACGCCCGTGGTATGCCGATCTCAACAAATGCCCAGCAGCCAGGCTCCGCGCGTTGGTGAGTTTTGTGGGGGTGGGTCTGATACTTGGGGGTATGTCCTCGGGGTTGCAGGTGTATGTGGATATGGCGGCTGAGGCGTTGCGTGATGGCACGGATTTGTATGGTCAGCCGTTGCCTCGGGGGGCTGGCGGGTTGGCTGATCAGGGTGTGATTGTTGAGCAGTTGGCGCAGAAGATGGCCGCTGATGATCCCGCGGCGCTGGGCTATTCGGGTGTGACTGCGCAGATGTGGCGTGATCACGCGGCGGCCAATGCGCGTGCGGTGGCCGCGGTGGCGGCCAAGGATCGTTCTGCTGCGGTGCATTTGGACGCCTCTGGCCAGGTGGTCGCTGAGGGTAGTGCGGCCATGGATTCCAATAATCAAGCCGCAGCCGACAACACCGCAGCGATTGCCCCGTATACGGGCAGTCCTGCTGGGGATCGGCAGATGTTGCGGGAGTTGGATAACCGCACCGGAACCGCCCGCAATCTGATCAAGGCATCTGATCAGCGTGCGGTGATGTTAGCGCAGTTGCTGCGTGGCGGCTCCCCTGCCGGGAGCGCAGCGATGGCCCCCGCCGGCGCCATGGGTGGCGGCGCTCCAGCATCCATGGGCGGTGGCGGCGGCGGCTTCGCCTTCCCCAACCTCTCCGGCATCACCAAAACCGCCAGCGCCTTCCAACCATCCAGCAACGCAACCATCGATGCCGGCACGGGGGCTAACGTATCCGGCCGTGACCTGCCGCCCGGGGTCGCCAATGAATATAAGCTGCAACGCAAAACCATCCTGGCCGCCCGCGCCATCAGTGCCGCTTTTCCCGAAATACAGTCCATCGGCGGATTCCGCGCAGACTCGCTCAAATGGCACCCCAGCGGCCTGGCGATCGACGTCATGATCCCCAACCCCACCTCGCCCCAGGGCATCGCCCTGGGCCAGCGAGTGTTGAACTTCGTGTTGGCAAACCAACAGAAGTTCGGTCTCGACCACGCCATTTGGCGTCAGACCATGTACATCCCGGGCCGCGCACCTTCCATGATGGAGAACCGGGGCGGCGCCACAGCCAACCACATGGACCACGTCCACCTCGCTACCAGCGGCGGCGGCTACCCCAGCGGAGGCGAAGCCTACGCCCTCTAATCCTCCAACTTCCGAACACTCGAATTCGTTATACCCCAACAATTTTCGCCAGAATACGTGCCTCGCCGTCCGTGGGCGGTCGCGCATTCTCCAACTCCGCCAGGCGCTCAGCCGCCAGGCCCGTCATCTCCGACACCGTCTGCAAATCCACCCCGCTGTCGCGCCGCCACACATACAACTGATGACCCACCATCGCTGCCGGCGACGCGGCGATATCGGCCATCACAGCGTCCTTGGTCTTGTTGATCTCAGCGACCAGCTTCATGGCCTCCCCCATCTCAGATGCGCGAACGCCTTTGGTCAGCAGGTGCCCGGCGTGACTGAGTAGGCGTACCACGTTCATTGCCATCGCCAGATACACGCGCGGATCAGCATCCGGATCTGGCAGCGTCGTCGCCGCCTGACGGGACGTATCGATCACCATCTGGGTCATCCCCAGCAGTCCGTCAGTGGCTCCGCCCTCGGGAGGGCCTTCGGAGGCGGGCAGCTCGCCGGTCTCCCCGACCGCCTCTAGCGTTCCCAAACTCCACTCTAAAACCGACTCAATCCGTACCCTAGTCCGAGGCTGAGGATACGTTTCCCCTCGCTCGATCGACCCGAGCGTCCCCTGCCGTATCTCGGCCTGTTGCGCCAGGTCACGCTGGGAAAGGCCTTTCTCGGCGCGACGCGCCAGGATTGCTTTCCCAATGCGTTGCGCCGCCACAACCCGCCGCGCCGCCACCACAAAAAATCACTATACCGTTTACCCCCTCTGACCTGCACCGACTCGAAAAACCGACACAAACCGTTGCAGAAGACGGCAGAAAATGTTTACTCTTGCCACTAGCAGCATGTTCCTCCGGGCGAAAAGGACTCCCAGATGCGCGAGTTGATCAACACAAGTCGCGAATTGCGCAACAACCGCGGCGATCTCTACACGCAGCCCTGCCTTGCACAGACATGGGACCCGACTGTGTGGACAGATCCCGAAAAGTACTCCGAAGCTGAGCGCCAACAGGCCAAGATGCTGTGCCGGTCAGCGTGCAGCCGGCGTCTGGAGTGCATCCGCGAAGCCCTGGTACCTGACAAGAGCCAAGACGCGGCTACCCAGGGCATCTGGGGCGGTGTGATGTTTCCCGGCACCTTCGACGAGGCCCTGAACAGCACCTATGACAGGCTCGTCGAGATCTACAGGGTTCTCTCCGGCACTGGTGAGCCCCCCGTCGGCTTCAAGCACCGCCGCCGCGGCGAAAAGCCTGACCTGCAGGCCGCACCGGACAAGACACCCAAACCGCGCACGTCACGCGCGAAAAAGAAGCAGACTCCCGTGGCCGACCTTGCCCAGCAGAACGAAGCCAACCCGATCCCGGTAGAGGGCATCGTCGTTGGTCAGCCTCTCTACCTGTTTGCCATTCCGGCCTAGAACCACAGCCGCCCATGCAGCAGCTTCCCGGCGTGAACGTATTGATTGCTGCCCTGTACGCACGTGCGGGCATGCCCCACCAGAGGCGCTACCCCGAAGCCCGCCATACACCTATGCCGCGTTGAGTGCGTAATCGAAACACCTGCACACATCCCGATGGGGAAAGCAACAACCACCTAACCAAAAAGCTTAGGACGCTGACCAGCGTGTCATTGCGGAGCTACCGCACAGGTGCGTGCAAGACTCCCCATAACCGTAATCCCAGGAGGCCCATCCGCAACACCAACACACACATGTACATATCTGAACTGCCCCCCGATAGCAGAAAACCCCGCCGAAGCGGGGAACTTCTGAGAATCGAAGAAGCACCTTCGATTCGGGATTCCCGAAGGAACCAGCCTGAGCAGCTGGCTCCAGGATAGAGGACACCGTCTTGAGCCGCAACAGGTTCCAGCAATCCGGGTTACGCGTGCCGACACCCAACATCTCGCAGCCGACCACGCCGGTGTCGCCGTGCTCGCGCCAACGGGTGCTCCTCCCTCACGGTGGCCACCGCCCTTCACTGACTATGCCCGCGGCCACACCGACCACGCTCGCGTAGCCCCATGACCCCAGCCGCTCGTCCCGCCGACTCCCCCACCGCAGTCTGGAAAGCCTTGGCACGGCGCCTGTCCCCGACCGGCAAGGACCGGTACAAGGCATTCGACCCAGAGACCCGCGAGTACAAACGCCGCCAAAAAATCACCGACACACTGCCCAAGACAATGGCGGCCGTCGACATCTACAGCGCCGCCGGCTTCACCACGCAGCTCGTGCTGGACTTCGATGCCAAAGAACACGGCCGCGCCCAGGTGGACGCCGACTTCGCCCGCGCGGCCCGCTGGGTTCGCGACTGCGGCGGCCGCGTTGTATCCGACCGCTCCACCAGCGGGGGACGCCACCTCATCGTGCCATTAGCGATCGGGACCTCGGCCACCCTCGCCGAAATGCGCCAGCTCGCCGATCAGCTCAAAGCCCGACTACGCACCCTGGACCCCAAACCCACCAAGAGCGCCGCGGGCTGCATCAGCGTGCCCGGCACCCGCTGCTCCGGAGGCGGACACCGACTCCTTGACGGTCCACTCAACGAGGCCGTCGCCGCACTGACCGAACGCAGTGATTCCAGGTTTCTGCCCGCCCTCTACGCATTGTTAGGCACTCTGCCTGCCCCGACCACTCCGCAACCCTCCGACTTGGAGGCAGCCCAGTACGTCCACGGGCAAGACGAGGACCAACGCATTGTGCAGGCCTACTGGTGGAACCGCCCCATTCCAAACGATGTCCTGGACTTCGCCACCCACGGGTGGATGACCGGCGCGTGGAACACACCCTCAGAAGCACGGCAAGCCGTGGTCACCAACGCAGTCCTGCGCGGTTACACGCGGGGACGAATCCGTGCCGACATGCAGCTAGACGGGCCCTGGCCAGCCCTCGGCGAGGCTTACCGCCAAAAGCACGGGATTCGTGCCGATACGCAGTTCGACCGGGACTTTCAGACCGCCATCACATTCGCAGTGGGACGAGCCCGGGCAATCGGGAAGAAAACGAAACGAGAGACACACAGAGATAACTACACACACTTTTCAGAGCTGTCTTTGAGGAGGGATTTGGAGGAGTCCTACAAAACGTGGCTGGCGTACGCGCTGGCTTGGACTGACCACCACTTCAAGGGGACGGAGCGCTGGTCCACTCGTGACGTGTGGCAGAGCCTGGCAGTGAAGGCTGTAGTCGCTGGAGAGCTCCGAGAAGGCGTTCCTGTAGTCGGTGTGGGTGGTCGATCAATCTCGTTGTCTACCGGCCTACTAAGCCACAAAGCGACTGCGCGTGTGCTGCGGAAAACCCGCGATATGGTTGGCGCGCCCATCCTGCTCAACAGACGCTCAGTCGGACGTGATCCAGACGTATACGCGCTCGTGGCGGTCAACCCCGACGGAATACAACCGATCCCGCTTGACCGAGTTCATTTGGCCGCCGTGCACCCAGCCTGGAGCAAGCTCGGCCGTCATCACCGAACGGTCTATGAACTCATCGTTCACAACAACATGACCACGCCGTCGGAGATCTTTGCAGCAGCCAAGGTCAATGAGCGCAGCGGCCACTACAGCCTGTCGGCCTTGGCCGGCGAAGGCCTCATTACTCGCCGGCGCGGCCATGTCAGCCCGGGACCAGTCACGTTGGACGATATTGCCGACGAACAGCACCTTGACGAGGTATTTGCCGCCCGACAGGCACGTTATAAGCGCGAACGAGCAGCCTGGCACACGTGGCTCGCACTACGAGATGAAGCACTGCGAGCCCCCGACACTGACCGATCTGACTGGCGAAGCAAGCACCTTGACTACGTCCCCCCCGACCATGCCGAATTCCTGGCATCAGTAATGGCGGACCTACCTCCACCGGATGACCAAGCTCAACGAAAGCTGGCGCACCTCGAACAGGCCGACAGCGTGACTCTGGCCCTCCACGCGGACGCTATTGCCTTGTTGAGCCGTGTCTTGGGCGCCAGCGTCGTGGCGAACAACTCAGAGCCTGTTTGCACACACCTGTAGCGTGCCCCGCGCGGTTGCAGGGCCGTGGCGATGTGCGACGTCTTGGGTGAATCGCCCCGGCATGTCCGGAGACTTACGGGGTTGAGAACTCCGCGGTGTGCTGAGTTCGGTGGTGACGGTAGTACAACGCTTCGCACTCGGACGGTGGCATGTCCCCGCAGTACTCATAGAGGCGGCGGTGGTTGAACCAGTCGACCCATTCCAGGGTGGCGACTTCGACTTGGTCCACGGTGCGCCACGGCCCGAATGGCTTGATCAGCTCAGTCTTGTAAAGCCCGTTGATGGTCTCGGCCAGGGCGTTGTCGTAGGAGTTTCCGGTGGCTCCGATCGAGGCGTCGATGCCGGCCTGCAGGAGTCGATCGGTGAACGTGAGGGAGGTGTATTGGGCGGGTTCAATCGGTCGTTGCAACACCGGGTTGTTGGAGTGAGTGTAGCTGTTGGGCAAAGACTTCGGCGGGAGTCTTCCAGCCGAGGACCTTTCGGGGTCGGTTGTTGAGCGTCAGTGCGACCGCTTCGAGGTCTTGAGCCGACCATCGAGATAAGTCGGTGCCTTTCGGAAAGTACTGACGCAGAACGCCATTGGTGTTCTCGTTGGTAGGCCGCTGCCATGGCGAGTGCGGGTCGGCGAAAAACACCTTCGTTCCGGTGTCGAAGGTGAACTGGGCGTGCGCGGCCAACTCTTTGCCGCGGTCCCATGTCAACGTCTGACGCAGCTGCTTGGGTAGCTGTGCCAGTGAGGCGATCAGGGCAGCGTTCATCGCCTCGGCGCCGTAGCCGCTGAGCGCCGGCCCGTTCTTCACCGGCGGCGCCAGACCCCACCCCTCGAGGCGGGGAAGGTGAACCAGCATCACCGAGCGGCTCTTGCGTTCCACCACGGTGGCAATCGCCGACCGGCCCGCACCGATGATCAAATCACCCTCCCAATGCCCAGGAACTGCGCGATCGGCGGCTTCGGCAGGGCGTTTGCTGATCACGACGTCCGCGGTGACATGTCCCTGCGGTTTGTTCTGTGTCCTGGCCCGCGGGACCCGCAGCGCACGACCGGTCCGCAGGCACGCGACCAATTCCCGTTTGAGCGCCCCACGCCCCTCGATGAACAAGGACTGATAGATCGCCTCATGGCTGATGCGCATGGACTCATCATCGGGGAAATCCAGCGGTAAGCGGTGGGCAATCTGTTCCGGGCTCCATGCTGTCGACCACCGTCGGTCTTGTCGGTGCGGCTTGTTGCGGCCGTTCCAGGCCTTGGTCTGCGGACCTGCGACGGCGGTGCCGTCGGGTCCGCGGACACTGCCATCGAGCCGCTGCTGCACGTACTCACGCAGCTGCGGGTTGACTGCCAGTTTCGCGGGTTTCGGGCGCTTTGCTGCTTGCTGGGCCTTCCACTGCGCCACCCCTGCGCGGTACACCTGCGTGCCGCTGCGGGTGGCTGCGTTGCGCCGCAGTTCCCGCGAAACTGTCGAGGGGTCACGCTTGATCTCGCGGGCGATCTCACGCACCCCGGCGCCCTGGGCGCGTAGCAGTGCGATCTCCTCCCGCTCGGCGAACGACAGATACCGGCCCGTGGGCTCATCCAGACTGATCGGCGTCATGCCGCCAGCGTGGTGGAACCACCTGGTCGCCACCGGTGTCGACACGCCGACCTCTGCGGCTGCGTCGTCGGTGGAGACACCCTGGGCGATCAGCCGCCAAAACTGACGCTGCACCGACCGCGACGGGTCCGGGCGCCCTGGTGAGCGCATCGCAGGCCGCAACGCACGGTCAGCCGCCCACTGCCGTCGCCTACCAACCGATTCCGCGTCCTTACGCTTGGCCACACCACACCTCCGTGATCAAGGTGTTGCGACGACCAGTTGAATCCGCCTTGACTGCCGCGGTCGTTGTGGTGGATCAGCCCGGACAGATCCTCGACACCCTCGCGTTGACGAGTCCAGATTGCGTGCTCGATCGCATCGAGTACCAACTGGGTGGTCATGGTGGTCGCGGTGCGCCAGCCGACGATCCGCCGGGCGTAGGCGTCGATCACGAACGCCACATACACCCATCCTGACCACGTCGACACATAGGTAAAGTCCGCTACCCACAACATATTTGGTGCATTCGGACAGAAGTGGCGGCCGACCAGGTCATCGGGTCGATCGGCTTGCGGATCGGCGATCGTGGTGCGCTTGACCTTGCCTCGCCGAGCGCCGTGCAGGCCGAGTTCGCCCATCAATCGTTCGACGGTGCAGCGAGCCACCTCGATGCCCTCACGGCGGCATTGCAACCACACCTTGCGTGCCCCGTAGACCGCATAGTTCTGCCGGTGTACCCGACCGATCTCGACCTTGAGCTCCTCGTCGCGCACCTGCCGCTTGGACGGCTGGCTGCGGCGGGCGCAGGCGTCGTAGTAGGTGGACGGCGCGATCTTGCAACCATGCGCGGACAGCACACGGCAGATCGGCTCGACGCCGTACTCCTGTTTGTGAGTGTCGATGTAGTCGAGGATCACCGGTTGCGGCGGTCGAGCTCCGCCGCGAAGAAAGTCGATGCAGATTTCAGAATATCGTTGGCCCGCTTGAGTTCTCGGTTCTCCGCTCGCAGCTTGCGCAGCTCTTCAGCCATGTCGCTGGTCACCCCGGGTCGAATGCCGGAGTCGATCTGGTCCCGGCGCACCCACGTCAACAAGGTCTGCGGGGTGCCGATGCCCAGCTTTGTGGCCACCGACTCGATCGCTGCCCACTCCGACGAATACTGATCGCGCACCTCAGCGACCATCCGCACCGCCCGCTCACGCAGCTCAGCCGGATACTTCCTCGAACCTGCCATGACTCCATCCTTCACAAGAGACGAAGTCTCCGGACTCACCGGGGCGATTCATGGCTGACCTGGCGATCGATGACGGGAAGCCGTCACGGGCAGTCGGTTTCGTTACAGCTGAGCGTCATGTATGCGCTGTCGATATGCGGCTTGACGGCAGTGGTTTCTCTGCGCTTAGTTACCGTGCATCGCATCGAGTTTCAGCCGGCTGTTTCTGCGTTGCCGTGGTAGGCCAAGTGCCACCAATTCGATTAGCCAACAAGATGTTTCACGTCGCGTCACGGTGACGTTAGATGCGAACGGACAGACTAAGTCATCCGGTGGCTGCTAAAGGACTCTCAGCGGTCTGTAGCAGCTTGGCCTCGTTAAGAAGCTTCTCCACATGTGGTGCCAAGAGATCGGCCTCTGAGACTCCCCGATGTTGCGCCAGCCGCCTGATCAGTTCCTTCTCTGACTCCGTCAGGCGCTTGCGGATGAACTGCGTCGACCGGCGCTGCTCAGACCCATGCTTGATACCCGTCGGTCCATACACCTTGCGGCCCGGCTTCTTCGTCGCCACGTCAAATCCCATCCGGTTGGTCTACGTATCCCTGACACGCTCTTGCTCACATAATACAACGCCCTGACCTGCTGTTACGCATATCGCGTTACGCTATATACGTTACGCGAGACACGTAACGCGCATCGCGTAATACTATGTCGGCGTGTCGTACGCCCAGTCTGAGCGAGTTCAGGAGATCTCGTACGCTCTGTTCGGGCAACGACACAGACTTGCCGTAATGGCCGCTATTGCGCAAAGCCCTAACGGTCGTGTCAATCCCTCAGACCTCGTCAAAGAACACGGCTTCCCATCGCAAAGCTCGTTCCAGAACGTGTTCCCCGGCCTGGTCGTCGCAGGCTTGATAAAGCGCGTGGATGGCGTGGACCGCAGGGTCTACTACGAGCGCCAACAAAGCACTGCCTGGACCCTCGCCATCGAGCTTCTTGCGAAAGCACTCGCAGAAGACACCCCAGTCCCCGATACCGTCAATTGATACTCGGCGGCCGAGAGTTCGTTCTGTTGATCGCCCTCCGGCCCCCGGTAAGCCCAACTCCTTCGAGGATCTTCCGAGCTCCGGAGAGCCTGTCTCTGATTCGCCGCACCATCGGCAGTAGCCGTGCCGTAGTCGCTGCCAGCGTGGTTCGACCCAGCGGGAAGGCCGCCGCCAGACGCGGACTGGCGGCGGCTGCGATCAGGAACAGGCCAGGCAACACCGGATAGGTCGGATTAGCCGTCGTCCCGCGAACCCCCACCGTCGATCAAGCGGAATGTCATGAAGCCGTATGCCGGGATATGCGACAGCCGTCGACCACGAATTTCCAAACGCCCCGCGACCCGGCTCCACACTCTCAAGGGTATCGCGCGCAATATCTCATGAGATATTGCGCGCGATAGCATTGGTGATGAGCTGGCGGGCATCCCGCCAGCTCTCGCCACGGCTCCGCCAGGCGTTTCGTCAGCTGGCAGGCTCTGGGGCCATACCTACCCCGAGCAGGGAAGACACCTCGTCGCGCACCCTGCCCACCACGTCATGGTGCCGATCGACCATCCTGCCGATCTCGCGCAGCTTCAACGGTGGTTCGGTCTGGAAGAGCAGCCGAATCATCTCGGCGACCTCGTCCTCCGGATAGCTGGTCAGCTTGCCGCCAGCCTGAATCCGCCCCGCCACCGCGCGCGACAGCTCCGCCACTCCCCCGGCAGAATCCACCACCACTGTGTCGGCAACCGCCACCATCCCCTTTTCGAAGTCATCCTCCGGGCTGAACGCCCACAACCGCGCGAGCAGATGGGAACACGCCAGAAGTGCGATCGGAGGGATACAGGACATGCCGGCCCCCAGCCACATGCCCGCTGTCACAGGCCCCTGTGCCTGCCCCATCAGATGTGGCAACAACGGATGAACGAAGTTGGCCGCCATGCTGACCACTGCCCCGAAGATCAGGACGGACCACGAATAGACGACGTTGGCCTTCTGACCGGTGTATCCGCCGAAGGCCACCAGGGACATCGTGGCGACGATGATCATCCCGTCGACGATCAGTGGCCACAGCCACGCGATGTACCCCGGCCACGCCAGCTGGGACGCCATATCCCATAGGGAGTAGAACGAGAGTCCGAACGACCCGCACGCGATGAACACCGTCACCGCGACCGCGCTCTTACGGGCACGCTGCAGCATTCGCAACTTATCAGCCGCGCGGTCGACCCCTCCCCCGCTATCGGACGGCGCGGCCTCTCCCGGCGCCGGCGCCGCGGGTGTCGTGCGTGGAGACGGGGCCGGTTCGGCCGCTACGTCCGGAGCAACTGCGGGTCGCTCGTCCACAAGAGTCATCAGGGCTTCCTTTTCGTAGCTCGGATTGTGTGTCGAAGTGTCAGGTGCGCGATCTCGCCGGTTATGCGACAGCCATCGCCCGAGAGAGATCGAGTGAAGTGCGCCAGAAGGTAATGCGGGGCCTGCCCCGCGACTTATTGCGTGACGTAATCCGGAAGACATCGGAGTGAACCTCCCGTCAGAGTTGACGTGGAATGACGCGAGCCATCACGCATCGCTCAACGTGAGAACTATTGCGCGAGAGTGCGCGTGAATGGCCGGCTGGATTAGCAGGTGCGGAAACGCATACGTCGACGTATGTCCTACCGCGCGTCATATCCGATCAGATGATGCGTGGCGCAGTGCGTACGATAACACGTGCAACAGGGGGAGCGTGGACGCCGCCGTTATCGCGTCGCGTATCTCGCGCACTATCGCGTGAAGTAGTAGACACGCGGTCGTTTGAGATAGCTAATGAGATATTGCGTGAGTTAGTATGTGGGACATGACGCGGAACACCGCGAGGCATACCCGAGAAACTACCGCGTGAGCGGGGGAGTGGCGGAAAGCATGACGACTACCAGCGTGATTGATGCCGAGATCTCACCGATCGACCTCGCCCTGGAGCGCCTGAGGTATCCGTTTGGTCGCGACGACGACGAGGACTCCGACTGGGGGGACTCCCTGCTGTCGAGCACGCCAGAGCCGGTGCTCAGGCAGGCGTTGAGCAATCTGATTGTGACCGTTGCTGCCTGGAAAGGCGGCGTTGGCAAGACCGAAATCTCCAAAGAGATCGCATGGATTCTCGGCGCAGTTCTTGTCGACTTCGACTGGGACCGAGGCAACGCAACCCGCGCATGGGGTTACCGCTACGAGACCCGCACCAACGCACCCCTGCTCGATGCGTTTGAGACCGGACGAACCCCACGGCCACTCAAGGGCGGCGAGTTCCGCGCCGATCTCGTTCCGTCGCACCCCGACTGGATGGCCAACCAACCCGAAGACGAAGTCATTACGCGCCACATCGAGCAGTGGTCGGCCGAGTGGCGGCGCCCGGTTGTCATCGACACCCACCCGGGCGGAGGCGACAGCACCTACGGCGCCGTCGCGGCGGCCCATGTCATCGTCACGCCAGTGGAACTGGAAGTGCGGGCACTCGAAGCTCTGGAGGGTCAGGTCGAGGAACTGCGAGCGTATCCGCTGTTAATCGTGCCCAACGTGGTGGCTGCGGCTCCGAAAAAGCGGGTCGACCACTTGGAACGGATCAGCAAGACCTACGACATTCCGGTGCTGCCACCGATCAGCAAGTACCCCTGGCTTGCCCAGCGTCAGTACCGCATGGCTGTGTCTGCACGCAAACCGGTGCCGGCCCGCAGCCGGCCATTCGTACAAGAGGTGACGGCAGTCGCCAGGGCAGTGGTGGAACTGGCCATCACCAGGTCAGCAGGGGAGAGTGAGTAAGACCATGGCACGGAGTGGAATCGACGCACTGAACAACCGACGGACGCGGCGCACACGCCAGGCGCCGCCGCCGCGTCACCCTGCGACATCAACGCCTCTGGCTGTCGTACCCGATAAAGTCGACGATCCTGAGCCTGCGCCGGTCCAGGAGGCCTCGGCGCGGCCTGAACCGGTCGTCGACGCGGCTGACAAGCAGTCGCCATCGCCGGTCGAGCAGGAGACCAAGCCGCAAGAGCCCGGCTCAGCCGCGCCCACCAGCACCGATACCCCGCAGCGCGCCGCCGCCGCGCCCGCGGCGCCTGCTCCCGTTGAGCCCGCCGTGGACGAGAAGCCTAGGGGAGAGCTGGCCAGCCCTAACGACAAGTCGGGTCAGGAATCATCGACGACGGCCGCCAAGCTCCCGGTGCTCGACATCGATCTGCGAGATCCCGAAGCGCAGATCGTATCGCCGACCGTTATGAGCATCCCGGAATCGATCGTTGCGCGATTCGACAAGGCCCGGTCGAAAGCTCCCAGTCACACTGCCGTCGTGCTCAATGCTCTGCGTAAGCACGCGCCCGAGCTGCCGTCGCTGATACTTGCTCGTCGGCCAGGGCCCAACCCGGGTGACCTCTTTCCGTGGCGTGATGCGCCGGGTGACTCGGGGTCTGAAACGCCTCTGCCGCTGCGGATTCGGCCGACAAAGGCTGAGCTGAAGGTGATGAAGACACTGCAAGACTGGTCGACCAAGCAGATCCGGGAACAGCGTCCGGGCGCGCGGGAAACCAACCGCAGCGAGATGGTCGCGGCGGCGCTCGACGCCTATTTGCCCAGCAGTGCGGGACCAGGCAAGAAGCAAAAGTAAGCCGACGGGCGCGGTTGGGGGAGTCGGAGTCGGGCCCCGGCTCCCACCGTGCGATCACGCTAAGAGCCACGTGACGTAGCGCCAGATCCTGCGCGCTTCGAGTTCGGGCTGCACCAACGCCACGACGTCGGCGGCCCCGACCTCGGCGCATTTCATGGTGAGACGCTCGTTGCCAGGCAATTCGGCGTACGGGTGCGGGGCCTTGGCTCAGCGGTGTCCAGGCCGTCCCGCAGCGCGTTCGCCAACATCTCAATGACTGGCCACGCGCGTTCCAACACACACGACCAATCCGGTTCCCCCCTGTTCGGGATGCTCGAATCGAGTCTCGCCCGCCGCACTCACGAGGTTGATCCGGCGCGGGCTCGCATCGCGTCTCGTCGCAGCGCCGCGGCCAGGTCGTCGTTGTCGGTGAGGTCGGCGACGGTGGTCAATGTCCGCGCAATCCGTGCGAACATCGCTGGGGGAGCGGCTACAGGGCCAATTGGTGTGATCGGACTGAACCAGGCCGGCCACCGACAAGAGCTGGGCAATCTCGTGGATTCTGGCGCGCCGATCGGCATCGTCGATCTCTTGGAAGATTCCGAAGAACTGGATGGCCTCGGCAAGGCCGGCGATGAACCGGCCGAGGTTGGCCACGCTGATGTGTGCGGTCCGCGGAAGGTCGAACAGATTACTTCCCGGCGCTTCGTCGGCGAAGCTAGACACGAGCTCGTCGGCGAGCTCGTCGAGGGTGTCGTCATCGAGGTACTGCCGAGCGTTGCGCTCATCAACGCCCAGGTTGCAGGCAGCAGCGTAATTCTGTTCTCTCAGAAACGATTCCGCGACCTCAACTGTCAGAGTCATTCCGCGCTTGCTCACACGCTCCACCAAGCCTGCCGCTGTTTGACTGTTTGACGAAGCCAGCTTGATGTTCGGCATTGGCCGGCGGCGGGTTGTTCTGGGTCGGTGCGCCGACGATCAGTCATCGTTAGAGCCGTCCTGGGGATTGATGTGATCTAGGGCTGGTCGCGCCGCTCCGTGGCGGCGGGGGACCACCGTGGTGAAGATGTTCGGTTGTTCAAGTTTGGCCGCTTCCTCCCAAGCCTTGTCTTTATTGTCGATCCGCTCCGATGTGGTCGCCTCGCCCGTGTCCCGATCGACGCTCACAACCCAGTACCCGCTACCCATCGCCACCTCGTCCGAACGAAAGCCTGGCCGGGTTGCGCGAATCGCCGTTTCGCTCTGCCTCGATGTACACGCGCACGGGTTCAGCTAGCCAGTCTTCGTCCCACGGCTCACACGTGAACGACATCGGCACTGCGACTGTCGACTCACCGGTAAGGGCAGCAGCGACCTCGCGGGCTGTCTTTCGGTCAAGTTCACACGCGAGGTAGTACCCGGGCAAATACAAGCCGACCCAAACCGTTCCGGTGTTGGGATCCTCTTCCCACGCCTGCTCGGCTTTCATGTCGAGGCGGACGCCGTTGATCGATTGCCGGTCTTGGAAGTACCACCAGCCTGTATCACGGCTCAGATAACCAGCTAGTTCGGCGGCGTCTGGCTCGGTTAACACGACCGTCAGAGGCGCAGGCGGCCGCCATGCAGGGATTTCCGGTGTTGGTCGAAACCTCGGCTCGGGCTCGGTAATCTCGTCCATCCCGCCTACCTCCTACCGCTGTCGACGAAACTCATTGTCGGATGAACATGCAGAGCTGTGAACTCTCGTTTCAATCGGCCATCCGGCGATCGATGAGGCGCTTCGCGCGGTGCCGGTCGAGATTCTGCAGTGGTCGGAAAGAGCGGTGACCCACGATCAGATTCAGTCATCAATTGCTCCCGTTCTGCTCGCGTTGGAGTGCGGCTTCTGCCCGCTCCAACGGCGTACCGGGCAGGGTGTCGGGTGTCGGCGTTTCGGCGATCGCTTCCGCGATAGCTCGGTCGATCCCTCCGGTGGCCCAGTCCTCCAGGGGGCTTTCTGGTACCTGATGCCATGGAGTGGCGAGGTCGACCGAAACAGTCACTGGGACGGGCAGGTTGAGGGCTGTGAGACGCTCTCTGACGGCCTGGGCGACCTGGCGGCCGTATTCAGCGCGTTCTTCGCGCTGGAGGGCTTCCAGGCGGTCACTAAGCACCCCGATAGCTGCTAGCGCGTCTTCGTCGGCTTGTTCCTCCGGGGTGAGCTCGGTGGGGTTTTCTCGTTCGGCCGCCATCGCTGTCTCGATCTGCTCGACCGTTGGCAGTGGTGGGGGAGGGCCGTCAATGATCTCGACACCCAGATCTGTGTAGTACGCGCGCATGTCGTCGCTGAGCTCGTGGCCGGGATAGCTGTACGTGTGGCTTGGTCTGATCGCGTTTTCCCGGCGATAGAGCTCGGTCTCGGCGGCATGAAATCCGTTTTCCCACACCGATGCACCCATGTCGTACAGGATCCGTTCGGGGTGCACGACGACGTTGACCGGTTCGGTCCGGTGACGCCACAGATCCCATTCATCGTGGCCCACAGCGGCATTGAGGGCATCCCGAATCACCCCGGCTTCCCAGGAGCCCGGCCGGCCCGCCAAAATCGCATCAATGCCACCGATGTTGGCGGCCGCGCCAGCAAGGGCTGTGGTGACGAACGCGGCCCAATCGATCGGGAGGCCATCGGCATCGAGGTCAGGTTCCCAAGAACCATCGGCTGCTCGACGTACCGGCTGGTTGGTGAGCCTCGCGGCTTCGGTGAGCACCCGCACCGCCTCGTCGAGCACCACCTGGTGCGGCCGCGCCGCGGCCGTGGAGCTCCTGCTGGTATCCGCATAGCCGCTATCAGCCAACACCGCCTCGAGCACCTCTCGATATGGCCGGCCGATCGTTGCGGCCAACGCGTCGAGGGTGGCCCGCGCCGGCCATCCACGCACACCATTGGAGCGCCACTGAGACAGATTCGCTCGCGTGATGCCGACCCGTCGCGCGATCTCGGCGTCCGTGACGTCCGGATGAGCGTTCTTGTACCAGTCGATCAGGTCGACCAGGCGACTGCTGGGGGGCATTCACTCAGCATGAGGGCGATACGAGCCTATGTCAATAGGTACTTATCACTAGTGTTAAGTACCGCTTAACTGACATAAGATAAATTATCGGCCTTTATTTAGGCCTTGCAAGGGCCCAAATAACGGCCTATGGTCGGACTATGAGGATCATGCCGATCTCACGTCTGAAAGACAAGATCAACGAGTACGTCGACGCGGTATCCCAAACGCATGACCAGATCACCATCACCAAGAACGGTGCGCCGGCCGCGGTCCTGATAGGCGTCGACGAGTGGGAATCTCTGCAAGAGACGTTGCACTGGCTCTCGCAGCCCGGCACCGTCGCCTCGGTCAGCGAATCCGAGGCCGACATCGCCGAAGGACGCACGTTCGGCGAAGATGAGATCCGGACGGCCTACCAGGTGCCCCGGCGGACTCCCTGACGTGGGCGCTCCGGATGGCTACGCGACACGTTTTACCGCTACGGCACGTCGTGACCTCGACAAGCTTCCGCCGCGAATCGTGGGCGCAGTCATCGAGTTCGCGTTCGGAGACCTGGCCCGCGAACCGCGGCGCGTCGGCAAGCCGCTCGGACGAGAACTGGTCGGCCAGTACAGCGCCCGCCGGGGTCCCTACCGCCTGCTGTACCGGATTGACGACGAGGCACAGACAATCTGGGTGCACCGAATTGACCACCGGGCCAACGTCTACCGCCCCTAGCCCCGTGTCCCCGGCAAGCCAACCCCCTGCAGGATAAACGTCACTTGACGAAATTACCGGCTCGAACAGGACCCGCCGAGCCGTAGATGTCAGACCTCAGAGAGAGGATGTCCCCATGGCAACCAACGCGCGGTCAGCAGCATGGGCAAAGGTGCGGACGGCTTCGAGCGTGCTGTTCGGACTGGCTCTTATCGTCTATGTGATGGTCACCGGAATCCGCATGATGGCAGGGCTCATCGCCCCCGGGATCTGGGGATATCTCGGCGTGGCCGGCTATCTCACCCTGGTGGGACCGGCTCCATTTCTGTTGCTGCTCAGCAGAAACCCTCGCTGGGTGGTACGCAACCTGGGACCAGTGATCCTCGTTGGAGCAATGACGATTGCGCTGGCCGTGGCGGGTGGCAACCACGGGTGGCCGGCGTGGGTGGCTGCGGCCTGGATCCTCGTTCTCCCAACGGGATACCTAGTGGCACGTGGACTTGCATCCCTGCCGGTACGACTCACGAGGCGGCGCGCTGCTCGACTGTTGCGTCGACGTGACGACGCAACCGCGAATGCGTGGAATGTCGACGAGTGGGAATGGGCATTCACTCAGATCGGCACCCCCATTGCGCTCGACCAGGCCGCTCGGTGCCGAGCACGCCAATCACTCCTCAGCACGACCTAACTGATCACTCCCCCATAGAATGGATGCTGTGAGTCACAGCCTCGCATCGAAGCTTAATCGCCTGTTCAGCGTCATGCACAAAGCGTCTGAGCCACCGATCTCCACACAAGCAGCTGCGGCCGCGATTACGGCTGATCATGGCGTGTCGATGACAGCTGGCGCGCTTGATGCGCTTCTGGACGGGCGTAGAACCGATCCTGATCACACCGAATTATCCGCTATCGCAGCGTTCTTCGGGGTGACACCGGAGTATCTGCTCACGGATGGCCCTGTCCCCCGAATCGAGTCACAACTCGCCCTGCTTGAAATGTTGCGCGATGTGTCAAGCGAGGTGATCTCGGTACACGTGTGCCACCGGAGCTGGCCGACGACCACACCGGAGGAACGACCCCAAATCTCTTACCGCTGAATCACTGTGGAGGACAACCATGCTCGACGACTTGGACAACTCTGCCTTCGATCTTGCTGTTACCGTGAACGCGACCGACGGTTGCGTGCAGGAATGGTCCATCACTCTCAACGATCAGACGATCTGCGGTTCGTCAGAGGAATCCCGTGATGATTCGATCAGTGCGATGATGAACACAGAGCCGGGCTCTGAGTGCACCATCCCTGAAGTCGGCACCATCCGCGTGCCGCATCCGCAGGCCGCGATGGCTGCCGCCGTGATGATGCTTGACTCTCGCCACAGCTACTATCTGACGCACTCAGTCCGACTCGTGCCCGACTCCACTGAGATTCGCGAGTTTCTTGACCCATTCTTTGTTTGCTGACAGCACGCACCTTGGGACCGTTGGCCGGCAAAGACCTATGAACACCCTCAACCGGTCTTGTGCATTGCCTCCGAAAGGCTTGTAGCGGGCCACTATCAGTGGCATTTCTCACCGAGCTCGGATAGGTCGAACTAAGAGCCTGTTTGCACACCTGTAGCGTGCCCCGCGCGGTTGCAGGGCCGTGGCGATGTGCGACGTCTTGGCTGACCTGGCGATCGATGACGGGAAGCCGTCACGGGCAGTCGGTTTCGTTACAGCTGAGCGTCATGTATGCGCTGTCGATATGCGGCTTGACGGCAGTGGTTGGAGCAGTAGACGGCGTCGCGCCGGCGACGGACGCCTTGCCAGACCACTTTCGCGCAGATGGGGCACTGGATGCCCTCGATGATCAGGTATCCGGTGACGATGCCCGCCTTTTCCAGACGGTTGAGCTGGCCGAAGCTGGCGATGACCTCGCGGGCCCGGGCGGTCCGCTTGAGCAGGCGGACGCGCTTGCGGTAGGCCCGAGAGACGCAGGCCTGCCCACAGAATGATCGGCGAGCATCGGCGTCGGCCGGCAGTGCCGCACCGCAGTCCAGACAGCGCCGTGGTCGGCCGATCATGATGGGGCCCGGCGACGGTGACGTTAGATGCGAACGGATAGCCTACGCTCCGCCCGGGTTTACAAACAGGCACTCAGGCTGCGATGGCGCCGTAGCGGCGGCGCGCGGACGCGGCCAGTAACTCCATCAGCCGCGACTCCAGCAACCACCGAGTCATCAAAACGCCCGCCTGCATTGCAAAGGAACAGCTGAGTTCCATTGCCTTCTGCACATCGATCATAGGCCGGCGTCCGGCTCGCGCTAGGCCACCGGCGGCGCTGCGCTTGGCCTTCGGCGGCGCTCAGCCGGCCACACTCGCTGCGCTCCCTCGCCGCCTTCCCACCCCGGGGCCCAGACGCTCCCACGGCCTGCTCGGCCTCGATCTCTTGTGCCAGAAGGCAAAAAGAACGGGCGGCCGCGAGGCCCCCACCACAGGAAGGCACTGCCATGACCGACACGAGCATCGACACCCAGGCCACCACCGCCGAGGACAGCGCCACGCTCGAACACCTCGACCCCCGCTCGCTGGTTGTGGACACCAACGTCCGCAACGTCGCCAACCTCAAGACCGACTTCATCGCCAGCATCAAAGAGCACGGCGTTCTAGAGCCGATCGTCGCCGTCCGCGACAGCGACGGCCAGGTCCTCGTACGGATGGGCCAGCGCCGCACGCTGGCCGCCCGCGAAGCAGGCCTGGCCACCGTTCCGGTCTACGTCCGCCCCCACACCACCGGGGACCAGACGGTGGAGCGCGTCAGCGAGCAGATTGTCGAAAACGCTCACCGCGACGACCTCACCGACGCCGAGTACGCACGCGGCATCCAGCAGATGATGGACGCAGGCCTGAGCGTCACCAAGGTCGCCAAAAAGCTGTCCGTGGACAAAGAAACCGTCAAAGCAGCCGACACCATCCGCAAGTCCACCGCTGCAATGCAGGCACTCGACGTCGGCCAGCTCAGCCTCACCGAAGCGGCAGCACTGACCGAGTTCGAGGACTTCCCCGATGCATTGGACCGGCTCACCAGCGCTGCGGGAACGCCGCGTTTCGATCACGTCGTGGCCCAGCTGCGCGAGCAGCAGGCCAACTGGCAGGCCCAGTTGAAGGCCCAGGCCCAGTGGCGCGACAAAGGATTCACCATCTTGGAGGATCGGCCCCGTCCGTGGGATATCGAGTGCGTCGCGCTGCAGAACCTGCGCAGCGCCACCGGCGAGAGCGTCAGTGAGGACGTGGTGACCGATCCCGCGCACTGGGCCGTCCTGGTCGAGGAGGAAGAAGCCTGGCTCGACGCCGAAACCGGTGAGGTGGTCGATGAGTCAACGGTCGACTGGAACACCGAGGACAACCCAGAAGCCACGCCCGAGGAAGGGATGCGCCACTACAACACCATCAGCGACCGCACAGTCTTCGTACCCGCGTACTACTGCCTCGACTACGCCGCCGCAGGGCTCACCCTCGACCCGTGGTTTCTGCGCTACGCCCAGCCCGAGGACACCGCTGAGTCATCGACAGGCGGCGACAGCGTCAACGCCGCCGACGACGGCGAGGGCGACACACCTGCGGCCGAAGTACTCACCGAGGCGCAGCAGCAGGAGCAGGAGGCCCAGGACCAGCGACGAGCGCGCCGCAAGGTGATCGCACTCAACCGACTCGGCGAAGCGGCAACGGGTGTGCGCCGCGAGTTCGTGACCAAGCTACTGACACGCAAGACGCTGCCCAAAGGAGCATCTATCTTCATTGCGGAGTGCCTTTTCCGCGAGCCAGCACTGATCAACGACTACCACGCGGCAGCCACAACCAACGATCTGCTCGGTGTGCCCAAAGGCCAGGAAATGCGCAAATTCATCACCGATCTGCCGCCCACCGGCGACGGCCGCGCCCAAGTCCTGATCCTCGCGGTGGTTCTCGGCGCGCTGGAAGCCCGCACAACCAAGGATGCGTGGCGCAGCGGCGGCGCTCGCCCGTTCATGCGGTACAGCGTCGGCAGCATCGATTACCTTGCCTTCCTCGCCGAGAACGGATACCAGCTCGCCGAGGTCGAACGCATCATCCTCGGTGAGCGCACCGAAGACGAGGTATACGACGAAACCCTCTCAGCAAGCGCCGCCGCGGACACCAGCGACAGCCTTGACGAGGACGCCGTCGAAGTACCCAGCACTGAGCACGAGTAGGTGACGGGCGGGGCTGCGGAACCAGCGGTTTCGCAGCCCCGCACCCCGAACTGACAGGGCGGAAGCGCCTGCGGCGCTGCCCAACTCGAAAAAAACGTTTTCGTTTGCCTTTCCGGCCATCGATCATAACCGGCGGTCCGGCCGCACAAGTGCCCGCTTCGGCCTACGGCGCGGCCCCGGTCCCCCTGCCGGTCGCTGCGCTCCCTGGGACACCGGCACCGCCGGGCACTTGCTGCTTTACCGGCCCTGATGCCGGTTTTTGATCTCGGTGCCGGAAGGCAAAAACAACGGGCAGCACCCAAGCAGCCCCTCACCTCAACCCGAAAGGTCACGATCACCATGGCTCACGAACTCGACTCCACCAACAACGTTGTCTCCTTTGCCAACTCACGCCCCGACGCCTGGCACCGACTCGGCCAGTCGGTCAATCACACGATGACCGCCCGCGAAGCGTTGGAAGCCGCCCACCTGGCCGGATGGAACGTGCGAAAGATGCCGCTTCAGGTCGCACTTGAGCCCGTCGTTACCGCCGACGGGGTCAGTACCCCGGCCCCGCTGAGCGTGCCCGACCACTACGCCACCGTTCGAGACAACCCGATCGTCCCCGGGCGTATCGACGTGCTCGGTGTGGTTGGCAGCAAGTACGAGCCGCTGCAGAACGAAGCGTCCTGCGATCTGCTCAATGCCCTCACCGACCAGGGCGGAGCCGTGTTCGAGACAGCCGGAGCGCTGCGCGGAGGCCGTGAAACGTTCGTGACCATGAAACTGCCCGAGGCCATGACGTTCGACGGGGTCGACGGATCCAAAGACCGCACAGAGTTCTACTTGGCCGCGCTCAACTCCCACGACGGCACCAGCGCGTTCCGGTTCCTGGTCACCCCCGTGCGGATCGTGTGCGCCAACACCCAAAGCGCCGCGATCCGGGAAGCGAAGGCAAGTTTCGCTATCCGCCACACCGGCGGCGCCCGCCTGGCCATCGCCGAAGCCCGCGAAGCGCTGCGGCTGACCTGGAGGTATGTCAAGGCATTCGAAGACGAAGCCGCCGCCCTCTACGCCCGACCCATGGACATCGACCAGATGCGCGCATTCACCGACGAGCTGCTCGCAGTGGACGCGGCCACCACCGCCGCGACCAAGAACACCCGCAGCCAGCAGTCCCGCGCGATCGTGAAGCTGTGGACGTCATCGCCCACCGTCGCCCCGATCGCCAACACCCGATGGGCGGCCTACAACGCGGTCACCGAGTACGTCGACCACTACTCGACCGTGCGCGGCCGTGGTGACGCCGCAACGACCCGCGCCCTGCGCGCGGTGACCATCGGCAGCACGGCGCAGACGATCAAGACCCAAGCGTTCCGGATGCTGCAAACCCTCTGAAACCCCGCCACCCGGGCCGCCGGCACACCCGCCGGCGGCCCGGGCCCGGTGACGTTGCCGCGCGGAAGCGCCTGGCGGCGCTGCCCCATTACTGCGACCAAACAGCATCACCCTTTTCGAATAAATGCCAAGGTTGGGTTTCTGGTCACGAATTTCTCACCCCGGTTCTGGCCTTTGGATCATGCACTGATGGTGCTGGGTAGCGCAAGGCCATCGGCTTCGGCCTGCGGCGAGGAAACTTTTCCCCACAACCTCGCTGCGCTCGCGGAAAACTTTCCCCCCGAAACCTTGCGCTACCCAGCACCATCAGCGGGTTAACTACTTGCCAGAACCGCCGAAAGAAAGGGTTTCAGGACAAAAGAAACACAACGCTGTGTTTCGCTGAGGAATGGCCGTAACGTTTCGGTTTCCGATTAAAAAGAATGGAGATTGAAAGCAACGAAGCGTAGCAAATCCAGCAAATTAGACATAGAATAGAAGAAATCCCGCACCAATTCGAAGGAGGCCACAAATGTCTCACATCACCGTTTACACCAAACCGTCTTGCGTGCAATGCACCGCCACCTACAAGGCCCTGGCCAAGGCCGGCCTGAGCTACGACACCGTCGACATCGCCACCAACAGCGAAGCCCGCGACTACGTGATGAGCCTGGGCTACCTGCAGGCGCCCGTCGTCGTGGCCGGCGCCGAGCACTGGGCGGGCTTTCGTCCAGACCGCATCCGTTCACTGACTTCTCGGGTGGCCTGACCACATACCCCCGCCGCAGTCACCGACCCGCACCGAGGAGCTCACACCATGCACCAACTCACCGTCACCCGCGACGAAACCACCACCACCACACCAGGGTTCGTCGACTTCGAAGACGCCCACCGGATGCTCATGTCCCACGCGATCGGCGAAGACCTCTACCTGCACGCCCACGGCAATGCCAACACGCACGCCTCGACGTTCAACCTGGTCAAGCTCGAAGGCTCACCCAAGGCCCAGCCCCGCGTGGTCGGAACCGCCACCATCGAACCCCAACCCGGCCAACCCGTGATGTCCCCGTACTACTGCGCAGCGGCCGCCCAGGAATGGATCGCCGACCACGAGGCCGCCTACTACCACGGCATCGACCACGATCCCGGCCGCAACCGCGCCGGCCATGTGCTGACCGCGGCCCGCGCCGAAGCGCTGCGCCAGTTCCGCGCCGGAACCCTGTTCGACGAAGCCGCCCGCCTGTCCGACAACGGAAACCAGGACGTCCCACGGCCGCGGCAGACACGCCTGGAGATCCTGCGCGACTACGCCATCGACCTCGCCAAAACCGGCCACACCCTCAGCGCCGCCCAACTGGCCGGCGAAGTGCAACGCCACCTCACCCCCGACATCACACCGCAGCAGACCGCCGCACTCATCTGGTGGACCGCCCTACTCATCTGGGGAGCAAAAGCATCATGACCGCAGCAATCCAGCGCCCATCCCTGCACCTGGTCGACGACGTCGACGACCCCACAACGGCCGCCCCGGACATCGACACCTACGACGGTTGGCACGCCGATACCGTTCTGGCCCAATGGAACCCCGAAAACCAACTCGTCGGATCCCTGATGTGGCTCACCACCACCCAGGCCCAACCGCTCCTGCAGGCAGTGCCAGCCACCGCCATCTGGCACCCCACCGCCCGCTGGGTCTACGAGATCATCACCACCCTCGTCGACGGCGGCCAAGATCCCAACCCGGTCGCCATCATGGCCGCCGCCCGGACCCAGCCTTACAGCGAAGCCCTGCAGCCCGACCAGCTCCCCACCGCTCACCAGATCAAGACAGTCGCGCTCTACGTATTCGACGCTTACCGCCACGCCATGACCCCCGACGTCGCCGCCGGCACCTACGCACGCGACGTCCTCGAGGAGGCCTACCGCCGCGGATTCACCCAAGCCGGCCTGCGCATGCAGCAGCTCGGAGAAACCAACGCCGAACCCGAAGCCCTCACCGCCCAGTTCATCGCCATCCGCAACGAGCTCGCCGAACTGCGCCGCCGCGCCGAAGCCACCGCAAAACCAGGCTGGTGGAAGCCATGAATACGGGTAACACCCTCGACTCTCGCGTAATCGCCTGTACCGCTCGGCATCTGGCTGCGGTCAACTTCACCCACCCCNGCAGCGCACCCGCCCGCGCCACCCCCCGGCTCGACAGCATGTACGCTGTCTCGTATACACAGCGGACGCTCC
>NZ_CACSIP010000024.1 GCF_902705885.1 Mycolicibacterium austroafricanum | reverse complement strand
GATGCCACGTCGACTCAGTGATCTCCAGGTGTCGGCACACCTCGGCCAGCTCCTGGCCGGTTCCGAGGAGCTTATTGCCCTCGGCCAGCTTGCGGATGATCTGATCCGGCGTATGCCGCCGGCGTTTGTTCGTAGCCATGTCGTCGTCGATTCTTCCTGCCCAAACACCTGGGCAACAGAGTCGCACAACAACTGGACCACTACGACGGGCTCACCTCACTGGGAACCGTGTCTTTTGCAATGCCTCGTCAAGCGTTGCGCCGCCACTAAGGACGGTGCTGAATCCCACTGTTCCAACCAAGTCGAGATACCTATGCAACGTTGGGCGCCGCAGATCACCATCGACAAGGACTACGTTGTGATCGGCTTCCGCCAACGCCAACGCCACGTTGATGGCTGTTGTGGATTTGCCCTCGCTGGGTACCGAGCTAGTAACGACGATCACGCGCGGCGGATTGTCGACCGCAAGAAACTGCAAGTTGGTCCGAAGTTTTCGAAAGGCCTCAGCGATTGGCGAATTTTCGTTGTCAAACGATATAGCGGCTTGCTTACGGCGGTCTTTATCGAGAGGAATGCTCCCAACGATGGCTGTACCAGTCGTTTCCTCGAGGCTTTCGCGATCCTTCACGGTGTTGTCCAACACATCACGAAGGACTGCAAGTCCAATCCCTAATATCACGCCTAATGCGAGCCCAGTGAGAAGGTTCGGGATTGTTCGGGGTACCACGGGATCATCAGGGATCGATGCACGTTGTTCAACAATCACGCGCGCGTCAGGAGTGTCCCCATCTTCTGGGGTTTCCAACTCACGTACCAAGACGACAAACTCGTCCGAAAGAGTATTCGCGATGTCGCGCGCCCGTATAGCGGACTCATCTAGAACTGTCACGTCGATTAGAACGGTGTCGAGTTTCGACGTGGCATTAACTCGGTCCTGCAATGCGGGGGCGCTAATTTCTAGGCCCAGCTTATCCACGGTCCGCTGGGCGAGCGTTTGCCCCATAAGAAGTTCGGTATAGGAAATAACCCGCTCTTGAGAGAATCTGTTGCCCTGATAGATATCCGTTACAGATGTGCCCGACGCAGTCGACACGAACAGTCTCGTAGACGCCTGATACAACGGCGTCGTCAGGAGGGTCAATAAGCCCGCGCCCAAGACTGCAACGAGTACCGTCACGCAAACAGTGATCCACCGCGACCGCAGCGCCTTCACAAAGGCTTGCAAGTTCAATGCCACCACCCCTTCAACACCCGTCGACCTGCCCCAAGGGTTCGACAATTCGATGATGCGACCGCGCACATACTTACCTGGCTACGCAATGCGGATCTCTTGCACGTGTCCGTCACCGGGCACCTTTCGGCTATTTCGAACACACGGGCACCGATACTACGGGGTTAACTGTGTCTACCAAGGGCTGAACTGGAACCTGGGGTGAGCCTGGGGTCGTAGGCTCCGACAGCTGAAAGCTGATATCGGCCGATTGCCCGGGCGGGATAATGACCTGCACCTCGAAGACCGGATGCCCGCGCTCCGTATTTACGATTGCCGGCACCCGCTCACCATTGAGGATCGCACTTGATAGTTCCGCCCCTTCGGTGGCGAAGAGACGCACCGACGTGATGTTTGTGCCCTTCGGAACCGCAATCCGTAGATCGGGGGACAGACCTTCGGTGCCCGCTACGTAATCCGGCAAGTCTTCGGGAGCTGTGTTAGTCAATTTCACAGTCACCGTCGATGCACGTGTTTCGCCTTCGCATTCGTCAGCGGCGTATTCAATCTGCGTCTTCAGATAGTAATCAAGCTTGTTTCCGCCGAGATTGTTGATCACGACGCCCGCGTACGGCGCCGGGTCCTCGGGGATCACGTGCGCGAGAGGTGTCTGTTCGAGTAGCTCTTGTTCTTCCGGATTTGCACTCCAGATGGCTATGCGCCGTTCACTGAGCGCCTTACCCAACGCGTCGAGCAATTGCCGAGGCGACTGCACCGGTCCCGTCATCTTTGTGACGACCGCGCTGGCGATATCCTGTAGGTACTGCTTGCGCTCCGCCTGCTGATCCGCCGGAAACCTACTGTAGGCGGTCGATTCAGTCAGTTCGACAACATTGTCCCTGGAAACAATCTCGCCGTCCGGCATTGTCACCGGCCCGACAGCACCCAAGATATAACTCAACGCCACTGGGTCGATCGCAACGACGCCGTCCACTTCCATGCCGGTCTGCTCAGCCCACATCGCCTTCCATATCTGAGCGGCGTAGGGGAAGTGCGGACTCAGGTTGCTATTGCGGAAGTCCGTGAAGGGTTGCGCATACCCATACTGCTTGTCGTAATCAAGCCCGAGTTCGACTGGTGCAACTGCATCAACCAGGTCGGTGTTGGGAGCCAAGGTGTCGACGGTCGGTACGCCGTTGTCGAACCGGAGGATGCCATAGCCGCCCAGCAGTCCTCCAGTCCCGCGCGCTTCGGCATTGGTCTGAAAGCCCATGAAATATGTGCGTGGCCCGTCTGCGCCCATCATCGACGGCGCCAGCCGCGCAGCCAAGGCGGCGTTCTCGATCACCGAAGTGATGTCGGAAATCTGGGCTTGGAGTTCGGAACGGGCGTCGCTCATTAGAGACACATACCGGGGATCGGTGATCGCGGCGGCCTCGCCATTCAGACGGGTAGCATTCGCAGACAGTTCTCTGAGTTGAGGTTCTTCATTGCGAAGTAGATCGACATCGACTCGGCCATCTCGGTACAGCCGCTCGGGGGAGATCGCAATGCCGACGTCGGCTGCGGGCCGGAGAACGTCAGATGCCAGGCCGAGGACTACATCGGTGACCTGCTGGCCAGTTTTGAAGGGACTGCCCAGCCACGGCACTGCAGAGACGACATTCCACGCCAAGGAGTGAGTGGCATCGCGGGCCGCCTGCGCTTGCACAAGTGCATCGTCGGCCGACTCTGACGCGGCTTCGGTATTTCCTTCTAGGAGTGCGTTTTTGGCATCCTGGGCACTCGCGCGAGCTTGCTCGAGATTCGACTTCGCTTGGAATGCGCCAATCACCACCCAGCAACCCAAACCGAGGACGACGAGTACCAGCACGCCGAGTCCCCAGAGGAATCCGCGGCTACGAACGAACCCAGGAAGCCGCTTTCGGCCCCCGTCATAGTCCGCTTCAGTCTCATCGGAGTCTGGATATTGATCAGGTCGGCGTCGCGGAAAAAGTGGCACTCAGAGTTTCCTGTGACAGATTGAAGCCTGCACATCGACAGCGCGACGTGCAGGCTTCAACACCATGAATTAGATGACTTTCCTAGCGGGCAGCGGTCCGCTAGCAGGGGCCCCGAGTCACCGTTCCATAGGGTCCTGCCGAGATTCCTTCGCCATCCCTACAAGCGCTGATAGAGAGGGCGCCGAATGCCGCCCGCTGCACGTTCAGCTGCGCAATCCTGTTCTGGTAGAACGGCGCGAAGATCGAATCGGGGTTCCTCGCCAACTTTGCTTCGTAGATGGCGATCGTGGTGTCGGTCCAGAACGTGGCGCTCCTGGTCATGGTGGCAGCGATCTGCACCGAGGAGACCTGGAAGAACCAGATGAAATCTCCTGGCGCCTGCGCGAGGTCGCCCATCACCTGCACGGGGGCAGCCGGGGCCTCCACCACGGGAGCGGCGTTTGCAGCGACAGGTGCAAAAGCGGCACTTGCCCCGAGCGCAAGGGCGGCGGCACCGACCTGAAATTTGGCGGCGATGGCATTCATTAGTTTCCCCCCAAGAAGGTGTGTTCCCTTGATGTTGCTGTGAGCTTCGCAGACTCCCCGCACCCTGTCAACCGAAATGGCCGTATCCGCGCAACTTTCTCCGCAATATCCGAAAAACCTACGACCAGCGAGTCTGCCTTGTCAGCGACTGCCTTCTGGGTGCGCGCGGGGACACCTTTATCCCACCCCGGACGGCTTTCCGAAAACTCCTCTCATGTATTTGCTGGCAATAGTCCGATCAACCGTTTGCTCAGCATGATGGCTTTTTCCCGGGGATCTGGACAGTGGCTAGCAGTGCCCGGTGATCGGTGCCGCGAAGAGAAAACGTTCTCAACGAGGACACCGAGGCGTTGCGCGTCACGACGTGATCGATGGTGATGAGAGGAAGTGTGAACGGATACGAGGGATACGTCGGCCCCAGCCCGGAGCCGGTCTGCGCGACCCCGTCTGTACCCATTGGTCAGCAGTTGTCGAAATTGGTGCATGTCGGGCGTGCTGTTGAAATCTCCCGCGACGATGACGGCACCGTTCCCCGCCTCTGCAGCGAGGTTCTCCATCCGATCTTTCGCGGCGCTGATGCCGGCCCGTCACTCGTCGAAAGCCCTGCCGTAGAAGGTCAACGGGTTCATGATGTGCACGCTGGCGACGATGGGTTCGATCTGCACGGCACCGATGTCGACCCTGGCCGCCACCATGCTTCCACCCCTCAGCGGCGCGATCACCTCTACCGGGTAACGACTCCACAGTCCGTATCCGCCGGCGCCGGGTGTTGGCACCAACACCGAGTACGGAAAGTCGTCGCGCATGCCTGCGGCGTAGAACCGCTGGACCCAGTCCGGGGTGAGCTCGGACAGGGTGATGACATCTGCACTGATTCGAGCCAGGTCGGTGAACGACGCAATATCGGCCCGCCCTTCACGCAGGTTCGATGACAGTACGCGCAATTCGACATGCTCGCAGACCATCGGCTGCGGTTGTCCCATTTAGTACCAACGTATTTGGACACCGAGAGTAGCGGCCAACACCACCACTGCCAGCACTGACGTCACGGCGCGCCGGCCGAGCACCGATATCACCAGCTCGAGCGCGGCGAGGACCACGGCGTACGGCGCGCTCACTGCCACAAGCAACGCGATGTTGTTGGTCAACGGAAGCGCGCAGTCGACAAGGGTGACGGTCGCATAGGTCAGAAGCAGTACCGCCAACCAGTGGCCGCGCCTGCGGCGCGGCCTGCGATTCCTGCCAGAGATGAGGCGCGCCCCTCCCCATGTGTCGCCGCCTGCGGTGACGGCAGGCTATCAACTCGGCGTGCCGGGAGCGGTTCCGAAACACATCGACCGATATTCTCTAAGGGACTTCTAAGGGCCACCCGCGACATCGCAATACCGCGCCGATAACATCGACTCTTATGACCAGCGTGACTGAGCCCGAAGCCGAGCACGAGATCGACATCCACACCACCGCCGGGAAGCTCGCCGACCTGCGCAAGCGCGCCGAGGAAGCGCTGCACCCGGTCGGCGAAACCGCCGTGGAGAAGGTGCACGCCAAGGGCAAGCTGACCGCCCGCGAACGCATCCTGGCGCTGCTCGACGAGGATTCGTTCGTCGAACTCGACGCGCTGGCCAAGCACCGCAGCAAGAACTTCGGCCTGGACAAGAACCGGCCCACCGGCGACGGCGTGGTCACCGGCTACGGCACCATCGACGGCCGCGACGTCTGCATCTTCAGCCAGGACGCCACCGTGTTCGGCGGGTCTCTCGGCGAGGTGTACGGCGAGAAGATCGTCAAGGTCCAGGAGCTGGCCCTCAAGACCGGCCGCCCGCTGATCGGCATCAACGACGGCGCCGGCGCCCGCATCCAGGAGGGTGTGGTCTCCCTCGGCCTCTACAGCCGCATCTTCCGCAACAACATCCTGGCCTCCGGCGTCATCCCGCAGATCTCGCTGATCATGGGCGCCGCCGCCGGCGGGCACGTGTACTCCCCCGCACTGACCGACTTCGTGATCATGGTCGACCAGACCAGCCAGATGTTCATCACCGGACCCGACGTCATCAAGACCGTCACCGGTGAGGACGTCACGATGGAGGAACTCGGCGGCGCGCACACCCACATGGCCAAATCCGGCACCGTGCACTACGTCGCCTCCGGCGAGCAGGACGCGCTGGACTATGTCCGCGACCTGCTGGGCTACCTGCCGCCCAACAGCTACGCCGAGCCGCCGCGCTACCCCGCGCCGCACCCCGGCCCGATCGAGGAGAGCCTCACCGACGAGGACGTCGAGCTGGACACGCTGATTCCGGATTCGCCGAACCAGCCCTACGACATGCACGAGGTCATCACCCGCATCCTCGACGACGACGAGTTCCTCGAGGTCCAGGCCGGATACGCCGGCAACATCATCGTCGGGTTCGGCCGCGTCGACGGCCGCCCGGTCGGCATCGTGGCCAACCAGCCCACCCAGTTCGCCGGCTGCCTGGACATCAACGCCTCGGAGAAGGCCGCGCGCTTCGTGCGCACCTGCGACTGCTTCAACATCCCGATCGTCATGCTCGTCGACGTGCCGGGCTTTCTGCCCGGCACCGAGCAGGAATACAACGGCATCATCCGCCGCGGCGCGAAGCTGCTGTATGCCTACGGCGAGGCCACCGTCGCCAAGATCACCGTCATCACCCGCAAGGCCTACGGCGGCGCGTACTGCGTGATGGGGTCCAAGGACATGGGCTGCGACGTCAACGTGGCCTGGCCGACCGCTCAGATCGCGGTAATGGGGGCCTCCGGTGCGGTGGGCTTCGTCTACCGCGGCCAGCTCAAGGAGGCGGCCAAGAACGGCGAGGACGTCGACGCGCTGCGTTTGGAGCTGCAGCAGACCTACGAGGACACCTTGGTGAACCCGTACATCGCCGCTGAGCGCGGGTACGTCGACGCGGTGATCCCGCCCTCGCACACCCGCGGCTACATCGGCACCGCGCTGCGGCTGCTGGAACGCAAGGTCGTCCAGACCCCGCCCAAGAAGCACGGCAACATCCCGCTGTAAGCCCGCCGCTCGAATCTGCTTCCCAGATAAGGACGTTGCCTCATGGAACACAACGCCGACATCGTCGAGGTCTCCGACCCGCGCGACATGACGATCGATGATCCGCCGGCCCCGGACCCGCACTTCCAGGTGGTCAAGGGCGCACCCACCGTGGAGGAGATCGCCGCGCTGGTGACCGTGCTGGCCGGTGCCGGTGGCGGTTCCGCTGGCGAAGCCGGCCCCCAAGAGCTCAACATGTGGGGGCACCCGGTGGACAAGCTGCGCTACAACACCTCCAGTTGGCAGCGGGTCACGCTGCTGGAACGGACCCACATGCGGCGATGATGAGCCGCTTGCGCGAAGAGCAGACGACAGAGATGAGCCGCTTGCGCGAAGAACATCAGCTATGACCACGGTTGTCCTGGGCTCGGCGTCGTCGGGCCGGCTGCGGGTGCTGCGGCAGGCCGGCATCGATCCACTGGTTGTCGTCTCCGACGTCGACGAGGATGCGTTGCGCGCCTCGCTGGAACCAGACACGCCGCCGGAGGCGGTGGTGGCCAAACTCGCCAACGCCAAGGCGGTCAGCGTCGCCGCGCAGTTGCCCGAGGACGTGGCCTTTGATTGCGTGGTGCTCGGCTGCGATTCGCTGCTCTACCGGGATGGCGAGCTGTACGGCAAGCCCGGCTCGGCCGTTGCCGCGCGCCTGCAGTGGCGGTCGATGGCGGGTTCCGTCGGTCACCTGCTGACCGGGCATGCGTTGCTGCGGATCTCGGCGGGCGTCATCACCCACACCGACAGCGAAACCGGCAGCACCACCGTGCATTTCGGCCGTCCCTCCGAGGAGGAACTGACTGCCTACGTCGACAGCGGCGAACCTGTCCACGTTGCCGGCGCCTTCACGCTGGACGGTCTCGGCGGTTGGTTCATCGAACGGATCGAAGGCGACCCGTCCAACGTCATCGGGTTGAGCCTGCCGTTGCTGCAGCGCATGCTGCGCAACGCCGGGTTGTCAGTGGCGCAGTTGTGGACGCGATGAGCGCACGACTCGGCTGTGCGCCCGTCACCACGCTGGCTGTGCTGCTGACCTCGACCGCGCCTGCGCTATGGGCGGAACCGTGGTACGAGAGTTCGACCCGGGCAAAGGCCACCACGACTTCGATGACACCGGGCGATTGACTTGGCTGGCAGACAGATTCGCGAATCAGCGTGCCACCAGCGATTGCTGACCCCGCCGTCCGCAGCCTGATCAATCGACTGCCGACGTACGCCCAGGTTTGGCGGAAGCGATGACTAGCAACAGGTCACGCGTGACCCGCGCCAAAGTAATTGTGCTGTGTCCGCCGTTGCCGCAATGACCGTGCTCAGCGGTTGCTCCCAGGTCGAAGAAGTGACCAACGAGGGCGATGACACCAGCTGCGGCGACTTCGTGGGCTTCGACGAAGCAAAGCAGAACGAGACCATCACGAAGATACTCACCGACGAAGGCAAGAACGAACCCGGCAACGCCGAACACTCCGGAACTCGACTGTCGGTCACCACCTACTGCCAGGTGGTGGGCAACCACGACAGCCCGATCAAGGAAGCACCACACCTGTAGCCATCACGATTCGGCATAGCGCTTAGACGGACTACGTGCAAGTGCGCTGGTTGAACCGCTTCACGTAGAGGATGACCCTCTTGGTCTTCTGGGAAATCTGATTTCCAGCGGACGGACCCTGCGCACACACCTCCCAGTTGGACTGGTTGATCACCGCCTGGCCGTTCTTTCTATCAAGCACGGAGAGATTCAACTCCGCGGGTCCGGTCACGTCCCGTATGGCCTTCATGGCCTGACTTAGCACCATGTTTCGTACGTTTGGCATCACCCAGACTTCTGAAGGAGCTTGAGGCATTGGCGCTTCTGGCACCGCCACTGCCGGTGCCGCGATCCCGACAGCAGATGCAAACGTCGAGCACGTCGCGACAACCAAGACAAAGAACTGGGTCCACGCCGGGGTCGCTTTCACACCATTGTGAATCATGGTTGCAGGATAGCGTAGTAACTCGCCAGGTTTGGTCACGAAGCAGTCTCGCCGAGATCTCCGCCAGTCACTCACACGCTTCGAAATCGCTGAATCCCGCCGGATATTCGTGCACTAAAGGCAATAGACACGCAACTCCCACCACCGCGCGCCACCAGGCGGGAGATGCAGCCCAATGCAACAGTGACTTGCTGCGTGTTGCGGCCATCGCTGACGGCCGCTATTGCCAGCAATCGGGGTCGGTCGAGCGCCTCACACCGAACGCAACGGTGACCTTCGACTGGTACAGCAGCAGGTCTGCCTCCGGCTTTGGATACTGCCAACAGACAGTCCAGTTGGCGTCATTGATCTGCTCACGGCTGCCTTTTGTGTCATCCGTTTGGACATCCAAGTCCAAAGGACCGGTGATCTCGGAGACCATGCCAAGCGCCTGATTCAGCAACATTCCCTTGACGTCAGGCATCTCCCCGACAGGCTCCGGCTCGTTTGCCGCTCTCGCCAACCCGGCAGAAAAGACCATCATAACGAACGTAGCGAACACGCTCGCGACCGCGACACCCAAATTCTTCTGCATCTTTGCCCCCTCGAACGAAAACCGACCCCGGCCGAACTGTAGCGCATCCTCGATGTCCGTCGGCGACGTTTACAGAGGCCACGTTGCTAGACCGCGGCATACCGAAGCTTGGCTCCCGGTTGACGCTCCCGTCAAGCCAATGATGCTGGCGGACACGATGTCGGTCAACCACTCCCGCGTCTTGTCAGCAACGCAACTACGCCCTGAAACGACTTCATATCAAAGTTGCATTCTCTGGCTGGCAATTGCCTAGTGATTTCTCCAACAGTTAAGCGGGCGAAGATGCGCGTTACCGGGGGCCGTCAGTCCGATTCGCTTGTCTTCTACCTGGTCATCCTGCGATTGCCTCAGACATGTAACGACCTACGCGCAGCTCTCATCGTGGGGTCGCTGCACGGCGAGGGTGACCTTCAGCGTTTCGTGCGAAATTTTGGCGCCCTCTTTCGGCGACTGCCCGCACACCACCCAGTCCTCCTGGTTGATCACCGGTTGCGAACCTCTCGCCACGGTCCTGATGTCGAGCACCACCGGTTCGGTGACGTGCTGCACGGTGATCATCGCGTGCTTGAGCACCATTCCGTCGACGTCGGGCATCACCCAGGACATGTCGTTGGACCCCGGCGTGTAGATCATGCCGTCCCGCGCCGCCGCCGCGGGGCCTGCGGCCCCGATCGTCGCGGCCGCCACGGCGCATGTCGTCGCTACCGTCGTGATGATTCGCTTGTTCATCGCCCACTCCTCGAGATGAAGTTCAAAAGCCTTGCAGCAGTTGCTGTTTTCCGCGGTCGGAGCCGGCGCCCTTCGGCGACCTCGATGTGCGCCGAGCAATCAACTGATCGCCAGTAACGATAAGGCCGCAGCAGCCCAAGCGCTGAAATCCCCAGCGAATCAACAGGAACGACGCAGGAACCACGCAGCCACCGCGGATCGGGCGTGCCCAGTCGTCACCCCCAGCTTCAATCAACGTGACACAGCTCACAAATGCGTAGCCGGCGTGCACGATCGTCAAGATCGAGCGAAGATCTGACACACCAGAACATTTCTGCCGGGGGGCTCAAAAATGACTACTGTCATTGACCGTTATCGAGAATCGTCGCTGCGCCGACGTCGCCGTGCAGAACGAGCAAACATTCGTCTCGACATTCAGGGTTTGCGGATGGTCGCGGTGTTGGCGGTCGTCGCCTACCACCTGACCGGTTGGCCGCAGGGCGGGTTCGTCGGCATCGACGTCTTCTTCGTCATCTCCGGGTTCCTCGTCACCGACAGCCTGCTGCGCCACACCGAGCAGAACGGAGCGGTGGCATTCCGGGACTTCTACTGGAACCGGGTGCGTCGCATCGTCCCGGTGGCCACGGTAGTCCTGCTCGCCACCTGGGTCGCGTCGATCTACGTGCTGCCGCCGCCCGGCGCGCGTGAAGTCGGCATCGACGCGCTGTTCGCGTTCTTCTTCGTGGCGAACTGGCACTTTGCTGCCGACGGCGCGGGTTACCTCTCAGCAGCCCAATCGGTTTCGCCGGTGCAGCAGTTCTGGGTGCTGTCGATCGAAGAGCAGTTCTACCTCGTCTGGCCCGCTCTGATCTTCGTGGCCACCCTGATCGTCATCCGCAAGGCGTGGTCGCGGACCCGCTGGATGCTGCTCGCCGGCGGCATCATGGGCGTCGTCGTCGCCGCATCCCTGGCGTGGGCGCTGTACCTCACCGCGACGTCACCGTCCTGGGCGTTTTACGGGACCTTCGCCCGGGTGTGGGAGTTGGGTGTCGGCGCCCTGTTGGCCACCGCGGTCGCGGGGCTGGCCACGGTGCCGGACCTGCTGCGGCCGCTGCTGTCCTGGGCGGGCCTGGCGGTGATCGTCGCGAGCATGTTCCTGATCGGCGACGACACCGCGGGGTTCCCGGCCCCGTGGGCGCTGCTGCCGGTGGCCGGCGCCGCCATGGTGGTCGCGGCCGGCGTCGGCACCGAACCCGAGTTGCAGTGGCCGCTGCGCAACCCGGCCAGCACCTACCTCGGCAACATCTCGTTCGCGCTGTACCTGGTGCACTGGCCGGTGATCATCTTCCTGACGACGATGATGGCGACCAGCGTCTACTTCTACGTCTGCGTGCTGGCGCTGAGCTTCGGGTTGGCGATCGCGTGCTACCACTTCGTCGAGATCCCGATGCGCTACGCCGGTCCGGAAGCGATCCGCGACGCCCGAGACGCCATGCGCCACGGCCTGTTCAAGCCCGAGTTGTCCACCAAGGTGGCCGCCGTGGCGGCACTGGGTCTGGTGGCAGTCGCACTGATCAGCTACGCGATGCGGCCCGACGCCTACGAACCCGCCGCCCACCAATTGCCCGCCGCGCTGGTTCAGGCGCGCTGACAGTTCCCTCGCCCCAGGTTTGGCCGACGTGACGACTGGGCAACAAGTGGGTCCATGACTCGTGCGAAAATTCTTCTGGTGTCCGCTGTTTCCGCCATGACCGTGCTCAGCGGCTGTTCTCAAGTCGAAGAAATCACCAATGAGGGTGGCGACACCAGCTGTGGCGACTTCGTCGGCTTCGACGAAGCGGAGCAGAACGAGACGATTACCAAGATGCTCACCGACGAAGGCAAGAACGAGCCCGGCAATGCCGAACTCAGCGGAACCCGACTGTCGGTGACCACCTACTGCCAGGTGGCGGGCAATCAAGACACCCCGATCAAGCAGGCCCCGCACCTGTGACGGTCGCCCGCCAACTGCCGACAGTGGTTCACGCCCGCTGAAAGCTCAGCGTCTCCCCGCGCACCCCGCCCATCCACAGGTCCTGGCAGGCGGCCGCCATCTCCTCGAGGCCCTCGACGATCTCGCCGAACACGTTGCCGGGGATCCAGCCCTGGTCCCCGTTGATCAGCAGGTTGTTGCGGCCGTAGAACAACGCGAGGTCGACGATCGCGCCGGTGGTCCCGGTGCCGGTGCTGTTCTCGTACCCGTAGGCCGGGTTGCCCAGGTCGTCGGAGTCGAACGAGAACCAGCACAGGTCCCCGGGGATCGGCGTCACCGTGGTGTTCTCTTTGCCCGGATCGGCCGCAGTGAACGCCGGCAACAGCGTGTAGATCTCGTTGCGGGCGTACTTGCCATGGAACACCTGCGAGGACAACGGCCCGTCTGCCAGCGCATCCCACACCGCCGCGCACGTGCGTGGCGCCTGCTCGTCGAGCATCCGGGCCGTGCACGTCACGCCGCGCTTGTCCAACGAGACGGTGATCAACCTGCTCAACGGTGCTCCTTCTGCGTCATCAGTGTCGGCATGCGCCGGTGCCAGTCGGTGGCCGACTGGTAAGCCTGCCCCACCCGCAGCACCAGCGCATCCGCGTGCCGGGCCCCGACGATCTGCAGGCCCACCGGCAGCCCGGCGGTGGTGAACCCGCACGGCACGCTCAGCGCGGGCTGCTGGGTCATGTTGAACGGATACGTGTACGGCGTCCAACTCGTCCAGTCCGGCGACGACGAGCCGTCGGGCACATCCTGGCCGACCGGGAACGCCGGCAGCGGCAGCGTCGGCGTCACCAGCACGTCGTAGCTCTGGTGGAAGCGACCCATCAACTGCCCCAACTGCATTCGCACCGCGATGGCGTCCAGGTAGTCCGACGCCGAGAGGCTCGCCCCGATCTGCGCGGTGCGCAGCAGCCCAGGATCGGCCCGGCCCGCCAGCGCCGCCAACTCACCGTAGACCTCCAGCACTTTGGCCTCCCCCGAGAACCACAGCACATGGAACGCGTCCACCGGGTCGGTGAACCCCGGGTCGACCTCCTCGACCACCGCGCCGGCGTCGGCCAGCACCGCCACCGCCGCACGCACCGCGGCGTCGACCTCCGGATCGTTGCGGACGAAGCCGAGGTTCGACGAGAAACCGACCCGCAGCCCGGCCACCCCGCCGTCGAGCCCGTCCAGGAACGAACCTGTCGGCGTCGGCATCGCCGCCCAGTCCCGGGCGTCGAACCCGGTGATCACGTCGAGCAGCGCCGCGGTGTCGCGCACCGTCCGCGTCATCGGACCGGAATGCGCCAGCGTGCCGAACGGGCTGGCCGGATAGTGCGGGATCAGCCCGAACGTCGGCTTCAGCGCGACCGTCCCGGTGAAGGCCGCCGGGATCCGCACCGAGCCGCCGCCGTCGGTGCCCACCGACCACGGCCCCATCCCCAGCCCGACCGCCGACGCGCTGCCGCCACTGGACCCGCCCGCCGTCACCGCCGGATCCCACGGATTGCCGGTGGGCCCGAACGTCAGCGAGTCGGTGACGCCCTTCCACGCATACTCCGGGGACGTCGTCTTGCCCAGCAGGACCGCCCCGGTCTCGCGCAGCCGCGCCACACACGGGGAGTCCTCGTCCCACGGCCCCGCCGCGTCGATCAGCGCGCTGCCCCGCAGCGTCGGCCAGCCCCGCGTCAGGAACACGTCCTTGATCGACGTCGGCACCCCGTCGCCCGGGCCCAGCGGCTCCCCGGCGTACCAGCGGGCCGCCGACGCCTCGGCCGCCGCCAGCGCCCCCTCGACGTCCACCATGACGAACGCGTTGACGTCCTGGTTGTAGGCCTCGATGGCGTCGAACGCGGCGAGCGTGGCCTCTACCGGTGAGATGGTCTTGTCCCGATAGCCCTCGATCAGCTCGGTGGCCTCGAAGATCATTTCCCCACCCCGCCCGGTATGTAGCCCAGTTGCTTGTCCACCACATTGTGCAGGGGCTCCCCGGCCAGCCAGCGGCGGGCGTTGGCGGCGAACTGGGCGGCCAACTCGTCACGCCAGCCGACGACGTCGGCGGACATGTGCGCGGTGATCGTCACGTTCGGCGCGTCCCACAGCGGGTGATCGGCCGGCAGCGGTTCGGTGTCGAACACGTCGAGCGTCGCTCCCCCGATCTGGTGTTGCGTCAGCGCCGCCAGCAGCGCGGCCTCGTCGACCATCGGCCCCCGGGCGATGTTCACCAGATGCGCGTCCGGTTTCATCGCGGCCAGCACCGTCGCCTCCACCAGGCCGTGGGTGGCCGCCGTCAGCGGGGCGGCCAAGATCAGGTGATCACACCACCCGGCGTGCACGGCCAGGTCGGCGCTGTCGACGACCTCACCGAAGTCGGGATCGTCGGCGACGGGCCGGCGTCCGGCGCCGCGCACCGTCAGCCCGGCCGCGCGCAGCAGCTTGGCGATCTCGCGGCCGATGCCGCCGGTGCCGACCACCAGCGCGGTGGCGCCGGTGATGCTGCGCGTCTCGCGGTGGCGCCACTGGTGGCGGCGCTGCAAGTCGAAGCTGGTGCGGCTGTCCTTGGCGTGCGCGATCACCGCGCCCAGCACGTACTCGGCCAGCGGCCGGTCGAACACCCCGCGGGCGTTGGTCACCACCACGTCGGAGGCCCGCAGTTCGTCGAACAGCAACGTGTCGACACCCGCGGCGGTGATGTGAATCCACTGTAAATTTCCCGCCTCGGACCAGACGTCGCGGACCGCGGTCGAGAAGAAGTCCCACAGCAGCAGACCTTGGGCTCCACGGACCGCCTCAGCGAGCCCGTCGGCTGCACAAAACCGCAGCTCAACGTCCAGATCCTCGATCCCGGGGGGTCGGTCATCCGCCGTTGCGCACAGCACCGCCACCACCGGTCGAGTTCCAGGCACGGGGACGAGGCTAGGAACCCGACCGTCGGATTGTCAACAATCAGACTTGCGGGGGAGGCACCTCAGCCTCACACTGTGCAAATGAACCCCTCGCCACCTCTGCAGCAGGCCGGGATCGGAGTCGTTGTTCCCTACGATTTCGCTCTTGACCGGGAGCTTTGGCGATGGTTGCCCGACGACGTCAGCCTGCACATGACGCGGATGCCGTTCGCCCCGATGGCGGCGACGATGGAGATGGCGATGCACATCTCCGATCCGGAGACCGCCGCGCAGAGCGTGATCGACATTTCGGCGATATCGCCGCTGGTCACCGCCTATGCGTGTACGTCGGGCAGCTTCGTCGGGGGCACGATGGCCGAGCAGGCGCTGGTGGCTTCCATGGTGGCCGCCGGCTCGCCCGCGGCGCTGACCACCAGCGGCGCCCTGCTCGAGGCGCTGCGCTACATGGGGATCACCCGGATCGCGACGGCCACGCCGTACACCGCGGACCTGACCGTGGGCTTGACGGCCTTCCTCGGCGAGGCGGGCATCGAGGTCACCGCCGCGACCGGCCTGGGGCTGATCTCCGACATCTGGACGGTGCCCCACGACGTCACCGCCCAACTGGTCCGCGACACCGACAACGACCAGGCAGAGGCCGTGTTCATCAGTTGCACGAACATGCCGACCTACGACGTGATCGCCCGCCTGGAGGGGGAACTGCGCAAGCCCGTGCTGACCGCCAACCAGGTGACGATGTGGATGGCGCTGGGCCTGATCGGCCGCAAGGCTGTCGGGCCGGGCCAGCAGTTGATGGAGCGCTGAACGGGGTCGCGTTCCCTGGCGATGTCGCGGACGTTAACATTGTTGACAATCCACTCATTTCGGTATCAGCCAAGGAGGGCCGCATGCCGACGGTCGGTCTGCTCTATCCCGGTCACAGCGCCGAGGACGACTTCCCCGCACTAGAGGACCGGATCGCCGGCGCGGTGCGCCTGCCGGTGGTGATCACGTCGGTCGGTGAGGACGCCCACCGCGTCGACGCGCTGCTCGACCTCGGCAGCAACACCCGACTGGCCGATGGCGCCGCGCAACTGGCGCCGCAGAAGCCCGACGCGGTGATGTGGGCCTGCACGTCGGGCAGCTTCGTGTTCGGCATGGAGGGCGCCGCCGAGCAGGTGTCGGCGGTGGCCGCCGCGGCCGGGGTGCCGGCGTCGTCCACGTCTTTTGCGTTCGTCGACGCGCTGCGCCACCTCGGCATTCGCAAGGTCGCGATCGCGGCGTCCTACCCCGACGACGTGGCCCAGCACTTCGTCGGCTTCCTGTCCGACGGCGGGGTGACTGTGGTGTCGATGGGCAGCCACGGCATCGTGACCGCGGCCGAGGTCGGCACGCTGGAACCGTCCCAGGTGGTCGCGATGGTGACCGCCGCCGATCACCCCGATGCCGAGGCGGTGCTGGTGCCCGACACCGCGATGCACACGCTGGCGATCATCGAGGAGCTGGAGGCCGCGGTCGGCAAACCGGTGCTGACCGCCAACCAGGTGACGGTGTGGAAAGGCCTGGAGCTGCTGGGGCCGGTTCCGGCCTTACCCGGGCTGGGCGCGCTGTTCGGAGGTGCCCGATGACGAGCTACATCGGCCCGCTGGTGCAGGAGACGACGCCGAGCATCATCGCCGACAGACTGCGGGCCGCGATCGGCCACGGCGAGCTGGAGCCGGGCGCCCAACTGGGCGAGGCGGAACTGGCCCGCCAGCTCGGGGNCAGCCGTGGCCCGCTGCGCGAGGGCATGCAGCGCCTGACCCAGGAGGGGCTGCTGGTCGCGATCCGCAACCGCGGCATCTTCGTCAGCGACATGACCCCCGAGGAGGTCAGCGACATGTACCTGGCCCGCGGGGCCGTCGAACGTGCCGCGGCCCGCAAGATCCTCGACGACGGCGGTTACACCAAGGCCGGGGACGCGCTGCTGGCGATCGTGGACCAGATGGGACGGGCCATCACCTCGGCCGAGGCCAGCGAGCTGGACATCGCGTTCCACGAGCGGCTGGTGGAACTGTCCGGGAGTCCGCGGCTGGCCCGGATGCATCTGACGTTCATCACCGAGACCCGGATGTGCATCCACGCCCTGGCCGAGAGCTACGCCAAGTCCGACTACCGCGAAGAGGAGCACCGCATTCTCGCGACGGCGATCCGCTCCGGGGACCGCGACCGCACCGACGAGCTGCTGGTGGCGCACATGGACGATGCGCTGGCCCGGCTGATCGACCAGGACGAGGCCGTCGGGGCTTAGGGCCGGGTCAGACGCGGCCGCGACGCCGCAGCGCTTCCCAACACCGGTTGATCGTGTGGGCGCGGGTGTGTTGCGGCATCACTTCGATCAGCACCCAACCCTTTTGGCGGAGCAGTTCACGGAACTGGACATCGGGAACGAGGCTGCGACGGTGTGCGGCCCACTCCACCCCGACCTTGGCGTCGGGCCAGCCCAAGGCGACGACGACGCCCCATGTCTCTTCGCCGGTGATCGCGTTCCAGAAGTCGTCCTCGACAAAGATGCTGGTGCTCGGAGGTGGCAGGTAACTGTCCATCAGCGTCAACCGCAGCAGGGTCTCCTCCTTCGACCGGGAGCCGCCGTCCATCAGCGTGATCGCCTCCCCGGCTGCGGACCCCATGCCGCGGGCGCGCCGGTAGCGGGCTCGGAGTGGGGCGACGTCGGCAGCCGTGACGTCGGTGACCGCACTGAGCTTGTCGAGGAGGACGACGGCCTCGTCGCGCGGCAGGCGCCGGGCGAGGTCGAGCGCGGTCCGCGCCGGCGTTGTCCGGGCCAGCCCGTCACGGTTCACCTCGTCCGGCTCGATGCGTTCGTTCCGCACCACAAGACCGGGCCTGCGCCGTCGCGGCGGGGCGATGACCTCGATCGGCGCGGTCTCGTCGACCGGCCGCACGCCGTACAGCGTGGCAGCGGTTCTGCCGGCCAGGACTCCCCGGCGGCCGGTCCACAGCCAGGCGGCCATCGCCCTGGCGTACCAATCGATCTGCGCGTCGCGGTGGATGTAGACGTCGGGGAGTATCGCGGTGTAGTTCCAGCGCAGCGCACCGCGAGTCAGCGTGCCGGACGCGAGGGCTTCGCTGCCGATGATCGGTTTGTGCATGTGCGCCATGGTGTTCGGTGCCACAGACACGTTTCCGGTGCTGTGGCCGAGATCTACTTCAAGGCTGTGAATCAACACCGGATTGGGGAAACCGCAGCCGTGACGTCGATTTTGCGCACAACAACACAAACGGACACTAGGCGGGACACCGGCGCCCGCTCAGCTCATCTTGATGCCGATGTACTTCGTCTCCAGGAACTCGTCGATGCCCACCGAACCGCCCTCGCGGCCGAGGCCAGAGGATTTCATCCCGCCGAACGGCGCCGCCGGATTGGACACCACGCCCTGGTTCAAGCCCACCATCCCGGTCTCCAGCGCCTCGGCCACCCGCAGTGCCCGGCGCAGGTCATTAGTGAAAACATAAGAGACCAAACCGAATTCGGTGTCGTTGGCGGCTGCTACCGCCTCCTCCTCGGTGTCGAACGCCGACAGCGGCGCGACGGGGCCGAAGATCTCCTGATCGCTCATCTGCGCGTCCCGGGCCACGCCGGTCAGCACCGTCGGCGGGTAGAAGAACCCCGGGCCACCGGGCGCCGAACCTCCCGTCAGCACGGTGGCGCCGCGCTCCACGGCGTCGGCGACCAGCGTCTGCACCTTGCGCAGGGCGGCGTCGTCGATCAGCGGTCCGACCCGCACCCCGTCCTCGGTCCCCCGGCCGACCGGCAACTCCGCCATTCGGGCGGCCAACCGACGGCCGAACTCGTCGATGATCGAGGACTGCACGTAGATCCGGTTGGCCGCGGTGCACGCCTCCCCCATGTTGCGCATCTTGGCGGCCATGGCGCCCTCGACGGCCTCGTCGAGATCGGCGTCGGAGAACACCAGGAACGGCGCGTTGCCACCGAGTTCCATCGACGTCCGCAGCACCTTCTCCGCGCACTGCTCCAGCAGGATCCGGCCCACCTGCGTCGACCCGGTGAACGACAGCTTGCGCGCCAGCCCCGACCGGATCATCGGCTCCAGCACCGCGCCCGCCTCGGTGGTGCTGATGCAGTTGACCGCCCCGGCGGGCAACCCGGCCTCGGCCAGAATGTCCATCAGCGCCAGCATCGACAACGGCGTCTGCGGCGCCGGCTTGATCACGCTGGTGCACCCGGCGGCGATCGCCGGGCCCAGCTTGCGGGTGCCCATCGCCATCGGGAAGTTCCACGGGGTGATCAGCAGGCACGGCCCGACCGGTTGCCGGGCCACCAGGAACCGCGCTCCGCCGGCCGGTGCGGTCTGATAGCCGCCGTCGATGCGCACCGCCTCTTCCGCGAAATGCCGGAAGAACTCTGCGGCATAGGCGATTTCACCGCGAGACTCGGCCAGCGGCTTGCCCATCTCCAGCGTCATCAACAATGCCAGGTCGTCAACACGCTCGTGCAGCAGCGCGAACGCGCGGGTCAGGATGTCGGCGCGCTCCCGCGGCGCCATCGCGGCGAACGCGGGCTGGGCGGCCACCGCGGCGTTCAGCGCCGCCCGCCCGTCCTGCGGCGCAGCGTCGGCGACCGCGCACAGCGTCGCCCCCGTCGCCGGGTCCAGCACGTCGGACGTGCGCCCGTCGGTGGCGTCGACCCACTTGCCGTCGATGAACAGTCGCTTGTCGACGGCGTCGACAAGCCGGGCCTCATCGCGATCGGTCACCGGCTACCCGCCCCGGCGAGCTCCAGCTGCGGCGGCGCTCCTGGCGTGCCGGGGATCTCGGTGCCGTTGATCGGGCAGCGGGTGGTCTCGGGCACCCGCGACAACGCGATCGCGCCGACGACCACCGCGCCCATCATGTAGAACGCCGGCCACAGGTTGTTGCCGGACTCGCCGACCAGCCACTCGTTGACCGCCGGTGCGGTGCCGCCGAAGATCGACGTCGACACGTTGTAGGCGATCGCGAAACCCGCGAACCGCACCTGGGTGGGGAACATGGCCGGGAACATCGCCGAAATCGTCGCCAGCTGAGGCACATACAGCAGACCCAGCACCGCGAAGCCGATGATCGCGCCCACCACACCGGTGGACATCAACATGAACATCGGGACCACGGCCACGAACAACCCGATCAACGACACCCACCACAGCGGTTTCCTGCCGACCCGGTCGGACAGATGCCCGGCGAACGGCACGAACACCATCATCGCCAGCATGCCGATGATCGGCACCACCAGCGAGAAGTTGGTGGACAGCCCGATGGACAGCTCCAGATAGGTCGGCATGTAGCTCAGCAGCGTGTAGTTGACGACGTTGAGCGCCACCACGAGACCACCCAGCTTCAGGATCGGCGCCCAGTAGCGGGTGATCAGATCCTTGAACTCCGAACCGACCGATTCCTCTTCCTTGCCCTGCTCCTCGAGCTCCTTGAAGACCGGGGTGTCCTCGAGCTTCATCCTCAGGTAGATGCCGACCAGGCCGAGCGGGGCGGCGATCAGGAACGGCAGCCGCCAGCCCCAGCTGCCCATCTGCTCGTCGGACAGCACCGCCGAAAAGCCCAGCATCATCAGCGCGCCGGCGGAGAAACCGGCCAGCGTGCCGAATTCCAGGAAGCTGCCCAAAAAACCGCGACGGCGCGGCGGCGCGTATTCGGCCATGAACGTCGCGGCGCCGCCATACTCGCCGCCGGTGGAGAAGCCCTGGATCATCCGCAGAACGATCATCAGCGTCGGGGCCCAGAACCCGACCATGTCGTAGGTGGGCACCAGGCCGACGCAGAAGGTGGCACTGGCCATCAGCACGATCGTGATCGCCAGGATCTGCCGGCGGCCGAGGCGGTCACCGAGCGGGCCCCACACGAACCCGCCCAGCGGACGCACCAGAAACGACACCGCGAACGTCATCAGCGCGAACAATGTGGCGGTCTCGGCGTCGCCGGGGAAGATGGCCGCGGAGATGTAGGTGACGCCGTAGGCGTAGAGCCCGTAGTCGAACCATTCGGTGGCGTTGCCGATGGCCGAGGCCGCGATGGCCTTCTTCAACACCTCGGGAGGTTGATCAGCGGGCTCAGCGGTGGCGGGCTGGTCGGGGCTGCTCATCGGGGCTCCTCAAGTCAGGGACGATGTCGGACGGCTGCACCGGCGCAGCAGTTTGCCACCGAACTTTTCGGGCACACTCGCGAACTTGTAGCTTTGTTGACAATCCGACGTTAATCACCGTCCACGAGTGACAGCAAGGCATTCCTGTTATTTGGTTGTTAACTCCCCGGCCCCAAGTCCACCGGGACTTCGGACGCGTACCCACAAGATCACATTTGAAACCGTCCGATGACCTGTCCGTGCCAACCAGGCCCGACGGTAGGCTGGAATCCGTGCCGCTACCTCCAGATCCGAACCCCGCCCTGCAGTCCTACGCCCACCCGGAACGGCTGGTCACCGCCGACTGGTTGTCCGGAAACCTGGGCCGGCCGGGCCTGGCCATCGTCGAATCCGACGAGGACGTGCTGCTCTACGACACCGGCCACATCCCCGGCGCGGTCAAGATCGACTGGCACACCGACCTCAACGACGCCCAGGTGCGCGACTACATCAACGGCGAGCAGTTCGCCGCGCTGATGGACCGCAAAGGCATCGCCCGCGACGACACCGTCGTCATCTACGGCGACAAGAGCAACTGGTGGGCCGCCTACGCGCTGTGGGTGTTCACGCTGTTCGGCCACCCCGACGTCCGACTGCTCGACGGCGGGCGCAACCTGTGGATCTCCGACGGCCGCGACACCACGCTGGACGTGCCGAGCAAGCAGAGCACCGGCTACCCCGTCGTCGAACGCGACGACGCCCCCATCCGCGCCTTCAAGGACGACGTCCTCGGCGTTCTCGGTGAACAGCCGCTGATCGACGTGCGCTCCCCGCAGGAGTTCACCGGCGAGCGCACCCACATGCCCGACTACCCCGAAGAGGGCGCGCTGCGCGGCGGCCACATCCCGACCGCGGTGTCGATCCCGTGGGCGAAGGCCGCGCTGGACAACGGCAGGTTCCGCAGCCGCGCCGAGCTCGACGAGCTGTACGGCTTCCTCAGCCCCGAGAACAAGACGGTCGTGTACTGCCGCATCGGGGAACGCTCCAGCCACACCTGGTTCGTGCTGACCCATCTGCTCGGCCTGCCCGGCGTGCGCAACTACGACGGTTCGTGGACCGAGTGGGGCAACGCCGTGCGGGTGCCCGTCGCGGTCGGGGAAGAACCGGGCGAGGCCCCCACGGCATGAGCGGGATGCCCGCGGCACTGGCCGAGGTGGTCTCCGACTTCAAAGAGGTCGAAGGCCAGGACAAGTTGGCCATGCTGCTGGAGTTCGCCAATGACCTCCCCGACCTGCCCGCCGATCTCGAAGAGGCGGCGATGGAGCCGGTGCCCGAATGCCAGTCACCGCTGTTCCTGCACGTCGACGCCGAGGACCGCGACCGGGTCCGGCTGTTCTTCAGCGCGCCCGCCGAAGCGCCGACCACCCGGGGCTTCGCCTCGATCCTGGCCGTCGGCCTCGACGGGCAGTCCGCCACCGACATCCTGGCCGTGCCCGACGACTTCTACACCGACCTGGGGTTGGCGACGCTGATCAGCCCGCTGCGGCTACGCGGCATGTCAGCGATGCTGTCGCGGATCAAACGCCACCTGCGGTAGCCGCGTCACCCGCCCAGCTCAGTGAAACGGGAAGAAGATCGGCACCAACGCCGGAGTTGCCACAAGGACCAGCAGCGTCAGCGGCACGCCCAGCCGGGCGAAGTCCGTGTACCGGTAGCCGCCCATCGCCCACACCATCGTGTTGGTCTGGTAGCCGATCGGGGTGAGGAACGACAGACTCGCACCGAAGATCACCACCACGGCGAACGGCATGGCGTTCAAGTCGGCCTGCTCCGCGACCGCGATCGCGATCGGGAACATCAGCGCTGCCGCGGCCAGGTTGGAGATCACCTCGGTCACCACCATGGTGGCCGCCAGCACCGCTGCCAACAGTCCGAAACTGCCCAGCGGTGCCGCCGCACCCACCACCAGGTTGGCCAGCGTGGCGGCCAGTCCGCTCTCATCCACGGCCAGCCCCAGCGCGAAGCTGGTCGCCATCAGCAGCAGGACATTGGTGTTGATGAAGCGGCGCGCATCGTCGAGGGTCACGACTCGCGTGACGATGAGCGCGAACGCGATGAGCAGCGACGCTTTGAGCAGGTCCAACAACCCGGTTCCGGCCAGCACGATCAGCGCAGCGACACTCACCTCGACCACCCTGGTGCGTTCGCGCCGGATCGGCCTGTCTTGGTTCAGCGGCGCGACCACCGCGAAGTCGCGGTGCTCGCGGTACTGCTGAGCGAAATCGGGCCCGGCCAACACCAGCAGGACGTCACCGGCTCGCAGCCGGACATCACCGAGCTTGCCGGACAGCTGTTGGCTGGCGCGATGAATCGCGACCACCGCCGAGCCGTACCGGCTGCGGAACCCCGCCGCCTTCAAACTCGAGCCGACCAGCGGTGAATTGACACCGATGACAGCTTCGACGAACTGGCGCTGCGGATTGCGGGCCAGGTCGTCGAAATGGCGGGCCTCGGCCGAGGTCAGTCCGTTCATGTTCTGCAGGTCCAGCACGCGGGCGATATTCCCGACGAACACCAACCGGTCGCCCACCGCCAGAGGTTCGTCGGGTCCGATCGCCGCGATCACCCGCTCGGCACGTTCCACCTCGACGAGGAACACTCCCTCGAGGTTGCGCAACCCGGCCTCGGCGACCGTCGCACCGGCAAGCGCGCTGTCGGCGGCGATGGTCATCTCCACGGTGAACTCCCGCTCGTTGCCGGCCAGGGCTTCACCCGGCGTGCTGCGGTCTTTGAGCAGCCGCGGCCCCAACAACACCATGAGAAGCACGCAGCCGATCGTCAACGGAAGTCCGACCCCGATGATCGAGAACACCCCCAGGCGGCCCAGACCGGCGGAGTCGATGAGGTCGTTGACGAACAAGTTGACCGACGTGCCGATCATCGTCATCGAGCCGCCGAGAATGACCGCGTAGCTCAGCGGCATCAAATACAGCGATGGCGAGCGCCCCGTGCGCCGACACCAACGAACCACCCGAGGAGCGAGCATCGCCACCAGCGGGGTGTTCGCGATGAACGCCGACACTCCCGCCGACGGGCCGCACACACGCAGCAACTCGGCCCGCGGTTTGGCGCGGTCGGCGCCACCTAGGAGTTTGGACGTCACACCGTCGAACGCGCCGGTGATATCGGCCGCCCCGGCCAGCACGTACAGTGCGGCGACGATGGCCAGGGACTCGTTCGCCACGCCCGCCAACAGCTGCCCGGAATCGATGACCCCCGAGACGTACAGCGCCAGGACCGCGCCGCCCATCACCAACGACGGATTGAATCGGTCGAGAATCAGCACAACGACGGTGACGCCGACGACGGCCAGCGTCACCCACGCGTCAACGGTCACTATCCCCCTATTGTTCGGGCCGCCAACGAGCAGAAGCCAGCACCGCTCGGGGCATCACCGTACTCCCGAGAGCACACATTCTCGCCTCTGCCAGACGTGAGACCGCCGCCCGGTTAGGCTCTGACCACGCTCAGCGGCGCGGCTGAGGGGACGAGCGGGGGCTTGATGGGGGCGATCCGGAGCTGGTGGCGGCACCCGGACCAGTACGACTGGCTGTCGAGCTACATGCACGCCCGTGGCTTCACCCGGTCGGCCCAGATCCTGATGGCAGTGGTCGCGGCCTCCGGAGCGCTCGTCCCCGCCAACGCGTTCTGGAGTCCAGTCCCCGCGAATCTCGCGCTACTGATTCCCGTGGCGGTGATCGCGGGAGTGGCCGGGCTCAGCTACTGCGTGCTCTGGCTCACCCGGTGGCCCACCCGCATCCAGTCCATCGGTTTCGCGTCGTTCATCTGCCTGAGCATCGGACTCGGCAGCTGGGCCGCCGCCGACCCGCAGATCGGTTTGATGGCCTGCGCCGCGCTCGCGGTATCCGGCGGATACTTCGCGTTCTTCCACTCGGCACCGCTGGTCGCCGCCAACCTGGCGGTCGCACTGGTCGTCGCCGCGGTGCATGTGGCGGAGCTGGCCACCCAGGGCGAGCTGGTGCTGGCGCTGACCATGTTTTTCCTCGTCATCGAACTCAATGCCGGTGTCCCGCTGGCCATCCAGGTCATGGTGCACGCGCTGGGAATCGACTTGATCAAGTCCGACCGCGACCCGCTCACCGGGCTGTTCAACCGGCGCTCGTTCCAGCGCGCCGTCGTCGCGACAGTGCTCGACGGCCAACCCGCCGGCAGCTACCTCGCCTTCGCGATGATCGACCTCGACCGGTTCAAGGCGCTCAACGACGCCTACGGCCACAGCACCGGTGACGACGCCCTGGTCGCCGTCGGCCGCGCCCTGTGCACGACGCTGCCGGAATCGGCGATCGTGGGCCGGGTGGGTGGAGAGGAGTTCCTGGCCGCCGACATCATCGCCACCCCGGTCGCGGAGAGCCTCGGCGAGCAGGCCCGCGAGGCCATCACGACGACGGGCTACGGCCTGACCGGAAGCGTCGGCACCGCCGCTGTCGAAGCCGCCGCCCTGAACAGCGGCACCATCGTCGACTCACTGCACTGGCTCACCGTCGAAGCCGACGTCGCGATGTACACCGCCAAACGCGCCGGCGGCAACCAGGTGCACCATCACGGGCCGCTGGAAGCCCCGCGCCGCGCCCCCGACGTCGAGCGCATGCACGGCGAAACGCCTCAATAGACGCCACTGCCTGCGGTAGCCGCGTCAAAAACCTGTCCTGACAAGCGTTTTCGTGGGGAACACAAACCTACGGCGGCCCGAGCTGTTACGGTGCATAGCAACCAGGTGATCAAAGCATTCTGCCAGCGACGATTCAGGAGACTCCCAGAAATGGCCAAGACCACCGCGGACCGCAATCGCATGCTGAAGAAGTTGGGTGGGGTCGGCGCGATTGCCACGGCGGCCTCGGCCGCCTTCATCGGCCTGGGCAGCGCGACCGCCAACGCCGACGTCACCGACTTCGGCGCAGACCCCCGGGTGAGCAGCCGCCAATCCTCATCGACCACCTCAGGCGGGGTCCGGCACGACGCGACGTGGGGTGAAGTCCGCGGCACCGACATCGGTGACGTGCACGCCCACGGCGAGGTCAGGGAATCGATGCGGGCCGTGCCGGTCCGGCCTCGGGTCCCGCGTGCGGACAACTTCCGTAGCGGTTGGCACCACGGCATTCGCGGCGGCCTGCGCTAGCGCCTTCTACAGCGAGATGCGCTCGCGGCTGGGCAGGGCGACGCCCGACTGGCTGTCGAAGAAGTAGGTGCGCTCCGGCGGCAGCACCAGACCGATGCGGGCGCCGGACTCCAACTGGGTGCCCGCGGGGGCCTGCACGATGACCGGCGTCGCAGTCGGTGCGCCCGCCGAGTCCCCGCCGACGTCCACCAGCGCCGTCACCAGCACGTGGCTGCCCAGCGGTTCCACCACGTCGACCCGCGCCGGCAGCATGCCCTCGGCGCAGACCTCGCGCAGTTGGAGATGTTCCGGGCGCACCCCCGCGGTTACGGGGCCGTCCGCGCACGGCGCCGCGGTGAGCGCGGCGGCACCGATGTGCAGCACCCCGGCGCGGACCTCCGCGGTCAGCAGGTTCATCGGCGGACTGCCCATGAACGCGGCGACGAACGTGTTGGCCGGGCGGTGGTAGACGTCGTCGGTGGTGCCGATCTGCTGCACCTCACCGCCGGCCATCACACACAGCCGGTCCCCCAGCGTCATCGCCTCCACCTGGTCGTGGGTGACGTAGATCGAGGTGACCCGCGTTTCGCGATGCAGGCGCTTGAGGTCGCCGCGGACCTGATTGCGCAGTTTCGCATCCAGATTCGACAGCGGCTCGTCGAGCAGGAACGCCTGCGGTTTGCGCACCAGCGCACGTCCCATGGCCACCCGCTGACGCTGGCCACCGGAGAGTTGCCCGGGTTTACGGTCGAGCAGTTCGTCGATCTGCAGCAGTGCGGCCGTCTCGCGGACCCGGCGGTCGATCTCGGCGCGCGGGATGCGGCGCTGCCGCAGACCGTAGGCGAGGTTGCGGAACACCGTCATGTGCGGATAGAGCGCATAGTTCTGGAACACCATCGCAATGTCACGCTGCCCCGGCGCCAGCCCGGTGACCACCCTGCCCCCGATGCGGATGTCCCCGGAGGTCGGCTTGTCCAGGCCCGCCAGCAACCGCAGCGCGGTGCTCTTGCCGCAGCCCGACGGACCGACCAGGATCAGGAACTCCCCGTCCGCCACCGTCAGATCCAGCCCCTTCAGTGCGGTGACCCCGCCGGGGTAGCGGCGGGTGACGTCGCGGAACTCTACTTCTGCCAACGTATTACCCCTTGATCCCGGTGCTGGCCACCGACTGGACAAAATAGCGCTGCGCGCCCACGAACACGAGCAGCATCGGCAACAGGCTCATGACGTTCGCCGCCATCAGCAACGGCCAGTTGACCCGATGTGCGCCCTGGAAATAACTCAGGCCCAGCGGAACCGTCATCTGGTCCTGCGAGGTGATCACGATCAGCGGCCACAGGAAGTCGTTCCAGGACGTCAGCACCGTCAGAGCCGCCAACGTCGACATCGCCGGCAGCGACAGCGGCAGCACGATCTTGAACAGCACGCCGATCCGCGACGTGCCGTCCACCCGGGCGGCCTCCTCGAGTTCGACGGGCACGGTCAGGAAGAACTGGCGCAGAAAGAAGATCCCGAACGCCGTTGCCAGGTTGGGCAACATCAGCGCGCCGATGTGGTTGATACCCAGCACTTCCCAGACGTTGTCACCGAACCACTTCACGATCAGGAACACCGGGATCATCGTGACCTGGAACGGCACCATCAGCGTCGCCATCAGCGTCACGAAAAGCGCGGTGCGGCCCAGGAACCGGATGCGGGCGAAGGCGTAGCCCGCCAGGCTGCAGACGACCAGATTGCTGACCAGCACCACCAGCGTCACCAGTGTGCTGTTGAGGAAGAAGTGCCCGAACGGCGCCGCGGCCCACGCGTCGGAGTAGTTCTCGAATCGCGGCTGCGCCGGCCACAACACCGGCGGAAATCGGTTGGCCTCCCCCTCTGTCAACAACGAGGTGATCAGCATCCACAGCAGCGGGACGACGAGCAGGAACGTCAGCGGGATCAACAGCAGGTGCCACGGGCTGAAGGGCAGCCGCCAGCCCCGTCGCCGTGGCGGTGCCTGCGGTGGCGCGGTTGTGACGGGCGGCGACTCGGTGGTGGTCATGCGTTGTGCACATATCGGCGGGCCAGCCGGAACTGGAGAGCAGTGATCACCAGGATCACCACGAACAACGCGTAGGCCATCGCGGCGGCGTAGCCGGCGTCGAACTTCACGAACGCCTGATCCCACAGGTAGTAGACGATCACGGTGGTGGCGCGCAGCGGCCCACCGCGCGTGGTGGCGTACACCTCGTCGAACAGCTGCAGCGCGTTGATGGTCAGCCAGACCAGCAGGAAGATGTTCGCCGGACCCAGCAGCGGCACGGTGATAGTGCGGAAGCGGGTGAACGGGCGCGCCCCGTCGATCGCCGCCGCCTCGTGCAGTTCCGCGGGGACTCCCTGCAGCGCCGCCAGGTACACGATCACCGAGAAGCCGGTCCAGCCCCAGACCGTCATCGCCACGATCACGTACAGCGCTTGGCCCGGGGACGACAGGAACGGTTGTGACGGCGCCCCCACGGCGTTGAGCGCCGCGTTGACCAGACCGTAGTCGCGGTCGGTCAGCCACAGGAAGATGATGCCCTGCGAGATCGTCGACACCGCCATGGTGATGTACGCGGCGGTGCGGTAGACGGAGATGAACCGCACCGAGCGGTTCAACGCCGCGGCGACGAGCAACCCGACCAGCATGGTCCCGGGTACGAACAGCGCGGTGTAGACGATGGTGTGCTTGATCGCGTCGACGAAGACCGGATCGTCGGCCATCTTCCGGTAGTTCTCCAGCCCCACCCACGGCGTCTGAGGGCTCAGCAGGTCGGACTGCTGGAACGACAGTTGCAGCGACATCAGCACCGGCAGCAGACCGAAGATGCCGATCAGCACCACGGCGGGGCTGATCAGCGCCCACCCCGCCGCGGTTTCCGAGCCTCTGACGCGCATCGGCATCCCCTATTTGCCGGCCAGTGCGGCGTCTGCGGCCTCTGCGGCGGTGTTCAGCGCCGCCGCGGGTTCGTCCTTGCCGAGCATGACCGCGACGATCGCCTGTCCGAGCGCGTCGGAGATCTCAGGGTACTGCTCGACGGTGGGCCGCACCTTCTCGACGTTGCTCAGGTTCTCGACGAATGTCGCAGTGCCGGGCACGTTGTCGTTCAGCGTGGTCAGCACCTCCTGGTCCTTGCCGACCGAGGCGCGGATGGGCAGGTCGCCGGTGCCCAGCGAGAACGTCTTGACCTGTTCGGGTGCCGAGAGCCACTTGACGAAATCGATCGCCGCCTGCTTCTTTTCGTCGCCGTTGTCGAAGATCACCCAGTTGTCCGGACCGGCGATCGTCTGATGGCCGCCGCTGGAACCTGCGAAGGTGGGCATCACCTGCACGCCGTAGTCGATGTCGGAGAGCTGGCTGAGATCCCATGGCCCGGTGATCAGCATCGCCACCTTGCCACTGTTCATCAGTTTCGGACCGTTCTCGTTGGTGGTGTCGAGGTAGAGCGACTTGTCGGTGACCGCCATCTGCTGCAGCACCGTCAGCGCCTCGACACCCGCCTCCGAATTGAACACCGCGCTCTTGTTGTCGGGCGAGAGGATGTCACCACCGGCCTCCCACAGCATCGGAAGGTAGTGCCACACCGTGTCTTCGCTGCCGTCGGCGGGGATGAGCCAGCCGTACTGCCCCGTCGACGGATCGGTCAGCTTCGCCGCTGCGGACCGGAAGTCGTCCCACGTCCACTCCGGGGTGGGCGGTGCGATCCCGGCCTCGGCGAACAGCGTCTTGTTGTAGACGATCGCGAGGTTGTCCACCAGCGCCGGCACGCCGACGATCTTGTCCCCGACGGTGGCCGCCTGCCGCTCGGCCGGGTAGAAGTCGTCCCAATTCCAATCCTCTTGGGAGACTTCGTCGGCCATGTCGACTACCTGGGGGATCTGGGCGATGTTCGGTGACCACGATCCGAACATGTAGGCCACGTCGGGGGCGCTGCCGCCGCGCACCGCGGTCAGCACCTTCTGCAGCACCAGGTCGTTGCTGGAGTACAGGTCGTTGATCTTGACCTCGGGGTGTTCGGCGTTGTACTGCTCGATCAGGCTCGTGAACACCTCCCCCTCGGTGTCCTGGTAGCCGTGCCACACCGCGATCTCGGTGGTGCCCGACGACGAACCGCCACCCCCACACGCGGACAACACAAGCGCGAGGACGGCAACCAATACGATGCAGAGCCGGCGTCGAATCACAGTGGACACTCCTTAGTTGACGACATCTGGGTGGGCTGAGGCAGGTGAGCGCAGCGGTTCGGGCAGCAGGTCGCCGTGCGCGGCGGTCAACTCGTCGCACAGATCCCAGATCCGGTCGACGCTCAGCGTGGCGGCGGTGTTCGGGTCGACCATGGCCGCCGCGCGCACCAGGCGGGGATCACCGTTGACCGCGGCGCGGACCGTCAGGTCCACCGGGCCGAGGAAACCGCGGTTGAGCGCGGCACATTGCGGCGGCAGGTCGCCCACCTTCATCGGGTGCGCGCCCAGCGCGTCGAGCACCGTCGGAACCTCGACCGCCACCCCGTCGGGCAGATTCGTGATCAGACCGTCGTTGACGACGTTGGCGGAGATGACCCGCCTGGTCCCGGTCTCCAGCGAATGGATCACCTGCGGCGCGTACTCGGTGGAACCGGTGTCGATGGGCAGCGACTCGGTGTCGGCCAGTTGCGCTCGCACACGGCCGTACTCGGTCATGTTCGCCTCGCTGATGGCCACGTACTCCCCGATGTTGAGCCGCAGCCGGGCCACCTCGTCGGGGTCATGCAGATACCACGGCACGTACTCGCTGCTGTGTTCGCTGGTCTCGGTGGGGTAGTAACCCAGCCGCCGGTACATGTCGACCCGCACCCGGCGGCGCAACTCCGGGTCGGCGGCGATGCGCTGGTCAAGCAGCGGGTACAGGTTCTGGCCGCCACGCTCCCAGCGCAGCACCCAGGCCTGATGGTTGACGCCGGCAGACCAGTACGAAATGTCTTCGTAGGGAACGTCGATGAGCTCGCACAGCCCGACCATGGTCCAGTACACCGAATGGCAAAGCCCCAGCACCTTGAGCCGGGGCGCCACATGATGCAGGTAGCTGACGTTCATCGCCATCGGGTTGGTGTAGTTCAGCAGCCACGCGTCCGGGCAGACCTGCGCCATGTCGGCCGCGATGCCGGCCAGCACCGGGAAGGTCCGCAGCCCGCGGAAGATCCCGCCGATACCGATGGTGTCGCCGATGGTCTGGTTCAGTCCGTACTTCGCGGGGATCTCGAAGTCGCGCACCGTCGCGTCGTGCATGCCGACCTGAATCACGTTGATCACGTAGTCGGCGCCGTCGAGGGCACGGCGGCGGTCGGTGGTGGCGAGAACCTCAGGGTGTGCGCCGGCCGCGCGGGCGGTGGCGCGGGTGATCGCCTCGGCCGTCTCGAGTCGCTCGGCGTCGATGTCGTGCAGCACCACCCGCACCGCGCCGAGTTCGGGGAACGACAGGATGTCGCCGAGCAGTTCGCGGGTGAACTCGACGCTGCCCGCACCGATGATGACGATCGTGGGTTTCACCGACGGTTCCCGTCAACAGCCGGGACACCGGGTACCAGCACCGTGGACGTCGCATCTGTCATGGTGTTCTCACCTCTTCGGATGTTGTTGTGGCGTTCGCGAGTTGCGCCACGGCGTCATCGGTCAACGGATGGCCGCTCTGTTTGGCGGCGTAGAGCGCCGCCCCGACAGCCGGATCCAGCAGGGGTCGCCGGAGGTCATAGGTGGCGGGCAGGTCGCGCAGTGCTGTCTGGAAGCGCTCCAGGAAGTCCGCGTCGGAAAACATGCCGCCCGAGTACGACACCGGAACCGTTTCCCGGTCGGTGAAACCGACGAGGATCCGGGTGGTTTCGACCAGCGCGACGAGTTCTGCGGCCGCATCGGCGAGGATCTGCGCAGCGGTCTCGTCGCCGCTTCGGGCGGCGTCGCACACCGTGGTGGCCAGCGCGGCGATGGCGCCGCGGCTTCCGCCCCAGGTCCCGATCACCAGGCTGATGGCATCGAGGTCGCTGTCGATGTTCAGCCGCTCCTTGAGCAGACCGTGCAGCGGGCCGCGGGCCGACCTGCCGTCGCTCATCCGGCTGAACGCGTTGAGACCATGCGCGGCAACCCAGTACGCCGATCCTTCGTCGCCGAAGAGCTCACCCCAGCCGCCGACCCGGTGCCCGACGCCGCGGCGTTCGCCGTAGGTCATCGACCCGGTGCCGCTGATGACGTTGATGCCGTCCTGTCCGGCCAGCGATCCGGCCCAGCCACAGACCATGTCGTTGTCGCAGCTGTAACGATCGTGCCCGAGGACCCGCGCCGGCACCGCGTCGAGCGCCGCGATATCGGCGCTGGCCTCGCCGTACCCGGGGAGCCCGAAAAACGCCGCGTCGATGTCGGAAGTGGCGAGTCCGGCCTGGCCGCAGATGTCCCTGACACCCTGCGCCAGAACGTTTTCGACGACCTCGATGCCCTCGTTGAAGTAGTAGGACGTCTTGGTGGTGACGCGGGCCAGGACCCGGCCGGTGTCATCGAGGAGGGCGAACGCCGTCTTCGAGCCGCCGCCGTCGACTCCGAGATAGTGGGCGGGCATCACACACCGCCGTTCATCGGATAGATGGTCACGCCCCGCACCACGCGGCTGACCTCACCGTACGGGAACGGGTTGTCCGGTGTCTTACCGTGTTTCAGCGCGGTGAACAGCGCCAGATACTGGGCGAACACCAGATAGCTGAGGGCTACGAGGGCGTCGGGCAGGCCGTACAGACCGGGGATGACCACCGCCGGCCCCAGCTCCGCCGGGATCGGCTCGGCGCTGATGACGGTGACCGCGTCGCGGCCCAGCTGTGCGCGAAGCTCGGCGATGATGTCGAGGTCGTAGCGACGGGTGTACGGATCGGTCGAGACGTACACCACCACCGTGGTGTCCGCGTCGAGCACGGACTTGGGTCCGTGCCGGAATCCCAGCGGGGACTCGAAATAGGTGAACACCTCACCGGCGGTCAATTCCAGCAGTTTGAGCGCAGATTCGCGTGCCAGCCCCTCCAACGGCCCACTGCCGAGGTACACGAAGCGCTGTCTGCTGGTCTGCGCCAGCGCCCGGATGTCGGACTGCAAGCCCACCACGTGTTCCGCGGCGCCGGCGAGCGCCTCGGCGTCGGCGGGCACCGCCGGCCCCAGAAGCATCAGGCACGTCAACAACATCGAGGTCAGGCTCGAGGTCATCGCGAAGCCGGAGTCGTTGGTGCGCTCGGGCATGTACACGACCAGCGAGTCGGCGCGGCCGCTGTGCGCCCGGCCCAGCTTGCCGTCCGGGTCGCAGGTGAGCACCAGATGCCACACCTCGTCGACGATCGAGTCGGCGAGCGCGGTGGCGGCCAGGCTCTCCGGGCTGTTCCCGGAGCGGGCGAAGGACACCAGCAGCGTCGGAACACCGCGCTGCAGATGGTCGAGCGGGTTGGCGACGATGCTGGTGGTGGCGATCGCGTCGACCCGACGGCGCAGCTGGCGGCGCAGCGCCGGGGCCGCGATCTCCCCCGCGAAAGCCGAACTGCCCGCGCCGGTCAGGACGACCCGCAGATCGGGGCGCCGGAGCAGCTCGCCCAGGAACGCAGCGGCCTGCTCATCGGAGCGGCCGGCCACCTCCCGCCAGGCGTCGGGCTGCTGACCGATCTCGAGAATCGTTGCGCCACCGTCTTGTTGGGCGGGCACCGTGGTATTGCTGGTCACTGTTCACCTCCGGGGGTCAGCGCGCGGCACGCGGTCGCGTACGGGCGCAGCGCGTCACGGACGCGGTCGACCACCAGGGCCTGCGCGTCGGCGTCGAGTTCGCCGGCACGGATGCGCTCGTACTGCAGCGGCAGGAACTGGCTGATCAGCGGCAGCGGGATGCCGACACGGTCCAGGTTGGACAGCAGCATCCGCCGGGCGGCGTCGACCTCGTCGTCGGCCCAGTAGTAGCGCAGCCGGTCGCTGTAGCTGTACCGGCGCGCGGTGCGCTGCACCACAGGGTCCCCTTCGTAGTAGCTCTGCCAGTACCGTGGCTTGGCAAGCATCCTGCGCTCGACGACCTCGATCAGGTTCGACCGGGAGGGTCGGGCGACGAGTTCGGTCTCGATCAGCGCCAGCGCGAACAGCGCCTCGCGCATCGCAAACGTCAAGCCCGGTCCGACCTTGAGCACGGCCCAGTGGTCTTCGACGAGTTCGCGCAACTGCGCCGGACGTTGGTAGTCGGTGGAGTGCGCTTCGAAGACCAGGGTGTTCTCGGCGGCGAGAACACCGCGCAGTTCGGCGGTGGCGTGGTGCTCGTAGTCGATCACCTGCAGATGGTCGAACTCCACGCCGGGCTGCACCACCAGCGCCATCACCCGCGGCCAGACGTGGTCCAGACCCACCTCGGCGAACGCCGCGCGGTGTGCGGCGATGGTGGCCCGCGCGCGGTCCGCCGGTGTCGGGGTCAGACGGTCCAGCGTCTCGTGCGCGCCGCCGGGCACGGGCACCTCGGTGCCGATGACGTACGCCGGGCCGTCGGCGCCGATGCGGTGAGCGGCGTTCTCGGCGACCTGCAGCAGCCGGGCGCTGCGGCTCGCCACCGTCGCGTCGGGCAGCACCTCGGGGTCGTCCGCACAGCGCATGCTGCAGTCCAGATGGATCTTGGTGTACCCCGCCTCGACGTAGGCGGCGATCAGATCCTCGGCGTGCCTCAGCGCCACATCTGATGGCTCGTGTTGCCAGCGGTTGGGCCCGAGATGGTCGCCACCTAGCACGACGCGGTCTCGCGCGAACCCGTTCTCGTCGGCGATGCCGAGAACCAGATCCCGGAACTGCGCCGGCCGCAGCCCGGTGTAGCCACCGAACTGGTCGACCTGGTTCGAGGTGGCCTCGATCAACACGTAGCCGTCGTCGGCGGCCGCCTGCGTGATGGCCGCCTGCAGCACCGTGGGGTGCGCCGAGCACACCGAGTAGACGCCGACGGGTTCGCCGGCCTTGTGCCGGGCGACCGTGTCGGCCAACCGGTCGACCCGTCGCAGGGCGGGCGCAGCGGACGTCATCGCGCCTCCATCGCAGCCGGTGAGGCAATGGCCACGACCCGGCACAACCCGGCCACGGTGTCGCCGATGGCCGCACGCCCGGCGGCCAGGTACTTGCGGGGGTCCGACACGTCCAGGTGGGCATCGAGGACGGTCCGGACGGCGCCGGTGTAAGCCAGGTTCAGCGCGGTGCCGACGTTGATCTTGCGGATGCCCGCCCGCGCGGCGGCCTGGAGCTGGTCGTCGGGCACCCCCGAGGAACCGTGCAGGACAAGGGGAATCGGGATGATCGCGGCGAGGTCGCGGATCAGCTCGACGTCGAGGTGGGCGTCCCGGGTGGTCATCGCATGCGTGCTGCCGACGGCCACGGCGAGTCCGTCGACCCCGGTCGCCGCGACGAAAGCAGCCGCTTCGTCGGGGCGGGTGCGCACCCCCGGCGCATGGGCGCCGAGCGCCTTGTCCCCCTTGCCGCCGACCTCGCCGAGCTCGGCCTCCACCCACAACCCGGCGGTGTGCGCGCGGTCGGCGCACGCCCGGGTCGCCTCGACGTTGTCGCGGTAGGACAGGTGGGCCGCGTCGATCATGATCGAGCTGACGCCGAGATCGGCTGCGGTCGCCAGCGCTTCGTCGATCAGAGCGGCGTCCTGGAGGTGATCGAGGTGTACCGCCAGAGCCACGCTGGACTGCGCCGCGATCCGCGCGCACGCCGTCGCCAGTGGCGCGATCCGGCCGCCATGGAAGCGGACCGTGTTCTCGCTGATCTGGATCAGTGCGGTGGCGCCGGCACGTTCCACCCCCTCGGCAATGCCTTCGGCGTGCTCGACAGTGATGGCGTTGAACGCGAGGACGGCGGTGTCCCTCGCGGTCGCCAAGGAGACGATGTCGGCGGTGGCGGCCAGGGTCATCGGGTCATCCGCTGCCGGGGATGTGACGTGTGGAACATCAGTCGAGCATGAGAAGCTCGCTCACAGCGCGCAATACGAAACGGACAAACGATCAGTAAAACTGATTGTTGGTGGCGCGCCGCAGCCCGTCGAAGGAGGTCCCGCAGGTGTCGATCAAGCGCACCGACCGGATGCGCGCCGTGCTCTCGCTGCTGCGGGAGCGCGGCGAGATCGCGTCCCACGCGCTGTGTGCGGAGCTATGCGTATCCGCGGCCACCTTGCGCCGGGACCTCGCCGAACTCGAAGAGCAGGGCCTGCTGATGCGCACCCACGGCGGGGCCCGCGCCCTGGACCCCAGTGGCAGCGAGATCCCGGTCCGGCTCCGCGATCACCGGATGGTCGCGATCAAGCGACGCATCGCCCAGCACGCCGCGGCGCTGGTGCCCGCAGGCCCGCAGGCGGTCGCGCTGACCGGTGGAGTGACCACCGGCGAGGTGGCCCGGTCACTCAAGGGGCGGCCGAACATCACCATCGTCACGAATTCGCTGACCATCGCGGCCGACTGCGCCGTCGACGCCCACATGAAGGTGATCGCCACCGGCGGACTGGTACGGGCCAACTCTCTGGAAGCCGTCGGCCCGATGTCCGAACACGCCTTCCAGGTGATCACCGTGGGGACCGCGGTGCTGGGCGCCGACGGGATGAGCGCCGAGATCGGGGCGACCACCTTCGACGAGGCAGAGGCCCGCACGGCGATCGCGATGGCCGCCAACGCCCAGCGCGTCGTCGTCGCCGTGGACGGCTCCAAGATCGGCAAGGTCACGCTGGCCAAGATGGTCTCCCTCGGACAGATCCACCATCTGGTCACCGACTCCACCGCCGACGCTTCCCAACTGGAGCGCATCGCGGCCGCCGGGGTGCACGTTCACGTCGTCGACACGGGGGACGGCACGGGGGACGGCGGGGCAGCGGGGCAGTGAAGCCGCCGCGCACAGAGTTACCGACGGGTAAGGGACCGGCTCGCCGACGCCTCAGCTAGGCCGCTTAAACTTCCCGAGATACATTCTTAAAGACGCTCTTAGAAAACGATGCCATCAGGAGGCGCAGTGGCCAGTCACGCCAGCTCAAAGATCTCCAAGGTGCTCGTCGCCAACCGCGGGGAGATCGCGGTCCGGGTGATCCGAGCAGCCAGGGACGCCGGACTGGCGAGCGTGGCGGTCTATGCCGAACCAGATGCCGACGCTCCCCACGTCCGGCTCGCCGACGAGGCGTTCGCCCTCGGCGGCCAGACCTCGGCGGAGTCCTATCTGGTGTTCGAGAAGCTGCTCGACGCCGCCGCGAAGTCCGGCGCCAACGCCATCCACCCCGGCTACGGCTTCCTGTCCGAGAACGCCGACTTCGCCCAGGCCGTCCTCGACGCCGGGCTGATCTGGATCGGGCCCAGCCCGCAGTCCATCCGCGACCTCGGCGACAAGGTCACCGCCCGCCACATCGCGGCCCGCGCGGAGGCCCCGCTGGTGCCCGGCACCGCCGAGCCGGCCAAGGACGCCAACGAGGTCGTCGAGTTCGCCAAGGAGTTCGGCGTCCCGATCGCGATCAAGGCGGCGTTCGGCGGCGGCGGGCGCGGCATGAAGGTCGCCCGCACCATCGAAGAGATCCCCGAGCTGTTCGACTCGGCCACCCGCGAGGCCGTCGCCGCCTTCGGCCGCGGTGAGTGCTTCGTCGAGCGCTACCTGGACAAGCCGCGCCACGTCGAGGCCCAGGTCATCGCAGACACGCACGGCAACGTCGTCGTCGCGGGCACGCGAGACTGCTCGCTGCAGCGCCGCTTCCAGAAGCTGGTCGAGGAGGCGCCGGCGCCGTTCCTGACCGACCCGCAGCGCAAGGAGATCCACGAGTCGGCCAAGCGGATCTGCAAGGAGGCCGGCTACTACGGCGCCGGCACCGTGGAGTACCTGGTCGGCCAGGACGGTCTGATCAGCTTCCTCGAGGTCAACACCCGTCTGCAGGTCGAGCATCCGGTCACCGAGGAGACCTCCGGCATCGACCTGGTGCTGCAGCAGTTCAAGATCGCCAACGGCGAGCCCCTCGACATCACCGAGGATCCGACGCCGCGCGGGCACGCCTTCGAGTTCCGGATCAACGGTGAGGACGCCGGCCGCGGCTTCCTGCCCGCCCCCGGCCCGGTCAGCAAGTTCGAGCCGCCCACCGGCCCCGGCGTGCGGATGGACTCCGGCGTGGAGACCGGCTCGGTCATCGGCGGTCAGTTCGACTCGATGCTGGCCAAGCTGATCGTCACCGGCGCCACCCGCGAAGAGGCGCTGGCCCGCTCCCGCCGGGCCCTCGACGAGTTCACCGTCGAAGGTCTGGCCACCGTCATCCCGTTCCACCGCGCCGTGACCGCCGACCCCGCCTTCATCGGCGACGGCACCAAGTTCGACGTGCACACCCGCTGGATCGAGACCGAGTGGAACAACACCGTCGAGCCGTTCACCGGCGGTGACCCGATCGACGAGGAAGACACCATCCCGCGCCAGACCGTCGTGGTCGAGGTCGGCGGCCGTCGCCTCGAGGTGTCGCTGCCCGGCGACCTCGCGCTCGGCAACGGCGGCGCCCCGGCGCACGGGGCCATCCGGAAGAAGCCCAAGTCGCGTAAGCGTGGTGGCGGCGGCGGCGCCGCGGCGTCGGGTGACTCGGTGACCGCGCCGATGCAGGGCACCGTCGTCAAGGTCGCCGTCGAGGAGGGCCAGACCGTCGCGGCCGGTGACCTGGTGGTGGTGCTGGAGGCCATGAAGATGGAGAACCCCGTCACCGCCCACAAGGACGGCGTCATCACCGGGCTGTCCGTCGAGCCCGGCGCGGCTACCACCCAGGGCACCGTGCTCTGCGAGATCAAGAGCAGCGAGTAACTTCGCCCCGCGAGCGCGCGGGTTTGCACGCCCTCACGCGGCGTGTCGCGTACAAGACGTCGCGCTCGTCGGCGGCGAGCGGGTCAGCTCCGTCCGACCCGCCGCAGTCCGGCCACGGTGTCGGCCAGTGTCTCGGCCGGGTCGCGCTGCGTCACGCCGAGTTCGCGCTCGCTGGGTCCGTCGTCTGACGGCGGCATCTGGGTGTAGTACTGCATCGCCGCGGAGTTGATCGGCGTCTCGAACGGCAGGTAGGCGCCGATCGTGTCGAACAGCGCGCCCACCCCGCGCAACGCGGTGTCGGGCACCGGGAACACTGCCAGCGAGCGGTCCGCGGCCGCGCCGATCAGCGACGCCAGCTCGTCGACCGGGATCCGCCGACCACCGGCCATGTAGCGGCGCGGGCCCTTCCCCGGCTCCAGCAGCGCGACGTGCAGCGCCGCCAGGTCGCGGACGTCGACGACGATCCACGCCGCGCTGCGCCCCGGCACGCCGTGCATCTTGATCGCCGCCTCGACACCCTCGGCCGCCTCGCCGAACTGCTCACCGGCCGGCGGCCCGAGCACCATGCCCGGATAGGTGATGTCGACCGGCGCCCCGCCGTCCTGCAGGCCGCGGGCGTACGCCTCGACGACGGCCTTGGACTTGCCGTAACCGTCGCTGCCCCCGACCACCGGCAGATCGGCGTGCAGCACCTCCAGGTCCGGGCGGAACAGCGCGGTGAAGCTCGAGACGTGGACGATCGGGTCCAGTCCCTTGCCGGCCGCTCCCCCCAACACGTGACGGGCACCCTCGAGGTTGGTGTGCAGCATCTCGTCGGCACGGCTGGGATCGGTGGAAACCATTGCCGCGCAGTGGATGACCGCGTTGCATCCGTCCAGGGCGGCGCTGACCGAGTCGGCGTCGGAGATGTCGCCGAGGACGGAGTCGGCGACGTCGACGCCGATGCTGCCCGCGCTGGCCGCCAGCCGTTCGACGCTGCGCACCAGGAACCGCACGTCGTAGCCGCTGTCCTGGACGGCTTTTGCGGTCCACGCGCCCACGAAGCCGGTGCCCCCCGTGATCAGTACCCTCATCTGGCCCCTCCGGTGCGGTCGCTGTCGCCCGCAACCGTACCGAGGGTCAATAGCGGACCCGGAAGCCGCCGATCAGCCGGATCAGATTGCCGTCGGGATCGGTCAACGTCGACAACCGCACACCCTTGTTGGCCTCCACGACGGCGTCGGGTTCCAGCCCCCTGCCGGCCACCGCGGCGAGGTGCGCGTCGAGGTCGTCGACCGCGAGGTTGAACAGGCTCGACCCGGCGCGGCCCGGGTCGAGGAACACCTGCAGCCAGCCCTGAGGCACCACCTGCCATTCAGCCAGCGTCGGCATGGGTTCGTTGTCGGGCGCCCTGCCGAACAGCGAGCTGTACCACTCGCGGCCGGCCTGCAGGTCGGACACCGCCACCACAGCCAACAGATGGTCGATCGCCATCGCCTGTTCCTTTCCGTCGCTCGTTGTTATGACCGGCGACGGACCGAAAACTCATCGATAGTTCGCTTGGCTAGCCAATCGAGCTTGCCGGCGCCTCCGGGAATGCCATTGACCTCTGGCGTGATTAACCCTTTCGTGCGCCGCCGCCGTCTTATAGGGTTTGCTCACGGCAGTAGCCCGGTTTGCTGAGGGGTGGAGTGGCCCCGTTTTCGTCGCGAAGGTGGCGGGAACGGGGCCTGTCCCTTCTCATGGCAAGCTGAGCGGGTGGAGCCCGTCGAGATCAATGCCGGCAACTGGTACCTGCGTGCGCTACGCGCCGATGACCGCGTCGACGACCGACCCGCGCTCGCCGACCTCGGCGAACACGCCCCCGACTACGTGGACAAGCAAGCCGCACAGTGGGATTCAGAGACCTTGTGCTCATGGGCGGTGTGCGAGCCGACGACCGGCGAGCTGCTCGCCGAGGTGACGCTGGATCCGGCGACCGGAGCGATCGGCACCCGGGCCCGCCCGGGCCATGAGAATGCCGCGCAGACCGGGGCGGACGCGGTGGCGCGGTTCGCGCAGGCCGTCTTCGGCCGATAGCGGCGGATCGGGCGCAGTTCGTCAACGCCTGCGTGACGAACTGCGCCGAAATCACCGCGGATCAGCGCTCGTCGAAGTCGATACCCGAGCCCAGATCACCGCAGTCCACCGCGATTACGTCGTCACGAGCCCGTAAGAACGGCCCGGCGCCCTCGTCGCCGCTGAGCACCTCGAGCAGCTGCGGCCAGTGCCTGCGGGCGATCACCACCGGATGGCCGGGGCGCTGGCCGTAGCGGGCCCGGGCCAACCCCGAGTCCGACGACCGGGCCGCGGCCAGCACCCGGCGCACCGCCGCGGCACCGATGTCGGGGGTATCGACGGTGGTCAGCACCGCATATTCGGTGGTGGCGGGCAGCGCGAGCAGTCCGGCGCGCACCGACGCGCTGACCCCGTCGGCCCACCGTTCGGCGACCACGGCGCGCGCCGGCTGGGGGACGTCGACGACGGCCGCGCCCAGAACCACGACGACGTCGCCGCAGCCGCCGTCGTGCAGGGCCGACACCGCCAGCCGCAGCCACCGCCCGCCCTCGGCGTCCACCTTCGGCTGCCCGTATCGCGCGCCCGCGCCTGCCGCGAGCAGCACTCCTGATACCGACATGCTTTGTGTCACAGCGCGTTTCGCCTTAAATACGGGAGTTTGTGACGTAGCCGTCACTCTCCACCTGAGGATATCGTTAGGAAGGCAAGGGTTCCATTGTCCAAGATCGGCCCGAGGGCGTAGGGTTCAAAGCACGGGTTGAAATCAACAGCCTCTGGAAGCGTCATCGTCACACGGACATCGTTCGTGCAGGCTTTGAGACCAAGGGCCCACCTTGACGTGAACCAAAGTCCGAATCACGCATTCCGACTGATGGAGTCACAAAATGTCCCAAATCATCGATACCCCTCCCACCCCCGCTGAGCGCGTCGACTGCCACACTGCGCAGTTCGAGATCGCCTGGCCACAACCCCGCACGGCGGTGGTCGCCGCGCACGGTGAACTCGATGCGGCCAATGTCGCCGGTTTTGTCGAGTACGCCATGCTCCACGCCCCGGACACCGACCGAGTGGTCATCGACCTGTCCGGGCTCACCTTCTTCGCCACCGCGGGCTTCACCGCGCTGCACACGCTCAATGTCGAGTGCGTGGCAGAAGAGATTCACTGGGCACTGGTGGCCAGCCCCGCGGTCGACCGGCTGCTTCGGATCTGCGACCCGGATTCGACCCTGCCGATCTGCGACGACGTCGCCGCCGCGCTGACCGCGGTGCACAACGACCCGCCCCGGCTACTGCAGCTGGTCCCGGAGACGAGTTAGCGACTTCGCCAGCAGGCGGGACACGTGCATCTGCGAGATGCCGACCCGCTCGGCGATCTGAGTCTGCGTCATCGACTCGAAGAAGCGCAGCACCAGGACTGTCCGCTCACGCTCCGGCAACGCCGCCAACAGGGGCCGCAACGCCTCCCGGTTCTCGATCTGATCGAGGCTGGTGTCGACGTCGCCGAGCGTGTCGGCAATCGCGGGGGCTTCCTCGCTGCCGCTACCGCCGCTGTCGATCGACAACGTGTTGTACGAGCTGCCGGCGACCAGGCCCTCGATCACCTCGTCGCGGTCCATCTCCAACTCGGCGGCCAGTTCGCTGGCCGTCGGGGCGCGGCCCAGCCGCTGTGACAGGTCTGCGGTCGCCCCGCCCAACCGAAGATGCAGCTCCTTGAGCCGCCGAGGCACCTTGACCGACCAACTGTTGTCGCGAAAGTGCCTGCGGACCTCGCCCATGATGGTGGGCACCGCAAACGACACGAAGTCCGACCCGGCGTTGACGTCGAACCGGATGACCGCGTTGACCAGGCCTACCCGGGCTACCTGGACCAGATCGTCGCGGGGCTCGCCGCGACCGTCGAAACGCCGGGCGATGTGATCGGCCAGCGGCAGGCAGCGCTCGACGATGCGATCACGCTGCCGCTGAAACTTCGCCGACCCTTCGTCGAGATCGGCGAGCTGGCGGAACATGTCGGCCACGTCCGCATATTCAGAGCTCGACCGTTTCGACGAACCCTGCGAAGGCGATCGTGTCACCGCAGCGAACTCGCTCGCCTCGTTGTCATCGAGATGCCGAACTGCTGATCGTGATCCGCCGACTGGCCGTTGGAGAAGGTCGACACCTCGTCGGTCAGCGAACTGAGCACATGCCAGCTGAAGCTGCCCGGCGCAAGGATGTCGGTGCTGTCGCAGGTGGTCGACGCATGGACCACAAGGGCCTCGGGCTGCGGCTCGACCACCAGGAGCAGGGTGGCGTCAGGCACGGCGGACCTGATCAGCCGGGTACACGCCTCGTCGACGGCCAGCCGCAGATCGGCGACCGCGTCGAAGTCGAGATCCTCGAAAGTGCCGATGGCGGCAACCAGGGTCCGCAGCACCGCGAGATTCTCCAGCGTGGCGGCAACTCGAAGCTCCACCGATTGGGCGCCCTGGCTCTGCCCGTTGCTGTGGCTCGCGCTATCGGCCATCTGACCTCCCGGAAACTTGCAAGCGAGACTACCCCAGCCGTTGCCCTGGCTATTCATGGGCGTTGAGGGTGCTGAAGGTAGCGGTGGACAACGTTAGGCGATGACCCGGGTCGGGTAACCAGCCGCCATGGAACAAAACATCCCGCCGACCGGCACCAGACCGAAACGCAAGCCGCTGCGCGGGACGCTGGTCACTGCCGGCGTGGTGCTGGCGATCCTCGTCCTCGCCGCGGCGGCGATCTACGCGGTCGCGTTCCTCGCGCTCGCGCCGATGATGCAGTGATCCCGAACAACTGCGACCCGATCCGGATGTCGTCATGGTTCGGGTGCAATACCCCGTCTGCGGTGCAGCCCAAACCCACCTGCGGGGCGCAGGCAATTGCGTTGCCGCAGAGTGGCGTTGGTTGAGACCCATGTCACCCGTTTAGCGGCCGGGTGTTCCGGGAAGTCTCACTGCGTCCGGCGATGACTGAATCGCGGGTACGCCAGCTCGAGAAGTTGGGCGTATGAGACCTGATCCCACGAGCGGAAGGTAGAGCATGAGCGACAAGAACAACAGTGGACCCGAAGAAGGCATCAAGGGCGTCGTCGAGGACGTGAAGGGCAAGGCCAAGGAAACGGTCGGCACCGTCGCCGGACGCGATGACATGGTTCGCGAGGGCAAGGCCCAGCAGGACAAGGCCGACGCGCAGCGCGACGTGGCCGAGAAGGAAGCCGAGGCCGAATCGGCTCGGGCCGGCGCCAAGGCCGCCGAGCAGCGCCAGGAGTCCAATCAGTAAGAGCTTCACGACAGTGGGCCCNGCCGGTTCTCCGGCTGGGCCCACTGTCGTGTGTCTGCTCGATCAGGTCAGCGCGTTGATCAGTTCGCCGACGGTGTGCGCCGATTCCAGCGGGTGGCGCAACCGGCCCGACGGGTTCACCGAGTAGCTGTTGCGGCGGCCGACCTTGGTTTTCTCCAGGTAGCCGTCGGCGATCAGATCAGCCAGGATCGCCTGCACCGAACGCTCGGTGATCCCGATGAGCAGGCTCAGCTCACGCGCGGTCCGTGAACCCTGCGCCAGGCACAGCAGGACGTGGGCGTGGTTGGTCAGAAATGTCCACCCGCGCGGCTGGCCGGGCTCGACGGCCGCCTGCGGCGCCTTCTTCGGCCGCGCGCGGCCGGCCGCCCCGGATCCCGGCGTGCGGGCCGACGGCGACTTCTTCGGCGTTCGTCTCGAGGCGACCATCGCCGATATGGTACTGCCCCATTCGTGTGATGGGTTTCAGTAATCCAGCGGGTCGCGCGCCGGTTTGTCGGTGCGGGTGGCGAACAGACTCCACACGATGGAGACGGTCAGGGTGACGACGATGACGCCCAGGGTCAGCGAGATCGGCAGTTTGCCGACCGGCGTCTCCGACAGCACGAGCTTGACGCCGGCGAAGGCCAGCAGCACCGCCAGACCGTAGTGCAGGTGAGTGAACCTGCGCAGCAGACCGGCCAGACAGAAGTACAGGCTGCGCAGCCCGAGAACTGCGAAGGCGTTGGCGGTCCAGACGATGAAAGTACTGGTGGTGATCGCCAGCACCGCGGCCACCGAATCGATCGCGAAGATCAGGTCGGTCGCCTCGATGGCGACCAGCACCACAAACAGCAACGTGGCCACCCGCTTGCCGTCGACCCGGGTGAACAGCCGATCGCCGTGGTAGCGCGGATCGGTCGGGATCAGCCGCTGCACCAGCCGCACCACCAGGTTCTTGTCCGGTTCGATCTCCTTGTCGTGCTGGAAGGCCATCTTGTAGGCGGTGTAGATCAGGAAAGCCCCGAAGAGGTAGGCCGTCCAGAAGAACGCCGCAAGCAGTTCGGCGCCGACGAAGATGAACACCAGCCGGAACAACAGCGCCCCGACGACGCCCCAGAACAAGACCTTGTGCTGGTAACGATCCGGAACCGCGAAGTAGGTGAAGATCAGCGCGAAGACAAAGACGTTGTCGACCGACAGGGCCTTCTCGATGAGGTAGCCGGCGTAGTAGGTGCCGGCGACCTCGGCGCCATAGGCCCACCAGACGATTCCGCCGAAGCCCAGTCCCGCCGCGATCCAGATCGACGACCACACCGCTGCTTCGCGGAAGCCGATGACATGGTTGTCGCGGTGCATGAAAAGGTCGATCGCCAGCATGACGGCGATGGCCGCCGTCAGTGCGACCCAGCCCCACAGCGGAACGACTATTGCGTCGGCTGCCACCACTTCTCCTCGAGTCTCGTGTCTGTCGCAATCAAGTCAGCCGCACTGGACACGGCCGCGTCGAGCGCCGCACCGAGACCACAGGCAGCTCAAGACATCTCCGCCACACAACATGTCGCCCTCTCGGCCAAACCAGGTGCCACGAACATTAACACACGAAATACTATTCACTAGTTGTGGAACGTCTGGAGTCCGGGCGTTCCGGAAAACTGCAGATTGACATGTGCAGTGCATTACACGTATTTTTCTTCGCATGTTGGTGTGGGACGACACAGCCACCCTGGTGGCACTGCTCGTGGCGCCGATGGCAGCCGCCCTGGTGGCAGCGACGATCGGCCCGAGGTTCCCGGTGTTCACGTCGCGCCTCGGCTCTGTAGCCGCTGGAGCAGGATTCCTCCTCGCCGCAGCGCTGACGGCCGGCGCCGCCCGCGGCGAGGAGGCCACCGCCGCAACGGGTGTGTTCGCCGTCGCCGCCGACCGGCTCGCGGTGGCGGCGCTTCTGCTGATCTTCGGGGTGAGCACCGTGGCACAGGAGTTCGCGGTGCGTTATCTCGCCGGTGACCCGCGGGCCTGGTGGTTCACCGGCGGGGCCAGCCTTCTGACCGCAGCGTCAGCGGTGATGGTCACCGCCACCACGCTGGTCGGCATCGCTGCCGGTTGGACCACCGCCGGTATCGCGTTGTGCCTGCTGCTGGGCACCTACTGGCATCTGCCGAGCGCGCGGGACGGGGTGCGCCGTGCCGGGCTGGCATTCCTGATCGGCGACGGCGCCCTGTGGGTGGCCGTGGGTCTGATCAACGTCCGCACGGGCACCGTCGACCTGGCCGACCTCCCGGCCGCACGGCTCGAGGGCGCCTTGGCGCCGGTGGTGGCGGTACTGATCGTGGTCGCGGCGTTGTCCCGGTCCGCGCAGCTGCCCTTCCACCGCTGGCTGCCCGCCACCCTGGCCGCACCGACCCCGGTGTCGGCGTTGCTGCACGCCGGGGTGGTGAACGCCGGCGGGATCCTGCTGATCAGGTTGAGCCCGCTGCCCAGCCCCGCGCTGGCTGCCGGGCTGCTCGTCGTCGCGGGCACCACCACGATGGTCTACGGCGCAGCCGTCATGCTCGTCAAGCCGGATATCAAAGGCGCGCTTGCATATTCGACCATGGCCCAGATGGGCTTCATGATCCTCACCTGCGGACTCGGCTTGTGGGCCGCAACGGTGATCCACCTGGTGGCTCACGGCTTCTACAAGGCCACGCTGTTTCTGTCCTCCGGCTCGGCGATCGCCCGCCACCGCCGGTCCACCGCGCTGCCCGCCGCGCCGCAGCAGACGGGGGGCCGCCGGCGGTTCAGCCTGCTCACCGCCGCGGTACTCCCCCTGGCCGCGCTGTACGCCGCTACCGAGTTGTTCCCTACCTGGACGCACACCCACGCCGCAGAGCAGGCGCTGCTGCTGTTCGCCTGGGTGACCGGCGCGGCCGCCACCTGGGGCTGGTTGCAGCGTCGGCCCGACATCGCGGGCGCATTGACTGCCGGGGCCGTACTGCTGCCGGCTGCGGTGGGCTACGTCGCTCTGATCAGCGCCGCCACCACCTTTCTCACGCCAGCGCTGCCCGATACCACGGCCGCCCCGTCTGCCGTCTGGGTCACCGTCATCGCCGCGGTGCTCCTACTCGGTGCGCTGGCGAGCCTGCGCTGGTCGCCGGCCGCCGCGGCCCTGCGACGCGCCGTCTACACCCACGCACTCAGCGCCGGCACCATCCACCCGACGACCGCAGGGGCACTCCGATGACCGAGACGACATCAACCCGACCGGACTCGAGCCGCGCCCGGCTGCGCAGCGACATCCGGCTTTCCGCGCGGGTACTGCCCACCCACTACCCGCTGGACACCTTCATCGCGGTCAATCCGCTGGCAGGTCTGCAAGCCATGCCCTTCGAGCAGGCCATCCGGCGCGCCGGCGACCTCTACGGCACACCCGGCACCCTGTCCGAGAGCGTGTTCCGCACGCTCTACCACCAGGGCCGCATCACCGATGACGACCTGGACCGCGCACTCATCCGCCGCGACCCGATACTCGCCGAAGAACCGGATCTGCAGCTCGCGAACCGCCGCGTCACCACCACCGCGCTGCTGCGCGCCGACCTTCTGCATGGCGCGCCCGCCCCAGAACCACTGCGCCGTCGCCGGACTCGATCCGAAGAGCGGGCCGCTGCCGCGGCCGGCACCGTCGACGCGCAGGCCGCGAAATGGCTGGCCGCGTTCCTCGGCGACGCGGGCTGGGCGATGCCCGGCCGCGAACGCGGCTTCTACCGGGCGTGGCGGGCACTCGCACCGACCGACCGCACTCTGCCGCGCACCGTGCGCACCCGGCTTCGCGGTGTCGCCGACCGACCCGACGACGCCGTTCTGCAGGCGCTGGACGCTCTCGGCGTCACTGACGACGAACGGGTCACCTATCTGCAGGCCCATCTGACCCGGCTGCCGGGCTGGGCCGCACACGTCAACTGGTGTGCCGACCGCGACGTCGGTGTCGACCTGCTGCAGTACCTGGGGATGCGGCTGAGTTACGAAGCGGCGCTTCTGCGAGACCACGGGAGCCAGATCACGGAGCCTCCCCTGCCTGCGCTGTGCACCGCGAGGGACCGCGCCGCGCACTTGTTCCGGATGTGGGGCATCGCCGACGCCGGGTGCGACCTGGCGAGGGCGGCCAGGATCCTGGCCGCGTTGCCCACCCCGGCCCGCTTGATGATCTGGCAGAACGCCTTCGAGGCCCACTACCAGGACCAGTTGCTCGCCGACTTGGCTTCCCACTCACCGTGTGGTGCCCGGCCCGCGCACACTCAGCTCATCACGTGCATCGACACCCGCTCGGAAGGACTGCGGCGCCACCTCGAGGCGTGCGGTGACTACCAGACCCTGGGATTCGCCGGGTTCTTCGCCGTCGCGATCCGGTTCACCGATCTGCTGGCCGGGGCACCCGCTGATCTGTGTCCGGTGCTGATCTCACCCAACCACCTCATCGCCGAAGAGCCTGCCCCCCAAGCCCGTCGCGCCGCCGAGCGTCGGCTGAGCGGCGCCACCATCCTGGCCGGGGCCGAGTCGGCCTTCCACTCCGCCAAGGAGTCTGCGACCGCCCCCTTCGCCCTCGCCGAAGCCGCCGGCTGCTTCGCCGCACCCCTGTCGGCAGCCAAGACCCTGACCCCGTCAGCCGTGGCCGGTGTGCGCCGCAGGCTTCGTGACGCGATCGCCCCCGCCGCGCAGACACTGCTGACCGTGGAATCGATGCCACTCGAAGAGCGGGTCCTATTCGCGCAGGTGATGCTCAAAACCATCGGTTTGACAACGGGATTCGGAAGGTTGGTCGTCCTGTGCGGCCACCACAGCGACACGGAGAACAACCCGTATCAGGCGTCGCTGGACTGCGGCGCGTGCGGCGGGCAGGGAGGCGGGCCCAATGCCCGCACTGCGGCACACATCCTCAACCAGACCGAAGTCCGCGACGAGTTGCGCAGGGCGGGCATCACGATCCCGGAGGGCACCCACGTCGTCGCGGCCCTGCATGACACCGCCACCGACCGCGTCACCATTCTCGACACCCACCTGATCCCTCCCGACCACCGCGCCGACGTCGACCGCCTCCGAGCCGACCTGTCCCGTGCCGGACGCGCCCTGGCGGCCGAACGGTGCGCGGTGCTGCCCGGCGCCCAGCGGCACCGGTCACCGGGCGCCGCCGCCAGGCACGTCGGGCGCAGATCGGTCGACTGGGCGCAGGTGTACCCCGAGTGGGGACTGGCCGGCAACGCCGCGTTCGTGATCGCGCCGCGCGACGTCACCCGCGGGCTCGACCTGCAACGCCGAACATTCCTGCACTCCTACGACGCCGGGGCCGACTCCGATGGCACCGCGCTGGAGACCATCCTGACCGCGCCCCTGGTGGTGGCCCAGTGGATCAACTGCCAGTACTACTTCTCCACCGTGGCCCCGGATGTCTTCGGCGCGGGAACCAAGACCGTCCACAACGTTGTCGGAAATGTCGGGGTGATCACCGGCCATGTCGGCGACCTTCGTCTGGGGCTGCCGTGGCAATCGGTCAGCTACCGCGACGGGATGCTGCATGAGCCCCAACGGCTTCTTGCCGTCGTCCAGGCCCCGCTGGCGCGTATCGACGCCGTGATCGGGCGCAATCCGATTCTGCAACAGCTGTTCGGCAACGACTGGGTCTCCGTCGCCGCCCGCGAGCACCCGACCCACCCATGGCAGCGCTGGACCCGGGCCGGCTGGCAGCCCTGGGCCGAAATCCGTTGTCCACAACCCGTTCACGACGAGGAGATGATTCCATGACACCCGCCCTGACCAAGATGACCAAGATCGAAGTCGTTGTCAGCGGAACGGACGCGCCCGCGGTCCGGGAGCTCATCGGCAGCGTCGGTGCCACCGGGTACACCAGCCTGTCCGGGGTCTCCGGACTCGGCCATCACGGCTACCACCAGGGCCGGCTGCTGTTCAACCAGCAGGCCACCCTCGAACTGATCATCACCGTGGTGCCCGACGCAAAGGTCGAGGCACTGCTCGCGGGACTGCGGCCGATGCTGGACGCGTCCTCGGGCGTGATGTTCGTGACCGAGACCTACGTCAGCAGACCCGATTATTTCAGCTGAACCCACCACGAAAGGACGTCGTCGATGAACACCCCACTCGCCATCTGGCAGCGACTGCGTGCCGGCAACCGGCTCGTCAGCGTGCAGTCAGCGGATCAGCCTGTTGCCGCCGTCTTCCGGTGTGCCGACGCCCGGCTCACCAATGAGGCTGTGCTGGGCCAGGCTCCCGGCGCACTGCTCGACATCAGCACCTGGGGCCACGCCGTGGACGCCGGCGTGCTGGGCAGCCTCGAGTACGCCGTCGAGATACTCGAGGTTCCACTCATCGTTGTGCTCGGCCACGACGACTGCCCGGCCATGCAGTCGGCGCTGAAGGCCTGGGAGCACGCCGAGCTGCCGGGCGGGTCGATGCGCCGGGTCGTCGAGCACGCATTGCTCTCGGTGGTACGGCGCGGCACCGCCGCCGACTCGGTCCAGTCGGTGGCCGCCGCCCACGTCGTCGAGACCGGTGTCGCGCTGGCCCAACGCTCCCCTGCGCTGTCCACGCGTGTGGACCAGCGGACATGCGGAATCATCTGCGCCACATATGCTTCGACCGATCTGCGGGTCCGGGTGCACGCCACCATCGGTGCCGTCGACGATCATGCGGACCCACTCGCGGAGGTCGTATGAACCCAGGCGTGCAAGCTGTTTGGCGGCCCTTGACACGTGAATCCAATTTCGTTAATCTCAGAGTCCCGAGGAGTAGCAGATGACCAGCCCGCATCCTGTTGTCGAACCGAACTTCGGTGGCGCCAAACTCATTGCCGTCGCGGTGGTCACCCTCGTGGCCGCGTTCAACCTGACAGCCGTCTCGGCAGCTCTGCATCCGCTTCTCGGGCTGATGACGCTACTGGTCGCACTGCTCGTCACCGTCGCCGTCCTCGACAGGTTGGGACAGCGGTGGGCGCCGGCAGCGGTGCGGATGTTCGACCGGTGGTGCCGCGCCACGGTGCGGCATATCCGCACCGACTGACCCCGGAGGGCTTCTGGGCTCTGCCCGGGAGGGTCCCGGCGATGTCTCTGCCATCCCGATGGCTGACCGCAACGAACTACCACTATGACGTCGACCACCCGGGTGCCCGCTGTCCGCGCTGCACTCACCGGGCTGACCGCAGTGATCGCCGCTCTCGGCGTGGGTCACCTGGTCGCCGGGCTCATCCTCATCCCCGCCGGGTCGCCGTTTCTGGCCGTCGGCAACGCCACGATCGATCGCACGCCCGCGGCCGTCAAGGACTTCGCGATCACCTACTTCGGCACCAACGACAAGCCCGCCCTGCTGGTCGGCATGGCCGTGGTGCTCGCGCTCGCCGGACTGCTGATCGGGCTGATCTCCCGTCGCAGCCTGGCGCCGGGACTCGCCGCGATCGTCGTGCTGGGGGTCATCGGGGTGCTGGCCGTGCACGAACAGGCCACCGGCCGGCTGGCGTTACTGGCGCCGCCCCCGCTGAGGCCCCGGCGACCGGACTCGACCGACGCCGGTTCGTCCTGAGCTCGCTGGCGGCGACCGTGGGCGCACTGGTCGCCGGCGCAGGCGGGTTCGCGTTGGGGAGGCGGGTCGACGCCGCGGCGTCCAGCTCGTGACCGACATTGCCGGTCGGACCGTTGATGAGCATCATCAGCCGTGCTTACCACGGCATTGTGACTGGCTTGTCACTGCGGGTGTTTACCATTCGTCCGTGACCAGGCTGCGGTGGAAGCTGTACGCCGTGCTGGGCGTGGCGGTCGGCGTGACTGCCTACCTGATCGGCGCCGGCCTGACCGTCAGCGTGGCGCTGGCGGTGCTGGTCCCCCTCGTCGTCACCACCGCTCCGCGCTTCTTTCTGGCCACCCTCGTCGGCGCGGCCACCCCGGGGGCGGCGGAGCGTGCCGTCGGGGAAGACATGTCGGGCACCGATTTCGAGGACTACGTCGCCAGGATCGCACGGTCCTGCGGCGTCCCGGTGATCATGACCTCGCTCACCGGCGACTGGGGCGTCGACCTGATCATCGGACACCGACCCAACCGGCTGGCGGTTCAGTGCAAACGGCGCGCACGCCCGGTCGGAGCCAGCGCAGTCCAGGAGGTGGTCGCCGGGGCGCCCATGCAGGACTGCACGGCGACCATGGTCGTCACCAACAACGAGTTCACGCCCGCCGCACGCAAACTCGCCGAGCTGCACGGGTGTGTACTCGTCGGGGGCGCGGATCTGCCGAGGCTGCGCTCGACGATCCGCCGACTCACCCTGCCTGCCGAACCGACATCCCCGTGAGCACGTCGCGCACCGCGTCCACCGCGGCGTCGAGTTCGTCTCGCGAAACCGTCAGCGCGGGCCGGAACCGCACGCTGTCGGCGCCGGAGCCCAGCATGACGACTCCGCTGTCCCACAGCCGCGCGATCAGCGCGTCCCGCTGCGCCGCTGTCGGCATGCTGAACGCGCACATCAGGCCGCGGCCGCGCGCGTCACGCACCAGTGCGGGGAACTCGACAGCCAACTCCTGCAGCCGCTCTCGCAGATACCGCCCGTTCACCGCGGCCCGCTCGAACAACCCGTCGGACTCGATGACCTCCAGGATCCGGCGCGACCGGACCATGTCGACGAGGTTGCCGCCCCACGTCGAGTTGATCCGCGAGCTGACCGCGAACACGTTGTCGGGGACCTCGTCGACCCGACCCCCCGCCATGACGCCGCAGACCTGGGTCTTCTTGCCGAAGGCCAGCACGTCGGGCAGCACCCCCAACTGCTGGTAGGCCCAAGCGGTTCCGGTGATACCGCAGCCGGTCTGAACCTCGTCGAGGATCAGCAGCGCATCGAACTCGTCGCACAATTGCCTCATCGCGGCGAAGAACTGCGGACGGAAGTGCCGGTCGCCGCCCTCCCCCTGGATCGGTTCGGCGATGAAACACGCGATGTCATGTGGAGCGGCTTCGAACGCCGCGCGCGCCTGCCGGATCGATTCTGCCTCCAGCGCATCCATGTTCGCGCCGAGGCGCTGATACGGCGCGTCGATGCGGGGCCAGTCGAACTTCGGGAAGCGCGCCACCTTGTTGGGATCGGTGTTGGTCAGCGACATGGTGTATCCGCTGCGTCCGTGGAAGGCGCCGCGCAGGTGCAACACCTTGGTTCCCAGCGCCGGATCCAGTCCGCGGGCCTCGTTGAAGCGGCTCTTCCAGTCGAACGCGACCTTCAGTGCGTTCTCCACCGCCAGCGCCCCACCGTCGACGAAGAACAGGTGTGGCAGCGCCGGGTCGCCGAGCACCCGTGCGAATGTGTCGACGAAGCGGGCCATCGGGACGCTGTAGACGTCGGAGTTGCTCGGCTTGTTCAGCGCGGCCGCGGTGAGTTCGGCGCGGAAGTCGTCGTCGTCGGCCAGGCCGGGGTGGTTCATCCCCAGCGCCGAGGACGCGAAGAAGGTGAACATGTCGAGGTAGCCGCGCCCGGTGCGGGCATCAACGAGATACGAGCCCTGCGAGCGCTCGATGTCGAGGACGAGGTCGAGGCCGTCGGCGAGAATGCTGCGCGACAGCACCTCGCGCACGTCGGCAGGAGCAAGTCGGGCATGGCTGGCGACCGGAAGAAGATCAGTCATACCACCATGCTAGAGGATATTTTGTGGTTTTACTGCCCCTGCACAGATGTTGTCTCCGGTATGTGGCGTCTCTCGCCATAAAATTTCTGTAAGATGACCGTCGTGCGCGTCTTCACGTCGGCTGCGGTGCGGATCCGTTGGAGCAGACCCTCCAGCGCCCGCGCAGATTCGACGTGGACCAGCAGCACATAGCTTTCCTCCCCGGCCACCGAATAGCACGCCTCGATTTCGGGGATGTGTTCCAGCCGGGCGGGTGCATCATCGGGTTGTGAAGGATCAAGAGGGGTGATGGCGACGAACGCGGACAGCATGCTGCCGACGGCCTCCGGGTTGATCCGGGCCGTGTACCCGGCGACCACGCCGCGCGACTCCAGCCGGCGCACCCTCGACTGCACCGCCGACACCGAAAGGCCCGCGGCGGCAGCCAGATGCGCCAGCGTCGCGCGGCCGTCGGCAACCAGTTCCCGGGCCAGCACCCGATCGATCTCGTCGAGCTGCGCAGGTTCGTCGAGACCGCTCATGGCCGCACTGTATCGGAACCTCTACCCCTACAAGCTCGATGAGGCCTGTTCATGACCACCACCGTGAAAACACCGCTGCCCACCTCCGACGCGCTGCGCTCCCGGGTGCGCGACGCCCTGACTGCCGTCGGTTCTTCGGTCACGCTCGGCGACCCCGGCGCCGGCGGGCTGACCGCCAGCTCACCGATCAACGGCGACGTGCTGTTCACCCTCCGCGAGTCGTCGATCGGGGACGTTGACGCCGCAATCGCCGAAGCCGCACACGCGTACACGACATGGCGGCTGACGCCGGCGCCGGTGCGCGGTGCGTTGGTGGCCCGGCTCGGTGAACTGCTCGTCGAGCACAAGGCGGAACTGGCCGCGCTGGTCACGATCGAGGCGGGCAAGATCACCTCCGAGGCGCTCGGCGAGGTGCAGGAGATGATCGACGTCTGCGAGTTCGCGGTCGGCCTGTCGCGGCAGCTGTACGGAAAGACCATCGCCTCCGAGCGGCCCGGGCACCGGCTGATGGAGACCTGGCATCCTCTCGGCGTCGTCGGCGTCATCACCGCGTTCAACTTCCCGGTCGCGGTGTGGGCGTGGAACACCGCCATCGCGCTGGTCTGCGGTGACACCGTGGTGTGGAAGCCTTCCGAGTTGACGCCGCTGACCGCACTCGGATGCCAGGCGCTGCTGCAGCGCGCGTGCGCCGACGTCGGTGCGCCCGTCGAGGTGAGCCGGCTGGTGTTGGGTGAGCGGGAGATCGGCGAGAAGCTGGTCGACGACCCGCGGGTGGCGCTGGTGTCGGCGACCGGATCGGTGCGGATGGGTCGCCAGGTCGGGCCGCGGGTGGCAGCGCGGTTCGGCCGTGCGCTGCTCGAACTCGGCGGCAACAACGCGGCGGTCGTGACCCCGGCGGCCGACCTCGACCTGGCGGTGCGGGGCATCGTGTTCTCGGCGGCCGGCACCGCCGGGCAGCGGTGCACCACGCTGCGCCGGTTGATCGTGCACTCGTCGATCGCCGACGAACTGGTGGCGAAGATCGTCGCGGCCTACCGGCAGCTGCCGGTCGGTGACCCGTTCGCCGAGGGCACCCTGGTCGGGCCGCTGATCCACGAGAGGTCCTACCGGGACATGGTCGGCGCACTTCAGCAGGCCGAGGCCGAAGGTGGCGAGGTGACCGGCGGTGAGCGCCATGACGTCGGCGACGAAGGTGCCTTCTACGTCACCCCGGCGGTGGTGCGGATGCCGGGTCAGAGCGCCGTCGTGCACACCGAGACGTTCGCGCCGATCCTCTACGTGTTGACCTACGAGACCTTGGACGAGGCTGTTGCTATGAACAATGCCGTGCCGCAGGGTCTTTCGTCGTCGATCTTCACGCTGGACATCCGCGAGGCGGAACGCTTCCTGGGCGCCGACGGGTCGGACTGCGGGATCGCCAACGTCAACATCGGCACCTCGGGAGCGGAGATCGGTGGCGCCTTCGGCGGCGAGAAGGAGACCGGTGGCGGGCGCGAGTCGGGTTCGGACTCGTGGAAGGCCTACATGCGGCGGGCCACGAACACCGTCAACTACTCCGCGGAGTTGCCACTGGCCCAGGGCGTCACGTTCGGCTGAGCCCCCTCGCCCCGCGAGTGCGCGCGTTTGCACGTCGACACGCCGCGGCACGCGTACATTTTCCGCGCGCTCGCGGGCGACGAGGGCACACTCGGTGCATGGAACTGGACGGCAAGGTCGCCATCGTCACCGGCGGCGGCTCAGGTATCGGGCAGGCGCTGGCAGCGGCACTCGCGGAGCACAGCGCGCGCGTCGTGATCGGGGACGTCGACGAACACAGCGCCCATGCGGCGGCCGCGGCGATCGGCACCGCCGGCGGCGCAGCCGTCGCCCTGCAAGCCGATGCCGCGACGACAGAGGGCATCAATGCGCTCGACACCCTCGCCGCCGGCGAGTTCGGGCCCGTCGACATCTACGTCGCCAACGCCGGCATCACCGGGGCGTCAGGCATCGGCACCGACTCGGACTGGGACCGGATCCTGGCCGTCAACCTGCGCGCGCACGTGCGAGCTGCAGAACTGTTTGTGCCGCAATGGCAGTCACGCGGTTCGGGCTACTTCGTGTCGATCGCTTCGGCGGCCGGGTTGCTGTCGCAGATCGGCGCGGCAGGCTATGCGGTCACCAAACATGCGGCGGTGGGGTTCGCCGAGTGGCTGTCGATCACCTACGGCGACGACGGCATCGGCGTCAGCTGCGTGTGCCCGCTGGGTGTGGACACCCCGTTACTCGACGGGATCCGCGCGGAGACCGACCCGGGGGCACGCGCCGGTGCGCAGTCGATCCTGCAGTCAGGCGATGTGCTCGCACCGTCGGAGGTCGCGTCGGCGACCGTCGACGCGATCAAGGACAACCGGTTCTTGGTGCTGCCCCACCCCCAGGTGCTGGAGATGTACCGGCACAAGGGCTCTGACTACGACCGCTGGATCGCCGGGATGCGCCGGTACCAGCGGGCGTTACGCGCGACCTGAGCGGCGACGAGCGCGCGCTGTGGTACGGCCGTTGCGGCGTGTCGGTGTGCAGACCCGCGCGCTCGCGGGACTACTGATCGTCTGCGGGATTGAACTCGCGGAACGCCGAGAACGCCCGCGCGCCATATACGGTGGCCGGGCCGCCGTGCATCATGATGCTCACCGCGATCGCCTCGGCGGCTTCGTCCTCGGTGGCGCCGGCCCGGGCCGCACCCCGAGCGTGTGAGGCGATGCAGCCATCACAGCCCTGCACGATCCCGATCATCATCGCCATCAACTCCTTGACGTGTGCGCTGAGCGCCCCGTCGGCCAACGCGGCCGCGCTGATCGCGTTGAAAGCGCTGTAGACCTCCGGGATCTTCTGTCGCAGGGCTCGATGCTCAGGGCGCAGTTCGGACAGGACGTCGTGGTAGTGCTGGTCGCCGTTCATCCTGTGAGTCTGACCGTGCGCTCCGCCCGCAGAAAGAGTCGAAAGTAACCATCGCGGGGGCTGTGTGCGTTGAGCGCGTCGTGAACGTCGACGAGTGCGCGCTGTTGTACGCCCGGCGCGGCGTGTCGGCGTACAGACCCGCGCGCTCGCGGGGCGAAACGGGGCTAGCGGCGGGACAGAGACAGGTGGAAGTCCTTGGGCATCAACGTCAACCGCTCGGTGATCTGCAGCTGATAATCCGGGTCGGCGATCACGTCGTAGCGACGAATCAGCACTGCCAGCAGCAGCACGGCCTCGTGCAACGCGAACTGCCGTCCGATGCACGAGCGCGGGCCGGTCCCGAACGGCTTGTACAGGCCTGCCGGACGCGCCCTGACCTTCTCGGGAGCGAACCGGTCCGGGTCGAACGCGTCGGGATCGGGCCCCCACTGCGGATCGCGGTGCAGGCTCCCGATGAGCGCAAGCACCCAGTCGCCCTTGCGCATCGGATGCACACCGGCGAGCACCGTATCCTCCCGGGCCTCCCGGTAGTAGCCGGGGACTGTGGGCTGCAGCCGCAACGCCTCGTCGAAAACCCGCCGGACATAACGGAGTTTGGCGATATTCTCGAAACCCGGCCGCACCTCGTCGCCCCACACCTCGGCGATCTCCGCACGCGCCTTCTTCACCACCTCGGGATGCTGCGACAGATAGTACAGAGCGAAAGACAATGCTCCCGAAGTGGTTTCATGGCCGGCGACCAGAAAGTTGATCAGCTGGTAACGGATGTTGGCCAGTTGCAGATCGGAGGTCAGCATCAGCTCGAGCAGGTCGTCGTGGCGCCCCAGACCGCCGCGCACCCGCTCGGCGATGATCTCGTCGGCGATCGCGTGCAATCTCGCGGCGTGATGACGCACTGGGCGCTCGGCCCGCCGTGCGACAAAATCCGGCAGGAACGTCTGCCGCAGCACCCCGACCCGATCAGACCCCTTCAGCCCAGCCACCATGTGCTCGACGAACGGGTGCACGGCCTCGGATTCGAAGCATCCGAACGGATGCCCGGCCGCACATCGTCCGATGGTCTCCAACGTCACCCGGGTGGCGTCGACGGACACGTCGACCGTCACTCCGCGGGCCGCCCGGCCATCCCAACGGGCGGTGAGTTCGTCGGCGACGTCGAACATGATCGAGTGGTAGCGCCGCATCGCCTGCTGGCTGAACGCCGGCATCAGCACATCGTGGGCTTTCTGCCAGTTCGGTTCGTCGTTGTACGCGGTGAACAGACCGTCACCGCCGAGAATGCGCAGCGCGTCGATGTCGGGGCCGACATGCTTGCAGAACCGGCTTTCGTCGCTGAGTTCAGCGACCACCTCCGGGCCGGCGGCGACGACGTAGCGCGCGCCCAGGAACCGGAACTCGAAGAGGGGACCGAGGTCGGCCAGCGCCATCGTCGACTGCGACGGACTGTCCGCGCTGAACCCCAGCACGTCACCAAGCAGTGGCAGCCGACGGCGCGGATGCGGCAGCGCGGGATAGGACCTCCGGTGATCTACAGCGGTCATCCCTCCAGCCTCCGCAGCTGTTATACATGTGTCAAGTAGTATGGGCACATGGCTGAATCCCGGCGCCGTCTCTCACCGGAGGATCGGCGCAACGAACTGCTCGCACTCGGCGCCGAGGTCTTCGGCCAGCGCCCCTACGACGAGGTGCGCATCGACGAGATCGCCGAACGCGCCGGCGTCTCCCGCGCGTTGATGTACCACTACTTCCCCGACAAACGGGCGTTCTTCGCCGCGGTGGTGCGTGCCGAGGGCGAGCGCCTGTTCCAGGCCACCAACACCCCGCCCGAGCCCGGCCTGACGCTGTTCGGGCAAGTCCGCGCGGGCGTGTTGGCCTATCTGCAGTACGACGAACAGCATCCGCACGGCGCCTGGGCCGCGTACATGGGGATGGGGCGCTCGGACCCGGTGCTGCGCGGCATCGAGGACATCGACAACGACAGGCAGGCCAACCGCATCATCGATCGCGTCACCGAGACCACCGGTGGCGCACTGGATTCGAAGGTGGAACGGGACCTACGGGCCACCGTCTACGGCTGGCTGGCGTTCACGTTCGAGTTGTGCCGGCAACGGCTGATCGACGCGTCGCTGGACGCCGAGCTCATCGCCGATCTGTGTGCGCACGGGCTTCTCGACGCCATCGGACGGGTGCCGGGACTCCCCTCGGAGCTCGCTGACGCGATGCGGAACCGGTAGGGACCGACTGGGATCAGCCCTCGCCCATGGGCCCCACCGGGCCGGGGCCTCCGCCGCAACGGTTGCGGAAGTCCACCGCGGGCTGGCGGATACCCGTGAGGTCGGCCTTCACCTGCGGATTGGCATCCATATAGGTCTGCAACGTCGCCCGCTTCTCCTCCGCAGGAACGTCCTTGAGCGTGGTGAAGAACTCGTTGACCGGCGGATGGGTGAACAGATACGCCGACGTCGCGGCGGTGATTCCGGACATGACACCCGCCAGATCTGCCGCCGTGCAGTTCGGTGGCGGCGGCTGAGCAGACACGGGCGCGCTGGTACCGAGCAACACCGCGCCCGTACCGACCGCAGCCAGCATCAACCGTCGCGCGTGAGTCTTGTGGGACGTCATTGGTCGCTCCTCGATCCGGGTGAAGGCGCTATCCGCCGCCGATTCCGATCCCTGGCCGGTTGCCGGGCCTGCCCGGCAAACCGATACCCGGACCGGGATCGAGGTCCAGATCCCATTCCCACCCGTAGTAGTCGTTGCAGTACCAGTCATATTCGCACGGATAGGGCACGTAGGGACCGGATCCGCTGGGACCATCACCGGTGTCCGCACCGCGGGACTCCCCCTGCGCGCAGATCGTCGTGCCGCCGGAACTGGTGCAGTCGGCCGCTGCCGTCGGTGCCATCAGGAGGCCGGAGAGCGCGATGACCGGCGCGACTAGCAGGCATTGAACTCGCATCGTTGTTCTCCGCGCCTGCCGTTCGGCGATGTGGACGCTGCGGGCCGGGCTCAGCCCTCGCCCTCGACTTCAGCCAGCGGGCCCGGGCCACCACCGCAGCGGGCACGGAAGTCCTTGGCGGGCTGACGGATGCCGCTCAGATCAGCCTTCACCTGCGGGTTGGCATCCAGGTAACTGGCCAGCGCTTCGCGCTTCTGATCGTTTGGCACCTTGCCGAGATTGGTGAAGAAGTCGTTCACCGGCGGGTGGGTGAACAAGTACGCAGACGTGGATGCGGTGACGCCCGACATGATGCCCGCCAGATCTGCCGCCGTACAGTTCGGCGGTGCCGGTTGCGCGCTGGCAGAGACCGCGGTGCCGAGCAACACAGCACCGGAACCTACCGTCGCCACCAGCATCCGCCCCGCAAAACTCTTGTGAGACACCATTAGTTACTCCTCTGCCTTGGTTGAATCAACGTTGTCGCTACCACCACGGTCCCGAATGGTGCTCAGAATAGATCCCAGCTGCCGTAGCTGTCATTGCAGTAGTAGTCATAGGCGTTGACGCACTCGTAGGGCACCACGGGCCCGGTGTCACCCGGCCCCCCGAAGGAACAGAACGTCTGATTCCCGGTGGTCGTGCAATCAGCTGCTGCGGTTGGCGCGGCGGCGAGGCCTGCGATGACCAGGAAAGGGGCGACGACCAAACACCATAGCTTCATCACTGCACTCCCTTACCGAGTTGATCACGAACGCGGCCATGACGATCCACACTTGAGTCCATCATCACAGCTGGGAGCGTAGCAATCGGACCCGGATTCTGGGAACGCTTACGAGAAATTGAACGTGCCGGACACCACGGCTTGGAAACAGGCTCGACTGTTCTGGCGAGGTCCGCAGTGCGCCAACACATCCTGACTATTTGCTACGACGGGGCCGCAAGCGGCCTGGCCGCCGCAGCCTAGCGCGGCGCTCGACAGTCAAGGGGCACAGTCGGTCAGCCCGGGGGCATGGGACCGATGCCCCTTGCGACGGGCTCATCACATCCGGACTCCGGCCAGTTGCTGTGTGCAGCGACGCGTTTCACAGGGCGTCGTTGCACGGACCACGTGCGACAGGTTTCCACGTTCCACGCAATACCCCTGGCCTGCGCCCACGCTGAGCCGGACCCCGAGCGAGCGCCAGGTCGTCACGATCGTCAACTGATGCTTTGCCGCTGCGGACTCAACCGGCGGGCCCTCAGTTACCGGGTTGTTGCTGATGTGGCTGGTGCGACACCACCGCGAGGATGTCGAGGACCGTGCCGTGGATGGTTCGCACCGGCCCTGTCGCACGAAAGTGTCGCTCTCGACGGTCGCGAGCGCGCGCTGATGTACGCGACACGCCGCGCGCAGGCGTGCAGACACGCGAGCTCGCGGGACGGGGGTGCTCGCGGGACGGCGAGCTCGCGGAACGGGGGTGTCGGTGGGTAGGGGCACCATGGAGGGATGCCCGCGAAGGCCCATCCGCTCTCCCGCTTCAGTCCGCTGACGCGGGAGTGGTTCGCGGGCACGTTCCTGGAGCCCACACCCGCTCAGGCGCAGGCCTGGAACGCGATCGCCGACGGGGAGAACACGCTGGTCATCGCCCCTACGGGCTCGGGCAAGACGTTGGCGGCGTTCCTGTGGGCGATCGACGGCCTGGCCAGGGCCCCGCAGGCCGGCAAGGGCACCAGGGTGCTCTACGTCTCCCCGCTCAAGGCGCTGGCCGTGGACGTCGAACGCAACCTGCGCACTCCGTTGACCGGGATCTCCCGCATCGCCGAGCGCACCGGGGTCGAGCCGCCATCTATCAGCGTCGGCGTGCGTTCCGGAGACACCACCCCCAGCGGGCGCCGCGAACTGATCACCAAGCCACCCGACATCCTGATCACCACCCCGGAGTCGCTTTTCCTGATGCTGACCTCCGCCGCCCGGGAGACGTTGGCCAACGTGCAGACGGTGATCGTCGACGAGGTGCATGCCGTCGCGGCCACCAAGCGCGGCGCGCATCTGGCGCTGTCGCTGGAACGTCTCGACGAGCTGTTGGAGACACCCGCGCAACGGATCGGGCTGTCGGCGACGGTTCGCCCACCCGAGGAGGTGGCGCGCTTCCTGTCCGGCACCGCCCCGACGACGGTCGTCGCGCCACCGGCCGCCAAGACATTCGACCTGACCGTGCAGGTTCCCGTCCCCGACATGGCGAATCTGGAGAACAACTCGATCTGGCCCGATGTCGAGGAACGCATCGTCGACCTGGTCGAGGCGCACAACAGCTCGATCGTGTTCACCAACTCGCGGCGGCTCGCGGAACGGCTGACCGCCCGGCTCAACGAGATCCACGCCGAACGCACCGGAGTTGAGCTGGGCGGACCCAATCCGGGTGTGGCCGGCGGTGCACCCGCCCACCTGATGGGAAGCGGACAGACCTACGGCGCCGAGCCGGTGCTCGCCCGCGCACACCACGGGTCGGTCAGCAAGGAAGCCCGCGCCGAGGTCGAGGACGCGCTGAAGACCGGACGCCTCAAGGCTGTCGTCGCGACCTCCAGCCTGGAACTCGGGATCGACATGGGCTCAGTCGATCTGGTGATCCAGGTGGAGACCCCGCCGTCGGTGGCCAGTGGGCTGCAACGCGTCGGCCGGGCCGGTCACCAGGTCGGCGAGATCAGCCAGGGCGTGTTGTTCCCCAAGCATCGCACCGATCTGATCGGATGCGCGGTGAGCGTGCAGCGGATGCTGGCCGGCCAGATCGAGACCATGCGGGTGCCCGCCAACCCGCTCGACGTTCTGGCCCAGCACACCGTCGCCGCCTGCGCGCTGGAACCGATCAGCGCCGACCGGTGGTTCGACACCGTGCGCCGCAGCGCTCCGTTTGCGACCCTGCCCCGCAGCGCATTCGAGGCGACGCTGGATCTGCTGTCGGGCAAGTACCCGTCCACCGAGTTCGCCGAACTGCGGCCCCGGATCGTCTACGACCGCGACTCCGGCACGCTCACCTCCCGCCCCGGCGCGCAACGGCTGGCGGTCACCTCAGGCGGCGCGATCCCCGACCGCGGCCTGTTCACCGTGTACCTCGCTTCCAACGCCGACTCCGAAAAGCCCTCGCGAGTCGGTGAACTCGACGAGGAGATGGTCTACGAGTCCCGCCCGGGCGACGTCATCTCGCTGGGTGCGACGAGCTGGCGCATCACCGAGATCACCCACGACCGGGTGCTCGTCATCCCCGCTCCCGGCGAGCCGGCGCGGCTGCCGTTCTGGCGCGGCGACGGCGTCGGCCGCCCGGCGGAGTTGGGCGCGGCGATCGGCGCGTTCACCGGCGAGCTGGCGCGGCTGGACCGAGAATCGTTCGAACAGCGTTGCCACACAGTCGGTTTTGACGGGTTCGCGATCGACAACCTGTGGCAGCTGATCGATGAGCAGCGCAGCGCCACCGCCGCCGTCCCCTCGGACACCACGCTGATCGTGGAACGCTTCCGCGACGAACTGGGCGACTGGCGGGTGATCCTGCACTCCCCCTACGGCCTACGGGTGCACGGACCGCTGGCGTTGGCGGTCGGCAAACGGCTCTACGAGCGCTACGGCATCGACGAGAAGCCCACCGCCTCCGACGACGGCATCATCGTGCGACTGCCCGACACCGACGATACGGCGCCGGGGGCCGACATCTTCGTCTTCGACCCCGACGAGATCGAACCGCTGGTCACCACCGAGGTCAGCGGTTCGGCGCTGTTCGCGTCGCGCTTTCGGGAGTGCGCTGCCCGGGCGCTGCTGCTGCCTCGTCGCAACCCGGGCAAGCGCTCACCGCTGTGGCATCAGCGGCAACGCGCGGCACAGCTGCTGGACGTGGCCCGCGGTTACCCGGACTTCCCGATCGTGCTCGAGGCGGTGCGTGAGTGCCTGCAGGACGTCTACGACGTGCCCACGCTGGTCTCGCTGATGGCGCAGGTCGCCCAGCGGCGGGTGCGGATCCTCGAGGTCGAGACGCAGACACCGTCGCCGTTCGCCGCGTCGCTGCTGTTCGGCTACGTCGGTGCGTTCATGTACGAGGGCGACAGCCCGCTGGCCGAACGCCGCGCCGCCGCCCTCGCCCTGGACCCCAAGCTGCTCGCCGAACTGCTCGGCCGCGTCGAACTGCGGGAGCTGCTCGACGCCGACGTCGTCGCCAACACCAGCCGCCAGCTGCAGCATCTGACCGCCGAGCGCGCGGTCCGCGACGCCGAGGGCGTGGCGGATCTGTTGCGGCTGCTGGGGCCCTTGACCGCCGACGAGATCGCCGCGCGGTGCACCGAGGACGACGTCGGCGGGTGGCTGGAGGGCCTGCTGACAGCCAAGCGCGTGGTCACCGTGTCGTTCGCCGGGCAGGCCTGGTGGGCGGCGGTCGAGGACATCGGCCGGCTGCGCGACGGTGTCGGGGTCGCGGTGCCAGTGGGCGTGCCGATGGCGTTCCTCGAACCTGTCGTCGACCCGCTCGGTGAGCTGATGTCGCGGTTTGCGCGCACCAGGGGTCCGTTCACCACGGTCGAGGCGGCCACCCGGTTCGGCCTCGGATTGCGGGTCGCCGCCGATGTGCTGGGCCGGCTGGCCGCGGACGGCAAGCTGATGCGCGGCGAGTTCATCGACGCACCAGCTGATTCCGGTGAGCAGTGGTGCGACGCCGAGGTGTTGCGCATCCTGCGCCGGCGCTCGCTGGCCGCATTGCGCGCGCAGATCGAACCGGTGAGCACCGCCGCGCTGGGCCGCTTCCTGCCGGCATGGCAGATGATGGGCAGCGAGGCGGTGTCGGGTGTCGACGGGCTGGCCGCGGTGATCGATCAGCTCGCCGGGGCGCCGGTGCCCGCCTCAGCGGTGGAGCCGCTGATCTTCGGCCAGCGGGTGCGTGACTATCAGCCGGGCATGCTCGACGAACTGCTGGCCTCCGGCGAGGTGCTGTGGTCCGGGGTCGGCGCGTTGTCGGCGGCCGACGGGTGGGTGGCGTTCCACTCCGCCGATACCGCTCCGTTGTCGCTGGTCCCGCCGTCGGACACCGATCTCACCGACCTACATCACGAGGTACTGGAGGCGTTGAGCGGCGGCGGCGCCTACTTCTTCCGCCAGATCGTCGTCGACGGCGTGAGCGCCACAGCCCTCAAAGAAGCTCTGTGGCAACTGATCTGGTCCGGCCACGTCAGCGGTGACACATTCGCGCCGGTGCGGGCGCTGCTGGCCGGAACCCGGGGCGCCCGGCGGAGCACCGCACCGTCGCACCGTCATCGCCGGGCACCGCGGCTGAGCCGCTACAGCATCAGCTCAGGCGCGCACCGTGACTCCGACCCGACGGTCGCAGGCCGCTGGTCGCTGCTGCCGGCCGCAGAGACCGATACCACCGTGCGCGCACATTTCCAGGCCGACCAACTGCTGGCCCGTCACGGCGTGCTCACCAAGGGGGCAGTGGCCGGTGAGAACATCCGCGGGAACATCCCCGGCGGCTTCGCCTCGCTGTACAAGGTGCTGACCGCGCTGGAAGAGGCGGGCCGTTGTCAACGCGGTTACTTCGTCGAGTCTCTCGGCGGTGCCCAGTTCGCCACGGCCAGCACCGTCGACCGGCTGCGCACCCACGCCGACAGCATCGACGACCGGCAGGGCGCGCTGCGCACGGTGGCGCTGGCCGCGACCGACCCGGCCAATCCGTTCGGTGCGGCACTGTCATGGCCGACGCGCGGGGACACCGATACCGCTCACCGGCCGGGGCGCAAGGCCGGTGCGCTGGTGGTGCTCGTCGACGGCGAGCTGGCCTGGTTCATCGAACGGGGCGGCCGTTCGCTGCTGAGCTTCACCACCGACCACGAGACCCACCATGTCGCCGCGGTCGCGCTGGCCGAAATGGTGACCCGCCAACGGGTTCCGGCCTTGCTGGTCGAACGGGTCGACGGAGTGGGGGTGCTCGAGGACCGCGACTCGGCGGTGGCGGTGGCACTGACCGAAGCCGGTTTCGCCCGGACACCACGCGGGCTTCGGCTGCGCTGATGCCCGAAGGCGACACCGTCTTCCGCACGGCCGCGAAACTGCGGGAGGCATTGGCGGGCAAGCAGTTGACCCGCTGCGACGTCCGCGTTCCCCGCTACGCGGCGGTCGATCTGTCCGGGCAGATAGTCGACGAAGTCGTCAGCCGAGGCAAGCACCTGTTCATCCGGGTGGGGTCGGCCAGCATCCACTCACACCTGAAGATGGACGGCGCGTGGATCATCGGCCGGGTGCGGGCTCCGGCGTACAAGATTCGAATCGTGTTGGAGACCGCAGATTCCCGTGCCTGCGGCGTCGACCTCGGCGTGCTGGAGGTCCTGGAGCGCGCTGATGACATGGAGGCCGTCGCGCACCTGGGTCCGGATCTGCTCGGCGAGGACTGGTCAGCCGAGACAGCCGCGGCGAACCTGATGGCCGACCCGGAGCGGGCTTTCGCCGAGGCCTTGCTGGATCAGCGGGTGATGGCGGGGGTGGGCAACGTCTTCGCCAACGAGTTGGGTTTTGTCTTCGGTCTGCGGCCCGGCACCGCCGTCGGCGCGGTGTCCGACCCACTGCGGGTGGCCAACCGGGCGCAGCAGATGTTGTGGGCCAACCGGCTGCGGGTCAACCGCACCACGACCGGCAACACCCGGCCCGGTCAGGACATGTGGGTGTACGGGCGGGCCGGGCTGGGGTGCCGGCGGTGTGGCACGCCGATCGAAACGGACAAGTCGGGTGAGCGGGTCACCTACTGGTGCCCCACCTGCCAACGCTGACCCCCCGCCGGAACTGTATTCCAGCACGCGAATCGCGAGTTATCCCCAGCCTGAAAGCAATCTGGGCGATCATCGCCGCGGTTTGTCGGTCCACGTGAGCAGTCTTCGGCCATGGGAAACATCATCATCGGCACCGAAGCCGTGGCCAACGGCGTCGTCACCCGGCATCAGTTGCGCCGCTGGTACCGCCGGGTCTATCCGAACGTCCACGCTCCGCGGACCTCCGAGCTGACACTGCGCGACCGCACTGTGGCCGCATGGCTGTGGTCCAAGCGCGCAGGCGTCATCACCGGCCTGGCTGCAGCCGCGCTGCACGGGTCACGCTGGATCGACGATGACGTCGACATCGAGCTCATCTACAACTGCACTCGATCACCCGGCGGCATCATCACCCGCAATGAGCACATCGGGTCAGAGGAATGGCAGATGCTCGACGGCCTGCCGGTCGCCACTCCGGCCCGGACGGCGTTTGACCTCGGCAGGTTTCAACGTCGCGACCATGCTGTCGCCCAGCTCGACGCGCTGATGCGGGTGCGTCCGTATTCCTTGGAGGATCCGCTCATGCTGGTGAAGCGTTACCGCGGTCATCACGGAGTCGCGCGGCTGAAGGCAGTGCTGCCGCTCGTCGACGGTGGTGCCATGTCCCCGATGGAGACGTTCTGGCGGTTGCTGGTCATCGACTGCGGATTCCCGGCACCCGCCACCCAGATCCCCGTCGTCGACGCCGACGGCCGGCCCGTGCGCGTGCTCGACTTCGGCTGGGAGGACTTCAACGTCGCGATCGAGTACGACGGTGAACAGCACCAGGTAGACCGTGCCCAGTATCTGAAGGACCGACGGGTCCTGCCCGCGCTCGAGCGACTCGGCTGGAACGTTCTCGGCGTCGTCCGGGAGGACGACCCTGTGGACGTCATCCACAGATTGCACGATGCGATGACCGCGCGCGGGTGGCGCGGCCGCATTGAGATACCGCCGTATGCCTACAGCCGTTGGCGCACCCAGATTGCTTCTACGCAGCCTGAGTTCGAGTAGGAACCTGCTGGAATACCGTTCCGGCGGGGAGTGGGGTCAGACGGTGCAGGCGACGCCTGCGACATCGGTGGCGATCACACACGCCGAGGGGTTCGACAGCTTCCAGGCGCCGTCTGAGTTGACCCAGTAGATGTTGTGGGTCTTGGTGCCGAAGATCGGGATGGTGACCGCGATCTGCGCGTCCAGCCGGTCGCCGTTGAGCACCGGGTTCTGCACCTGCCAGTTGACCATGCCGCCGTAGGTGTTCAACCGGTTGGCGATGTTGTCGGCGGTGGGCACCGCGGCCTCGCCGCCGGCCAGCAGCGCGGCCCGCTCGGAGGCCGGCGCACCGGTGTTCAGCACCTGCTGCAGGTCCGACGTCAACTCGCCGGCGCTGGGCACCGGCTGCGCCAGCGCGACCCCCGCTCCGCTGAGAGCACCTGCCGCCAAGACCGTCATCGCCGCGAACGCAGCACGCATCAACACATTCCTTCCGAACATTGCCCGACCGAAGCAGACTCCACCACGCGCACCTCAACCCCACAAGGCCTACGTCTGGACCAGCGCCGGAACGGTATTCCAGGCGCGAAGCCTCGAGGCTATGGCAAAGGGGTCAGTGCAACACTTAGGCGGCTTGGCTAACGCCGCGTCAGCCGACGTTCCATTTCTCGGTGTGGGTGATGTTCTGCCGTTGTTCCGGCTCGGCGCTCAGCCGACTCGCACGCCGGAGGCGGTATCGAAGACATGGATGTCCGGCGATGCCGCGGTGACGTGGATGATGTCGCCCATCCGGACGTGATCGCGGCCGTTGACCCGAACAATCACGTCGTGATCTCCAGAGACCGCCGTGCCGTACACGAAGGCATCAGATCCCAGCTCCTCGACCACCGAGACCCGCACCGGCATGCCGTCGCCGGGCCCGATACGGCGCCACGACTCGGGGCGCACGCCGATCGTCACCGGTCCTCCGGCGTGGTCGACGCCCGGCCCGACCGTCAGGAGGTGGTCGCCGAGGGTCACGCTGCGGTCTGCCAAGCGACTCTCGAAGAGATTCATGGCCGGTGATCCGATGAAGCCCGCGACGAACACGTTGGCTGGTCGGTCGTAGAGATCCATCGGGGTACCGACCTGCTGCAGCGCACCGTCTCGCATGACGGCGACCCGGTCACCCATGGTCATCGCCTCGACCTGGTCGTGGGTGACGTAGACGGTGGTCACACCGAGTTCGCGCTGCAGTTTGGCGATGTCGGTGCGGGTGCGTACCCGCATCTTGGCATCGAGGTTGGACAGCGGCTCGTCCATACAGAACACCTGTGGGTTGCGCACGATGGCTCGGCCCATCGCGACCCGTTGTCGCTGACCGCCGGACAGCGCTTTGGGTTTGCGCCCGAGGTACTCGGTGAGTCCGAGAGTCTCTGCGGCAACCTGCACCCTGCGCTGACGCTCGGCTTTGGGCATCCTGGCGTTCTTGAGGCAGAACTCCATATTCTGGGCCACCGTCATGTGCGGGTACAGGGCGTAATTCTGGAACACCATCGCGATGTCGCGGTCCTTGGCGGCGGTGTCGGTGATCTCTTGGTCGCCGATGAAGATGCGGCCCGAGGTCACCTCTTCCAGCCCAGCCAGCATCCGCAGCGTGGTGGACTTGCCGCAGCCGGACGGACCGACCAGCACCATGAACTCACCGTCGGCGATCGACAGGTCGATGCCGGCCACCGCCGGCCGGTCGGCTTTGGGGTAGTGGCGCTGTGCATTTTCGAAACGGACTGCGGCCATGGGTATCTCCCTCGATTAGTTGGGTCAGCGGCTGGAGATACCGCCGACCATCCCGCTGATGAAGCGCTTCTGCAGCGCGAAATACAGAACGGCGATCGGTAGCGCGACCATGACGCCGGCCGCGGACAACAGTGAGTACTCAGTGAGGTGCTGACCTTGGAAGAACGCCAGGCCCAAGGGAGCGGTCCGGCGATCCTCGGAGACGATCAGCACCAGCGGCAGCAAGAACTCGTTCCACGTCCACATCGTGACCAACACGGCCATCGTCATGATCGGCGCGATACAGGCCGGGACCATCACCCGCCAAAGCACTTTCAGGTCGCGGGCACCGTCGAGGCGGGCCGCCTCGATGATCTCGCCGGGGAACGTGCGGAATTGATTGCGCATCCAGAACGTCGCGAACGCCAGCGACTGCGCGGTTTGGGGCAGGATCAAGGCCAGATAGGAGTCTGTCAGCCCGGCTGTGCGCAAGTTGAAGTACAGCGGGATGATGAATGCCTCAGCCGGCAGGGTCAGCCCGATCAGCAGCGTATAGAACAGGACGGACGAGCCGACGAATTGCATTCGGGCGAAGGCGAATCCGGCAAGGATGGCCAACACCACGGTCAGCGCGACGACGGCGGCCGCCACCAGCACACTGGAGGACAGATAGGTGGCGAAGTTGCCTCGGGTCCAAGCTTGCGCGTAGTTGCCGAACGCGAGGTGCGACGGGATGGCGAACCCGCCGGTGTTCTCCTTGGCCGGTGTCACCGAGGACAGCAGCACACCGAGCAGCGGCACCACCGCGAAGGTCGCGAACACGCCGAGAATGATCTCGTTGAGAATGCGTTCGCGCCGGGACAATGTCACGAGACGTCCCTGGGTTCGATGCGGTTGATCAACACGGTGACCGAGATGATGACCAGAGTCAGCACGACGGCCACCGCTGCGGCCAGTCCGACCTGGCCGGTGTTGAAGGCCCGGTTGTAGGCCTCGAACGCGGGCACGGTGGTGGCGTTGCCAGGGCCGCCGCGGGTGGTGATGTAGACGAGATCGAAGGTCTTGAGCGCCGAGACGACAGTCAAGGTGAGTGCTACCGCGATCTGGCCACGCAGCGCCGGGAGTGTGATCGCGAAGAACTCCCGGGTTCGACCGGCGCCGTCGAGGCGGGCGGCCTCGAACAGCTCCGGCGCGATGTTGCCGATACCGGACAGGAACAGCACCAGGCACAGCCCGATGTTCACCCAGGTGCCGACCAGCCCGATGGCCATCAGCGCAGTACTGTGGTCGCCCAGCCAGACCCGGGTCAGCGACTCCAGGCCGACCGAGCCCAGTATCTGGTTGAGCAACCCGTTCTGCGAGTAGATGGACACCCAGATGGTGGCCACCACCACCGAGGCGATCACCTGCGGCAGGAACAGCACCGTGCGGAAGAACGACATCGATGCCATCCCATGCGCCCGGGAGATCAGCGCTGTCAGGAACAGCGCGAGCACGACGGGGGCCGCCGCGTAGAACAGCATCAGCACGCCGGCGTGCAGGAACGAATCCCGCAGCTGTTCGTCGCGAAAGATGCTGAGGTAATTGGTGATTCCCGCGGATGTCGACGCACCCAACCCGTCCCAGTTGAAGAACGAGTACTGCAGGGTCTGCACCATCGGCACCCCGAGGAACAGCACCGACACCAGCAACGCCGGAGCCACGTACAGGTACGGGATGAGGCGACGGCGGTGCCGGCGACCCGGGGCGGCCCCTGAATCGGCCCCCGAATCGCCGCCACGCACCGTTACCCTCGACAGCACCGACGTCATTTTCGGCTGTTCAGGAACGCCGCGTAGTCGGTCTGCAGCGTCGAGGTGAACTGTCCGGGATCGGACTGCCCACCGACCAGTTCCTGGACCGCCGCGGTGAGTGTGTCGTAGAAGGTCGGCGTCGAGTAGTCCAGGTAGGGCACGGTGCCGTCGGCGTCCTGCACGTCGCGGTACTGGGTGGCCACGTCAGCGGCCAGCGTGCCCGCGGCCGGCTGGTAATCGTCAGGTAGGACGGTCGGCAGGTTGCCGGTGTCGATGAGAACCTCGGCCGCGGCGGCGTTGGTGATGAAGTCGATGTAGGCCGCGGCCACATCCGGGTGAGCCGATTTCGAGGTGATCGCCCAGGCGAGCCCCTGCCCGCCGGTCGTCGACGGCGTGGCGTCGGCGGTGCTCAACGTCGTGAAGCCGACGTCGTCGCCCATTGCGCTGCGCAGGTCCTGTTCCTTCCAGGTGCCGGTGATGGTGAAGAGTGCATCCCCCCTGGCGAAGGCGGCGATGGCATCGTCGCGGGACACACCGTTGGCGCCCGGGGTCAAATACCCGCCCTTGGCCCAATCCGAGATCTGTTGGGCCGCTTGCACAGTCGGCGCATCAGTCCAGGCTCCGCCCTGACCGCTGACCAGCTCGGAGACGGCTTCGGGTCCGGCGATGGCAGCTTGGGTGACACCGAACAGGTGGATGCCGGGGCTCTTCTCCAGGTTGCCGAAAGCCAGCGGCAGCATGCCCTCGGCGTGGGCGGTGTCCATCGCGCTGTCCAGTTCGGCCAGCGTGGTGGGGACGGCCAGCCCGAGTTCTTCGAGCTTGGCGCGGTTGTAGTAGACGCCGACGATCTCACCAGTCTGCGACACCCCGAACAGGGTGTCGCCCTGCCAGGTCTTGCCATCGGAACTGAAGCTGTTCTGCTTGAGCAGGCTTTCCGGGTAGTAGGAGCTCCAGTCGTAGAGCTCGGCGTAGTCGGTCATCGGGCGCAGCATTCCTGCGGAAACGAACGCGCCCATGTCCGGGTAACCCTGGTTGGCTTGGACGACGTCGGGCGGGGTGTTGCTGGACAGCGCGAGTTTCAGCGTGGTCTTCAGATCGCTGAACGACTGGGCGGTGCGCTCGATCTTGACGTTCGGGTACTTTTCCTCGAACGCCGAGTTGAGCTGCTCCTGGGCGGCCACGATGCCGCCATCGGTGTTCTGGTCCCAGACCGTCAGCGTCACGTCGCCCGCGGCGGCGACGTCCTGGGACACCGCACCGGTGGGAGCCGCGGTGTCCTCCGGTGAGCCGGAGGGCCCCGGTGCGCAGGCGCTCAGCGCCAATAACGCGGCGGCGGCGGCCGCAATGGTGCGTAGTGAGCTTCTCATGACGACAGGACTCCTTCTGGTGCAGCAGTGTGGTGTCGGCGGGTCCACCGACGGATGAATGCCCAGCCTTCGTCGGCGTGGCATTGGTCGAGCAGGGTGGCGATGTCTTCGGGGCGGGGAGCGCTGGCGGCCCCGCCGGCGGACCGGACGGTGCAGGCGGCACTGGCCGCGGCCAGCCGCAGACGCTGTTCGAGATCCCAGCCCCATGCGGTCGCGGCCATGAACCCGGCGGCGAAGGAATCACCCGCGCCGGTCGGATCGACGGCGTGCACCACCAGCGCGGGTACCTGTACCCGGGTGCTCCCCCGCGCGGCGATGGCACCGGCGCGGCCCAGCGTCACGATCGCGATGTCGACGTACCGGGCGAGGATGCCCAGGGCGTCGTCGACCGTTTCGGCGCGGGTGTATCCGAGCGCCTCGGCGTCGTTGACGATGACGACGTCGACATCGCCGAGCCGGTCGAGCAGGCGTTGCGACCATTCGCCGGAAGCGTCCCAACCGACCCCGCCGACCAAGGTGGTGCCCCGGCGCCGGAGGTTGACGGCCCAGTCGGGAAGGTCTCCGGCCAGACCCAGATGCGCGACCCGGCAGGGTCGGTCCGCCGGCCATTCGGGGAGGTCCCCATCGGCCTGGTAGGTGACGAAAGCACGGTCGTGGCCATCGGTGATGGCGACCGAAATGGAAATCTGATGGCCGGGACGGGTCGCGGTGGCGCTCAGGTCGAGGCCGCATTCGTCGCGCAGGCTGCGCTGGACGATGGAGCCGATGGGATCGTCACCGAACTCGCTGAGCAGTGCGGTGTCCGCGCCAAGGCGGGCGGCGGCGACGGCCCGGTTGGCGGCGCCGCCGGGAGAGATCGAGAAACCGTCGGCCAGCACCTCGGCCCCGGGAGCGGGGGCGTGGACGCCGGTGAAGATCAGGTCGCTGTAGATGCGCCCGACCACCAGGACGTCGGTCACACTTGCTCACCTCCTATCAGGATTGACTGAGTTTGATTGTTTGTGGAGTGTCACTGTGGAGCCGTTGAATGTCAATGATGTTTCGTGACGGTCAATCGCGTGTTATTTCGACGAAATTGGTCGGAGATAGTCAGAGTTGTGCAAAGTTGAGCAAGTTCGGTATACGATCGACGCCATGTTCTTCGCCGAACGTCACGAACGAATCCTGGCCGCGCTGGCCGGCGGTGGTCAGACGGTTGGCAGGCTGGCCGAATCACTGGGGGTCAGTGAGTCGACCATCCGCCGCGACCTGGACATCCTTGCCAGGGCGGGCCGTCTGGAGCGGATGTACGGCGGCGCGATCCTGACGACCGGCAGCCGCGCCAACATCACCGACTCGGGGGTGATCGAGGACCCGTTGCGAACCGACGCGTCCCCTGATGCCGATCTGCGGCAACGGATGGCCCATCAGGCTGCGGAACTGGTGTCCGACGGTGAGGTGGTGGTGCTTGACATCGGTTCCACCACACCGCTGGTGGCCCGCGCACTGCGTGGCCGCCCGGTCACCGTCATCACCTCGAACCTGGCGGTCTTCGACGAGCTCCGCGACGACGACGCCGTCGAACTGGTGCTGCTGGGCGGAGTGTTGCGGCGCAACTACCAGTCGTTGGTCGGCCCGCTGGCCGAGCAGGTCATCGGCCAACTCAGTGCCGACACCATGTTCCTGAGTTGCACAGGTGTCCGCGGAGGACGAGTGGTCGACAACATGGCGGTGGAAGCGCCGATCAAACAGGCGCTGATCGCGGCGTCGCAACGCATCGTGCTGTTGGCCAGCGAACTCAAGTTCCCCGGGACCGGCGCCATGCGCCTGTGCACCCTCGACGAAGTCGACGTACTGATCACAACACCGGGAACACCCGAGCACGAACTCGAAGGCAGCCGCGAAGCCGGCAGAAAGGTGATCATCGCATGAAGCTCACGATCCTCGGCGGTGGCGGATTCCGGACCCCCTACGTGTGGCAGGCACTCGTCCGCGACCAAGGTTTCCCGCGGGTGACCGAGGTCGCGCTCTACGACGTCGACGAGTCCCGCCTGACCACGATGACGGCGATCCTCGATCAACTCTCCGAGGGGTTCGCCGAGGCGCCGGTGCTGAGCACGCACACTCAACTCGAACCCGCCCTTGCCGGTGCGCAGTTCGTCTTCGCCGCGATCCGGGTGGGTGGTGTCGAAGGGCGTTGCTGCGACGAGCACGTTGCGCTGGACCTCAACGTCCTCGGCCAGGAGACCACCGGCCCGGGCGGCATCGCCTACGCGCTGCGCACCGTGCCGGTGATGCTGGACATCGCCGAGGTGGTGCGCCGCGTCGCACCGGACGCGTACTTCCTGAACTTCACCAACCCCGCCGGCATCATCACCGAGGCGCTGCAGAGCGTGCTCGGCGACCGCGCGCTGGGCATCTGCGACACGCCCTCGGGGCTGGGTCGCCGGGTCGCCAATGCGCTCGGCCACGACCACACCCGGGTGCAGATGGACTACGTCGGCCTCAACCACCTGGGCTGGATGCGCCGTGTCCTGGTGGGCGGTCGCGATGTGCTCCCCGAACTCCTCGCCGACGAACCCCGGCTGAGCCGGATGGAAGAGGCGCTGGTCTTCGGGAAAGACTGGATCCGCGAACTGGGTCTGATCCCCAACGAATACCTGTACTACTACTACTTCAACCGGGACGCGGTGCGACGCATCCTGGAGTCGCCGCAGACCCGCGGAGACTTCCTGTTGGACTCGCAGAGCCGATTCTTCGCCGAGGCCGCCGCGGCCGGACCGCGCGCCGCTCAGGTGTGGTCGGCCGCCGTCGACGAACGCGGCGCCAGCTACATGGCCGAGGCGAAAGGCGGGGTACAAGGTGCTCCGTCGACCGAACGTGAGCACGAGGCCGATCCCGCCCACCTCGGTTACGCCGGTGTCGCGCTCGGAGTGATGACCTCGATCGCCCGCAATGAGAGGGCCACGATGATCCTCAACGTGCGCAACCGCGGCACCGTCGCGGGTCTGCCCGACGACGCCGTCGTCGAGGTGCCCACCATGGTCGACGCCAACGGGGTGCACCCGCTGTCGCTGGCCAGCCAGCCCGACCTGCACCAGCTCGGACTCATGCAGCAGGTCAAGGCGGTCGAGCGGCACGCGATCGCGGCGGCGGTCACCGGTTCGCCGGCAGAGGCCCTCAAGGCGTTCGCCCTCCATCCGCTGGTGGACTCGGTGACGGTGGCCCGTCAGTTGCTCGACGGATACACCGCCGCAAACCCGGCCATCGCCACGGTGCTCGGGATGGTCCCTGCATGACCAGTCCCACCACGACGATCGAGGTGGCGCCCGACCCAGCGGCTGTTGGTGAACAGGTCGCCGCCCGGATCGCCGCGATCATCGAGGACAAGCCGAACGCGGTGATCGGTGTGGCCACCGGCTCATCGCCGGAACCGGTCTACCGGGCGCTGGCCCGCCGGGTCCGCGAGGGGCTGGATGTGGCCGGGGTGCAATGGTATGCGCTCGACGAGTACCTGGGCCTGCCGGCGGGGCATCCTCAGTGCTACCGATCGGTGCTGGAACGAGTGCTCATCGAACCGCTGGGCGCGGATCCGGCGACTCTTCATGTTCCCGACGGCCCGGTGCAGGACTACGAGGAAGCGATCACCGCGGCTGGGGTCGACGTCCAACTTCTCGGTATCGGGGAGAACGGGCACATCGGGTTCAACGAACCGGGCACGTCGTTCGCCGCCGTCACGCACCGGGCCACGCTCGCTGAATCCACCCGTCGCGCGAACGCCCGCTTCTTCACCCGACTGGAAGACGTCCCCACCGAATGTCAGACGCAGGGACTCGCGACGATCATGCGGGCCGCGCGGATCGAGTTGGTTGCCATCGGCACGCGCAAGGCCGCGGCGGTGGCCGCCATGCTGGGTGAGGTCACCGAATCCTGTCCGGCCAGCATCTTGCAGCGGCACCCGGATGTGCACATCACCCTCGATCCGACGGCCGCCACGAAACTGAGCACCGCACGCCGGTGAGCAAGACGACCGGCGTCGTGGCCGTCTGGTGCGCGGGGATCGCGGCCTACACCGTCTCGATCACCAACCGCACCTCACTGGCCGCGCTGGGACTGGAGACCGCCGAGCACTTCGCGGTCGACCCCGCGACGCTGTCGCTGTTCGCGGTCCTGCAACTCGCCGTCTACGGGGTGATGCAGATCCCGGCCGGCCTGGCGCTGGACCGGTTCGGGCCACGGGCAGTGCTGACGGTCGGGATGACGCTGCTGGCCTGCTCGTCGGTGGTGTTGGCGTTGGCGCCCAATGTTGCCGTCGGCATCGCGGCGCGCGTCGTACTCGGCGCCGGCGACGCGATGATCTTTCCCAGCGTGCTACGAGTCATCGGGATCCGCTTCCCGCGCCGGCTCGCGCCGGTCGCGGTGCAGGCCACCGGACTGTTGGGGCAGTTCGGCCAACTCATCAGCGTCATCCCGTTCGCGGCACTGGTGCACGTCGCGGGGTGGGTCAGTGGCTTCCTGGCGCTCGCCGGCACGTCGGCATTGGTGGCGGTGTTGGTGTTCGTCGTGGTGAGGGAGAACCGGCACGAACGAGTTCAGGCGGTCGCCATGCGCACCCGGTTGTCCGAGGCGTGGGCGGAAAGCGGAACCCGGCTGGCATTCTGGGCTCACTTCGTGACGCCGTTTGCCGGCAACACCTTCGCGGTGCTGTGGGGGTACCCGTTCCTGGTCGGTGGCCTCGGGCTGGCGCAGACCACCGCCCAGGGGTTGTTCACCGTCTACGTGCTGGTGGGCATTCTGATCGCGCCGGTGATCGGCGGGTTGTCAGCGCGAATGCCCCAACGGCGAGTGGCCCTGGTCGGCGTCGTGGTGGCCGTGCAGGCCGCGGCGTGGTTGGCGGTCCTCGTCGGTTCCGGGCCGGCACCGCTCGCGCTACTGGTGCTGCTGGCGGCGGCCCTGTGCATCGGTGGCCCGGGATCGATGGTCGCCTTCGACATCGCCCGCGACCACAATCCGCCGTACCGGTTGAGCACGGCCACCGGCATCGTCAACGGAGGCGGTTTCCTGTCCAGCGTGCTCGTCATCCTGCTCATGGGCTGGGCGTTGCGGCTGCATTCCCACGGCGGTGACGCATACACCCTGGACGCCTTTCGGTACGCGGAGCTGGTGCAGGTGCCGTTCTGGATTCTCGGGATGGCGATGGTGATTCGAGAAGGGCGACGTGCCGGCGCCGCCCGGGCGCCGGCACCTGAGCTGCACAGCGTGCTGTCACGTGGTTAGCGCGGACTGCTCAGTCTCGTCGCGCTCCGTACCGGCCGACAGGCGGGTAGTCCGCGGGCTTGACGTCGGATGCGGCGCTGCCGGAACCACGAAAAATCGTGGCTAGAACGGCAGGGCGAGCTTGACGATCTTGCGCACCACGGTCGCGAACTGCTTCGGCAACGGGCCGGTGTTGTACGGCACGCCATAACGCTCGCAGATCTCCTGAACCTTGGGCGCGATCTCCGCGTGCCGGAAGGCGGGGATGTCCGGGAACAGGTGGTGCTCGATCTGGAACGACAGGTTGCCGGACAGAATGTGGAACAGCTTTCCACCGGTGAGGTTCGCCGACCCGAGGATCTGGCGGAAGTACCACTGCCCACGCGTCTCGGCCTTGGTCTCCTCGATCGAGAACTCCTGGACATCTTCGGGGAAGTGCCCGCAGAAGATGATCATGTACGACCACACGTTGCGCATCAGGTTGGCGGTCAGATTGCCGGTGAAAACCCACGGCGCGAACGGCCCGGCCAGCAACGGGAACGCCACATAGTCCTTGAGCGTCTGACGCTTGGTCTTCTGCCAGATGCCCGCCAGGATCTCTTTCTTGTCCTTGATCGAGATCTGACCCGTGGTGATCTTCTCGCTCTCCATCTCGTGCAGCGCCACCCCGTACTGGAACAGCACCATCAGCAGGAACGCGTATACCGGGTTGCCCAGGTAGTACGGCCGCCACTTCTGCTCTTCGCTCATCCGCAGGATGCCGTAGCCGATGTCGCGGTCCAGGCCGACGATGTTGGTGTAAGTGTGGTGCATGTAGTTGTGCGAGTGGCGCCACTGGTCGCCCGGGCAGGCGTTGTCCCACTCGAAGCCCTTGCTGGAGATCGCCGGATCGCCCATCCAGTCGTACTGGCCGTGCATGACGTTGTGGCCGATCTCCATGTTGTCGATGATCTTGCTCAGGCCCAGCATCGCCGTGCCGGCGAGCCAGAACGGCGGGAAGATCCCACCGAACAGCAGGGCCCGACCGCCGACCTCGAGGGTGCGCTGCGCCTTGATCATGTTGCGGATGTAGGTGGCGTCGCGTTCGCCCAGGTCGGCGATGATGCTGTCCTTGAGCGCGTCGAGCTCGCGGCCGAATTCCTCGGCCTGCTCGGGGGTCAGGGTGACCTTGCGGCCGCCGACCATCTTCTCGAGCGTCTTGGCTTGGGGGGTGGTGGTCGGGGTTTCCAGAATGTCGGTCATGTTTGTCACCTCTCGGTATCGCCGAGACTGCATTCAGAGCGGGGTTTGGGTGAATATCCGCTGCTGGAATACCGTTCCGGCACGGGGGTTTACAGGGCGATGTCTTTACAGGGCGATGTCGACGTCGCCGACGGGGGCGGACACGCAGATCTGCACATCCTCTTCCTCGGTGCTCGACATCGCACCGGTGATCACGTTGCGCACTGCACCGCTGGTCTTGCGTCGGGTGCAGGAGAAGCAGATGCCCATCCGGCAACCGCTCTCCGGTGTCAGGCCCGCGGACTCGGCCTGGTCCAGCAGCGGTCGGCCGTCGTCGGTGATCTCCACGCCGCTGTCGGCGAAAGTCACTCGGCCACCCGAGGATTCACCCGAGAACACCGGCGGCACGAAGCTCTCCGCCGCCGCATCCGGGTAGATCGACCGGACCGCGTCGGCGAGCTCGGGCGGCCCGCACACGAACACGTGGTCCGGGTCCGTCTCCACATGCGCGGCGGCGAAGCGGCCGTGCAGGTCCGAACCCTGCGGCGTGCGGCTGTAGCCGTGCAGCACCGTGACGTTCGGCATCGCTCGCGCGATGTCGGCCAACTCGGCGCGGTAGCACGCCTCCTCGGCGGACCGGGCGTAGTGGATGAAGGTGACGTCGCCGGGGTAGCGCCGTGCACGCAGTGTGCGCAGCATCGACATCACCGGGGTGATGCCGCTGCCGCCGGAGACGAACAGCAGGCGTCCCGACGGGCGAGCGGGCAGCGTGAACTCGCCGCCGACGGAGTCGAGGCCGACGACCATGCCCTTGCGGGCGTGCTCGAACAGGAACGGTGACACCAGGCCGCCCTCGTGGTGACCGATGGTCAGCTCGATGTACCGGTCGTTCTCGGCGTTGGCCGGCGAGTACGGCCGGGTGCGGCGACGACCGTCGATCTCGACCGACAGGTTGATGTGCTGGCCGGCGCGAAATCCGGCGAACGCACGGTTGGGTTCCAGCGTCAGCGTGACGCTGCGGGGGGTGCTGCGCTGCACCCCGACGATTCGGGCGCGGGCGTCGCCGCGTGTCCAGGTGGGGTCGACCAGCTCGGTGAAGCGGTCGACACCATGAGGACCGGTGAGCAGGTCCAGCAGTGCGGACCCTCGCCGTCGCTTGGTCAACGTTTCAGTGAACATGTGTACACCGTGCGCCTGATCGGACCAGTACGTCAAGAGGTATCACCAGGCTGTGGTAGTTTTCACACAGTGAACGACCGTACGCCCAGCTCACGCTCGAGTTCTTCGAGCAGGCGTTCGAGGGATTCCCGCAGCAGCAGCAGGGAGACCCTGTCGCGCGACCAGCGCAAGGAAGCCACCCGGCGGGCGATCGTCGCCGCAGCCCTCCACCTGCTCGACGAGCGCAGCTTCGGCGCGCTGAGCCTGCGCGAGGTGACCCGGGAGGCAGGGATCGTGCCCGCCGCGTTCTACCGGCACTTCGAGTCGATGGAAGCGCTCGGGCTGGTGCTGATCGACGAATCGTTTCGTGCCCTGCGCGACATGTTGCGTGGAGCCCGCGCCGGCAAGCTCGACCCGAACCGCGTCATCGAGTCCTCGGTCGACATCCTCATCGACGGTGTGCAGGAACGCCGGGAACACTGGCGCTTCATCGGCCGCGAGCGCAACACCGGGGTCGCTGTGCTCAGGTACGCGATCCGCACCGAGATCCGGCTCATCACCTCAGAACTCGCGATCGACCTGGCCCGCTTCCCCGGCCTCAACGCCTGGAGCAGCGAAGACCTCAACATCCTGGCAAGCGTGTTCGTCAACTCGATGATCGTGATCGCCGAGTCCCTCGAGGACACCAACGACCCGGCGACGATCCAGGAGATCAGGCGGGTCGCCATCAAACAATTGCGGATGATCACCGTCGGCGTGGCGGGCTGGCGCAGCAGTTGACGTCGCTGCAGTTGACGTCGCAGCGCAAGAAGCCCCGCCGGAACGGTATTCCACGCGTCGATCTCGCAAAAAACAGCGCGTGGAATACAGTTCCGGCGGGGAAGGGGACGAGCGATGCGAAGCCACGGTTGGTCAGGCAATCCTCCTGCGTCGGACGAGGAGGCGATTGCGCGCATCCTCGGCTCGGCAGAGCGGATCGTCACCGAACGCGGATCCGCGATGCGCATCGCCGACGTGGCGCGCAACCTCGGCGTCACCCGCCAGACCGTCTACCGCTACTTCCCCAGCACCGAGGCGCTGCTGGTCGCCTGCGCGATGCAGCAGGCCGACGGGTTCCTGAATCGACTGGAACGACGGGTCCGCGGCGAGACCGACCCCGTCCGAGCGATGGTCGAGGGTATGTCGTTCACCATCGAGTCGCTCGCTGACGACCCCCAGATCGGTTTCCTGCTCAGCCAGCGGGGCACGCATTCCGTCGGCGGCTCCTTCACCTCCGACACCGCCTACACCTTCGGCCGTTCAATGCTGCACCGCCTCGACGTCGACTGGCTGGCCCACGGTTTCGACGAGCCCGCCCTCAACGAATTGAACGAATTCTCGCTGCGGGTGCTGAACTCGTTCCTCATCGACGCCGGCAACCCCAAGCGCACCGCCGCCGAACTGCGCGAGTTCCTGTCCCGGTGGATCGGGCCCGCGATCGTCTACCCGCGGCACGCGCCGCTGCTGGGCCCGCTGATCGGCCTCGACGACGACTCCTAGCACTACCCGACCGCTGCGCCGGCTCTGGTCTTGACGCCCATAGGATAGCGACGCTACGGTAGCGCTGCTACGTCAGGAGGGGTGTTGAAGCGGTCGCGTGTGAAGAAAGCGGTGCCCGGCACGCCGTCACGCCCGCGGCTACCCAAGGGATCCGGCGACCTGCTCCGCGACCAGATCATCGATGCCGCAACCGAATTGATCTTGGCGTCGCAGGACGCCAAGGCGCCTTCGACCCGGGAGGTGACCCGCGCGCTCGGCATCACCGCGCCCTCGCTCTATCGACATTTCGCGGACAAGGACCAGCTTCTGGATGCGGTGTGCGCAAAGTACTATCGGCAGCTCGGCCAGGCGATGCGCGACGCCACCCGCGGCCTGCCGACCGCCCTGGAACGGCTGCACGCCCTGGGGATGGCCTACGTGCGTTTTGCCGTGCAGACCCCGTTGATGTACCGCGTCGCCACCGACACCGCCCCCCGGCAACCCAGTGAATTCGACGAGACGCTCGTCAACTCGGCCTTCGTCCATCTGCAACACACCGTGCAGGAGCTCATCGACGAAGCCTTCTTTCCGCCGACCGACTCCCTGGGGCCGGCGCTGCAACTGTGGGCCGCCGCGCACGGCGTCGCCTCCCTGTTGGTCACCAGACCGTATCTGCCGTGGGGAGACACCGAAGCGTTCGCCAGCAGCGTTCTCCGTTCGGTCTGCCTCGGCCAAGCCGTCGCCGGCCTCGATCTCACCACGCTCCTACCCCGCTCCGGTGGCGGACAGAACCCCACCACACACCCGACACAGGAGAACTAATGCCCGACGAACTTGCAGGACTCGACGCCGTCGGCCAGGCGGAACTGGTGCGCGCGGGGAAGGTCTCGGCCGATGAACTCATCGACGCGGCCATCACACGGCTGGAGCAGATCGACCCGCAGCTGAACGCGGTCATCCACCGGAATTTCGAGCGGGCGCGTCGGGAGGCCCGGTCCATGCGATCGGAAGCGCCGTTTTGCGGCGTACCGATTCTCTTCAAGGACATCGCAGCCGGGAATCGAGCCGGCGATCCCTACCACTGGGGCACCCGGTTTCTGCGCGACGCCGACTACCGCGCGCCGGGCACGTCGCATCTTGTGCAGAAGTTCCTCGACGCAGGATTCATCGACATCGGACGCACCAACGTGCCCGAACTCGGCGCCTGGGCGACCACGGAACCGGATGCCTACGGACCGACCCGCAACCCCTGGAACACCGAGTACGCCAGTGGCGGCTCCAGCGGTGGCGCGGCGGCCGCCGTCGCCTCCGGCATGGTGCCGCTGGCGCACGCCAGCGACGGCGGCGGCTCCATCCGCAACCCTGCGAGTCAATGCGGCATCGTCGGGCTCAAGCCCTCCCGCGGAAGGGTCTCGGTCGGCCCCGAGTCCTCAGACGCAATGTGGGCCGGCCTGGCGGCGGAGCTAGCCGTGACCCGCAGCGTGCGCGATACGGCCGCGGTGCTCGATCTCGTCTCCGGACCCATGCCGGGTGACACCGTCGTCGCACCCACACCCACCCGGCCATACCGCGAGGAGGTCGGGGCCGATCCCGGACGCCTGCGCATCGGCTTCGTCGCCGAGTTCCCCACCAACGCAGGAGAAGCCGAATTCCCGGCGGAGGCCCTGCCCATGCTCGGACGATTCGTCGAAGCCCTGGGCTTCGTACCCGACACCCCCACCGCGTCCGTCCACCCCGAGTGCAGCACCGCTGTGATGCGCACGGCCGAGTTGCTCGAAGAGCTCGGCCACGATGTGGAGCCGTCCTTCCCCGCGCCGGTGGTAGCAGGCGCCGGGGTCTTCGTGGTTCCCCTCCTCGCCTGCAGCCAGGCCAACTTCGTCGAGCGAATGGGCGTCACACTCGGTCGTCCGATCGGTGAGGCCGACATGGACGCCGACAACTGGCTCATCACGCACGTGGGCCAGCGCACCATGGGCAGCGACTACCTCACCGCCCTCTCCGGCTTGAACACCTTCACGAGAAGCATGGCGGCGTGGTGGGAGAACGGGTTCGACCTGCTCGTCACTCCCACCCTCACCGACCTGCCGCCGCGACTCGGTGCGCTGCGCCCGGACCCCGGCAAGCCCCTCGACGCGTGGATGCGTACCGCTTCATTGCTCGCGTTCACGATCCCGTTCAACATCACCGGACAACCGGCCATCTCACTGCCGGTCGGCCTGAGCGAGAGCGGCCTGCCGATCGGCGTGCAACTCGTCGCCGGCTACGGACGGGAGGACCTGCTGCTCCGCGTCGCCGCCCAGATCGAGGGGGCCGGGGCCCTGATCGGCCGGCCGCCGATCCACGCGTAGCGCACATCCACGACCCGCGACGAGATGCACTGGAGCCCAGATGAACCCGATATCCAAGACCGCCTTCTTCTGCTGCGGGATTCGCGCCGACGACGCCCGCTCGCCAGCGTCGATATGTTCTGACATCTACGCCGAGGACTTCATGACCGGTGAGGGCATGGCGGTCTATGCCCCGTTCTCCGGCAGCACCCGGCGAAATGCCAGCAACGTCGTGCGGGCGCGGATCTTCTACGACGAGATGGCCAGACGCCTCAAGGCGAACAAAGACCTGCAGATCATCAACATCGGCACCGGCTTCGACAGCCGCGCCTATCGATTGGCCGGTGGTCGCTGGTTCGAGTTCGATGAAGCGGCCATCATCGAACACAAGAACACCATCCTGGCGACTGAGTCGTGTCCGAACGTATTGCGGCGCATAGCCGTCGACTTCTCGGCCGGCGAACTCCCCGCCGCGCTACGCGAATGCGACCCTACCGCTGAAACACTCATCGTGATCGAGGGTGTGTTCATGTATCTGGACAAAACCCAAGTGCACCAACTGCTCACGACGCTGTCGGACATCTTCCCCGACCACACGCTGATCTGCGACCTGATGGACCGGGTGTTCTTCGACAGGCATATGGGCAAGCTGTATGAGCAGATCCGGGCGCTGGGCAGTGAATTCAAGTTCGTCGAACAGCGGCCAGAGGAGACCTTCGTCCACCTCGGATACCGGCAACCACGCCCGCCGGTGTCGATCGTGGACCGGGCACGCGAGTTCAAGGCATTCCGCATCCCCGCCGTCGCGATGCGTACCGCGCTGCGCACGCTACGGGACGGGTACCGTGTTCACACCTTTGAGCGGTCCTCCTAGCGGGGCGTCCCGCCGCCGTCGGCGATGATCACCTGGCCGGTGATGTAGCTGCCCGCTTCCGACGTCAACAGCAGTGCGGCGCCGACCATCTCGTCGGCTGAGGCCAGCCGTCCCATCAGTGTTCCGGCGACCATGCCGTCGATCGCCTCCTGCGGGTTCTTGCGCATCATGTCGGTGTCCACCGGGCCCGGCGCCAACGCGTTGACCCTGATACCGTCGCCGGCGAATTCGGCGGCCATCGAGCGGGTGAACGACATCAGCGCCGACTTCATCGCCGCATAGATCGACAGCATCGGCGCGAAGATGAACGCGCCGACCGACACCATGTTCAGCACCGCGGCATGCGGGCTGGTCTTCAGGTGCGGTAGCGCCTCCTGGACCAGCAGCACCGGCCCGCGAAGGTTCACCTCGAACGACTTCGTCAGCGCATCGACCGTCAGCTGCCCCAGCGGCTGGGCCAGCGGGTTGGCGGCGTTGTTGACCAGCACGTCCACCCCGCCGAACTCGGACACCGTGCGGGAGACCAGCGCCGCGAGGTCGTCGACCTCGCCCAGGTGCGTCGCCACGCCGATCGCCTCCCCGCCCAGGTCACGCAGCTGCGCTGCCGCCTGCTCACAGGCGTCGGCCTTGCGGCTGGCAACGACGACCCGCGCCCCGGCCAGCACGTAGCCCTGCGCCAGCGCCAGCCCGATGCCACGGGTGCCGCCGGTGACGATGACCGTCCGGCCTGTCATGTCGAAGAGCCGGTCGAATGAGGATCGGTCCACCTAGATATCCACCTAGATATCCACCTAGATGCAGCCCCCCACGCTGATCCGACGGCCCACGTCGGCGCAGACCTCGACGTTCGGTCTCGGGACGTAGACCGGCTCCGGTGGCGGGGGCGGGGGC
>NZ_CACSIP010000023.1 GCF_902705885.1 Mycolicibacterium austroafricanum | reverse complement strand
GGGAAAGACCCAGGGCGGGATCGGAGGGGTGGGAAAGACCCAGGGCGGGGACCCACGGATCCGCATGCTGGCCGCTCGATCCGCGCTGGCCATCGCGCTGATGGGCGCGGTCAACGCCGTCGCCACGCTGACGGCGTGCCTGTGCGCGGTCGTGTGGTTGGCCTGCCACCGCCCGAACGCCGCATGGCGGCGATTCACCGCGTGGTGGCTGCTGTGCGCGGCGTTGGCCATCACCTGGTGGGTGGTCGCGTTGCTGCATCTGGGCCGGATCAGCCCGCCGTTCCTGGACTTCATCGAGTCCTCCGGGGTCACCACCCGCTGGATGTCGCTGACCGAGATGCTGCGCGGCACCGGCGCGTGGACGCCGTATGTGGCACCGACCGCGACCGCGGGTGCGCCGCTGGTGACCGGGTCGGTCGCGGTGCTGGCCACGACCCTGGTGGCGGCGGGCGGACTTGCGGGCCTCGCGATGCGGACGATGCCCGCGAAGGGCCGGTTGATCACGATGCTGATGCTCGGCATCGTGCTACTGGCCGCCGGCTACAGCGGCGGGTTGGGTTCGCCGGTCGCGCAACAGGTCCAGGCATTCCTCGACGCGGACGGCACGCCGCTGCGCAACCTGCACAAACTGGAACCGCTGCTGCGATTGCCGTTGGTGCTCGGGCTGGCCCACCTATTGGGCCGGATCCCGCTTCCCGGGAGCGCGCCGGGGCCGGTGTGGCGCGACGCGTTGGCCCATCCGGAGAAGGACAAACGGGTTGCTGTGGGCGTGGTGCTGCTGACTGCGCTGATCGCCGCCACATCATTGGCCTGGACGGGCCGGATGACAGCGCCGGGGGCCTTCGACGCGATCCCGCAGTACTGGCATGAAACCGCGGACTGGCTGGACGCCAACAACTCCGCCTCGCCGGTAGCCGGGCGGGTGCTCGTGGTTCCGGGCGCACCGTTCGCCACCCAGGTGTGGGGCAACAGCCACGATGAGCCATTGCAGGTCCTGGGCAACAGCCCGTGGGGGGTTCGCGATTCCATCCCCCTGACCCCACCGGAGACGATCCGCTCCCTGGACTCCGTGCAGCGGCTCTTCGCCGCCGGGCGGCCGTCCGCGGGCCTCGCGGACACCCTTGCACGACAGGGCATTTCGTACGTGGTGGTGCGTAATGATCTGGACCCCGACAGCTCCAGGTCGGCGCGCCCCATCCTGGTTCACCGGGCGATCGACGGCTCGCCGGGCCTGACGAAGGTGGCCCAGTTCGGTGATCCCGTCGGGCCGGGCAGCCTGGAAGGATTCGTCTCCGACAGTGGCATGCGTCCGCGATACCCCGCCGTCGAGATCTTCGAGGTCGGCGGTGCAGCGAACGCGGCGGCTCCGTATGTCGTCGATGCCGACGCGATGGCGCGCGTGGACGGTGGACCCGAATCGGTGCTCCGTCTCGACGAACGCCGGAGGCTCTCGGGGGAGCCACCGTTGGGACCGCTGCTGTTGACCCCGGACGCGTTGCGTGCCGGGCTGACCGCACCGGTCGTGACGGTGACCGACACCCCGCTGGCGCGCGAAACCGATTATGGCCGTGTCGACGACCACTCCTCGGCGATCCGCGCCGAAGGGGATCCGCGCAACACCTTCAACCGGGTGCCCGACTACCCCGCAGGTGACACCGAACCGATCTCCGCTCAGTGGGTCGGCGGGCGCATCTCGGTGTCCAGTTCGGCGTCGGATTCCACAGCGCTGCCCAACGTCTCGCCGGCCACCGCGCCACCGGCAGCCATCGACGGGGACTCGTCGACCAGCTGGGTCTCCAATGCGCTACAGAGCGCGGTCGGCCAGTGGCTGCAGGTCGACTTCGACCACCCGGTGACCAATGCCACCCTGACCATCACACCCAGCGCCACCGCCGTCGGCGCCCAGGTGCGTCGGCTCGAGGTGGCCACCGTCAACGGCACCACCACGGTGCGGTTCGAGGAGGCGGGCGAACCGGTGACGGTCGCCCTTCCCTACGGAGAGTCGCCCTGGGTGCGGATCACCGCAGTCGCCACCGACGACGGTTCCCCCGGCGTACAGTTCGGCATCACCGATTTCTCGGTCACCCAATACGACGCGAACGGCTTCGCCCATCCGGTCGATCTGCGCCACACCGTTCAGGTTCCCGGCCCACCGCCGGGTTCGGCGGTGGCCCAATGGGATCTGGGACCGGAATTGCTGGGCCGCTCGGGATGCGCCGAAAGCCCCACCGGGATCCGGTGCGCGGCGGCGGTGGCGCTGGCCTCCGAGGAACCGGTCAACCTGAGCCGGACCCTGACCGTGCCCGAGCAGACCGAAGTGACCCCGACCGTCTGGGTCCGTGCCCGACAGGGTCCCAACCTCGCCGACCTGATCGCCGAGCCGGAAACCGTCAGGGCAGCTGGTGATTCCGACTCCATCGATGTCCTCGGCTCTGCCTACGCGGCCACCGACGGCGATCCGGGCACCGCGTGGACGGCTCCGCAGCGCATCGTGCAGCCGAGGACCCCGCCCACCCTGGTTCTGACGCTGCCGTCCCCCCGGGACGTGGCGGCACTGCGGGTGACGCCGAGCACCTCGGACCTGCCCGCGCACCCGACGATGATCGCGGTCGACCTCGGGGACGGGCCGCAGGTGCGTCGCCTCGACCAGGGCACCGAGACGCTGCGACTCAAACCCCGCGTCACCGACTCCATCACGGTTTCACTGCTGGACTGGAACGACGTGATCGACCGCACCGCACTCGGTTTCGATCAGCTCAAGCCACCGGGGCTGGCGGAGATCGTGGCTCTGGATGCCGGCGGCGCGCCGATCGCCGATGCCGACGCGGCCGCCAACCGGTTGCGGGCCATCAACCTGGCGTGCGGGCGGGGGCCGATCATCGGTGTCGCCGGGCAGTTCGTGCAGACCTCGGTGAGCACGACCGTCGGCGCCCTGCTCGACAACGAACCAGTCCCGGCGCGTCCCTGCAGCGGGCCGATCACGTTGCCCGCCGGTCAACAGGAGCTGCTGATCAGTCCGGGTCCGACGTTCATCGTCGACGGGGTGCAGCTGGCAGGTCCGCTGGCGGGGCAGCTCGGTTCGGCCACAACGGATTCCGTCGACAGCAGCCGTTGGACCAGCGACCACCGTGATGTCGAGGTTCCCGCCTCGGACACGACCCGGGTGCTGGTGGTCCCTGAGAGTGTCAACCCGGGGTGGAGTGCCCGCAACAGTGCCGGAGAGCATCTGACCGCCGTGACCGTCAACGGCTGGCAGCAGGGCTGGGTACTGCCGGCGGGCACCGAAGGCACCGTCACGCTGGGGTTCACATCCAACGCGACCTACCGGGCAGGCCTGATCGGCGGGCTTGCGCTGCTTCCGCTTCTGGCGGCGCTGGCATTTCTGCCGTCCCGGCGTTCCGTGGCTGCCGTCGGCGGCACCCGGCCGTGGCACCCCTCGGCAGTCGCGCGCGGCGCCGCGGTGGTGGTGGCCGCAGCACTGATCTCCGGGATCGTCGGCGTCGTGGTGGCCGGCGGGGTCCTCGGTCTTCGCTACCTGCTGCGGGCGCACGAGAAGATCTGGAACACCACGGCGGTCGGTATCGCCGCGGCCGGGTTGATCCTGGCCGGTGCGGTCCTCAGCCAGAATCCGTGGCGTTCGGTCGACGGGTATGTCGGGCATTCGACGGGCGTGCAGTTCCTGGCGCTGTTGTCAGTCATCGCGGTCGCCGCGTCGGCGGCGACGCGCACCGAGCGGGCGGACACGCTCGACGGCGAGGAGGGTTGACATGACGAGCCCGGTTCCCCCGATCGGCACACAGGCCTCGGCGCTGGCCGCGCAGGATCCGGGCGCGCCGGCGGTCACCTGCGAGGGCGTCACCGTGACGCGGGCCGAGCTCGACGCCACCAGCAACCGTCTGGCCCGGGCGTTCGCCTCGCTCGGCGTCGGCACCGGCGACTACGTGACGATCGCCGCGCCCAACTCGCTGAACTGGGTGTACTCGGTGGTGGCGTGCTGGAAGCTGGGCGCGGTCCCGCAGCCGCTGTCGGCGCGGCTGCCCGACGCCGAGCTGGCCGCGCTGCTCGAGTTGCGGCGCCCGACCCTGCTCGTGGGTCGGGCCGATCCCTCGGGTGTGACGACGAGCACCACCGCCGAAGTCGCGGCGGATGCCTCCGGGTTCTCTGACGGGCCGCTGCCCGAAGCGGTGTCGCCGGTGTGGAAGTCGATGGCCTCCGGCGGCAGCACCGGCCGGCCGAAGCTCATCGAAGCCGGCGGTGACAGCCGAGTCCCCGCCGCGATCGGATACCCGCTCGGCGCCCAGGAGGATGACACCAACCTGATCTCAGTACCGCTGAGCCACAACACCGGGTTCACAACGTTTGTCATCGGGCTTCTGCAGGGTCATCACCTTGTGGTGATGCCGCGGTTCGAACCGCACGACTTCCTGCACCTGGTCACCGAACACCGGGTGACGTTCCTTGCCACCGTGCCGACAATCATGCAGCGGCTGCTGCCGGTGTACCGGGCCGCACCGGGCTCCTACGACCTGTCCTCGATCCGCAGGTTCTGGCATCTGGCCGCTCCGTGCCCACCGGCGGTCAAACGAGCCTGGATCGAGTTGCTCGGCCCCGAGGTGGTGTGGGAACTCTATGGCGGCACCGAACTTCAGGCGTTGACCTTCATCTCGGGTCAACAGTGGCTGCGCCACCCCGGTTCGGTGGGCACCGTCGTCGCCGGCGAAATGAAGGTGCTCGACGACGATGGCAACGAGTGCCCGCCCGGTGTGGCTGGCGAGATCTACATGCGTCCGTCCCCGGGTGGCCGACCCACCTACCGGTACATCGGCAGCACCGCCAAGTCCCGCGACGGCTGGGACTCGTTGGGCGACCTGGGCTACTACCGGGATGCCGGGGACGAGCGCTACTTCTACCTCAATGACCGCCGCGTCGACATGTTCACCGTGGGTGGCCGCAACGTGTACCCCGCCGAGATCGAGTCAGCGCTGGCCGAGCATCCAGAGGTGTTGTCCTGCTTGGTGGTCAGTGTCCCGGACGACGATCTGGGCCAAGTGCCCCACGCCATCGTGCAGGCCGAGGGTCTGGACGAAGCCGCGGTGCTGGCGTTCCTGACCACGCGCATCGCGGCCTACAAGGTGCCACGCTCGGTGGAGTTCACCACCAGGGCGTTGCGCGACGATGCGGGAAAGGCGCGTAGGTCGGCGGTCCGCGACGAGGTGCTCGCGCGGCGGGCCGCGCCGTCCGGCTAACGCGCGACGGCCGGTTCGGTCGCGTCGTCGACCGAGCTGTCGAGCGGGGTCGGGTCCACCCTTCGTTCCCAGCGGCGCAACGCATTCCGGCACGGAGATTCCACGAGTGCATAACTGACCGCTGCGATCGCGAAGCCGAACACCACCGTCAGCACCAGCACCACCGGCATATGTCCGTTGAACGCGAACTCACCGATCACCGGGAACACCATCGCCAGCGCAGCCAGGTGCCAGATGAAAAGGCCATAGGACCATCGCCCCAGGGTGACCATGGTGGGGCTGCCCAGCACGGTGTGGGAGGTATCCGGCCGGTCGAGCACCAGCGGCGCCAACAGCGCTCCGGCCACGATCGCGCCCATCGCGGTCTTGAGGACGAACTGGCTCACCGTGCCCGGGGTGAGGCCCTCCGGGCCGGCCGCCGGGGAGGCAGCCACCAGGAACGCCGCCACCGCGATGACTGCCATCACCACGCGGCGCCGGGCCAGCCGGTGCATCAACCCAACCGGGCTGACGGTCAGCTCCGCGAGCAGCATTCCGGCCGCGAACCAGGACAGAAATGCCGGCGGCCAGTTCAGCGGGTTCACCCCGAAGGCCGGCTCGGCGGGGATCAACTGCCACAGCACCGCCCAGCCGAGACTGGCGATCGCGGCGGCGGTGATGACCCCGATCCGGGCGCGCACCGGCACCCATCGCACCAGCAACGCCAGCAGCGGCAGCACCATGTAGAACGCCACTTCCACCGACAGGCTCCACATCTGGGTCAAGCCGGCGGTCAGCGTGAACGGCACATAGATCTGGGTCAAAGTCAGGTTCGCCAGCCACACCGTGAGGTCAGCGTCCGAGTCCGGCAGCAGCGTCAGGATCACCACGACCGCCACCAGATAGCCCGGCATGATGCGGACGATGCGGGACCGCAGGTAGTGGCCGGTCGACGGGCGCGATCGCAGTCCCCGCGCGGCCGCGGCGTGTCCGCGCCACAGCAGAAATCCCGAGAGGGCGAAGAACACCGCCACCGCCAGGTCGAAGCGGCCGAGCAGCCGTCCGGAAATCCCGCCGGTGTTGCCGGTCTGGAAGGCGACGTGGGTGACGACGACCCCGATGGCCGCGCAGGCACGCATGCCTTCGACGGCGGGCAGAAACCCGCGGGTTCCTCCCACCGCGCTTGGTGGCGTCGTCGTGACGGGGGCGGTCACGAACAACAGTGTGCCCGCCCGATCGACCGGCCGGAATATGGGTAGTCATGACGCGGCGTCGCGCCCGGAGACGGCTGTGCCGCCAACACGTCGCAGTAAGCGACGACCTCAGCTTGTGCTGTTAGGGTCGAACGGGTTTTTGATCGTCACCGGCAGCCCGACACACCGAGGTAGGGGCTGGTGGCGATGCGCGAAGGGAGACACGGATTGAACCGCGCAGTTGCGTTGCGGATCGCCGCGTGCGGAATCATGGGCCTCGGTGCCGCCCTGCTCATCGCTGCGTTGCTGCTCTCGACCTACACCACCAGCAGGATCGCCAAGATTCCGCTGGACATCGACGCCACCCTGATCAGCGACGGAACCGGCGACGCATTCGATCCGGCTTCGCTGCTCGGTGAGCGGTTCATCGTCAACGAGGATGTGCCGTTGGTGATGCAGGAACAGATCAGCGTGGAGTCCCCGGCGAACGCCGACGTGGTGACCCTGCAGGTCGGCAGCACGCTTCGGCGCAGCGACCAGCAGCAGGACAACGGCCTGCTGCTGGCGATGGTCGACACCGTCACCCTCGACCGCAAGACCGCTCTCGCGGTGTCCAGCGAGAGCAATCCCGGCGGCGCGGTGCAGAAGCCCCGAGCGATCGAGGACGACAACCCGCCGACCAACATCGCGCTGCCGCACGAGGGGCTGTCGTACCGCTTCCCGTTCGACACCGAGAAGAAGACCTACCCCTACTTCGACCCGATCGCCCAGAAGGCCTACGACGCCAACTACTCCGGCGAAGAGGACGTCAACGGGCTCACCGCCTACAAGTTCACGCAGAACGTCGGCTACGACGCCGACGGCGAGCTCGTCGAACCGGTCAGGTACGCCTCGTTGTACGACGACGATGCCGACAGCCAGGCGACGGCGCCGGCCCGCCTGTGGGGTGTCGAGGGAGACCCCGAGGAACCGATCACGATGTCGCGGTACTACGCCGCGCAGCGCACGTTCTGGGTCGACCCGGTGTCGGGCACGATCCTCAAGCAGACGGACAGGGCGTACCACTACTACGCACGCGACGCCCTCGAGCCCGAGGTGACGTTCGCCGACTACAGCGTGACCACCAACGAGGAGTCGGTCGAGTCCCAGGTGGCTGCCGCCAAGGACGAGCGTGACCGGGTGGCGCTGTGGGGCCGCATCCTGCCGATCACGTTCACCGCACTCGGGCTGATCGCCCTGGTCGGTGGCGCTCTGCTGGGTTCCTTCAGTCTCCGGGCGGAGTCCCTGCTGATCGATCCCGGCCTCGACGACACCGGCCAGCGGTTCTTCGGTGGCCGCGGTGACGAGGGGGAGCCGGTGCCAGGCGCGGAGGCCAAGACCGAGAAGCTGCCCGCGCAGCGCCCGTCCGATCTGCCGCCGGACAAACCGGTCTGATCGCCCGATCCCTTCCGCGCCTCGCGGCGCCCGCGTACGCGTTGGTGCTGACCCTCGCGGTGACGGGACCGTTGCTGGCGCCCGGCTATCTGCTGCTGCGTGACGCGGTCTCCACGCCGCGGTCCTACCTGTCGGATTCGGCGCTCGGGCTGTCCCAGGCCGCGCCGCGGGCATTGCCGCAGGACTATGCGATCGCGCTGGCGTCGGCCGTGCTGGACGGCGGGGTGGTGGTCAAGGCGTTGCTGATCCTCGGCCTGTGGTCGGCGGGTTGGGGGGCAGCGCGTCTGGCGGCTCTCGTGGTGCCCGACGCCGGCGTCGCCGGTCAGTGCGTCGCCGTCACCGTCACGATCTGGAATCCCTATGTCGCAGAGCGGCTTCTGCAAGGGCACTGGAGCCTGCTGGTGGGCTACGGCTGCCTGCCCTGGGTGGCCGCGACGGTGCTGTCGTTGCGCGGCCACCCCCCGCCGGAACGGTATTCCAGCAGCGAAAACCCGGGAAAAGGCCTGCTGGAATACCGTTCCGGCGGGACCGGCGGGACCGGTGGGGCCGGCGGGGCCGGCGGGACCGTGGCGGCGCTGGTGTTCTGGATTGCGCTCGCCGGTCTGACGCCCACCGGGCTGATGCTGGCCGCCACGACCGCCCTGGTCGCGGCGTCGGCGCCGGGCGACGGCCGGTCCAGGAGATTCTGCGCGACGGTCGGTCTGGGCGCGGCCGTCGCCGCGGCGCTGCCGTGGCTCGTCGCCTCCGCTGTGGCGGGTGGGTGGACCGACACCGCCGAGCCCGGGGTGCGGGCGTTCGCGGCGCGCGCCGAGCCGGGTCTGGGGACCCTGGGAAGCCTGGCGAGCCTGGGTGGTCTCTGGAACGCCGAGGCGGTACCGGCCTCGCGGACCACCCTCTTCGCGCTGGCCTCGGCGGTGGTGCTGCTGGCCGTGGTCGCGGTGGGCGTGCCGCTGCTGGCACGCCGCCGGGTCGCGGTCCCGCTGCTGGTCGTGGCCGCCGTCGCGATCGTGGCGCCCGCGGTGTGGGCGACGGGTCCGGGGATCGCGGTCGTGGAGGAGCTGATCCGGGCGGTGCCGGGGCTGGGTGTACTGCGGGACGGGCAGAAGTGGGTGGCGCTGGCTGTGCCCGCCTACGCGCTGGCCGGCGCCGCCGCCGTGGTCACGCTGCGACCGCGGATCCCGGCGATTGCGACCGCGACCGTGTGCTGCGCCGCGCTGATCGCGACACTGCCCGATCTGGCGTGGGGTGTCGGTGGCCGGGTGCGGCCCGTGCACTATCCCCCGGGGTGGCCGGCCGCGGCCGCGGTCATCAACGCCGACCCCCGGCCGGTCGCCGTCCTGCCCGTCGACAGCATGCGCAGCTTCACCTGGGCCGGGGACGCCCCAGTCCTCGACCCGCTGCCGCGATGGGTGCGTGCCGACGTGCTCAGCACCGGTGACCTGACCATCGCGGGTCGCACCGTGCCCGGCGAGGGCGTGCATGCCCGCGAGGTGCAGCGCCTGCTGCTGTCCGGGGCCGACCGGGAACGCCTCGCCGCCGCCGGCGTCGGCTGGGTGGTGGTCACCGGCCCCGGACCCGCGTTGCGGCTGCCGGTGGCCTACCGCGACACCGACATCACCGTGTACGCCGTGGGCGGGGATACACCGGCCTCGCCGCACCGCACCGTCATGCTCGCCGTGCACACCGGGTGGCTGGGCCTGCTCGTCGGCGGGCTGGCCGGGATGCTGGCGTTCGGGCTGCGGCGACGGGTGGGTCAGGCCCCGCAGACCGTCGCGAAGACCAGATAGAGGGGCCACAGTCCGGCCACGATCAGGTAGGCGGCCATCCCCGCACCGGCGGGGAGCCAGGGCTGCAGCACCCCTTCGAGGTGCCTGAGCTCCTCGGTCTGGAAGTACGCCCACACCAGACCGGCTGCGGCGTACGGGATCGCCAGCCACAACGCCAGCTCGATGACGTCGGCCACGCTCAACTGCCTGCTCAACAAGCGGCGCACACCCTGACGAAGACCGGACACCGTCGTCTCCTCAGACCAGTCGGCGCTGCCGCCGGATCCGCATCCGGACATCGGCGAGCAGCACGTGGCTTCCGCCCTGTCGCAGGAAACCCGGCAGGAACCGGTTGACGAACGCCACGAACAGGAACAGTTGCTCGAACCACCATTGCCGGGCCGAACCCCACCTGAGACCGAGCGCGTCGCGGAACACCGGCGCCAGAAAGCCTGTGGTGAGGAACTTCAGCAGCGGCCGGAACGGCAGCCCCAGAAGGGGATTGATCATGCGGAGGTTGATCAGGTCGAGCAGATAGGCGCGCACCACGTCGTCCACATCGACGAGTTCGCAGGCCGCATCCCAGTAACGGTCGAAGTCCGCGCGCGTCGCGGGCCACTGGTTCGGGCTGACCTGAAGCGTGGTGCCCAGCGGCCACGCCGAGGTGTAGAACTGTTCGGCCTGTGCGCGGGTCATCTCACCGCGCAGCAGTTGGTAGGTGTCCTCGATGCCGACGAACAGACACGCCGCCACCCACATCTGCAGGTCACGGTCGAATGCGTGGTATCGCACCGGACTGTCCGGTCCGGACCTGACGTGCCGGTGCACCGAGTCGACCGCTTCCCGGAACGCCGCACGGTCGTCGTCAGAACCAAGCACCGCAACGGCCAGATACTGGAACGTGGTGCGGGCCCGCTTCCACGGGTGCTTCATCAGGTTGCCGGAGTCGACCTTGCTTTCGACGACGCCGTATCCCACACCGGGGCGCGACAACTGCATGACCACGTTGGCCGCGCCCGCGGCGAACGACCAGAAGTCCATGGCGTCGGCGGCGGTCACCGGATCGTCGCTCCAGCGGGCGGTTCGGCGGGTGATGCGGATGCGGTTGCCGGTCATGGCATACAGCCATCGGAGATCAGCAGCATCGGCCACAACAGGATGGCCCGCAGGTCGACGGCCGCGCCGGAGCGGGTCAGCGACCAGAGCACCCCGATCACGAAGTACGGCGCACCGAGCAGCAGCGCGATGCCGATCCATTCGGCGACGGTCATCCGGTACTCCAGAACCCGACGCGCCAAGCTCAGCATGGTCGTTATGTTAACGGTGATACGAACACCCGGAGGGGATTCCACCCAAGGAGTCTGCACTTGGCGGACTTTTTATGAACCGGGTTGTGAATGGTGCTCAGATCACTCCGCTGACAACTCCGCCGGAATGAACGGTCTCCAGCACCTGCCGCATCGCCGCGGCGCTCTGCTGCCACGAGAACTCCCCGCTGCGCACCTGCGCTTTGGCCCCCAGCTGCTCGCGCAGCACCGCGTCGCACAGCAGCCGGTCGAGGCCGTCGACCAGGCCCTGGTAGTCGTCGACGAGCAACCCGGTGACGCCGTCGACGACGGAATCCACCAGGCCGCCGGACGCGCGGTAGCCGATGGTGGGCACCCCGTGTTGTGCGGCTTCGACGACAGCCAGCCCCCAGCCCTCCTTCCGGGAGGGCAGCACGTTGACCCAACTGCGCTGCAGCACAGCGTGTTTGGTGTGGTCATCGACGTGGCCGTGGAACGTCACCGCATCGGAGATGCCGAGCAGCGCTGCGTGGTCGACGAGCCGGTCCGCCCACCAACCGTCGCCGAGCACGTCCAGATGCAGACCGGGAATCCGCGAGCGCAGCCGGGCGACGGCCCCGAGCGCGTCCTCGATCTGCTTGTGCGGCACCAGCCGGGACAGCACGACGACCCGGGGGGTTGTGGACCGTGCCGGCGTCAGCGTCGCGCCCGGGGCGGCGTCGAGACCGTTGCGGACGATCGCGACACGGTCGGCGTCCACACCGAGCAGCGTGAGATCTCGCGCGGACGGCAACGACACCGTGACGTACTGGTTGTGCCGGTGCACCCGCGGCGACAACCAGGATTCGACGAACCATCCGATGCGGCTCATGACCCGCCCGGCGACCGGCCACTGCTCGCGGTGACAGTGGTGCACAAGCACCACCACCCGTCGGCCGTAGACCAACCTGGCCAGGAACGGCAGCCCGTTCTGGGTGTCGACGACCACGTCCGGACGCACATGCCGCAGTGGGCCCAGGCCGATCACGGCCGCGGCCATCGCCAGCCCGGCCCAGACGTACACCGAGTGCCGCCCGCCGACGCGCTGGATCTCCACACCGTCGACGGTCTCGCGCCGGGCGGCGCCGGGATAGTGCGCGGTGCGCAGCGTGACCCGGACGCCGGAGTCGGCGAGCTGCGCGCCGATACGTTGCAGGTAGGCCTCGCTGCCGCCGCCCTGCGGGTGGCCGGTGTCGCGCCAGCACAGCAGCAGGACGGACTCGAGGGGCAGGTCGGACATCGGGTTCAGAGTAGTCGGGTCCTAGGGTGACCGGGATGGCGGCAACGGACCTTCTGGCGCGGCGGGCGACGTTGTCGCGGTCGCTGCGTCTGCTGTCGGAGTTCCGCTTCGAGCAGCGTGATCCGGACCGGTTCTACGGCGCGCTCGCCGACGACACCGTCGCGATGGTCACCGATCTGTGGACCGCGGTCCATGGCACCCCGCCATCCGGCGGCACGGTGCTGGACGTCGGCGGCGGGCCCGGTTATTTCGCCTCAGCCTTCACCGATGCGGGGATGCGGTACATCGGCGTGGAACCCGACCCGCGGGAGATGCACGCGGCACCCGCGCTGCAGCGCGGGGAGGGGGCCTTCGTCCGGGCCTCCGGCACCGCACTGCCGTTCGGCGACGGCAGCGTCGACATCTGCCTGTCCTCCAACGTCGCCGAGCACGTACCCGACCCGTGGCGTTTGGGCGACGAGATGCTGCGGGTCACCCGGCCCGGAGGGCTGGTGGTGTTGTCCTACACCGTGTGGCTGGGCCCGTTCGGCGGGCATGAGATGGGCGTGACGCACTACCTCGGTGGCCGGCGCGCTGCTGACCGTTACGCCCGCAAACACGGCCACCGACCGAAGAACGACTACGGCTCGTCGTTGTTCGCCGTGTCCGTCGCCGAGGGATTGCGCTGGGCCGCCGGCACCGGCGCGCTGGTCGCCGCATTCCCCCGCTACCACCCTCGATGGGCATGGGGGACGGTCCAGGTGCCACTGCTCCGTGAGTTCACAGTGAGCAATCTGGTGTTGGTGTTGCGGCCGTCGTGAAGGGCTGAACTGCAACAGGTTCTCGTTTGGCCGATCGGTGGGTAATGTGACGGCCATGACACTGCGGACGCGAGGAGCAAAATGACCCAGAGCACTGCCTTCAAGACCGAGTGGGACAAGTTGTTCATCGGCGGCAAGTGGGTCGAGCCGGCTTCCTCGGATGTGATCGAGGTGCACTCCCCCGCCACCGGCGAACTGGTTGGCAAGGTGCCGCTGGCGACGGCGGCCGACGTGGACGCCGCCTGCGCGGCCGCCCGCAAGGCCTTCGACGAGGGACCGTGGCCGCAGATGACACCGGCGGAGCGCGCCGAGATCCTGGGCCGCGCGGTCAAGATCATGGAGGAGCGCGGCGACGAGCTGAAATTCCTGCTGGCCGCCGAAACGGGCCAGCCGCCGACGATCGTCGACATGATGCAGTACGGCGCGGCGATGTCGTCGTTCAACTACTACGTCGGCGCCGCGGACAAGTTCACCTGGCAGGACATCCGCGACGGCGTCTACGGCCAGACCCTCGTGGTCAAGGAGCCGATCGGTGTCGTCGGGGCCGTGACGGCGTGGAACGTGCCGTTCTTCCTGGCAGCCAACAAGCTCGGGCCCGCGTTGCTGGCCGGTTGCACCGTGGTGCTCAAGCCCGCCGCCGAGACCCCGCTGTCGGTGTTCGCGATGGCCGAGATGTTCGCCGAGGCCGGACTGCCCGAAGGCGTGCTCTCGATCGTGCCCGGCGGTGCCGAGACCGGGCGCGCCCTGACCGCCAATCCCGAGCTGGACAAGTTCACCTTCACCGGCAGCTCGGGGGTCGGCAAGGAGGTCGCCAAGATCGCCGCCGACAAGCTCAAGGCATGCACGCTGGAGCTGGGCGGTAAGTCGGCGGCCATCATCCTCGAGGACGCCGACCTGGATTCCACTCTGCCGATGCTGGTGTTCTCCGGGCTGATGAACTGCGGGCAGGCCTGCGTCGGGCAGACCAGGATCCTGGCGCCGCGGTCGCGTTACGACGAGGTCGTGGAGAAGTTGTCGGCCGCCGTCGCGGCGATGCCGATCGGGCTGCCCGACGACCCCGCCGCGATGATCGGCCCGCTGATCTCGGAAAAGCAGCGCGAGCGCGTCGAGGGCTACATCAAGAAGGGGGTCGACGAGGGTGCGCGCGTTGTCGCCGGTGGCGGCAGGCCCGACGGCCTCGACAGCGGCTGGTTCGTGCAGCCGACGGTGTTCGCCGACGTCGACAACTCGATGACCATCGCCCAGGAGGAGATCTTCGGCCCGGTGCTCGCGGTGATCGCCTACGAGGACGAGGACGACGCGGTGCGCATCGCCAACGACTCGGTTTACGGCCTCGCCGGCAGCGTCTACACCACCGACAACGACAAGGCGCTGCAGATCGCCCGCAAGATCCGCACCGGCACCTACGCGGTCAACATGTACGCGTTCGACCCCGGCGCCCCGTTCGGCGGCTTCAAGAATTCCGGCATCGGCCGCGAGAACGGCCCCGAGGGCATCGAGGCCTACACCGAGGCGAAGAGCATCCTGCTGCCGTTCGGTTACACGCCGGCCACCTAGCACGCGCTACGAACGGACCAAGCACGCCGAGACCCGACTTTTGCAGGTATTCACCCGCACTTCTTCTGCAAAAGTCGGGTTTCGGCGTGTTCGGTGCCTCAGAAGGCGTGTTCTGACAGCTCCATCGCGGTGAGGTCGACGGCCTTCAGGATGGCGCTCTGGGCGGTCAGCCGCGGAAGAACGTTCTTGGCGAAGAACTTCGCGGTGGCGACCTTCCCGGCGTAGAAGTCGCGATCGCGGTCGCTGACGTCGCCGTCCAGGGCGGTCAGAGCCACCTCGGCCTGCTGCAGCAGCAGCCAGCCCAGCAGCAGGTCGCCCACCGCGAGCAGGAACGGGACCGACTCCAGCCCGAGCCGGTAGAGCTCTCGGGGGTTCTGCTGCGAGTCGACCAGATAGCCGGTCATCGCCGCGACCATCGCCTCCACGTCGACCACGGCGGTCGCCAGAAGCGTGCGCGCCTCGGCCAGTTCGGGGTGCGCCGCGCTGTCGGCGAGGAACGCGCGCATCCGGCCCACCACGTGCATCAGTGCCCCGCCCTGATCCCTGGCGATCTTGCGGAAGAAGAAGTCCTGCGCCTGGATCGCGGTGGTGCCCTCGTAGAGCGAGTCGATCTTGGCGTCGCGGATGTACTGCTCGATCGGGTAGTCCTGCAGGAACCCGGAGCCGCCGAGAGTCTGCAGCGACTCCGTCAGGCATTGGTAGGCACGCTCGGAGCCGACGCCCTTGACGATCGGCAGCAGCAGGTCGTTGACCCGGCCGGCCATCGCGGCGTCCGCACCGGAGACGATGTCGGCGGCGACGATGTCCTGGTGCGCCGCGGTGTAGAGATACAGCGCACGCAGGCCTTCCGCGTAGGCCTTCTGGGTGAGCAGCGCTCGACGGACGTCGGGATGGTGGATGATCGTCACCCGCGGCGCGGCCTTGTCCGTCATCTGTGTCATGTCGGCACCCTGCACCCGGGTCTTGGCGTAGTCGAGCGCGTTCAGATATCCCGTGGACAGTGTCGCGATAGCTTTGGTGCCCACCATCATGCGGGCGTACTCGATCACCCTGAACATCTGGGCGATGCCGTTGTGGGTGTCGTCGACGAGCCACCCGACGGCAGGGGTGCCGTGCTGGCCGAAGGTGAGTTCACACGTCGCCGAGGCCTTCAGGCCCATCTTGTGCTCCAGGCCGGTGACGAACACCCCGTTGCGTTCTCCGGGCTCGCCGGTCTGCGGGTCGAAGTGGAACTTCGGCACCAGGAACAGGCTCAGGCCCTTGGTGCCCGGCCCCGCTCCCTGCGGCCGGGCGAGCGTGACGTGGATGATGTTCTCGAAGAGATCGTCGGTGTCGCCGTTGGTGATGAACCGCTTCACGCCGTCGAGGTGCCAGGTGCCGTCGGGCTGCTGGACCGCCTTGGTACGGCCCGCGCCGACATCCGAACCGGCGTCGGGTTCGGTGAGCACCATGGTGGCGCCCCAGTTGCGCTCGATCATCAGCGACGCCCAATGTTGTTGTTGCTCATTGCCGATGGCGTGAACGATGTCGGCCATCTTCGGCCCGGCCGAGTACAGGAACACCGCAGGCTGGGCGCCGAGCGCGAACTCGTTGATCGCCCACTCCACCATCGAGGGCGCGGGTACGCCGCCGATGTCCTCGGCCATGCCGACACGGAACCAGTCGCTGCCGTGCCAGGCCCGAAACGCCTTCTTGAACGGGTCGGGAATGCTGACGGTGTGGGTGGCGGGGTCGAACGTCGGCGGGTGCCGGTCGGTTTCGGCGAAGCCCTCTGCCAGCGGCCCCTCGGCGAGCTTGGCGGCCTCGTCGAGTATCTGGTGCACCGACGCCCCGTCGAGGTCACCGAACTCACCCGTGGCCAGCACCTTCTCCAGGGACAGCATCTCGAAGAGGTTGAACTCCAAGTCGCGGACATTGCTCCGGTAGTGGCCCATGCTGCGCCCTCCATCCAGCTCGAGTTTCGCCGCTGCGACGAGTTCGCCAAAGCCTACGACAAACCGGGCCCGTCAGGGTTTTCGCCACCGCGCGCAGACGAAGTCGGCGTTGCGGGCGGTGGCGACCAGCGCCCACTCCGAGCGGATCGGCAGCAGTCGGGAACCGGCGCCGAGCGTGCAGGGGGCGTAGGACACGATCATCTCGTCGATCAGGTCCGCCGCCGCGAACTGCGCGGCCACGTCTCCGCCGCCGACCAACCAGACATCCTTGTCGGCCGCCGCGGACACCAGGGTGGGATAGAGGTCGGTGACGTCGCCGTCGAACGTCGTGACGGGGTGTCCGTCGGCGACGATGCCGGTTCGGTGCGTCAGCACCCACGACGGCTGCGTGTACATCCACTCGCCGGGGTGGTTGTCCACGATCCACCGGTAGGTGTCGGCCCCCATCACCAGTGCGCCGACGTTCGCCATGAACGCATCGATGGCGAACGGCCCCTCGGAGTCGATGTCACGGCAGGTCAACCAGTCCAGGCTGGCGTTCTCGTCGACGATGTAGCCGTCCAGGCTGGATGCGGTGTAGTACACGCAGGCCATGTCAGGTTCCTCTCATCCATTCGAGTGGGTCACCGCGCCGGGCCGCTATGCCGTGGCCAGCCAGCATGGCCCGGGCCAACTCGCGGCGGTGTGCGGAGTAGGTGAGTACGTGCGCGACGATCCCGTACAGCTGGAACGACTCCGGCGGGTCGCACAGCGCGTCTATCACAGTGTCCCCGAGCCGCCCGGCGGCCGAGTACTCGGAAACCATTGCGCCCCAACGCTTGGCGATCTCATCGTGGTGCGCCGCAAGCGCCTCGGCGGCGACGAACGCGGGCTGGGTCGACGAACGCGGCGGGAAGTCCTCGCCCGCGATCGTGGCCAGCCATACCTCTTTGGTCCACACCAGCGCACCGAGCACCGCACCCACGCTGGGTTCGGGTCCGTCCCATTCCAGCACCGTCTGTCCGGGCGCGACCTCGGCGACCCACTGCTGCGGGGTCAGTTGCGCGGCCTGGGCCAGCAGTTGGGCGGTGTCGTCGAGGTCGTGGGCCACCAGCAGCCGGGACACGTCGGGGGCGTCGGCGTCGTCCACGCCGGCGGTGGGTGAGCTGTCCAACCACAGCGACTGCGGTGGGTGGAAGTGCAGGCCATTGGGTGCGGGCAACCGGAAGTGCACGTCGGCGGCCTGGGACGGCGGCAGTCCGTAGGTGCGGCGGAAGGCCCGGGAGAACACCTCGGCCGAGGACCAGCCCTCGTCGGAGGCCACCGCGGAAACCGCCTCACCGCGCTGCAGCCGCCAGGCCGCGCGCTCCAGCATGACCCGGCGGCGCAGTGCGGCCGGGGACTCGCCGGTCAACCGACGAACCTCCCGGGAGAAGTGGAACTCCGAGGCGTGGCTGCTGCGCGCCATGTCGCTGACACCGCTGTTCGACGCGTCGGTGACCGCGTCGAGCAGCTCACGGAGCCGGTCACGGCCGCCCAGGGGCGGCTCGACTTGTGGATCGGTCACGGTCCCTGAGTATCGTCCGGCACCGCCGCGCGGGACATGACAATTCTTGCTGTGTGTCGCTCAGCTGTCGAGGACCTGGTCCACCCGGGCTTCGACGGCGGAGCGGTCACCGAGGTCCGCCAGGTCGATACCGAACACCTCCGCCAGGACCTCGAGTACCTCTGCGGCGCTGTCCAACCGGGTCTTCTCGGTGCCGCCGGCGCGGTGCACGGCCAGATTCCGGCCGCGCAGGTTCCAGCGCGCAGTGTCGGTCACCAGTGCCGCCGAGAGCCCGATGACGAACCCCGAGGCGGGGTGTGTCGACACGTACCAACTGCCGACCTCGAGATCGATGCGGGGCTGCGGGCGTGGGCTCAGCAGATAGAGGGGCTGCCATTCACCGCGGACCTCGGCCTGCAGTTCGAACCCCTCGGAGTGGTCGGTCAGCCGGTAGGGCTCGTGGCGGGTCTGTTGCACCGGTCCCGCAGACAGCCGGATCGGGGACGTCAGGGTCTGCCCACCGAACCCGACGTCGACGAGGTAGGGACCGTCACCGTCCGGGAGGTGGACCGAGAGCACCTGGTGGGTCTGTGCCGGCAGCGTGTCGTCGGGCTGCATCCAGACCACCCGCCCGGCCAGGCGCGCCACGTCGTAGCCCAGCTGGTCGAGCACGTAGCCCAGCAACCCGTTGTGCTCGTAGCAGTAGCCGCCCCGGCGACGGCGCACCAGCTTGTCGGTGAGCGCTTCGGCGGACAGATCCGCCACCGGGACCCCCATCAGCGGGTCGAGGTTCTCGAACGGGATCGAGCGGTTGTGCGCGGCGACGACGTCACGCAGTGTCTCGAGGGTGGCCCGGGCATCGCCGGTGTAACCGACGCGGGCGAAGTACGCGGTCAGGTCGAAGGCCATCTGGGCATCGTGCGCCCTCAACAGCGCTTAAGGTCAAGAGCGATGGGTGACGGCCGTGAGCACTGGGTACACTAAAAAACTGGAACACGTTCCAATCCGACGCCAGAGGGGGCCACGGTGAGCTCGACAGATGTCACGCCGTCCGAGATCACCAAGTGGGACCCGGTGCTCACCGAGCGGGTGATGGGCCTGCTCAAGCCGTTCCTCAAGGGCTGGCATCGCGCCGAGGTGCGAGGCCTCGACACCTTCCCGGCCGGCGGCGCGCTGGTGGTCGCCAACCACTCCGGCGGCCTGTTCGCCATGGACGTCCCGGTGTTCGCCAGCGGCTTCTACGAGGAGTTCGGCTACGACCGCCCCGTGTACACGCTCAGCCACGACATGCTCATGGTCGGGCCCACCGGCACCTTCTTCAAGAAGACCGGGTTCATCCCCGCCAGCCACGAGAACGCCGACGAGGCGCTGCGCTCCGGCGGTGTCGTCGTGGTGTTCCCCGGCGGCGACTACGACGTGTACCGCCCGACGCTCAGCGCCAACAAGATCGACTTCGGCGGTAGAACCGGGTACGTGAAGGCTGCGCTGAACAACGGGGTGCCCATCGTGCCCACCGTCGCGATCGGCGGGCAGGAGAGCCAGCTGTTCCTCACCCGCGGCACCGAGATCGCCAAGGCGCTCGGCCCGGTGGCGCGGCTGTTCCGCACCAAGATCCTGCCGGTGTCGTTCGGGTTCCCGTTCGGCCTGTCGGTCGTGCTTCCGGTCAACGTGCCCCTGCCGTCGAAGATCACCATGAAGACGCTGCCGCCGATCGACATCGTCGAGGAGTTCGGCGAGGATCCCGACATCGACGAAGTCGACGCGCATGTCCGGCGGGTGATGCAGCGCGCCCTCGACGAGTTGGCCAAGGAACGCCGCATCCCGGTGCTGGGCTGAGCATGGCGATCACCGACCCCCTGACCAAAACCATGGGCCTGGTGTCGACGATGGTGCGCGCAGGCATCATCGCGCCGATGCGCCCCGACAAGTACGTGCGGATCGCGGCGGCGATGCAGCGCGAGAACATGGCCATCACCTCGGGATTCGCCGGCGCGGCGCAGCGCTGCGGTGACCGTGCCGGCCTGGTCGACGAGCTCGGCATCCTGACCTGGCGGCAGCTGGACCGCCGCGCGGACGCCCTGGCCGCCGCGCTGCAGGCACTGCCCGCGGGCCAGCCCGACGTCGTCGGGTTGATGGCCCGCAACCACCGCGGCTTCGTCGACGCGCTGATCGCCGCCAACCGGATCGGCGCGGATGTGCTGCTGTTGAACACGTCTTTTGCCGGTCCGGCCCTCGCCGAGGTGCTCGAGCGCGAAGGGGCGGGCAAGTCGGTCGCGGTGATCTACGACGAGGAGTTCACCGAGACGGTGGACCGGGCGCTGGCCAACAGCCCGGACACCACCCGGATCGTCGCGTGGACGGACACGCCTGACCACCCGTTGACCGTCGAGCAGATGATCGAGGCGCATGAGGGCCAGGAACCTCGGCGCGCCACCGAGAAGGGCCGGACGATCCTGCTGACCTCGGGGACCACCGGAACGCCCAAGGGGGCCAGCCACTCCGGCGGTGATCCGAGCGTGCTGAAGGCCATCCTCGACCGGACCCCTTGGCGCGCAGAGCAGCCCGTCGTCATCGTGGCCCCGATGTTCCATGCCTGGGGTTTTTCGCAACTCGCCTTCGCCGCGTCGATGGCGTGCACGATCATCACCCGCCGCAAGTTCGATCCGGAGGCCACCCTGGATCTGGTCGATCGGCACCGTGCCACCGGCCTGTGCGTGGTGCCAGTGATGTTCGACCGCATCATGGACCTGCCAGAGGAGGTCCTCGACCGCTACAGCGGTCGCTCACTGCGCTTCGCATCGGCCTCCGGCTCGCGGATGCGCCCAGACGTGGTCATCGCTTTCATGGACCGTTTCGGTGACGTGATCTACAACAACTACAACGCCACCGAGGCCGGCATGATCGCCACCGCCACCCCGCGTGACCTGCGCGCCGCTCCCGACACCGCCGGTAGGCCCGCTGAGGGCACCGAGATCCGCATCCTCGACAGCGAGATGCGCGAGGTGCCCACCGGGGAGGTCGGCGGCATCTACGTCCGCAACTCCACCCAGTTCGACGGCTACACCTCCGGCACCACCAAGGATTTCCACGAGGGTTTCATGTCCTCGGGTGACGTCGGCTATCTCGACGACGCCGGGCGGCTGTTCGTGGTGGGTCGCGACGACGAGATGATCGTCTCCGGTGGCGAGAACGTCTACCCGATCGAGGTGGAGAAGACGCTGGCCGCACATCCCGACGTGGCCGAGGCCCACGTCCTCGGCGTGGACGACGAGAAGTACGGCCAACGGCTGGAAGCGTTTGTGGTGCTGACGCCCGAGGCGTCGGCGACCCCGGATGCGCTCAAACAGCATGTCCGCGACAACCTGGCGAACTACAAGGTGCCGCGCGCCATCACCGTGCTCGACGAACTGCCCCGCAGCATCACCGGCAAGATCTCCCGCAAGGAGTTACAGGACCGGGCTGGGCGGGCATAAGCAAGCGATGGCTAAACGACGACCGCTGCTGCGCGCCCTTCTCGAGCTGGCCAACGCCGCCAACGGGGTGCGCCCCCTGGCCCGCGAGGGTTACTCCACCATCCCGGTGTTCGCGTTCGGCTGGCCGACCTCGGAGATGTCGCCGCTGTACCTGGCGGGCTCCGTGCTCGACGCAGTACGACGCGGCCTGCGCGGCGATTTCCGCAGCGGCCAGGGACGGATCGCGCTGGCACTCACCGCGCTCACCTGGGGCCTGCTGTATCTGATCCACCGTCGCAACGTGGAATCTCAGCCGCACTTCGAGGACCCGCTGCGGGAAGCGCTCGGTGACGAGTACCCGGCGATCGCCGAGAAGGCGAAGCCCGACCGGCGCCGCGTCGTCGGGGTGTGGCCCAACGAGCTGGTCAGGCGCCGCTACGTCGAGAAGGCCGGCACCATCCAGTACGGTCCGCACGGCGCGGTCAACCAGGCCGACATCTGGCGCCGGTCCGACCTCCCCCGGGATGGCAAAGCTCCTGTGCTGCTGCAGGTTCCGGGTGGCGCGTGGTCGATCGGGATGCGTAAGCCGCAGGCCTACCCGCTTCTGAGCCATCTCGCCGACCACGGCTGGATCTGTGTGTCGATCGACTACCGGGTCAGCCCGCGCAACACCTGGCCGGATCACATGGTGGATGTCAAGCGGGCACTGGCGTGGATCAAGGAGCACATCGCCGAGTACGGGGGTGATCCGGATTTCGTGGCGATCACCGGTGGATCGGCGGGCGGGCATCTGTCCGCGCTGGCGGCGCTGACCCCAGGGGATCCGCAGTTCCAGCCCGGCTTCGAGGACTCCGACACGTCGGTGGTCGCCGCGGTGCCGATTTACGGCCGCTACGACTGGATCTCGGCGCAGGGCAGTGGCCGCAGGGAGTTCCTGGGATTCCTGCAGAAGTTCGTCGTCAAGAAGCCGATCCTGGCCAACCGGGAGATCTACGCGGATGCGTCGCCGAGTTATCGCTTGCGGGCCGACGCGCCGCCGTTCTTCATCCTGCACGGGCAGGACGACTCGATCATCCCCGTCCCCGAGGGCCGGGAGTTCGCCGAAGCGCTGCGCGAGGTGTCGACGTCACCGGTGGTGTACGCCGAGATCCCGCACGCCCAGCACGCTTTCGACTTCTACTACGGCTCGCCGCGGGCGCACTACACCGCGCAAGCGGTCGAGGAGTTTCTGTATTGGGTGCAGGCCGGGCGCAAGGTCGCCGACTAGGTGCCGGCGCGCCGGTGGAGTCGCCGGCCGGTTAGCTCAGTGCCGGCCGGATGCCAAATATCCGACGCTAGCCTTACGGTGGCGGAAGCAGCATGTCCTGCCAACTTCGCGGTTGGGAGCCGGCGGGAGCCAAATTTCCCTGAGTGTGCAGGCGGCCGTCGGGCCCGATGTAATTCCCCGTCGCCGGGTCGTATTCGGTCACGGCGATCGGTGGCTCCGGTGTCGCGACGGGGGCAGTTGCGGGCATGGCCGGCTGAGCAGTCGCGCCCGGCGGCAACTGCGGCACCGCTTGTCCGGACAGCGTGGCGTTCGGGTCGCCCTTCCAGTTGTAGCCTTCGTTGAGGGGCACATAGTTTTCGTCGCTCTCGCACATCTTGACGGTCGGCGCTCTTTTGCCTGGTCGTGTCGCGCACGGCAGGTTGCGGGCCCCGCGCACATCTAACGCCGAATCCTGGGGCACCCGGCAGTACATATCGCCGGAGGGCCGTTCCGGGTAGTCCACTTCACTCGGTGGCCGCATCTGCTGGGCCGGCAAGTATCCAGTGGTGCAGGGCGGAGGCAAGTTCACGTTGAGGTTGAACGACAGATATTGGCCCTTGTAGTCCTGCTGCGTGTCGCGATTGGCCAGTTCGGAGGCCTGGATCATTTCCACTGCGCGCGGGAACAGCACCATCAGCTGTTCGAGGTTGTCCCGGTACGTGATCGCCACATCCGCTGGGCCGACGAGGTTGGCCAACAGAACTGGCAGCGTCGGCTGCAATCGGTCCATCAGCCGGCGCACCTCGTCGGCGGCGTTCGGCGCCCTGTCCAGCACTCCCCGGAGCGCAGTGTCTTGCGTCTGAACCTGATCGGCGATGTTGGCGACGTTGGCAGCCCACGATTGAATGGAATCGGATGTGTCGATCTGCGTGTCCAGGATGGGTTTGGACTCATCGATCAGCGCGGTGAGCGCGTCGAGGTTGCCACGCGCATCAGCGGCCAGGGTCGTCGTTCCCTTCACCAACCGGGCCAGCTCGGGCCCCAGACCCCCGACGGCGGAATATGCCTCGTCGATCGCAGTCTTCAGGTTGTCCTGCGGAATCGCCTGCAGCCCAGTGTTGGTCGCGTTGAGCAGCGAGTTGATATCGGGGGGCACGGTTGTGCGATTTGCTGGGATTGCATCGCCGTTCTGCAATGCCGGACCGTCCCCGCTTCGCGGCACGAGTTCGAGGAACTGTTCGCCGATCGCAGTCTGGCTATGTACCTGCGCGGTCAGGTCTGCCGGAATATCGATCCCCGACTGCAATGAGAGCTCCGCTTGGACACCGGCCGCACTGAGTCTTACATCCTCGACCCGGCCCACCGGAGTGCCGCGGTAGGTGACGTTTCCATTCTTGTACAGCCCGCCCGATTCGGGCAGATTCACTGTGACGCGGTAATGGCCGGTGCCGAAAAGCATCTTCGGCACATCGAGGTAGCCGAAGGCCATGATTCCCCCGGCGACGACAGTCATCACCGCGAAGAATGTCAGCTGGATGCGGACCTGCTTGCTGAGGTGCATGGTCACGGCCCCTGGTCGTAGCGGTAGGGCGCCAGCAGCGGATTGCCTGCGGTGTAGGGGCTCGGCAGCACGCCGATTGTGCGCCCCCACTGCATTTCCAGCTCTGTCAGTTCGCCCTCGAACCGTGTCCCGGTCAGGAACGAGGAATCTAGCCGGCTCAGCGTCAGGTCCACGACGAGCGTGGCGTTCCCGTAGTCGCCGCGGAACCATTTGGTCAACGTGTCCTTGGCGAATGGAAAGGTGGTGAACAAGCCAAGGGACCGCGTCAACGCGGGACCGGCGTTTGCGAGCGATTCCAGCACCGGTCCGAGATCTTTCAGCTCGGCGACAAGTGCCCTCTTGGTTTGGTGGATCGAGTCCGCCGCCAACGCGCTGAACTTTCCCAGTTGATCGACCGCCTCGATCAGGTTGTCGCGTTCCGCGTTGAGCACCGCCAGTGCGTCGGGGATCGTGTCGAGCGCCTTGTCGACAACCGGCTTCTGTGCGGCGAACTGGCCGACCAGTCTGTTCAGGCTCTCGGTGGCGGCGATGATGTCGCTGGTCTGCTCGTTGACCTGGGCGATAAATGTGTCAAGCTGCTCCATCAAGCTGCGAAAGTCATCCTCGCGTCCTTCGAACGCGGTGCTAAGCGCTCTGGTGATGTCCTGGATTTGGCCCAACCCGCCGCCGTTCAACAGTACGGAGGCCGCGGCCAACGTCTGCTCGGTGGAGGGATACGCCGTGGCCGACGGCAGCGGGATCAGCGACCCCTGTCGCAGTCTGCCGCGCCAGTCAGCATCGGTCGGCGGCGACAATTCGATGTGCAGTGACCCCAGCAGACTCGTCTGGCCGACCGTCACAGTGGAGTTCGCCGGCAGGTTCACATCGCCGTTGAGTTTTATCGTCAGTAGCGCATGCCAGCCTTGGCGCTCGATCTTCGTGACTGTGCCGACGTTGACATCGCCGACCCGCACCCGTGAGTTCTGCTGAATGTTGCTGACGTCGGGCATCTGGGCCTGAATCGTGAAGGAGGCCGGTCCGCGGCCCTGCGTGCCGGGCATCGGCAAGGTGTTCAATCCACGCCAGCCACATCCGGCCAGCAACATCGCTGCCAACACCAAACCGATCGCGGGGGCTGTCCGAGGCCACCGAGTTCGCATCACGAACCAGCTCCGGGTGGCGCCATCATCCCCGGTAATCCGGCGGTCGGATCGGTCGGTTCAGCCAGCCGAGCTTCGGCGGCCAGCGGCATCGAGTTCTCAATCGGCACTGGCGGTTCAGCCTCCGTCCGAGGTGGTGGCGGCACGTAGTCCGGGCGCAGCCGATCCTCGCTGTAGGTGATCTCGTTCGGACGCGCCACAGCGCCCACAAACGGGTTGAGGCCCAGCGGCAGGAAGTTGTATTGCCGGTTCTTGACTATCGGCGCCAGGTATTGCACGCACAGTTTCGCCGATTGCTCCGCGCCCAGTCTCGATGCGGCTTGGATGGCGCCGCACAAGAAGGTGATCGGGTCGTTGAAGTTGTTGATCGCCGCCGCGCCCGTCAGCGTGCCCTGAGCAGGCTGATAGAGGTTGGCGGCGTTGGCCGCCGTCGTCGGCAGAACATGCAAGAGCTGCTTGACATCGTCGAGACTGTCGTTCAACGCTTGAGACACCGACGCAACCGTCTCCGACGTGGCGCCGAGTGCATCACGGTTCTCGGCGACGAAGGTCGTCACCTCGCCCACCACATCGCTGAGTTCTCTCGTCGCGTTGGCGACCTCGTCGGGATCATTGGCCAGCAGCCCGGTGACCGAGGCGAGGTTTTCGTTCAGCTGACGTATCAGCACGGTGCTGTCCTGCAGCGCTGTGACCAAGGTCGAGAGATTCTTGACCGTGGTGAAGGTGTCGCCGCTGTGGTCGCCCAGCGCCGAAACCGCCTGGGACAGGCTGATGATCGCGTTGCGGATGTCGGCCCCCCGGCCGCGGAGGTTGTCGGCGGTGGTGTTGACCAGAGCGCCAAGCGTGCTGACGCCGCCCGGTTCGGTCGGCTGCAGTGTCTTGGTGAGCTTCTCGAGTTGGGTGCGGAAGTCGTCCCACTCGACTGGGACGGCAGTGCGGTCCTGGGGGATCACCGTGTTGTCCCTGAGCGTGGGTCCGCTGCGGTACGGCGGCGTGAGCTGTATCGCGCGCGCGGTGACCAGCGTGGGCGACAGGATCACGGCCACGGCATCCGCCGGCACCGGGTGGCTGTTATCGACCCAGAACGTGATCTTGACCCGCGTCGGCTGCGGCTCGATCTTGTCGATCCTGCCGACGTTGACTCCCCGGATACGCACGTCGTCGCCGACGAAGACGCCGTTGCTGCTGTCGAAGTAGGCCACGACATTGGTCCGGCCAACCTGCCTGGTCGTGTGTGACAGCACGAACACAGCGCCGGTGATCAGAATTGCCAAGCACAGTGCCAGGCTGACACGGATCCTGTTCATTCGTCTTCCTGTCCCTGCTGTCCTCGCGCAGAGCCATGTTGACCTTCAACAGGATCCGAATCGAGGACCGTGGTCGGTGTCGAAGGCGGCTGTTGCCGCTGTTCAGGCGCCAGCGCTGGAGGCCCGGGCGGCGGCCCGCCAGCAGGTGGCGCCGGCAGTGGCTCACGGAAGGGGTATCGCGGATCCCCTGGATTGCCGGTTATGGCATCTGGCAGCGTCAAGCGCGGCGGGCCGCCTTGACCGGTGCGTGGATACGGTCCCGGAACCGCCGGTGTGCCCGGCTGCCCAACCTGTGGATCGGTGCGCTCCGAGGGCGACAGCACGCTCGGATCGAGGCCCAGATCTGAGAATGCCGCATCGACGAAGGGCTGGACGAACTGTCCCGGCAACAGGTTTGCGACATACGCTTTGAAAAAGGGGCCGGAGGCCAGGGATTCGCCCAGACTCATCGCGTACACGCCTAGCCCCTTGATAGATTGCTGCACTTGGGTTTTACGGTTGTCGATGGTTGTGAGCACAGCGTTCAGCTTGTCGAGGGCTGGTTTGAGACTTTCGCGGTTCTCGGCGATGAAACCCTTGATCTGCTGAGCCAGGGTGGTGATATTGACCGAGATCTGGTCCAATGCGGCACTCTGGCTTCGCAAGGACGCCAAAACCGCGTTGGTGTCATGGATGAGGCGCACAATCTGGTCGGTGCGATCAGATAGAACTGTAGTCGCCATACTGGCATTGGAAAGCAGCTCGCGCAGCTGTGCGTCTCGCTGGTTGAGGGTGTCCGAGAACCGCGCCACCCCGTCGACGGCGGCCTTGAGCTGGGGTGGGGTGTCTACAAGCGTCTGCGACAGCGTTTGCATTGCGTCGGACAACCTGTCGGTGTTTAGCCCGCTGATGGTCGCAGTGAGATCGCCGATGGCATCGGGAAGTTGATACGGCGAGGTGGTCCGCTCGATGGGAATCGCCTCGCTGAGATTCCCCGAACCGCGCGGTGCCACGGCAAGAATCTTGTTGCCCAACAGACTGGTTGTCTTGATCGCCGCCTCGGTGCGAGCACCGAGGCGGATGTCATCGGACACGGTGAAAGTGACCAACACTCCGTCGGAGTGCAGTGCGACGCTCTGCACTTGACCGGCCAATAGCCCTGACACCTCGACAGGCGCCCCGGTGTTCAGTCCGCCTGCCTCGTCGAAGTAGGCGAAATAGGTTGTGCCCGTCAAGAAAGGAAGTCGATCATAGTTCAGCCCCGACACTGTCGCCGCGCCGATCACGGTCACCGCCACGGCCCCGATGATTACCGGGTTACGCTCTCGAAAGGGTTTCATCGCGGTGCGCACCTACCCGAGTCCTGCCCGGCGACCTTGATATACACCGGTTGACCGCCTTTGCCATTGACTTTCAACACCAAGTCGCATAGGTAAAAGCTGAAGAAGTCACCGTAGAGGGCTTGACGACCGAGCACACGGTAGGCGTCCGGCAAGGTGGACAGCAGATCGTCGAAGTACTCGTGATTTGCCAGGACCGCCGCAGATGTCCGGTCGGTCTCGTGGACTGCCTTCTGCAGCGGTGAGCGCGCCTGACTCAGAAGATCGGCGATCGAGCCAGCGGCCTCGTTGGCATGTGCCACCCCGCTGGTGATGTCCTGTTGGCGTCCTTGGAGACCATGCACGAGTTCGGACAGCGAGTCGACGGCCTTGCCGAATTTTTCGCTGTCATCGCCCAGAGATCCCAGCACAGTGTTGAGGTTGACGACGATCTCACCTATGAGTTCGTCCCGGTCCGCCAGCGTGTTGGTTAGCGCCGCGGTCTGGGTGAGGACCGAACCGATGGTTGGGCCCTGCCCCTGGAACGCGGCGATGAGCTGCCCGCTCAGCGCATTGACCTGCGTGGGGTCCAAGGCCCGAAACAGTGGCCTGAACCCGCCGATCAGCGCGTCGAGGTCCAGCGCGGGTGCGGTCCGCTCCAGCGGGATGGTCCCCCCGGGAGGTAGTTGAGTGGTTCCACCGACCCCGTCCTCCAACGCGAGGTAGCGGCCCCCGATCAGGTCGTCATACCGGATCACACTCCGGCTGCCCTCGGTCAGCACCACTGACTCGTCAGCGCTGAATGTGACTAGCGCGGTCGCGTCGTCTCGAACCTTGATGTCCTCGACCTTGCCCACTTCGACGCCTGCTATACGGACGAAATTTCCGCTCTTGAGTCCGCTGACGCTGGTGAATTCGGCGTTGTAGGTCCGTTCTTTTTGAAAGCGCAGCTGCGCGAACACCGCGATCAAGGCGAACGCGCCGACTGCGCAGACGAGACAGAATATTCCCAAGCGGACGAGAAGTCCTGAAAGGCTGCGCTGCACAGTGACTCACCTCCTGGTTGCGGTCGGTCGGTTGTTCGGTGTAGTCGTCGATTTCAAGGGGGCGGTGGAGCCGGTGGGACACCCGGATACAGCGGCGTGCCGTCCGGCCCGTACAGGGAGGCCCCATAGGGCGGAGCCCCTGGGTAGGGAATCGGGCCGGGCGCGGGACCACCCGGGTACCGGATGCTCGGCGGCTCGGGCACGCCACGCGTGACCGGCAGGTAATTGGCGTACCCCGGGAATCCGATACCCGGATTGGGCCGGATATCCAACCCAGAGCCAAATCCGGTGTCGGCCACGACGTAACGGACCGGCCAGTTCTGCGCGACGTCCGGCAGTGAACCGCACGAAGGCTTGCCTCCGGGGCCGCCCTTGGCGCCGTTGATCGGAAGATCGTCCGGATAGCGGTAGGCGTCGTCACCGAACAGCAGCGCGGCATCCATGACGAGCGACTTTCCGTTGGCCCCGCCGCTGATGGCGGCGTGGTCGTCGAGCGTTCTGTCCGCCCCCACCAGTAGACACGTGAGCTGTGGGTTGTACTTCATCAACAACGCGGTGGTCGGCTCGAGCAGGTTGACCACCTCGATCAGGTTGTCCTTGCTCGGTCCCAGAACCTCGATCCCACTGCGGGACAGCCCAACAACGTTGAGCAGGAGTGCGTCCAGCTGTTGAGCGCGGTTTGTCACCGTGGCGCCGATGGTGCTGGCCGCGTCCAGGGTTGCAATGATGTCCGGCGCCGCATCGCTGTAGATGTCGCTGACGGATTTCAGAGCCTTCCAGTCCTCGCGAATCGTCTCCGCACGCGGATTGAGGGCGAGCAGAACGTCATTGGTGTTAGTGATGGCTTCGCCCATTCGTTCGCCCTGCCCGCGCACACCGTCAGCCAACGCCGAAAGCACCGCGTTGAGCTTTGCGGGGTCGATCTGCTTGATCAGCGTCACCAAGTTCTGGAAAACCGTGTTCACCTCGACGGTGACGTTCTGTGAGCGCAGCACGGCGCCGGCTGCGAGCGGTTGCGCACTTGGTCTGCTCGGGTAGGTCAGATCGACGAACTTCGCACCGAACAGCGACGTGGCGTTGATGCGTGCCTCGACATTGGCGGGTATGTGATCGAGTTGATCCGAATCGATTTCGAGCCGCAGGCTGACGGTGTCGACACCCCCCGCGACCGAGGCGACTCGGCCAACCTGCACACCACGCATCTTGACCTTGGCGTAGGGCTCCATGACCAGACCGGTCCGATCCGAAGTGAGCGTCACCGGCACCGTCCGGGCGAACGACTGATTGAATGCCGCGAGACTGACCGCCACCACGGCGATCAGTCCCACCACGAGGAACGTCGCCATCCACTCAGACGAGATGCGCGGGGCTCCGCTTCGGTTCGGCACGGCCGTCACCCTGCGAAGTTGAAGGTGCCGGTCTGGCCATAGAGCGCCAGGGTGACGAACAGAATCACGAAGACCGCGGCGATCAGCGAAGTCCGAGTGGCCCGTCCCACTGCTTCTCCCACACCCGCAGGACCGCCCGAAGCGGTGAATCCATAGTAGGTGTGCACGAGCATGATCACTGCCACCTCGATGACGGTGACCAGAAATGACCGCAACGCGTCGGCGGGAATGAAGAAGGTGTCGAAGTAGTGGGTATAGACACCGGTCGACTGGCCGTAGAACGCTGTGGTGATCACTTCGCCGGAGTAGTAGCCCAGCAGTAGCGCGACGCAGTACAACGGGACGACGACGATCACCCCGGCGGCGAGGCGGGTCGAGGCCAGGTATGCGATGGTGCGGATGCCCATCACCTCCAGGGCGTCGATTTCTTCGTTGATGCGCATGGCGCCCAGTTGCGCGGTCGCGCCTGCGCCGATCGTGGCGGCGAACGCGACCGCACCGGTGCACGGAGTGACCAGCCGGGTGTTGACGAACGCCGATGCGAATCCGTTCAGCGCCTCCACGCCCACTTGAGAGAGTTGGTTGTAACCCTGGCTCGCCAATGCCCCGCTTGTGGACATGGTCAAGAATCCGACCACCGCGGCGGTGCCACCGATGACAGCCAGCGATCCGGTGCCCAGACTCATCGCGGCGACCTGCCTGAGAATCTCGGCCTTGTAGTGCGTGAACGCGTCGACGAGCGACCGCAGAGTTTGACAGTAGAAGCGGGTCTGGTCGCCAAGGCGCCGCCAGCCTGACCGAAGGTCGCCAAGCCTGTGTGCAGATCGCGGAAATCGTTGGTGTAAAACCTGATTCAATGTCATCTTGTCACCTGAAAGCCGATGGCGGTGAGGACAACGTTGATGGCGAACAGCAGCACGAAGGAGTAGACGACCGTTTGGTTGACCGCGTTGCCGACACCGGCCGGGCCACCGTCGACATGGGTTCCCTGATAGCAGGCGATCAGGCCCGCGGTCAGTCCGAACAGTGTCGCCTTGACCATCGACACGACGACATCGCTTGCCCCGGTGATCAGTGTCAAGCCGGCGATGAAGGCCCCAGGGGTCACGTGCTGGAAGTACACCGAGAACAAGAAGCCCCCGGCGAGACCTGTCAGCGTCACCAACGACGACAGCAGCAGGGCAACCACCGTGGCGGCCAGCACTCGGGGCACCACGAGGGCTTGGATGGGATCGATGCCCATGACGCGCAACGCGTCGAGTTCCTCGCGGATGGTCCGCGCTCCCAGGTCAGCGCACATCGCCGAGGCCGCGGCGCCTGCCACCACCAACACTGTGACGAAGGGTCCAATCTGGTTCACGGTGGCCAGCGCTGCGCCGGTGCCCGAGAGGTCAGCGGCGCCGAACTCGACCAGCAGGACGTTGAACGTGAAGACGGTCAGCACCTCGAACGGAATCGCCAGCAGCAAGGTGGGGAAGAGCGCAACCCGGGCGACGAACCAAGTCTGCTCCAGAAATTCGCGCCAGGCGAACGGCGGCTTGAACATTGTGACCAAAGTGTCGAGAGCCATCGCAAAGAATCCGCCCACGCCCCGGAGCGGCCGAAGCGGGGCGGCCTCCGACCACGGCTGTCCGATGTTCGGCCTTTCCGGCGCCGCCTGTCCGCTCATGTGGCCACCCGAGCCGAATCGTTCGGCGCCCCAACCGCCCGCGGTGTCACCATGCCCGATGCCCCGCCTTTAGCCGCTTCTTGTCGACCTTGCCGACCGATGTCACAGGCAACGCCTCCACCCGTTGGAACGCCTTTGGCCTTTTGTAAGCCGCGAGCTCAGCTCGACAGCGGTTCATCGCTGCGTCCTGGTCGAACTCATCGGACGAAACCACGAAAGCGACGACCGCCTCGCCCCAGTCCGGATGGGGCACTCCGACAACGGCGACTTGGGCCACCCCGGGACATGCGCTCACCACCTGCTCGACCTCTGTGGTGTAGACGTTCATTCCGCCGCTGATGATCATGTCGTTCTTTCGATCCAACAGATGCAAGTACCCGTCCTCGTCGAGGAGGCCGATATCGCCGGTGTGCAGCCAGTCATCTCGCAGAGTGTTGGCGGTGGTGTCGGGCAAGCCGCGGTATCCGGACATCACATACGGTGCGCGGGCGCAGATCTCACCAACCTGTCCGGCAGGCAGAGGGCTGCCACGATCGTCGAGCACTGCCACCTTCACCAGCGTGGCTGGTCGTCCGCAGCTGGCAAGCCGTTCGGGCAGCAGTGGATCGTGGTCTTCCCGGGTCAGCCGGGTGATGAAGTTCGGCGCCTCAGACTGGCCATAGAGTTGCATGAACACCGCGCCGAAGCGGCGCAGTCCTTGCTCAAGACGCTCAGGTGTGATCGGCGCAGCCCCGTAGAGGATGGTGCGCAATGACGACAGGTCCAGCTCGCGCCCCTCGGCAGCATCCAAGAGGCGATAGATCATCGTGGGGACCATGAACAGGAACGTCACCCCATCGTGCTCAATCCTGTTCAGCACCAGGGTAGTGTCGAAGCGTCGCTCGATGAAGTGCAAGGCGCCTTTGAGGAGTCCGGCCTGAGCCAGGAATCCCGCCGAGTGCGGCAGCGGGGTGCTGAGCAGAAGGCGTTCGTCATCGAGTAGACCGATTTCGACGAGGTGGGCCAGCAGGTTGATCGCCAGACCGTGCTGAGTGTGGACGACGCCTTTCTGCCGACCGGTGGTGCCCCCGGTGTAAATGATCAGACCGACATCAGCGCCTGTCACGGTGATGTCGGGCGGTCCGCTCGGCGGCGCGGAAGCGATGGCCGCGTCCCAGTCGGGGCCGATCCTGATCACGTGCGGCAGCCCCGCGGCTTCGGCCACATCGCCCATGACTTCGTCGGTGACGGCGACCTGAGCGCCGCAGTCCTGGAGGATGAATGCCATCTCCGACGTCGACAGCATGTCGTTGATGGGCACTTTGGCGCCGCCGGCGCGAATGATCGCCTGGTCGGCGACTACCCATTCCACTCGGTTCGACATCATCAACGCGACCGGGGCGCCCGGCGTCACTCCGAGTGCAACCAGGTGATGTGCCAGACGATTCGCGGTCGCCGCGATCTCGGCATAGCTGGCGGTTATCTCGCCAGCGCGGACTGCCGGGCGTCGGCCGAATCGCTCCAGCGTCCCCAGGAACAGCGATCTCAGTGTCAACGACATGTCAGTACCCACTGCTCAGGCGCTCGGCGGTGACGCCCTCGACCACCCGCTGGCGCAACTCGCCGATGTGCTCGACGGCTAGACGCACTTCGTCGCCCGGTCGCAGCCAACCGCGGAAATTCTCCGGGTCGACGCAGTAATGCTCGAACAAGCACCCGCTTTCGACGGTTCCGGAGCCGATGACGTCCCCTACTCGCAGCGTTGTGCCTCGCGACGCATAGGTGATCATGTCTGGGAAGCCCCAATCGATGGAGCTCCAGCGCCCCTGACTCACAAGGTCACCGTTGACGTGGCCCGTCATCGCGAGATCGAATGCGCGGCCTTTGCGGTATGGCTCGAGTTCGTCTGGAGTGACGAGCATCGGCCCCAACGTGTTGGCGGTGTCTTTGCCTTTGGCGGGCCCGAGTCGCAGCGGCATCTCGTTCATCTGTAGGTCGCGTGCGCTCCAATCGCAGAACAACATGTAGCCGGCGATATAGTCCTCGGCTTGCGCGAGCGGAATCGTCGATCCCGCCTTGCCGATCACGGCGGCGATTTCGAGTTCGTAGTCGAACATCGTGCTGTCGGGTGCCATCGGGACGTCGCTGTACGGTCCGATGACGGCGCCCGGGTTGGTGAAGTAGAAGGGTGGAAACTTCTCGTGCCGGTCGTCGACGGGCATATCAGCGGCCGATGAGACATTTCGGAGGTGCTGCAGGAACCCCGCGCAGTCGCGGATCGAACGGGGCTGCAGAGGCGCCCGCAAGGTGACGTCTTCCAACCCGATCGACTCGCTGGGCGAATCCTTGGCTCGGCCTCCATCACTCAGGAGCTCACCGCGGTCCAAGACGTCGAGCAGCGACAGCCCCGCTGGAAAGCCGTACAGCATTGAACCGTCCACGACGCCGACGCGGTCATCTCCGCTCGGTGATGCGTAGGTCACGAATTGCAATTTCCCACGCCCCTCAGTTGCTGGAATTCTGTTTCAGCCCAACTGGACTGGCGGGGTTGCCACATATCGCGGCGAAGAGGTCGGCGGTCAGCTGATCCAGTTCTGATGAGGATGCGGCGAGCCCGAAGATGTAGCGGTCGGGTCGGATGATAAGAGCGTGGGCCTCATGCTCATTGAGCCAGGCCCGAAGCGGGAGAGGCAGTTCGGCGATGACGACTGCTCGAAGTGATCGCCAGGCGGCTCGAGTGGCGGGCCCGACTGATGCCAGCAGCGTGGGATCGCCGAGGACGGCGAAGCTGTAGCCGACTGCGTCATCGAGACGGACGCCGCTCTGCAGGCTCGGTTGCATGCTCAGCGCTCCCACCGGCCCCCTGGTGGCCCCATGCAGTCCCCCGCCGAGTTGCGGCTTGGTGGCGTCTACTCGCGTGGTGGTGGGCGGGCCTCCGAGTTCAGCGGGGGCTTCCGCCATCGCCTCGACACCGTTCGCGACCGCAACGGCGCCCTCGACAAAGACCCGCACGTGGGGAGCGCGCTCGGATTGATAGGTGTCCAGCAAAGAGTCGCATGCGCCGTCGCGAAGGCAGGCAGCCAGTTTCCACGCCAGATTCATTGCGTCCCGCAGTCCTGAGCACATCCCTTGACCGAGGAACGGCGGCATCTGGTGGGCGGCGTCGCCGGCGATGAACACGTTGTCATCGCGCCACCGGGTGGGCATCAACGACTCCCACCGGTAGACGTCGGCGCGGGCGATCCGGTAGTCGCCGGGCGCGTAAAATGGCTTCAGCAGCTCATACCAGCGCCCCGGTTCTTCGAAGTCCCCGGTCTCGTCCGAAGGGCGCAGCAGCCATTCAAATCGGTACATGCCGTGCGCTGTCGGCAAGCAGGTGATCGGGTTGGGTGGCGCCGCTTTGGTGTACGCGTCATGTTCGGGGACTGCGGGGCTGTCGACCAGAGGGGCGATATCGACGATCAGCGATCGATGCGTGCCGTGGAGGTCCTCGACATCTGGGCTGACTAGCTTTCGAACCTCCGAACGGGCGCCGTCGCATCCGATCAGGTAGCGCGCGGTCAGGGTCTTTTCCTCGCCGCTCCGGTTGTTTCGCACCATCACGGTGACCTGTGTGGCCGATTGGGTGACCTCTTGCGCGCGCCAGCCCAGCCATAGTTCCGTGTTCGGTGCGGCATGCAGCCGGCCGCGAAGCAGATTCTCGAAGTCCGGCTGAAAGAACTGGTAGTCGCCGTGCCAACCTTGGTCTGTCGGTTCGGGGCGCCATGGCAGATACCAGATCAGCTGGCTGTGACGATCGAACAATCGATAGCCGCCAGAACTGCTGCGGAAGAATGTCGGTTCCAGCTGCGCAGCTCCCAGTGTCTGCATGATGCGCACCGTCTCGTCGTCGATATGGGTGGCGCGAGGGTGGTGCGTCGCAATTCGGAAGGGATCGATCAGCGCAACTCGTATGCCCAAATCGGAAAGCAGTTTTGCCGACGCGAGACCGGTCGGTCCTGCCCCGACGATGATCACTTCGGCCGTGTCGGACATCGTTGTCTTCCCTTCGGGCTCAGTGCTTTTGACTATGGAGAGACGTCCACGCGGGCGATGCGCCCGCACACTTTCTTCTGCGGCAACGCCTCGGTGAGCAATGACAGCTGCGGGTCAGTGCTGCGGCTGGCCGAGATGTAGAGCGCCGCGCCGTCCAGGCAACACGAGATGGCGAACTCGCCCGGCGTTGGCACACAGTCGACGACTTCGTTGCCGTAGAGTCTGACGAACGCCTCCCCTTCGGTCGCAGCGACCCATATCGATCCATCTGCGACCGGCCAGATCCCGTCTGGACGGAACCTGGGGGTGAAAATCTCGGCGAGATCGGCCCATGTTCGGCGGTTCTCCAACGTGCCGGTGTCATCGACGATGTCGAATGCTGTCAGGCAGGCCCCATGTGTCTCGGCCACGATCAGCGAGTCACCCACGACGGCAAGTCCGTTGGGAAATCGCAACCCATCAGCGGCCACCCGCGCCGACCCGTCTCGGTCGACGGCCAATACCCGGCCGATCGGCGCACCGCTGTGCGGGTCGGCTCCCAACTCGTCGACGTAGAGACGACCACAGGGGGCGCCCGTCATATCACCGAGCGTGTCTCTGACAAGGTCGCTCAGATCAGCGTAGTGCTGAAACTCGCCGTCGACGAGGACATCGATGCGCTTATCCCGCCACCGCGCCGCGGCCAATCGGCCGTCGGGAAGGAACCAGGTTCCGTTCGTGGGACTTTCGAGGGGGCGGCGTCGCACTCCGTCGGAGTCGATCTCGAGCAGTTGACCCGCTTGGGTGTCCGAACTCCATACAGTTCCACCACGCACACGCAGCCCCTCGCCCCAGATCAGTTCGTCGCACAGGGTGGTGGTGGTCACGCTGTCGACACCGCCGATGCGGCGCCGGAGGCCACAAACGAAGTGGTCAACCGCCCGATGCCTTCGATCTCGCTGATCAACTGCTGGCCTGGCGTAAGGAAGCGCTGAGGCTCACGGGCCCATCCCACACCAGCCGGGGTGCCGGTGAATATCAGGTCGCCTGGCAACAGGGTGAGCACCGTCGACAGCTGCGCGATGAGGTCCGCCACCGAGAAGATCAGTTGGGAGGTGCGGGACTCTTGGACGGTCTCGCCGTCAAGTGAGCACCGGATCGCCAGATCGTCGGGGTCGGTGAGCTCGTCGGGGGTGACCAGCCAAGGACCGATTGGGCCGTAGGCGGAAAACGACTTCCCGAGGCTGAATTGCGGCAGTGGACCAGCGAGCTGCAGCGCCCGCTCGGAGAGGTCTTGCCCGATGGTGAGCCCGGCGACGTGATCCCACGCGTTGACGGCAGGCGTGTTGGTGGCGCGGCGCCCCATCACGACGACGAGTTCCACCTCCCAATCTGAGGTGGCGCCCGCCAATTCGACCGGCGTACGCGGTCCGACGATGCAACTTGGGAACTTCGTGAATGCTGCCGGAAAGGCGGGCAGGGCGAGGCCGGCCTCAGCGGCGTGGTCGCGATAGTTCAGCACGAGCCCGAAGACTTGCGGCGGGCGAGGTGACGGCGCGTCCAACCGCGATGGGGCCACATCGCCGGCGCCTTTCGCGCCGATACCGTCGGCCCATTCTCGGAACTCGCCCCAGCGCGGGTAGATGAGCGCCGGATCCGCGTCAAAGAGACCGCCACTCTTCTCTTCGACATCAACGGCTTCGCCGCCGACGAAAGTCGTCAGCCGTCGCTCGACGTTAGCGAGAATCACTGTTTACCTCAATTCCTAGGTGGATGGACAGGAGCGGCAATCTCCCGTCATGCGCCGCACGCGTTGTTGTTGAGCGGCTCGGTGTGACGTTCGGACTACCTGTTGAGGTCAGGCCGCCAAATCTCGTAGCCATTCTCACGGATGATGAGCCCACCCTGGATGTGGAAGTTGTGCACCATGCGCATCGCAACGCGCGAGCCCACCGGCAGCGGATGATTGGGAAAACCCTTGCCGTTGACCAGTTTGAAGGTCAGTTCCAAGTCGTCGAATGCGCGGTTCTGGGTCGCATATCGTTCGAGCGGCTTGATTTTGGCGTCATCGAGGCTTTCAAAGATCCGTGCGTAGTTGTCGAGGACGTCCTTCTTACCTCTATAGATGACTCGACGCGTCGGCACCTCCCAGACGATGTCGTCGTGGTAGAGCTGCTCCAATTTGCCCAGCTGATCCGGTGTCTCGTAGGCGAAATGCCACTGGACGAGCCACAGCGCGTGTTCGGGAGTGCCGACCGGCGGTGGTGAGTCCCACTGGGCGATGTCGTAGGTGGCTGTCTGGGTTTGCAAGGGTCTGCCTCCTCGATCCAATCGATGCCCGCCGCTGCCCTGTTCGAGGTCGTTGGCGTTCGCCTCGTCAGCTTGGCGCGCCAACTTTGACATGTCAAGAGTAGTTTCTAAAGTTGTGTGACTATTGCAATATCGCGTACAGTTTCGCCATGGCCAAGGGAAGCGGGTCCGGGACTCGTGCGAACGATCTCTACGAGCGGCTGCGGGCCGACATCTTCATGGCGCGCCTGAAGCCGGGACAACGCCTGAAATTTCCTGAACTGTGCGCGCAGTACGGGACGAGCGTCGGACCGGTCCGCGAGGCCCTCACGCGCCTGACGGCAGAACGGCTGGTATCGCTACAGGCACACCAGGGCTATGCGGTCGCGTCGCTGTCGGCCGAAGAGCTGACCGACTTGACCACCGCTCGGGTGGAGTTGGAGGCGCTGGCGTTTCGCCAGTCGATCGTTCTCGGCGATGACCGCTGGGAGTCGGAAGTGGTGGCGACCCATCACATCCTCAGCCTGCGCGAACGCCAGGCCGCCGAGGGGGTCCGCGATGACGCCTGGTATCAGGCGCACGAAGCATTCCACGCTGCGCTTCTGTCCGGCTGCGGGAACCGACGGTTGGTTCAAATGGCGGAGAGCTTGCGCGCCGAAGCCGAACTCTATCGGCGGTGGGCGGCGCCGCTGATAGCCGAGAACGGACGCAATCCGGCTACCGAGCACCAGGCGCTGGCCGACGCCGCCATTAATCGCGACGCCGAAGGTGGCGTGCAGCTGCTGCGCGAGCACATTGCGTTCACCACGCAGATGCTGTTGACCCATCCCATGAACGCGGATGTTTCGTGCGCAAGCATCCTAGCGGCGTTGCGCCCCAACGATCGATGACGCACACAGTGTGAAGCCGACGGCGACGGCCCAGCCGTTGCGCGCGGTGTCGCCCATCGGACTCGTGAGAAGAACCGGCGAAGGAGACGACGGTGAAGCTGATCATCGACCGCAAGCGATGCGAAGGCCACGGTTTGTGCGCTGAGGCTGCGCCCGAGTTGCTGCGTCTCGACGACAACGGCGACCTGATTGTCGCCCCAGAAGAGGTTCCGCCGTCGTCGATCTCAGCTGCCCGGGCGGCAGCATTCGCATGTCCCGTCGCCGCCTTGGAGGCGCAGGCGTGACCGCACTCGAATGGCGGAAACGCATCGTGATCGGCCGACCACCCATGTTGGCGAGGCCGGATACCCAACCGATGGAGGTAAAGCAATGACGCTTACTCATGCGCCCCACTCCGATGTCGACTTGTTCGTCGACGACATCCTCTACGACCCCTATCCGACCTACCGTGAGTTGCGCGACGCCGGAAGTGCCGTCTATCTCACCCAGCTCGACGCCTGGGCGCTCCCGCGCTATGACGACATCCGGTCTGCGCTGCGTGACTGGAAGACGTTCTCTTCGGCCGGCATCGCCCTTAACGACGTGGTGAACGAGATACTCACGGGCACAGTGATCGCTGCAGACCCGCCCGAGCACGACACACTCCGCTCGGTGCTCTCCGACCGACTCGCTCCCCGCGCCCTGAGAGACCTTCAGAACGACATCGCCGCACGCGCGGACACCCTGGTGGAGACGGTTCTGCGCAAGGAGTCGTTCGACGTCGTCGCCGACCTGGCGACAGCCTTCCCGATGGCGGTGGTGTTCGACCTCATCGGCCTACCCGAAGCCGCGCGGCCCAACATGTTGCGCTGGGCGGATGCGACGTTCGATGTGTGCGGCCCGCTGAACGCGCGCGCCCAAAGCGCCCTTTCGGCGATCGGCGAGATGTTCGACTGGCTCGGTACTCTCGACGCTAAGGACCTCAAGCCCGACAGCATGGGCCGCGCCATCTTCGATGCTGCCGACGACGGACGGATCAAACGCGAATCCTGCATCCCACTGCTTGCCGCCTATACGTCCGCCGGCATGGACACAACGATCAACGCCATCGCCAATGCCGTGCACCTTTTCGCCACTCATCCCGACCAATGGGACCTCGTGTGCGCGGACCCCAGTATTCTGCCCGCCGCGTTCAACGAAGTTCTTCGCTATGACGCTCCGGTGCAGGTGTTCGGCAGGAGGACGACCACTGACGTCACGGTCGGCGGGCTGCGGCTCGAACCCGGAACCGAGGTGCTCATCTTGTACGGCTCCGGAAACCGCGACGACCGCCACTACGCCGAGCCGGACTGCTTCGACGTCACCCGCAGGCCAACCGACCACCTCACCTTCGGCTACGCCACTCACGCATGCGCGGGACAAGCACTGGCGAAGCTTGAAGCTCACGCGGTGCTGGGCGCCCTCGCCAAGCGTGTCCGACGGTTCGAACTCGGCGAGCCGACCAGGCATCTGAACAACGTGACTCGCGGCCTGAGCTCACTACCCGTGCTGGGCTTTGAGCCCCGCGTTCGATGACAAGCCAGGGCGGCCGGCTAGCGGTACTCAGGGCTGCTATGTCCGAATCGCACCCCGCTTCCATTCCGAGCACTAATTTCCCTACGCTGAGAATCCCCCTGTGCTTGAGCACTTTCGCCATGTACATCACGTTGTAGGTGAAGAACATCGTACTGCGGTTGACGAATCATGTTGCAGCCCATCAGATTCCTCGCCCAGAAGCGATGGACCAGCGCGACACTGCGATCCACCACACGCTGTGTGTTGCTCGACTCGAGCGACCGCTTCAATTGCCCGGGTTCAGCACCGCCAGTATCCGGTCGCACCAACTGGTGTCCACGGCGCCGGTGCGGGCCAGTTCTGCGACGTAGCCCCCGACGATCATGTCGATCACGGTGTCGGCGTCCCCGCTGTCGTCACCGAGCACCTCGATGGCCAGACCCCGGTGAGCGCCCAGGATCTCGCGGAATGCGTCACTGAAGTCAGGGTCTTCATCGGTGAGCAGAGCGGCGAACCCACCGCCTCCGATGCCGTTGGCGATGACGTCGCTCGACTGCGAGATCACCCACCCGAGTCGCTGCTCGCGGCTTGACCCCGGCGGGATCGAGGGTCTGATCACCAGGCCCGCGAGGGCTGCGGTGAGCAATGCGCGGCGGTTCGGGTGGCGCCGGTAGATGGTCGTCTTCGCGATCCCGGTGGCCTCGACGATGGCCTGCATCGTCACTGCGCGCGGTCCGCGGGCCCGCAGGATCTGCAGAGCGGCATCCAGAATCCGCGTGCCCACCTCGTCGCCGCGGGTCGCACCGCCACCATCTGTCATGTCCCTCGCTTCGGTGCTCAGAGCAGCAATCCGCTCTGTACGCTACACTATCCATAGCGCTACGATACGCGTAGCGTAGCTCTAAGGAGGATGCTGTGCACCGATCACTTACCCGCGTTCCACTGCCCGCAGCGGGCTACGTCCTGACGCTGGTCGGTTTCGCATTTCTGGGTCTGTTCGTCGCGGCGCTCGGCTTCGGATCCGACCGGGCTGCCGTCCTCGGCGTCGCCATGGCCGGCAGTTACGCCGTGGCCGCACTGTGCTTCGCACTGCGCCGTCGCCAGATCGCGGTCGCCGACCCCACCGGCGACGTCGTACTCGGGCTCGACCCGATCCGTGGAAACACCGACCGCTCGGCGGCGCAGCGCTACCTCCTGAGGTATCGCGGACAGGACACCACACAGGCGGTGGCTGCCACCCCCGTCGCCCGCGCCGCCGACAGCTCAGACGGCCCCCGCGACGTCCGACCCGACAATCGGTTCGCCGCTGCCGCATGACTCCGAGAGGAGCGGTGAGCAGACCAGGGGCCGAAGCTCGATGAATTCCCGTACCGGGTCGAGACCGACGACCAGACCCCAATCGCGTCATTGACCATTCATCGCGCCGACACCGTTCGCTCGCCCCGGTCCCGTAACTTCCTGTGCCCTAGGCAAGCACGCAAAAAGGGGGAGACTGTTGGCCACCGCAATTCAAGAGCCCGGCGCTCAGGCGCCGGAGGAGGGGGGCTTTCTCGGCCCCGACCGCAGCTGGCACCTGTCGTTCGGACTTCTGCTTGCGGGGACGTTCCTGATCTTCTCCTGGTGGGCATTCGACTACGTCGACGGTGCCAGCAAGGTGCTGCTGGTACTGGCCACCGTGCTCGGAATGTTCATGGCGTTCAACATCGGCGGCAACGACGTCGCCAACTCCTTCGGCACCAGCGTCGGCGCGGGCACGCTGACGATGAAGCAAGCGCTGCTGGTCGCAGCGATCTTCGAAGTCAGTGGTGCGGTCATCGCCGGCGGCGCAGTGACCGACACTGTCCGTAGCGGCATCGTCGACATCTCCGGGATGTCGGTCGATCCAACGGATTTCATCTACATCATGATGTCGGCCCTGTTCGCCGCGGCCTTCTGGCTGTTGTTCGCGACCCGAATGGGCTACCCGGTATCCACTACACATTCGATCATCGGCGGCATCGTCGGAGCAGCACTCGCGGTCGGCTACCTGACCGCGCACGACAGCAGCCCGCTGGCCATCGTCCAGTGGGGCGAGATCGGTCAGATTGCGATGTCCTGGGTGCTGTCGCCGCTGCTGGGCGGGGCCATGTCCTATCTGCTGTACGGCGTCATCAAGCGGAACATCCTGACCTACAACGATCATGCCGACGAGGTACTGCGGCAGATCAAGCAGGAACGAGTCCGGCACCGCAGCGCGCACAAGGAGGCTTTCGAACGGCTCTCCGAGATTCAGCAGATCTCCTACACCAGTGCGCTCGCTCGCGATGCGGTCGCGGCCGGCCGGCGCGACTACGATCCCGCTGAGCTGGAGTCCGACTACTTCCGGGAGCTACACGAGATCGACGCCAAGGCGTCCTCGGTCGACGCCTATCGGGCGCTGCAGACCTGGGTACCGCTGCTGGCGGCGTTCGGCGCCATGGTCATCTCCGGAATGTTGCTGTTCAAGGGACTCAAGAACATCGATCTGGGCCTGACGACCCTGAACAACTACTTCATCATGATGATGATCGGGGCCGCGGCGTGGATGGCGACCTACATCTTCACGAAGACACTCAAGAGCGAATCGCTGTCGGGCTCGACGTTCCTGATCTTCAGTTGGCTGCAGGTGTTCACCGCGTCCGGGTTCGCGTTCAGCCACGGCAGCAATGACATCGCCAACGCCATCGGCCCGTTCGCGGCGATCCTCGACGTGCTTCGCACCGACTCGATCAATGCGGAGGCCGAGGTTCCGATGGCGGCGATGCTCGCATTCGGTGTGGCGTTGGTCGCCGGGCTGTGGTTCATCGGCCGCAAGGTGATCGCGACAGTCGGTACCCATCTGACGAAGATGCACCCGGCGTCGGGCTTCGCCGCGGAACTGTCGGCCGCCGCCGTGGTGATGGGGGCATCCACCCTTGGCTTGCCCGTATCAAGCACGCACATACTCATCGGCGCGGTCCTTGGTGTCGGCATCGTCAACCGCTCCACCAACTGGGGCCTGATGAAGCCGATCGCGCTGGCCTGGGTCATCACGTTGCCGGCGGCCGCGCTCCTGGGTGCGGTCGGCGTGATCGGGCTGCGCGCGATCTTCTGACCTCAACCGCGAGCAGCATCCACCGCTAGGGCGCCATCGCGGTGTCGACCACCGTGAGATCCTTGGAAAGCCCGGCTGCAGAACGGATCTCGATGAAAGCCTGCACCATCGCGTCGGTCAGCTCGTGCGGGTCCTCGAGGGTCTTGCCGTCCGAGAGCACCGAGATGTTGATCTGGTCGACGTAGCTCCAGACGGTGATGTTGAGCCCGCTGCCGGTGGTCAACGGCCCGACGGAGTAGATCTCGGTGACCAGCGCGCCGCCGACCCGGGCCCGCTCCCTGGGGCCCGGCACATTGGAGATCGGCAGGTTCATCACCTTGTTCTGGCCGTCCTTGTTGGCCAGCCACCGGAACATCGCCTCGGCCGGGGCGGGTGGGAAGTACGACGACCACCGGCTCACCAGTTCCGGCCCGATCAGGTTGTTGCTCTCCTTGCCGGCGGTGGCGCCGTCGTGGGCGGCGCGCACCCGCTCGAGGGGATCGTCGACATCCACCGGCAGCCTGACCAGGACGCCGGTGAAGTAGTTGCCGGAGATCCGGTCCCGGGAGAAGTCGAAGCTGACCGGCACCGAGGCCAGCAGCGGGTGGTCGGCGGTGCCGTCATAGCGCAACAACAGCTTTCGCAACGCGCCGGCGGATATCGCCAGGATCATGTCGTTGATCGTGACGCCCAGGTGCTTTCCGGTCTGCTTGACGTCATCGAGCGACAGGGTGGCGGTGGCATACCGGCGGGTCGCGTCGACCATGTGGTTCATGAAGGACGGCGGCGGGGTGAAAGGACGGGTCAGTTCCGGCGACAGCTTGTGGGAACTCTTGCGCACCCGGCTCACCCCTTGAGCCGTGTAACGCACCACGGAAGGGAACTTGGCGATCTGCCGCAGGTGATCGGTGAAGGCCGTGCGCACCAGTTCGCTCTTGGACGGCGCGGGATCGGTGGCATAGGAATCCCGTTCCGGCACCGGGCCGTCCTGCAGATCCATGCCGCGGGCCAGCAGGTTCGCCGAGGCGACGCCGTCGGCGAGAGCGTGGTGGATCTTGCCGAGCACCGCGATGCGACCTTCGGCCAGGCCTTCGATCAGGTACATCTCCCACAGCGGACGACTGCGGTCCAGCGCGGTACTGGCGATCCGGCCCACCGCCTCGTCGAGTTGGCGGCGACCGCCCGGCGCGTCGACGCGGCAGGAGCGGACGTGGTACTCGAGGTCGACCTCGGCGTTCTCCCGCCACATCGGGTGGTGGAATTTGAACGGGATGTCGATCAGTTCGTAGCGGAACGGGTCCAGCTTGTAGAGCCTGCTGTGGATGACCTTGCGCAGTTCCTCGACACCGAACTTCGCCCCACCGAGATCGTCGAGCTTGATCACCGCCAGCTTCAGCGTGTGCATGTGAACCGTGGGCGTTTCGCTGTACAACAACACAGCGTCCCACCCGCTGAGCCTCTTCACGTCAACAACCTCCTACCCGGAGGCCTATATAACCTCTTTGGCTCCGATGAGGCTTCTGTTTCGGTGAACATGGTTGAGGAACAAGCCGATTGCCGTCGATGCGGCGCCTGTGCGGGCGCCGTCCATCATGTCGAAACCGTGGCCGGCGCCCGGTAACTCGACATAGCTGACCACCGACCGGGACACCGCCTTGAGCCGGTCGACGAAGCTACGTGCCTGGGCGACGGGGATCACGCTGTCACCGGTCCCGTGCATCACCAGGAACGGCGGCGCCTGAGCGTGCACCCGGGCGATCGGCGACGCCTTGCGGAACACATCGGGATGCCTGGACATCTTGCGCCTGACCACCACCCGCTCGAGGAAGTCGACGAACCGCACCCGCTCGACGGTCGACTTGTCCTCCCAGTCGTAGCGCCCGTAGATACCGACGACCGCGTCCACCGACGTGTCGGATCCCTCGGGCAGTTCGCCCTGAAGTTCGGGATCGTTGGCCGTCAGGCCCGCCAGCGCGGCGAGATGGCCGCCCGCCGAGGTCCCGGCGATCGTGACGAAGTTTCGGTCGCCGCCGAATTTGTCGACGTTGGCCCGGGCCCAGGCGATCGCCGCCTTGACGTCCATGATGTGGGCCGGCCAGGGATTGTGCGGTGCGACCCGGTAGTCGATCGACAGGCAGACCCAGCCCTTCTCGGCCAGATGCGACATCAACGCGTAGCCCTGCAGGAATCGGCTGCCGTGCACCCAGGCCCCACCGGGAACGAACAGCAGCACCGGCGCAGGTTGGTCGGGGAGGTCGTCGCGCCGCCACACATCGAGCAACTGGGTGGGTCGCGGGCCGTACTGCACCGACGTCCGGTGCACGTGACGGCGATGCTCACGCATCTTCCAGAACGGCGGGGTGCGCTCGGGTTGCGGCCATTCGATGTCGAGATCCTTGGTCGAGACCAGCCCGCGCAACGCCGCTTCGGAGACCGCGTTGGTGCTCTCGCGCTCCTGACGCTTGAGTTCGGCGTCGGAGGGCTTGAACAGCGATCGTGCGGTCGCGCCGAGGAAGTCCGGTGCGTGGCGGGAACCCCAGATGGCGGCGGCGGTCAGCACACCCAGCGGTTCGAGGTGCTTTCCGATGACCGGCAGTGATGCCGACGCGACGCTCATGGCCAGGAGATGATCGGAAGGACCGGCCTTCAGCAACCATTGCAAGCGGGTGGTCAGCGTGGGGCCGGGGTACCGGATATCCGGTCGTTCCGTCATTTCGCGAGCGTACCCTCATGCGCGAAAGTCAAACGACACCTTGAGCGAAGTTGTCTACTCAAGTTGTCGCCGTTGCCGATTTGTGATCTCACTCACAGATGTCGTCTTCGTCGTCTGGCACGCTAACTTCGTTGACAACTGTCAAATCCACCGAAGAGGGCGTCCCCAGTGAGTAAGAGCGCGACCGCATCGAGGCTTGCCATCACCGACGATCATCAGGACCTGGCCGAAGCTGCGAGCGGGCAGCTCACCCGGTTGGCGGCGCTGGCCACCGCCCGGGCCTCACTCGAGGGCGGGTCCCGTCATCCGTCCGACCTCTGGTCGGCGGCGACCGAACTCGGTTGGACCGGGCTGGCGATCGGTGAGGAGGTCGGCGGGTCGGGCTTCGGGTTGGCCGAACTCGCCGTGGTGCTCGAGTCCCAGGGCCGCCAGCTGTGTCCCGGGCCGTTCCTGCCCAGCGTGGCGGCCTCGGTGGTGATCGACCGGTGCGCACCCGATCCGGTGCGCAACGAGTTCCTCCCCGGGTTGGCCGGCGGTGAAACCGTCGCCGCGCTCGGCGTGTCGGGATCGGTCGCGGTGGGTGCCGACCTGGTCGTCACCGGGCAGTGCCCCGCGGTGCTCGGCGCGCCGGACGCCGACATCCTGGTGCTCGTGGCCGGTGACGACGTCGTGATCGTGCCCGCGGGCGCCGATGGGGTCACGGTCGGCGCGCTCGACACGCTCGACACCACCCGCAGCGTCGGATCCGTGGCGTTGCACGACGTCACCGTCCCTGCCGATCGTGTGCTGCGCGGGGCTGCGCGCAACGCCAGGACGGTGTTCCGGATCTTGGCCTCGGCCGAGGCGGTGGGCGTGAGCTGGGCGGCGCTGGACATGGCCGTCGACTACGCGAAGGTGCGCGAGCAGTTCGGCCGCACCATCGGCACCTTCCAGGCGGTCAAGCACCACGCCGCCAACATGCTCGTCGCCGCCGAGGTAGCCACCGCGGCCACCTGGGATGCGGCTCGCGCCGACGACCTGGACAGCGCCTGGTTCCCCGCGGCCGTCGCCGCCTCGCATGCGATTCACGCCCAGGTGTTCAACGCACAGAACAACATTCAACTACACGGCGGTATCGGCTACACCTGGGAGCACGACGCCCATCTGTATCTGCGCAGAGCCCGCATGCTGGCGGCGCTGATGGCCGACGGTGCCGACCCCCTGCTCGACGTCGTCGAGGGCCAGCGCAGCGGCCGGGCTCACGGAGCGTCGTTCACCCTTCCCCCCGAGGCCGACGACCACCGCAGCGCCGCGCGCGAGGTCGCCGAACGGGTCACGGCGCTGCCGGCGGATCAGCAGCGCGATGCTCTCGTCGAGTCCGGCTATCTGGTCCCGCACTGGCCCCGGCCGTGGGGCCGCGGCGCCGACGTCCTCGAACAGCTGGTCATCGAAGAGGAGTTCGCCGACATCGAACGCCCGGACATGGGGATCACCGGCTGGGTTGCGCTGACGATCGCCCAGGCCGGCACCGAAGACCAGCGGGAGCGCTGGGTGGAGCCGGTGCTGCGCGGCCAGGTGATGTGGTGTCAGCTGTTCTCCGAACCCGGTGCGGGCTCGGATGCCGCGGCAGTGCGCACCGCGGCCAAGAAGGTGGACGGCGGCTGGCGGATCACCGGGCAGAAGGTCTGGACGAGCCTGGCCCACATGTGCCAATGGGGCCTGGCGACGGTGCGCACCGATTTCGACGCCCCCAAGCACGCCGGAGTGACGATGATGGCCATCGACATGAAATCCGAAGGGGTGACGGTCAACCCGCTGCGGGGCATCACCGGCGACGCACACTTCAACGAGGTCTTCTTCGACGACGTGTTCGTGCCGGACTCCGACGTGGTGGGTGACGTGAACAAGGGCTGGCTGGTGGCGCGGGCGACGCTGGGCAACGAGCGGGTCTCCATCGGCGGCGGATCGGGTGCCATCGGCGGCACCACCCCCGACCACCTGGTCGAACTTCTCGACAGCTCGCCGGCAACGGCCACGATGTACAGCAGGCAGGCGGGTGCGGTGATCGCCGAGATCCACGCGCTGCGACTGCTCAACCTGCGCCGCGCGAGCCGGGCGATCGCCGGTGCCGAGCCGGGACCGGAGGGCAACGTGACGAAGCTGCTGGTCGCCGAGTCGGGTCAACGGCTGACCGAGTTGGCCTTCGAACTGGCCGGCACGGCCGCTGCGGTGGAGCAGACGCCGCAGCTGACCCGCAGCTACCTGGGCAACCGCGCGATGACCATCGCCGGTGGCACCTCGGAGATCACCCGCAACACCATCGCCGAGCGGATCCTCGGGTTGCCCCGCGATCCACTGCTGCGGTGATGAAGTGGTGCGCATACTGATCAGGTGCCCAGCATGAAGACGGTTCCGGAGTTCCATCCCGAGTTGCGACGCAGTGCCAAATTGCTGCCCAAACAGATGATCACGCCGCTGACCCTGCCGTTCATCCGCGCTGCGAGCCGGCTGATGTGGCGCCACGAACCCGACGATGTCGAGGTGCTCACGCTGCCGTCGGGCGTCGGGGTCCGGCTGTACCGTCCCGCCGAGGTCTCCGGTTGCGGCCCGGCGCTGCTGTGGATCCACGGCGGCGGGTACGTCATCGGCGACGCGGCCCAGGACGACGTGCTGTGCCGCAGGTTCGCCCGCGAGCTCGGCGCCACCGTCGCGTCGGTGAACTACCGGCTGGCGCCCGAGCACCCGTATCCGGCGCCGGTGGAGGACTGCTATTCAGCGCTGAGCTGGCTGGCCGCGCTGCCCTCGGTCGATCCCTCCCGGGTGGCGATCGGCGGAGCCAGCGCCGGCGGCGGGCTGGCTGCCGCGCTGGCGCTGCTGACCCGCGACCGCGGCCAGATCGACTTGGCTGCACAGCTTCTGGTCTATCCGATGCTCGACGACCGCACCGTGTCACGGACCGATCTGGACAACCCCGGGCACCGGCTGTGGAATCAGTCGAGCAACCGTTTCGGTTGGCGTGCCTACCTCGGCGACGCCGATCCGGAGGTCGCCGTACCGGCCCGCCGGGAGGACCTCGGCGGGCTTCCGCCGGCCTGGATCGGCGTCGGAACGCTGGACCTGTTCCACGACGAGGACCTCGCCTACGCCGAGCGGTTGCGTGCCGCCGGAGTGCCGTGCGAGGTGCTGGTGGTCCAGGGCGCGTTCCACGGCTTCGACGGCATCGCGCCGAAAGCCGATGTCTCGCAGTCGTTTTTCGCCAGCCAGTGCGCGCTACTGAGGACCTCGTTCACGGCCTCTGGAACACCAACTCCCCACTGATGACGGTGGCGGCCACCAGGCCGCGATCCAGGTCGGCCAGCGCGTCGGCCGGTGGCGCAGACAGGACACACAGGTCGCCGGGAGCACCCGGCTGAACCGGCCGGGCGGACGCAGGGCGGGTCGGCGCACCGAGGAACATCGCCAACGCCTCGGCCGGTGAGACGCACTCGGCCGCGCCGAGAATCGCGCCGGCGGGCGTGCGGCGGTGCACCGCCGCGCGCATCGCCGCCCACGGATCGGCGTCACCGAACGGTGCGTCCGTCGACAGCGCGACGGGCACCCCGGCGCGGCGCAGCGACGCCACCCGCCAGAGCTCGTGGTGTTCGGCGGCCGGCACGTCGGCCAGGTACTGGTCGCCGCGCTCTGCGACGAAGTTCGGCTGGGTCACCACCGTCACGCCGGCGGCGGCGAGGTCGGACAGGGTGCCGTCGGGCACCACCGCGGCATGCTCGACGCGGTCGCCGGGGCGGCCACCGGCGCAGCGCAGCGCCTCGAGGGTGATCACCAGCTGCGCGGCCGTCACGCAGTGCACCGCGACGGTGCGACCTGCGGCGTGTACGTCGCAGACCCATTCGGTGAGGCCCTCGAGGTCCAGCTCGTCGTCGTGCAGGATGCGCTTTCCCGGCGCCAGGCAGTGCAGCTTCTGGCGCAGCTCGCCTGCGGCGTGGGCGCGGTGCAGGTTCGCCACGTCGGCGGCGGAGAGATCCGGGGTGGCGTCGGTGACCCCGGTGACGCCGTATCCGCACAGCTGCGCGCTGATCTCGGCCAGGCTCGGCTCGCTGCGCAGCAGCGTCGACGACCAGCTTGGGTCTGCGCTGCGCAGCCGACCGTCCGGATGGCCCGCCAGGCCGATCCGGGCGAGCCCGACCGAGTTGACCGTCCACTGCACCCCGCTGCGGTGCTGAACCCGCGCCGGCACCGCCGGCGGCGAGAGCGCGTCGAGCACGTGTCGGTCCAGTGGCCCCGCTACGGCGTCGTGGTAGCCGACCGCCCGAATCCAGCCGTCGGCGTCGACGCGCGCCGCGGCGAGGACGCGGGCGAGGTCCGGGGCACCGGCGACTTCGGCCGGGCCGACACGGACCGAGTGCAGGGCTGCCGCGACAGCGCGCAGGTGCAGATGATGGTCGTGCAACCCCGGCAGCACGGCGCCGCCGGCGGCGTCGTACACCGTCTCCCCGGGCCGGGCCGCCAGCCCGTCGGCGACCTCGGTGATCTGTTCGCCGACGCGGATGTCGGTGCGTGTGCCGTCGAGCAGCACCGCCCGCTGGATCAGCATGTCGGGGTAAGCCGCTGGGCTGCCAGGCGCTCGACAGCGGCATTGTCGGCTCCCAGGGCGGCGGCCGCCTGGGGCACGACCGGCGTTGCCGCACAGGTTATCTCGTCACCGACGGGCAGCCGTGCATATGTTGCGGACACCCCGGCCATGGAGAGCTCGATCAGCTCGCCGCCCCCGCGGCCGCACGATTGCAGGATGGCCAGCGCGGCGTGGATACCGGTGAGCGGGTCGGCGATCGCATCCCCACAGAACCTCGGCGCATCGGCGGCGCCGGCCACCAGCCCGCCCGATACCGCCGCGTCGTCGCCGAAGGCCACCCAGTCGGCGTGTTCGCCCTCGGTGCCGTGGCCGGTGATCCGCAACCAGATCCGCCCGTCACGGTCGGGCTGGTCCGACGGTCCGAGGCCGTGTCGTTCCAGCGCTGCAGGCCGGGACGACTCGATCACCGCGTCGGCCGCGGCCAGTAACCGGCGCAGGCCCTCGGGATGTCGGAAATCTGCTCTGTAGGAGAGCTTTCCGCTGTTGACCCAGTCGAAGAACGCCGGCGCGCCGGCGCGGGTGCCATCCGGGCGTGCCGCGGTCTCGACCTTGACCACGGTCGCACCGGCACGCGCCAACAATCGGGCGCACAGCGGGCCCGCCCACATCGACGACAGGTCGACGACCAGGAGATCCTGCGGGGACACCGGCGTCGGTCGGCGCCCGCCGAGGCGCCGGATCCGCGGCGCCGCCCCCGGTGGGTCCGTCGTCTCGCCCAGCACACCGACGGGCAGACCGAGCAATCGGGCGCGCTCGGCGAAGGACACCGCTCCGACCCGGCCGACCCGCCGGGCGAGCACCGGCCAGGGATCTGCGGCGAGGTCGTCGGACTCGACCAGCGCGGGCACCGCTGCGACGTCGTCAGGACGGGACAGCGTCAGCGCGCACCAGGCGCCGGTGCCGTCGCCCATCAGCCGGGTGGCCCCGCCCGCCGACACCTGGCCGCGGGACTGCAGTCCCAGCAGCGCGGCTCGGCCACCGAGCAACTCCCCGGCGTCGACACCGACACCGAGGCACTGCGCGGCCGACTGCGCATGCGCGAGCACGGCGGCGGGGAAACCCACGGACGTCACCACACCATTGTGGGTGACGTCCGCTCAGAACAGCAGGCCGGTGAAGCGCCAGTCCAGGACCGGACGGTCGGCCTCGGGCTCCGACCCACCCGCGGCGTAGACCTGCGAACGCAACCGCACCACCCCGCCGCGGCCGTCGGGCAGGGGTTCGGCGGATTCGATGCTCAGTTCGCTGTAGAGCGTGTCGTTCTCGTGCACCGGGCCGGTGTGGTCACACGACTCCCAACCCAGCACGGTAACCAGGTTCGGCAACAGCCGGGTGGCCTGCGCGAGCGCCAACCCGATCGTGTGGCCGCCGTAGACCAGCCGCTGTCCGGACGCGCGCCAATCATGATGGGTGGCAGCGATGTTCAGCGACAGCCGGGCGAGCTCGGGTGCACTGCTCACCACATCGGCGGTGCTGCGCAGCACCTCACCGGCCAGGGCGGGATCGAAGTGCGGACCCGGCACCCGGGCCCGGAACGCCTGATGATCCCAGTCCGCGGTGGGGTCGGAGACCGGACCCGCCGCGGCGCCGATATCCGACAGGTCGTCGGCGTGACCCGTCTCCACGGCGGTCCCGCTCAGCGGCAGCATCGCGCACCGGTAGAAATCCAGAACGAGCCGGCCCACCCCGTCGATGGTGGTCATCCGCAGCGCGGCCAGGCCGGTGGGGACGCGGCCGGGCTTGGCGGTGTTTTGCTTGAGCCCGACCACCTCGGTGCGGGTGAACAGGGTGTCGCCGATGACCGGGAACCGGTGAAACCTCAACCCGCGGTAGAACAGGTTGGCCTTCACCCGCTGGGTCACGACCGTGGACTGGCCGATCGCCACGTCGCACACCAGCGCCGGGTGTGCCAGCGGGCCGAGCGATCCGGTCACCGCGGCCGCGAGTTCGGCGTCCAGCGCCAGCCGGAGGCGGTCGCCGAGGATCGCCTGATGTGCCGCCGCGATGCCCGCGGTCAACGTCACCGACGGGGAGGAGTCGAAGACCTGACCCACCTGAAGATCGTCGAAGTGCGGTCCGCCCGGCATTTGGCCGTACAAAGTCACAGCTCGCCATGCTGGCACCATGCTCGTTGTCATGTCAATATGGCCGTACATTTAAAGGAGGTGACGCGGGTGCCTGCCCAGCTGAACGACGAGGAAGCCTTCCTGGTCGACACGGTCCGGACGTTCGTCGACCGCGACGTCAAACCCACCGTCCGAGACGTCGAACACGCCAATTCCTACCCCGAGGCGTGGATCGAACAGATGAAGCGCATCGGTGTCTACGGGCTGGCGATCCCGGAGGAGTACGGCGGCACGCCGGTGTCGACCCGGTGCTACGTGCTGGTCACCCAGGAACTTTCCCGGGGCTGGATGAGCCTGGCCGGCGCGATGGGCGGCCACACCGTGGTGGCCAAACTGCTGGCGCTGTTCGGCACCGAGGAGCAGAAGCGGCGTTATCTGCCGGACATGGCCACCGGGGACATCCGCGCGACGATGGCGCTGACCGAACCGGGTGGCGGGTCCGACCTGCAGGCGATGACGACCACGGCAGTCCCGTCCGAGGGCGGCGGGCTGGCCATCAACGGGTCGAAGACGTGGATCTCCAATGCCCGGCGCTCGGGGCTGATCGCGCTGCTGTGCAAGACCGACCCCGCCGCGAGCCCCCCACATCGAGGGATCTCGGTGCTCCTGGTCGAGCAGGGGACCACGGGACTGTCGGTGTCGCGGGATCTGCCCAAGCTGGGCTACAAGGGTGTGGAGAGTTGTGAGCTGCGCTTCGACGACTGCCGGGTTCCCGCGTCGGCGATCCTCGGTGGCGAACCCGGAAAGGGCTTCGGCCAGATGATGAAGGGCCTCGAGACCGGGCGCATCCAGGTGGCGTCCCGCGCTCTCGGGGTCGCCACCGCCGCCCTCGAGGACGCGCTGGCCTACGCCCAGGACCGGGAGAGTTTCGGCCAGCCGATCTGGAAGCACCAGGCGATCGGCCACTACCTGGCCGACATGGCGACGAAGCTGACCGCCGCCCGCACCCTCACCCTGCACGCGGCCGACTGCTACGACAGCGGCCGGCGCGCCGACATGGAGGCGGGGATGGCCAAGCTGTTCGCCTCCGAGACCGCGATGGAGATCGCGCTGAACGCGGTGCGCATCCACGGCGGGTACGGCTACTCGACCGAATACGACGTCGAGCGGTATTTCCGGGACGCGCCGCTGATGATCGTCGGGGAGGGCACCAACGAGATCCAGCGCAATGTCATCGCCGCACAACTCGTCGCCCGGGGCGGCATCTGAGGATGCGCGCGGAACCGGCGTACCGGCTGCTGCGTGAACAGCTGCGCGACGAGATCGGTGCAGGCCGCTACCCGCACGGCGTCCGGCTGCCGACAGAGTCCGAACTCGTTGCCCGACACGGGCTGTCCCGCCAGACGGTCCGCCGGGCGTTTCAGGACCTGGTCGCCGAGGGGGTGGTCTACCGGGTTCCGGGGCGGGGGACGTATGCCAGGGAGTCGGGACGCTATCTCCGTCAGCTCGGTTCCATCGAGGACCTGATGAACCTGTCGCAGGACACCACCATGGAGGTGGTGCGCGGGTTGACCCGGCGGGTCGACGTCGAGGCGGCGAGTCGGCTGCGCCTAGACGACGACGTGGTGCACACCGTGGTGTTCCGGCGGCTGCACGGGGCTGCCGGGCACGGAATTCCGTTCGTGTTGACCACCGTGCACCTGCCCGGCTCGAGTGCGCGTCACGTCGAGGACAGCGGCGCACTGAAGACCGGCGCGGTCGGCACCCACACCGTCATCGGTCTGCTGGAACCACACCTGGATGAACCCATTGCCGAAGCGGCGCAGTCGATCACGGTCGCGACGGCAGGCCAGGACGTCGCGGCAGCCGTGGACTGCCGTGTTGGGCATGCGATGCTGCGCGTCGACCGGCTCTATTCCGACAGCACCGGCCGTCCGGTCGAGTTGTCGGTCAGCCACTTCCTGCCCGAGCAGTACACCTACCGGGTGACGTTGCGCCGTTCCCGCTGACGCTCGGTGGCGGCGATGCGCGACTACCGCCCCGACGTCGACGTCAACGAGGTCATCGTCCGGCCGGCCCGGCAGCGCCGACCTCGTCGACCAGACCCCACCGCAACGCGGTCACCGGATCCACATCTCGCCCGGACAACACCAGATAGGCGGTACGCCAGCGACCGATCCGGCGGGTGATGCTGACCGTCCCCCCGGCTCCGGGGATCAGTCCCAGGCGGAGTTCCGGTAGGCCCAACACCGCATCGGGGTGACAGCGCACCCATCCGCAGAACGCGGCCATCTCCAGCCCGCTGCCCTGCACCTGCCCGTGTATCTCGGCCCGGCAGGCACGTCCCAGCCGGGCGGTGATGTCGGCGAGCGCCAGGGCGGGGCTGTGGCGGGTGCGGGCCAGGTGCGCGCCCGCCGGGTCGGTGAAGGTGCCGAACTCGGCGAGGTCGCCACCGCTGCAGAAGGACGGGCCGTTACCGGCCAGCACCACCTCGTTGACGGACGGGTCCAACCGGGCCACGTCGAGGGCTTCCAGCAGGGCCGCCCGGGCATCGGTGGAGAACGCGTTGTGCCGCTGCGGCCGGTTGAACCGGATCACCAGCCGGCCGCCGTCGCGATGTGCCTGGACGGGATTCGCGATCTCCGGGACCCGCGCCGGGCCACGTTCGGCAAGCCAACGGGCGAACTCGCTGCCGGACTGCAGGGTCGAGTACGCCAGTGACTCGGTGACGACGCCGGTGAACGTCGAGCCCTGCGGATCGAGAGCGCGCAACACGTCGTCACACACCGCCGCCGCCTCGGGCCACCGGCGACAGCGGTGGGTGAGCTCGTCGAGCGACTCCGACACCGAGGCGACGGTGACCGCACGGCGGTCGTCGCAGGGGTCCTCGGTGAGCGTGAAAGTCGCCTCGTCGGAGGGTGTTCCGAGGGCGACGAGCACGCCGCCGGCCAATTCGACTGTCATGAGTACTTCTTCATCAGCTCCTGCTTGTACAACTTGCCGGTGTCGGTACGCGGCAGCTGCTCCTCGAACGAGATCGAACGCGGACACTTGTAGTGCGCCAGCCTGTCCCGCACCCAGGCGAGCAGTTCGGCAGCGAACTCCGGGGTGGCATCACTCGGGTCGACGGTCTGCACCGCCGCCTTGACGCTCTGCCCCATCTCGTCGTCGGGGATTGGAAACACCGCGGCGTCCATCACCAACGGGTGGGTGACGAGGAGGTTCTCCGCTTCTTGGGGATAGATGTTGACCCCGCCGGAGATGATCATGTGATGCCTGCGGTCGGTGAGGTAGAGGAAGCCCTCCTCGTCGACATAACCGATGTCGCCCACCGTCTTCCAGCCGCGGGCATCGCGAGACGAGGCTGTCTTCCCAGGATCGTTGAGGTACTCGAAATCGAACCCGCCCTCGAAGTAGATCTCACCGGCCTGGCCCGGGGGCAGTTCGTTGCCGTCCTCGTCGAGGATGTGCAGCGCCCCCGCCAGCGGCCTCCCGACCGAGCCGGGATGCGTCAGCCACTCATCGGCGGTGATCAGCGTGGAACCGTGGGCTTCGGAGGAGGCGTAGTACTCGTCGACGATCGGACCCCACCAGTCGATCATCTGCTGCTTGATCTCCACCGGGCATGGCGCCGCGGCGTGCATCACCCGCTCGAGGCTCGACACGTCGTAGGACAACCGCTTGTCTGCAGGAAGTTTCAGCATCCGGGTGAACATCACCGGAACGAACTGGCCGTGCGTGACGCGGTACCGGTCGATCGCGTCCAGCGCGCCCTCGGCGTCGAACTTCTCCATCACCACGGTGGTGATCCCCCCGGCCTGCGTCTGCATGGACCACACCGACGGAGCGGTGTGGTACAGCGGTGCGGGGCTGAGATAGACGGCGTCAGGGTGCATCCAGAACGACACCAGGGCGGCCATCAGACCGGGCGCCTCGGCCGGCGGCAGATGCGGCAGTTCGCGTTTGATGCCCTTCGGCCTGCCGGTAGTGCCCGAGGAGTACTGCAGCAGGTCACCTTCGATCTCGTCGTCGATCGGGGTATCTGGCTGCCCGGCAACACATTCGGGGTAGCTCTGCCATCCGTCGAGCTGCCCGTCGGCGATCACCAGCACCGGCGGCAGACCGTTGGGAAGCTGGTCGCGAAGGCCTGCCAGCGTGTCCCTGAGCTTGCCGGAGCCCACGATCGCCTTGGCGCTGCTGTTGTCGATGATGTACGCGGCCTCGGCAGCGGTGAGGTTGGTGTTGATGGGCACGTAGTAGAGGCCTGCGCGGCGCGCCGCCCACATCACCGCGTGCATGTGCTCGTTGTTCTCCATGAGGATCGCGACGACGTCGCCCTCCACCAGCCCGGCGTCCCGGAACAGATGCGCCAGGCGGTTGGCTCTGGCTTCCAGTTCCCCGAACGTCACGACCGTGCCGGACGGGTACATGATGATGGCGGGCTTGTCAGGTGTGGCAACGGCGGTGTCGCGGATCTGCATGGTCAGACTCTACTTCGGCAGACTTGACGGGTGTCAAGTGGTCGGAAGTGGCGCCTCGTGGCGGACTCAGGCCGCTCAGCCCCTACGAGCGCGCACAAAATGTACGCATCACGCGGCGCGTCGCCGTGCAGACGCGCGCGTTCGCGGAACCGGGGTCAGGCCTCTTCGGCGAGCCGGTGCTTGAGGGCGTCGAACTCGTCCTTGATACCTGTCGGCAGCTTTTCGCCCACGAACTCGAACCACTCCTCGATCAGTGGCAGTTCCTGGCGCCACTCCTCGGCGTTGACCGCCAGTGCCTCGTCGACGTCTTCGGCCTTCACGTCGAGCCCCTCGAGGTCCATGTCCGCGGCCGTCGGCACGATCCCGATCGGCGTGGTCTTGCCGTCGGACTTGTGCTCGATGCGCTCGATGGCCCACTTGAGCACCCGGCTGTTCTCCCCGAAACCCGGCCACAGGAAACGACCGTCGGCGCCGCGGCGGAACCAGTTGACGAAGAACACGGCGGGCATCTTGGACTCGTCGGAGTTCTTGCCGATGTCGATCCAGTGCTGCATGTAGTCGCCCACGTTGTAGCCCATGAACGGCAGCATCGCCATCGGGTCGCGGCGCACGGTGCCGACCTTGCCCTCGGCGGCGGCGGTCTGTTCGGAACCGAGTGTGGCGCCGATGAACACGCCGTGCTGCCAGTCGCGGGCCTGGGTGATCAGCGGGACGGTGGTCTTGCGTCGCCCGCCGAAAAGGATCGCCGAGATCGGCACGCCCTGCGGGTCGTCCCACTCCGGGGCCAGGGTCGGGCACTGCGAGATCGGGGTGCAGTAGCGCGAGTTCGGGTGCGCTGCTTTGGTTTCCGTCTCACGCAGGATCCAGTCGTTACCCTTCCAGTCGATCAGGTGGTCGGGTTCGCCCTCCAAGCCCTCCCACCACACGTCCCCGTCGTCGGTCTTGGCGACGTTGGTGAACACGGTGTTGCCGCCCGCGATGGTCTTCATCGCGTTGGGGTTGGAGTCCCAGTTCGTGCCGGGCGCCACGCCGAAGAAACCGAACTCGGGGTTGGTGGCATACAGCCGGCCGTCCTTGCCGAAACGCATCCACGCGATGTCGTCGCCCACGGTTTCGGCGCGCCAGCCCGGAATGGTGGGCTGCAGCATCGCGAGGTTGGTCTTGCCGCAGGCCGACGGGAACGCCGCGGCGATGTAGTACGCCTTGTTCTCCGGGGAGATCAGCTTGAGGATCAGCATGTGCTCAGCGAGCCAGCCCTCGTCGCGTGCCATGGCCGACGCGATGCGCAGCGAGTAGCACTTCTTGCCCAGCAGCGCGTTGCCGCCGTAGCCGGACCCGTAGCTCCAGATCTCACGGGTCTCCGGGAAGTGGGTGATGTACTTCGTGTCGTTGCACGGCCACGGCACGTCCGTCTGGCCCGCCTCCAGCGGCGCACCGACGGAGTGCAGCGCCTTGACGAAGAAGCCGTCCTTTCCGAGCTTGTCGAGCGCAGCCTGCCCCATTCGGGTCATGGTGCGCATCGAGACGACGACGTACTCCGAGTCGGTGATCTCGACGCCGAGCTTGGGGTCTTCGGCTTCGAGCGGGCCCATGCAGAACGGGACGACCCACATGGTGCGGCCGCGCATGCAGCCGCGGTAGAGATCGGTCATGAGGCCGCGCATCTCGGCGGGGTCCATCCAGTTGTTCGTGGGACCCGCGTCGACCTCGCGCTCGGAACAGATGAAGGTACGGGACTCGACGCGTGCGACATCGGAGGGGTCCGAGAGCGCGAGATAGGAGTTCGGCTGCTTTTCCGGGTTGAGCTTCTGGAAGGTACCCGCCTCCACCAACTGCGCGGCCAGCCGGTCGTACTCCTCGGCCGAGCCGTCGGCGAACGCGACGCGGTCGGGCTGGGTGAGTTCGGCGATCTCGCGGACCCAAGCCAGCAGCCCCTCGTGCTTGGTCGGTGCGGAATCCAGTCCTGGAATTGTCGCTGCGGTCATCCTGTTGTCTCCTGCATCTTCTGCGCGAGGTCTCTGCGAGGACGCAGGCGCTCGACTCTGAACCAAAGGCTCGAACCGAATGCCACGCCGAACGCCACGGCCGTCCCTATGTACTGAGGTTAACGTGGTGCACATACCCGTGGTCGTTCAGGAGTATGTCCGATCACTCACAGGAACGATTCAGATGCCTGTCACCCGGTGGTCTACCGGCCGGTAACCAGAGTTTCGGTCGATTTCGCCGTCGCCAGCGCAGTCCGGACGGCCTCCAACTGCTGCCGTGACGACGGCGTCGCACCGTCTGGGACCGTGCGCGTCGGGGCCGCGGCCCGACGGTGCTCCCGCAGTTCGGCGTCGATCTCGGCGACGCGCGCAGCCACCGCCGAGTTCTCCGTGTCATGGCGGGCCAGGTGCTGCGACACCAGGGCGGACTCGACGGCCAGCACCGCAAGGACCACCCGCTCCTCGAGCACTTGACGGAGCGTGGTGATCGCGTCATCGACCCACCGGTCGAGCACCGCCCGATCGTGCAACAGCGTGCGAACTCTGACCACCCACACTGTGACGGCCAGCCCGACCCCGGTGCTCGCGGCCGCACCCGTGAACCCCGGCGCCAATCCGGAGAACAACCGGCTCAGCACCAGCGCCACCCCGAGCCCGAATCCCGCACCGAGGACCGTCATCAGCTGGGTTTCCAGCCGCCGGGTCCTCACCAGGGGTTCGGCGATCGGCGCCACCGCCCCGGCAGCCGACCGAGGTGGCTCGGTCAGGCCGAGTTCGGATGCCAGCGCCCGGGTTCGGGCGATGATCTCCTCATCGACCTCGCCGGCTACGTCGCCGCACCGCCGTCGGACACTGCGGACGAACCCGGCGCTCCCCCGGCCGGTGGTGGCCGCCAGACCGAGCAGTTCGGTTCGCGCCGCCAGGCAACGGTGGCGTGCGGTACGCAACAGTGCCACCCGGGTCTGCTGGATCCGGCCGCGGAGCGCGACCACCCCCTCGGCTCTGGAGCGGTTGCGTTGTCGCACCAGCTCGTCACGGCGCCGGCGAAGCGCGTCTTGCTGCTCGATCTCGGCGCAGAGCCGAGACTCCCAGGCACGCAGGCTATTCCGGCTCGTCAGCCGGGGGTGGCCGAGATGCCGTTGCAGGGTTTCGACGAGGCCGTCGACGAACGGCTCACCCAACCGCGGTGCAGCCGCGACGCCTGTCCACGGGATGCCCCGGAGCCTGGGCACGCGCGCGCCGAGTTTCTCGCGGTCGGCCGCGAGGACCGCCCGCCAGTCGCGGTGGTCGTCGATCTTGGTGACCGCCGCGATCACCACATCGGTCTGCGTGCTGGCGAGATCGGCCAGCGCACAATCCGATTCCGTGACCGGGGCGACGGCCGACACCACGAACAGCACGGCCACAGGCGCGGTCCCGACGCCGATCTCGTGGTCCTCGACGTAGCCGTGCCCGGGCAGCCGCTGCCGCAGTGTCTGCACCAGGCTGGTGACCCCCGCGTGTGGCGGTCCGGTCACCAACACGACGTCGCGGCGGAGCACCCCCGGTGGATCGGCGGGATCGCTCACCGTTGCTGCCCGAGAAGTCGAAGTGAACCGCGGGTGATGTCGGCCGCGCACCGCCGGTGCAGCACGCCGACCGGACCCTGGCCGTAGTGCCGCCAGTGCCGCGCCCGGCGAAGATGCGCGTCCGCGTGGTGCCCGCGGTCCACGGTGGTCCCGGAGGCCTCCACCACCTCGACCGCGGCCGCCATCACCGCGATGACAACGTCGTCGGAGGCCAGGAACTCCTCGAGCCGGTGGTCACCGGATCGTGCGGCGAGCAGCCGCAGTTCCTGCACCGCGGCACACACCCTGCGGTAGCGGACCGGTGCCGCCACCCCGTCCAGATGCGCCAGCACCCGGTCGACCTGGCTGAGCACCCGCAGCCGCTGCGTGAGCGTCGCAGTGCTCGCTCCGTCGGCGACGGCCAGTACGGCATGGGCCAGACCGAACCGGTCCAGCCTCGTCAACAGACTCCCGCGCACCTCCGCGGGCAGCACGTGTTCCGAACGCACGAACGCGTCCGTCGACGTCATGTCGGCGGGGTTGGCGACGAGCACGCGCAGCGCCGCGACCTGCTCGTCGTCGAACTCGACCGCGGCCAGGTGGGCGATCATCGGGACGACGGCCAGGCCCACCGTCGCGGCCACCTCTGCCGCGCGCCGCTCGGCGGAATCCAGGGGCCCGCCTGCACCCCCCAGGTCCGCCTTGTTCAGCACCACCAATGTCGGGCCTGGATCTGCTGCGGCCGCTCGATCCTCGGGTTTGAGCGCCTCGGCGATGACCAGCACCTGCACGTCGGCGTCGGTGGCGTCGGTGGTCACCGTCACACCGGAACCGGCGAGCGCGCTGGCCACCGCGCCGCGCCCCACGCCGCACCGGCCGCGCACCGCCACCGCCAGCGGCGCGCGCAACCTCTCCTCCACGGCCGTCACTCCCGAAACCCGGACGCGCGCGGCGAATTCGGCCAGTACGTCGACGAAAATCTTCAGCCCCCGCTCCCGAACCCCGTTTCGGCCCGTTCCGAAAATCGTCACACCTCCGACCGGACGAAACCGGCCGCAGCGGGCAGGCTGGGGATGAGGGCCGGTGTGGGGATGAACACGGCTGGCCAGGAACGATCTTCGGAGGTGGACGCACCAGGTACTCGCGTGTACCAGTGGAAGGCAACTGTTGGGTATCAATCTGTAACACGATGCGGGGAGTGCCGCCTTGATGAGCGACCATGGACGGATGCAAGTGCCGGGTCCCGACGTCGCCAGCGCGCTGGCTGACGATCCGGAGGTCAGCCCGCATTTCTCCCGCCGGGTCACCAGCTTCCGCGCCCGACGCTCCACGATCTCGGACAAGCAGCAGGCCACCTGGGACCGGCTGTGGCCGGAACTGGGCCGACAGGCTCGCGACGACGCGCCGACCGGACCCGAGGAGCGACTCGACACCGAGGCGTGGTTCGGCCGCCGGGCTCCGGTGATCCTGGAGATCGGCTGCGGAACAGGTACGTCGACGCTGGCCATGGCCCAGGCCGAACCCGACCTGGACGTCATCGCCGTCGAGGTCTACCGGCGCGGCCTGGCACAGCTGCTCAGCGCCATCGATCGCGCCTCGGTCACCAACATCCGGCTGATCCGCGGCGACGGGGTCGACGTGCTGACCCACATGATCGCACCGCAGTCGCTGACAGGGGTGCGGGTGTTCTTCCCGGACCCGTGGCCCAAGGCACGCCACCACAAGCGCCGGCTGCTGCAACCCGCCACCATGGCGCTGATCGCCGACCGGCTGCGGCCCGGCGGAGTGCTGCACGCCGCCACCGACCACCGCGGGTACGCCGAGCAGATCGCCGAGGTCGGGGACGCGGAGCCCCGGTTGCGCCGGATCAGCGCCGATCGCGCTACCGACACCCTGCCCATCTCGGTGGCCCGGCCTGCGACCAAATACGAGATCAAGGCGTTGGCCGGCACCGACGTGGCGGAACTGCTCTGGGAGAAGGCGCCGTGAGCCTGACCGAGAACATCCCCGACGTCCCCGACGTCCTCACCTCGGCAGCCGACGGGCCTGCGATCGCGCGCGTGCTGCTGGTGTGGGACGCACCGAATCTGGACATGGGGCTGGGGTCGATCCTCGGAGGCCGCCCGACCGCAGCGCACCGGCCCCGATTCGACGCGCTGGGACGCTGGCTGCTGGCCCGCACCGCCGACCTGTCGGTGCAACTCGGCGACAGCCAGCCCGCCCTCTCGCTGGAACCCGAGGCCACCGTCTTCACCAACATCGCCCCGGGCAGCGCCGACGTCGTCCGGCCGTGGGTGGAAGCGCTGCGTAACGTGGGGTTCGCGGTGTTCGCGAAACCCAAGATCGATGACGACAGTGACGTCGACAGCGACATGCTGGCCCACATCGCCCTGCGCCGTGGCGAAGGGCTGGCCGGCTTGATCGTGGCCTCGGCCGACGGTCAGGCTTTCAAACTCCCGCTCGAGGACCTGGCCAGGGACGGCATCCCGGTCCAGGTGCTCGGATTTCGCGAACATGCCAGTTGGGCGTTAGCGTCGGATACCTTGGAGTTTGTCGACCTGGAGGACATCGACGGTGTCTTCCGGGAACCGCTACCGCGAATCGGCCTCGATTCGCTGCCAGAGCAGGGCGCTTGGCTGCAGCCATTCCGGCCGCTGTCCTCGCTACTGGCCTCGCGTGCCTAGAAAACTGAAGCCGGGTTTCTGATGTGCGTAGAGGCCGCTGACAGAAACTGTCAGAGTTGTTCATGACCGTTAGGAGCTGAACGTGTTCGCCTGGTGGGGTCGAACGGTGTACCAGTACCGATACATCGTCATCGGTGTCATGGTCGCACTGTGCCTGGGCGGCGGCGTCTACGGCATCAGCCTTGGACAGCACGTCACACAGAGCGGGTTCTACGACGAAGGAAGCGAATCAGTCCACGCGTCGGTGGTCTCCGACCAGGCGTACGGCCGCGACACCTCCGGTCACATCGTGGCGATCTACACCGCGCCCGAGGGCAAGACGGTCGACGATCCGCAGTTCCGGGAGAAGGTCCTCGACAACCTCGAGGAGGTCGAGCGCAATCACCCCGACCAGATCCTGCGCGCCATCGGCTACTTCAAGAGCCCCGAAGTGCTCAGCAACATGGCGGACGAAGACAAACAGCACGCCTTCATGTCGGTCCAGCTCAAGGGCGACAACGACGACGCGATCCTGAACAACTACAACAAGAACGTCGGCGAAGACGGCACCACCGTCAAAGAAGCCCTCAACATCGACGGCATCGAGGTCCAGCAGGCCGGCCTGCAGCCCCTTGCCAGCGAACTGACCGGAACCATCGGCGAGGACCAGCGGCGCGCCGAGGTCGCCGCCATCCCGTTGGTCGCCGTCGTGCTGTTCTTCGTGTTCGGCGGGGTCATCGCCGCTGCACTGCCGGCCATCATCGGCGCGCTGACGATCGCCGGCTCGCTGGGCATCATGCGGTTGATCGCCGAAATCATCCCCGTGCATTTCTTCGCCCAGCCGGTGGTGACGCTCATGGGCCTGGGCATCGCCGTCGACTACGGGTTGTTCATGGTGAGTCGGTTCCGCGAGGAGATCGCCGAAGGCTACGACACCGAGGCCGCGGTGCGGCGAACGGTGATGACCTCCGGGCGCACCGTCATGTTCTCCGCCGTCATCCTGGTGGCCTCCTCGGTTCCGCTGCTGCTGTTCCCGCAGGGCTTCCTCAAGTCCATCACCTACGCGATCATCGCGTCGGTGATGCTGGCCGCGATTCTGTCCGTCACCGTGCTGGCCGCCACCCTGGCCATCCTCGGCCCGAACGTCGACGCGCTCGGCGTGCGGACGCTGCTGCGGGTGCCGTTCTTCCGCAACTGGAAGCCGATGAACTGGTGGCTGAACTGGTTGGCCGACCGCACCCAGAAGACCAAGACCCGCGCCGAGGTCGAGAAGGGCTTCTGGGGCAAGCTCGTCAACGTCGTGATGAAGCGGCCGATCGGCTTCGCCGCACCCATCCTGATCGGGATGATCCTGTTGATCATCCCGTTGGGTCAGCTGTCGCTCGGTGGCATCAGCGAGAAGTACCTGCCGCCCGACAACTCGGTGCGCGTCGCGCAGGAGGAGTTCGACCGGACCTTCCCGGGATTCCGTACCGAACCTTTGACGCTGGTCATCGAGAACGAGAACGGTGACCCGGTCACCGACCAGCAGATCGCGGAGATCCGCAGCGAGGCGATGGCGATCCCCGGGTTCATCGAGCCCGACGGCGACCCCGCCAAGATGTGGCAGGAACGTCCCTACCTCGACGGTGCGTCGAGAGACCCGTCGGTGCGCGTCATCCAGAACGGTCTGGAGGTTCGCAACGACGCCTCCCAGAAGATCGACGAACTTCGCGAACTGTCGCCGCCGCGCGGACTCACCGTGTCCGTGGGCGGCACCCCCGCGCTCGAGCAGGACAGCATCCACAGTCTGTTCGACAAGCTGCCGCTGATGGTGCTGCTGCTGATCACCACCACGACGATCCTGATGTTCCTCGCATTCGGGTCCGTGGTGCTGCCGATCAAGGCGGCGTTGATGAGCGCGCTGACGCTCGGCTCCACGATGGGCATCCTCACGTGGATGTTCGTCGACGGCCACGGCTCCGGCCTGATGAACTACACGCCGCAGCCGCTGATGGCACCGATGATCGGCTTGATCATCGCCGTGATCTGGGGTCTGTCGACCGACTACGAGGTGTTCCTGGTGTCGCGGATGGTGGAGGCGCGCGAGCGCGGCATGTCCACCGCCGAAGCGATCCGGATCGGTACGGCGACCACCGGCCGTCTGATCACCGGTGCTGCCCTGGTGCTAGCTGTCGTCGCGGGCGCATTCGTGTTCTCCGACCTGGTGATGATGAAGTACCTGGCGTTCGGCCTGCTCATCGCGCTGTTGCTGGACGCGACGATCGTCCGGATGTTCCTGGTGCCCGCGATCATGAAGCTGCTCGGTGACGATTGCTGGTGGGCGCCGCGCTGGATGAAACGCCTGCAGGAGCGGCTCGGCCTCGGCGAGACCGAACTGCCCGACGAACGCAAGCGCCCGTCGGTGCGTGATTCCCGGGAAACCGCCGCGGAGCCGGCCCATCCCGAAGCCCTGGTCGGCGTCGGCGGGCCGCCGGTCGCGGCGCCCCCGAGGGCGTTGCCGCCGCACGATCCCACCCATCCTGCGCCGGGCGGTTCGCCCCGCCCCGGCGGGGCCGGCACGCCGCCGCGGGTCAGCGGTCCGTCGGCAGCGGGGACGACGCGGCTGCCGAGCGCGCCGCCGCCCGCACCGGCTGACGAGGAACCGCAGACGACTCGGCTGTCGATGGCCAAGAACGCGGTCCGCAACGCGGTCAGCAGCGCCACCGCGGCGGCCACTCAACGCACGCAACGCCCGCCGCAGCCGCCGGCCCCTCCCCGGGGTGAACGCGAGATCGAATCGTGGCTCGGCGACCTGCGCGGTACCGGCTCGGGTCCGGGGTCCGGGGCTGCCGCTCCGGCACCGCCGCCGCGGCCGTCGGCCGAGCCGACCCGGGCGATGCCCGATCAGGGTCCCGGCGGCAGCGAACCGACGACGGCGATCCACGCGCAGCGCGAGTCGGGAGCACCGGATGACGACTCCGCCGATGAGACGCGGGCGATCCCGACGCCGAAGAAGTCCGACGCGGAGGCCGCCACCGAGAAGCTCAACACCCGCGCCGAGGACGAACCCCAGCGCCGCGGCGGCAGCGGTGTCAGCGCCCAGGATCTGCTGCGGCGTGAGGGCCGGCTCTAGCCCGCGCGGGCACTGCGGCTACGAGGTCAGATAGACCTTTCGCACGGTCTCGGTGACGGTCCACACCGTTTCGGCGCCGGCCGCCAAGCGGACGACATCGCCTGGGCCGACCTGCAATACCGGGGTATCGTCGGCGAACTCGATTGTCGCCACCCCCGCGAGCACGATGAAGACTTCGTCGACCTCGACGTCGGTGGCAACGCCTGGCGTCATCTCCCAGACACCGACCTCGACGCCATGGAAATCGGTCAGCGTTGTGCTGCCGGTTCGCGGTTCCCCCTGAACTGATTGTCCGGCGGGCACACGTTCAGGCGTCAGATCCAGAGAGGTGGCGTGAACGACGCTGTTCGGCAGCAATTCCGTCACTGCTCCACCCACTTCTGCCGTGATCGGTATCTGCCGGAGAGCCCACGACTTCGTGCGTCGCGCAGCACCTCCCTGGCCGCGTTCCGGCCGTTGGCTCCGGTGACGCCGCCACCGGGGTGGGTGCCTGCGCCGCACAGGTAGAGGTTCCTGACCGGGGTGCGGTACTTCGCCCAACCCCGAACCGGTCTCATGAACAGCAGCTGGTCCGGCGACATGTCACCGTGCAGAGCGTGCCCACCCGTCAGGCCCATCACCCGCTCCATATCCAGCGGGCTGAGCACCTGACGGTGTTCGATCAGCCCGCTCAGACCTGGGAAATGTGTTTCGAGTTGTGCGATGGCCTCGTCGGCCCGGGTCTCCTTGATGTCGTCCCAATTCTCATCACGTAGATGGAACGGCTGTGAGTTCACGTCGATGGTGGCGATGTGCTTGCCGTCGGGCGCCAACGAGGCGTCGTGCACCGTCGGGAACACGATCTCGATATGCGAGTCGCGGACCGCCAGGCCGTACTGCGCCTGCGCCTGGTGCAGGTCCATCTCGGGGATGAACGGGTTCACCTCCATGATGCCGCGGTGGTAGGGCTGCACGCCGTCGCGCGGATAGCCTACGACATAAGGCAATTCGGACAGTCCCAGGTTGATCTTCATGCTGGTGCCCATACACCGGTAGGCCTGCACCTGCCGAACGAAGTCATCGGGAAGGTCGGCGCGGTCACACAGCGTCAGGAACGTGTGCTTGGGATCGGCGTTCGACAACACCCGGGTGGCGGAGATCTCCTCGCCGGAGATCAGCCGCACCCCAGTGGCCTTCCCTCCACGAGTGACGATTCCCGAAACTGCTGCATTGCAACGGATTTGCACACCAGCCTCACGTGCTGCGTCGGCCATGGTCTCGGTCAACACACCCATCCCGCCGCGCACGAAGCCCCACTGCCGGACGCCGCCGTCACTTTCCTCGCTGGCATGGTCGTGGAGTAGCACGAACGCCGTGCCCGGGGTCGAGGGCCCCGCCACGCTGTCGTTGATCGCGTGCCAGCCCAGCGCAGCCTTGACGTGGTCGCTCTCGAACCGCTCTGCCAGGATCTGATGCGCGCTGGAGGTGAACAACCGAGCCAGTTGGTCCAGATAGGGGCGAGTACGCACGCCCACCCCGCCCAGGCGCGCCAGCCCGCGGATGTCGTCGAAACTCTTCACCCGTGGATCCGGAGCTGTGAAGTCGAAGATCGGCAGCACCTGCTGGACCATGGCGGACAGGTCGTCCTCGAACTTCGGCAGCGCGCGGGCATCGGACTCGGAAAAACGTTTGGTGTTCGCGACGTTCTCGGCCATGTCGTCGCCGAGGTAGTAGCTGGCGCCGTCGGGGAACAGATTCAGCGTCGGTCCGGCCGGGTCGACGAAGATGCCGCGCCGTTCCAGCTGCATGTCCTGCCAAATCGCCTCGCGCAGCATCGAGAGCACATACGCCCCGGTCGACGCGCGATAGCCGGGCGCAAAATCCTCGGTGTTGCAGGCGCCGCCGACGAACGGACGCCGCTCCAGGACAAGGGTTCTCAGCCCGGCCCGCGCCAGGTAGAAGCTCGCAACCAGACCGTTGTGACCACCGCCGACGATGACCGCGTCGTAGTGGGTGCTCATGAATGGTCTCCTCTGCTCTTCGCGCAAGCGCTCATCGGGGCCATTCTGCTCTTCGCGCAAGCGCTCATCGCGGCATCACAGCGCCCTTGCACGCCGGCGCGACGTGTTGTGCGTAGAACGCCAAGTATCCCGATGTCACGCTGGGTTCGCGGGGTACATGCGCGGCCTTGCGCGCATCGAGCACGTCGGCCGGCACATCGAGGTCCAAGCGCCGGTTCGCCAAATCGATCAGAATCCGGTCGCCGTCCTCGACCAATCCGATGGGTCCGCCGTCAGCAGCCTCGGGCCCGACATATCCGATAGCGGGACCGTGGGTGGCTCCCGAAAACCTGCCGTCGGTGATCAGGGTGACGCTCTCGGACAGACCCATCCCCACGACAGCCGAGGTGGCACCGAGCATTTCCCGCATGCCGGGGCCGCCTTTGGGGCCTTCGTTGCGGATGATGATTGCCGTGCCCGGGTTGATCTGGCCGCTCATAGTCGCTTCGATCGCGGACTCTTCGCCTTCGAAGACCTTTGCGGTGCCCTCGAAATTCCACATGGACGGGGCGACGCCGGAAGCTTTCACCACCGCCCCGTCGGGCGCCAGGGTGCCGCGCAGAATGAAGATCGCGCCCTCGGGGCCGAGGGGGTTCGCCCGCGAAGCGAGCAGCTCAGGGTTGAGGTTCTCTGCAGCAGAGGCGATTTCGCCCGTAGTCTGGCCCGACACGGTGACGGTGGAGCCGTCGATCAGATCGCCGAGTTCGCGCAGCACTGCGGGCACTCCGCCTGCTGCGTGCAGTTCGGTGACTCCCCATGGCCCCGATGGCGCCAGCTTGGCCAGCGTCGGCGTATCGCGACCCACCCGATCGATGGTGTCAAAGTCCAACTGGATGCCGGCTTCCTTGGCCATCGCGATGAAGTGCAGCACCAGGTTGGTCGACCCGGACACCGCCAGCGCCACCCGTAGCGCGTTCTCGAATGCCGCCGGAGTCAGGATGTCGCGCGGGCGGATGTTGTCTCTCAACAACTTCACGATCTGCATTCCGGTGTACTTGGCTGCCCTGATCTGGTTGTTGCAGCCAGCGGACAGAGTTCCAGTGTGCGGCAGCGCGAGGCCCAATGCCTCGGTGTAGATGCCCGCGGTGTTGCCCGACGTCAGGGTGTCCCCGGCACCCGGGCCGGGGAACAGTTCGTCCTCCCAGTGTTTGAGCGTCGCCTCGTCGATCTCGCCGCGCACCACCTCGCCGACACCGTCGTACACGGTCTCCAGGAAGAGTTTCTTGCCGCGGTAGACGCCGTGGGGGGTGGCACCTGCGTAGAGCAGGATGGCGGGCAGGTTGAGTCTGGCCGCGGCCATCACCATTCCCGGTGTGGGTTTGTCGCCTCCGGGCAGCAACACCAGGGCGTCCACGCCATGCCCCTCGGCCATCAACTCGATCGAGTCGGCCACGACATCGCGGCTCGGCAGCACATAGCGCATGCTGCGCGCCGCGAACGCCTCGCTGTCGGTGACGTGAAAGGTGTTGAACTCGATGGGCGTGCCGCCGGCCATCCGGACACCGGCCTTCACGGCGTCGACGATGGTGCGCAGGTGTGCATTCTCCGGAGAGAAGTCCTGGTAGGTGTTCGCGATCATCACCAACGGCTGGGTCAGTTCCTCATCGGTGAACCCGGCCCCCTTGATCCACGCCCGCTGAAGCGAACGATCGGTTCCCTCGAACTGTTCTTTGCTACGCATCTTTCCTCACACATTTCTCTTGGTTCTCAACAGCGCTGTCGACGGCGTCGAGCACCGCCACGGATACCTGCTCGATCTGTTCCGGTGTAATCACCAACGGCGGTCTGATCTTCAGAACATCGTTGTGGCGACCCGTGGACCCGATGAGGACGCCGCGAAGGCGTGCCTCGTCGAGCACCGCGGTCGCTTCGACGGCGTCGGGGAGTTGCACGCCGATCAACAGCCCCAGTCCCCGAACCTGCAGACCGCCGGCGGAGAGTCGGTCACGCAGCACTGCACCCATCGCCCCCGCATGCTCCACCAGTCGCTCGTCGTCGATCACGTCGAGCACCGCCGTCGCCGCGACCGCAGCCACCGGGCCGCCGGCGTAGGTGCTGAAGAACTCCGTGTGGGACGCCAGCGCTTCGACGTCACAGCGGCGCGCAATCACGGCCGCCACCGGGTAGCCGTTGCCCATCGGCTTGCCCAGTGTGACGATGTCCGGGCTCAATCCGGCGCCGACGAACGACCACAGGTGGTCGCCGGCCCGCCCGAAGCCTGCCTGCACCTCGTCAGCCACCACCAGTGCCCCAGCCTGCCGAGCGGTGGCGCTGATCGCTCTGTGATAGTCCCTGCCGGGCAGCAGGATTCCGTCGCTGGTGTAGGTGGGATCGACGATCAATGCGGCCGGTCGGTGGGCGCGGGCAGCCAGACGTTCGAGCGCGCCGGTGAGCTCGGCGCCGACGCGGAAGCGTTCGACGTGATCGGGTGTCCAGTCGCTGCGCCACTGTTCGGGCGAGAACGCCGTCGTCGCGGTGGTCACGCCGTGATAGGCGAAGTCAGACACCAGCGCGCCGGTATTGCTGGTCACGGCCGTCGCTATCCGCCACGCCAGATCGGTGGCCTCACTGCCCGAGTTCAGGAACAACACCGTGTCCAGGCCGGAGTCCGGGGGCATGCTCGCAACCAAGCGTTCGGCCAGTTCGATCGCCCGCGGATGAAGGTAGCGCAGGTTTGTGCTCAGCAGTCGGACCTGGTCGGCGATCGCGGTCGCCACCCGGGGGTGCGCGTGCCCTACCACCGGCACGTTGTTGTAGGCGTCGATATAGCTGCGGCCATCGGCATCGAGAAGTATTGCGCCACTGCCCCTGATCGGGGTCAGTGGGTCGCCATAGGTCAGCGGCGCCAGCACCGAGCCGAAGACCACATGCCTACGGGCCATCAGCGTACGGGTCGGCGGCTGGGTGCGCGGTGCGCCGAACGTGTCGGCCAGGTGGCGGGGTGTTGCGGCGTCTAGTTCGCGAAGGAGGCTCCACGCGCCGGCATCCCAGCTCCGCAGATACTCGGCGTTGGCCGCGTCTAGGTCGGTCCGGTTGGCCGACAGGGTCAGTGTGATTGCCATCCGCAGGCCCAGGGTGTCGGCCAGCACCGAGCGCTCGACGGGTTCGAGCGGATTGACCGCGGTGTAGCCGTCGAGGAACAGAGCCAGGCTGGACAGCAGGTCCCCGCCAGTACGCGTCGACCCCACCGAGGCCAGTGCCGCCGCGACGTCGGCTACCAGGGCCGTGTGGGTGAGATCGCCGAAATCGATGATTCCACTGACGTGTTCGGCGCCGTCGAACAGGACATTGTCCAAGGTGAGGTCACCGTGCACCGGTTGGGCGCGCATGCTCCCCCACAGCGGCGCAACGTTGCGCTCGAACCGATCGAGGGCGGCCCGCACCAGGTTTGCGTCGCCGGCGATGGCGTCGGTCATCGCGCGGATCTGGTGGCGGGACTCTACGTGCCACAGCAGCCGTCGCTGTGCGGCGGGATGGAAGAACCCACGCAACGCCAGCCCCAGTCGCGCGGAAATAGCCCCGAATTCCTTGATCGCCGAGGGACTCAGCGTGGCGCCGTTTCGGGACGATGTCCCGGGCAGGCGATTGTAGAGCCGGATCAACCGGGGGGACTGCGCGAACAAGTCCCCGGCGAGGGTGGGCAGCGGCACGGCCACCGGAAGCCCGGGGTCCATGCGATTCGCCCAGACCGCCGCTCTTCCTTCGAGATCCACCTCTGCGGCGGCGGTCGCGATGTGCGAGATCTTGACGACCCGTTGGGCCCCGTCCTCATCGACGAGCAGCGCGGTCTGATCGCGCTCGCTGTTGAAGTGCGCGGCCACGGCGCCGTGGAAGCCGAACAACTCAGCCACCACGGCCCCGATGGTGACGTCGTCGAGGGCGTGCGTCGGGTCGGCGACCAGATCCCCCGGCATCAGGTCTGCATCCGATTCATCTTCGACATGCGGTAGGCCAGCAAGGCGAATACCCCCGACAGGCCGAGCATCACCAAGTTCATCGCTGAACCGGCGCCCCAGTCCCCCTGTTCCAGGATCACGTCGCGGATCCGCTGTCCGAGCAGGTACGACGACGGTCCGCCAAGGATGTCGGCGGCCACAAAATCGGCGTACATCGGGATGTAGACCAGAATCGCCGCGACGAACATGCCCGGCGCGGCCAGCGGCACCAGGATACGCCAGAACTGTTGGAACCAACCGGCACCCAGGTCGGTCGCCGCTTCCAACGTCACCGGCTCGATGGCCTTCATCGCGGCGTAGATCGGGATGGTCGTGTAGGTGATGTAGGAGGTCACCAGCGCAACCACGACGGCGAACGGACTGTAGATCAGCCAGTCGAGCGACGGGCCGGGCAACATCCAGTTGATCAGCCCATTGCGGCCGAGGATGACCTGCCACGCATAAACCCGCACCACGGGTGCCAACTCGTCCACGATCACCAGGGCCAGCAGGAGGAACATCTCGCGCGGCCCCGCTTTGAACACCATGAAATAAGCCAGCGGTAGGGCGATCAGCAACATCACCGCCATCGCGAGGGTGACGATCCCGAACGTCGTCAGCGCGATCTTGAAGTTCAGTGGGTCGGTGAGCACCTCTTGGTAGTGCTCCAGAGAAAAACCACTGGTCGTGCGCGGTGGGAACTTCAGCACGCTCATCTGCACGAGTACGGCGAAGGGGATGACGAACAGCACCAGCAGGACCACCACCGGGGCTGCCAGAACTGCCAGTGCACCGCGCGCTTCGATACCGCGGCCTCCCATCACCTGACGCTCCCGGCATGGGCGGCCCCGGTCAGCAGGGAAGTCGCGGCGTCGTTGCTCGTCCGCCTCTTTATCAGCTTGAGGCCGCCCCAGATCAGCAACAGTTGTGCCGCAGAGATCAGCGCCGACACCGCGTTGACGACCGCGGTGTGGTCGGGATTGCGCACCGAGGAGTACACCCACACCGGGAACGTCTGCTGGAATCCGAGCGTGAAAGCGCTGATTTCGTAGTTGTTGAACGACCAGGTGAACGCGAAGATACCTGCAGCGGCCAGAGCCGGCGCGACGTGCGGGAGCACGACATAACGCAACACCTGGATCCGATTGCAGCCCAGATCGATTGCCGCCTCTTCCTGGACACGTTCGAACCGAAACAGTTGCGCCCCGACGATCGCGGTGACCAGAGGGAAGGTGCACGCAGCCTGCGTCGCGATGACGGTGGGCAACCCCAGCGTGACATCGGCTTTCGCGTACCCCATCAGCGCTGCGATGCCGATCACCAACCAGGGCAGTACCAGCGGTGCCGCCACCAGCCCCGCTACCGCCGCTCGTCCACGAAATCGGAAGCGGGTCAGGCCGAACGCTGCCAGCGTCCCGAGGATCAGGCACAGAGGGGCGACCACCAGGGCGACGATGGTGGAGTTGAGCAGCGCCGCATGCAGCGAAGAGTCGCTGAACGCGATGCGGTACCAACGCAGGGTGAGGCCCTCGAAGGGCATGGCCAGAACATTGGAGTCGTTGAACGAGAACACCAGCAAGATCACCAGCGGGCCGAACAGGATCGCACCGACGACAACGAGGAACGTACGCCACATTTCTGGATCCGCTCACCGCCGCATGCAGCAGCGGCTCATGAAGCCTTCACTTCGGCCCACGCCTTGACCCACGCATCGCGGTCCTTGGGCGGGCTGGCGGGGATGGCATTGTCGAGGTCGAACAAGGTGTCCAGTTGGGCGTCTGCGCGCACCTCCGGCGTCACCGCATCGATGATTCCCTCGTTGGAGGGAAGGTAGTACCAGTTCGTCGCCGCATAGATCTGCGCGGGCAGGCTGGTGTACCAGTTCAGTAATGCGTATGCGGCGTCGACGTTTTCGTCAGCGATGTCGGGACTGATGCCGTATCCGCAGGTCCACAACATCTGTCCCTCTTTACCGACGGCGAACTCGACGTTGACGCCATCCGCCTGGAGTTCCTTCACGATGCTGGTGTAGCCGCTGGCCAGATCTATCTCCCCCGATTTGAACTGCGACAAGACCTCGCCCTGGTCCTCCCACAATGTGCGGAACTGCGAGCGGTTGTCGATCAGGTACTGCTTCACCGTGTCGAGCTGCGCCTCGTCCATGTTCAACGGATCAGAGATCCCGGTGGCCAGCGCGCCGATGTCGATAGCGGTGACGGCGTTGTCCTGCAACGAGACCCGGTCCCGGTATTGCGGATCGAACATATCGGTCCAGGAATCGGGCGGCGTGGTGATCTTGTCGGCGTTGTAGATCAGCCCCGCGGTTCCGGCGTCCACAGGCACCACGTATACCTCGCCGTCGACGGTGATTCCGGGCATCTCCTTCATCGCCGGCCAGAGATTGGCCCAGTTCTCCAGGCGCGCAATGTCCAACGGTGCGTAGACACCCTTTTGGACAGCCTCCAATGCGCCTTCGTCGACGCAGGTGTTGATGACATCGGCCTCGAACCCCGCCTGGATCTTCGCGATTGCCTCTTCGTTGCTGCCGAAACCGGCGGTTTCGAGTGTGATGTTCGGATACATCTCATGGAACGACGCCAGATAGTCGTCGTTGAAGCCGTCCTCGTAGGAATAGAGCCGGACCGTTCCGGCGATGGAGGCGGGGTCGCCCGGATTGGCGAGGCCGGGCTCGGCGGCGCCGCCGGAGTCTCCGCCACTGCATCCGGCGACCAGCAGCGTCGCCGCCGAAGTGGCGATGACCAGTTTGTTGGCTGTGGTTGTCACGCGGCGCTCCTCAGTGGACGTCAGCTCTATCGCGCACGCTATTTGGTAGACCGGAGATTGTCAACAATCTCCATTATGCACGGTGGATGCCGAACTGGAAGAAACGCCTACTCGGATTCGTTCAGCAGGGCCACGAGCAGCCTGCCGGCCTCGATCGAATGCTCGCGGACCAACCGGGCGGCCGTTTCTTCGTCGCCCGACTCGATGGCGTCCACCATGGGTTCGTGTTGACGCACCACCTCATCGAGGGACGGCATGATTCGTTCGTCGAGCCGGAGGAGGCCACGGATCGTCGGGACGTACCGCAGGAAGACCTCGTGGACGCGGGTGTTCCCGGAGGCGGCGCACAGTCCCTCGTGAAACGCCACGTCAGCTCGCGCCACGGCGGACGCATCTCCGGTGGCGGCAGCCGCGCGGAGATCGTCGACCAGCGAACGGAGCCGCGTGAGCGCGGTCAGGTCCTGCTCACGACACACGAGACGGACCGCGAACTCCTCGACCGCGGCGCGCAGCCCGTAGATGTCGCTAACGTCTTTGGCCGTCAGACTCACCACGAACGTCCCGCGGTGTGGTTCCTCGGCGAGCAGGCCCTCCGCGCGCAGGATCTTGAACGCCTCACGCACCGGTCCGCGACTGACGTTGAGTTGCTCCGCGATTCGTGCCTCTTTGAGATGTTCGCCTTGGCGGAATCCGCCGAGGACGATCTGCTCACGGATCCGATCAGCAGCATCCTCGCTCAGGGAGCGCGGAACATCGATGGGGCGCAGTACTGCGGGGTCGCTCATACCCGCGAGTATACGAGGTCGACTGTTGACAATCTGCTATCTGCAAAATGTAATGTGGCTCGTGTCTGTAATCAGCAGGATTGAAGCTTGGGCGTTGGGCCCTGAGGTCGAACGGTTCCGGTACACCTCGCATTCGGACGAGGTGTACACCACGACAACACTGTTGCGCATCACCGACTCCGACGGCTTAACGGGTGTCGGCGCCTATGACTCCGACACGTTCGGTATGTGGGACCGCGGACCGTTCGAGACCCTGCGTCCACTCCTTCCACGACTGATGGGACTCGAGGCCGAGGACCGAGATGGTGTCTATACTCTCGTGTCCGAGGACAACACCTCCGCCTTTCCGCCCGCGGTACGGTCGACGATCGATACCGCGTTGTGGGACTTGGCGTCCCGGCGTCGAGGCGTGCCGCTGCGCGAGATGCTCGCCGGCGGACCGACGCCGACGTCGCTGCCTGGATATGCCTCGGTACCGCTGCTCGGCGATGAGACCGAGTACCGGGAGGCGCTGTCCGGGTTCGTTGAATCCGGTTACGCCGCGGTGAAACTGCACGCATGGGGCATTCCAGAACGGGACGCAGCTCTGATGCGCGCGCTTCGTCCTGCGTTTCCCGCTCTCACCCTGATGTTCGACGCCGAGGGGCGTTACGACCGCGACGGTGCGCGGATCGTCGCGACCGCCTGCGCCGATGTCGACGCCCGGTGGTTCGAAGCCCCGATAACGGACTTTGACGTCCTCGGCTACCGGGCCCTCCGCGACGAGTTTCCCGCGGTGCCGATCCTGCCCGCCGGTGACGCGCTGTGGCACCCCGATCTGCTGAGCACGGTCCTGCTCCTCGAGCCGTTCAGTGCGGTGCGGTTCGACGTCTCGTTCGTCGGGGGCCCTACGCCGGCGTTGCGGATGATCCGGGTCGCCGAAGATGCCGGGCTGGATGTCGAACTGATCAGCTACGGCCACACCGTGATCCAGGCCGCCGACCTCCAAGTAGCGCTTGCCTTCGGCCGTACCACCTATTTCGAGCAGGCGGTGCCTGTCGAACCGTTCGAGTGCGGAGTCACCGACGTGCTGCGCACAGGATCCGACGGTCTCGTGCATGCCCCGGATGGCCCGGGCCTGGGTATCGCACTCGACGAGGCCGTGCTGGAGACGAATGCGTTCGAGCGGCTCATCCTCGACTGACTTCGCCGGAACTTGATGGGGCTCAACGGCGCACCGAGCCGGTGGACGCGGTTGCGTCGACGGCTTCAAGGGCGGAGATCAGCTGCGCCACGTTCGCCTCGGACATCGCCGCGTTGGCTTGCAGACGTAACCGGGCGGTGCCCTCGGGCACGACGGGATGGCCGAAGCCTGTGACGAGCACACGGTGCTGCTCGCGCAATTCGCGGCTCATCTGCCCCGCGCGAGCCGTCTCACCGACGATGATCGGCACTATCGCGGTGTCGCCGGGCAGCGGGCTCAGCCCCGCCTCACGCAATCCTCCCCGCAGATCGGACGCCAGCTGCTGCAGCCGCGCCACGCGCTGGGGCTCGGCCCGCAGAATTCGCACCGCCTCCCGGGCGCCGCATGCAGTGGGCACCGGCAGTGCGTTGGAGAACAGCGACGGGCGCGCCACCTGCGACAGCAGCTCTACCACCTCAGCCGGCGCGGCCACATACCCGCCCGCAGCACCCCCGAGCGCCTTACCCAAAGTCCCGGTGAGAACGTCGATGTCACCGAGAACCCCCTGTGCCGACGGGGTGCCGCGGCCCTCGGCACCCATCACTCCGATACCGTGCGAGTCGTCCACCAGCAGGATGGCGTTGTGGCGGCGGCACAGTTCGATCAGGTCCGGCAGCGGCGCGACATCACCTTCCATGCTGAATACGCCGTCGGTGACCACGATGCGCCGGTTCCACTCCCCCAACCCGGACAGTGCTTCGTCGAGGACTGTCAGGTCGACGTGCGGGTACACCACCTTGCGTCCGGCCCGCGATCCCCGGACGGCGTCGATGATCGAGGCATGGTTCAACGCGTCTGACAGTACGACGGTGTTCGCGTCGGCCAGCGTGGTGATGGCCGCGGCGTTGGCGTCCCAGCACGAGACGAAGGTGAGCGCCGCCTCCGCGCCCACCAGATCCGCGAGGTCAGCCTCCAGTTCCAGGTGCGGGGTGAAGGTGCCGCAGATGAACCGGACCGACGCGGTGCCGGCACCGTAACGCTGGAGCCCGTCGACAGTCGCCGCGATCACCCGCGGATCTGCCGCCAACCCCAGATAGTCGTTGGAGCACGCGACCAGAACGTCTTGGCCGCGCACCCGGCTCAGCGGGCCCTGCGGCGCGTCCAGCACCGGGGGAACTTTCAGGGTTCCGTTGTCGGCCATGGCCTTCAGCGCGGCCGCACTGGTTGCGATCAAGCCTTCGTTCATCGGGTCGCTTCGTCGACAGCCTCCTGGACGGCCTCCAGCACCCGCCCGAGCGCCTCAGCGTACGCATCGGGCGGCATCACCAACGACGGCTGGATGTTGAGGCTGGTGGTACTGGCCACCACCAGAACCCCGCGCTTGATACATCCTTCGGCCACCGCGTCCTGCAGATCGAGATCACGTTCCTTGGTGGCTTTGTCTTTGACGAACTCGATACCGACGAAACCGCCCTGCACCCGGACGTCGCCTACCGCAGTGATCGTGTCCACCAGTGGTACCAGCAGATCCACCGCCACCTGATGTAGCGCACGCACATTCGACAGCACATCCTCACGCTCCAGTAAATCCAGATAGGCCAGCGACGCCGCGCAGGCGGCGGGCAGCCACGACCAGGTGCTGCCGGTGGACAGGTCGCCGAAGCCACCAAGCGCACGTTCGGTTCCCAGCAGTGCCCCGATGGGCATGACACCGCCGCCCATCGCCTTGCCCAGACACATCAGATCCGGCTGCAAACCCCACAGATCGGCGGCGAACACCTCTCCGGTGCGGCCGAACCCGGTCTTCACCTCGTCGAGGCAGAACAGCCAGCCGTATTCCCGGCACAGTTCGGTGAGCGCAGGCCAGAACGTGTCGGGCGGCGAGATCACCCCGCCGGAACCGAGGATCGGTTCGATGATCACTCCCGCCACCTCTGATGGATCAACCAGGTGGAAGAGCACATGGTCGCGCAGGTAGTCCACCCACGGATCACCGGTGCCGCCGCGGCGGGGTTCACCGAAGGGGTTCCGGTAGGCATTCGGGTACGGTACATGGACGAATCCGCTCGCCAGCCCGCGTAATTCACGGCCGATCTCGTGTTGTTCAGCACCCAGTGACGCCGTGGTGGTGGTTTCACCGTGGTAGGCGCCGAAGAAGCCGATGATCACCGGCCGCCCGGTGGCCCGGCGCATCACCCGCACAGCGGTCTCCACGGATTCGGTGCCGTTGAGCGAGATGTCCACCCGGGTGAGCCCTTCTGGAGCCAGGCTGAGAACTCGCTGGGCCAGTGGCAGCATCCATTCGTGGAACACCGCGTGACTGTCCTCGTTCCCGAAGCTTCGCAGGGCCGCCGCGGCGGGCTCGACGATCTCGGCCCGACCGGCGCCCATCGGTACCGAGGCCGACGAACTCACCAGGTCGACGAAGACCTGGCCATCGACATCGGTGACCGTCCAGCCTGAACGGGATCGCGCCACAAACGGATAGCCCTCACCGATCAACCCGGGGTAGAAGATCTTGTCGTACCCCGCCAGCAGTTCGGCGCTTCGTGGACCGGGCGCTGCGGTGGGCACCGGCGGGAGCAGTGTCATAATTCAAGCCTCCAGTTTGTTGATCTTGGCGAGTCGGAATGCGATGGCGGCCACCACACCTGCGGCCAGCAGCATCAGATTGCTCAGTGCTGCACCGCGAGCGAGGTCGCCTTGTTCGAGAATCAGGTCATTGACGGCCTGGCCCAGCATGTAGCCGCTGGTGCCGCCCACCAGTGTGGGGGTGGCGAAGTCGGTGAACAGTGGAATGTAGACCAGCAGCACGGCCATGAAGATCCCGGGCGCGGCCAGCGGCAGCAGGATCCGCCGGGTCATCACCAACCACCCGGCGCCCAGGTCGGCTGCAGCCTGAAAAAGCCTGGTGTCGATTGCTTTCATCGCCGCGTACAGCGGTATCACCGTGTAGGTGATCCAGCTGGTGGAGAGCACGATGACAACTGTCACCTCGTTGAACAGCAACCAGTCGATCGGGTTGTTGATGACACCGATGGCCTGTAGGAACCCGTTGATGATTCCGTTGCGGCCCAACAACATCCGCCATGCGTACACTCGGATCACCGGGTTGAGCTGGTCGAGCAACACCAAGCCCAGTAGTAGCGGGACCTCTAATCGACCGGATTTGAACGCCATCACGTAGGCAAGCGGCACGCCGATGACAAGTTGCACGATCATCGCGCAGGTGGCGATGAAGACGGTCGTGAGAGCCACCTTGTGGTAGAGCGGGTCGGTGAGGATGCTGGCGTAGGCGTCCAGCGACCACACATTCTGCCCGCGGCCCACTTTCATGCCGAGGCTGATCAAGAACAGGATGATTGTCGGCACGAAAACCAGTAGCACCAGCACGGTCATCGGGACGGAAAGGTAGCCGAACGGCAGCCAGGTCCTGCGTCGTCTCTTGGTGCCGGCTTCAACTGCGGTCGCGATCTCGTGCACGGCCGTCACCGCAGGCCTCCCGCCACCATGTCGGTGAGCGAACCTTCGGACCCGCGGCGTCGGTTGACGGCTTGCAGAGCCAGCCACATGCCGTACACGACAGCCACCTGCACCAGCGAGACCGCCGTCGAGACGGCGTTCACGATCGGCAGATTGTCCGAGCGACGCAGCACCGAGTACACCCAGACCGGAAAGGTCTGTTCATAGCCACCGGTGAAGAAGCTGATCTCGAAGTTGTTGAACGACCAGGCGAAGGAGAAGATGAGCGCGGCACCCAAGGTGGGCGCCAACTGCGGGAGCACCACCTTGGTCATGAGTTGCCACTGCGAGGCGCCGAGGTCGACGGCAGCCTCCTCCTGCGACCGTTGGAAGCGCACCAACTGCGCCGATACCAGCGCGGTCACCAACGGGAACGTCACCGCGATGTGCATGGCACCGACAGTCAACAGTGACAACTCAACGCCCAGCGAGGCGAAGAACAACAGCCCGCTGACACCCATGACGAGCCACGGGATCACCAGTGGTGCGCCGGCCAGGGCTGTCCACAGTCCGCGGGTGGGAAATCGGAAACGGGTGATGGCCCATGCCGTCGCCGTCCCGAGCACCACGCACACCGGTGAGATGACCGCGGCAAGCACTGTCGAATTTCGTAACGAGCCAGCTACATCGGGATCGGTGAAGGCCTCGATGTACCACCTCCACGTGAAGCCCTCGAACGGCAACGCGATGATGGTCGAGTCGTTGAACGAGAAGACCGCGAGCAGGACGATGGGCCCGACGAGGATCACCATCACCACCGCCACGAGCGCTGTGGCCAGCACAGCGCCCGTGCGATTGGTCCCCGAGCCCGTGGACAGGGTCACGCCCCGGCCTCGATCTCCTGCCACGCGGAACGCCACACGTCGGCGTTGTCGGGTTCGAACTGCGGGATGGTGCCCTCCAGGTCGGACGGGTTCGCGGTCTTCTGGAATTCTGCAGAGACCTCGGGAAGCCCTTTCGGATTGGTGATCACGTAACCGAGATCGCCGATGGCACCCTGCGCCCTCGGCGAGATGTAGTAATCGAGGAATGCGTAGGCGGCGTCGACGTTTGCGGCGTCGGCACTGATGCCGAGCCCGCACATCCACGACAACGTGCCTTCCTTGGGCGCGACCCAGGTCACGTTGCCTCCGTTGGCGTTGATCATCTCGGCGGTCCCGCGGCCACCGTCGGCCAGGATGACCTCACCGGACTTGAACAGATTGGACATGTCGGAGTCCCCCTCGGCAAGGGTGCGGAACTGTCCGTCGGCCATCGCGGCCCGGATCTTGTCCTTCATCTGCTCGATCTGATCATCGGTCATCTCGAGTGGGTCGGTGATCCCCGATGCCAGCGCGGCATCCGCGAGCGCGGTCAGCCAACCGTTGTCCAGTGCCACCTTGCCGCGGTAGGCCGGATCGAAGAGCGCTGTATAGCTGTCGATGCCGCCGGGGATGGCGTTGTTGTCATAGAGCATGCCGTGCGGGCCGGCCGATGCGATCACCATCGTGACGTCACCATCGATGACCACCCCGTTAGCCTCACGGAAGGTGGGGTCCAAGGACTCCCAGTTGGTCAGTCTCGACGTGTCGATCGGGGCCAGTAGTTGGTCCTGGTGCAGTGGCTTGGCCTCGTCCAGGCAAACCTCGACGACGTCGGTGCTGAAGCCGGCGTTGAGCTTGGCCGCCCCCTCGTCGACGCTGTCGAAGGTGGCTGTCTTGAGCTCGAGATCGGGGTTCTCGCTCGTGAAGGGCCCGATGATCCCGGGGTCGATGGTGTCTTCGTAGGTGAACGTGCGTAGTTCACCTGCCGTCGCGGTGTTCTCGCCATCGCCGCCACCGCAAGCGGTCAGGACCAGTAGTGCGCCCGACGCACAGGCGACCGCCCGTGTGCAGCGTCGGAACAGGGGATGTTGTGTCATCTTTCCTCCAGATGGGTTCCCGTGAACAGGCTTTCGCAGCGATCTCCGATGCGTTGGCGCAGATGACGGTGGACCGGTCGCAGGTCTCCCTCACCTGGCTCATGTGCATCCGAGGCAACGAGGTCCACCAGGCCCTCGTCGAGCAGACGGTGCGCCTCGGCTTCGACAGCAGGCCCGTCGAACCCCAGCAATGCACCGGAATCGACCTGCAGCAGCGCACCTTTTGTCTTCAGGGCGTCCGCGAACGCCCGGTCGCCGGGGAACAGGAACGCACGGCGCTCCGGATGCGCGACCACGGGCCGCAATCCGGCAGCCAGCACGCGGTCGACGTAGTCGAGAATGCCGGTGTCGTGCTCCATGGGTATGTCGTCGGGTCCGTCCACCAGGACGACGTCGGTGCCGGGCAGGCGCCATCGCGCCGGGTCGGCCCGGAACTCCACCGTCCCCGGGCGCGGCGCCAGTTCGTAGCCCATCCTCAGCGCAGGGCATCGCGGCACCGTGGCGCCGAGCTCCAGCAGCCTGTCGAAGGCTCGGCTCAGATCGTCGTCACGCTGCGCGCTCCACGGGTAACGCTCGTCGAGATGTGAAGTGATGAAAAGGGTCCGGGTGCCGCCGGCGGCGGCGTCGGCGAGCATCGTAAGGCTTTCGTCCGCGGTCTGCGGTCCGTCGTCGACACCGGCCAGTAGATGGGCGTGACAGTCCACCCATCCGGTTGCGATCGGCGCGTCGGTCACGGGGCTGCCACGGGACCGATGACATGGGTGCAGTCCGGTCCCCACGACAGCCGCACCTTCGACCCGCGGGTGATGGCTTTGAGGTCACTGTCATTGCTGAGTTCGTGGACCTCCAGATGCTCGCCGGTGGGCAGATCCACGGTGACGTGGGTGGTAGACCCGACGTAGACGATCTCGGCCACCACGCCGCGTACGGTGCTGTGGTGCTCGGCCACCGCGGCATCCTCGGTGGGATGCAGGTAGATCCGTTCGGGCCGCACCGTCACCTGCAATTGCCCTTGATGCACTGATGTGGGCGCCACCAGTCGGTCACCGTCTCCCAGTACGCTCACGTGGTACTCACCGACACGCTGAGGTTGTTGCAGAACAAGCAGATTCGAGGTACCGATGAACCCCGCGACGAAGACACTGGACGGCCGCTCATAGAGCGAACGTGGATCGGCCAGCTGGTCGATACGGCCCTGGTTCATCACCGCGATCCGGTCTGAGAGGGTCAGCGCCTCCTCCTGATCGTGCGTGACGTACAGGAAGGTGGTGCCGGTACTGCGGTGCAGGCGGCCCAGCTCAAGCTGCATCTCGCGGCGCAGCTTGAGATCCAGTGCGCCGAGGGGCTCGTCGAGCAGCAACGCTTTGGGCCGGTTGACCAAAGCCCTTGCCAGTGCGACCCGTTGACGCTGGCCTCCGGAGAGCTGAGCCGGCCGACGGTCGGCCAGAGCGGTCAGCCGCATCGACGTCAGTGCATCGGTGACCCGCTCGGAGACCTCGCGGCGAGCCAGACCCTTGACCTTCAGGCCGAACGCCACGTTGTCGCCGACGGTCATGTGCGGGAACAGCGCGTAGTCCTGGAACACCAGGTTGACCGGCCGGCGGGCTGGTTTGGTGGTCGTGATGTCCTCGTCGCCCAACAGCACCCGTCCGGCAGAGGGTCGTTCGAATCCGGCGACCATTCTCAGCGTGGTGGTCTTGCCGCAGCCGCTGGGTCCTAGCAGTGAGAAGAACTCTCCCGCTTCGACTTTGAAGTCGACATGCTCGACGGCGTGCAAGCCTTCTCCGTAGGACTTGCTGACGTTGTCGAAGGTGATGGAGCTTCCGCTGCGCGCCGACGGCGTCGCCGTCGGGAGGGTGGCCAGTTCACTCACATGGACCTCTTCCGTTCCTGCGCAGGAGGCTGTGGGAAGTGCGGTACACCGCTCTGACAGATGCACTGCATGCAACCTCAGCGAAGAGCATCAGTTGCTGCCCCAGAGTTCGTTCACCACATCGAATACGTAGGTATTGGGGTGAACACCGGAGAAGCGTTCGGCCAGTGGGCCGGCCGCGGTCACCGGCACCATCGTCCCGGTGTGCTCGGGGGTGGTCCAGTCGACCTTGAACTGACGATCGGTGCCTTTGATGGTGAACGGACCGCTGCGCTTGGGGACCCCGCCACCGGGCAATGGCATGTTCTCCGGCGTCTCTGCCCAGTAGGGCACCGGGTCGTCAGCGACCTGATCACTGTTGGGTTCGGGCTCGCCGTCGTCGAGGACGTTCTCGATCGTCATTCCACCGGTCTCGTGATCGGCGGTCACGATCAACAGGACCTCCGGATGGTCCTTCTGGTATTCGGTGATGACCTTGACCATCTCGTTGATCGACTCGCCGGCCAACATCATGTTCTGTGCATCGTGTTCGTGGGCATCGGAGTCCAGATCGTCACTTTCGATGACCAGGAAGAAGCCGTTGTCGTTCTCGCCGAGGATGTCGAGGGCTTTGGACACCAGCTTCTCCGGCGCCACATAGTGGGGGTCACTGTTGTAGTCGTAACCCTCGATCTCTGTTGACCGCCGCTTGGCGCTGTCCTGCACCAGGGCGAGCGCTTTGGGGCCACTCAAGGCGTCGAACGTGGTTTGGTCGTAGGCGTACTGGTAGCCCTCGGTCTCGGCCCGGGCCACCAGGTTCTGGTCGCCCTCGCTGACGTCGTCCTCCCCCTCGTCGGGGATCATTCCCGGCTCACCTTCCGGGTACCAGTACTTCTCCCCACCGCCGAACAACACATCGATCCCGTTGTCGAGATAGCCCGTGGCGATGTCGACTTTCAGGTCGCGATCGGGCACCGGCGACCCGAACGCGGCCAGTGTCGCGTTGGTGACGTCGTGGTCGTTGACCAGACCCGTGGCCATACCGCGCTCTCTGGCGATGTCCATCAACGTGGGGACCGACTCCCCATCCGGGCCCAGCCCGGTGGTGCCGTTGGGGACCCGCTGTCCGATCGCCCAGGCCGTGGCCCCGGCGGCCGAATCCGTCACCGCATACTCCGGATCGCCCGGGATCGTGTCCAGGAAGCCGGAATACGGCAATGCATCCATCGGCTGCCGCTCGTCCAGCCCGTACATGTAGTACTGGATCGCCGTGCGTTGCTGCGGACCCATACCGTCTCCGCTGAGAATGATCACGCTGGGGTTGGCGGGCAGACTCTGGTCCGCCGGGCTGCTGCACGCGGTGAGCGCCGAGGCGCCGATCACGAGTGCAGCCCCGACCGCGGACAGTCGCTGAATCGAAGTCACGCCGGAACGCTACCCAGCTGACCAGTGGGTGTCAATGATAAATTGTTTACAATCTACTCACGCCTCGGTGAACGGAAGAAGCTCGGAGTCGGTCTAGCCTTCCGGCTCCTCGACGTCGTCGGCCTCGGCCTGCACGACCGGGCCCGCCTCAGCTTCCAGCGCCGCTTCTTCGGCGGCCGGGTCGTCGGCGACCAGTACCCGGATCGAGCTGTTGAGGAACGCCAGCACCGGCACGGCGAGCAGCGCGCCGACGATTCCCGCGAGCACCGCTCCCCCCGCGATCGCCAGCACGATCGCCAGCGGGTGGATGGAGACCGCGCGGCCCATCACGAGCGGCTGCAGTACGTGGCCCTCGAGTTGTTGCACCGCGATGATCAACCCGAGCGTGATGAGCGCATAGATCCAGCCCTTGGCGATCAGCGCGACGATGACCGCCAGGAACCCGGTGACGACGGCACCAACGAGCGGCACGAACGCACCCATAAACACCAGCGACGCTAGCGGCAGCGCCAGCGGCACCCCCATGATCGCCAGACCCACGCCGATACCGAGCGCGTCGACGAGGGCCACCAGGAACGTCGCGCGCACGTAGCCGATCAGCGACCGGAAACCGGCACGCCCGGCGTCGCGCACCCGGTCCCGCACGTCGGCCGGGAAGGCCAGCGTGACGAACCCGAAGATGTTCCGGCCGCCGTGCAGCAGAAAGATCAGCGTGAACAACACCAGCAGCGCGCCGGTCAGGATCTCGGTCAGGGTGCCCGCCGTGGACAGCGCTCCGCTGGTCAGCTTCTCCTGATTGCTCTGCAGCGCCTCGATCGCCGCGTCCCGCGCCTCGTTGATCTGCGCCGGGCTGACGTCCAGCGGTCCGTCGGTGAGCCAGGTGCCGACGCCTTCGATGCTGGCCGTCACCTGATCCGCCAGCGCCGGCGCCCCCTCGATGAACTGGTTGACCACGAACGCCAGCAAGCCACCGAACAACGCGATACCGCTCAGCAGGACCAAGGCCACCGCACCGCTGCGCGGAGCGCCGCGCTTGTCCAGGAAATCGACCACGGGCATCAGCAGCGCCGCCAGGATCGTAGCCAGCATCACCGGCACGAACAGGATCTCCAGCCGGAAGAAGATCCACAACAAGGCCACGATGGCGGCGAGTAGCACCAACAGCCGCCACGACCAGGCGGCGGCCTTGCGCACCAGTGGGCTGACCGACTCGTCAGCCAACGCATCCAGGGAGGCTGGGCGCAAGCCGCGGGCTGACATTCCGGTAGCGTAACGGCCCCGCACGTTTAGTCCTCGGATCTGCGAATTCGACCCCGCCACCGCTTACCCTGTACTGCGTGTCACACGAGGTTGCCGCCGGCGACACCCCACCGGGAGTCACCGGCCAGGAGCGACCCGCCCGCGGTAAGTACTGGTGGCTGCGGTGGGCGGTCCTCGCGGTTGCGCTCATCGTGTTGACCGTCGAACTGGCCCTGGTGCGCGATCAGCTCGCCAAGGCATGGCAGAGCCTCTACTCGGCGAACTGGTGGTGGGTGCTGGCCGCCGTGGTTGCGGCGATGGCATCGATGCACAGCTTCGCCCAGATCCAGCGCACGCTGCTGGCCTCGGCGGGCGTTCATGTGCGGCAATGGCGCTCCGAGGCAGCGTTCTATGCCGGAAATGCGTTGTCCACCACCATGCCCGGCGGGCCGGTGCTGTCGGCGACGTTCATCTACCGTCAGCAGCGGATGTGGGGCGCCTCCCCCGTCGTGGCGTCCTGGCAGCTGGTGATGTCCGGCGCCCTGCAGGTCATCGGCCTCGCTCTACTCGGCCTCGCCGGTGCGTTCATGCTGGGTGCGAGCAAGAATCCGCTGTCGCTGATCTTCTCGCTCGGCGGTTTCGTCGCGTTGATCCTGCTGGCCCAGGCGGTGGCCACCCGTCCCGAGTTGATCGACGGCATCGGCGCGCGGGTGCTGTCGTGGTTCAACTCGGTGCGGGGCAAGCCCGCAGGCACCGGGTTGTCGAAGTGGCGGGGGATCCTCGGTCAGCTCGAGTCGGTGCAGTTGGGCCGCCGCGATCTCAGCGTCGCGTTCAGCTGGTCGTTGTTCAATTGGGTCGCCGACGTGGCATGTCTGTTGTTCGCCTGCTACGCCACCGGCGGTCACCCCTCGATCGCGGGCGTGATCGTCGCCTACGCGGCCGCCCGGGCGGTCGGCGCCATCCCGTTGATGCCGGGCGGGTTGCTGGTGGTCGAGGCGGTGTTGGTCCCGGGGCTGGTGTCCAGCGGGATGCCTCTTGCCGCAGCGATATCCGCGATGCTGGTCTACCGGTTGATCAGCTGGATCTTCATCGCCGTGATCGGCTGGGTGATCTTCTTCTTCATGTTCCGTACCGAAAAGGACATCGACCCCGACACCCAACCGACGGTCGTCCCGGTGGCGGGCACGGAGACCGCGAAGGCAGCCCAATTCAGCCCCGACCCGGAAGCCCCGCATCCACCGGGTGCCGAATCGGCCCCGTTCGAGTCCGGCACGTAACGAAAGCGATTGGACCACATGCGGTTTCGCCTGAGCTTCGCCGTCGGCTTGCCCGAGCAGATCCCCGGAACAGCACCCAGCGACCTGACCCTCGAGCAGTACGGCGGCAACCACGTCGTGCAGGATCTCGGTGACGGCAACTACGCGTTCTGCGCCCACCTCCAGACCGGGACGGTGCAGGTCAAACCCGGCGACCAGGTGACCGCCGGCCGGGTGATCGGTTCGTTGGGCAACAGCGGCAACTCGGATGCACCCCACCTGCATTTCCACGTGATGAACTCACCCGATCCGCTTCGATCAGACGGTCTGCCGCTTGTGCCGTCGTCGTTCCAGCTGGACTCGCGGCTCACCGGCACTCCCGACGCACTGGACACGCTCCTGGACGGTCAACCCGCCGAACTCCAGGCCGGATTCGCGCCTCGTAGCGAAAATAACACCAGCCCAATGGTTTACGACGTGATGACCTATGCGCAAGGGTGATCGTCCGACGGCGCGGACCACGCTGGGGGCGCTTGCCGCCGACGTGGTGTGTGTCGTGGTGTTCTGCACGATCGGACGACGCAGCCACGCCGAGGGGCTGACCGTCAGCGGCATCGCCGAGACAGCGTGGCCCTTCCTCACCGGTACCGCTGTGGGCTGGGCGCTCTCGCGCGGCTGGCAGCGCCCGACCGCCCTTGCCCCCACCGGCGTCGTCGTCTGGGTGTGCACCGTGGTGGTCGGGATGCTGTTGCGCAAAGCCACCTCCCAGGGCACCGCCGTCAGCTTCATTGTGGTCGCCTCGGTGACGACCGCGGCGCTGCTGCTGGGGTGGCGGCTAGCGGCCCGTGCCTGGGCGAGGTGATGCTCGGTTGGCTCGTCGACTCCGGATCACCCAGCATCGTGATCGCCTACCTGCTGGTGGCCGTCGTCTTCCTGATCCTGCGTCGACGGAAGCCGCTGACCCGCCGCCGCAGCGAACTACTCCTCTGAATCCTGGTATTGCTCAGGGGATATCAGCATCGTGAACGTGGCCCTCAGTCCGCCGAGGGGCCCGTCGCAGAGTTCGATCGTGCCTCCGTGCAGCGTCGCCTGCTGGGCGACCAGGGCCAGGCCCAGTCCGGAGCCGCCGGGCGCGGCGTTGCTTCCGCGGGAGAAGCGGCCCAGCACCGACTGATGCTCTTCGGCGGGCAGCCCACGCCCGTTGTCGTCGACCACGATGGTCATCACCGTGTCATCGCGGTGTGCGGCAAGCAGGATCCGGGTGGCGTCGCCGTGGGTGATGGCGTTGCGCACCAGGTTGTCGACGGCCAGCCGCAACCCTCCCGGCCAGCCCCAGACGGTCCCCAGATCGTCGGCGACATCCATGTCGATCTGGACATCGCGGCTCACCCGCATGTTCTCTCGCGCCACCCGGTCCAGCATGTCGGTCACGTCGATCACCTCGCGATCCTCGGCCTGGGCCAACTGTCCGGAAGCGAGCTGGCCGAGCGCAGTGATGATGCCCTCCACCCGGCGCTGCGCCCGGGAAAGGTCAGCGACCACCTCGTCGCGCTCCTCCTCGGGCAGGTCGTGAATGCGCAGGGTGTCCAGGTCGGCGCGCATCGCGGTCAGCGGGGTGCGCAGCTCGTGTGCGGCGTTGGCGGCGAAATCCTGCGCGGCCTGCAGGGAGTTCGTGGTGGCACGTTGCGCCGCCGCCAGCCGGCTGAGCATCGCGCTCATCGCCTCGGAGAGATCCTCGGCCTCCCGCACGCCGTGCACCGCCGGCATCTCGTCGGCGCCTTTGCCCAGCTGTTTGGTGTGTTCGGTCAGCTTGCGCAACGGTCGGATCGCCGGACCGGCCAGCAACCACCCCAGCCCGGCGGCGATGAGCACGGTCACCACCCCCACCGCGATGTAGCTCGGCACCCGGGCGCGGTTCAGCAGGACACTGTCGGCCCGGATGCCGATCGACATCAGCACACCACCGGCCTGGTCCACCGGGACGGTCCGCACCCGATATTCCACACCGTTGACCACGACGTTCTCGGTCCCCGGCGGCAGCGGTGGCAACTGGAAGCCCCGCTGGAACACCACCTGGCCGGACGACCGCGACCGCCCGGTCTGCAGCACCCCGCGGCGTGGATCCGTCAACTGCTCGGGGAACACGCTGGCGTCGACGATCGCGTCGAGGCGCCGATCCAGCTGCACCGCATCGTTGTTCGCCAGTACCAGCGACGTGAGGATGGTGAACACCGCGACCACCGCTGCGGCCGCTGCGGCCGACGCGATGGCGACCCTGGTGCGCAGCGAAGCCGAGCGGAGAAACCTCGGGAGTCTCGGCGACTTGTCGGTCACCAAACCTACGGTTCTTCCCGCAGCACGTAGCCGATCCCGCGCACCGTGTGGATCACTCGCGGCAGGCCGTCGCGCTCCAGTTTGCGCCGCAGATAGGAGACGAAGACGTCGGCGACATTGGTGTCGACGTCGAAGTCGTAGCCCCACACCAGCTCCAGCAGTCGCTGCCGGCTCAGCACCACACCCGCGTTCTCGGCGAGCGCCGCGAGCAGATCGAACTCACGCTTGGTGAGCTCGACCCGCTCGCCGGCCACGAACACCAACCTGCGGGCCGTGTCGATGGTCAGCGAACCGACCGTCATCGTGTCCGACGTCGGGTCGGAGTGATGGGCCCGGCGCAACAACGCGTGCAGCCGGGCGACCAACTCGCCCAGATCGAACGGCTTGGTCAGGTAATCGTCGGCGCCGGCCTCGAGCCCGGCGATGCGGTCGTTGACGGTGTCCCGGGCGGACAGCACGCAGATCGGTATGTCGTTGCCCAGCGCGCGCAGTGCCGTCACCACGGCGACGCCGTCGAGCTCCGGCATCTGAACGTCGAGCACCAGCGCGTCGTGCGACTCGCTGGAGAGCAGCCGGAGCGCTTCCTTACCGTTCGCCGCAACCCGGACATCGAACCCGGAGTGCCGTAGCCCGCGGGCGACCGACGTCCGTACGTCCGGATCGTCGTCGACCATCAGCACCGTCCGACCGGCCCCGTCCTGGATGGACAACTCTCCCCCGCGTGCGGGCGTGGTCGCCACCCTGTCGCGCACCAGCCTCAGTAGGCGTCAGGCGAAACGACGACGCCGCAACGGTTCTTCAGATCCACCAGCGGTCGCCGGATCTCGGTCAGCTCGGCGTGCACCTGCGGGTTCGCGGCCAGGTAGGCCTCCACCTCGCCGTGGATGTCCTCCCGCGGATCGCCGTGAAGATCGGTGAAGAACGCGTTCACCTCAGGGTGGGTGAACAGGTAGGCAGACGATGCCGCCGACACACCCGCGGCGGTACCCGAGAAGTCAGCTGCGGTGCAGTTCGGCGGGAGAGGCTGCGCCGACGCCATCGGTGCGGCTCCGAGCAGACCGAACGCCACTGCGCCGGCGAGCGCGCCGCCGCCCAGCGCGCCAGCGACCGCACGACGGACCGTGGTGGCCGAGAACAACATGAAGGCTCCTTCATCAGAGGTGGACCGGAACCGGTGGTGGTCGCCGGTCAGGACCATCCTAGGAAGCTAAGCAGAACCGAGGCCGGGTTTCTTGCCTAGCGGTTAACCAATCGTGAGAAAGTCCCAAAACTCATCTCACCGCGTGGACGCGCCCTGTACGGCCGCCGGCGCGCGCGGGGCCGGCGCCGGTGCCGAATCCACGCCCACGTTCTGCGCGGCCGGCAGGCTTCCCGACGGTGCGGCGACGGGCTGCTGGGCCGCCTGCATCAGGCCCAGCACCTGCGGGACGGTGACCGGGAGATCGCAGCGGCCCGACAGCGAGACCAGTGGTTGCTGCAGCCGCTGCATGTCCCCGGCGACTTTCGGATTGGCGTCGAAGTAGGCCTTGAGCGCGACGACTGACTGCGGTCCGCCCTGCTGCTGCGAGATCGTCGTCAGCGCCTCGTTCGCCTCGGGGTTGGCCTCGAGGTAATTGCCGGTGTGGGTGGCCACCATCGCCACGGTCTTGGCGACCTCGCTGGCCCTGCACGGATCCGGCGCGGCCAGCACCGAGGGGGCAGCGGGGCCGGTGAGTGCGACGATCCCGACGCCGACCGCCGCCGCCGCGAATGCGGCGCGAAACCGGAGGCGCCCGGCGCGCGAGGTGATTTCCGTGGACGAATTCATGACGAACTCCTAACAGTTTGCGTACGCCCCACTGGCCCGCAAACCCACTGCGGTCAGTAGCAAAGAATCCCCGACGCCGAAACTACTCCGCACATAGTGCCATCGCCTCTGTCCGGCTGACCAATCGAGCCACCGATGGCGCGGGTATTAGAGCCGGTTAAAGCAATGCTGGCAGGGGCTCCACGAGGGCGGTCACCCTACAGCTTGCTGCTGTACGCTCGCGCTACGAAACGCCGGGGAGAAAGTGGGGAGTTCCCATCCAGCAGTTCATGATGCGCATCAGCAGCAAGCTGCGCAGATATCGCTGGGCGGTGTTCGCGGCGTGGGTGCTGCTGCTGATCCCTTCGGTGTACATGGCGATGAACCAGTCCGGCCATCTCACCGGCGGCGGCTTCGAGGTCGAGGGCTCGCAGTCCCTGTACGTCCAGCGCCAGCTGGAGGCTCAGTTCCCCGACCAGGGCGCCTCCCCGCTGGCGCTGGTCGCCGCACCCAGGGCGGACGCGTCCTTCACCGACATGAACGAGGCCGTGGCCCATCTGGAGCGCCTGGCCTCCGAGGTTCCCAGCATCGCCGTGATGCCCAACCCGCAACAGCCGCCGCCCCGGCCGGACCGGCCCTACGTCATCACATTGCAACTGGACTTCGAGAACACCGGGGCTGTCGACGTCGCCAAACAGCTGCGGGAGAAGGTCGGGATCGACGGCGACGAACCTGGGGAGATGGAGAACGGCAAGGTCCGTCTCTATGTCATCGGGCAGGGCGCCCTGGGGGCGGCAGCCACCCTGGCCACCAAGGACGACATCGCCCAGGCCGAGAAGTGGAACCTGCCGATCGTCCTGATCATCTTGCTCGCGGTCTTCGGGTCGCTTGCCGCCGCCGCGATGCCGCTGCTGTTGGGTATCTGCACCGTCGCGGTCACGATGGGGCTGGTCTATCTGCTGTCGATGTACATGACGATGTCGGTGTTCGTGACGTCGACGGTGTCGATGTTCGGCATCGCGGTCGCCATCGACTACTCACTGTTCATCCTGATGCGGTTCCGCGAGGAACTGCGCGCCGGGCGCGAGCCATCGGACGCCGCCGACGCCGCGATGGCGACCTCGGGCCTTGCGGTGGTGCTGTCGGGTATGACGGTGATCGCGTCGGTCACCGGCCTGTATCTGATCAACACGCCGGTCCTGCAGTCGATGGCCACCGGCGCCATCCTCGCCGTCGCGATCGCGGTGCTGACCTCGACGACGTTGACGCCGGCGGTGCTCGCGTCGTTCGGGCGGGCCGCGGCGAAGCGGTCGTCGTACCTTCACTGGTCGCGGCGGCCGGAAGCCACCCAGTCGCGGTTCTGGGCCCGCTGGACCGGCTCGGTGATGCGCCGGCCGTGGCTGTCGGCGCTGGCAGCCGCCGCCCTGCTGCTCGTCCTGGCCGCGCCGGCGTTCTCGATGGTGTTGGGCAACAGCATGCAACGACAATTCGACCCGACACACGAGGTCCGGGGTGGGGTGAACGCGGCGGCCGAGGCGCTCGGTCCCGGCGCGCTCGGACCGGTGCGGGTGCTGGTGACGTTCCCCGACGGCAACGCCGCGTCGGCGCCGGCCAAGGAACCGCTGCTGGAATCGATCCGGCAGCGGATGGCCCAGGCGCCCAACACCGTGTCGGTGTCCCCGCCGGTGTTCGGCAACGACTACCGCAGCGCCCTGCTCTCGGCGGTGCTGTCGGTCGACCCCGAGGATCTGGGGGCGCGCGACACCGTCGACTGGATGCGCGAACAGCTGCCGCCGGTCGCCGACGGCAGCGCGCGGATCGATGTCGGCGGACCGACGGCGCTGATCAACGATTTCGACGACAAGGTCTCCCAGACCCAGCCTCTGGTCTTCGTCTTCGTCGCGCTGATCGCCTTCGTGATGCTGCTGATCGCGATCCGGTCGGTGTTCCTGGCGTTCAAGGGCGTCCTGATGACCGTGCTGTCGGTGGGCGCCGCCTACGGCAGCCTGGTGGTCGTCTTCCAGTGGGGTTGGTTGTCGGACCTGGGCTTCAAGCAGATCTCGTCGCTGGACAGCACGATCCCGCCGTTGGTGCTGGCGCTGACCTTCGGGTTGTCGATGGACTACGAGATCTTCCTGCTCACCCGCATCCGGGAACGCTTCCTGCAGACCGGTAACACCCGCGACGCCGTGGCCTACGGCGTCAGCACCAGTGCGCGCACCATCACCAGCGCCGCGCTGATCATGATCGCGGTGTTCATCGGGTTCGCCTTCGCCGGTATGCCGTTGGTCGCCCAGTTGGGCGTGGCCAGCGCGGTGGCCATCGCGGTGGACGCGACGGTCGTGCGTCTGGTGCTGGTGCCCGCGCTGATGGCGATGTTCGACGAATGGAACTGGTGGCTGCCGCGGTGGCTGGACCGCATCCTGCCGTCGGTCGACTTCGAGAAGCCGCTGCCCAAGGCCGACATCGGGGACCTGGTCATCATCCCCGATGACATCTCCGCGCTCGCGCCGTCCGGCTCGGACCTGCGCACCGTGGTCAAGTCCGCCGCCAAGCTCAAAACCCTGGCGCCGCAAGCCATCACGGTGGCGGACCCGCTGGCGTTCAGCGGCTGCCATCCGCGCAAGGTGTTGGGCAGCAGCCGCTTGCGCGACGACGGCGCCCTGACCGTCGCGGTGTCCAACCGTGCCCACGGCAAGACGGTGGCAGTCAAACTCCCCAAGCACCCGGTCACGATGTGGCGTGGCAGGCTCGACGTCGCGCTCGACGCGTTGGCCGTCCAAACCGGCGCTGCGGCCGAGGGGGCGACGGACACCGGACGGCCGCCGCTGACGCGGATCAGCCCGATGGAGACCACCAACGTGCTGCTGCCCACCGGCGACCGGTTGCAGATCCCGACCGGGGCCGAGACCGTCCGACTCAAGAGTTTCCTGATCATGGAGCGCAACGCCGCCCGAGACTATGCCGAGTTCGCCGAATTGGTCGATTCGATGGACATCCAGACCGCGGCGGAAGTGCTCGCCGGCATGGACCGGTACTACTCTGGTCAACCGGCACGCACGCACTGGGTGGCCACCCAGTTGGTGCGCCGCCTGGCAGATCCGCGGCCCTCCGACGGACCCGACGTCGCGCTGTCCGGAGCCGACGCGGAGACTGGGTGGGCCCGAGTCAGACAGCGCTGCCTCTCGGTGGCGGTGGCAATGCTGGAGGAGGCGAGGTGACGGTGACCTCCGAGGTTCGGGGCGCAGACCGCGATGAGTCTTCCGCGCGCAACCGGGCTGCGGCCGCAAGCGACCGACCGGTGGAGTTCTGGCCGACCGCCGCGATCCGCGCCGCGCTGGAGAACGACGACCTCAACGTGTGGCAGCGCATCGTGGTGGCGATCAAACGCGACCCGTTCGGCAGGACGGCACGCCAGGTCGAGGAGGTCCTCGAGACCGCACGGCCGTACGGGGTCTCCCGGGCGATGTCCGAGGTGCTGGTCCGCACCCGCGAACACCTCGAAGCCAACGAGTGCGCCGAGGTGGCCCGGCACGTGCACCTGCTGCTGGACCGCTCAGGACTCGGCGAGCAGGAGTTCGCGTCGCGCATCGGCGTGCCCGCCGAAGAGTTCGCGACCTACCTGCAGGGCACCGTCAGCCCCCAGGCGTCGCTGATGATCCGGATGGGTCGGCTCTCGGAGCGGTTCGCCAAGATGCGCAACCCACCCCCGAGCTGACGTTCTCCCGCGAAATATCATTCCGGGTCGTGAATCTGACCTACAGCACAACCGTGGGTTCACTTTCGCGAGCAGTCCGCTACCGCGAGTGGATCGGCGACACGTCCTGCACCAGCCAGCGGCCGTCGCTCTTCGACAGTGCCACCCGCAGCGCCAGCACGGCTGTGTCCGACGGCTGCCCGGGCGCGGACTGCGTGCCCCGCAGGATGACCGCCACGCTCGCCGCGTCCGGGCCGATGGCCTCCACCCCCGCCGACACCGTGGCGGCCTGCGCGGACACCTTCCTGCCGGCCAGATCCTTTGCCACCGCGGCGAACTCGTCGTTGAACCGGTCCGCGCTCTCCGGGGTCATCATGGCCGTCGCCCGATCGATCGACGCGGTCGGATTCTGCGGCGTGAACGTCGCCGACGCCTCCGCGACGCTGCTGGCGATTCCGGCCACCTCGGCGGTGTCGGCGCGCAACGTCCGGTCCGGCTGCGTCCACTGCGTGTAACCGATCACGACCGCCGCCACCAGCGCGGCGGTCGCGGCACCGACCACCGCCAGCCGCAGGCCCGGTCCGTCGTCGTCGGTGCCGACGGTGACCGCGTCGCGACGTGCCAGCACGAAGTTCACGATCACCCCCTGGAGCACCAGCAGGCACAACACCGAACATGCCGAAACCCACCACAGTGGCCACCCGAGCACGACACCGATGTAGATCAGCGCGGCGGCCGCTGCGGCGGGGGCGAGCAGGTCGAACGCCAACACCCGAAACCAGTTCCTCATCGAATCGGCTCCAGACCGGAGATGAGCAGCTCTCCGTCGACGTCGGACACGTCCAGACGCAGCGTCCACCGCACGGTCTGCGGCTCCTCGGTGCCCGCGTTCTCGCTGACCGACGTGGCAACCACCATCACCGTGTCGGTCCGCGTGGCCGACGACACCAACTCCGGTTGCTGCGGTGCGCGCGCGACACCGGGCTGGTCGTGGTGGATGGTCTCGATCGCGACCGAGTCGATCTGCCCGGAGGTGCTGGCCTTCAGCGTCTGCACGAGCTTGCGGTACGGCTCGACGGTCGCCTCGAAGTCGGCGTTGAGCTGACCGACGGTGCCCTGGTGCAGCGTGTTCAGGTCGGTTTCGACGGTGTCGGTGTTCATGTTGATCAGCACGTTCGTCCAGTCGGCGGCGGTCTGAAGCACCTGGGTGCGGTACCGCAACTCGGCGGTGTCACCGCGGTGCTGAGTCCAGATCAGCGTCGCCAGCACGACCGCGGCCACCGCCACTGCCCCGAGCACCGCCGACGCGATGCCGTAGCTGCTGAAGATCCCGGCACGCTGCGGATCCTGCTCATCGTCGGGCATGCGCGTGAGGGTACCCGGGCGATTCTGGAACACTGTGGGGGTGACGGTAGAAGCGAATCACGACACGAAGTCCGGCATCGATCTCAACTACATCGACCCCACGGCCCGGCCCCAGGACGACCTGTTCGGTCACGTCAACGGCCGGTGGCTCGCCGAGTATCAGATCCCGGCGGACCGGGCGACCGACGGGGCGTTCCGCACGTTGTACGACCGCGCTGAGGAGCAGATCCGCGACCTGATCACCGAAGCGGCGGATGCGAAGGCACCGCAAGGCAGCGACCAGCAGCGGATCGGCGATCTCTACGCGAGCTTCATGGACGGGGAGGCCATTCGGCAGCGCGGCCTGACGCCACTGCTCGAGGAGCTGGCCGACATCGACGCCGCGGACACCCCCGACGCGCTCGCGGCGGTGCTCGGGACGCTGCAGCGCACCGGCATCGGCGGGGGCGTCGGTCTCTACGTCGACACCGATTCCAAGAACTCGTCCCGGTACCTGCTGCACCTGAGCCAGTCCGGCATCGGGCTGCCCGACGAGTCCTACTTCCGTGACGACCAGCACGCCGAGATCCTGGCCGCCTACCCTCGGCACATCGCCGCGATGTTCGCCCTCGTCTACGGCGGCACGCCCGGAGAGCACGCGGAGACCGCCGCCGGCATCGTCGCGCTGGAGACCAAGATCGCGGCAGCCCACTGGGATGTGGTCAAGCGGCGCGACGCCGACCTGACCTACAACCTGCGCACCTTCGCCGAGGTGACCGACGAGGCACCCGGTTTCGCCTGGACCCGCTGGCTCAACAGTCTGGGAGCCACCGACGAGCAGGCGGCCGAACTCGTGGTCCGCCAACCGGACGTTCTGACCGCCTTCGCCGCGCTGTGGGGCGGCGAGAGCCTGGATGTCTGGAAGAACTGGACCCGCTGGCGCCTGATCCATCGACGGGCGTTCCTGCTCACCGACGAGCTGGTCGCCGAGGACTTCGACTTCTACGGTCGCAGGCTCTCGGGCACCGAGGAGATCCGGGACCGCTGGAAGCGGGCCGTCTCGCTGGTCGAGAGCCTGATGGGCGAGGCGCTGGGCCGGGTGTACGTCCAGCGGTACTTCCCACCGCAGGCGAAGGCCCGGATGGACGAACTGGTCGCGAACCTGCGCGAGGCCTACCGGGTGAGCATCAACCAGCTGGAATGGATGACGCCGCAAACCCGGGAGAAGGCGTTGGTCAAGCTGGACAAGTTCACCCCCAAGATCGGTTATCCGAACAACTGGCGGGACTACTCGGCGCTGGTCATCGACCGGAAGGACCTGTACGGCAACTACCGGCGTGGTTATGAGCTCGAGCATCAGCGCGATCTGGCCAAGCTCGGCGGCCCGGTGGACCGTGACGAGTGGTTCATGACGCCGCAGACCGTCAACGCGTACTACAACCCGGGGATGAACGAGATTGTGTTCCCCGCCGCGATCCTGCAGCCGCCGTTCTTCGACGCCGACGCTGACGACGCCGCCAACTACGGCGGGATCGGCGCGGTGATCGGACACGAGATCGGTCACGGATTCGACGACCAGGGCGCCAAGTATGACGGCGACGGCAACCTGGTGGACTGGTGGACCGACCAGGACCGTGCCGAGTTCGGCACTCGGACAAAGGCGTTGATCGAACAGTACGAGGAGTTCGTCCCTCGCGAGTTGAACTCGGGCGGCAACGGACACCACGTGAACGGTGCGTTCACCGTCGGCGAGAACATCGGCGACCTCGGCGGACTGTCGATCGCGCTGCTGGCCTACCGGTTGTCACTCGGCGGGTCCGAGGCTCCCGTCATCGACGGACTGACCGGCGAGCAACGGGTCTTTTTCGGGTGGGCTCAAGTGTGGCGGACCAAATCCCGTGAGGCCGAGGCGATCCGCCGGCTCGCGGTGGACCCGCACTCACCGCCGGAGTTCCGCTGCAACGGCGTGATCCGCAACATGGACGCGTTCTACGAGGCCTTCCAGGTCAGTGAATCCGACTCGCTGTACCTCGAACCGCAGCGGCGGGTAAGAATCTGGAACTAGCGAGCCCGGGCCCCGCGCAATTCCAAGCTGGCTGAGAGCTGTCAATCTGCTACCAGATCGCTTGGGTGGATGGACCGGCGACTGAACCGGTCATACGGTTGGAATCGATCAGCCGGACTGTCGGGTGTCGCCGACCTCACGAGAAAGCAGGGCCACATGACAACCACGTGGCGAACCGTCTCTCGCAGCGCTGGATTCGGTTGTGGCGCAGTCGCACTGACCGCCGCGGCACTCATTCTCGGGACCGGATCGGCCCATGCCGACCCCAACGATCCGTCCATGAGCCAGCTGGCGCCGGACGGTCAGGTCCGGTCCGAGCAGGCGGCGCGTGTCTCGGGAAGCGACCTGTGCGTCGCCAATGAGGGCACGCTCGGCACCGCCAGCATCCGGACTCCCGAGATCGGCGTTCCCGGCCAGACTGCCAAAGAGGCGGGGCCGGACTGGGTCGGGTCACGTGGGTGGCAGGCGTTGGCGATCGATCCTGCAGATCCGTGGGGTGGAAACTTCGACCCACAGAACACCCACACCGGCCCGTCCTGCCGACCGGTCTCGGCGAACGGCTTCAGCTAGGACTGCCGGTATCGTCACTGCCCGTAATGGCACAACGCTCCGGAGCGTCGGCGATTACTCGCCGACGCCACCCCCCAGGTAGGGCCGCAGTGCCAGCAGGTAACCGGCCAGCAGGGCGAGCGGGGCGGCCAGGGGAAGCCACGGCACCTGCGCCGGTACCACCCCTCCCACCGTGCCCAGCACGGCGAATCCGACGGCGGCGAACATCGTCGGTGCGGTGGTGCCCGCCGAACCATGCCGAAGCACCAGGAAGGCGGTGGCGGCCAGGCCGGCAACAGCGGTGAACATCGGCGCCGGCTCGGCGAGCACAACGGTCAGCACCGTCAGCAACACCGCGGCGGTGCCGGCCGGCCGAAGCCGTCCCGCGAGCAGCACCGCGATCAGCGCCGCCGCCGCCACGGCGAGCGCGGGCCCATCGGCCCGGTAGCCGGCCGCGGCGACCATCACCACGCCGAAGGCACTGGGCAGCAACAGTTTCATCGCCGGGCTCCGCTGCGGTGATCGGGCACCAGCGCCATCGCCTGGTCCAGCGTGGCGGTTCCCGGCCAGCCCACGATGTCGACACCCACAGTGGCCATGTCGCGGTACATGAAGGAGCGTTGCAGGGTCCACATCCTGTGGACCAGCGGATCGCGCACCCCCTCGACCGGGCAGTCCTCCAGGACGTCGACGGCGACCACCGGATGCCCTCGCTTGCGCAGATCGATGAGCGCCAGCGCGAATTCGGTTTCGAGCAGGGTGGAGAACGCGACGACGATCGCTCCTGGCGGCAGGGCCGGCCTCGGGGCCAGGCTGCCCGCCGCGGTCTGGAAGGTGTCGGCCGCACCGAGCATGGTGTCGAGGATTCGATAGAACTGCCGCTGCCCGATGTCGGCGCCGAGCCAGCGGGTGTTTCTGCTGCCGAGCGCGACCAGCCCGGCCCGGTCGCCGAACCGCAACACGCTCTGAATCACCTGCGCGGCGCCGCGTGCCGTCCGTTCAGTGGCGGCCGTGGCCGGACCCGCAGGCTGCGGATAGGTGTCCAGCAGCACCACAACGTCAGCGGCCCGATCCGTCAGCCGCTCGGTGACGTGCAGCGCCCCGCGGCGCGCGCTGACCGGCCAGTTGACGGTGCGGAGCTGATCACCGGGGACGTACGGCCGAATGTCGGCGTACTCCACGCCGGGACCGAAGTGGCGGGTGAGGTGGGTGCCCAGCCGGTCGAGCAGATCGGTGCGCGGAATCGCGGTGGACTGCGGCGGGGCCACCGGGAATACGCACACTTCGGCGGCGTCGACGGTGCCGGTGCCCTCCAGCAGACCACCGCGGCCCAGCACCCGCACCGTGACCCTGATCGGGTACCTCCCCCAACGTGCGGCCTGCACGACGACCGCCGTATCGATACCGGGCTCGAGGTCGTGCAGGTCCATCCCGGCGGGTACCGAGAAGTGCAGCGCGACCGTGCCGCCGTCGTCGGCTTCAGCGTGCACGTCGACGCGGACCTGTTCGGATTCAAAACAGCGCTGAAACCCCGGCTGCCCGCGGACCGTCACGGTCGGCGTCGGTTGCTGCCAGCCCAGGGAGCACAACACACCCAGCAGCGGCGCCGCGAACGCAATGAGTTCCCACCTGCCGGCGATCAGGGCGCAGACGACCGCGACGCCGGCGCACGTGGCGACTGCCCGGGCCAACGGCGAGGCGCGCCAGCGCAATTCGACGTCGACGCTGGCGATGTCATCGGATACGGTCACTGCGCGGCCCGGGCGCGCGGTACCGGTAGGCGGCGCAGCAGTTCGTCGACCACGTCGGCGCCCTGTACCCGCCGGACCCACATCTCGGGTTTCAAGCTGATCCGGTGCGCCATCGCCGGTACGGCGAGCGCCTTGACGTCCTCGGGTATCACGTAGTCGCGGCCGAGCAGCAGTGCGTGGGCGCGCGCCAATTGCACCAGGTCGAGTTCGGCGCGTGGGCTGGCCCCGACGGCGACCTGCGGATGTTGCCGGCTCGCGGTGGCCAGCGACACCACGTACTGCAGGACGTCGTCGTGGACCGTCACCTCTTCCACCGACTCCTGCATGGCGACCACGTCACCGGCGTCGACCACCTGATGCACAGTCGGGGGCACCGACCCGCGATCGAGTCGGCGGCGCAGCATCGTGGCCTCCTGCTGCTCGGACAGGTACTTCAGCTCCATCCTGATCGCGAACCGGTCCAACTGTGCCTCCGGCAGCGGATAAGTTCCCTCGTATTCGATCGGGTTGTCGGTGGCCAGGACCAGGAAAGGAACCGGCAGCGGGTGGGTCGCACCGTCGATGCTGACCTGTTGCTCGGCCATCGCCTCAAGCAGCGCGGCCTGGGTCTTGGGGGGCGTCCGGTTGATCTCGTCGCCGAGCAGCAGGTTGGTGAAGATCGGGCCACGGCGGAATTCGAAGCGGCCCGAACGCATGTCGTAGATCGTCGACCCGAGCAGATCGGCCGGCAACAGGTCGGGGGTGAACTGCACGCGGGTGAACTCCAGACCCAGCGCGGCGGCGAAAGACTTGGCGATCAACGTCTTTCCGAGACCTGGGAGATCCTCGACCAGGACGTGGCCTCGGGCGAGCACGGTGGTCAGGATCAGGTTGAGCGCCCGGCGCTTGCCGACCACCACTCGGCCGATCTCGTCGAGCACCGATTCGCACAGTGCGGTGGTGGCTGCGGGTTCGAGCTGTTGTGTCACAGCCGCTCCAGACGTTCCAGGATGTCGTGGAGCGCCTCACGACCGGGTCCGGGCTCCGTTCCACCGGTCCGCGAGATGTTCTCCGGATCGACCCATTGCCAGAGTTGGTCGCCGAAGAGCATCCGGCCGGTGGCATGAAACGCTTTCGGGTCCTTGGCTTTCCGCTGCCCGGCAGCGAGCTCGAACTGGCGTGCCAGCATCGGGCGCAGTCGGCGGTCCCAGTCCGAACGCGAGGACTCCGACCAGGAGATCAGCGTCTCGGTGCGGGTCAGCCAGCGCCGCAGGGACGCACCGGAGTCGTCGGCCCGGGCGTCGTCGAAGGTGTCGGCGGCGTGATGGGTCAGATGCCATCGAACAGCGGCGAGCACACCACCGAGCGCCACCCCCGTCACCCCCAGCACCAGGGTCCGGTCGAGCTGGGTGACGGCCAGCAGCTGCACCGCCACCACCAGGAAGACCCCACTGAACACCAGCTTCTTCATGGGACCGGCAGTTCCTGCTGCACCAGACGCAGCGCTCGGACTGCGGCCGCGCGGTGACCCTCGTTCATCACGTGCGGGCTGAATCGGGCCTCTTCGAACAGGTCGACCAGTTCGGCGGCGTGGTCGGCGTGCAGTGCGAGGCGCGTGACCGCCCGCGCCAGCACTTCCGAGGGGGTGTCGGAGAGCTGCGGGGTGGTGCCCGGCGATTTCTCCAGTTCGCGTTCCATCGCCGAATAACAGGCGATGATGGCTTCCCGCGGGTCACGGCTGCGGTCGCCGATCTCGGCCAGCCCCAGTTCGGTCGCCCTGGCCAGATCCGGGCCTGCGGGCCGCACCGTATGCGGTCCCTCCTCCGGGGCGGCGAGTTCGGTCGCCGGGGTCCGGATTCGCCGACGTCCCAGAACCGTCGCGATCACGGCGAGGACAAGCAGTGCGACGGTGGCCGCCGCAAGGTAACCGAACACATCGTCGCCGCCGCCGTCACGGCGCCCCTCCGGTGGCGCGGCGTCGACGCTGCCCGCCTCCTCCGTGGCGCCGGGGTCGGGGTCGGGCAATTCGCCGACCGTGAGCCCGGCTCCCCACCGCGTCAGCAGCAGTACCAGCAGCAGCCAGACGAGCAGACCGGCCGCGGCGATCACCAGCAGCCGCCACCGCGGGCCGACGCGTTCACTGCGGTAGCCGCGCGGTTGCCCGGCCCCCGGGGCGGCGGGCCGGCGACGCGACTGGGCGGCGATCGAGATCGCGATGATGGCGATCGAGACGCCCAGCATGGCGAGGACGGCGATGACGTTCCCCGGACCGTCGGGTGTGGGTTCGGCAGGTTCGGTAGCGATCTCGGAGCCGGGCAAGTGGCCGCGCAACGCGAGAATGGCGAGCAGCACCAGCACGATCGCGGCACCGGTGCGTGCTACCGCCTTGGTGTCACTGGGCATCGGCCCACCCTCAGGTGAATGCCGACGGCCGGGACGGCCATCGACCTGCCCTCATCGTGGCACGGTGCGCACACCGCCCGCCGGGAAAGCGAGCGAGCTATCCGCTCAGAACATCTGCCAATCCGACGCACCGTCGGGCTGGGTGTACATGCCGCCGTCGGTGTTCTTGATGACGACCGCGTCACCGCTGCCGAAGTTCTGCTTGAACCACGCCGCGTCCTCTGCGCTGAGGTTGATGCAGCCGTGGCTGACGTTGCTGTACCCCTGCGAACCCTCCGACCATGGCGCGCCGTGCACGAAGATGCCGCTGTTGTCGATGCGGACCGCGTCCTTGACCTTGAGCTTGTAGCCCTCACCGGACGGGTCGTCGACCGGCACCCCGTAGGTGGAGGAGTCCATCACGATGTCGTCGAACTTCTCCAGCACGTAGTAGGTGCCGTTCTTGGTCTCGTAGCCGGTCTTGCCGAGCGACACCGGGAAGGTCTTCACCAGCTCACCGTCACGCATGATTTCCATCTGCTTGGTGTTGTCGTCGATCGTCGCGACCAACTGCTCGGGCACGGTGAAGCTCGACTTGGTGCCGGCGGCGTCGATGTTGACGACCGTGCCCGCCGGCCAGAAGTCCTGCGGACGCCAGCGCACCTGGGTGTCGCTGGTCCAGTAGAACCTGCCGGGCACCGCCGGGGTGGAGGAGATGTGGATCGCGTCCTCGGCCATCTGCCGGTTGGCGATCGGGCGCTGGAAGTTGATGTAGATCGGCTTGGCGGCGCCGACGATCGAGCCGTTGACCGGATTGAACGACGGCGGCACGAAGGGCGGTTCCCCGACGAACGGCGTCGGATTCTGCCCGGCCGGGGTGCCCTCGGGAATGCTCATGGGCTGCGCGGACTGCGGCGCCAGCGGGGCGAACGGATTCGGCGCCGGTGGCGGCGGCGGGAAGACGAACGGGTTCGCCGGCGGCACGATCGGATCGACCGGCGGTGCCGGCGGCGGCGCAGGCTGGGCCAGCGCCGACGGCGCGCTCAGGGTCAGTGTCGCGAGGACCATCGCTGCCATCGTCGTGGCGATCAACCCGCGTCGCTTGTGCTGCCGCATGCGCGTACCTCCAGTTCTGCGACTCAGTCCAGTGTGGCACAGCACGATGATCGGCCACGCCTGCGAGCGCATTGTCCCCGCACCGCCAGGGGTGCTGATCTGCACTGATGTTCGGTCGCGGGCCCCGGAATGTTACGTCTCGAACGTATGGACGCCGAGTGCACGGTTTGTGACGCGTTCCTCGAGTGGCGGCGTCACAAACCGTACTCTCGGGCTCATGATCGTGGCGTTCAGCATCAGTCCCTCCGGAGGCGACGAGACCGGCGGCGTCGGCGACGCGGTCGCCGAGGCGGTCCGGGTGGTGCGGGCCTCGGGCTTGCCCAACGAGACCAACGCGATGTTCACCAACATCGAGGGTGAGTGGGACGAGGTGATGGCGGTCGTCAAACAGGCGGTTGATGCCGTCGCCGCTGCGGCACCGCGGGTCAGTCTGGTGCTCAAGGCCGATATCCGGCCCGGCCACACCGGTCAGCTCACCGCGAAGGTGCAGCGCATCGAGCAGGCGCTCGAGCTCTAGCTCAGGACCGGACCAGCCGGGCGATAGCCGCGGACGCCTCGGCCAGCTTCGCGTCCGCCTCGGACCCCCCCGCTTCGACGGCGTGGGTGACGCAGTGGCCGAGATGCTCGTCCAGCAGCCCGAGCGCCACCGACTGCAGTGCGCTGTTGACGGCGCTGATCTGGGTGAGGACGTCGATGCAGTACTTGTCCTCGTCGATCATCTTCGCGATCCCGCGGACCTGCCCCTCGATCCGACGCAGCCGCTTGGCGTAGTTCTCTTTCTGCGCCGAGTAGCCGTGCAGGTTCGCGTCACCGGTGCCGGCCGCCCCCTCGGCTCTCCCCGCGTGTGGGTTCTCACTCACGGCCTGCCGCCCTCCAGCATCTGTTTCATCTGCACGATCTCGGCCTCCTGCGTCGCCACCATCGTCTTGGCCATGGCGATGGCGTCGACGTTCTTGCCGTGGGCGATCTCGGCCTTGGCCATCTCGACGGCGCCCTGGTGGTGGCTGATCATCGACTCCAGCCAAAGTCTGTCGAACTCCGTACCGCGCAGCGACTCCAACTTCGTCATCGTCGCGTCGTCGACCATGCCCTGCATGGGCTGGCCGTGTCCGGCATGGCCCTCCGCGCTGCCGTCCTCCCCGGTGTCACTGGCGGCCTCGGGGTTCTCGTTCCACTGCACCAGGAACACGTTCATGATGTTGATCTCGGGTTGCTGCACCGCGGCGATCTGATTTGCCAGTGCTGCCAGTTCGGGGTTCTCGGAACGCTCGGGGACCAGCTTCGACAGGTCGATGGCCTGCTTGTGGTGGGTGACCATGTTGGTGGCGAACGAGACATCGTCGGCGTTGTAACCTGCGGGCTCGCCGGTGATCACCGGCGTCTCGGGGATTTCGGGCCCCGCACCGTCGCCGGCCGAATCGGCCGAGCCGCCGCATGCCGCCAGGAGGAACGCCGCGAGCACCGCCGCGAACGCGGCCGACAGGCGGGTGGGGATCGAACGCATGTGACCAGCTTACTTGTACCCCGAGGGGGTATTCATATCGGTTTGGCCGGGGGAATTACCCGGGGGCATACTTGGGCGTATGCCCTCAGGTCCCGACAGTGAAGCCGCCCGTCGGGCGGATTCCGATGCTCTTCGCGCAAGCGGCTCATCGGCGCCCGACATAAAACCTCGCAGCCGCGACGTCACCGACGGCCTCGAAAGAACAGCCGCCCGCGGCATGCTCCGAGCGGTCGGCATGACCGACGACGACTGGGTCAAACCGCAGATCGGCGTCGGATCGTCGTGGAACGAGATCACGCCGTGCAACATGTCGCTGCAGCGGCTGGCGCAGGCGGTCAAAGGCGGCGTTCACGCCGGCGGCGGCTATCCGCTGGAGTTCGGCACCATCTCGGTGTCCGACGGCATTTCGATGGGCCACGAAGGCATGCACTTCTCCCTCGTCTCGCGAGAGGTGATCGCCGACAGCGTCGAGACGGTGGTGCAGGCCGAACGCCTCGACGGCACGGTGCTGCTGGCCGGATGCGACAAGTCGATCCCGGGCATGCTGATGGCCGCGGCCCGCCTCGACCTGGCCTCGGTGTTCTTCTACAACGGTTCGATCATGCCGGGCGTCGCCAAACTCACCGACGGCAGCGAGAAGGAAGTCACGATCATCGACGCCTTCGAGGCGGTCGGGGCGTGTTCGCGCGGGCTGATGTCGCGGGAGGACGTCGACATCATCGAGCGCGCCATCTGTCCGGGCGAGGGGGCCTGCGGCGGCATGTACACCGCCAACACGATGGCCTCGGCGGCCGAGGCTCTGGGGATGTCGTTGCCGGGCAGCGCATCCCCGGTGGCGATCGACAAGCGGCGCGAAGAGTACGCACGCAGATCCGGTGAGGCCGTGGTCGAGATGCTGCGCCGGGGCATCACCGCCCGCGACATCCTGACCAAGGAGGCGTTCGAGAACGCCATCGCGGTCGTCATGGCGTTCGGCGGTTCCACCAACGCCGTGCTGCATCTGCTGGCCATCGCCTGGGAGGCGAACGTCAAGCTGTCCCTGGAGGATTTCACCCGCGTCGGGCAGCGGGTGCCGCACCTGGCCGACGTCAAACCGTTCGGGGCGTACGTGATGAAACACGTCGACGAGATCGGCGGCGTGCCCGTGGTGATGAAGGCGCTGCTGGATGCCGGTCTGCTGCACGGGGATTGCCTGACGGTGACGGGCCAGACGATGGCGGAGAACCTCGCCCACATCGAGCCGCCGGACCCGGACGGCAAGGTGCTGCGGGCGATGAACAATCCGATCCACCCCACCGGCGGTATCACGATCCTGCACGGATCGCTGGCGCCCGAGGGCGCGGTGGTGAAGTCGGCGGGCTTCGACTCCGACGTCTTCGAGGGCACCGCAAGGGTTTTCGAGCGTGAACGGGCGGCCCTGGACGCCCTGGAGGACGGCACGATCACGCACGGCGACGTGGTCGTCATCCGCTACGAGGGCCCCAAGGGCGGCCCGGGGATGCGGGAGATGCTCGCCATCACCGGCGCGATCAAGGGCGCGGGCCTGGGCAAGGACGTGCTGCTGATGACCGACGGCCGGTTCTCCGGTGGGACGACCGGGCTGTGCGTCGGGCACGTCGCCCCCGAGGCGGTGGACGGCGGTCCGATCGCCTTCGTGCGGGACGGCGACCGCATCCGACTCGATGTCGGCAAGGGCACGTTGGACGTGCTCGTCGACGTCGACGAATTCGAGTCCCGCAAGGCGGGCTTCGAACCGCTGCCGCCGGTGTACAAGACCGGCGTGCTGGCCAAGTACACGAAGCTGGTCGGCTCGGCCGCGGTGGGCGCCGTCTGCAGCTGAGGGGCAGTCCGACCGTTACGTCCGTGCGCCCAACGGGAACGTGAGAACATCGCCTCTTGGAGTTGGCTCATCCGGTGGAGATTTCATGATTGGTCGTGTTGTTGCCGGAGCGTCGGCGGCGCTGGTCGTCCTCGGCGCCTGTCCGTCGGCTCCGCTGGCGGTCGCCGCCGAGGGTGATCGGACCATCCGCGTCCAGGACGGGCAGATCCGGTGTCTGTTCAGTTCCGAGGCGTACGGGGAAGGTGGCCGCCCGATGGCCATCTGCGGGAGGACAGACGGCACCCCGTTCGCCGTGTCGCAGGCGCCGCTCAATCTCGCCGCGGTGCGGGGCAGCGGAGAGTTCTTCTTCATGGCGGGCACGATTCCCGGCCCCGCATCCGAAGATGTCGTACTGGGCGCCGGGCAGACCTACCACTCGAATGGCTGGACGGTCACCACCCAGGACCTCCGGACTCTGATCACCTATGACGTCGGCGGTCACGGAATGCGCGTCAACCCCGTACAGGCCGGTGCCATCTGGGGTGTGACGCCACCAGGGGACACCTAGGGTACGACGAACGAATGCGGAACCGACTCGGAATCACCGGTGGCGCAGCCGCTGCCCTCGCCGCGCTCACGGTCGCTTCGACCCCGGCAGCCCACGCGTGGGGCGAGTACCCCGTGGCGAGCCCCGGGGCGTATCTGGTGAGCACGAGCCTCGCCGACAACGGACAGCCCTACCAATGCACCGCCGGGTTCACCGTCCGTACCGCTGGCGGAACACCGGCAATGCTCACCGCGGGGCACTGCGACAGGGACCCGATCAACGACACCGTGCTGCAGCGGACGCCGTCGGGCGATCGGGTGATCGGGCACTACGTGCGGTGGGAGGTGATCCCCGGCGTGCGTGACATCGATCTGGTGGATCTCGCAGCCAGCTCGGTTCCGCTGGTGAGCCAGGTGGATGCGATGCGCGTGTCGCGGGTGATGAGCGCCGAGGACATTCGTCGCGAGCAGCCGCAGCTGTGCAAGTCGGGTGCGCGCACGGGGGTGTCCTGTGGCCCGGTCACCGCGGTCACCGACACCCAGGTGTCCTTCCGCGCCTGGGACGACCTCGGCGACTCCGGCGCGCCGGTGTACGCCCGCCAGGCTGATGGCACCGTCGCCGCCGTCGGCATCCTGTTCGCCCACAGCGACGACGTGTTCGGTCGAATCGTCCACGCCACGCTGGTCGCGCCGGTCATGGCCCAATGGGAGCTCACGAACTGGGATTGAGTTCGGGCATGAGGACTTGACCCTCACGCGACGTGAGGCATCAGCCTGATCGATGTGACGCAGGAGATGCAGGTGGACGAACTCACGGTGGGCGAAGTCGCGGAGCGCTTCGGCATCACGGTCCGGACGCTTCACCACTATGACGACATCGGGTTGCTGACCCCGAGTCGGCGTTCGACCTCGGGTTATCGGGTGTACACGCCGACGGACCTGACTCGACTGTCGCAGGTCATCGTCTACCGCAGGCTCGAGTTGCCTCTCGACGAGATAGCGAGCCTGTTGGCCGAGGGCGACGAGGTCAGCCACCTGATTCGGCAGCGCGAACGCGTCATGTCCCGGCTCGACGAGATGCAGGGTCTCGTCGAGGCAATCGATCAGGCATTGGAGAAGGCAATGACGAACACCCCTATGACCGACGACGACATGCGTGAACTCTTCGGTGACAGCTTCGACGACTACCAGGCCGAGGCCGAGCAGAAGTGGGGCGAGACCGCAGAATGGAAGGAATCGCAGCGCAGGACGAAGTCCTACAGCAAGGAGCAATGGGTCCAGCTCAAGGCCGAGGGAGAGGCGGTCGAGAAGGCCCTGTCCGACGCCTTCCGCGCTGGGCTCCCGGCCGACTCCGAAGAGGCGATGAACGCCGCAGAGCAACACCGGCTTCATGTGGACCGCTGGTTCTACGACTGCCCGCCGGCCTTCCACCGCAACTTGGGCGACATGTACGTGAGCGACCCCAGATACGTCGCCACCTACGACGAGTCGTTCGGGCTGCCGGGTCTCGCGGCGTACTGCCGCGACGCGATCCACGCGAACGCGGACCGCGCTGAGCACTGACGTGTTCGGCAGTGCCGTCAGGCCGCGCTGAGGGCGATCCGCTCGATGCGCTGCAACGCGATCGCCAGCACCGGCAGGTAGGCCGGAGCCCACACCGGCGCGCTCATCCAGGCCCGGCAGCCGTTGTCGGCGGGTTCGACGCCGTGCTGGGTGGCCGGAACCCCGGCGACCCGCCATCCCCAGCTCCGGCCGGGGTCGAGGTCAGAGATGACGAAGGGCAGCGGCACCCCGACCGGCGTCCAAACCCGGCCGGTGGCCCCCAGCTCGAAACCGGAGCCGTCGAGTTGGGCGCCGGCGACGGTCGGGCCCCACTGCGGCCACGCGTCGAGGTCGACGAGGATGCGCCACACCACGTCCGCGGATGCCCCGATCTGTCTGTCCACTGTCCACATCACCGGTGGATACCCGAAACGCGCTGTCCACATGCGGAAACCGTCACGGAGCACCCGGCCGCTCGCGGTCGCCCAACAAGCCCGGGGCCCGGTCGCGCCTGCCGCCCCCGGAACCGTCGGGCAACCGGTCGAGCAGACTTCGCGCGGCTGCGGCGACGCGGGCACGATCGAATGTGATGACGGTGTCGAAGCGGCGGTCGTTGTTGGCCGTGCCGGTGCGCGGAGCAGGGTCCCGCTCTCGGGCGATCAACCCCGCGGTGGTGTCGGGACCGAGCACGAGAATCGTCCAGTCCAGCGCGAGCGGATCGTCGGCGTCCAGACACACTCCTCTGATGCCGGCGCCCGGGTCAGCGGGTACGTCCTGGCCGAAAATGACGACAAGCGGCGCTCTTTCAGCCAGATCCGCATAGATGGTGCGGGTGTCGCCGTGGAAGTTGCGGTACTGCTGCAGTGTCGCCAGGAGGATCGGCGGGCTCTCGGCGGAGACGGCGACACGCTCGATATGGCGCGACAGCTGGAGGAGCGTCCGTCGGCGGACCACACGACTCGGCAATTCCACTGTCGCACCATCGAAGGACGTAACACCCGCGGGCGCTGACGAGCGGGTGCGCCAGCCCTGCCAGGGACGGTCACCCGGTTCGATGGTCGACTCACCGGGACGGCCGAACCGATAGCCCTGGCCCAGGGTGGCACCGTAGGCCAGCGCCTGCTCCAAGTGCTCTTCTGTCTCGATGCCCTCGGCGAGGATCGTCGCATCGGTCCGCTCGGCATACGCCATGATCGCTGCCACGGTGCGGGTCTGCAGCCAATCCGGCTGCCGCTGAACCAACTTCAGATCGAGTTTGACGATATCGGGATTCACGATGTCGAGCAGTGCCAGCGAGTCAGCATGCGCACCGACATCGTCGAGGGCGATGACGATGCCCCGGGACCGCAGATCGGCGACCTTGCGGAGTAGCCCCCTGGGGTTGCTCAGCAGCCCGCGCTCGGTGAGCTCGAACACCAGGCGGAACGACTCGAGCGCCTCGGTCAGCCTCCTGTCGGCGAACAGATCGGTGGCGACGGTGGTGGGTTCACAATTGATGAACAGCAGCTTTCCCGCTTTGCAGCCCCCCGCGAGCGCACCTGCCACGGCCGACCGAATGCACTCCCGGTCGAGCAGATTCAGTGTTGCGTTGCGCTCGGCGTGTGCGAAGACATCGGCGGTCGTGTGCCCCTCCAGAGACGGCCAGCGCGCCAACGCCTCGCAGCCGACCGGTGTCTCGGTGGGCAGCGAAACGACAACTTGGAACGTCGGCACGATCCCTTTGCCCGCGGCCGCCTCGTCGAGAACGTCGGTCATGGGGTTTGCCTCCCGCGTTGCACGATGTGTGGTGGCCTGGTCCCGACAGCCGCACCGATCGACTCTGTCCGACTCATGCGGCCACTACCTGACGACCGCCACCGCGAAGCCGTCCCAGTTCTTGGCGCCGACCGTCTGAATGGCCGCGGTGTCCAGCCTCGGGTGTGCGCCCATCATGTCGAGCATGTCGCGGATGGCCTGCGCCTGCCGATCGGCGGGTTCGGGGTCCAGCACCCTGCCGTTGCGCGCGATGTTGTCGACCACGATGACTGTGCCCGGCCTGCCGAGGGTGATCGCCCACTGGACGTAGGCGACGTTGTTCTCCTTGTCGGCGTCGATGAACACCAGGTCGAACGTGTCGCCGCGCTGCTGCAGGGTCGGCAACGTATCCAGCGCGGCGCCGACGATCACCTCGACCCGGTCGGCGACCTCGGCGCGTTCGAGGTTGCGCCGGGCCAGGTCGGCGTGGGCGGCCTCGTACTCCAGCGAGACGACGGCGCCGTCGGCGCCGACAGCGCGGGCCAGCGCGATGGTGCTGTAGCCGGCCAGGGTGCCGATCTCGAGCACCCGACGGGCACCGGCGATGCTCACCAGCAGCGACAGCAGCTTGGCGTGCTGCGCGGAGACCTCGATGGGCGGCATGCCTTCGGCTTCCGCAGAGTCTCTGGCGGCCCGCATCGCGTCGTCCTCGGTGTGCAGGACACGGGTGAACAACTCGTCGAGCAGGACCCAGTCGGGCGTAGTCACGGCTGCGACGTTACCGCGGCCCCGGTGGCCGGTGTTTCCCATCCGGAGCACCGGGGTACCTGCCCGCAGCAACCCAGGAAAGGTGACACCGATGAGCCTGACGAGTCGAGGTCGTGCCGCCGCGCGCAAGACCATCCGTGTACAACACCGTGTCGCGCTGTTCCAGGCACTGCTGTGGCCCACGCTGGTCGGCACGGCGCTGGTCGCGGGGGCGACGGTGGCGCTGAAGCTTCGCGCCAATCGGGCATCGTCCGCGTCGGCGCCCTCCGAGCCGTACATACCGTCGGCGCCCTCGAGCCCCTCCAGCCCCTGAGCCCGGCCGATCAGCGCACCCCTTCTTTGGCATAGACGACCCGCAGCACATAGGCGACCTCGGGTCCCATCACCGTCGCGGCGAGCTCACCGAACGTCACCACGAACTCCGGCCCGTGCGGGGGGTCTGATTCCGTGAGGTGGTGCGCGATCTCGTGCAGCACCACCAGTTCCCGTAGCGCCCAGGCGGCCCTGCCCTGGGGCACCGCGATCGCCGCGTGGTCACCCACCCGTTCGTAGTGCGCCGCGGTGGCACCTCGGCGCGGCCGAACCCGCAGCGGTGCGGGCGCGGGCCACCGCTCGAGCACCGCCGGATGCGCCAGCACCTCGTCGACGTAGCGTTGCACGGCTTCGGCCGACCCGAACCGCGCCTCCGGCGGCAGCGTCAGTCGGGTGCCGAAGAACTCCACCACCGGATCGCCGTGCTCGGCACTGCGGTCGAACAGTGTGCGAACGAATTCCTCTGCGGCGTAGACCTTTGCGCGCTGGGAGTCGCGACTCACCTCTCCAGCGCCGAGCGAGCGCCCGCCAACTCGGAGCCGCCACCCAGCCTGGCCCGGCGGCCGGCCCGGTCCCCCGCCCGTCGGGCCGCCGACGAGTAGCCCGCCGTCGCGCTCGTCGCGCGCCATGTTCCGCGGGCCCGGGAGGCCTGACGGTAGTAGTCCTTGAGCTCGAGATCCTTGTTGCGCAACGCGATCGCGGTGCCCGCCACGCTGGCGGGCCCGTGCGTCGCTTCCTGCTGCGCCTGCTGACGCGCCTCGGCCAACCGCTGGCCGACCCTGGCTCCGAAGGCGAGTTGGAAGTTGATCCGAGCGGTGATCGTCGGTGTCGGACGATGGGCTCCCGAGGAGATGTAATCCTTCGACGCCCGGACCATCTGCATGACCAGGCTGGTGTAGAGCGCGTGGCTGGCGTCGATGTCCTCGGCGAAGCCGTAGGCGTAGACGAACGTCGAATTGGAGGCGATGTCGCACTTGACGTCGTTGGCCATCGCGATCACCACGAACAGTTGCACGTAGGTGCGCAGCCCGCGGGCACCGGGCTCGCCGATGGTGATGGTGCGCTGCACCGGTGTCTGCGCAGTCGTGCGCTTGTCCGCGTGGGACCGGGCCACGGCCAGGTCGATCGAGGCCGCGGTGGCCAGCCGTTGCGCGGCCGCCATGAAGGCATCGGCCTCGTGTTGGTTGTCGGTGCCCTCGGCCTGGCGCAGCAGCGCCGCGATCCGGCCCAGCATCTTGTCGTCGGTACTCATGATCGCGAGGCTAGGGGACCAGTACGACTTTTCCGCGGGTGTGGCCGGCCTGCAGGTAGCGGTGCGCCTCGGCCGCCTCGCCGAGCGAAAACACCTTGTCCACCGTCACTTCCAGCCTGCCTTCGTCCGCGAGCTTGATCAGTTCCGGGCGGGCGGCGTTGCGGATCTCCTGGCCACCGTCCGCGCCGGTCAGCGCCGCGATGCCCAGCTCACCGGCGCGGCCGAATCCGGCGATCGTGGCGATCCGGGCACGGTCGGCGACCAGTTCGATCGACGTGTCGAGCGCCTCGTCGGTGCCCACCAGGTCCAGGGCGGCGTCCACGGTTCCGATGGCACGTACCCGATCGGCCAGCCCGGGGCCGTAGGCGACCGGGTGGGCGCCGTATCCGCGCAGCTCGTCGTGCCTGGCGGCGCTCGCGGTCGCGATCACCCGGGCACCCCTGGCGGCGGCCAACTGCACCGCCATCAGGCCGACTCCGCCGCCGGCGGCGTGGATCAGCACGGTATCGCCCGTCCCCACATCCGTTTTCATCAACAGGTGCCAGGCGGTGGCACCGGCGAGGATCAAACCGGCCGCCTCCTCGAAGCTCAGCCCGGCGGGCTTGTGCCCGACGTCGCCGCCCGCGACGACGACCTGCTCGGAGTAGCCGCCGCGGACGTTGGTGGCGATCACCTCGTCCCCGACCGACAACGGGCCGGTGTAGCCGTGCGCGCCGGGACCGACGGCCGCGACGACTCCCGCCACCTCCATACCCACCGGCATCGGAAGCGCCGCAGGATCATCGCCCATGGCGCCGCTGTACAGCTTGAAGTCGATCGGGTTGGTGCCCGCGGCGCAGACGTCGACGAGGACCTGGCCGTCCCCCGGAGCGGGAAGCTCGATGTCCTCTATCGCAAGGACTTCGGGCCCGCCGTAGGCCTGGGCCACCACCGTTCTGGTCATCACGGCGAGTGTAACCGTGCCCGACGCGAACTACTTCCCGACGAACCCGTCCAGCGCGGCCACCAGTTGCGGCGAAAGCGGATCCTGTCTGGCGTAGTTGGCGATGCTGTCGGTCGGATCGTCGCGCAGCACGTGACTGACGCCCTCGAGTTCGACGACCGTCAACGCAGTGTGCTGCAGCGCCTCGACGAGCGGCTGGACGGCTTCGCAGCGGGCCTGGCTGTCGGCGTCCGAACAGGTGAGCAGCACCGGGGTACCGTCGGGCACCGCGGCCGCCAGCGCCAGTGGGTCGATCTTGTCGGCCTCCACGACAGCCTTGACGTTGCCCGCGTTCACGATCGAGCCCAGGCCGTCGGGCAGCGTGTCCGGCACCGTGCCCTCGGTGCGGATCTGCTCGACCGCGGCCCGCCACGCGGCCACCGTCTCCGGTGAGCCGTCTGCCGTGACCCGGTTGGTGATGATGTCGAGATACCGTCCCGGCAGCGGCTGGAACAGGCCGAGAGAGTGCACCTTCGGCGCGCCGGGCGCCACTTCGCCGGCCAGCGCCATGGCGTGGAGCGTGCCCTCACCCAACGCGTACACCGACAGCCGCGCCGGGTCGCTGGCGGGGCGCTCGGCGAGGAACCCGAACGCGGCTTGCGCGCCGGCGGTGTACACGGCGCTGCCGACATCCTGCGGGTTCTGCGCGAACGGCCCCAACCCCGTCCTGCCGGTGCCCACCTTGTCATAACGCAGGCTGGCCACCCCGCGCTCGGACAGCAGCTCCGCCAGTTGACGCATGTTGCCGATCGGCCCCGCGACCTGGTTGTCACCGTTGCGGTCGGTGTTTCCGCTCTCGGAGATCAGCAGCGCCGCCGCGTCGGGCGAGTCCTCGGAGCGGTGCCGGTAGGTGCCGTGCAGGGTCAGTCCATCGGCGTCGAACGTCACCTCCTCGTCCACCCAGGTGGGCTGCTGCTCGACGTCCGACGATGAGCACCCTACTAACATGACCGCCAATGAAAGAGCAACAGCAACAAGGAATTTCACAGCTTCGCCCCGATCCAGGCGGTGACGTCGTCGAGTACCAGCGCCTGTTCGGGCTCGTTGAACACCTCGTGGTAGAGCTCCGGATAGACCTTCAGATGCACGTCGGTGGAGCCCACACATTCGATCAGGCGACGGCTCCCCTGCACCGGGATCAGCCTGTCCTGCTCGCCGTGCACCACCAGCAGCGGCGCGGTGATGGCGCTCGCCCGTTGCGGCATCGTCTCGCCGACGCCGATCAGCGCCCGGGCGATACCGGCGGGCAGTTTGCCGTGGTACACCAGCGGATCCGACTCGTAGGCGGCGACCACCGCCGGGTCGCGGGAGACGGCGTCGGCGGGCAGCTCCTCGACCGGCACCCCGGGTGCCAGCCTGCCCAGGACCTTGGCCACCCGCACCATCACGGGTGACACCGACGCCTGCGCGTCGACGGCGGGTCCGGACAGCACCATGGCGGTGTAGTCGCCGGGATGCTCGGCACCGTAGGTGAAGACGATGCCGCCGCCCATGCTGTGGCCCACCACGATGCGGGGCAGGTCGGGGTGCTCGGCGGCGGCGATGCCGACGAGGGTGTGGAAGTCGCCGGTGTACTCGGAGATGTCCCGCAGATACACCCGCTTGCCGCCGGACCGGCCGTGTCCGCGGTGATCCAGCGCGTAGGTGATCAGGCCGGCCTCCGCGAACCGCGCCGCGACGTGGTCGTAGCGGCGGGCGTGTTCGGCGTAGCCATGGGCGAGGACAACCACNCCGCGGGCGGGCGGGTCGGGNGNCCAGACGTCATAGACGATCCGGACACCGCCGATGCCGTCGAAACTGCGTTCGCTGTGGGTCACGGGCATCCACGGAGACTATCGGGCCGGAGCGGACTTCCTCCGTTCGCGACCGCGCCGTTCTCGGCCGTTCTTGTCGGGACCCCTGCGTAAGCTGAAGTCCGTGACTGTGTTGGCCCTCGATGATGCCGGCGCCGAGGACGCGTTTCTCGCCGATGCGCAGCGGTACCGGCGGGAGTTGCTCGCCCACTGCTACCGGATGACGGGATCCCTGCACGACGCCGAGGATCTGGTCCAGGAAACGTACCTACGTGCCTGGAAGTCGTACAAAGGGTTCGAGGGCAAATCCTCGGTGCGGACGTGGCTGTACCGCATCGCCACCAATACGTGCTTGACGGCGCTGGACGGGCGCAAGCGGCGGCCCCTGCCGACCGGTCTGGGGGCTCCCGCCGGCGACCCCACCGCCGACATTGCCGAACATCACGAGATCCCGTGGCTGGAGCCGCTGCCGGACAGCCCGCGGGAGGACCCCTCGGATCCGTCGGTGATCGCCGAATCCCGGGAGTCAGTCCGGCTGGCGTTCGTGGCGGCGCTGCAGCACCTGTCACCACGGCAGCGCGCCGTGCTGATCCTGCGTGAGGTGTTGCAGTGGAAGGCTGCCGAGGTCGGGGCCGCCATCGGTGTGTCCACCGCGGCGGTCAACAGTCTGCTGCAGCGGGCCCGGGCTCAGCTCGACGAGGTGCAACCGAGCCGCGAAGACCAGCTCGTCCCGCCGGACTCCCCGGAGGCCTCGGATCTGCTCGCCAAGTTCATCTCCGCGTTCGAGACCTACGACATGGACAAGTTGGCCGAGCTGTTCACCGCCGACGCCGTGTGGGAGATGCCGCCGTTCGACGGTTGGTACCAGGGTCCGCACAACATCATCACGCTGTCGCGGACCCACTGCCCCGCCGAGAAGGCCGGCGACATGCGGTTTCGCGCCATCACCGCCAACGGTCAGCCGGCGGCGGCGCTGTACCTGCTCAACCCCGGCACCGGAACCCACGAGGCGTTCCAGCTGCACGTGCTCGACGTCCGGCATGGCGGCATCGCCCATGTGGTGGCCTTCAAGGAGGACGGGCTGTTCGAGAAGTTCGGGCTGCCGGCCACGTTGTAGCACCGCGCATCAGCGGATCCGGGCGAGCACCGCGTCGATGACGGAGCCGAGGGCACGCAGCTGCGCGGCGGACAGACCGTCGAACATCACACTGCGCACCAGCTCCACGTGCCCGGGGGCGGCGGCCTCGAGCGCCGACCGGCCCGCCTCGCTGAGGGTCACCGTGGCGCCCCGGCGGTCGTCGCCGTCGCCTTCGCGGTACAGCAGACCGCGCCCGCGCATCCGTCGCAGCTGATGGGAAACCCGGCTCTGTTCCCAGCCGATCAGATCGCCGAGCTCGTTGATCCGCATCGGACCGCGTTCCGACAGCGCGACCAGGACGTCGTAGTCGGACAGCGAGAGCTCGCAGTCCCGCTGCAGTTGACGATGCATGGCGGTCTGCAACCTGCTCGTCATCGCCAGGTAGTTGCGCCAGATGCGCTGCTGCTCGTCGCTGAGCCACTCCATCGAACCACCCTACCCGGAATACATGACGTGTCATACATGTTGTCGGCTGCAGGCCCGCCGCCTAGGCTGACAAAGACTCCCGAGGAGTGACCCGTGATGACCAGTGCCGCCAGCAGCGTCGATATCCGACGCGCCGATGACCGCGCGAAGACCCAGATCGCCTGGCTGGATTCCAAGCACTCGTTCTCGTTCGGCAGCCACTATGAGCCCGAGAACACCCATCACGGCTTGCTTTTGGTCAACAACGACGACGTGGTGAAACCGGGTGCCGGGTTCGACACCCACCCACATCGCGACATGGAGATCGTCACCTGGGTGATGCGCGGTTCGCTGGTCCACCAGGACTCCACCGGCCATTCGGGCGTCATCTACCCGGGACTGGCGCAGCGGATGTCCGCGGGCAAGGGGATCCTGCACTCGGAGAAGAACGACTCCTGGACGCTTACCGGCCAGCAATCCCACAGCGACCCTGTGCATTTCGTTCAGATGTGGGTGGTGCCCGATGAATCGGCAATCACCCCGGGGTACCAGCAACTCGAGATCGACGACGAGCTGTTGCAGGGCCGGCTGGTGCCGATCGCCTCAGGCATGCCCGAGCACCGTGACGCCGCGGCGATCACAATCCACAACCGCTACGCCGCACTGCACGGCGCCCGCCTGCAGCCGGGGCAGAGCGTCGAGCTACCCGAGGCTCCGTATCTGCACCTGTTCGTGCCCAGGGGTGAGGTCGCACTCGAGGGCGCAGGCCCGCTGCACGAGGGGGATGCGGTGCGGTTCACCGCCACCGGAGGCCAGCGCATCACCGCCACCGAGCCGTCGGAGATCCTCGTCTGGGAGATGCATGCGAGCCTGGCTGCGGCATAACCGAACTGGAGCAGCGCTGCTGGGCGTGGTGCTGCTCGCGGGGTGCACCGAGGCGCCGGCCCCGCAGGCCACCTCACCCGCTTCACCTGTACCCAGCGAAACACCCACATCTCCCCCGCCGCCGGCCACCGAGTTGGCCGCGGTGCCGGTGCAGGTCGCTGCCGATCGTGCCGACGCACCGTTCGACGAACCGCGTGAGGCGCTCATCCCGCAGGGGTGGACGTTGTCGGTGTGGGCGCGCACCGACAAACCGCGGCTGGCGACCTGGACCCCCGACGGCGAACTGCTGGTGTCGGTTCCCAGCGCAGGCAGGGTGCTGCGGTTCGTCCCGTCGGCGGACGGGGCGCCCGAGGAATCGGTGCTCCTCGACGGCCTCGACCAGCCACACGGCCTGGCCTTCGCCGGATCGACTCTTTATGTGGCACAAAGCGATCAGGTCGACGCCTACGACTACGCCGCAGGATCGGCGGTCAACCCGCGGGTCATCGCGGGCGGTCTTCCCGACGATCGCAGCCCGGAGTTGCGGGGCGCTTACTCGCATGTGCTGAAGAGCGTCGCGGTCGGCGCCGACGGCGCGGTCTACTTCTCGATCGGCTCGACAGGCAACATCTCGGCAGCGGACCGCACCGCCGACCCACCCCGGGCGACGATCATGCGGGTGCCGCCCGGCGGCGGGCCGGCCACACCGTTCGCCACCGGCGTCCGCAACGGCACCGGGCTCGCGGTCGCGCCGGACGGCGCGGTGTGGACGGCGGTCAACGGCCGGGACAACGTCGCGTTCCCCGAGCCCGGACCGCAGTACGGCCAGGTCATCCAGGAGTACGTCGACGATCATCCGCCCGAGCAGTTCGCCGAACTGACGCCCGGCCGTGAACTGGGCTGGCCCTACTGCAATTCGGATGGCGGGCCGGCGGATCTGCCGTTCATCCGGGACGTGCAGACCAATCCCGACGGAAACCAGATGGATTGCGCGTCCCTGCCGCCGGTGGAACAGAGCTTCGGGGCACACTCGGCGCCGCTGGGCCTGAGCTTCGTTGATGGCGGGCTTCCCGAACCGTATGCGTCCGGCGCGCTCGTCGGCATCCACGGATCGTGGAACCGGCAGCCGCCGCGCCCGCCGGAGGTGTCGTTCTACCCGTGGCGCGACGGCGAGATGGGCAACCAGCAGACCCTGGTCGGCGGTTTCCAGGACCAGGACGGATCCCGCTGGGGGCGGCCGGTGGCCGCGGTCGCCGGCCCTGACGGAGCGGTGTACATCACCGACGACGACGCCGACGCCATCTACCGGCTCGCGCCGCCCGGTTAGGCACATCGTCGGGCGTCGAACCGACACATCCACGTTTTGCACACGATCACTCGCACTTTTCCTGCAAAAGGTGGATGTCCGAAGCGGGACCCCTGCGGCCGCCCGATCAGGCCGATTCCGTCAGCTGGTTGAGCACGGTCGTCATCTTCTTCTCGGTGTCCCCGGCACGTTTCACGAACGCCCGCTTCATCACCGGGCTGAGTAGCTTGGCCGCGCCGTACATTTCCAGTTCGGCGTCGTAGGTGATCGCCGAGCCTGCCCCGGCGGCTTCGACGGTGATGGCGTCGACCGAGCTCGACGACTTGTTCTCGCCGACGAAGACCACCTTGTGGTCGGTGAGCTCGGCGAGTTTGTATGTCAACTCCGCGGTGACGCCGAGCATCTTCGACACGTTGTGCCAGTAGGCCCCCTCGGCAACGGGTCCGGTGCCGACACGCTCACAGCTCTTGGTGCCGGCATCCCACTGCTCGGAGTTGCCGAAGTCCTTCAGATAGTCGATCACGACTCCCGGCGGCGGGCTGACGGTGAACTTTCGCGTCACAGAAGGCATGCCTACGGGTTACCCATTCGGCGCAGGCCGACCCGTGGTCAATTGTGACGTTCGCCGGTTCCAGCAAACGACGTAGCGACCCCGTCGCGACCGGTCCGTGATGCCGCTGTGACCAAAGTTGACAGTGTGTCTACTGGGATTATTGTTGACTTGCTCGATCTGTCTGTCACTCATCTGCCGATAGGAGCCGCTGGTGAGGACTCCCGTCGCAAACTCACGGCCCTTCACCGCAGGCGCCAGGACCGTCGCCGCGATGCTGGTCGCGGTCGCGCTCGCGGCCGCGGGGAGCGCGCCGGTCGCCGCAGCCGCCGGGGCGCGTGAGTTGCTTGCGGGCGCGATCGCCAACACCCGCGGCTCCTACCTCGTCTACAACTTCGGCAGCGGACACCCCGCACCGATGCTCAACGCCGCCGGCAACTGGTACGAGATGAACAACGGCGGCCGGCTGATGATCATCAAGGCCGCGTCGCAGCGGCTCGCCCCGCGACTGCTCACCGATTCCCACACTGGCTACCAGGCCCGCTGCGAACGCGATCCCCGCGCACGCACCGCCGAGGGCCTCTGGCAGGCCTCGGAGATCTACCCGCCGCTGCAGGCGTGGCAGGCGCTCGGACAGCCGACGATCGCGATCAACGCCAACTTCTTCGACGTGCGCGGCCAGCAGGGCGGGTCGTGGAAGACGACCGGATGCAGTTCACCGCTGGGTGCCTACGTCGACAACACCCGGGGCCTGGGGCGCACCAACACCGCGGTGACCGGCACCCTCGCCTATGCCGGAAAGCAGGGCTTGTCGGGTGGTAACGAGACCTGGACGGCGCTGTCGACGATGATCATGCCGGTCGCGGGGGCGCCGTTCGTGGTGTCGCCGCGCAGTACCGACGACTACGACGCCGCCACCCCGGTCATCACCGATCTGCTCGACAAGGGCACGCGGTTCGTCGCCGTCGCCGGTCTGGGCCTGCTGGCACCCGGGGACACCGGCCAGCTCAACGACCCGGGGCCGAGCGCGGCGCGTACCGCGATCGCCTACGCCCGGGACCGCGACGAGATGTACGTGTTCCAGGGAGGCAGCTACACCCCCGACCAGATCCAGGATCTGTTCCGCGGGGTGGGCAGCGACACGGCCGTGCTGCTCGACGGCGGCGGATCCTCGGCGATCGTGCTGCGGCGCGACACCGGCGGCATGTGGGCCGGCGCCGGCGCGCCCCGCGGCTCGTGCGACACCATGGCGGTGCTGTGCGATTCGCGCGAACGCGCGCAGCCCGCCTGGCTCGGCTTCAACTGACACCCCACCCCGCCGGAACGGTATTCCAGCACGCGAATCCCGCCAAAAGCCCTGCTGGAATACCGTTCCGGCGGGGGGTTCAGGTCGCTCGCAGGGCGGATTCGGCGGCGGCCCGCGTCTGCGCGGCGTAACCCGCGCCGAACAGCGCGACGTGCGCAAGCAACGGATAGAGCTGGTGCAGCCCGATGCGGTCGCGCCAACCGGCGCGCAACGGGCGCTGCGACTGATACCCGTCGAGCACCGCCTCCAGATGCGGGCACCCGAACAATGCCAGCATGGCCAGGTCGGTCTCACGGTGCCCACCGTGCGCGGCCGGATCGATCAGCACCACTCCGCGCGGGGTCCACATCACGTTGCCGCTCCACAGATCCCCGTGGAGCCGACACGGCGGGTCGTCGTCGTCGAAAACACCTGCGGCACAGCGGTCGACGACGGCGGCGACGGCGGCGACGGTGGCAGTGTCCAGCAGCGGCGCCGCGCGTTCGGCCATCGGCGTCAACCGGTGCGCCGCATAGAACGCTCCCCAGGAGTCCTCACAGCTGTAGGCCATCGGTAGCGGCTGCTGCAAGGGTCCGAAGAATCCCGGCCCCGACCAGCCCGCGGGCGGTGCGCCGAAGCCGGCGGCGCCGGCGTCGTGGGTGCGGGCCAACTGCGCGCCGAACTCGTGCGCCGACGATCGCTCTGGGCCGGCGGCCGCCAGCCGCTCCAGCGTCAGGGAGCGTTCGTCGACGCGCAGCACCCGCGCGCACGGCACGCCGTCGGCAGCGGCGGAGAGCCACTGCAGACCCGCGGCTTCACAGGCGAAGAAGCCGAGCGGTGCCGCCGCATTGTGCTTGACGAAATCCACGTGGTCGACACTACGGACCACGACTCCGACGGACTCAGCGTCGGCACCGCTCGGCTTGTGGCCGATACGCCTCAGGGAAACAGTTGCGCTGCACCGCACCCCTCAGGCGGTAATACGCATCTCGCTGACTTTGTTCGCGGCGAGGCGGAATGTGAAAGTGCTGGGTCCGTTGAAGCCGTCACCACCGACCTCAGTGATGACGACGACCTCGGCGTCATCGGTGCAGTAGAAATGAACCACCTTCAGCGACACGCCTTTCCCGATGAACTCAGCGTCGCTCCAGCGTTGAATCTCATCGGATCCATGGAACTTGCGTCCCCAATCGTCGACGATCCCTCGGTACGGAGCGAACGCTGCGAGGAACGCCTCGGTATCACCAAGGTTGGCAGCGTCGATCAGGGCGCGGACCTGCGGGGCCAGCGCCGGGGTCATCGATTCGGCGCGAGCATCGACCACCCGGCCGAGGCGGCCGTCCGGCTGATGGTGGTCACGATGTCTCGTCACTCGGATCGGGCTCGCCCGTCTCGGGTGTGTCGGTATTCGCACCGTAGTTGGGGTTGGTGCAGATCGTTCCCTCACAGGGCACAAATGACCCGTCACCGTTGGGATTGGGAATAGCATCGGGTCCGACAAAGGAGCCGACCGGGCAGGCTGGATCTTGATTTGTTGCGCAGTATTCCGGTGAAACGTCATTGCCTGTCGAACCGTCGGCTGCCGGCGGCACGGTGCTGGGCACGGCAGAGGACGGCGCTGGAGCCGGCGGCACGGTGGTGTCGGTGACGATGACCGTCGGGGTTGGACTGGGGGCGGTCGGCTGGTTGCACGCTGGGACCACCATGCACATGGCAGCAGCGAGGACCAGCGCAATCCGTTTGCTCATCTAGATCATCTCCTTGGGTGAGTTGGGAGCGGCGTTGCCATCACCCGGCGCCCGCTTGCCCACTGTCGCTCTGCCGTTGTGGATGCTCACCATCACCGCGTGGTGTAACCGCCGTTGGCGAGGATGGTTTGTCCGGTGATCCACCAGCCCTCACCGACCAGGAACCGCACCAGGGACACGATGTCCCGCGGGTCGGTCAGGCCGGTTTCGGTGAACTTCGACAGATCGGCGGCATTCTGGTTGTACTCAGCGGATTCCTTGGTTTCCTGACCGTAGAAGAACGGCGTCTCCATGGGCCCCGGCGCCACCGCGGTGACCGAGATCCCCCGTTCTCCATACTCTTTCGACGCCGCACGGGTGAAGTGCTCGACGGGTGCTTTTGACCCGGCATAGATCGAGTACAGGCCGGTGTAGGCGGAGAGCAACGAGGTCACTACGGTGAGCAGCTTCCCGCGATCGGCCAGGTGTTCACCCGACTGTTGGATGAAGAACAATGCCGTCTTGGAGTTGATCGCGAAGATCGTGTCGTAGTCCTCTTCGGTGATCTCCGACAAGGGCTTCTTGATCACCATGCCGGTGGTGTTGATCGCGATGTCGATCGACCCCATTGCGGTCTTGGCATCTGCGAACAGTTTGCGCACTGCCGCGGCGGTGGTGAGGTCGGCCTGCAGCAGGTGGGCGGTCGCGCCGGCCTGCTCGATGGCCGACGCCGTTTCCTCAGCTGCCTGACGGGTGGATTCGCTGTTGTAATGCACCGCGATGGCGCGGGCGCCCTGTTCGGCCAGATCGCGTGAGATCAGTCCGCCCAGATTCTTGGCCCCGCCGGCAATCAGGACATTTTTGCTGGTGATGGTGTTCTCGGTCATCGTCTCTCTTCCCTCGATTTGCGGCCGGACGATATCTTGAGGCGATAATCAGGGACCTTCGAAAAACTGGACCACTGTCGAAAAGCCACGCGAGGAGGGATGGCTATATGGCGGTGTGGGACGGACAACGCCCCCTCAGCGAACGCTCGGTGGTGGCCGCGCGCGGCATGCAACTCCAGGGCCTGGATTTCCGATTCGTCGCTGAAAGGGTCACCGCCCCCACCGACTGGTGCTTCCAGGAGCCGCACCACCTGTTCGTGATTCACCGGCGGGGTCATCTCAAGTCGATGGACATCGATTTCGAAAGTGGGCCGTCGGGCCAGTGCCTACCCCGCGTCGGCGATGTGTGGGTCATTCCCGCAGAACATCGCTACGCGGCGCTGGCCCAGGGCGCCATGGTCGGTTTCTGCGAGATCGTCATGCCCACCTCGGTTTTGGGTGATCGCGGGTTGGCTCCGCGGGTCGGACATCAGGACACCCTGTTGCACCGCCTGGTGGAACGCCTCGCCGGTCAGATCCCCCAGGACGGCGCCCCGGCGACCTTGCTTCGGCAGTCGCTCGCCGAGACCATTCAGTTGCACATCGCCGACTACTACGCAACAAATCCCCGGCGCTCACCGGCCGGGATCGCCGGGCGGGAGCTCGATCGGCGAGCGCAACAGATCGTGATCGACTACCTGCATTCGGAACTGGACAGCCGCATCGACCTCGACGAACTGGCCGCCACGGTGGGGATGACAGCCCGCGGCTTTCTGCCCGCCTTCTCGGCGGCCTTCGGAACGACCCCGCACCAATACCTGATCGAACAGCGCATCCAGCGGGCCAAGACGCTGCTACTCGCGACTGCGGCCAGCATCACTGAGATCAGCTGCAGTGTCGGCTTCTCCACCCCCAGCCACTTCGCTACGACGTTCAAGCAACGGGTCGGCGTCAGCCCGACCACCTATCGAAACAACCTCTAGGACAGCGACTCTCGACTTCCCGGGGCGATCACAGCTGCGGTGTCAGGTCGAACGACGTCACCGTCGACATCCGGGTGATCATCCACTGAGCACCGTCGCGCTGCATCGTCAGCCGGTAGGACAGGTACCGCAGCGACGGGATGTTCTTGGTCACCGGGCTGGTGGCCACCGAATTGGTGTAGACGATCGCGGTGGCCTCACTGGGGGGCCCGCCCGCAGAACCCGGCGAGGAGACGCTTTCCACCGCCGCCCCCATCACCTCGGTGGTGTTGGTGACCTGCGCCTGTTTGTTGGGCTCGACGATGGCGTCGATGTAGGTGCGATAGTCGTTGGCGAAATCACCAGCGAGGTACCGGGACGCGCGGTCGGCGAGCGTGCCCATGTCCTCGGGGGTGTACGTCCACAGTGTGGTGATCGCATTGGCCGCGGTCCTGGCGATGTCGAGTTTCGTCTCCACGAGCGCACGCTCGGTCAGGTAGGGCTGCACCATGGCTCCCGCGAACCCGCCTGCCCCGACGAACAACACCGACGCCGCGACCGCTGCAATCTTCAGCCGCTTGCCTGCGGGCCGGTGCGGGACCAGCGTGACCGCTTCGGCCTCATTGACGTCCCCAGCTTCGCCGGTGTCCGCGGCTTCGTCGGTGTCCGCGGCTTCGTCGGTGTCCGAATCCGCTGAATCCTCCGTCTCCACCGAATCCGGCTGCGCAGTCGGAGCTTTGGGGGTCCGGGCAGCCTTGCCGACAGGGGTTCTCGCCGAGCCCTCGGGCTGCTTCCCGGAGGCGTCGGCGGCCTCCCCGGCGCTGTCGGCGTCGGGCACGGCACCGTCTTCGGTGGTCAGATCACCTGAATCAGGTTGCTGATCTTCCACTGCTGTCCTTCCTTGATAGCCGTTGCGACCCAGCGACTTCCGCTCTCGATCGTCGACTTTCCGTCCGGTGTGGTCGAGGTGACCTTCGTCGCGAGCAGCACTTCGGCACTACCGTCGTCATTCCACCGTTGCACGCCGGCTTCCAGCACGGTCGCGGTGGACGGCTCGGAACGGGCCACCTGGACCAGGATCTCGTTCTGCCGCTCCTTGAACATCTGTCCGAACTCACCGGTGGCCTGCGCGAGCACGCGGTCGGCGTAAGCGTTGGCGTTGAACGGGTCAAGAGTCATGTACATGGTCATGAACTCCCGCGCGTACCCGAGCGCTGCCGCGTCTCGCAACTCTGCCCGACGGTCTGCCTCGTGCCGGATCAGCATCAGGGTGGTGGCGGTGATCGCCGCCACCACCAGCAGCGCCGCCAGCGTGGCCACCAGCGGAAGACCCCACCGGCGAGGCGGTTTCGGGGTGACGACGAAGTAGTCGACGGAGCCGTCGTAGGAGTCGTCGTACCGGCGCCGCGGGCTCACTGGCCGGCCTGACTCATCTGGGGTTGCTTCAGCACGGTCAGGTTGTCCACCCGCCACTGCCCGTCCGGGGACTTCTCGAAGTTCACCCGCACCGTGGCGGTGATGAACTTGAGATCATTGGGGTTGACACCTCGCTGCCCCTGCATCGCCAGCAGCATCGACGCCTGCGTCGGCGTCGCGGGAGGATCGGTCAGCACCACGCTGTTGACCGTCCAGTATTCGTTTGTGGTCGCTTCACCCGCCTGCGCGGCGTCCTGCACCACCTGCTGCTGCGCCATCAGCTGCGGCCGATAGTCGTCGGTGGTCAGGGTCCGCGCCCGCTCGAAGTCCTCTGCCAGCGTGTCGGCGCCGTAACTGAGCATCTGCTCCACGATCCGGGGCCCCTGCTGGGCGACCTGCACTCGTGCCGCGTCCACCGCGCGCTCCTGCCGGTAGAGCAGGGCGTAACCCAGAGCTGCCCCGGCCGTGCACAGCACCGCGGCCGCGATCAGCACCCCCGCCACCAGCTGACGCATGTTGCGCCGCGGACCGGCCACCCGGTGCACCTCGGTCTTGGCCAGCAGGTCGGCGAACGTCCGGCGGCGCCGGTCCCACAGCGGCCACAACCACCCGACGAACAGCGCCAGCGTGTCCAGCAGATGCGCCAGCTCGCGGGCCGTCAACCGCCACACCCCGAGCGGTTCACCGGAGCTGCGGACGACGGCGATGCCGAACAGCGCACGGCCCAGTGTCCAGCCGACGGCGTGCGGCAGGACCAGTCGGTTCAGTGCCATCACGAACAACGTCACCGCGCCGACGCCGGTGAACAGCCACCACAGCCCGCTGTCCGCGGGGGCGGTCAGTGCCAACAGGGCCATCGTCGCGACGACGCCGGCGCCGGGCAGCACGTCCACCGCGAGCGCACCGGCTCGGGCCGGCCACGTCGCCAGCTCCGACACGGGTGTGTCGGAGCGCGCCTGCACAGCACAGTCGACGACGGCCGTCACGAGGTGACCTGATCCAGCTTGGCGATGCGGTACTGGCCCTCGTCGTAGGCCATCGTCGCGCGCAACCGGTATCCGACCTGCTGGTCGGCGGCTTCGGCGTTGGAGATCCGCACGCGCACCGCGACCAGCACGTTGATCGATCCGTCGTCGTTGTGACGCTCCACGGCCGCCCGCAGCTCATCCACCGCGACCGTGGCGTTGGCCGCTTCGTAGGCCTCGGCGATCACGCTGCTGAAGAGCCCGGCTTGGACGCCGAAATCACCGGTCGAGCACTCGAGGATCTTCGACTGGCTGGCGGTCATGGCCGCGGTGTCCGGCGCCTGGGTGGCCGCCACACAGTCCTTGGCGGCCTCCAGTGCCGCCGAGTCCGAACGCGCAAGCGCCTCGGCGCGGTCGTTGGCGCGCAGAGCGAAGTAACCACCCGCTATCGCGGCGGCGGCGAGCAGCACCAGCACCGCACAGATACCCGCGCCCCAGCCGATCCCCAGCCGCGTGGGGCGCCGGGTGTCGGTGTCGGAGACGACGTCGTCCGTCGCTGCTTCCTGGGGTGTCGGGTCGGGCTGGTGTTCCGGGGATGCCGCGGACGACTCTTCCGTGGGGTTCAGCCGGCTGGCGCCAGCATCTCCTTCCATCCGTCGTCTCCTGGGTTGCTCGAGGTGCCCACGTTGTATCTGACACCGTCCGGACCGATCACTTCACCGCTGCTCGGGCTGTAGGCCGCAGTGCTGCCGGGTGGTCCCTGTGCCGGAGTGTAGATGCACGGGTTGGGTTGTTGGCCGCTGCAGCTCACGGTACCCGAGCCGGGTGGGCTCAACGGGTCGCTGATCGGGGCCGCGGACTCCGGTGGCGGCAGCATGTCGGCAGGCAGCGGGTTCATCCCGTTGTTCACCGACGGGGCCGGGATCACCCGGCCCGGTTCCACTGCCTGGTCGCAGCGGGCGCCGGGCGCCGGGCAGGACAGGATCTGGTTCGGGTCGCCGTACCAGGGGTTGGTTCCCAGCGGCACGTACGGCTCGTCGCTGAGGCACTCCCTGGGGCTGGCTGCCCGCTTGCCCGGCACATCGGCACACGGGTAGTTGCGGGCGCCGCGAACGGCGTTGCCCTGGTAGTCCTTCGGGATCTTGCAGTATGTGCCCGACGGGAGCGGCGCCATGCTGGTGTCGGCCGGGGACCGCCACTCCGAGGCCGGGAGGAAGCCGGTCAGGCACGGCGGCGGCAGGTTGATGGACAGACCGAAGTGCAGCAGCCCCTCGTTCTCGAAGATCGTGCCCGCCTGGGCGATCGAGGCCCCTTGCGGAAGCACCACCAGCGCCTGTTCGAGGCCCTTGTTGTAGCGCTTGAGCATGTCGATGACGACCGACAGGTTCGCCAGCGTCTGCGGTAGCGAGTCCTGCACGTCGCTGAACACCGCCGAGACCTGGTCCAGCGTCGGAGCGGCCTGCTGCAGGCCGCTGCGCAGCGCCGCGTCCTGTTCGGCGGCCTGCGACGCGATGACGTTCAGGTTGCGTGACCACTGTTCGATGGCGTCACCGGAGGTCACCTGACTCTCCAGGATCGGCGCCGCGTTGTTGATGATGTCGTTGACCGCAGGCAGGTTCTCCTGGAATCCCTCGGCGATGTTCGTCGTCGAGTCCACGAGCCGCTGCAGGGCCGGGCCCAATCCGCCGACCGCCAAAGACGTCTCGGTGAGCAACGAGTCGATCTTCTCCTTCGGCAGCACCGCGAGGCCGTCGTTGGCCGCGTCGAGCGTCGGGCCGACCTCGGCGGGCACCGAACTCTTGGTGATGGTCTGCCCCGGGCTGAAGAACTGCGTCGGGTTCTCGGCCTGGGGTACCAGATCGAGGTACTGCTCACCGATCGCCGAGACCGAGTGGACGTTGGCCGACGCATCCAGCGGGATCTTGTATTCCTCGCTGATGCTCATCGTGGCCCTGGCGCCGCGTTCGGTCGGTTCGACCGCAGTCACCTTGCCGATCTGGCTGCCCCGGTAGGTGACGTTCGCGGTCTCGTACAGACCGGCCGACCGAGGCAGTTCGGCGTGCAGCGTGTACTGGCCGACCCCGGCCAGGCTCGGCAACCGCAGGTAGTACAGACCGAGCACGGCCAGCGCAACCACGGTCAGGATGGTGAACAGCACCAGCTGGATCTTGATGAACCTCGTCAGCACTGCTCACTCACCCCTTTCGATGAGCGGTCCGCCCGGCACCGAGTTCGCGTTCGGGACGTACCGCACGTCCGGAATCATCGTGTTCGGGTCACGGCCCCACGCCTGCTCCAGTGCGCGCAGCATGCCCGAGACTCCGGTGCCGCTGAGGAAGCCGTTGTCGATCGCCGACAGCGTCAGGTCCACCAGGAGCGACACATTGATGTAGTCGCCGCGAACCACTTTCGGCAAGTTCTCGATGCTGAACGGCGCGGTGAGCAGCAGCTTCAGCGCCTGGATGGTGTACGGCCCGGCCTTGCCCAGCTCACGCAACGGACGCTGCAGGTTGGCCAGGTTGGTGTTCAGGTTGTCACTCGCCGGCTCCAACGCCCCCACCGCGGCGCCACTGATCCGGCCCAGCGCCTCCACTGCGTCGGCGAACAGGTCACGGGTCTCGGCGAAATGCTGGATCAGCGGCGGGAATTCGGTCAGCACCGCGTCCAGGGTGTCGTTGCGCTGTGCGACCACCGCCAACAACCGGTCCGTGGACTCGATAGCCCGCGTGATGTCGTCCCGCTGCTGATTCAGCTCGTCGGTGAAGGTGTCCAACCGGTTCAGGAACTCCCTGATCTCGTCCCCGCGCCCGGTGAGCACATTGTTGATCTCGCTCTGGATCGTCTCGAGGTTCGCCACGCCACCACCGGTCAGGATGGACGCGATGCTTGCCAGCACCCGCTCGGTGGTCGGGAACGACGAGGCGTTCTTCAGCGGGATCATGTCCCCGGACTCGAGCAACTCCGACGCCGGGTCCGGCGGCACATCCAACTCCACGTGCTGCGAGCCCAGCAGGCTGGTCTGGCCGATCTTCGCCTGCGTGTTCACGGGCAGCTTGATGTGCGGCTCGAGATCGAGGGTCAGGGTGGCAATCCAGTTCTTCAACTCGATGGCTCGCACCCGGCCGACATAAACGTCGGCCACCCGGACCCGGCTGTTGACGTTGAGCGCCAACGTGTCCGGCATCTGCACGTAGATCGTCTGATGCTCGGACCCGGTGCCCGGCCCCCCGGGCAACGGCACGTTCGCGATGCCCTTCCACGACCCGCACGAGCTGAGCACCAACGCCGCCGCGGTCAGGGCGACGGCCCGCTGGGCGACCCGGACCATTCTCCGTTGCGCCACGGATCAGCCTCCCATCTCAGCTGGCAACAGCGGACCCGCCGGCGCTGCCGGAGGTGGCGCCGCGGGTGTGATCGCGCCGAGCGGATCACCGGGGATGACGCCGGGCGCCGGTGCCGGTGGTGGCGGCGGCTGCGGATACCACGGCGGCGGCAACGGGTTGTTCTGGTCGAACGCATTCGGCGGACCGGGCAGGTTGCCGTTGCGTGTGGTGCCGAAGGCCGGCGGGGCGGGCGGCGGAACGATGTCGGGTCCGCCCATCAGCTCGGCCAGCGACTCGGGCGTGAGCATGTTCGCGGTCAGCGGCTGCACGTCGACGCCCTGCATCCCGGGAGCCACGATCCAGCCGGGCTCGTGGTTGCCGTGCGACCACAGGGTGTCCCTGGACCAGATGCCGGGCACGGTGGTGTCTTTGTAGCCCGGAGGCGGCTGCAGGCGCGGTTCGGAGTACGCGATCTGCTTGGGCAGCGTCATCGCCGTCCGCAGCTGATTGGCCCCGAACGGCAGGGAGTTGAACTTGATCGCGTCCAGGATCGGACCCAGGTACTCCGCGCACAACTCGGCGGATTCCTGGTACCCCAACCGGCTGCCGGCCTGGATGGAGCTGCAGATGAACTCCATCGGGTTGGCGAAGTTGGAGATCACCGGCATGCCCACGATGCCGCCGGCATTCGGCGACGAGATGTTGACGATGTTGGCCCCGAGGTTGGGGAACACGTGCAGGCCCGTCTCGAGGCCGTCGCGCGGCTCCGGCTGCAGGATCGCGTTGGTGGCGTCGGCGAGGTTGTTGACGTCGTAGGCCAGGACCTCGCCGTTCTCCTCGATGAAATCCCTTGTGGTGTTGAGCAGTTCGTTGAGATCCTGGAGCGCGGTCGCCACCTCGCGGTCGGTGTTGGTGAACGCGTTGGTGAACTGCGCGAGGTCGTTGTTGAGCGCGACGAACTGTTGGTCGCTCTGGTGGAGCGCGTTGACGAACGTGGCGAGGCTCTTCACGACGCTGAAGAAGTCACCGCGGCCCTCGTTGAGGGCGTAGAGCGCCTCCGACAGGTTGTTCAACGTCCGGTTGAGCTGCTCACCTTTGCCGGCGAACCCGTCGGCGGCCGACTCGATCAGGTCGCCGAAGGGACCTTTCGGCTGCTCGGCTGTAGGGCCCAGATCCCGCAGTAGCCGGCTGATCGAATCACGCAGGTCGTCGTACTCGACCGGAACCTGGGTGCGGTCGAGACCGATGACGGCGTTGTCCTCCAGCACCGGGCCGCCGGTGTAGGGCGGCGCCAACTGGATCGTCCGCGACGCGACCAGACTCGGATTCAGGATCGACGCGGTCACGTCGGCCGGGACCTTGTGCTCGTTGTCGTAGTGGAAGGTGACCTTCATCTTGTCGCCGTCGGGCTCGATCTTGTCGATCGAGCCGACCCGCACACCCATGATCTGGACCTTGTCCCCGGGATACAGCGCCAGCGTCTGGGTGAAGTAGGCGACCACGGTGTTGGTGGTCATCCGCTTGTAGAGGTTGTAGCCGAGGAAGGCGGCGACGAGCCCGAGGACCACCACCACGGCCCCGATGATCAGCGCGGCACGAGAAACGCCGGACAGTTTGAGGTTTCGGACGTTGAAGATCGTCGACATCTACTGGCCCCCCTAGCCTTGTGATCCGGGTGGGAGGAACGGCGGGTTACCGGGCAGCGGCGCGGTGTTGGCGGGTGGCAGCTGCGGGCCGGGTCCCGGTGGCGGTGGCGGACCGTCGAGGGCCGGCGGCAACGGTGCGATGCCCGGGGTGAAGTCCGGCGCCGAGGGTTGCGGAGCCAGCGGCACGGTGCGCGCACCGGGCGGAGCCGGCGGCAACGGGGGCCGCCCCCCGGGCACGTTCGGCGACAGCTGACCCGGGATGGCCGCGGCGGGAACACCCGGTGACGGTTGCGGCCCATGGGCATTCGGCGCCGAGGTCGCCACGTTGGGACGGTCGGCCTCGTAGTTCGGGCCGTACGGGTTGTCGCCGTAGGGTCCCACCGCGAGGTCCGCGCACGGCAGCGGATTTCCGGGCCGGGGAAGGCCGTCGGCGGGCGGGGTGTACGAGCACGGCTCGCCGGGCGCGACTGCGGGCCCCGGGTTCTCGGGAGTGCCTTCGAGCGGAGTCGGCGACGGTGGCGGCGCCCCGTTGGGGAAGCCTTCGGCGTTGGGGTCCGGGAACTGGAACGCGGGCAGACCGGCGTTGCGCCAGAACTCTTCCGGGTTGATGCCGCGTTCCTTGAACGCGGCGTCGACGAAGGGTTGCAGGATCCAGTACGGCGCCAGGTTGACCAGCATCACCTTGAAGTACGGGCCGGAGGCGAGCGCCTCGCCCAGTGACGCGGTGAACTTCGACAACGTGGACAGCACGTCGACGAGGTCGAACTTGCGCTCGACGAGCACGTCGCTGACCACCCGGAGCTGTTCGAGCACCCGGTTGAGGTTGGGGTTGTCGTCGATCAGCCCCTTGACCTGTTCGGAGAAGGAACCGACCCGTTCGAGCAGTTGGCCCACCGCGTAGTTGCGCTCGTTGACCGCGGCGAGCAGGGTCTGGGCGTTGACGAACAGCGCGTTGATCTGCTCGCTGCGGTTGCCCAGGACGCCGGCGACCTTGTTGGCGTTGGCCAGCAGCGCGGTGATCTGGTCGTCGCGCTTGCCGATGGTGTCGGAGAACCGAGCCACCCCGTCGAGCGCCGCGCTCAGGTGCGGATAGGTCTGGTCGATGGTCTCGGAGAGCACGTTGAGCGACTCCTTGACCGTCTGGGTGTCCCACCCGGCCGCTGAGTTGCTGACGTCGAAGAACGCATCGTAGATCTGATACGGCGTGGTGGTCTGCCCCCGCGGCAGAATTCCGTTGGCGGGCAACGGTTCCGAACCCCGCGGTTCGATCTCGACGTTGCGCCGCCCGAGGATGGTGTCGGTGCGGATCGCCGCTCGGCTCTGGGCGCCGATCTCGGTGCCGTTGAGCGAGTAGCCGATGAGGACCTTGTCTCCGTCGATCTCCATCGAACGCACCTGGCCGACGTCGACGCCGGCGATGCGGACCTTGTCGCCGGCGCTGATGCCGCCGGTGTCGCCGAACTCGGCGTAGTACGTCGGGGTGGCGAACAGCATCGGCACGCTGGCGAAGCTCTGCCCCACGCCGATGACGAGGACCAGGATGATGATGCCCATCACCCCGCCGCGAACCCGGTTGGAACCTTCGAGGACTCTCATTTCGGCGTGCACCTACCTGAGGGCTGGCTCCAGACCTTGACCGTGCGCACCGGTCCTCCGGGCTGTAATCCGTTGAGCTTCAACGTGACATCGCAGGCGTAGAAGTTGAAGAAGTCACCGTAGACACCGCCGGCCCGGCCGATGGTCTTCAGCGCGGTCGGCAATCTGACCAGCAGATCGTTGAGCTCGTCGCGCTGGTCGACCAACGGCTGCGCGACGACTTCGAGACGGCTGATCGTGCTCTGCAGCAGCGGCCGGTTGTCGGCGAGCAGGTCGGCGATCGTGCCCGCGGCGTCGCTGATGTCGGCGACCGACGTGGCGATCGGGTCGGCGCGGTTCTTCAACCCGGTGATGAGCACCTCGAAGTTCTGGATGGTTTCGTCGAACTGCTGCTGGTGCCGGACCGTGGTCTCGAGCACCGTGTTGAGGTTCCTGATCACCTCGCCGATGGCTTGGTCGCGGTCGGCCAGTGCCGACGTCAGCGACGCCGTCTGATCGAGGATGTCGTTGATCGTGCCGCCCTGGCCCTGGAACACCGTGATGATCGACTGCGCGATGTTGTTGACCTTCTCCGGCTCCAGAGACTGGAAGACCGGGCGGAAGCCACCGATGAGGGCGTCCAGGTCGAGCGCGGGTTGCGTGAGCTCGAGCGGGATGGTGCCACCGGCGGCGAGCCTGGTGTTGCTCTCCCCCCGGGACAGCTCCATGTACCGGTCGCCGATCAGGTTGAGGTACCGGATCGAGGCCGTGGACTCCTCGAACAGTTCCAGCGAGCGGTCGACCTCGAAGTCGATCCTGACCTTCGACCCGTCTTCGATCAGAGCCACCTTGGAGACCTTGCCGACCTCCACGCCCGAGGCACGGACGAACTGCCCTTCCCGCAATCCGCTGGCGCTGGAGAAGATCGCCGAGTAACCGGTGGTCCGGTCGAAGCGCACCTGACCGAACACCACGATGATGACGGCGGTGAACGTGAGCAGCACCAGTGAGAAGGCGCCCAATTTGATCGCGGTTCCGGTGATTTTCATGGGTTGATCGTGTGCTCCCCCACTTGGCGTCCCCAGACGTACTCGGTGAACAGCGGCGAGCCCAGCCCGATGTGGTTGTAGGGGGCGATCGAGGCTCCCGTGTCCATCACCAGGTACGGAGCCGGCCACAGGTCACGGGTGACCGGCTGCCAGCAGCCCGGCCGGCCGCCGGGCCCGCCCTTGGCGTTGGTCCGGGGCAGGTTGTCCGGGTATACATACGCGTTGCCGGCGCCCAGACCGAGCAGCTCCGAGTGGGTCTGCAGCGAGTAACCGTTGCCGCCCAGCGACGCCGCGATCTTGGGCTCGACGTCGTGGTAGTTGCGGATCGTGCAGAACAGGGCAGGGCTGTACTCGTCGAGCAGCGCCGAGGTCGGCAGCAGATCCTCGGCCCCGCGGACCAGGTACGGGCCGCCGCGCTCGAAGATGTCGCCGCCGACGTTGCCGAACCCGACAGCTGCCATCAACGCCTGGTCGACGTTGCCCTGCTGCTCGTTGAGGGTGCGGGCGGTGGTCACCGCGTTCTGCAGGCCGTCGAACAGGTCCGGCGCCGCGTCGGCGTACACCTCGCTCAGGTCGGCGAGCAACTGGTTGTCCCGACGGATCTGCGGCATCTGCGGGTTGAGTTCGGACAGGATCTCGTTGCCGTCGATGATCGATCCACCGAACCGGTCGCCCAGCCCGTCGAGCGCTTGCGCGGTGGCGGTCAGCGTCTGGTTCAACTTGATCGGGTCCACCTGTTCTGCGACCGACACGACCGTTTCGAACAGCGTGTTGAACTCCGTGGTCACCGACGTGACGTCGATGACGTCGGAGGCGGTGATCCGTTCCGACGCGGGGTCCGGCGGCGACGAGAACGCCACGTACTTGTTGCCGAAGACCGTGGTGGCGCTGATGTCGGCCACCACGTTCTGCGGGATCAGGTGCAGGTACTTCGGGTTGACCTCGAGGGTGATCTTGGCCCTCGGTTCATCCCCGATGTTGACCGCCTCGACGTTGCCCACCCGCCCGATCTGCACGCCGTTGTAGGTGACCTTGGAGCCGGAGTCCATCGCCAGACCGGCCCGCGAGGAGATCATGGTGAGCTGCGTCCGCGGCAGGAAGTCGCCGCGGAACTGGAAGTACACCAGCGCCGTCACGCCGATCATCAGCACCGCCAGCACCAAACCGGCGATCTTGTAGGGCGGCTCGCGCCTCGAGTTCACAGGGGCGGTCATCGCTATACCGTCAGGTTGAAGTTCGGGTCGACGCCGTAGAGCGCCAACGAGGCGAACAGCACCACCACCACGATCGCGACCAGTGAGGCCCGCATCGACCGGCCCACGGCCTCACCCACGCCGACCGGTCCCCCGCTGGCGAAGAAGCCGTAGTAGCAGTGGTTGAGCATCACGATGACCGAGATGACGATCGCCTGCACGAAAGACCACATCACGTCGTCGGCGCGCAGGAACGTCCGGAAGTAGTGCTCGTAGGTGCCGATCGACTGCCCGTAGAACAACGTCGTCGTCACCTGCGCCGACAAGAAGGACATGATGATCGCCATCGCGTAGAGCGGGATGATGACGACGAACCCGGCCATGATGCGGGTGGACACCAGATACGAGATGGACTTGATGCCCATCACCTCGAGGGCGTCGATCTCCTCGCTGATCCGCATCGCACCCAGCTCGGCGGTCGCGCCGGCGCCGACGGTGGCCGCCAGCGCCTGGCCCGCGACGACCGGCGCGGCGATGCGCACGTTGATCAGCGCTGCGAAGAACCCGGTGAACGCCTCGACGCCGATGTTGCCCAGCGAGGCGAACCCCTGGATGGCGACCAGGGACGAACCGGACAGCGTGACGAAGCCGACGATGGCGACGGTGCCGCCGATCACGGCCATGGCGCCGGTGCCCATGCCGATCTCGGCGATCAGGCGCAACGTCTCCTTGCGGTAGTAGCGCAGCGCGTGGCCGATCGACCCGATCGCGGTGACGACGAACCAGGCGACGTGGCCGACGGACTCGAGGCCTCTGCCGGGTGCCCCGACCACCTTTTCGGCCCGCGCGGTACCGCGGGGGAACCGGGAGCGCAGGACGGCGGTTGTCGACATGTCAGCTCCCCGTTCCGAACCGGACACCGATGGTGGTCAGCACCACGTTGACCGCGAACAGCGCGATCACGGCGAGCACCAGCGTCTCGTTGACGGCGGTCCCGACACCCTTCGCGCCGCCGGCGACGGTCAGACCGCGGTAGCAGCCGACGAGGCCGGCGATCAGGCCGAAGGTCATGGACTTCACCACCGAGATCAGCACCTCGGGCAGCCCGGTCACCAGGGTCAGCGTGGAGACGTACGCGCCCGCCGAGACGTTCTGCAGGTATACCCCGAAGATGAAGCCGCCGACCAGACCGATGGTGATCACCGCGCCGTTGAGCAGCAGGGCGACGAATGTCGACGCGATCACCCGCGGCACCACCAGGCGCTGGATCGGGTCGATGCCCAGCACCTCGAGGGCGTCGATCTCCTCACGGATGGTGCGGGCGCCGAGGTCGGCGCAGATCGCCGTCGAGCCGGCGCCGGCGACCACCAGAACGGTCACCAGGGGGCCGAGCTGGGTGACCGCCGCCAACGCGGCCCCGGCTCCGGAGATGTCCGCCGCGCCGAACTCGGTCAGCAGGATGTTGAGCGTGAAGATCAGCAGGACGGTCAGCGGGATCGACACTGCCAGCGTCGGCAGGAACGCCACCCGCATCAGGAACCAGCTCTGCAGCACGAACTCCCGCCACTGGAACGGCGGCTTGAACAGCGCCTTCCATGTGAGCACGCACATCCGCACGAAGCCACCGATGGCCTCGAGTCCCGGCCTGACCTGTGCGCGGACGTACCCGGTCAGGTTGGATTTGGGAGGCGCGGTCACCGCGATGCTCCCGCGACGTTTTGACGGCTGGTGTAGCGCACCGGCAGCACCTGTCGCACGCCCCCTTCCAGCCTGGTCGCCATCCCTGTGAGCACCGCCTCCCTACCGGTCGGTAGTAAGACAGACCACAGGACTGTACCCGATGGCGTCGTCGTCGCGTACCGCATCAGCGGGATTGAATACGTAACCGTTGGCAAACAACCCCCCTCTCCGCTAATGTCCTTGTGCGCCAGTCGAAACCGTTGGCGGAGTGGAACTTTCGCGGGCGTCAATGACCTCTTCCGCGCCGAAGCGCGATCTCAGTTCCGTCTTGAGGACCTTACCGGCGGGGTTGCGGGGGAGCGCGTCGACGACTTCGATCACCTTGGGGTGTTTGTAGCGGGCAAGCCTTGCGGTGAGGAACTCGTCGAGGTCCGCCGGACCGGCCGCGGCCTGATTCGTCGGCCCCAGCGAACTCCGCAGGACGACCACAGCAACGGGCACCTCCCCCCATCGCGGGTGCGCGCGGCCGATCACCGCGACCTCGACAACGTCCGGGTGGGCGGCCAGGACGTTCTCGACCTCGGCGCAGTAGATGTTCTCACCGCCGGAGATGATCATGTCCTTTTTACGGTCGACCACCCAGATGTAACCCTCGTCGTCCTGACGGACCAGGTCACCGGAGTGGAACCAGCCCCCGGCGAAGGCTTCGGCGGTGGCCTCGGGGTTGTTCCAGTAGCCCGCCATCAGGGTCGGCGCCCGGTACACGATCTCGCCGACCTGCCCCACCGGGACGTCGTTCATGTCCTCGTCGACGATCCGCGCGGACACCGTCGGGATCACCTTGCCCACCGAGCCGAGCTTGGGCAGAGCGTCCTCCCCCAACAGCATGCAGGTGACCGGTGACATCTCGGTCTGGCCGAAGGCCGCCAGGATCTGCGCGCCCGGGAAGGTCTGCGACATGTCCCGTAGCAGGGTGTCCGAAGCCGGCGCGGCTCCCCAGGACAGCGTCCGCAGCTTCAGGGTGCGCGGGTTGGCCCGCTGGGCTGCGCACACGGCCTGCCACTGGGCGGGCACCAGGAAGATCCCGGTCACCTGTTCGGACTCGAGCACGTCGAGCAGCTCCCCGGGATCGAACGCTCCCAGCGGGTAGAGCACCGTCGGCCGGCCGAGCAGCAGCCCGAAGATCAAGTTGCCGACCCCGGCGATGTGGAACAGCGGCACCCCGATGAAGCCGATGTCGTTGTTGATGTCGGCACCGTTGGTGAACAGGTGCGTCATCGCCTGGCCGGCCAGGTTGTTGTGGGTGAGCACGGCCCCCTTGGGGCGTCCCGTGGTGCCCGAGGTGTACATGATCAGTGCGGGGGAGTCGTCCGGGATGTCGACGGCAGGCGGGTCGGCGCCCGACTCGGCGAGCAGCGTGTCGTAATCCAGGGCGGCATTGTCCGGATCGGCGTCGTCGGTCTGGGCATCCCCGCCCGCGACGATCACCGTGGCCAGGCTCGCGTCCAGGTCGCGCACCTCCGCCGCCACGGCAGCCAGCACCGCCTCGGTGATCATGACGCGGGCCTGACAGTCGGAGACCAGATAGCCGATCTCCGCCGACGTCATCCGGAAGTTCACCGGCACCGCGATCGCCCCGAGCTTGTTGATCGCCAGCACCGACTCGATGAACTCGGCGCGGTTGAGCATCAGGATCAGGACCCGGTCCCCGAACTCGACGCCGCGCCGGTGCAGCGCCGCCGACAGTGCGGTCACCCGGCGGTCGAGTTCGCGCCAGGTGGTGGTGCGGCCGAGGAATCTCAACGCGGCGCTGTCGGGCTGCATCAACGCGTGCCGGGCGAGCTGGTTGGTCCAGTTCTGGCGACGCGCCAGGTAGGGCTGCTCAGGCACCGGGCCCGACGGGCCGGGTACAGACGGGCCGGGTAGAGCGGTCAACGTCGTGTTCTCTCCATCTCTGCGCAACCCAGGGTTGCGGGAGGCTGATATTTGATCAAACATGGTGTTGCCTCGGTCACACTATGGCCCCGGCCGCGTCGAGACAACCTCTTGCGCGCCCTCGTCACAACTAGCGGGAAGGGCCGCAGAATTGAACGCCCCTGCCCGTCCCGGACCGGCTGGAACGGTGCGGCGCGAACAGCTTTCCGACGAGGTGGTGACCCGGCTGCGGGCCGAGATCATGACCGGTGCGCTGCGACCGGACACCTTCGTCCGTCTCGACGAGACCGCGGCGCGCCTGGGGGTCAGCATCACGCCGGTGCGCGAGGCCCTGCGCACGCTGCGGGGTGAGGGCATGGTCGAGCTGGAGCCGCACCGTGGCCATCGGGTGGTGCCGCTGACCCGCACCGATGTCGAGGACATCTTCTGGTTGCAGTCGACAATCGCCGCGGAGCTGGCGGCCACCGCCACGGAGCGCATCACCGATCACGACATCGACGAACTCGAGCGGCTCAACAACCGGCTGGCCGTCGCGGTCGAACTCCGCGATCCCGACGAGATCGCCCGCGCCGAGCTCGCGTTCCACTGGACCTTCAACGGGTCCAGCGGACGGGTCAAGCTCGCGTGGTTCCTGCTGCACACGGCGCGCTATCTGCCCCCGCAGGTCTTCGCGACCGATCGGAGCTGGGGTGCCGGCGCCGTCGCCGGGCATGCGCAGCTGATCGACGCGCTGCGCCGCCGGGACGCGAACTCCGTCGTCGCGCTGACGAGGAGCCAGTTCACCGACGCCGCGACGCGGCTGATCGCCTGGCTGGACCAGGCCGGGCTGTGGGACTGAGAGGGCGCTGACGGGTCAGGGTTACGTCGCCGCGAGCTGCTCGGCGCGTGTCTTGAGGTTATTGGCCAGGTAGTCCAGGGTGTCGCCGATGGCCTTCTTGACCATCGGCGCGGGGATCGGCAGTTTGGTCTCGACTTCGAGGTCGACGGTCAGCAACGAGGTGGGGCCCGTGGCCACCACCGAGAACTTCTGTTCCTGCTTGTCGAAGTGGTCGCCCTGCTGCAGCACCGTGAAGATCTGATTCTCGCCGGGGTAGTACACGGCGGAGATGAACGTGCCCGCCTGCCCCAACACGGTCACGTCGAGCCGCAGCTGACTGGGCCGGCCGTCGTCGTAGCGGGCCAGCACCCAGCAGCCGTTGATCTCCTCGTTCCACTGCGGGTAACTCCCGAAGTCGGCAACGATCGCCATGATCGACTCGGCGGCGGCTGCTACTTCGACCGTTTTGCTCACCAGAGGCATCAGCCGAGCATACCGAGCAGATCCCGGGCATTGCGGACGGCATTGCCTCCGCCGTCGTTGTTGAAGTACAACAGCACATCCCGGCCCTGGGCGTCCCACTCCCGGATCCGCTCGGCCCACCACCGAAGATCGTCCGGGCTGTACGAGCCGCCGTAGAGCGCGTCCGGGTCGGGCCCGTGCAGTCGCACGTACACGAACGTCGTCGTCGCCTTGAGGATGCAGGGCAACCCGGCACCGCTCATCACGACGTACGCGGCTCCGTGGTCTTCAAGCACGTCATAAACCGCCGGGTGATCCCAGGACGGGTGGCGGAACTCGACCGCGACGGGGATGTGTCCCGGCATCGCGCCGAGGAACTGATCGAGCACCGCGTCGTCGCGTTCGTGGGCGGGATGCAGTTGCACCAGCATCACGCCGCTACGGTCGCCGAGTTCGGCCCACCCGCGCTCCAACCGTTCGATCCACACCTGCGGGGACTTCAGTCGGCGCGCATGGGTGAGGCCGCGGGCCGCCTTCACCGACATCGTGAAACCCGGTGGCAGTTGGTCGCGCCACCGGGCGAACCCGCCGTCGCGCGGCCATCGGTAGAAGCTGCCGTTGAGTTCGACGGTGCCGAACTCGGTGGCGTAGCGCTGCAGCCACCGCGACGCCGGCAGCCCCGGTTCGTAGAGCACCCCGACCCAGTCACGGTACGACCAGCCGGAGGTTCCGATGCGGATCGTCATCGGGGCTGGGTACCCGGTTCTGTAGTTGTTCTTGCCCGCCTCAGGTGGCGGCGACGTCGACCCCGAGGGGCGCGCTCTGCCGCACCGAATCGTCGCGGATCAGGCCGCGCAGCAGCGCGGTGCTGAACTCGACGGCGATCTCCTGTGCGGTGCGCCGGCCGTGCGGCCGCAGCCACCGATAGGAACCGAGGGTCATGCCGATGTATCCCAGGGCGAGCACGTGTGAGTCGCAGTCATAGAACTCGCCGCTGGCGATCCCGCGGTCGATCACGTCACGGACGTGCTCGTAGACCTGCGCTTCCTTCTCCCGGATGTACTCCACCTGCTCCTCGGTGAACCACTCGGTGATGTAGGGGCCCTCCTGGAAATACACCGCAGCGCGTTCGATGTTGCTCGCGATGCCGACGAGCAGGCGCCGGGTGAAGTGGTAGATGGTCTCCCGGGCCGACGCCGTCGGGTCGTCGTGCAGCGCGTCGACGGTGAAGTCCGCGGCGCCCTTGTAGATGTCGTAGAGGATCAGGGCCTTGCTGGCGTAGTAGTGGTACACCGTGGCCTTGTTCAGGCCGACCGCTTCTGCCACGTCGTCCATTCGGGTGCCGTGGTAGCCGCGCGCGGCGAACAACTTGGTGGCGACCGCCAACAACTCCTCGCGCCGCGACATCCCGTTGGTGGTGACAGCTTCAGACATGGCGACTCACTATAGGCAGGCCCCGGACCACTCCGGGGTCGACTAACTGGTTGGTGCAGTGTAGGCCGTTGCTATGTTGTCGCGGGCGCAGCCGGTCTAGACTCCAGCCAGACAACTGGGAGGTATCGCGGTGGACCCCAATCCCGATTACGACGCAAGCGACGAGTTGGAGTACGGCATCAACTGGTTCGCGTGGATCCTGCGCGGGGTGTACCCGCCACCCGCCTACCCGCCGGTCTGATCCACCCGGGCACTGCGCCTCGCCCGGTGCTCGAGCACCCACGTCCGGGTGCGACGGGCCACCTCGTCGACTTCGGATCGTCCCACCCGCATCGCCGATGACATCCGTTCCCTCACCTCGCTGCGCCAGTCCCGCTCGGGTACCGGTTCACGGTCGGGTGGCCATTCGATGCGTGGTTCGGCGACGACGACCACCGGCAGCAGCATCAGCGGCCGGGAATCTTCGCCGTAGCACTCGCCGCACTTGCGGCAACGCACCTCGTATCGCAAGGCGCCCCCGGCCCCTGTCTCGATGAAGACGTAGTCCGCCACCGACACGCATCGCGGGCATCGCGCGATCCCTCGTTCGACCACCTTGCTCATACCGACATCGTGGGGCTAGCGGGGCATATCGCGTTACCCGCCGGAGAATGTCGATGCCGGATCGGTGCCGTTTCGAGACCGGCACCGGTTCAGTCTTGACTGCCGTTACCATCCACCCCGATCCGTCACGTCCAGCGCGGCTCGCGTCGTACAGGCGTTACCGCGAGTCCGGCGAACTCTTACACTGACGTATTCCACCCGTCCAACGACGAGCTGTGTCGGGGCGCCCCCGTGCGTCCGACTGCACCGTGAGCGAAGCCTAGATCGGATCGATATCGATGATCATCGGGATACCGAAAGAGTCGCTGCCTGGCGAAACGCGTGTGGCCGCCACCCCGCAGACGGTCGGCCAACTCATCAAGCTCGGCTACGACGTCGTCGTAGAGGCCGGCGCGGGCAGTGCATCGAGCTTCTCCGACTCCGCGTTCACCGAGGCCGGCGCCGACGTCGGATCCACCGTGCAGGTGTTGGCGGCAGACGTGGTGCTGAAGGTCAACGCCCCGAACAGCGCAGAGATCGCGGCGGTCCGAGACGGCGCGACGGTGATCGGCCTGATCTCGCCGGCCCTGAAGCCGGAGCTCGTCGAGGAGCTGTCCTCACGCCCGATCACGGTGCTCGCGATGGACGCGGTACCGCGGATTTCCCGCGCGCAGTCGCTGGACGTGCTGTCGTCGATGGCCAACATCGCCGGCTACCGCGCCGTGGTCGAGGCGGCGCATCAGTTCGGCCGGTTCTTCACCGGACAGGTCACCGCGGCCGGGAAGGTGCCGCCGGCCAAGGTGCTGGTGGTCGGCGCAGGTGTGGCCGGTCTGGCCGCAATCGGCGCGGCAGGCAGTATGGGGGCGGTCGTGCGGGCCACCGACCCCCGGCCCGAGGTTGCCGATCAGGTCAAGTCGCTCGGCGGGGAGTACCTGCCCGTCGATCCTGCGGCCGCCGAGGCGTCGGCCACCGGCTACGCCAAGGAGATGGGCGACGACTACAAGGCTCGCGAAGCGGCGCTGTACGCCGAGCAGGCCAAGGATGTCGACATCATCATCACGACCGCGCTGATACCCGGCAAGCCCGCGCCGCGGATCATCACCGCCGACATGGTGGCCTCGATGAAGTCCGGCAGCGTCATCGTCGACATGGCGGCGGCCAACGGCGGCAACGTCGAGGGCACGGTCAAGGACCAGGCCGTCGTCACCGACAACGGAGTCACGATCATCGGCTACACCGATCTGGCCGGCCGACTACCCGCCACCGCATCGCAGCTGTACGGCACCAACCTGGTCAACCTGCTGAAACTGCTGACCCCCGAGAAGGACGGTCAGCTCACCCTGGATTTTGATGACGTGGTGCAGCGCTCGGTGACTGTGGTGCGCGACGGTGAGGTCACCTGGCCGCCTCCGCCTGTGCAGGTGTCGGCCGCTCCCGCTGCCGGTGGCGCCGTCGCCCAGGAAAGCCCGGAGGCGAAGCCGGCGAAGAAACCGATGACGACCGGGCGCCGCCTGGGAGTGGCCTTCACCGTCGCGGCGGCACTGTTCGCGCTGATCGCGCTCTCCCCGGCCGCGCTGCAGTTTCACCTGATGGTCTTCGCGCTGGCGATCGTCATCGGCTACTACGTCATCGGCAATGTGCATCACGCGCTGCACACCCCGCTGATGTCAGTGACCAACGCGATCTCCGGGATCATCGTCGTCGGCGCGCTGCTTCAGATCGGGCACGGCGACAACGTCATCACCGGGATCGCTTTCGTGGCGATCCTGCTCGCCAGCATCAACGTCTTCGGCGGCTTCGCGGTGACGCGCCGCATGTTGTCCATGTTCTCGAGGAGCTAGCTGACCATGTTAACGCTGGAAAACACCGCAACCGCGGCGTATGTTGTTGCGGCCCTGCTGTTCATCCTGGCACTGGCCGGGTTGTCCAAACACGAAACCTCCAAGGCCGGCAGCAGTTTCGGTATCGCCGGGATGGCCGTCGCGCTGATCGCGACGATCGCGCTGGCGCTCGCCCGCGACATCGAGCCCCTGGGTCTGGCGCTTCTGATCGTCGCCATGGTCATCGGCGCGGTGATCGGGTTGTGGCGGGCGAAGATCGTCGAGATGACGGGTATGCCCGAATTGATCGCGCTGCTGCACTCGTTCGTCGGACTCGCCGCGGTGCTGGTCGGCTGGAACGGCTACCTGCACGTCGAGGGTGATCCGGCCGGCGCGGAAGCCGTGGCACTCGCCCAGGAGGGCATGCTCGGCATCCACTCGGCCGAGGTGTTCATCGGCGTCTTCATCGGTGCGGTGACCTTCACCGGGTCCGTCGTAGCCAACCTCAAGCTCTCCGCCCGGATCAACTCCGCGCCGATGATGCTGCCCGGCAAGAACATTCTCAACGTCGGCGCGCTGCTCGCCTTCTTTGCGCTCACGGTCTGGTTCGTGATCGACCCCACGCTGTGGTTGCTCGCGGTGGTCACCGTGCTGGCCCTGCTGCTCGGCTGGCACCTGGTGGCCTCGATCGGCGGCGGCGACATGCCGGTCGTGGTGTCCATGCTCAACAGCTACTCCGGTTGGGCCGCAGCGGCATCCGGCTTCCTGCTGGGCAACGACCTGCTGATCATCACCGGCGCGCTGGTCGGATCCTCCGGTGCCTACCTGTCCTACATCATGTGCAAGGCGATGAACCGGTCCTTCATCTCGGTCATCGCCGGCGGCTTCGGGATAGAAAGCTCCGGTGGCGGGTCCGATGTGGACTACGGCGAGCACCGCGAGATCACCGCCGACGGGGTGGCCGAACTGCTCAGCACGGCCACCTCGGTGATCATCACCCCCGGCTACGGGATGGCCGTCGCGCAGGCCCAGTACGGCGTCGCCGACCTGACCCGCAAGCTGCGTGAGCGCGGCGTCGACGTCCGTTTCGGCATCCACCCCGTCGCCGGACGGTTGCCCGGCCACATGAACGTGCTTCTGGCCGAGGCCAAGGTGCCCTACGACATCGTCCTCGAGATGGACGAGATCAACGACGACTTCGACGGCACCAACGTCGTGCTGGTGATCGGCGCCAACGACACCGTCAACCCGGCGGCCTCCGAGGATCCCGGCAGCCCCATCGCGGGGATGCCGGTGCTCACGGTGTGGAACGCCGACAATGTCATCGTCTTCAAACGGTCGATGGCGTCGGGTTACGCCGGCGTGCAGAACCCGCTGTTCTTCCGGGAGAACACCCAGATGTTGTTCGGCGATGCCAAGGACCGCGTGGACGCGATCAACGCGGCGTTGTCGGTCACCGAGCACGTCTGATCGGCGGGCCCGTGCCACGCATCCACTTTTTGTAGCGAGTTACTCGCGCTTCGTGTGCAAAACGTGGATGCGTCAGCCCTGCGCTTCGAGGGTGACTCAGTCGTCGGATTCGGGCGGTGACGTGACCGTCACCTGGGTGCCGTAGCCGACGTCCGTCGAGATACGCATCGAGCCACCCATGGCATCGAAGCGTGCCAGCAGTGAGCCCAGCCCGATGTGCCCCTCCGCCAACGACTTCCCGACGATGGCCGGGTCGAACCCGCAGCCGTCGTCGCCGAGCGTCAGCACCACCCGATCCCCGAGGCGCCGCAGGTCGACCCGCACCCTGCTCGCGCCGGCGTGCTTTCCGACGTTGGTGAGCAGTTCGCGGACGGCCCGGTACATCAGCGATTGGCTCGCCGGCTTGCCGACCTCCTCGAGTTCGGCGATCACCTCGATGTCGTAGCGGGTCTGGAACTGCCGCAACAACTCCCGCACCCCGGCCGTCAGCCCCAGCTGCGCGAGCACCTGCGGGTGCAGCTGGGTCACCGTCGACCGCAGGCCGGTGGCGGTCTCCTGCAACGCGGCGTACACCATGTCCAGCGCCGGGTCCGGGTTGCGCTCGCGGGCCTCGTCGAGTTCCAGGCGGGCCGCCAGCAGGGTCTGCAGCGGGCCGTCGTGCAGATGCTCGGCGACCTCGCGATTGCGTTGCTCGTCGGACTGCATCGCCTCCGACACCAGCTGCAGTCGCATCTGTTGCAGTGCCCTGAGTCGTTCCGCGCGACGGGCCAACACGAAGCACAGCGCCGTCGTCGCCACCGCCAGCCACACCATGAAGCCGAAGTGGGTGTAGACCATGTTGGGCAGACCCATGCGGTCGTCGCGCTTGGAGTAGAAGATCCACACCGCGAGGTAACCGAATGCGGTGACGCCCCCGATGAGCGCCGTCAATGCCGGCCGGTCCTGGAACGCCACCGAGATCGGCAGCAGGAAGAACACCGGGAGCAGCGCCGCGGTCGCACCGCCGGAGACCATGCACAGCGAGACGATGACGGTGAGGTCGACGCCGGTCGAGACCCAGCCCGCCCAGCGGGGAACGGGGCTGCGCAGCACCGCGACCAGCCACACCGACGCCGCGACCGCGTAGCTGCCGAGGATCACCACGTAGAGCCCAGGCAGCCAGTGGTCGACCTCCCAGATCCACACCAGCGTCGCGATGAGGCCGATCAGCGGCAACCGCATCGCTGCCGCGACGCGAACGGGTTCGGCCGCAAGGAAATCGCGGTAATCGGCGAGTCGTCCCAGGAGGCCGGTCACGCTAGTCCAGCAGTTTGCGCCGCATCGCCTCGGCGACGGCAGCGGCCCGGTCGCTGACCCCGAGCTTCTCGTAGAGGCGCTGCACGTGGGTCTTGACCGTGGACGGGGCGAGGAACAGCTCCTTGGCCATCGCGGGAATGCTGCTGCCGCCGGCGATCAACACCAGCACCTCCCGCTCGCGGGGACTCAACACCGGCCCCTCGGGCTCGGCGCGCCGCCGGATCTCACCGGCGAGACCTGCGGCCAGACCGGGGGCGATGACGTCGCGGCCCTTCGCGCAGTCCAGCACCGCGGCGACCAGTTCCGAGCGAGTCGACTCCTTCGGCAGAAATCCCGCCGCACCCTCCTGCAGCGCCTTGTAGACGATCGCCGACTCGTCGTGCGCGGAGATCAGCAACACCCGGGTGGGCAACTGGTCTCGCTGCACCGCAGCCGCGACCTCGGCTCCGTCCAGACCCGGCATCCGGTAGTCCAGCAGGGCCACCTGCGGGTGGTGCTCGCGGATCGCGGCCAGGGCGGCCGTCCCGTCGTCGGCCTCGGCGACCACCTCGACCGACCCACTCGACTGCAACGCACGGACCACGCCTTCGCGGAACATCGGGTGGTCGTCGCCGACCACCACCCGCACCTTGTCGCCGGTCACCGTCCCCCCATGGCGATCAGCTTCGCACAGCGCCCGCGCGCTATCCCCCGATTGGAGGACGCCGGTTTCACCCGGTGCGTCCACCGGCAGGCGGACAGACGTGAGCCGCCCACCAGGGCATTCTTTGTACATCGCCGAAACAACCGGCGGACGAACCCGAAAAAGCAACCAGCACAGAGGAATGACAATGAAGACGATCACCCGTTACCTGGCCCTGCCCCTTCTCTCGGCGGGCATCATCGGTGGGGCGGCGCTCGGCCTGGCAGGCACGGCCGGCGCCGAGGTCAACACCACAACCACCAGCGGACACACCGCCATCGTGGCGACCCCGGACACCAAGGCAAACCCGCCGCAGTGGCCGACCTCGCACTACCGCCACGGCAACTACCACCACAACCCGTTCCTGGGCTGATCGCCGGCAGCCCTCGACAATGGCCCTCCTCGGATGACGATCCGGAGAGGGCCATTTTCACCGCGTGTCATATCGTGGCGGTCATGGATTTCGCGATGTCAGCCAAAGGCCAGGACTACCACGACCGGCTGACCTCCTTCATGACCGAGCACGTGTTCCCCGCCGAGGCATCGTACGAGGCTTACCGGCACGAGAAGGGTCCCGACGATCACACCGTGCCCCCGGTGGTCGAGGAGCTCAAGAAGCTCGCCAAGGAGCAGGGGCTGTGGAACCTGTTCCTGCCGTCGGAGTCGGGGCTGAGCAACCTGGAGTACGCGCCGCTGGCCGAACTGTCCGGGTGGAGCGGTGACATCGCGCCCGAGGTGCTCAACTGCGCGGCACCCGACACCGGCAACATGGAGACGCTGCACCTGTTCGCCAACGACGAGCAGCGCAAGCAGTGGCTGGAGCCGCTGCTTGCCGGTGAGATCCGCAGTGCCTTCGCGATGACGGAGCCCGCGGTGGCCTCCAGCGACGCCCGCAACATCCAGACCACCATGCTGCGCGACGGTGACGACTACGTGATCAACGGCCGCAAGTGGTGGATCACCGGGGTCGCCGACCCGCGCTGCACGATCATGATCGTGATGGGCCGCACCAACCCGGATGCGGCCAGCCATCAGCAGCAGTCGATGATCCTGGTGCCCGTCGACACCCCTGGCGTCACGATCGAGAGGTCGCTGCCGGTGTTCGGCTGGCAGGACCAGCACGGGCACTGCGAGATCTCGTTCGACAACGTGCGGGTGCCGGTGTCCAACCTGCTGGGTGAGGAGGGCGGTGGCTTCGCGATCGCCCAGGCGCGGCTGGGGCCGGGCCGCATCCACCACTGCATGCGGGCGATCGGCGTCGCCGAGCGGGCGCTGGCGTTGATGATCGACCGGGTGCAGAAGCGCATCGCGTTCGGCAAGCCGTTGGCCGAGCAGGGGATGGTGCAACAGCAGATCGCGTTGTCGCGCAACCAGATCGACCAGGCCCGGCTGCTCTGCCACAAGGCCGCATGGACCATCGATCAGCACGGCAACAAGAGCAGGGAAGCGCAGAAGCAGGTCGCCCAGATCAAGGCGATCGCGCCGCAGATGGCGTGCGACGTGATCGACCGCGCCATCCAGGTGCACGGCGGCGCCGGCGTCAGCGACGACTTCCCGCTGGCCCGGCTGTACGCGTGGCACCGCGCGATGCGGTTGTTCGACGGACCCGACGAGGTGCACATGCGGACCATCGCCCGGGCCGAACTCGGAGGGGAGAAGTCCGCGTTCGCGGCGGCGGTGAACCGCCAATCGGGCCCGGCGGTGAACCGCCAATCGGGCCCGGCGGTGAACCGCCAATCGGGCCCGGCGGTGACGAGCTAGTGGCCTCCGTCGGAACCGAACTGTCGGGGGCGTGGAACTTCCGCGACGTCTCCGAGCACGCCGGCATCGCGCCCGGCCGGTTCTTCCGCGCCAGTGAGTTGTCCAAGCTCGACGAGGCAGGCCGGGCCACACTGGCCGGTTTCGGCGTGACCGACGTCGCCGATCTGCGGACCCTGCGCGAACTCGAAAGGCACGGCGCCGGGCTGGTGCCTGCCGGGGTGGACATTCACCACCTGCCGTTCATCGAGACCACCGCGTCCGACGACGAGGCGCCGCACGAGCAGGCGTTCAAGCGGATGATGACCGAAAAGCCCGACGGCGAGTCCGTCCCCGCCGCCGCGGCGCGATACATGACCGAGGAGTACAGCCGCATCGCCGCCGCCCCGCTGGCGCGTCAAGCCGTGCACCGGGTGGTGACACTGCTCGGAACGGACCGGCGGGTACTGGCGCACTGCTTCGCCGGCAAGGACCGCACCGGGTTCACCATCGCCGTCGTCCTCGAGGCCGCCGGGGTCGACCGTGACGCGATCATGGCCGACTATCTGCGCAGCAACGTCGCCGTGCCGCAGTTGCGGGAGAGCATCCTGGCAACGATCCGCGCGCGGGCGGCGGAGATGCCCGAGGTGATGGAGCTGGCCGAGGCGCGGCTGACCGAGGCGGTGCTAGGGGTGCGCGAGGAATACCTAGACACTGCGCGCCGCACGCTGGACGACGAATTCGGTTCGTTGCGTGGCTATCTGGACGCATCCGGGCTCACTGACGAGGACGTCCGACGGCTGCGGGAAGCCCTGCGCGGCTAGCCCTCGCCCAGGGGGCAGTTGTTGCACGGCTCACTCGGGCTTTGTGTACAACATCGACACGCTCGGCGACTGGTTAGACCGTCAGGAACACCCCGACCACCCACGCGACCGTGGCCAGTAACGCTCCGGCCAGCTCCACCCCGATCGACAGCGCGACGCCCTTGACGGCATGCACGGTGGACGCCCACGCCCTGACCAGGTCGCGACGTATCGCCAACTCGGCGGCGAACACGCCGGCGACGAAGCCGATCAGCAGCCCGATGACAGGGATGACGAAGAACCCGACGAAACCGGCGATCGCGCCGACCACCAGCACCGACGTCCGGACCTCGGCCCGCCGCATCCGTTTGACCGGCCAGGTGTACTTGATGACCTCGGCCGCGGCGAACACGGCCGCCGCGATGCCGAACGTCACCCACGCCACCACGCCGCCCTCGACGAACGCCCACACGCCGATGGCGGCGATCACCAGGAACGCGCCGGGCAGGACGGGCAGGATGATGCCGGCCAGGCCGACGGCGATCGCCAGCGCGACGAGTACGAGGCCCCCGGTGCTCACGCCCGCGACACTACGGGGTCGCCGAGGTCACCGGGGCCTCCGCTCACGCCTTCTTGCCGCGCACCCACTGGATGGTGCCGACGTTCTTGGTCCGGACGCTGACCAGGCCGAGGCGCTCGAACGCATCACCGAGTTCGTCGTCGCCGAAGACGTGGGCACCCGCGTTCGGCAGGTAGCGCAGTGCGGCTGCCGCCGGCCCGGCGGTCGGCACCATGACGGCCATGCGCCGACCGGCCCGCAGCACCCGCACCATCTCCGCGACTGCCACCGACGGGTCCGGGATCAGCTGCAGCATCGCGATCGAGACCACCGCATCGAAGGATTCGTCGCGGAACGGCAAGCGCTGGGCATCGGCCCGCAGGAAGCCGACGTTCGGACCGCCCTCGGCGCGTACGGCGCGCGCCAGCATGGGCTCGGAGATGTCCACACCGAGCGCGAGCCCGCCGGGCCCGACCGCACGGCCGAGTGCCGAGGTGACGTTGCCGGGGCCGCTGCCGACGTCGAGGGCGGTGCCGCCGACCGGCAGGTTGAGCCATTCGGTGGGCTCCTGCCACGCCGTCATCAGGCGGCGGACGACGGTCTGGGCGTTGTCGTAGAACAGCGAGCCCAGCCGCGACGCCCACAGCGCCTGGATCGCCCCGGTGTTGCGGTCCCCGGTCTCGGCGGATCGTTCACCCAGCAGGTCGAGATACCCCCTGCTGACATCGGGATTCTGCGGCGGGTCGACGAGCAACTGCTCCGCCATCCGCAGGGCGGGGGACACGGTGGTGTTGGCACTCATACCGTCCACGGTACGCCGACGGCTCACGCGCCCAACTGGTCGGCGAGGTGGAGGAAATCGTCTGCCATGAAGTCGAATTCGGCGTCGTCGGGTTTGCGCAGCGTGCGCTCCGGGCCGTGCTCGGCCGGCCGGAAGACGAACGCCGTGCGCAACCCCGCGTCCGCGGCGGCGCGGAGGTCGCCGGGGTGTGCCGCGACCAGCATGAGCTCATCGGGTGCGACATCGAGAAGGGCCGCCGTGCCGAGGTAGGCCTCGCGGTCGGGCTTGTAGTGCCCGAAGATCTCCGCCGACAGCACACAATCCCACGGCAGCGCGGCGCGCTTGGCCATGTTCACCAGCAGCGAGACGTTGCCGTTCGAGAGCGTGGTGACGACGAACCGTTCCTTCAACCGGGTGAGGCCGGCCACGGCGTCGGGCCAAGGATCCAACCGGTGCCATGCGCGATTGAGGTCGTCGACGTCGTCGTCGCTGATCGCCGTGATCCCCGCGCCTAGGAGCAACTCGTCGAGGATACGGCGGTGCAGGTCGTCGATCCGCGTCCACGGAAGCTCGCCGCTACGCACCAGATCCATCGCGGGGGCATAGCCCGCGCGCCAGTCGTCGGCGAAGCACTGCCAGTCCGCTTCCACCCCGTGGTTACGGCCGAACTCCTCGAGCTCACCCACGATGCTGGTGCGCCAGTCCACGACCGTGCCGAACACGTCGAACGCTAGTGCACGGACCTGCATTAGGGCTCCAGTACCAGCTTGCCGTGCACCTTGCCGTCGGCCAGGTGCTGCAGCGCCTCGGCCCCTTCGGACAGCGGGAAGCGCACCGGCTCCGGGGGTCTCAACCCGGCTGCGACGAGCTCGGCCAATCCGGCGCCGACTTCGGCCTGCGCCCCGGGTGTGCGGTTGACGAACTCGCCCCACCCGACGCCCACGATGCTGACGTTACGCAGCAGCAGCCGGTTCACCTTCACCGTCGGGATGCCGCCTGCGGCGAATCCGATGACCAGCAGCCTGCCCTCAGTGGTCATCGCACGGACTGCGACATCAAAAGCCTGCCCGCCGACCGGGTCGACCACCAGGTCGACTCCCCGCCCGCCGGTGTGCTGCTTGACCGTATCCAGCCATCCGTCGGTCAGCGGCAGCACCACGTCGGCGCCGAGCGACTCGACGAACTCGACCGCCGACGGCCGGTGCACCATCGCGATGACCTTGGCGCCCAACGCCTTGGCGATCTGGACCGCCGCGGTTCCGACCCCTCCGCCGGACCCGAGCACCAGCACCGTCTCGCCGGGCAGCAGAGCGCCACGACGCTGCAGCGCGAAGTACATCGTGTAGTAGTTGCCCAGCAACGAAGCCGCGGAGGCGTCGTCGAGGTCACCGGGGGTCGGCACCACGGCGTCGGGGGCCACCGCCACCTGCTCGGCGTAGCCGCCCATCATCGTGAATGCCGACACCCGTTGACCGACTGTCAATCCCGACGCCGCGGGTGCTGACCGCACCACGCCGGCCACTTCCATCCCGGGGATGAACGGTGGCTCCAGGCGCAGCTGGTATTCGCCGCGCAGCAGCAACAGGTCCGGGAAGCAGACGCCCGCGGCGCCCACGTCGATGACAACCTTCTCAGGATCGTCAGCCGGGCGGTCCACGTCAACGTAGTTCAGCCCCGCCGGGCCCGACAGCTCCTGCGCTACAAGCGCTTTCACCCGAGGTCAGCCGAGGCTGAAGGTGGCCCGCTCGGCCGCCGACAGGTCGGTGATCTCGCCCCACTTGCCGGCGACGTCGTCCACCGAGGGCACGCTGGTGAAGGTGACGCCGTTGTTCTGGAACAGCGCGACCCGCTGCACCTTGCCGCCGCCGACAATGAACACCGATGCGGTCTCGGGCATTTCCTCGGTGCACATGTAGGCCACCACCGGGGCGACGTACTCCGGGGTCAGCTTCTCGAAGACCTCGGGCGGCAGGATGTCCTGCGTCATCCGGGTGGCCGCGATCGGCGCCACGGCGTTGGCCTTGATGTCGTACTTCGCGCCCTCCTGGGCCAGCGTGTTGATCATGCCGACCAGGCCGAGCTTGGCGGCACCGTAGTTGGCCTGCCCGAAGTTGCCGAACAACCCGCTGGTAGAGGTGGCGACGACGACGCGGCCGAAGCCGTTCTCGCGGAAGTGCGGCCAGGCCGCCCGGATCACGTTGTAGCCGCCGTAGAGGTGCACCTTGATGACGGAGTCCCAACTGCCGAACTCCATCTTGTGGAAGGTGCCGTCGCGCAGGATGCCCGCGTTGCTGACCACGCCGTCGACCTTGCCGAACTCGTCGACCGCGGTCTTGATGATGTTGGCTGCGGCCTCGGGTTCGGCGACGGAGTCATAGTTGGCCACGGCACGTCCGCCGGCGTCTCGGATCTCCTTGACCACCTCGTCGGCCATCGCCGATCCGGAGCCGGTGCCGTCCCGCGCCCCGCCGAGGTCGTTGACGACGACGCTGGCGCCCTCGCGGGCGAGCGTCAGGGCGTACTCCCGCCCGAGTCCGCCTCCGGCACCGGTGACGACGATGACGCGATCCTGCACTCCTGGCATGAGGTTCCTTCCTAGAAGAGTCGCCTAGCGAGTTTCCAAGCCTTCTCTGTATACGGCGGGTAGATGAAGGCGCCGACGTCGGGTCGGGTCGACTTCGTCATCACGGACTTGCGATGGCTGAACTCCTCGAAGCCGAACTTGCCGTGATAGGCGCCCATGCCGGACGGCCCGACGCCGCCGAACGGCAGCTTGTGGGTGGCGAAATGGAAGATCAGGTGGTTGATCACCATGCCGCCGGCGGGCACCTCCTTGATCACGCGCTCGCGTACCGACTTGGCTTTGGTGAACAGGTACGCGGCCAGCGGCTTGGGCCGGGAGTTGACGAAAGTGATTGCCTCGTCCAGGTTCTGGACCGTCATGATCGGCAGGATCGGGCCGAAGATCTCGTCGGTCATCAGCGGTTCACCCGGGTCCGGGTCGACCACCACGGTCGGCTGGATCTTCAGACCGGCGGCATCCGAGCCGCCGCCGACCGCGACCGTGCCCTTGGTGGCTGCCAGTGCGGTGGTTAGCCGGTCGAAGTGGCGTTCGTTGACAATGCGCTTGCCACCGGCGTTCTCGCCTTCGAAGGTCTCGACGGCTTCCCTGATCTTGTCGACCAGCCTGTCGCGGATGGGCGCCTCGGCGAGGACGTAGTCCGGCGCGATGCAGATCTGACCGGAGTTGATCAGCTTGGTCCACGCGATGCGCTTGGCCGCCACATCGACGTCGGCGTCGGCGGACACGATCACCGGGCTCTTGCCGCCCAGTTCCAGGGTCACCGGCGTCAGATGCGGTGCCGCGCCCTCGTAGACCCTTCGGCCGACCTCGGTGCCGCCGGTGAAAAGGAGGTGGTCGAAGCCCTGCGCGATCAGCGCCTGACTGACCGCACCGTCACCTTCGACGACGGCGATGGCGTCGTTGTCGAGGTAACGCGGCACCAGCTCGGCCATCAGCGCGGATGACGCCGGCGCCACCTCGGACGGCTTGAGCACCACCGTGTTGCCCGCAGCGATGGCGCCGACTGCCGGACCGAGGGTGAGGGCGAACGGGAAGTTCCACGCGCCGATGATCAGTACGGTGCCGTAGGGCTCGTATTCGACCCAGCCCCGGCCGGGCAGCTGCGACAACTCCAGCAGGCGGTGGCGGCGCTTCATCCACTTGCCGACGTTCTTCGCGGCGGCCTTGGCCTCCCCGGCGGTGCTGGCGACGTCGGCGAGCCACGCCTCGAACGGGGACCTGCCGAGGTCTTTGTCGAGCGCGTCGGCGATCGCGGCCTCGTTCTCGGTCATCAGCCGTTCGAGGCCACGCAGCTGCTGCTTGCGCCATTCGACGCTGCGGGTGCGGCCGGTGGCGAATGTCTGCCGGAGACGGCGGACGATGGCGGGGATGTCCGGGGTGTCGCTGGAATTGTCCACCTGAGCTGGGACAACGGATTCTGTGGTCATGATGAGGTCTCCTTCGGTGACCGTGGAGTACCCGAATCGTAACCAACCGGCCGGTTGGTGAACAGCCACCCGTTCGGCCCCCTCAGGGGTCCCGAAAGAGGTCAGACCCGCTCGCCGGTGACGAAGGTGGAAAACGACTGCCCGTCCGCGTCGGCGATCTCGACGAACCGGCCCAGGCGGCGCATCTCGTCCTGGGAGTCGACCGTGGCGGACCGCCAGCCGTGCGCGCGCAGCCACACCGCGACATCGGCGCGGTCGGGATCCTCGTAGGTGAGCTCGGTGATGTCCATCGGCTCCACGTCGAACTTCGCGGTCAGCGCGGTGAACCGCTCCCGCATCCGCTCGCGGCGGTCCTCGGCGTGGATCCCCATGGACTCGGCGGCCACCCGGCTTCCGGCCGCGGAGAGCTCGGTGATCTGGGTGAACAGCCGATCCTGGGCGTCGGCGGGCAGATACATCAGCAACCCCTCGGCCAGCCACGCGGTGGGTTCGGCGGTGTCGAAGCCCGCCTCGACCAGCGCGCTCGGCCAGTCCTGCCGCAGATCGACCGCGACCTCACGGCGGTCCGCGGTCGGGCCCACGTGGTGCAACGCCAGTGTGGCGGCCTTGTACTCGAGCACCTTGGGCTGGTCGATCTCGAAGACCGTGGTGCCGGCGGGCCACGGCAGCCGGAACGCCCGGGAGTCCAGACCGGAGGCCAGGATGACGACCTGACGGATACCGGCGTCGGCGGCGGCGGTGAAGAAGGCGTCGAAGAAATGGGTGCGCACCGCCTGGTAGTTGCCCATGTGCTCGAACATCGCCGCGATCTCGCTGTCGGCCTCGGCGACCTTGGAGACGAACTCGTCGTCGAGCATGTACTCCCACGCGCCGGTACCGGCGTCTGCCACCAGGATCTTGGCGTACGGATCGCGGATCAGCGGCTCGGGCCGGTCGGTCTCCGCGGCGCGGGCGGCGGCCACCATCACGGCGGTCGCGCCGACGCTGGATGCGATGTCCCAGGTGTCGTTGTCGGTGCGCAGTGAACTCATGGCGGGCTCCATCCCCTCGCGGTTACTTCGCAAGTCTAACTAAAAGTTGGCGGGATGCGCTCACCGCAGGGACATGCACAGGAGATCCACAGCCGGAGCGGGCCGGTCAGCCGCCGAGCTGCCAGAGCTTGTTGGCCAACAGCAGCTCGAGTTTGTGCACGACGGCGCCGAGTTCGGCGCGGTCACCCACGAACCCGGCGTAGAAGCCCATCCCCCACACGACCGCCACCAGCATCTCCACCAGGTGTCCGACGTCGGTGTCGGTGCTGAGCTCACTGCGTGCGATGGCGTCGTTGACCGCCCAGGACACGAATGCCCGCGAGTTCTTCAACGGGTCGTGCTCGTCGCTGCTGAGCTCCGGGTGACGCTGGGACTCCAGCACGGACGTGACGAGAAACGCCGCCGCGGAGCGATCCTCGGCTTCGGCCTGAGTCGCCACCGACAGGAACGTTGCCAACCGGTCGATCAGGGCGGTCTGTTCACGAGCCCTGGCGATGCCCACGCTAACAATCGAGCGGTTCGTCTGCTCGACCACCTCGGCCCACAGCACGCGTTTGCTGGAAAAATAGTGATTGATGGCGGGACGGGTCAGATCCGCGCGGATCGCGATCGCCTGAAACGTCGCCGCGTCGTAGCCGAGCTCGCTGAATACCCCGCGAGCAGCGTGCACAATGCGCTCCCGCGTTTCAGCGGCCTTCGCTGCGGGAGGACGACCTGGACCTCTACTCGCCGTGTACGGCACGGTCAAATTGTGCCACAAGTCACCTGACAGGTCGTCATGCGATGCCGTTCCAGGTGCCGGGGCCGAATTTCAGCAAACCGAATGCCGGCCGTCCGCGGTGCCGGGCCGCGAATTTGTCGTCCACGACGCCGGATCGCCCGCCGCAGTCGAACTAGGGTTTCGGACATGGGGGTCGTCTCTTCACGAGAGTCGTACTTTGATGCCGGGCTCGATGTCCTGTCCGACCTCGGCTACGGGGGCCTGAAGCTGGCCGAGGTCTGTCAGCGTCTCGGCGTCACATCCGGCTCGTTCTACCACCACTTTCCCAGCTGGCCGGTCTACACCAGGGCGCTGGTGGACCACTGGCGTGAGGGCATGACGGTCAAGGTGGTGCTGGCGAGCCGGACCGAAGCCGACCCCCGACAGCGGATCGCGAGCCTGATGGAAGCCGGCCTGGCGTTGCCGCACGGCGCGGAGGCGGCCATCCGGGTGTGGAGCTCCATCGACCCCGGGGTGCGTTCGGTGCAGGCCGAGGTGGACCGTCAGCGCTTCGAGGCCGTCTACGAGTCGACGCTGGAGATCCTGCACGACGAACGTCAGGCCGAGCTCTTCGCGGCGTGGGCGATATACCTGTTGGTCGGCTACGAGCAGGCAATACTCCCACCGGACACCGACGGCCTGGCCTGGATCATCGCCCAGCTGCTGCAGGCGCTCGACTCCGGTCGCTTCAGCTCGGTGCCCGACGATGACTGAGACCGGCGACGACGACCGCGGCGCCCACCCGGACGTCACGACCCGACCGGACGACACCACCGACGGCACACCGGAGGTGCCGGTCGAGCACGTCGTGGCGATGCTGCGGGAGCGCCTCTACGGCGCCATCTCGTGCCTGGCGACGCTCGCGGTGCTCACCCACTACACCGGCGAGGACACCAGCGCCTGGGACCGGATGATCGACGTGGCGGTCGCGATGGGCGGGCTGTGGGCGGCGAGCCTGCTCGCCGATTTCGTCGCCCATCTCAGCGTGCACGAGCGGGCTCCACGCAGGGTGGAGCTGTGGCGGATGCTGCAGGCCTCCGGCCAGATTCTGGAGGCCAGCCTGCTTCCGCTGCTGGCCTTGGCGGTGGCCGGCTTCGGGGTGCTCGACACCGACACAGCCATGTGGATCGCGAAGTGGATCCTGGTTGTCGAGCTCGGCCTGATCGCGTTGCTGGCGGTCCGCAGGACGCAGCTGCCGTGGTGGCAGCAAATTCTGACGGTTGTCTTACTCGCCGGGGTCGGCGTGCTGGTCATCGGCATCAAGGTGCTCGCCCACTGATGGTCATCGCTGCCGACGGCCTGCGGCACCGCATCACGCGGCGCGTCCAACGGCGCGACCCGGAAAACGACGCGTTGCGGCGCGCAGTGCGGGCCGCGCTGGTCGTCCCGATGGCGGGGGCACTGAGTTTCGCTGTCGCCGGGGGCAACGCGCAGACGCCGCTGTTCACCATCTTCGGGTCGGTTGCGCTGCTGGTGTTCTCCGACTTCCCGGGTAACCGGCAGAACCGTGCCGTCGCCTACGCCGGGTTGGCGCTCAACGGCTTCGTGATGATCACGCTGGGCACGCTGGTCGCGCCGCTTCCGGTTCCGGCGGTGCTGCTGATGTTCGTCCTCGGGGTCGCGGTGACGTTCTCGGGGGTGCTCAGCGAGACGATCGCCGCGGGTCAGCGCGCCACGCTGTTGACGTTCGTCCTGCCGGCGTGCACGCCCCCGGCACCGGTCGAGGACCGACTCCTGGGGTGGACCATCGCGTTGGCGGTGTGTGTACCTGCCGCTCTGTTCGTGCTGCCGCCCCGCCACCACGGCGAACTGCGCCGGCACGCCGCCCGGGCTTGCCGCGCCCTGGCCGACAGGCTGGACGGACGCGCGTCCGCCGACGACGTGACCGGGGCGATGGACGCGCTGCGCGCCAACTTCCTCGGCGCCGATTTCCGGCCGGTCGGGCTGACCGCGGGCAGCCGGGCACTGGTGCGGGTGGTCGACGACCTCGAGTGGGTCGCCGACCGCGCCGGGCAACAGGCCGGTGCGGCACTGGCCGACATGAAGGACCCCGCGGTGCGGGTGCTGCGGGATGCGGCCGCGGTGCTGCGCATCACCCGGGTGGCGCGACGGGACGCCGCCCGCGCCGACCTGGAGTTGGCCCTGGTCGCGTTGCGCACCGCCGCGCGCGGGCGGTATCGCGAAGACCTCGCCGCGATCCTCGGCGCCCCCGACGATGCGCATGCGGTGGTCCTGGGACGAGAGCTGCTGCGGCGACGCACCATCGCGGCCACCATCGGCGCGACCGGCCGCATCATCGCCGCCGCGGCGGCCGCCGACGCACGACCGGTCTGGGCCCGGGCGTTCGGCCTGCGGCTGCCCGAGACGGGGGCCTCGGACCGGTTGCTGCCCGAGACCGTTGTCGCCGCGCAGATCACGTCCGGGTTCGTCGCCAACCGCGCGGTAGCGTTCCGCAACAGCCTGCGCACCGGCCTCGGGCTGGCGCTGGCGGTGGCTGTCACCCATCTGTTCCCCGTCGAACACGGCTTCTGGGTCGTTCTCGGTGCGCTGTCGGTGCTGCGCAGCAGCGCGCTGACCACCGGCACCCGGGTGTGGCGGGCGGTGATCGGCACCGGTATCGGCTTCCTGCTCGGCGCTGTGCTGATCTCACTGGTCGGGGTGGATCCGGCGGTGCTGTGGCTGCTGCTGCCGATGGCCGTCTTCGGTTCGGCCTACGTCCCCGAGATCGCCTCGTTCACCGCCGGACAGGCAGCGTTCACGATGATGGTGCTGATCATCTTCAACCTCGTCGTCCCGACCGGCTGGCAGGTCGGGCTGATCCGGGTGGAGGACGTCGTGATCGGTGCGCTGGTCGGGGTGTTCGCCTCGTTGTTGCTGTGGCCACGAGGAGCGACCGCATCGGTCACCCGCGCGATCGACTCAGCGCGGGTGATCTTCGCCCGGTATCTGCAAGCCGCGGTACTGCGGATCACCCGCGGGGCGTTCGAGGAACGCACCGACGAGGTGGCGACGCTGAGCTACAACGCACTGGCCGCCTCCCGGGTGATCGATGATGCTGTGCGCCAGTATCTTTCGGAGAGCAGCGGCGAGACCGACTTCCGGGCGCCGATCGTGCGGTCGTTCAACCGGGCGATTCGGCTGCGCTCGGCGGCCGATCTGATCGCCGACATCCCCACACCGCCGCCGCTGTCGGCGTATCCGAAAGTGCGTGTGGTGTTGGAGTTCCACGCCGAGGCGATCTGCCAACGGCTGGCGGGGCGGTTCGACCAGGACCGGTCGTGGGTGCCGATCGCCGACGACTTCGTGCTGGCACTGCGCTCCGAAGCACGCGAGGACGACCTCGGCGTATCGGCGGCCCTGCCGTTGCTGACCGTCGCCGCACTGCTCGGCGAGTTGGAGCTGGTCTGGCCGCTGCAGGACCCCTGACTTCGCCGGAACGGTATTCCAGCAGGCGTTCTCTCGATTTTCCGCACCTGGAATACCGTTCCGGCGCGGCTCAGCGCAGGGGCCAGTGCGGCATCAACGCGTTCGGCGGGATCGACCCAAACTTGCCGGCGTTGAAATCCTCGACCGCCTGGACCAGCTCGGACTTGGAGTTCATCACGAACGGCCCGTACTGGAACACCGGCTCGCGGATCGGCTCACCGCCGAGCAGCAGAAGCTCCAGCGCCGGCCGGTCGGAGTCCTGCGTGCCGTCGGCGGCCACGGTGATCCGGTCGCCGGGGCCGAGCACGGCGAGTTGGCCCTGCGCGACGGGGTGACCGACCGGTCCGACGGTGCCGCGGCCCGACAGCACGTAGACGAGCGCGTTGAAGTCGCGGTTCCACGGCAGGTTCAGCCGAGCACCGGGCTCGACGGTGGCGTGCGCCAACGTGATCGGCGTGTACGTCGCACCGGGACCGCCCTCGCCGTCGACCGCACCGGCGATGACCCGCAGCAGCGCACCGCCGTCGTCGGAGGACAGCAGCTTGACCTGGGTGCCTTCGATGGCCTGGTACCTGGGCGCGGCGAACTTGTCCTTGCGCGGCAGGTTCACCCACAACTGGATGCCGTGGAATGTCCCGCCGCTCTCGACGAGTTCGGCGGGTGGGGTCTCGATGTGCAGGATGCCCGAGCCCGCGGTCATCCACTGGGTGGCGCCGTCGGCGATCAGGCCGCCGCCGCCGTGGGAGTCCTGGTGGGCGAACCGGCCGTCGATCATGTAGGTGACGGTCTCGAAGCCGCGGTGCGGGTGCCAGTCGGTACCGCGTGGCTCGCCGGGCTGGTACTCCACCTCGCCCATCTGGTCCATGTGGACGAACGGGTCGAGGTCGCGGGCGGTGACGCCGGCGAATGCGCGGACGACGGGGAACCCCTCGCCTTCGTAGCCGCGCGGGCCGGTCGTGACCGACCGCACGGGCCGCTCGGTGTCGGACGCGGCAGGGCCGGCGATGCGGGGCAGGGTGAGGGTGTCGGCGGTGATGGCAGGCATAGCCAACTCAACCGGACTGTGGTCCGATTAATTCCCGCCCGCACCCCGTCACGGCTTGAGCCACCGCCACTGTGCCGTCAGCCAGCCGTGCGCATCCGGCACCCGGTCGCGGACCGCGCCGACAACCCCGGGCCACAACCGGTCGTCGTAGTCGTCACCGGACAGCCAGCCACCAGGCATCACCTTGGGCGCCCACGCGTCGATGTCGGCGGCGACGCTGTCGTAGTCATGCCGCGCGTCGAGATGCACCCACGCCAGCGAGCGGTCGGTGAAGAAGTCGGCCGCCCTGGGCGACGAGCTGATGAAGACGTGCACCGTATCGGCGAACCCACACGCGATCACGTTGCGGTGCAACAGACCCGCGAACGTCCCTCCGCCGTATTCGACCGCGGGACCGTGCGCATTCTTGCTGGCCGGACCCTCCTGCCCGCTGCCGCGGCAGGTGTCCACACCGATCACCGTGTAGTCGCGTCCCGAGTCGCGCACCACATCGGCCAGTGAGCACAGACTGCGGCCCAGGTAGCAACCGACCTCGACGAACGTGCTGCGCTCGGGGAACGCGGCGACCGCTTCCTGTTGGCCTTCGCGCCAGTGGAACCATCCCGGGATGTCGTCCCAGTGCGAGACCTCGTCGGCGAATGCGTCCTGTGGTGGATAGCGCACGATCGGTCGGCTCCCCTCGTCAGGGCGATCATCTCACCGGGGTCGGGGAAGGTGTCGGGAGCTACTGCGCGGCGGACATCGACGGCAGGAACGTGACGATGGCCGGGAACGCGATGAGCAGTGCCACCACCACGACGTCGGCCACGAGGAACGGGACGACGCCGCGGAAGACGCGGCCCAGCCCCGCCTCGCGCACCGCACCCGAGTAGACGAACGCGTTCATGCCGACCGGGGGCGTGATCAGCGCCATCTCGGCGACCTTGACGATGAGCACGCCGATCCAGATCCCGTCGAAGCCGTAGCCGGTCAGGATCGGGTGCAGCAGCGGCGCGGCGATCAGGATCATCGAGATGCCGTCGAGGAACATGCCCAGCGGCAGCAGTACCACCAGACACAGCACCAGCACCAGGTACGGCGACAGGTCGGCCTCGGTCACCGCGCTGACCAGCGAGGTGCTCGCGCCGCTCAAGGCCAGGACGTAGGTGAACACCCCGGCACCGATCATCAGCAGGAAGGTCATCGCAGTCAGGCCGATGGCCTCGGTGAGAGCTTCTTTGATCTCGTGCAGCCAGGCCGGCGGCCGGGTCCGCAACAGCAGGATGATCAGCGCGGCGAACGCACCGAAGGACGCGGCCTCCGTCGGGGTGGCCAGACCCAGGTAGATCGTGCCGATGGACACGGCGAAGATGACCACCAGGTAGCCGAACCCCAACAGGTCGAGGCGGCCCGGGGCGCCGGACCCGGCTGTTCCTTCAGACAGAGCCTCGCCGGACTCGCCTTCCGGGTCGGCGGCGGTCTCGCCGGCGCGACGCCCGGCGCGGCGCCGCTGCCACATCACCAGCGCGACGATCGCGGCGGCGTAGGCGGCGATCGTCACCACCCCCGGGCCGATCCCGGCGATCAGCAGCTGCCCGATGCTCTCCTCGGTGACCACGCCATACAGGACAAGAACGATCGAGGGCGGGATCAGCACGCCCAGTGTTCCGCCGGCGCAGACGACCCCGGCGGCCAGCCGGATGCTGTACCCGGCGCGGACGATGGCGTCGGTGGAGACCCGTGCCATCGTGGCGACTGTGGCCACGCTGGAGCCGGTGACCGCGGCGAACATCCCGGACCCGGCCAGCGACGCGAGTGCCGGCCCGCCGGGAAGGCGGCGCAACACCGCCGAGGCCAGATCGAAGCCGGCCTGGGCGAGGCCCGCGCGGACGGCCAATATCCCCATCACGATGAACAGCGGGATGATCGTCAGCGAGTAGTCGGCCGCCGTGGAGAACGGCTGATTGGCCACGGTGCTGACCCCGGCTCCGGTGCCGCGCAGCAATAACACGCCGACGAACGCCGAGGCCATCAGCGACAAGCCCACGTGAAGGCGGATCGCCAGGAGGCCGAAGAACAACACGACGACGACGAGCAGGATGACGCCTGTGGTGGCGGTCATCGGTGTCCCCCGTTCTGCTCGGCACGCAAGGCCGCGGTGGTGCGGACTTCCTTCCACACGGCGACGACGAAGAACACGACGAATGAGGCCAGCAACACCACCTTCGCGGGCCAAGTGGGCAGTCGCAGAATGTCGTTCGTCGTCTCACCGCGCTCGAGGGCGCTGAGCAGGACATCGCTCAGCCCCCACGTGAGGAGGACTCCGAGTCCGATCAACAGCAGCGTGCGCAGCATCGAGAAGACCGTTCGGGTGCGCACTCCGAAGCGACTCTCGAACAGTTCGACCGCCACGTGCCGACCGTCGGCTTCAGCGGACGCCAGACCGAGGAAGCCGATGGCGACCAGCAGCATGGTGGCGATCTCGACGGTTCCGACGATCGAGCGATCACGGACGTTGCGGCTGATCACGTCGGCGATGGTCAGCAGGGTGAGCCCGATCAGCAGAATGCCGGCCACGATGCTCAGCGTCCGCGCGACCACCAGCACCGGCCGCGGAAGCGTGATGTCCTCGGTCATCGGATCTCCCCCTCGAGGCACGCGTAGAACGGATCCACATACGTTGAGCGCGCGGACTCTTCGCGGATGATCCGGCGATAGTCGGCGAGCACATCCTCGGCGTCGTAGCCACGCTCGGCGTACCGGTCGACCCACTCCTGGGCGATCCCGGCGCGTTCCTTCCACGCGTCGACATCCGCGGGCGGCATCGTCGCCAACTGCGCGCCGGTCGCACGCAGGTCGGTGCACGCTTCGACGCCGAGCTTGTCCATCTCCTCCAGCCCGTTGGTGATGGCGTTGCCGGACGCTTCGCCGATCGCGTCCTGGTACTCCGACGGCATCGACTCGAGCAGTTCGGAGTTGATCACCACGATCGAGGACGCGTAGGCGCCGATTCCGGGGTCGACGAGGTACGGCGTGGTCGATGCCAATCCGAAGGTGGGCAGGTTGGCGATCGCCAGGGAGGTGTACCCGTCGATGACGCCGCGTTCCATGGACTCGTAGACATCGGTCGCGGTCATCGCCACCGGGTTCGCGCCGACGGTGAGCAGCGCCTCGGAGGTGAGGCCGCCGGACCGAATGCTGCGCCCCGCCAGGGCCATCGGGGTCGGGGCGGGTTCCTCCAGACCGAGCAGGTTGATGCCGAGCGGCAGGGGGAACAGCAGTTGCGCGCCCTGGCGGTCGAAGTCCCTGCGGTAGGTGTCGTTCTCCTCGTAGAGCCGCTCGATGGCGGTCATCTGCACTTCGGGGTTGTTGGTCTCGAACGGCAACTCGATCACGGTGAACATCGACAGATCCGACGCGGAGTACAGCGAGCCGACCTGAGCCAGATCGGCCCGGCCGTCCAGGGTCGCCTGCAGCGCTTCGTCCGCGTCGACGAGGCTCTGCGAGTAGTGGAACTTGACCCGTACTCCACCGTCGGTGCGATCCTCGACCTCCTCGGCCCACCGCTGCATGGTCACCGACTGGTCCGACGTCGGCGACGAGTAGGTGGTGTAGTGCAGCACGAACTTTCCGTCGTTGACGGCACAGGCCGACAGCGCTGCCGTGCACACGGCTGCCGCGGCAACCGCGACGGCGACGCGCAGGCGATGGGCGAGTCTGGTCATGTCAACGCACCTCCGGCTGGACCCGGTAACGCCGCAGGGACAGCGCCGGGTTCACGGTGCGCACGCTGTCAAGGCGGCTGCGCTCGAGGCGTGCCACTCCGACGCCGGCGGCCTCCCCGAGCGCGGCCAACGGGATGCCCATCGGGTCGAGGATGGCGCTGTTGCCGGAACCGGCGGGGGCGATCTGATCGGCGGCCAGGACGTAGACGGTGTTCTCGATGGCCCGCGCCCGAAGCAGCGTGTTCCAGTGATATTCCTTGAGCGGCCCGGGAACCCACTCGGCAGGCTGGGCGATCACATCGGCGCCGGCGTCGACCAGAACCCGCGTCGTCTCCGGGAACCGGAGGTCGTAACAGGTCTGCATGCCGATGGTGAATCCGTTGATCCGCAGCAGCTGGGGCGTCGTGGGGTCGGCGGCGATGACGCGGTCGGATTCCTTGTATCCGAAAGCGTCGTAGAGGTGGACCTTGCGGTACACCGCAGCGACCTTGCCGTCCTGGATGCCGACGAGGGTGTTGTGGATCCTGCCCTGCTCGGCGGCCTCGTTGACACCGACGATGACGGTCAGGCCCAGTTCGGCGGAGGCCTGCGCCAGCCGGGTCACCGAAGGCCCGTCGAGGGGTTCGGCGGTGCGCACGAACCGGTCGTCCATCGAGGACACGGTGAACACCGAGTACTCGGGCAGCACCACCAGTTCGGCGCCGTATCCGGCGGCCTGGCGGAGCAGATCGATCATCGTCTCGACGTTGGCGGCCTTGTCCTCGGTCGGGGCGAATTGGGCAACTGCGGCAGTCAGATTCATCGGTTTCCTGTCTCCCCCGCAGTGATGTTCTCGAGGCTGATCTTCTGGAGGTTCTGCATCGTCGCGGTGAACCCGGCCAGCATCGCGCCGTACTGCATGGTGGCCACGATGGTGTGCGCGCCCTCTTCGATGGCCAGGCGCTGCTCGACCTCGCTCCAGGCCGGGAGCAGCCACGGCTTGCCGGCGGCGGTGGCGGCGCGGGCCAGATGGCGGATGTCGGCGAGGTCGGCCTCGGTCACGGTGTAGGCGCCGCGATCCCGGCGCAGCGACAGGTCCGACGGTCCGATGAAGATGCCGTCGACGACGGGCAGGTCCAGGATCGCCTCGATCTCGTCCAATGCGGACGCGTCCTCGATCATCGGGTAGCACTGGGTTTTTCGGTCCTGAGCGCGCACCCAGTCGTCGGTGAACCCGCGGAAATCGGAGGTCCGGCCGCCGGCGAAGGACCGGTCACCCAGCGGCGGGAACTTCGCGTATCCGCAGATCTGCGCGGCGTGGGCGGCGGAGGTGATGTGCGGGATCGCGACGGCGTCGGCGCCGAAGTCGAGCGCCTGCTGGATCGGGCCGCGCTCCGGGCCGAGCACCTTGGCGATCACCCGCATCCCCTTGGCCCGGATGAGCGGGATGATCCAGTCCAGCGCGTGCAGGTCGAAGAGTCCGTGTTCGATGTCGAGCACCACGGTGTCATACCCGGCCAGGCTGCCCATTTCGACGGCGGCCGCGGAGGGTTCGGTGAGCCAGATGGAGACCGACGGGTGACGGGGTGCGGCGCCGTCTTCGGGTGGCTTCGACAACGCTTCGCCTCTTCTCGGGGTGGTCGGGGCGGGGTGCAAACAGTGACTGTACACACGTTGTATACACGAAGAATGCACGCGGTGTAAATGGTTGAATGAACTTCATGCCCCCCATCGGAAGCCGCAGCGGCGCGGAGGCGGTCAAGGCCACCGCCAGCCAGCGCGCCTACGGCTGGATCCGCGACGCGATCCTCAGCGGCGAGTTCGCCGAAGGCGAGTTCATCGACGAAGTGGCGCTGGCCGCTCGGGTGAGCACGTCGCGAACCCCGGTCCGCGAAGCGCTGCAGCGGCTTCAGGTGGAGAGGTACGTCGATCTGCTCCCCCGCCGGGGGGCGCAGGTGCGGGTGGTCACGGCACTGGAGATGCGCGAGATCTACCAGGCGCGCTTCGTCCTCGAATCCGCCGCGCTGCGGACGATCTGTCAGCGCCAGGCCGGCGTCCCGGCAAGCGCACGTGTGTTGATCGAGGAGATGGAGCAGGCGGGGCAGGTGGGCGACTGGAACGGGTTCGCTCAGCTGGATCAGCAGTTCCACGCCGAGATCGTGCGTCATCAGGGCAATGCGGTCGTCGCCGAGCTCTACGACTCTCTGCAGCCGCGCCAGGTTCGGCTCGGCACCCGCACCCTCGTCGAGGCACCCAGTCGGTTGACCACCATCGAGCGTGAGCATCGCGAACTCGTCGCCGCCCTCGACCGCAACGACGCCGATGCCAGCGTCGAGGCGCTACGCCGGCATCTGCGTGAGATCCCCGAGTTGGTTGACGCGTTTTCCGCTGCCCGCGGCGCGGCTCCTGCGTAGCACTGGCAGCGCAGCGGGTACTCCCTCGATCAACAGAGAGGAGCTCCGGTAACCCCAGGCCCCTGGCCTCGGACCAGGCGGTGCGCTTCCTGTGCACACCACCTTTGCGGCTGTGGCGCTCCCTTCCTTGCGCTTAGCGTGTGGACAGGACCGCCCGGAATCGGATGTCGCCGGACCGGACGCGGGCGAGTGCCGCGTTGATGTCAGTCATGGCGAAGGTCTCGACCACTGGCCGCACGCCTGTCCGAGCGGCGAAATCGAGCATCTGCCGGGTTTCGTGCGGCGAGGCCACCAGCCCACCGGAGATCTTCTTTTCGGCGAACACCAGTGAGAGAGGATTGATCTGCATTGCGCTCGCCGATGCGCCGATCACGATGAGCGTTCCCTGCGGCTTCAACGACGCCAAGTAGTCGTCCCACGGAAGGTCGGCCGGGACCGTGCAGATGATGAAATCGAAAGTGCCCGCCGCTTGGGCCACCTCATCGGTGGCGCGTGTGGCGATGAAGTGGTCGGCCCCCAGTGCGACGGCTTGGTCGCGCTTGTCGGGCGAGGTTGAGATGGCGGTCACCTCGCATCCCCACGCCCGGGCGAATTGGATGGCCAGATGACCGAGTCCGCCGATGCCGACGATGCCGACGTGGTCGGCGGGCTTGATGTTGTGTCGGACGAATGGCGCGAAGACAGTTACCCCCGCGCAGAGCATGGGGCCGGCGTGCTCCAGTTCGATGGCCTCGGGAAGCGGGAACACGAAGCGCCAGTCGCTGGCGCGCACCGAGGAAGCGAAGCCGCCGCGGTCGCCCCGAAAGGCCATACTGTCTCTGCGGGCGCACAGTTGTTGCCGACCGGTCAGGCAGTATTGGCAGCTCATGCAGGAACCGGCTACGCCGCCGACGGCGACGCGTTGACCGACCGCCAGCCGGTTGGTGTCGACCAGTGGCCCGACGGCCGCGACAATGCCGGCCACCTCGTGGCCGGCGACTGCGGGTACGTCTGTGCCCCAGTCATTGTCGATGACCATCAGATCGGTGTGGCAGATGCCGCAGTGCGTCACCTCGACGTCGACCTCGAGCGGTCCTAACTCGTCTGCGTCGTACTCGTAGGGGGATAGGTCGGCGCCGGGAGTGGCGGCGGCAAAAGCATTAACACGCATGAAATCGTCCTTATCCGGAGCGTGAGGGCTACGTCAGCGGGAAGTGGCAGAGGCGCTCATGGCCATGGCGTTGGCACGGTACGGGCGCAGCGCGGCGGCGAGCATTCGGTCGAGCATCCGGTCGGGAAGGACGCGCACCAGGGCCAGGAGCGCGGCTTCGCGGCCGACGGTGTAGCGCGTGCGCGGATGACGAACCGTCACGGCCCTGGCGATCACGTCTGCCGCGGCTTGCGGTGGCAGACCTCTGCCGCTGTGGGCGTCGGTCTGTGCGTTGATCGCGTGCACCAGCGCGCCGTAACGCTGGCGTTGAGTGGCCGTCATCCGCGACGCGAGATCCGCGGCGGTGGCGATGGCGCGGCCGGGCATCTCGGTTTTGATGGCGCCCGGTTCCACCACGACCACCCGGACACCTGAGGGCGCGAGTTCACGCCGTAGAGCGTCGCTTACGGCCTCGAGGCTGAACTTCGTGGCCGCGTAGGGCCCGTAGGTGGGCATAGCGATTCTGCCGCCCACCGAACTGATGTTGACAACCCGGCCCTGGGCGCGGATCAACGCCGGCAGGAGCGCCTGCGTGACGGCAATGTGGCCGAAGAGGTTGACCTCGAACAGGCATCGCCATTCGTCGAGCGGATACGTCTCGACCGGGACATTCACCCCGACGCCGGCGTTGTTCACCAGCGCCCGAAGTCGACGGCGTTGCGGGTCCTCGTAGACCCGAGTAGCTAGGGTCTGGACATGGTCCGGATCGGTGATGTCAACGATCAGCGGCTCGATACCAGGGGCGCGGATGGCGTCGGCGTCCCGATCGCGCCGGACACCGGCCAGCACGTGGAATCCCCGCCGGGCCAGTTCATGTGCCGTGGCCGCGCCGATGCCGGTGGAAGCGCCCGTGACGACGGCAAGCTCACATTCAGATGACATTGTCATCTGAATGAGCATAGCGTTTAAGATGACAGTGTCAACTCTGAAAGGAATGGCCAGCGGTGAGTCGCATCGAATCAGCAGCTGCCACCCGTCGCGCGCTTCTCGATGAGGCCGCGAAGCTGCTTGACAGCGGCGGCCCCGACGCCGTGACGTTGCGAGCAGTCGGCGCACAGGCCGGGGTGAGCCGCGGTGCGCCCTACCGGCACTTCGCCGACAAGGAAAGCCTGCTGACCACGCTAGCCGCCTCGGGGTGGGATCGACTCAGCTCCAAGATGCAGGCACTGCAGAAAGATTCGCGCCTCGAACCGGTCGAGAAGCTGCGGGCTGCACTCCTCGATGTCATCACAGTCAGCCGGCAACAACCGCACCTGTACCGGCTGATGTTCACTACACCTGCCGGAGATCCGACCGCCGTAGTCCGCGCCGCGCAACGCTTATGCGATGAATTCCTCGCCATCATCACCGAGGTCGTCGGTGAGCGGGAGGCACAGCGCTATGCGGCGATAATGCTGACGGGTGCGCACGGCGCCGCCGGCTTGGAAATGAGCGGACTGCTCACCACAGCCAAATGGCGCACCACCGCCGAGGAACTCACCGATGGGCTCATCGCGATCATCGACGGGGCAGACCGCCGAAACTAGCTGCACGCCCCAATGGCTTCGCAACACAACGTCACTCGATTGGTTCACGGAAGCACTAGACGTAGCTCTTCCCAACCGCGAACAGTCGAGGTCGGTGCCAATCTCGCTGTCTTGTAATCGATATCCCATTCAGGCCAGCGGTTGAGCAGCTCGTCGAGCGCGACACGACCTTCCAGCCGAGCGAGGTTGGCGCCGAGGCAGTAATGCACACCCTTGCCAAAAGTGATGTGCGAGACATTGTCTCGGTGGATATCGAAGGTGTCGGGATCCGGATACCGGCGGGGATCACGATTGGCGGCTCCGAACAGCAGCAGCATGGCGCTGCCCGCAGGCACGGTGGTGCCGTACGCCTGGTGATCCTGTGCCATCCACCGGGCTACGTGCGGGCCCGTAGGTTCGAAACGCAGCGTTTCGTCGACCGCGCGGGTCAGCAGACTACGGTCTTCGGCGATCTGACGTCGCTGGTCAGGATGTTCGGCTAGGACCTTCGCCAGCCAACCGATCAGTCGACCGGTCGTCTCATTCCCCGCCCCCGCAACGACCTGCGTATAGTGCAGCACCTCCTTGCGGTTGAGCTTACGAGTCACGCCGTTCTCGTCTTCGAACTCGACATTGAGCAGCGCGGTCATCAGGTCATCGGACGGGTTCTTTGATCGCCAGTCGACGTAATCGGCGTAGATCCGCCCGTCGGCGATCGCGTCCGGATCGACGACCTTCATCGGCGCCCCCGGTTTGGTGCGCAGGTTCGCGTCGTTGGCGTCGCGGACCTCGATCTGGTCCTGTTCAGGAATGCCCAGCAACATCCCGATGACCCTCATCGGCATCATCGATGCCAACTCGGTGATGATGTCGAAGCCGTCAGAACCCACATGGGGGTCGAGACATTTCACGCAGTACTGTCGGATCTGGTCTTCGATCTCGGCCATCCGACGCGGCGTGAACACCCGGCCCATCAGGCCCCGCAACATCGTATGCATAGGAGGGTCCTGGAACATCAACACGCCCGGTGGCATGTCGAACTTCGACTTCACCAGTTCGAGGATGTCGCTCCGGCTGTTGGAGAATGTCTTCCAATCGTTGAGCGCCTTCTCGACATCCGCGTGCCGCGAGATGGCCCAGAAGTCGTAGCGCTCGTTGTAGTAGACCGGCGCTTCGTCCCGCAGCCGGGCGTAGACCGGGTAGGGGTCGTGGACGATGCTTATGTCGTAGGGGTCGTAGTAGACATCGGTGTCGGGTGCAATGGTCATGGTGCAGTAGTCCTTTCGAAGGGTTACTTCAGGCAACTGCCTGCGTCGACGGGTAGCGCCACGCCGGTGATGTACCGCGCCTCGTCGGACGCCAGGAACAGGACCGCGTTGCTGATGTCTTCGGCGGTTACCCACGGGATGGGCAGCATGTGGAAGGTTTGACAAATCGGGGCCATGTCATCGGCACCCGGGTTCTCCAGGTCAGGCCGAAAGATCCGGAATGTCTTCTCGTTCAGCAACAGCGGCGTGTTCACATGCGTCGGATGTACCGAGTTGACGCGGATGGATTGCGCACCGAGTTCAACGGCGAAGGTCCGCATCAGGCCGACGACGCCGTGTTTGGCCGCCACATAATGGCCCGTGTGGGGGTAGGCCTTCAGACCCGCGACCGAACTGGTCAGGATGATCGAGCCCCCGCGGCCGCCGGCCACCATATGCGGAATGCCGGCCTTCACCGACTTCCACACCCCGGACAGGTTGACATCGATCATCTCCTGCCAGGTGTCTTCCTTCATCCGGTCGAGCCGCGTTCCGACGGTACCGATGCCCGCGTTGGCGACGATGATATCGAGCCCACCGAGTTGTTCGACCCCGCTGTCGACGGCGGATTTCAGCAGTTCATAGTCGCGGACGTCGACTTCGGCAGTGACGATGCGCCGATCCAGCGCCTTGACGAGGTTCGCGGTCTCGGCAAGGTCTTCGGGAGTCGCCGGCGAGGCAGGCGAGTCCGCGAAGGGGCGGCAGATATCGACGGCGATGATGTCGGCACCTTCCTGCGCCAACCGCACGGCATGACTGCGTCCCTGCCCGCGCGCGGCTCCGGTGACGAATGCGACCTTGCCTGAAACACGGCCCATCATTGGCTCTCCTTCGTAGTCTTGGCAGTCACTTATTCACTCTTCAGCGCGTTTCGATGCGAACGTTGTTGACTCTGCGACCGGGGGATGAATGGCTCAACCGGTTCATTGGTGCTCCTTGCGCTCGACATTCGACAATGACGGCTGTCAGTTCTTGCTCAGAGCTGCGCCCATACGCTTTTCGTCTTCATGTATGCCTCGATACCTTCTTTGCCGAACTCGTGTCCCCAGCCAGATTGCTTGTAGCCGCCGAACGGCACAGCGTGATCGAACACGAGTTGAGAGTTGACTGACACAGTGCCCGCTTGCAGCCGCTTTGCTAGTCGATGTGCCCGACTCAGCTTGTTCGTCCAGATTGCCGCAGCCAGACCATAGGTCGTGTCGTTGGCCATTTCGACAGCCTCGTCGTCGTCGTCAAACGCAAGGATGGTCACTACAGGACCGAAGATCTCGTCACGGTACAAATCGAGGTTCGTATCGACGTTTGTGAGGACGGTCGGGTGGACGAAGTAGCCTTTGCGATCGAGCCGGCGTCCACCGGTGACGACCTCGGCGCCGCCTGCCTTACCCTCGTCGATGTAACCCATGACACGGGTCAGCTGTTTTTGACTGATGAGAGGACCAATCGCCGCATCTTTGTCCGACGGTCCGCCGAGTTGAAGCGTGTTCGCCACTGCGGCGATGCCCTCGACGACTTGGTCATAAACTCCGCGTTGCACGAAGATTCGTGAGCCACAGACACATCCCTGACCCGAATGAACGAAGATGCCCATCGCGGCCATCGCGATTGCTCTCTTGAGGCTGGCGTCGTCATAGATGATGACCGGCGATTTGCCGCCGAGTTCAAGCATGACCTTCTTCAGGTTGCCCGCCGATGTCCGCACGATCTCCTTGCCGACTTCGGTGGACCCCGTGAACGCAACTTTTTCGACGTCGGGATGTGCGGTGATCGCTGCGCCGGCGGTGTGGCCGTACCCGGTGACGAAGTTGACGACACCGTCCGGAACGCCCGCCTGGGCGATGATCCGCTCGAGTACGAGTGCTGACAGGGGGGTCTCTTCGGCAGGTTTGACGACGCTGCTGCAGCCAGCAGCAAGTGCCGGTGCGAGCTTGGCGCTGGCGTTGAAGACAGGGCCGTTCCACGGGAAGATCAGTCCCACGACCCCGTAAGGTTCCTTCAGGGTGTAAGCGTGCATATCGACATACGTGTCCGAGGCGATGCCACTTGTCTTCACAGCGTATGCCTCACCGTGGACCTTGGTGCACCAGCCTGCGTAGTACCGGAAGAATTCCGCTGCGGTGGGCACGTTCAGTCGCGCCTGCATCAGCGGCATCCCGGTGTTCATCGAATCGAGTTGAGCGAGCTCCTCCGCGTTTTCCTCGATGAGATCGGCGATACGCCAGAGGATCTTGGCTCGCGCACGACCGGGCAGATCGGCCCACACACCAGCCTGATACGAGGCCACCGCACGAGCAACCGCATCGTTGACCGCTTCCCTTCCGCAGTCTTTGAACTCAGTGATCTGCTCTTCGGTGGCGGGATCGATGACCGCGATGGTCTCCCCGGACCCCGGACGGTTCCGAATGTCCTCCAGAACTGATTGCACCGTCACTGAGCTTGCTCCTTCGCCAGTATGGATTTGGGCTCCACGAAGGCCTCGAATCCCTCGCGGCCACCCTCGCGCCCGATACCGCTGTCCTTGAATCCTCCACCGGGTGCCACGAAGTCGAGCGCGTATTGGTTGATGCCGAATGATCCGACCCTGATGCGGCGGGCGATGTCCATGCCCTGCTCGACGTCTCCGGTCCACACTGAACCGGCGAGACCGTACCGTGAGGCGTTGGCGATTCGGACGGCGTCCTCGCTGTCGGAGAAGGGAATCACGGTGAGGACGGGGCCAAAGATCTCCTCCTGCGCGATCCGCATACCGTTGTCGGCATTGGCGAATACGGTCGGTCGCACATACCAGCCCCGCTCCAGCCCGCAGGGCATGGCGGACCCGCCCGCGGCGATCCGTGCACCCTCATCCTGTCCGAGGTCGATGTACTCCTGCACCCGACGTTGCTGTTGCTGGCTGACGAGGGGCCCCACCTCGGTCTGTGCATCCATCGGATCGCCGACCCTCAGGGAAGCGGCTAGGTCGGCGATAGCCTCGACCACGGCCGCGTAGTTGTTGCGCGAGGCGAGGATCCGGGTCTGCGCTATGCACGTTTGGCCGCTGTTCATGAAAGACGCCATTCGAAGGCCTTCGACAGTGGCACTCAAGTCGGCGTCATCGAGGATGATCGCCGCAGACTTACCTCCCAGCTCCAAAGTGACTCGCTTGAGGTTCGCTCCACACAGGGCGGCGATGCGCCGACCCGCGTCAGTGGATCCAGTAAAGGCAACTTTGTCCACGCCGGGATGGGTCACCAGCTCCTCGCCGGCCTCGCGACCGCCGGTGACGATGTTGACGACACCTTTAGGCAGGCCGATCCCATCGATGATCTCACCCAGGAGCAACCCATCGAGCGGTGTCTGCGGCGCGGGCTTCAACACGACCGTGCATCCTGATAGCAACGCCGGGACGAGTTTGGTCAGTGCGGTGAGTTGTGGGGTGTTCCAGGGCACGATGGCGGCGACGACGCCGACAGGTTCGCGTCGCACGACTGTCTCCCCCAGCATGCCCGAACGGCCTTGCTCCCAGGGAAATTCGTTTGCGATGTCGACGAAGCTGTTGATCAGAAGTACCGGGGCGTAGGCCTGTACGGCGTGGCTGAAGGACAGCGGTGAACCCATCTCTTCTGTGATCAGTGTGCCCATCTCGGCAACCCGGGCCTCGTATGCCGCCGCGAGAGCTTTGAGGTGGGCGGCACGTTCGGCCGGTGCCAATTGTGGCCATTCGCCGTCATCAAAAGCGCGTCGCGCTGCGCCGACGGCTCGTGCTACGTCTGCCTTTCCGGCGTTAGGGGCGGTTCCCACGATTTCTGTGCTGTGCGGCGAGACGACATCGAGGCGCGAAGGTTCCTCCGGTAGGACCCAGTCGCCGTCTATGAACAATCTCTCGTAGGTCCGCATGTCTTCCTTTCGGGCCAAGCAGGATTGCCGACGCCGATGTGTCGGCGCAGATGAATGTCGCCATTGCGATGTCCGGCTAATGAGTCAGCCCGGCACAAGTCTGCGCTGCTCCCGCCATCGTCGCTTCTTCACGGCGTTGACCCGGAACGAGACAACTGGTCGATGAGATGACGGAAGGTCTCGAGGCGGTCCGCGGGAACGCCGAGCAGCCGACCGATTACCTCGGTTGCAGGTTCGAAGACGTCATCGAACCAGATCGGGAAGTAGGTGTCAGTCGGCTCGTCATGGAACACCTGGTGCTGATCACGAAGCTGGCGGAAAATCGCGGACCTGTCGGCACCGAACGTGGGTGCCGTAGGGTCGAATGTCTTCAACATCAGGCAAAAGAGTACCGTAACCAAGTATTTGTTCGCAACAACACGACCAAGGATCGGTCCTCTTCCGGGGCTGTGCGCTGCACAGTAGGATTGGTGTCGAAACGGTTAACAACAAACCGCAGGTAGGCAGGTTTTTAATGGCTCGCGATGGTAGTCGGAGAGAAGAGATTCTTCAGGCGGCGGCTTCGCTGTTCGCTTCGCACGGATCTCGGGTATCGCTGGATGACATCGGCAAGAAATGCGGCGTTCTTGGCGGAAGTCTCTACCATCACTTCGAATCAAAAGAAGCGATCGTCATCGAATTGGTCAGGCGGTACCAGGCCGACCTCGATCGGCTTGCAGAGCGCGCACTCGAGGAGGCGGGCGGCCAAACCCCCCCGCCTATCTCCGACCAAATCGTCTCTCTGGGTACGCGCATCGCGGCGTGTGCCGTCCAACATCGAGCGGCGCTCCTTCTCACCGTGTACGAGCCGGCGTCGGGTGCCTCCGAAGAACTTGTCGAGCTCGCAGGTCGAACCCCCATGGCGATCGACGCCGCGATGCTTGAGCTTCTGCGCACCGGGCGCGAGAGCGGATATATCCGGTCCGGCATAGACCTCGGTCGTCTGGCTGAGCGTCTCTGCAGAAGCATGCTGCACGTCGGGGCCGGGGTGCTGCACCCGGGCCCGGGCAACAACCGCGTTCCCGCACTGAAGGCTCGAATATTGCTCAACGGAGTTGCTGCAGATGCGAGTGCTGTCAGTTCATTGGACGGATCGCCCGCGCTGGCGGCCGCTGACCTCACGATGGCCACGTGGATCGAGGAGCCATCGGTGGACGACAATGCGACCAACCTCCGCAATATCGTGCGCTCCGAATTCGCCCGTCGCGGCTATGAGGGCACCACCCTTCGCGACATCGCTTCTGCGGCCGGTATTTCCACTTCGACGGTGTACAAGTGGATCGGCTCCAAAGATCAACTTCTCCTCTCCGTCATGGGGGACTTCAGTCAACGTATTGCGACGGGTTGGGATAACGTGCTCGAATCGAAGGCGAGCCCTCTGGAAAAGCTCGATGCCCTGTTGTGGCTCGACATCAACGCTCTCGAGCGGTTCAGCGACGAAGTGAAGATCATGTTGTCCTGGTTGCGCCAGACTCCGCCCACGGCGCAGAATCTGGGGCACCTGTATTTGGATCAACTTCGCCGCCTGAAGACTTTGATTTCCGAAGGCGAAGAAGCCGGTGAAATGAACCTCGTGGGCGGCACGTCCAACATACGTGCGCGATGCGTTCTCGATCTGATCGCGATGCCGGAGACGATCGTTCGTAGTTCAGGAACTCGTGCTGCGCACGCGCTGGCGCGTGACACGGTGATCCTAGGCGCTGCGGATCCGACGTGGGGTAGCTGACCGAGCACCGCAGCTACTCGATCTTCGTTAATGTGAACGGCATTTCGATAATCAGGTGCCTGTTGGTTCCGCATGCCCCACTAGGACCCAGCGTCCTATCCCAGCCGCGGAACCGCGGTGGATCGGTCTCGGAGAAAAAGGTGAACTTCTGCTGGCCCGTCGCCGTGGTCCCATCGGGACAGGGCACCCAGTTCGGTACGTCGTGAGTGACGGTCCACAGGCCGCTCCTACACATTGCGGACGCTGTCCATCCCTGGTCGCTGACGACGGTGCCCGTACAGAACAGATAGTCGCGGCAGTCAGTATCCACGGTCCACGTCCCTGTGACGCTGACCTCTTCGCGGAACAAATAGTGTTTCGAGGCCCATTTGCCGTCAGAAAATGCGGTGTAGCGCCCGGTGAACGGCTCGGCACAGTCCGCGGCTTGAGCCGGCGCGGCCGCCAACAGGCCGCTGAGCATCAGCATCAGGGCCACACTGGTCGTCTTCGCGATGGCCGCGCACGCGTGTCGCTTCACAAGCCGCCTCCTGGGATCAGCATCTGCTGCCAGGTTTTCGGTGCGCCGGCGGCAAGATCGTGTTGTTGCAGGACCCGACCGTCGGGTGTGGCATAGCGACCGGTCTGCGGATCATAGGGGGCAATCGCGACTGCGGGGCCACCGGGTGTGAACGCATTGGGAACGGCGGGTGGTGATTCCCGCGGGCCCGTTGCGGCTTCAGGCGGGAGTGGCGTGCCCTCAATGGGCGCGTGGATCCGCTCGTCGAGGTCGACACGGCTGTCCACCGGGATACCTTGTGACACCAGGTTGGGGTCGATCGGGTAGGGACCTGTGACGTGTTGTCGCATCGCTAACGGTTGAAAGGGTTTGTCGCTGTAGCATTCTTCGACAGTTGGTGCTCGCTTGCCGGGAACGCCCATGCACGGAATGTTTCGGGCCCCACGCACCAGGAGCGGTGAATCCTGGGGTAGCTTGCAGTGCAGGCCGTCGGGGGTGTCGACAACTGTCTCGTCGGCCGGACTGCGCCAGGCCGATGGCGGAAGAAAGCCGACAGTGCATGCCGGCGGGTCGGAAGCCGATGCCCGGAACACCGCAATCGGCAGTCCGGTGGCGTTATTCGTGGGGTTGATTGCCTGGGTGTAGCCGACGACTGGCGGCACTATGACGAACAGTGTCTCGAGTGACTTGTTGTAGGTGAGTCCGATCTGACCGACCGTGGTCAGGTTCGCCAGCAGGATCGGCAGCGTCGGCTGAACCTGCTCAAGCAGGCTGGTGGCTTGATCGGCGGCACCCGGGGCCTCGCTGAGCAGAGTGCGGATCTGGGCGTCGTTGTCGGTTATCTGCTCGGTGACGCCGGCCAGGCTACGTGTCCATAGTCGTAGCGAGTCAGCCGTTTCTGCTTGGGATTCAATGAGCGGGCGACTGTCGTCGAAGAGGGTGCCGACACGATCGGCGACACTGTTGAGATCGCCTGCCACTTTCGACGACGAGTCGATCAGCGAGGACAAGTCGTAACCGGCTCCGTTGAACGCTTTGAACGATTCGTCGAGAAGGTCACTGATTCGATGCTCGGGCACGCTGTCGACAAGCGCGTTGACCTGGTCCAGCATCGGGCCGACCTGCGGCGGCAGCACGACGTCGGAACTGGCGATGACCGACCCGTCCCGCAGGAATGGCCCAGACGAGGTCCGGGGCCGCAGATCGACGTAGATTTCGCCGATCGCCGAGACGCTGTGTATTCCGGCAACAAGGTCAGCCGGAACCCTGGGTGAACGCATCAGTGAAAGTTCGGCTTCCACGATGGGTCGATGCCCCTTTCGCACGACACGGACGTCGGTGACCCGCCCCATCTGCATACCTCGGTAGGTCACGTTGCCGAAACGGTAGAGGCCTCCGGTGGCCGGCAACTCCACCGTTACGGTGATGCGGCCGATCCCCAACAGCGTTGGGACCTGTATGTAGTTGACTGCCATCGCGGTCATGCCGATCACCGAGAATACGGCGAAGATCGTCAATTGAATCCGGACGAGACGGGTCAGCATCAGCCACACCCGCTCGGTGTTGCCGCCGGGGGTGGGGTGAATATCGGGGCCGGCACTCCCTTGGGCGCCATGCCGTGTTGGTGCGGAGGTGGACTTCCCTCCGGCAAGTTCTCAAGCCACGGCGGTATCGGTCGGATTCCCTTGCCGTCGGGAAACTTCTGGTAGAACTCCTCATACCCCGGATCCCCGGGAGCCGGGGTGAGTGCCACATCGCCCTCCCACAGTCGGGTACCGGACCCGAGGTAACGCTTGAGGGCTGGCACGGTGATATCGACGGTGGCGAACAGGTTGATGAAGTCGCCACGCAGGCCTCGATCAACCAGATTCTGCCCCAACGGAAATAGCGGAGCGTAGGCCAGTGCGGTGCCGATATCGGGGCCGACATCGGCCAGCGCGCAGACCGCCGGCGCCGCGTTCGCGAGGTTGGTCACCAAGTCTTCCTGGGTTTCGTTGATCACCCGAGTCGCGGTGTCGCTGAACACGCCGAGCTTCTGCAGGGCATCGGTGAGGTTGGGCCGCTGGGCCATCAGAACCTCGAGCGTCGGCGGCAGCGTACGCAGCGCGCGGACGACAATATCTTGGTTGTCGTTCAATGTCCCGGCGAACCGATTCAACTCTGACATCGCAGAAATCATGTTGTCGCGCTGACCGTTCAGCGTTCCGACGAGGGTATTTAGCCTTGTCACCAGATCTCGGATCTGCGGCTCGCGTCCGGAAACGGCAGCGTTGAAGTTGTGGATGATATCGCCGAGCTGCCCGACTCCGCCGGAGTTCACCACCGTCGACAGTGCGGCGAGGGTCTGTTCGGTCGAGGGGTAGGTCGACGATTCGCTGAGCCCGATGTTCGAGCCTGACGGGAGCCGACCTCTCGGCGGCTCGCCCGGCGGCGGGTTCAGCGCCACGTGCATGGAACCCAGCAGACTGGTCTGCCCGACGTCAGCCACTGCGTTGGCAGCCACCACGGTATCGGGCTTAACCGAGATCTCGACATTGGCGTGCCAGCCGCGCAACGCGATCTTGGCTACGCTGCCGACGATGACGTCGTCGATCATGACCGGTGAATTCGACTCAAGTGTACCGACATTCGCGAAATGGATGTAGTAAACCTGCGCCCCGGATCCTCTTCCGACCGTGCCGGGCAGCGGCAGCGAGTTCAAACCTTGGAAGCCGCAACCACTCAGTGTCAATGCCAAGCACATGGCGACACTGAGCGACATCCGCAGTCGGCGGCGCACGGTCATGGGATCGGCCTTTCTGCGGGCAGCTCACCGGCGGGTGGCGGTGGACCGCCTTCAGGATCGGGAGTCGGTACCGGCATATGCGGCTCGGGCACATCGGCCGGCTCTCCGGTGTAGGCCGACACCGCTGGTGGCAGATCCGATGTCTGCGGCTTTGGCCCGTCACCACCGGGCTTGAGGCGGTCCTCGCTGTAGATGAGGGACTGCCACGGCGGTCGGGCCATCAGCAGCGGGTTGAACGGAATCGGAAGGGTGTTCGCGGTCATCTGGTCCAAGGCCGGACCGAGATACTGGGCGCAGAGCTTGCCGGTCTCCGGGGCGGTGACATTGGAGAGAGCGGCAATCATGTTGCAGAAGAATGCATTGGTGTCGGAGAAGTTGTTCACGACGAACTGTCCCGCGGGTGCGCCCGTTTTCGGATCGAACATGTTGTAGGTGTTGACCAACGCCGTGGGCGCGACATGCAGAATCTGCTCGACAACCATCCGCTGGTCAGACAATGTCTGTGTGACGTTGGCCAGTCGCTGGATCTGCTCTGAGGTCTTCTCTCCGGTCTCGGTCACGAAACGCTTCAATTCGACAATGGCCGTAGACAGATTCGTCAGCGCCGCATCCAGATCCGACCTACTCCCGTTGAGTACACTGCTCAAGGTGGCCATGTGGTCCTGGAACTGCACGATCTGCTGTTTCGAATCCCGCAAGGCGGTTACCAACGTCTGCAGGCCCTCGATCGTCGTCACGATATCGCCGCTGCCATCCGAAAGGATGGTGGCCAGACCGGCCAGCTGACTGAGAGTGTTCCTGAGCTTGTTCCCGTTTCCTTCGAGTGCATTCGCCGTGCTGTCGATGAACTGCGAAAGCGCGGGGGTCGAGACATTCTTGTTCGGCCCGAGTTCTGTGGCCAAACGGGTGAGTTGCTCCTTGACCTGATCCCATTCCACAGGGACCGCTGTCCGCTCGACGGGAATCACCGCGCCGTCAACCATGATCGGTCCGCTGGTGCGATATGCCGGTGTGAGCTGAATATAACGGGCCGCGACCAAGTTCGGTGCAACCAGGACGGCTTTCGCGTCGGCCGGGATCGGTACGCGGCGCTGCACGTCAAGAGTCAGCCTGGTCTGGGTGCCGTCGGGATCAATGGCCGTGATCGTCCCGACCTTCATACCCGAGACGCGGACGTCATCACCTGGATAGATCGACATGGCGGTCTTGAAGTACGCGAATACCGTCGTGGGGCCCATCCATGTCCGGAATGCGATAAACGATGCGGCGCCACCGAGCACCAGCACCAGCACCAGCACCACTGCTGCGGTGCGATGTTGGCGAATCGACGAGGCCATCACTGTCCCGGCCCCGGGATTGTGTTACCGGGGATCGGCATGTCGGGTCGGATTGCGTCACGGGGGATCGGTATTTCGGCGCGCGGACCCACATCGTCAGGCGGTTGCCCGGCATTGACTCCCCTGCGGAGCCCGAACGCGTAGTCGAAGAACGGCTGTAGGAGGACGGGCATGTCGAGGTTGGGCACCAACGCGGTGTAGAAGGGGCCGCTGGCGACCACTTCACCTGACGTGCTCTCGAACTTGGCCAGACCCACCAGCGATTTGACAATGTTGTCGCGGTTGTTTTCCAGCATGGCGGCGACCGAGTTGAGGCGGTCCAGAACGGGTCCCAGGCGTTCCTCGTTGTCATGCACCAATCCCGACAGCTGTTGAGCGACCGAGGATGTGTTGGCCAGCAGTGCGACGATCGCTTGTCGTCGGGCAGCCAACACGCCGACCAGGTCGTTCGCATTCAGGATGAGGGCGTTGACCTGCTGGCTGCGTTGGCTGAGGATACCTGCGACGTCACTGCCGTATGTCAGTAGATCTCTCAGCGTTTCATCCCGTTCGTTGACCGCCCGGGACACCCGGGTCAGCCCATCGAAGGCAGGGGCTAATTGTGGTGCGATCTGATCGAGTGTCTGCGCGAGGGTCGTGAGCGACGTATTGAGCGATTCGGTATCGGTTTCTTCGATGTTCGTTGTGAGTTCGTCGACCGCTTCGGTCAGTGAATACGGTGAGGACGTCCGCGACAGCGGTATCACCGTGTTCGGACTCATCCGCCCCTCGCCATCGGAGTCGAGACTGAGCATTCGCTCGCCCAGCAGCGTGCCCGTCTTGATATGCGCGGTCGTGCGCGGACCGAGGGGAACATTGCCCCTGACGTGAAAGGTAACAGCGACATCACCCTGCTCGAGCCTCATGGCGGTGACACTGCCGACCTTCATGCCACCTATCGTCACGTCATTGCCGGGCGCCAGTCCGCCCGCTTCGGCGAAGATCGCGGAGTACCGGATCGACGACGCCCAAGTGATGATGCGCTCGGGCTGCAAACCCACCGCGATAACGAGCAGAATCAGCGTCGCGCCGAGGAAGCCGACCCGAATGAGGCTGTGTTTACGGTATTTCAGCATCAGGGCTCAGAGCACCTTCCACCCTCTTGTCGAAATACGGGGATGACGACAGTGCGGCCCTGCAAGTCGGTGGCGCGCACCGTGAGTGCACATGCGTAATAGTTGATGAAGCTTCCATAGCTGCCGATGCGGGCGAGTTTGCGGTAGTCGTCGGGCAATCGGTTGAGCATCGCGTCGAGGCGGTCTTTCTGGTCGTCGAGTGCAGGCGCCAACCGGTTTAGCTGCTCGACCGATTCGGCCAGCGGGGGGCGTGCCGCTGTCAACAGGTCGGTCAAAGAGGCGGTACCGCTTTCCAGCGACGTGATCGCTTCGGCGATGGGGTCGCGTTCGGCCGAAAGCTCACCGACCAACCGCTCGAGACCGTCGATCACCGACGCGAAGTCGTCGCGATCATCCGACAGTGTCTTCAACAGACCGCGAAGATTGCCGATCAACTCCTGAATCACCGCGCTTCGGTCGGCTAGATTATTCGTAAACGCCGAAACCTGGGAGACCAGCGATTCCAGATTGGTGCCCTGCCCTTGCACGATCTCAATCAGAGAGGCGCTGAGCGCATTGACATCGTGCGGATTCAATCCCCGGATGACAGGCTTGAGACCACCCAATAGCAGATCGAGGTCCAGCGCCGGGGCGGTCTGCTGGAGGGGAATCTCAGACCCCGGCGGAAGTATGGTGGTAGCCCCTGCCCCTTCAATGAGTTCGAGGAAGCGGTCCCCGACCAGGTTGAGGTAGCGAACCAGCGCCCTCGTGCCGGTCGTGAGCGCGACACTGCGGTCTGCCGTGAAACCGACCAGCATCGTCTCGCTATCCCGCAATTCGACGCGAGTCACCTTGCCCGCGACCACTCCTGCGATTCGAACAGTGTCGCCAGGCTTGAGTCTCGACACGTCGGAGAACACTGCGGTGTACGCGGCCGTTTCGCCCGCTCGGTATTGGCCGAATATCGCGAAAAGCAATGCAGTCAAAAGAGTCATCACCGTGGCGAAGATGCCGAACTTCATCAGTAGAGGTGCAGTCCCCTTCATCCCGGCTGGCCGATCTGACCAATGTTGCGCGGGGGGCCGTCGATCTCGCCGAACAGCAGCCGTTTGAGGCCGTCGGAATTCCACAGCAAGCCGGGGTTGTCGTATTCGAACGGGTTGGAGTTCGTGTCGGTGACAACATACGGTGGCGACGTCTCAAAGGGTACGCGCGGAAGACCGGTGCACTGCGGTCCGCCGGTAGCCGCGACCTTGGGAAGGTTCGATGGATAGCTGTACCGTTCTGCGCCCCACTGAACACCGGCCAGGATGTTGACCCCGGGGACATTCGCAGGCGGCAGATTCGCCATCACCGACAGGCCGGCGACCCCGCAATAGAGGCTGGCGTTGTAGCGACGCGCGAGATCGGTTGTCGGAAGCAAGAGTTCGAGGACCTGTGCTAGCGGTGCGGAGTTCTGGTCCAACACCGAGTGTCCGAGATCGGCGAGCCCCATCACGCCCAGTAGTGCGGCATCGAGATCATCTTGGCGATCGACGATCGTTTGACCAAGCGCGGTCGTATTCTCGGCGATCTCCGCGATGTCGGGTGCTGCATCAGCGTAGGCAGTCAAGAATTGCGGCGCCAACTCGAGATTGTGAGTCAGCGCGGGCAAATGCGGCTCGATCCTGGCCAGCAGCTCGTCCAGCCTGGTCAGGGTTTGTCCGATCTTCTCTCCCCGGCCGTTGAATGCGGTCGCGACCGCGCCCAGAGTTTCATTGAGCTTCTCGGGCTCGATCTTGGCCAGCACCATGGTGAGCTGTTGGAAGACCGTGTTGATCTCGACAGTGACATTCTGAGCCGTCAAGACCTGGCCGGCATACATGGACGCCGAGGTCGGGTCATCCGGAGGAACCAGTTGCACATACTTCGCCCCGAACACGGTCGTCGCCGAGATTTCAGCACGCACGTTCGCGGGAATCACCGGCAATTGAGCGGGATCGATCGACAGGTGAATGGCCGCGGTTCCATCCGGCCTCTCCTCGATCCAGTCCACCTTGCCCACGGGGGCTCCGAGTAGTTGCACTTTGGCGTCGGGATTCATCACCAATCCCGCCCGCTGGGTCAGCAATGTGACGTCGACGTGGCCGGCGAAGCCCCCGCGGAACTGGACCGCGACAAGCACGACGATGGCGAAGAGCGACGCGACGGTCACCGCACCGATAATCGGCGCGGTGACCGGCCGCCGGCTCCGCCCACCGTTGCCTACCGCCGACCGCCGTCGAGGAGGCCGACCACGCATGTGCATCGACAGCCTCTCCGTAGAGTCGCGGTGGGTCGGATTTCGCTGTTCGGGCTACGTGGCAGACTGTGCTGCTTCGTTGAGCTTGCGCCATTCGGCCCGAGGCATTCTCGTGACGTCGACATCGGTGGCCCTGGCACGTAACGCTCCGACCGTGGCCTGATCTCGCGGAGTGAGCTTGAACGGGTCCCAGTCGAAGAAGCGGCAGGAGTTCTCCCAGGTGATTTTGTGGATGTCCTCGTCGGACACACCTGTCTCCTGGAACTCGGCCCACAACTTCTCCGGGGACTCCGGCCACGTGGTATCGGTGTGGGGGTAGTCGCACTCCCACGCAATGATGTCGGTGCCGATCCGGTCGCGGAGGAGAAGGCCCGACGGATCGGTGATGAAGCAGGCCAGGATGTGCTCGCGGAACACCTCCGATGGCCGCTTCCCGCCGAAATCATTGGTGTGGTCCAGCCAGGCCTGGTTGGAGACGTGCCGGTCAATCCGATCGAAATAGAAGGGAATCCAGCCGATCCCGCCTTCGGAGAGAGCCACACGCAGATCGGGGAAGTCACGAAAGATCGGTCCGAAAAGAAGGTCCTGCGCGACGATCGCCGATATCTGACAGGCCAGGATCATCATATTGTCGATCGGTGCTTCCGGGGCATGGTTGATCGCCGCGATGCCGGCGCCGATATGCAGCGACAGCACCATGTTCTCGTCACATAGCGCCTTGTACATCGGATTCCAATAACCTGAGATCAAGCTCTTGTAGCCCCAGGCGTGCGGGGCCTCCATGAAACTGATGGACCGACAGCCCTTCTTGCCCAGCCGGTGCACCTCGGCGGCAGCGAGCTCGGCATCCCACATCGGCACTACACCGATCGGCATGAATCGGTCCGGGTAGGCAGCGCACCATTCGTCGATGGCCCAGTCGTTGTAGGCCTGCAACATGACCAGTCCGACTTCCTTGTCCTCCGACTCGGCGAAGGTCCGAGCGTTGAAGCCCGCCATCGTGGGAAAGTTCATCGACGCCAGAATGCCGTTGGCGTCCATATCGCGGACCCGTGCATGGACATCGAAGCAACCGGGGCGTAGCTCGGACATGACCGCCGGATCGAAACCCCATTCCTCCTTCGGCCATCCTACTGTCGCGGCCATTCCCAGAGGCGTCACCGTGCTCTGGCCCTGAAACTGCCAACCCTCGGTGCCATCATCCTTGCGGACCAGCTTCGGCGCCTGGTCACGCCACTTCTCTGGAACGTGGTTGTCGAACATGTCCGGAGGTTCGACCATGTGGTCATCGATACTCACCATGATCATGTCTTCCATACGCATGTGTTCATCTCCTTTTGACAGTTGAAATTAGTAGCGTTACTACGCCGTTCGACCCGTCCTCACGCGGTCACTGTGCGAATGGCGTCACCCGAAGGCAGTGCAAGTAGTGTTTCGTCGGCGCGAGATCATGGTCGCCGAGTCCAGCAGGCCGGACTCGATCAACTCGGCGTAGCGCGGAATGTCCCGCGATGCACGGGTCCCTCCGAAGGGGTTGCCCGGTTCGATCATTGTGACGTTCTGCGCCCGGAAGCGTCCGACCGCAGTGATCGTTCCTGCGCGCATTCGCCCTCCCGGTGCCTTCCCAACCACTGCGTACTGTGGCACTGACCGATAACCTAATACTTGTTTGAAGCAGCGACAAGCCTCAACCAGATCTCTGTTTCCATCGTAACCAGATCTTTGTTTTGCACGGCCCGATTTGCTAGTGTCTCGACCTATGAGAGGTCCGGAACAGGGGTTGACCAGGCGATGAGGAAAGAATGATCAGAACCGTCGTCGACCGAGAAATCTGCATGGGCAGCGGGCAATGCACGATCTATGCACCCAACACGTTCGAGTTAGATCCGGAGATGAAGGCCCGGGTGATGGATCCCTACGGTGATCCGCCGGAGACCGTCCGCTGCGCTGTTTCCGCGTGCCCAAGCGGCGCCCTCAGTCTCGATTCAGACGATCGTCAGGAGCACCAGTGACCGAGCTCGGCACTCTCGATCGAACGCGAATTCGCGAGCTATTCGATCTGCGTGGGCCCACTTACGCGTTACTCGGCGGAAGTTACCACGACGACCCGTACCCGGTCTGGCATCGGTTGCGAGAACAGGCTCCGGTGCATCCGGGAGTGTTACACGAACTTACGGGTTTCGAAGGGCCGGCCATGTTCGTAGGCCTGCCGGAGCCGGATCGTGAGCACTTCACGACGTTCAGCTACGAGGCGTGCGAAGCGGTCTACCGTGCACCCGAGACGTTCGCACAGTGGCCCGACCCGGTGGATCCCGCCGTTGGCGAACTCAGCCCGGTCAACAGCATGCTCTTCATGAACGGGCCAGGTCACAAGCGCTATCGGGGACTGGTTCAGCCGTCGTTCGTTCCCTCCAAGGCGCAGTGGTGGATTCGCAACTGGGTCGAAGAGGCGGTACATACCCTCATCGACGGCATTGTCGAAGACGGCCATGCTGAGCTGAACGTGGACTTCTGCGCCGCCATCCCCGTCTTGACGATCACCGGTAGCTTCGGTATCCCCGTGGAGCGCGCCTTGGACGTTCGGGCGGCGATCCTGGCACCGATGGAGATCGTCGAGATACTCACACCGATCGTCGAGTCTCGGCGTGCCAACCCCCAGGATGACCTCATAAGCATTCTTGTGCATGCCGAGATGAAGGACGAAGACGGCACGGTACACCGCCTCAGCGATGCCGAAATCTATTCATTCGCACTGCTCTTGCTGGCCGCCGGCTCTGGAACCACCTGGAAGCAGATGGGGATCACGCTCCACCTGCTGCTGCAGCGGCCTGAATTGCTCGCCGCCGTCCGCGAGGACCGCGAAGCGCTTCGGTTGGTGATCAAGGAATCGCTGCGGTGGATGCCCACCGACCCGATGTTCTCCAGGTACACCACCAAAGACGTCGATTTCTACGGCGTTCACATGCCGAAAGGTTCGGTCGTCCACATCAATCTCGCTGCGGCAAACCGAGATCCCGCTCGATGGGATCGCCCTGACGAGTTCGACATATACCGCGCCCAGAAGCCGACCTTCGCGTTCGGCAGCGGACCCCATGTGTGCCTCGGGATGCATGTCGCGTTCGCCGAGCTCACCACCGCGATCGGCGCCCTACTCGACCGACTCCCGAATCTTCGTCTCGATCCCGCGGCCGAATCCCCCCGGATCATTGGGATGTACGAGCGTGCGGCCACTGAGATTCCTGTTCTGTTCGATGCTGGTGATCGGAGAAATGCACGTGGCTGAGGACCGCACCGCATGCCTCGAAACCGAACTCGTCATCGGTGACCGCAGGATCGGATCGTCGCAGGGCGGGCAGCTTGAGCATCTGAATCCCGCTACTGGGCAGGTGAACAAGGCAGTCGCGATGGCCTCGCTCAACGAGCTGGACGAAGCGGTGGCCACCGCGAGGGCAGCTTTCGAGGATTGGCGGCGGTGGACTCCCGACGCTCGTCGCGACGTTCTGATCAAACTCGCGGAACTGCTGCAGGCCCACGGGGATGAACTGGGCACGATCATCGCGCTCGAGGGCGGACAACCTTTCAGCCCGATGGCCGGTTGGTTTCCCTCGCTCTGGTTTCGTTACTACGCCGGCTGGGCCGACAAACTCAGCGGCGAACGCATCAACGCCTATCCGATGCCGGGCCTGGATTTCACGGTGCCGGAACCAGTCGGCGTCGTCGGTCTGTTCGTCGCCTCGAACGGACCGCTGGGATTCTGCGCCATGGGCGGCGCGCCGGCGCTTGCGGCCGGCTGCACCCTGGTCATCAAATCTCCTGAAATTGCCCCGTTTTCGGCGTTGACATTCGGCCGCCTGTGTCTGGAAGCCGGCATCCCCCCCGGTGTGGTGAATGTCGTGAACGGCGGACCCGAGATCGGACACGCCATCGCCTCGCACCCAGGCATCGATAAAATCAGCTTCACGGGTGGCGTTGCGACGGCTCGCAAGCTCCAAGCGGCATGCGCGCAGACCCTCAAGCCCATGGTGATGGAACTTGGCGGCAAGTCGGCGAATATCGTCTTCTCCGACGCCGACCTCAGCCAAGTCATTCCGCAAGCCGCGCGCTGGACGTTCAACGCCGGTCAGGGCTGTACGATGCCGACTCGGCTTCTCGTCGAACGCCCCATTTACGAGAAGGTCATCGACGGGGTCGCAGACCTCGTCAGCAAGGTGAGCATCGGACGGCCATTCGACCCTGGTGTGACCATGGGACCGGTGATCACCGAAGCATCGGCCAACCGCATCGTGCATATCGTCGCCGATGCTAAGGCGTCCGGTGCGGGCAGAGTGATCATGGGCGGCAATCGGATCGGTGGCGACCTAGCGTCCGGTTTCTTCGTGGAGCCCACGATGCTGATCGACGTCGACAACAGGTCCACTATTGCTCAGACCGAAATCTTCGGCCCCGTTCTGTGCGTGATGCCGTTCGACGACGAGGACCAGGCGGTAGCACTGGCCAATGACACTCAGTTCGGGCTGGCGGCCTACGCGCACACCAATGACATGGCACGTGCACGTCGACTCGTCGATTCGCTGCACGCCGGCAGCGTGCAGATCAACAACACCGGCCCCGTATCGCTATCCCCGGCCGCACCGTTCGGCGGGATGAAGCAAAGCGGATACGGACGGCAAGGCAGCCGCCTCGGGATCGAGGAGTTCTTGTCAATCAAGAACGTGTACCTGAACTTCTGACAGATGAGGTCGTCGGCTCGACGTGCCATGTCACCAGACATGCGTGCGAACATTTGCCCAATCCGAGGAGAGAACCTGCGGATGTCAGAGTTCGAAGAGCCGAGAATTCGGCCGTTGCCTGCCGACGAGTGGGACGACAGGATTGCTGAGGCTCTGGTGTCCATGATGCCCGCGGAGCGGGCCAACCCGAAAGAATCCGGCAACCTGCTGGCGACGCTGGTGCGCCATCCCGACCTCGCCGGAGCGTATCTGCCATTCAACGCCTATCTGCTACGGAATTCCCGCCTTAGTCCGCGTGCTCGAGAAGTTGCGATACTACGAGTTGCGCACCGCACCCAGTGCCGCTACTTGTGGTCGCACCATGTGTCGATCGCACTTGAAACTGGCCTGACCGTCCCAGAAATGATCGAGATCCGGGTAGAGCAATGCAGCGATGAGAAGGACGAGCTCGTGGTCCGCGCAGTCGACGATCTCGCGAGGTACTACAAGATCGCGCAGCCGACGTGGAGCCGACTCTGCCAGCATTTCAGCGACGAGGAGTTGATGGATCTTGTCGTGACGATCGGCGGGTATTTCGCCTTGGCCATGGTCGTCAGCTCACTGCAGATCGAAGAAGACGAGACATGAACCACCATCAACCACAGAGCCGGAGAACATGGTGAAGTGTCAAGGCGCAGTCCTGCGCGGAGTCGGTATGGATTGGGAAGTGTGCGAGATCGAGCTCGACGAGCCGCGCGCCGGCGAAGTCCTGGTTCGGATGGTCAACGCAAGTGTCTGCCACACCGATGACCATTTTGCCACCGGCGATTGCCTGCCCTCGCCCGAGATGGCCGACATGATGCGCGCTGCAGGGCTGCAAACCCCTGAGATGTTCCCGCTCCTGGGTGGACACGAGGGCGCCGGCATCGTCGAGCAGGTCGGGCCCGAAGTCAGCGACTTCCGGCCGGGTGATCATGTCGGGATGTCGTTCATACCCGCGTGCGGCAAATGCCGGTGGTGTGTCAGTGGTCAGAGCTATATCTGCGACGTCGGCGCCCAGCTGTTCAGGAAGGAGATGACCACCGACGGAACCGTGCGCCGCCACCTTGGTACCGACGCCCTGATGGCCACGACGCAGCTCGGCACATTTGCAGAATACGTTGTGGTCTCGCAAAACTCATTGATCAAGGTCGACGATAGCTACCCTTTCCACGCCGTCTCCCTGGTGTCCTGCGGCGTGACCACGGGATGGGGATCGGCGACCGTGTCGGCCGGCACTCGATCTGGCGACACCGTGGTCATCGTGGGCCTAGGCGGCGTCGGAGTGGGTGCAGTACAAGGTGCGCGCAACGCTGGCGCCACAAACATCGTCGCCGTCGACCCCGTCGCCTTCAAGCGGGACTCCGCCAAACAGTTCGGGGCAACCCACACGGCCAGCTGGGCACACGACGCGATCGAACTCGTCCGTGAATTGACCTTGGGGGTCATGGCGGATCGAGTGGTGCTGTGCGCAGGTGTCGTCCATGCCGATCTCATCCCCGTGGGCATGATGCTGACTCGCAAAGGGGGCACCTGTGTGCTGACTGGCATGACGCCGGTATCCGAGATGTCGGTACCCCTGATCGCGGTGGACATGACCAACTCCGTCAAGCAACTCAAGGGCACCACCTACGGTGAAATGAACCCTCGGGTGAGCATGCCCCAGCTCTTGTCGATGTACCGGGCAGGATCGCTCAATCTCGACGAGATGGTCACCCGCCGGTATGCGCTCGATGAGATCAACGAGGCGATCGCCGACATGAGGGATGGCCGAAACATCCGCGGTATCATCGACTTTGCCGGTGCATGAGCAATTTCTGATCGCTCGATCGACACCATCGATACGGGCGCCAACCTCCTAGAATCGGATGAAAACAGATCTCCACTCTCCTTGCGTTTATCGGTAAACAAGTATTAGGTTATCTAGCAAATGTAGGCCGTTCGGATCGGCCTCACCGCAGTTCTCACCCGGAGAGGAGCGGGCGCGCGAGTGCTCTTCGTTAACGAGGTTCATCAATTGAGCGGCACCTCCGGTGCCGCATTCGAAGAGCTTCTTCGATGCCAGTGGGCACCGGCGTTGGCGCGCGACGATGACGTCCGCCTGGTCTGGTGTGCCCGCTCGTTGCCCGGCGCCGTTTCCGGGCCTGAAATCGTCACCTGGACGGCCGTGGCCGACGGTGCAGCGCTTCAACGCCTCGGCGAACGCATTCGACACGGTGACCTCCGGGAAGGCGCCACAGCCCTCGGTGCCGCACGACGGGCGGTGGCCCGACGGGTCGCTTCACAGCTGAACTTCAGCACTCTCGACGTTGATCTCGCTTTGATACCAGGGGGTCCTGAGCCCCATCGGGAACAAGGTGATCTCTACGTCCACGACTTCGTGCTCCCGCAGCCCGGCATGCAGCGGGAGTTCGAGACGAAACTTGCTGAAGTGCATGCCTTCATGCGTGAGTTCGCGGAGCTCGGTACCCAGTTGTGGGCGTGCTTCGAAACTGTCATCGGCGGCGGCACACAACCTGAGAACATCATGGTGTCCCAGGTCGCCAACGCTGAGGCTCTGACAAGAATGCTCACCATGGAGATTCCGCGAGAAGCGGTCGTGCCCGGCATGTGGATGGTCGACGGCCTGAAAGTCCGCGACACCTGGACATCGCGCTTGATGCGTTCGGTGCCGTGGTCACCAATCGGATGAGGTTGTAATGCTTTTCATTCACGACACCGTCGTGGTCATCGGCGCTCATCAGTTCGACTTCGAAGACGCTGTCCGCGAGGGCTATGCGACGGCGGTCGCCGATGACGACACCAGGTTTCTGTCGTATCGACACGCGGTACACGGCTCATCAGAGGGCTACCTCGTGACGATGCTGACAGCGGTCCGCGACGGCGTCGCGCTCGACCGTCTTGCTCACCGTATGCGCTATGGCGACCTAGCAGCGTATGCCACCAAGGTCGCGGCGTTGCGATACCGCTGTCACAGCACCCTGCTGGTGCGCGCTGAATGGATGGACGCACCAGAACTCGAACTTGCCGAGATCCCGGTGGCAGACATCGACCACGACACGGCGTTCTTCCGCGAGGACATCCTCGAAGGGCCGGGGATCGACGAGGTACTCGCACAGACGATGGCTGCTGGCCAATTCCGCGGCGGCAACAACGACGTACTCACCTTCGACACTGCATTCCGGCCGGCGCTGGAAACCGACACCGCGGCGCGCGTTGTCTACCGAATCAACGACGCGGACGACTTCGTCAATGCATGGCGCACCGACATCGGCTGGGACGATTGGCCTGGGTCGTTGACACCTCAGTTGCCCGACGGGGTGCACTCCTGTGGTCGGTACCTGCGGTCAGTTCGGTGGTCGCCGCTGCCATGAGAAACCGACCTGGGAGACAACAGCCATGACATCCACCCGCGACCGCCTAGTCGGACTCGTGTCCGACCCGAAATTCCACGAGATTCCCCGTTCGGAGCTCGAACCCTTGTGGCTCGACGCTGCCAACGAGGTGCTCGGGCTCAAACGAACACAGGTCCCCGTTCTGTCGCGATTGGCACAAGAGACAGGTGTCAACGAGATTCGGGCCCTTGATGACCTCGTTCCCTTGCTCTTCGCCCACTCGAACTACAAGTCCTACTCGGAAACGTTTATCTCCAAGGGTCGGTGGGACCTGATGAGTCGGTGGTTGGACACCTTGTCGGCGACACGCGTCACCGGCTTCGAAACAGACGATCTGAGTGATTCCGACGATTGGCTAGATCGTCTGAAGGACAACGGTCACCATGTGACTGTTACGAGCGGCACCAGTGGGAAGAACTCGTTCCTTCCGGCGACAGCATCCGATCGGGACTTCTCCCTGCTCAACTTCGACCACGAGATGCTGCGCTCCTACGGCGAACCGAAGAACGACCGCGTTGTCTTCATTCTAGGTCCGCAGGACGGACCCCATCGATCCGTGCGGCACTTTCGCCGCCTTGCCGAAGCCATGGGTCGGCCGGACGCTGTCTTCTATCTTTCCGAGGAACGACTGCGGCTCAGCGATATGAGCAGACTGGCGCGACTGCGCGCGGCGATCGGCTCAGGCAAGGCGAAACCGAGCGAGATTGCGACATTTCAGCAGGAGAGCGCGGCCCGCCAGGAAGCGATGTCCAAGCGCCTGGAGTTCATCGTCGACAAGATCCTGGAACACCGCCATGACCCGATGATCATCCTCGGCCCATGGGCCCAGATGTGGACGATCGTCACGATGGCCAGAGCGCGCGGTGCAACGGCGGGAGACTTCCATCCGAACACCAGGGTGGCAGCCGGCGGCGGGACCAAGGGCGCGGATCTGCCCGCCGATTTTCAGGAGCAGATTCTGGGGTTCTTCGGAATGAGTAGCGCTGACCTGCCCAATGCGTATGGCATGTCTGAGCTCTCGGCTCCCTTCGCCGGGATCGACGGCGGCTACCGCCCACCACCGTGGGTCATTCCCTTGTTGTTGGATGACAGTGGCCAGAACGTGATCCACCAGCATGGGGGCACCGCCGAAGGGCGCTTCGCTTTCTTGGACCTCGCTGTCGACGGGCGGTGGGGAGGTGTGATCACCGGCGACCGGGTTACCGCGGACTTCAGCACGCCGAACTTCAGCATCGCACTCGACAGCATTACGCGATACAGCACAGCCGAAGGCGGCGATGACCGACTGACGTGTGCTGGGACGATCGACACCTACGTCCGAGGGATCATGGAATGACCGCGACACGGATGGCCGTCCCCCATGTGGTCCGCGGGCAGGTCCGCCGCCCGTCAGACGGCACAGATTGCGCCGACTACGGTGATTTCACCACCCCCCGCATCGATCTGGATGAACTCATCTGGCCGAGATCAGAGCCTGGCCCCGCCTTCGAGATGCCGTTGGTGGAGATCATCGAGTTTCTCACCGAACTCGGGAATCGCCTCGATCTGGACACCAACCCGCACCTGCAGGAAGCCCTGAGTGCGAGCGTGGCGTGCAGCTCGCTGGGTGCACGAATCCTCGAACAAGGCTACCGCGGACTCAAATACGCGTTTCAACCCGACGAGATGTGGTTCACCGTCGATCAAGAGGTCGGCCGCGAGTCGTTGGACGGCTGGAAACCGATCATCGATCTCCACGGAAAAATTCGGCGAGTGCGCGCGTTTCCGCCGCGGCTCGTGCACATTCTCGCCGGAAACGCGCCAGGGGTCACCGCCGCCACCATTCTGCGCGGCGCCTTGACCAAGGGCGTCAATCTTCTCAAGTTGCCCTCCAATGACCTTTTCACCGGCACCGCCATCTTGCGGACAATGGCCGAGATGGATCCGGACCACCCTGTGACGCAGTCATTCTCCTGCGTCTACTGGCGTGGTGGAGACGATGTAGTCGAGGGTGCGCTGTTCCGGTCGCAGTATTTCGATCGCATCTCCGCGTGGGGCGGTGATGCGGCGATCCAGAACGCCATCAAATACGTCGCCCCAGGATTCGACCTGGTCTCGTTTGATCCCAAGGTTTCGATTTCCCTTCTGGGACGCGAGGCGCTTGACAGTGGCGAAACGTTGCAGGAATCGGCCAGCGCGGCAGCTGACGACGCCAGCCTGTTCAATCAAGAGGTTTGTGCTGCAAGCCGATTCATCTACGCCGAGGGCACCCGCACCGAGTTGACCGCGTGGTGCGAAGCACTTGCCAAGCAACTCGCACAGGAACGCCCGCTCGCTGATGCTGTCGTTCCGACACCTTTGCCGGCCGAGGTCCGCGAGGAGATCCAAGTGCTCGCGACGATGTCGGATATGTGCGATGTGTTCGGCGCGGATGACGGGTCGGGTTTGGTGATATTGACCGACGAACCCGTCGAATTCCATCCCTCTGCCAAGACTGTGAATGTGGTGGCCGTGCCTTCACTTGAGGATGCCTTCGAGTACGTCAACGTCGCCACGCAGACCATCGGAATCTATCCACCGGAGCGGGGCGTTGGGTTGCGTGACGGTTTGGCCGCCCGCGGTATGCAACGACTCGTGCCCATGGGTCAGGTCATCGACGTTGCGCCCGGCTTCCCCCACGACGGGTTCTACCCGTTGCAACGCTTCGTGAAATGGCTCGTCGATGACTGTTGATCGGACATGAATATGAACCTCCTCCAGGGAAAATCCGTTGTCATCACCGGTGCCGGCTCGGGAATAGGCCTTGCGTCGGCGCTGCTGTTCGCTCGCGAGGGAGCGCGCGTGGTGTGCGCCGACATCCGCGGCCAGTGGGCCGAGGATGCTGCGCGCGCCGTGGCCGAGGGCGGCGGCACCGCCGTGGCCCTCACGTGCGATGTGTCCAACGCTGCGGACGTCGATGCCGCGGTCCAGAGGGCGGTGGACGAATTCGGCCGCCTCGATGTCATGTTCAACAACGCCGGCATTGCCTCCAACCGGGTGGGTCAACCCTTCGAAGAACACACCGACGCCGACGTTGAACGCCTCTTTGCGGTCAATGGACGCGGAGTTTTCCACGGGTGCCGCGCCGCCGTTGTTCAGTTCAAGAAGCAAGGCGACGGCGGCGTCATCGTCAACACCGGATCGATCGCAGGGATCGTCGGATGGGGCAGCGTCGTTTACGGTTCGATCAAGGCAATGGTCATCCAGTTGACGCGCGCATTGGCCGCTGAAGCGGCCCCACACGGCATCCGGGTCAACTGCGTATGTCCTGCGGCAGTGCTGACCAACTTCGGCCGATCCGACGACGATGCGTTCACCGAGCTCGATCCGGAGCTGCTCGACATGGCCAAGACCCTGCACCCGCTCGGTCGTCTCATCACCGCCGAAGACTGCGCATCGGCGGCGTTGTATCTCGCCTCGGATATGTCCGCCAATGTGACCGGCCTCGCGTTGCCGGTCGACGGCGGCTATCTCACCAAGTGACCACGCTACGAAAGGACTGTGGGTGACGTCGTCATATTACGAAGCCAAGGCGCCCATCAAGGTGGGCTACTTGATGGACATCATCATTCCCGACGACTGGCCGCAGGGACTGAAGACCGACGTCGTCGCACCCGCAGAGCTCGCGTTCAAGAGAGCTTACGAGAGCGGTCTGATCGACCGGCCCGTCGAGCTGGTGATCCGCGAGGTGGACGGGATGCCCAAGGGCACGGTGAAGGCAGTCATCGACGCCTACGGCGAGCTTGTCGACGAGGGCTGCCTCGCAGTCATTGGGCCCTCGATCGTCGACAATGCCGTCCCGACAAAACTCGAGATCGAGAAGCGCTTCCATGTGCCGTCGGTCAGCATGTGCGCATCTGAAGACTTCCTCGGGGAATGGACCTTTTCCCTACCGATGGGCTCACACGTCGAGGAACCGGTGTTCTGGGCCAGGCTGATTCGCAAGGCCGGCCATAAGGAAGTCGGGGTTCTGGCCGAGCAGTCGTTGATGGGTGAGCTCTACTACAAGAATTTCGTTCGGGCCGCCGCGCGAGAGGGCATACAGATCACCGCGGTCGAGCGGCTACCTCAGACGTTCACCGACAGTTCCGCGGCGGTCAAGCGCCTTTACGACGCGAAGGTCCCCGCCCTCGTCCATTGCGGGTTCTTCTTCCCGATGATCATGAGCTGGCAGACGTTCGAAGAACTGCAGTGGGATCCGCCCCGGTACATGCCGACGTCGTTCCAGAATTCGTGGATCAACGAACATATCTGGCGAGCGGTCCAGGGGTGGACGGGGATGGACCAGTGGGACGCGGCGAACACTGTCGCCCAAGCGATGCTCGACGACTACGAGAAAGAGTACGGCCGGCGCCCGCAGTACTGTATTCCGACGCAGGTTTATGACATCGCCAACGTCATCGCTCACGCGCTGGGCGATACTCATCCGCTGACACCTCTGGCAACAAAGGAAGCCATCGAGCGGGTCAAGATGCTGCCGGCGACGTGTGGATCACCCGGCACCTGTATCACTTTCGGCAAGTGGATGCATCGCGGGTGGGTCGGCAGCGGCTTCCTCGTCGCCAATCAGCTCGACCCGGAAGGCATCAAGACCGATCTCACGCCGACCAAACTTGTCGCCCGATTCGACGAGGTGTAGAAGCCATGAGCTATCGAGTCATCCAATGGGGCACCGGCAATGTCGGTCGGCACGCGCTGCGGGCTATCGTAGAGCGCCCCGACTTCGAGTTGACCGGTGTGCGTGTGTACAACCCCGACAAGGTCGGGACCGATGCCGCCGATCTGCTCGGTGGTCAGCCGCCCACCGGAGTGAAGGCCACCGACGACGTCGATGCGATCCTGGCGCTCGACGCCGACTGCGTCTGCTATAGCCCGCTCGGCTCCACGCTCGATGAAACCGGCGGCCCGCTCGACGACATCTGCCGACTACTCGCGTCGGGCAAGAATGTCGTTTCCAGCGCCGTCGAGTTCCATGCGTACTTTCCGCCGGGGCTGGCCATGAAGGGCGCCGGTGACTCACACGAGCGCATAGAACGCGCGTGTGCGCAGGGCAAGTCCACGTTCTTCCACGTCGGCATCAATCCCGGCTTCACCATGGACATGTGGCCGCTGCACATGAGCAGGCTCTGCGGGCGCATCGACCACCTTCACGCGATCGAAGTCGTTGACATGACCCGCTATCCGTCGTTCCACATGGTCCGAGAGATCATGGGCTTCGGACTTCCACCCGACGCGCCGAGCGCGATCGACGCCCATATGGGCGATGTTCACGAGTCGGCGTTCTATCTCTCGATGCGCATGATCGCCGACGGACTGAAGGTGGAACTCGGTGATGTCGAGTATTCCCGCGAAGTCGCTGTCACTGACGAACCGATCTCCATTGCCGCTGGTGAAATCCCTGCCGGAACCGTCGCCGCGGTGAAATTCCATTATCGTGGATTCATCAACGAGCGGCCGGCGATCACGCTCGAGTGGATCTGGCGGATCACCGATTCCGTGGCGCCCGAATGGCCCACAGGTGACAGTCGTTGGATCCTGCGTGTCGAGGGCAATCCGTCGATCGAGTCCTCCATCGACATCGGCACAACAGAAGACGCCGGGCGCGGAACGTCCATCGCGGTGGCGACCCTGTTGCTCAACGCTGTGCCGATCGTCTGCGAAGCCCCTCCAGGAATACTCGACAACCTGTCCCTACCCTCGCACGGCGGCGGCTACTTCCTTCCCTGAAGCCGACACTGGAAATGACTGTCGCCCGGGATGAACGTGCGGCCTTGCTTGCCAGCATGCGCGCGGTGGGGCCTGACGCACCAACACTGTGCGCCGGCTGGACAGTGCGAGATCTCGCTGCCCATCTGCTTGCCCGGGAGAACCGGATCGACTATCTGCCGGGCATCGCGATAGCGCGCTTCTCCAACCGGACCGAGCGGATCCAAGCCGACATCCGCGCGTACGCCAACTGGCAGGCGATGTTGACCCGGCTATCTACTGGGCCGCCTGCCTATTCGCCGTTCAAGTGGCTCGATTCGGTCGCCAGCATTCACGAGATGTTCGTGCATCATGAAGACATTCGGCGGGTGGCCGACGGCTGGACTCCCCGGGAAATGAGCGTGCCGGCGCAGCGCGCCCTCCGTCGTGTGACCATGGTCATGAGCCGCGTTGTGCTACCGCGGCTCCCGGCGCAGGTCACTTTGCGCACGCGTGATCTGTCTGTTGTCTCGAAGATCGGACGCGGTCCCCGCGTGATGGTCACCGCCGACGTCGGTGAGTTGCTCCTCTTCGTGTTCGGACGCACGCAGATCAATGCCGACTTCGAGGGAGACGCCGACACAGTCGACGCCATCACCCGTGCCAAGCGCAGGGTGTGAGCACAACCTCGGCCGAGAACCATGTGCCGGCGCGAAGATGCCGGCATCCGCACGCGGAAGAACCAGCCTTGGTGGCCGTGCGACCGCCAGATGCCGGGCTTAGGCGCTGGCCTGCGATTTGGCTGGACGACGATTGTTGGCGGGCGCGTCGACCGGGACGTAGGTGATGTAGAGCTCAGCCAACCCACGTAACACGAATGGCACTTCGTAGGAATACTCGCGCGTGTCTGCCGGGCCGTGATGCGCGTCGTCGATGGAGATGTCCGCCATCCGGTCGAGGATGCGGTTCAGTGCGATCTTGGCCTCCGCCCGCGCCAACGGGGCACCTGGACAGCTATGGGCGCCGCGGCCGAAGGCGAGATGCTCGCGGACATTGGGGCGGTCGAGCTTAAAAGTGTTCGGATCCTCGAATTTCCGCTCATCTCTGTTGCTTGCTCCTGGCAGCAGCATCAGCGTCGTGCCCGCCTTGATCGGACACCCGCCGATCTCCGTCGATTGGCGGGCGAGGCGGAAGTGAGTTTTCACAGGGCTCTCCAGCCGCAATGTCTCCTCGAGGAAGGCCGGAATGAGTGAGCGATCTGCTCGGAGACGTTCCTGCAAAACCTTGTCCTCTGCCAGGTTACGGATCGCTGCGCTCAACAGCTTGACCGTCGTTTCCAGCCCGGCGGCGAACACGAGAGTGGCCAGCTTCACCACGTCATCGACAGGGGGGGTATCGCCCTCGGGGTACTTGGCCGCAGCGAGATGTGAGAGGACATCGTTTTGAGGTGCTTGTCGACGCTGTTGGATGTAGTCGGCGAACGTTGACTCGATCCACATCAACGGGTTGTGCATCGTCTCATCCGAGATCCCCTCGACCAAGCCCGGTTTCAGCGATGCGCAGAGCGACGCGTGGTCCTCAACAGGCACTCCGAGGAGGTCGGCAATCACCAGGAGTGTAAACGGCTTTGCGAAGTCGCCGACGAACTCGCACTTTCCCTCTTCGACGATGAGATCGAGCCGCTCGTCCGCGAGGCGCCACATGAACTCCTCGTTCTCGCTGAGACGTTTCGGAGTGATCAGCCTGTTCAACAGCCCACGCGACCGGGTGTGCTGGGGCGCGTCCATGTTGGTGATGTGGTCGGCCAACGGGATCTGGCCGCGAAATTCGTCCAACTGCTCGCTGATGTCGTCGCCTTCGGGTTCGAACGGCAGTGGGGCGAACGGGCCGACCACCGAATTGGCACATGACATTGCCTGGCTCTTGTAGGTGCTCAGCGCTTCCTGGTACCCGGTGATGACGGTGACGCCGGGAACCGCGCCCGGCAGGATCGGGCACTTCTCGCGAAGCTGGTCGAAGAAGGGATAGGGGTCGGTTCGAATTCCTTCATCGGTGAAGTAGTCGATTCCGTCGTAGCCCGTCACAGTGCCCCTTCTTCTCGCCCTCGCGTCACCCGACGTGCGGATGCGCCTGTCCAGACGGCTGTTGCCGTCAGCGCCACGTTCACCACACGGTCCGTGTGCCCAGCGGATGCGCGATAACCGCTGACGGAAGCCGCCTGGAATACAAACCTTTGGTTTTGACCTTAAAGGTGGCCGAGTGTTGCGTCAATGCTGACGGAACGCATTCTGCAGTTCGAGGGTGGGAACTGGGGTGCTGAGTGCGTATCGATGGGACTTGCCCGCCCCCGGGCACGCCGATGTCGCCGAATACACAGCTGTTCGCGGCACCTGAGGCCTATGCCGACGCCGGGGAGCATAGGTATCCGCCCCCGTGGGCGGGCAGGCGAAGATTGTTGAGGAGCCCGGGCTTCGCCGAACACACAGTGGGAATTGCATTGAGACACGTTGTCGACACCAACAGCGACACAGGACGGCGAGAATCAAAGGTCGTCGCTGTTTGGATCTTCGATTTGATGTGAGGGTCGCCGGCAATATCGAGGATCCACAGACCTTCGCCCTTCGGCCAATCGTGAGCGACATCATCGGTCAACCGCCATACCCACTCCAGATGGATGGCGACACGGCCTTTGACGATGCCTTCGAGATGGAACTTCATCGCAGCGACAGTGCCGACTTCTACAGTGCCGATGGCGATCTCGAACGGCTTTTCGGCCAGAGCCACCTCTCTGCCGCCGTAGCGGACGTCGTCTAGTTCGACACCGAGGCTATCTGCGATCATGCGCATGCACAGATAGAAGGGCGTGTCGTGCGTTCTGCTCATCCACGCATCGACGGGGTTGTCTGGCGCCGGCGGGCGCGCGAAGCCCATTGCGTCGCGCATCATATGCTCGGAGGGGTAGTCGGCCATAGAGAGTATTTCGGCCACGTAGATGCGGTCGATCCGTCGGCTCAGCCTGCTGAGCTGCAGCGGCCAAAAATCCATGGTGTAGCCGGGATTGATACCGACATGAAAAAATGTCGTCTGCCCTTGGTCGCACGCTTCACTGAGGCGGTCGTAGGCGCGATCTCCCACACCGGCCAGCGCGAGGTCGGGAAGCAGATACGCCATCTGCTCGACAGCGCTGGACACGACGTTCTTCCCTGATGCGAGCAGGGCACAGATGTCGTCCAAGGCTGTTTCGCCTGCCTCGAGCGTGCCGCCCAGCGGGTTGTACGAGACGCAATCTGCCTCAAGGGAAAGGATTTCGTCGCGATCGTCGGTTGCGATGATCCCGGTGGACCGCACCCCGAGCACGTCGCCTGCGTCCTTGCCGACTTTGTCCGGGTTGTAGACCCGCAGCCCGACCAGCTCGAAGTCCGGACGCTCGACGATGTGTCGCAGGGCATGCTTACCGACATTCCCTGTGCCCCACTGGATCACGCGATAGGCCATCCGTCTTCTCCTCGTCGAAGATCTTTGCTGGCTGACTGAGTCAGTCAGAGAGCCCGGCCGCTATGTGGGGCCAGAGTGAGGTTGTCGATGAGACCGGGTTGCGCGTCGCAGACTGCAGGCAGTGCATTGATGAGAAGGGCTGCTGTCGTCAGCGACGTCGGCCGGCCGGCGTCGGTAGCGGTATCGAGTTCGATCTCGGAGTCGATGTCAGGATCTCCCTCGACCTTGAACAACCACTTGAATCCGGACCGCGGCCACTCGGGCGCGACATCGTCGGTAAGCCGCCAGACCCAGAACAGCGACAACCGCGGTTCGCCGTCCACTATTCCGTCGATTCGCAACCGCTGTGCAACGATGGTGCCGGGCTCGTATCGACCGACTACGCCGTCAAGAGGTACGTCAGTCGTCGCCGCCTCCCGCGAGTACTTGACATCGTCGAGCTTCAACCCGATCGCATCGGCCAGCATGCGCAGGGACAGGTAGAAGGTCGTGTTGGTCACGTTGCTCAGATGCCGGTCCAATGGACTTTCTGCCTCCGGGGGTAGACCAAAGCCCATAGTGCCCTGCATGAGTGAGGAGTCATAGCCTCTGCAGTCAACGATCTCGGTGACGTGCATCCGTTCGATACGGCGGCACAGTCGCGACAATGCGATCGGCCATTGATCCATCGCGAAACCGGGATTGATGCCGCCCATGTAGAACGATGTTTCGCCTTGGTGGCAGGCTTCGACAAGTTTGCGATGTCCGTCGGGGTCGATGCTCACATCCGGTCGGACGTAGGCGTAGTCCGCACCAGCGCTGGAGACCACATTCTTTCCCGATGCCAGAATTCGCGTGATATCGCCGAGCGCATCGTTATTCGATTCCGCACCCAACGCGTTGTAGTTCACACAGTCGGCATCAAGCGCGAGGATCGTTTCACTGTCGTCGGTCGCTGATACGCCGACGGGTGCCATCCCGACGAAGTTACCTGCGTCAACACCGACTTTGGCTGGGTCGTACACGCGCAACCCGACGAGGTCGAGATTCGGACGCTCGATGATCATCCGCAACGCGTGCCTACCCACATTGCCTGTGCCCCATTGCGCTACCCGGTAGGTCATCGCGATCCGGCCATCCTTTCCGGCGGTTGCATTGAAACCTAATAGTTGTTTACTACCGGGTCAAGCGGCTCGAAATGGCTGTGCGGGTGGCATGGCGCTGCCGCCCATGACGGTGGCCCGGTTGAGGAGCTTGAGAGTTTCGGTGCCATTTAGTGCTCTTTCACGGCGCTCTATGGGCCGCCATCTCTTGAACCGCTATCCCGGGACGAGCGAGGTCGACAATTCATAGTGACGGCCTGGGGAACTCCCCAGCATTTTCTCCGACAACGGTGACGTCACCGTGGACCGTCAACTCTGCAAGGCCGCTTTGAGCTGATCTAGTTCGGCGGTCAACACGCCGACGAAGGGATCCCGCGCCGGTGGTAGCGCCCAGAATGTTCCGTCTCGAAGCGCGTCAAACGCCCACCCCACTGCGTCATCCGGGTTGACGCCAGCCGCATTGAGAGCTTCATGCATACCATCGGTTGTTGGATCCGGACCGTTCCCGAGTGGACCGCGCACGGCTGAGGTGCGGATCAGATTCGTTGCGACCATTCCCGGATTCAGCAGCGCAAGACGCACCGACGGCGCGGTCTGTTCCAGCTCGATTCGGAGCGACTTCGCCAACGCGATCGCGCCTGCCTTGCTCGCCGCGTAGGCCGCACTGAAAGGAACGGCTGTCAAGCCGGCCATCGATGCCGTAATAATCAACTCCGCGGGACGCGATTGGGCGATCAATCTAGGGACAAAGGCGGCTACGCAACCGAAAAGTGACCGCAGGTTCACGCTCATGACGAAATCGACGAGCTCGGGCTTGATTTCCCATGCGGGAGAACCAGAAGCCATGACGCCTGCGTTGAGGCAGACGGCGGCAATGGGGCCCATCTCACCAGCTACATGGCTCAATGACGTGACCGCATCAAGAGCAGTCACATCGACGGTCATGGCCCTGACTTCTGAACCAGAACGCAGTAGGTCTACGCAGGCTCGATCCAGTGCAGCCTGGTCAACATCAGCGATCAGGACGCGCGCCCCCCGTGCTGCATACGCCCGTGCCATCGATAGCCCGATACCGCTTGCGCCACCCGTGACCACCGCGACCCCGTCGACACGTTCGTACTCGTCCCACTGTCGAGTTCGAGAGTCCGTCATCGGTAGTTCGGTATCAGTTCTGAACCGATGAGCTCAATGGACTCCATGATGCGGTCATGAGGGGTACCGCCCATCTGCATGTGGATGATCACCTGGTCCACACCGCTCGCCTTGAACGAATCGAGGATCTTGGCGCAGTCCTCCGGCGTCCCCGCCATCAGGAAACCCTCGTTGACCATGAGATCCTGCACGCCCTGAGGGTCGGCCTCGAGTGCCGCCTTCAAGTCGCCGGCGGTGCCATTCGTGACGTGGGCATAACTGGGCGTCGCCTGTCCGCCTGGCCAGCCCTGTGTCATCCAGTCGGTTCCATGCACCGCGTGCTCCAGCATGTTGACTGCTGCCATCGCCCGGATCTCGTCGCGGTCATAGCTACAGAGGCCGTTGATGAAGCCGGCGGTCTGCTTGTTCACCACACCGTGGAACGGCTCGGCCTGGTCGATGTTCGCGTGGTACGCCTCGATCGAGGTAGTCAGTGCGTCGTAGTCAGTCTGCTGGGCGAAGAACAACATGCCCATGCCGCGTTTGGCTGCTCGCTCGGCGTTGCCTGGCCCCACACCGCCCACCCACAACGGAGGATGCGGTGTCTGAACGGGCCGAGGCACAACGGTACGGGCGGGGATGTTGACGAACTTACCCTCAAACGGGACGTCTTCGGTGGCCAGAAGGTGAGTGACTGCCTCGAGACCCTCCTGCCACTGAGCCCGCGACTCCTCGGGATCGAGCCCGAATCCATACAATTCCGCGGGCGTGGTGGAACGCCCGGAACCGAGGTCGACCCGTCCACCCGACAAACAGTCGAGCATGGCGACCCGCTCCGCGACCCGCACCGGATGGTTGTAGGCGGGCGGCGTGAGCGCCAGTCCGAAGCCGAACCTGATCCGTTCAGTTTGGTAGGCAGCGGCGCCGAACACGACTTCTGGCGCGGACATGTGTGAGAAGCGCTTGAGGAAGTGATGCTCGGTCAACCAGACGTAGTCGAATCCTTGCTTATCGGCGAACACGATCTGGTCAACCGTTTGTCGAACGATACGTGCCTCCGCGTCCGGCGGGTACTCCGGAACGAACATCTCGTAGAAAATGCCAAACTTCAAGGCAACTCTCCCTTCTCAGGCCCGCCCGAATGTGGTCTTCGCGTTGATCCAGGGCGCTCATGTGCGAGCTGACGGCTTTCCGAACTGAACTGTAGCAAGCCTTGCCGACAATAAACAGAGATCTGGTTTCTGGGCTCGTGTTCCTGGTAGTTGTTCCGTTGTTTCTACCCCCCGGCGCAGGTCAGCTCCTTGCCGGAGTCACAGAACCAGAGATTTGTGTCCTGCTTGATCTGCTGGGTAGAGTACTCACGTGCGGTTCGCGTCACAGCGCGGCGTCAAAGCTAGTCGCGGTCCACTCCGGCATTGCATGTCGGATCCCATTACCGACGGAAGCGGCAGAGGTTGATTGATTTCAGTGGGCAGTCAGTTCTCGTCACGGGAGCCGGGCGTGGGCTGGGTCGGCTCTACGCGCTCGAAGTAGCGCGCCGCGGCGCCAGCGTCCTGGTGAACGACCTTGGTTGTTCGACGAAGGGGGACGGCACCGATTCCAAGATTGCGGACGAAGTGGCCGCAGAGATCGTCGATATGGGAGGCAGTGCAGTCGCGTCATACGACTCGGTGTCTGATCCTCAAAGCGCGGGCCGGATCATCGAGGCCGCGGTCGAGAGCTTTGGCCGTCTCGACGCGGTGATCAGCAATGCCGGCATCTTCGGCACTACCGCATTCGAGGACCTGCAACCCGACGAATGGCGACGGATGTTGAACGTTCACCTCGACGGCGGGTTCTATCTCAGCCAGGCCGCGTACCGCGTGATGAAAAGACAAGGAGGGGGGCGCCTCGTCTTCATCTCCTCGTCAGCCGGTATGTTCGGCCAACCGATGGCCGCTCACTATGCTGCGGCCAAGACCGGTTTGGCCGGCTTGACCAACGTCATCGCCATCGAGGGTGAGGCGCATGGCATCAAGGCCAACGCAGTTCTGCCCAGCGGCATTTCAAGAATGGCAACAGAAACCGTAGGGGACGAGAAGCTCCTGATGCAGTCCGGTTTCATGCGCTCGATTCGGCCTGAGCTGGTCGTTCCGATTGTGGTTTATCTGGCAAGCAGCGCGTGCTCACTTACGCATCATTACTACTCAGCAGCTGCAGGCCGGTTCGCACGGGTGTTCATCGGACTCAGCCAAGGGTGGCTCGCGCCAGTCGACCAAGAGCCCACGGTCGAGGACATCGCAGAACGTATTGAACAGATCGCCAACGTCGACGACTTCATCGTGCCGACTTCGATAGTCGATGAGATCCTTGAGCTCTGCGAAAGACGTGGGGTGAGCGCGATGCCTGACAACATGGAGCCCCACGTCCCCGAAACTCCTGAAGGCTGAGCACAGCAGCGTGTTTGGCCTTCCGGTGACCCTGCCGAACTCGACAACAGTGCGCAGAGAAATGCGTACTGGGTTGTTGCGCTGTCTCATGGGCGGACTGAGTGTCACCGGCGCACTGGCGGCGGTGATGCTGCACGGAGTGCACACGGCCGGCCTCGCCCAAGCCTCCAACTACGGGCTGGAACTCAATGGCCCCTATCGAGTCGTGTCGAATGGCGACTGGGCAAAAACCAACGAGGTGTACATGGACGAGCCCACGAAAGTCCAGACCTGGACCATAGATAGCACGTGTAGCAGTCCGATCAGTTGTGAGGGCACAGTGGTGAGTGACGAAGGCTGGACGGCCCCTGTTCGCTTCATGGGTGATTTTTGGTTGATGAGACGTGACGTCGAGAACTGGGTGCCTTGCCGAGACGGCACGACGGCACCCGGTCGTCAGACAATGACGTTCTTTGCAATGGATCCCGCGACGGGAGACAAGCTGCCGGTGGGAAACGACTTGCTTATCGGCATCGAGAGGACTCGTGGGCCAAGCGGCGCATGCGGCGTCAACAAACCTGTCACGATCGAGTTACCTATGCGATTGGAGAAGCTCGAATAGGTGACCACGGGGAACACGCAGGTGTTCGCCGATCATGGTGGGCCCGCGAAGGTGGGCCGGCTCGACACTGGTCTCGCCACGTGCATCAGAACGGTAGGAGATCCTTCCACGAACGCGGGCCCGAGGGTTCGCCCACGTTGGTCAATTGCTGCAACTTGCCATCCGGCGTCGTATAGCGGCCTGTACGCGGGTCATAGCCTGCTATCGCCACTGAGGCACCCGAGGCCTCGCCGCCACGTTGGCTCGCAATACCGCTGGGCGCAGCAGCGGGCGGCGGGTGCCCTTCGGGCAGGTGGCGGCCGTGGGGAACACTCGGTTCGGTTGTGGCGGGGTCAAACGGCTCTGAGGGCACTGGGGGCTCATCCTCTGGCGCCCCACGCTTTGGCGGCAGGACTGGAGCTACCGGCGTTCCCTCGACCGGGGCGGAAATGTGTTCGTTTGTCAATCGGTCATCGGGCGGGATTCCTTGAGCGACCAGGTTCGGGTCGAACGGGTACGGCCCAAGCGAGTGTTGCCGCATTGCCAGTGGCTGAAAGCCTCTCGGGTCGTCGCAGAGCTCCACTGTCGGAGCACGCTTTCCCGGATGGGCCATGCAGGGGAAGTTCCGGGCGCCGCGCACGGATATCGGGGAATCCTGCGGCAGTTTGCAGTACAAGTCATCGGGTGTATCGATGACAGAAGTTTCGTCGGGATCGCGCCATTCTGACGGCGGTAGAAAACCCACAGTGCATGCTGGAGGATCCCCGACAGTAAACGTGAAGTCGCTCAATGGTATTCCGTACGGGTTGTTCTTGAGAAGCCCGAATGATTGTTGCGCCGCAACAACGCCGGGGACCAGAACGAGAAGCTGCTCCACACCGGGGTTATACGTCACAAGGATCTGGCCAACAGTGGAGAGGTTGCCCAGCAGCAGCGGTAGCGTCGGCTTCACTTGGTCCAGCAACGCCGAGACCTCGGCGGCGAAACCTGGTCCACGTTCGAGGATGGCGCGCAAATCTGGTTCATTCTCCGCTACTACGGTTGTGACGTCGGCCAGACCTCTTCCCCACGCCCGAATCGCGTCCGCGGTTTCAGCCTGTGAGTCAAGGAGAGGTCCTGCATCGTCGACAAGGCGTTGCGTTTGGCGTGACACACCGTTGATGTCATGCGTTACTGTGGCGAGCGCATCAAGCAGCGTTCTGAACTCGTTACCCGCACCATTGAGTCCGTTGAATCCCTCGTCGACCAGACGCCCGATCTCGTCCTTCGGGATACTCTGCACGAGAGCACTCACCTGGTCCAACATCGGGCCTACCTGCTGCGGAATAGCAGTCTGCTGCAGCGGAATTACAGCGCCATCAGTCAGAAACGGCCCGCCCTTGGACAGTGGTTGCAGATCTACGTACTGCTCGCCTATCGGCGACACGCTGCGCACGTCTGCCCGAAGATCGACGGGAATCTTCGGCGAACTGCTCAGGCTCAGGGTCGCCTTGGCACCACCGTCTGTGAGGGCCATCGACGTGACCGTGCCCATCTGTACACCGCGATACGTCACGTTGCTGAAGCGATACAGTCCGCCGCCGGCCGGGAGTTCCAACGTCACCGTCAACCGGCCGACACCTAGTAGCGTCGGGAGACGCATGTAGTTGAACATCATCACCGTCACAGCCACAACCGAGAACACGGTGAAAACGACTAGCTGAATTCGGACAAGACGTGTCAGCATCAGCCTGGGCCCTCCGGTGTCGGTTGAGGAGCGCTAGGCACAGTCGGCGACGAGGCGCCCTCTGGGCCGAAATCGTAAGGACCCGCGAATATCTGAGGTGACTGCGCCGCCGGAGCGCCTGGACGACCCGGGGGCACCAAAGGTGTCGGGACGGGGAGCAACGGTTCCGCCGCAGGTTGTCTGGGGCCATCGGGCTGTGCCGGCGGGTCGACGATGCCGACCTTCAGTGGTTCATATGTGTAGTTGAGGTACCAGGGGTCTCCCGGCGCTGGGATCAGCTGCGCATTCTCATCGCCCCATCGCGTACCCAAGAGCAACGACTTCTTCAATCGAGGATACGTGATGTCGAAAATGGCGAAGAGATTGATGTAGTCGCCTCTGACTATCCGGTCTGCCGCAGCCGGCCCGTACGGGAAGGCCGTCGCATACATCAACACGTTGTTGAGTTGAGGCCCGACGTCAGCGAGCGATCGTAATGCTGGCTCCAAATTGTGCAGATTGGTCACGAGGTCGTGTTGAGTATCTGCGACGAGATGCGTTGTCATGTCGGCGAACTCGCCGAGCTTGCGAAGTGCTCTCGTCAACTGCGGCCGTGCTTTCACCAAGACGTCCAAGGCCGGCGGAATCTCCTTCAGCGCACGGGCGATGACATCACGGTGCCCGGAAAACGTGCCGGCGAGCCGATTCAGTTGTTGAATGGAAGCGATGATGTCGGCCTGCTGCTGATCGAGGACGCCGATGACGTTGTCGAGACGACTGATCAGTTGCCGTATTTCGGGTTCCCGGCCTGAGAGCACGGCATTCATGTTGTGGATGATGTCACCGATCTGACCCAAGCCTCCGCCGTTCACCAGCGTCGACAGCGAGGACAGAGTCTCCTCGGTTGTCGGATAGGTCGATGATCTGTTCAATCCCAGTGTGGCCCCCGGCTGTAGCCGACCTCTCGGGCTCTCCCCGAGGGGGGGATCCAAAGATAAGTGCATTGAGCCCAGCAGACTTGTCTGCCCCACGGTGGCCACTGCGTTTTCTGGGACGACAACGTCAGGCTCGACAGAAATCTCGACGTCAGCATGTCCGCCGTCCACAGTCATTTTTCCAACGCTGCCCACGACCACGTCATCGATCATCACGGGCGAGTTCGATGTCAGCGTCGCGACATTGGGCACCTCGACGTGAAACTTCACGCTATCGGCACTCGATCCACGAGTCCCAGGCAGCGGCCATGAATTCAACCCTTGGAACGCACAGCCTGTGAGCGCAACCGCAAGGCAGCAGCTTACGATCCCTTGTCGGACTGGGTATCGTCCGCGTCTCATGGTTGGGAGGCCCTTTCGGCAGGCAAGAGCGGACCTGATGGCAAGACGGGCTGGTCCCTTGGAGCATCGGGCGGTGCGGTCGGCGGCATGAGCATGTTGTCAATGCTCGCGGGACCAGGAAGTATCGTCGGCGGTGCTGGAATCGGTGCATTCGGGAATAATGCGGGTGACGGAATAGCCGGAACCTCGCCGGACCCATACAGGCCTGGCGGAGGCGCGGGTTGTTGCCAACCCGGTGGCGCAGGCACATCGCCGCGTCCTGTGTAAGCGGAGACAACGGGTGGTGGTTCGGGGAGGTCGCCCGGCCCTGCGCCCCCAGGGGCCAGTTTGGGGTCGGTGTAGATGATTTTCTCCGGATTCACCGACGGTCGTAGGTACGCATTGATCGGGAGCGGAACGTTATTGAAGTTCAACGATTTCAAGGCGGGACCAAGATACTGCGCGCAACGTTTGGCCGTCTCCGGTGCCGTGGTGTTTTCAAGCGCTCCGATCATCCCGCAGATGAACCAGATAGGGTTTGAGAAATTGTTCAGCGAAAAAGCACCGGACACTCCGCCTGCGTTTGGGTAGTAGATGTTGTGGTAGTTCGCGATCGACGTCGGCGTGAGGTGCAGGACGTTCTCCAGCGACTTCCGGTTATCTACCAGATTCTGAGTCACGCTGGTCAGGCTGCGCACCTGCTCAGCCGCCTGGTGACGGCTCCCAGCGACGAATCGCTGGACATCGACAATCACCGTCGACAGGTCCTTCAGGGCTGCATCCAGATCGGACGAACTGTCGCTCAAGACCGTGGTCAAGCTCGCGAAGCGATTCTCGAAGAGGACGATTTGTTCTTTGCTGTCGCGGAGCGCACTGACGAATGTCTGGAGATACTTGATGATGTCGACGATGTTGCCGCTGCCTTCGGCGAAGATTCGCGCTGCGCCGGACAACTGCCGTAGGGTCTCCCGAAGTTTCACACCATTACCGCCCATCGCATTGGCGGCGCTATCGATCAGTCTAGCCAGGGCAGTGCTGGACGCCGAAGTTTGTGGCCCTAGATCTGTTGCCAGTCGCATTAATTGGGACTTCACTTCATCCCACTCGACCGGGACGGCTGTTCGGCTAAGAGGTATTACGCCGCCATCGCCCATAGTCGGTCCCGTGCCACTGTACGCGGGGGTGAGTTGAACATATCTGGCGGACACCAGGTTAGGCGAGATGATCACAGCTTTGGCGTCAACAGGAATTTGCACGTTGTGATCTACTTCGAGGGTCATTTCGGCCTCGGTTCCATCTGGCGTAATGGCGGCAACCCTGCCGACCTTCACGCCGAGGACCCGTACCTCGTCCCCAGGATAGATGGACGTCGCAGAGGAAAAGTACGCGAAGATCGTTCTTGACTCGGTCATCGCCCGATAGGTCAGGAACGCAGCACTCGCGGCGATCAGGACCACGAGGCCCAAAGCCGTCGCGGTGACGAATCGAGATCTTGTCATCGTGGAGGAAGGTCTCCCGGTTGCGGAATGCCGTTGACGGGGAACGGAAATTCGGTCCTCGGGCCGACACCGTCTACAGGTGGCCCGCCCTCCTGGCCACGCCTCATGCCAAATGCGTAGTCCAGGAACGGTTGGAGCAACTGTGCTGGAGGAAGATTCGGAACAATCGCGTTGTAGTAGGGCCCGTTGGAGACGATCTCGCCCTGGGTGAGCTGATACTTCGCAAGCCCCGGCAGTACCTTGGCGATGTTGTCACGGTTCTTCTCAAGCATCTGACTAATCGAGTTCAGCCGTTCGAGCGTCGGCGCGAGCTGCTGCTCGTTGTCGGCGACGAGTCCCGACAGCTGACGTGACAGTGCAGAAGTATTGGCCAGCAGACTGGCGATGGCGTGGCGGCGTTCATCCAACACGCCGAACAGGTCGTTGGCATTCAGGAGCAGAGCGTTGACCTGTTGGCTGCGCTCAGCGAATATTCCGGTGACATCGCTTGCTGTCTTGAGCAAGGCAGTCAGACTCTCGTTACGACCATTCAGCGATTTCGACAATCGCGAGACCCCGTCGAATGTTGGCCCCAACTGCGGGGCGATTTGGTCGAGCATTGCGGTGAGCGTGTCGAGTGACTGGTTCACATCCCCGGTGTCGGTGCCAGCGATGTTTGTCGTCAAGTCGCCGACAGCCTCATTCAACGAATACGGCGAGGAGGTGCGGGTCAGCGGGATCACTTCGCGGCGATCGAGCGTCCCTCCGCCAGCTGAAACGAGTGAAAGTACTCGCTCGCCGAGCAGCGAACCCGTCTCGATGTGCGCAGTTGTCTGCGACCCGAGCCGATATCGAGAGTTTGTCCTGAATGTCACCAGAACGGTGTCAGTGTCGAGCGCAACGCTCGACACCTGCCCAACCTTGATTCCTGCCAAGGTGACGTCATTGCCAACGCTCAAGCCGCCCGCCTCGGCGAATCGTGCCTGGTAGGTGAGCGACGTCGCCCACTGCACAATCCGCTCTGGTTGAAGGCCCGCCACGATGATGAGAGTCATCAGAACGATTCCGATGAACCCGGATGCCATGAGTTGGCTGCCCCGATACTTCTGGATCATCTATTCAACGCACCTTCCCGTTTCTTGCGTAATCCACGGGAAAACGACTGTTCGACCCTCAAGGTCGCTTGCTCGAATGGTGAGCCCGCATATGTAGTACGGGAAGAAACTTCCGTAGGAGCCGACACGGGCAAGTTTGCGATACACGTCAGGCAACATCTGCAAGGTGCCGTCGATTCGATCCTTATCTCCAGCGATATTCGCGGCGAGGCGATTCAACTCTGCGATGTCAGCTGTCAGGGGTTCCCGCGCGGAGCCGAGAAGATCTGTTAGCGAGGCAGTTCCCTTGTCCAGTGCTTCGATAGCGATGCCGATAGGGTCTCGATCCTGACTAAGCCCGCGAACAAGGTGCTCCAACCGATCGACCGTTTCCGAAAACTCGTCCCCTTCCTGAGACAGGACGCTCAACGAATCTTGCAGCTGATCGATGAGCTGCTGGACCACCTGATTGTTGTCGGCGATAGCGTTGGTGAATGAGGATGACTTGGAGAACAGGGATTCGAGCGTTCCGCCCTGCCCCTGCAAGATCTGCACGATCGACGACGTCAAGGCATTGACTTCGCGAGCGTCGAGGCCTTGTATCACTGGCTTCAAGCCACCGAGGAGCAAGTCGAGGCTGAGAGCAGGAGCCGTCCGATCGAGGGGGATTCGTGCGCCCGGCGCAAGGCGGTCCGGGGCCGTCTCGTCAACCACCAATTCTAGGTAGCGGTCGCCGATCAAATTCAGATACTTGATCTCGGCACGGGTATCCGCGCTCAGCGCTACGGAGCGGTCCGCGTCGAAAGTCACGAGAACCGTGCCGCTTTCGTCGAGTGTTACGTCTTCGACAGTGCCGACCCTAATGCCGGCAACCCGAACTGAATCACCTGCATCCAATCGGGAGGCGTTGGCGAACATCGCTGAATAAGAACTCGTCGAACCAGCTCTCGACTCAGCGAAAATGAGGAACAGAAAGGTCATACACAGCGACATGACCACACCGAAGACGGTCACCTTGATGAAGGTTGCGGTGGTGCGCCTCATCCCGGCATGCCAATCTGGGACGTGTTTCGCGGCGGACCTGGGATTGGTCCGAACAGCCATTGCTTCAGCGCGTCAGAATTCAAGAGAATTCCCTGGTTTCCGTACTTCGTAGGATTGGAACCCACATCGCCGATGATGATCGGCGGACGATCTCCTGGTTTGATTTCGGGCAGGCCGAGTTCTGCGCAGTATGACCGGCCCTTGGCGGCGACTTTTGGCAGGTCTTGTGGATAGCGATAGCGTTCAGTGCCAAGAGTAAGTCCCGCCGCAATCATCGCACCCGGTACCGGCGAAGGCGTCATGTTGGCGAACGGTATTAGCCCTTTCAGGGAGCAGCCGAGCCCCTCGTGATACTTGCTGAGCACTTCGGTAGTGGGGATGAGCAGCTGAAGGAGGCCTGCGAGTGCGTCGCGGTTGCCGCCGATAACCGCATTGCCCTCATCAGCAAGACCGATTGCGCTGACCAAGAACTTGTCCAGGTGCTGCTGCTGGTCGGTGATCGTCCGGCTGATCTGGCTGGTGTTGTCGATGGCGTTCATCAAATCGGGCGCAGCGTCGGCATATGCGGTCAACATGGGGACCGATGCATCAATGTCGTGGCTAAGGTTCGGCAGGCTCGGCTCGAGCACGCCAAGCAGCTCGTTCAGTTCGGACAACGACTGGCCGACCTTTTCCCCGTTGCCGTTGAGCGCCGAAGCGACGGCGCCGAGGATTTGGTTGAGCTTGGCCGGATCGATTCCGTCGAGGACGTCAGTCAGACGTTCGAAAACGGTATTCGCCTCTACCATCACGTGCTTGCCTTGGACGACCTGTCCCGCATGCAGTCTCTCGACCGATGGATCAGAAGGGATCCGCAGCTGCACAGCTTTTGAACCGAACAGGGTTGGCGAGGCGATGTCAACCTCTGTGTTAGCCGGTATGAACTGTAGCTGAGATGGGTCCATGGATAGGTGGATCGCTGCCATACCATCTGGTCGCGCCTCGATCGAACGTACCGTACCTACCTGTATGTCCCGCAGTTTGACCTTGGCATCGGGGTTCATTACCAACCCAGCGCGGTCTGAAATAACCGTTACTGGAACGGTTTTAGTGAGGCTGCCGTTGAATAGCGCTGCGGCCAGTACTACTATTCCAGCGATCACCAGCACGAAAGTGGCGCCGGCGAGCGGGCGGAACAGTCCGGGCGAGAGAGATCTGTGCTTCCGCGCGCTCGTTGCGGGGTTAGGCTGCTTGGCTGTTGCGGATCGGCGGGCAGGCCCGTTGGTCTCTTTGGTCAACTGCGGACCCGCCGGATGCGCCACACTTCCGCTGGCCGGCTACTGCGTACTGGATCCGAGGCTCTACCGAACGTACCTCTCGTATGGACACCGGGAGCATCAGCTCCACCTAGGACCGGTGGCGACTGTGTGCAACGGTCCGATATCGGAATCGGCCGGGCAACCCGATTGCGGTCCATCCCCCGGCGGCGACCCGTGGCACTCGATTGCCCGAGTAGACCAGACACCCGGTCACCCCCTACTCGAAGCGATGTTCGGCTCTTGGCATCAGGAGTGGGCCACTCCATCAGCTCGTAACCTAATCCTTGTTTTCTAACTTATCAAGATGCGACCAGAGATTTGTCCGCGTCGTGGTGACGACTCGCGCGGCTGACCAGGCAATCACTTTCCAGCCGGGGCGCCCGGTTCGGGAATGGGAAGAAGGTCGGCCGGCGGGCCTCTGGTGCTCGGCCATGCTGCCCGCCGAAGGCGGGTTCACGCTTCAGCTTTCATACATGCCAGGCGCGAGCAGCTGGGAGGAGGGTTGGCCGCGGAGGCGGCGACTGGCACCCGGTAAGACGACGCGACCAAGTGCGTTTCGGCGGCCGCTGGGGCCATCAGATGTGGAACGCCCCGCGCGAGAGCATGGCGGATAGGCCCCAGCACGTCGCGGCGAGTGAATTGACCCGGCGTTCGGCGCCTTTGTCGATGGTGGAACGCGCCCCGGCGCCCTCGTTCACATAAGCGCCTTCGATCAAGCAGAAGCGCCGTGCCCCGAATAGGTACGGCAGTGTGGCATCACAGTCCGCTGAACAGGCGGAGGTCTCCGTTGTGATGAAGATCTGACATTCCATAAACACCGGGATCCAACTTCAACACAAGAGGAATTGCGTTGACCGCGGCGCTGGCGCCTAGAAGATTTGCGCCTAACGCTGCACCGCTCGTCGGGAATCCCCTTGTTTGCGAGGGTGAGTCGCGCCGGCCCATCAGGTCGATATCGACCTTCAGAGATAGCGACCCTTCAATCTCGATCCGGTAGCAGCCTTTCGACCCACTGCGTGGCGCAGGCCAATCTGAAGCCGAATCGTAGTCGAAACGTGTGACGAACCACGTCTCGACGACTGGGCGGCCCTTGGATAGTCCTTCGTAGCATAATTTGTATGCACCCACTGATCCGGGCTCAATAACAAGGTCTTCCACTTCCACACGGTTTACCGCAGGAGCGAACTCAACACCTGCCAAGCGAATCTCATCGATCTCAGCACCGATTCGGCTGCCCAGGAAGCGAATTGGAGGACTCATGTGTCCGGCCGCATCATGTCCTGCGAGCGCCCCCTCCATGGACTTCGGATCGGGGATAGGTCCGCCGACGCCCATGCCACGTGCAAAATCAGCACCGTAGTACTCGCCGTAGTTCAGCATCTCTGTGATTCGAACGAGGTCGACACGTTCACTACACGCCAGGAACGGCGTCGTCATGAGGTCGTTGATAATCCCTGGGAAGATCCCGGTGGTGAATAATCGTGAATTTCCCTCTGCGCAGGCAGCTTCGATGGGACCACGTAATTCTTCTGGCGCGTATTCTGGGTAGCACATTGGTATCAACGATGTCTGGCACACGTTTTGTCCGGCGCGCAGGATCTTGACGAGCCTCTCGGTGACGGGCTTTGCCGTTCCTGGTTCTGCGCCGAGCAGCATGAACAGATGGCAGTCTGCGCCTAGAGCCAGGATTTCGTCCACCGCGTCTGTTGCTTTAACTCCGACCTTCGGAAGGCCAACAATATCGCCGACGTCTTTGCCGACCTTTTCGGCAGTTGGCGTGTACACACCAACCAACTCGAGGTCTGGGTGTGCAAGCAAGGTGTGTACCGCCTGAGTGCCTAACCATCCGGTGCCCCATTGCACCACCTTGATGGACATTGTCATCACTCCCGTCGTCCCTGCAAGTCCTCACCGAGTTGATGACGACATTCGAGTTCAGCCCTGGATGTGGATAGAAAACCAGAGATTTGTTATCAAAGCAAGGGAAGGCCCGCGCTCCTGTATCCACGCGGTGAAAAGTGCTATGTGGCGTGGTCTACTGCGCGTTCACCCATCGTGAGAGGCCAGCCGCCTACTGGCGATTGGGGGGAATCATGGCACCCGTCCCCAGTCGCCTCAGGGCAGCTGGGCACGCATCCACATCCGGCGGCTGGGCCGGCTGGTTGGCTTGACGCTGTTGGCGACCTGGGCTGGTCAGCTGGAGGCCATGCGCGTCGACGACCTGCCCATCGATTCCGAGGATGCGATCCTCGCCGGGCGGCTCCCCTGGGATCATCGTGACCCCTTCGACCGGATCATCGTTGCTCAGGCGCTGCGCCGCAATCTCACCGTCGCCACCCGGGACACGAAGATCCTCGCCGTGGCGCTGACCCCCACCCTGAAAGCCTGAACCACTCCCCCGTGGCCGTCGACGAAGGCCGTGCGGGCCACGCCCAGCGGACGGCGTGCCGATCGATTCCCGTCAGCCCAGCACGGCCAGCGCCGCCGCGCGGGCGTCCGCCGCGCTGGAAGTCTTCAGCACGGCCTCGGCCGCTTCCCGGCACTGCGCCAGGCTGACCTGCGCGAGCTTGGCGCCCACGTTCTGCACCGCCGCCGCGGCCGCCGACAGTGACGTCACGCCGAGTCCGGTCAGCACACACGCCAACAGCGGGTCGGCGGCAGCCTCACCGCAGACACCGACCGGCTTGCCCACCGCGGCGCCGGCCCGGGCCGTCATCGCCACCAGCTGCACCACCGCCGGCTGCCACGGGTCGGTGAGCGTCGCCAGCTCGGCCGACATCCGGTCCGCGGCCATCGTGTACTGGGCAAGGTCGTTGGTCCCGATCGACAGGAAATCCACGTGCTCGAGGATCTGCTCGGCGAGCAGCGCGGCCGCGGGCACCTCGATCATCACACCGGGGGTCAGCCCGAGCGAACGTGCCTGGGCGGCAAAGCGTTCCGCTTCCTGCGGGGTGGCGATCATCGGCGCCATCACCCACGGCTGGTTGCCGGAGCGCTCGGCGGCCGCGGCGATGCCCTCGAGTTGGTGGGTCAGCAGACCGGGGTTGTTCTCGGCGATGCGGATGCCGCGTACGCCCAGCGCGGGGTTGGCCTCGTCGGGGTGCCCGGCGAATTTGAGGGGCTTGTCCGAGCCGGCGTCGAGCGTGCGGATCACAACCTTGCACCCGGCGAACGCCTCGAGCACCTCGGCGTAGATGTCGGCCTGTTCCTCGACGGTCGGTTCGGTGTCGGTGTTGAGGAAGCACAGTTCGGTGCGGAACAACCCGATGCCCTCGGCCGGGGTCTCCCGAGCGGAGCGGGCCGCGGCGGCGTCCTGGACGTTGGCGAGCACGGCGACCGCGTGCCCGTCGGACGTCGCTCCCGGCCCCGACCAGTTCGCGGCCTGCGCTGCGGCGCGCTCGGCGTCGGCCACGGCCTCGCGGGCCGCCGCCTCGTCCGGGGTCACGGTGACGGTTCCGCGGGTGCCGTCAACGAGCACCATCATCCCCGCGGGGACGTCGTCGAGACCGGCGACGGCGACGACGCAGGGGATGCCCAACTGCCGGGCGATGATCGCGGTGTGGCTGGTGGGGCCGCCGAGAGTGGTGGCCAGCGCGACGACGAGCTTGGGGTCCAGTCCGGCGGTATCGGCGGGCGCCAGGTCCTCGGCGCACAGGATCGACGGCTTGTCGGGCACCGGGACGCCGGGTTCGGGCAGGCCGTTGAGTTCGGCGATCACCCGGTCGCGGATGTCCCGCAGGTCGGTGACCCGTTCGGCCATCAGCCCGCCCATCTTGGTGAACATGTCGACGAACTGGTCGACGGCGCCGACGACCGCGCGCACCGCCGGGGCGCCTTCCTTGATCCGCTTCTCGGTCGCGCCGAGCCAGGCGCGGTCTTGCGCCAGCGTGGCCGTGGCGGCCAGCACCTCGGACGCCACACCGGTGGCGTGCGCGGCGCGCTCCCGCAACCGGGTGGCCACGGCCGACGCTGCGGCGTTGAAGCGCTCCCCCTCGGCCGGCCTCTCCTCTTCCGCGAGGTCCTTGGTGGACTCCCGATCGACGTCGGGCAGCTTGCCGGGACGGATCACCGGTGCGTACTGGACCCCCGTGACGACGGGGACACCCTGGAGCACCGTTCCCGACGCGGCGGAGGGTGATGTAAGCGGAGTAGTCGCAGTCATGTGAACCAGATTACAAGAAAACATTGACAAGTCAACACATTCAAGAGTAAAACCAAATATATCAACATTCAGCAGGGTGAATACCCACACAAACGGAGCCATATGTACCCCGAAGAGCGGCAGCAAGCCATCGCCTCGCTGGTGATGGCGAAGGGCCGCGCGTCCGTCACCGAGCTGGCCCAGGCGTACGACGTCACTACCGAGACGGTGCGGCGCGATCTGGCGGTCCTGGACAAGGCGGGTGTGGTGCGTCGGGTGCACGGCGGCGCGGTCCCGGTGCGGGCGCTGCACCTCGTCGAACCCGGCGTGGGGGAACGCGACGTCACCCGCTCGGAGCACAAGGACGCGATCGCGGCCGCCGCGGCGGAGTTCTTCCCCCTCAGCGGCGCCAGCGTGCTGCTCGACGCCGGCACCACGACCATGCGGATCGCCGGGCGGGTGCCCACGGATCGACCGTTGGTCGTCGTCACCAACTCGGTGCCGGTCGCGGCCCGGTTGGCCACCGTGCCGTCCGTGTCGCTGCAGTTGCTCGGCGGGCGGGTACGCGGGGTCACCCAGGCCGCAGTCGGTGAGCAGACGCTGCGGGTGCTGGACACGCTGCGCGTCGACATCGCGTTCATCGGCACCAACGCCCTCAGCGTGCGCCACGGGCTGTCCACCCCCGACAGCGACGAGGCCGCCGTCAAGAGGGCGATGGTCCAAGCCGCCAACTACGTCGTCGTCGCCGCGGACTCCTCGAAGGTCGGCCGCGAGGACTTCGTCAGCTTCGCCCCCATCACCAGCGTCGACACCCTCATCACCGACCCGGAGATCAGTGCCGCCGACAAGGCGGAGCTGAGCGAGCAGGGTATCGAAGTCATCTGCGCAGGAGGTCAATCGTGATCGTCACCGTCACCCCCAACCCGAGCATCGACCGCACCGTCACGCTGCCGTCGCCGCTGACCCGCGGCGCGGTGCACCGCGTCACGTCGGTCACCAGCCAGGCCGGCGGCAAGGGCGTCAACGTCGCCCGCGCGCTCACCCTCGCCGGCGTCGAGTCGCTCGCCGTGCTGCCCGCCGCCGCCAACGACCCGTTGGTGAGTGCCCTGCAATCCTCCGGGGTGTCCTATCGGATCGTGCCGACCGCCGAGCCGGCCCGCACCAACCTGACCATCACCGAGCAGGACGGCACCACCACCAAGATCAACGAGCCCGGCGCGGCGCTCGACGACGCGGCGGTGCGGGCCCTGACCGATGCGGTGCTCGAGGCGGCCGACGGCGCCGCCTGGGTGGTGATGTCGGGGTCGCTGCCGCCGGGAGTCCCGCACAGCTGGTACGGCGACGTGGTCGCGCTGCTGGCCTCCCGTCCGTGCCGGGTCGCGGTCGACACGTCCGACGCGCCGCTGGCCGCACTGGTCGCCTCGCTGGACCGCGGTGCCCCCGACCTGATCAAGCCGAACGCCGAGGAGCTCGCCGGGGTCCTCGGGTTGTCCGCCCAGGCGTTGGAAGACGCCGTGGAACAGGGTGATCCCGAACCGGTGGTGTCGGCGGCCCGCCAGCTGATCGACCGCGGGATCGGCGCGGTACTGGCCACCCTCGGCGCCGCGGGAGCCGTGCTGGTCGACCAGAACGGCGCCTGGATGGCCACGCCGCCACCGATCGTTCCGCGCAGCACCGTGGGCGCCGGCGACTCGTCGCTGGCGGGATACGTCCGCGCCGACGTCGGTGGCGCTGTGCCACCCCAGCGGCTGCAGATGGCCGTGGCCTACGGCAGCGCCGCGGCCGCACTACCAGGGACCACACTGCCCACCCCCGCCGAGATCGACCTGAATGCGGTTCACGTGTCGCCGATCTCACCGATTCCTGCCAACCAGTGACAACGAAAGACGAGAGTAGTGCCATGACAAGCTCCACCTCTTCCCCACCGATCATCACCGCTGATCTGGTGCTGCTCGACACCGACGTCGAGGGTGACAAGCAAGCGGTGATCGCCAAGCTGGCGGGCAGCCTCGCCGCCGCGGGCCGCACCACCGACGCCGACGGACTCATCGGTGCCGCGATGGCCCGCGAGGAACAGTCCGCGACCGGCCTGCCGGGCGGCATCGCGATCCCGCACTGTCGCTCGCCGTATGTCGACTCCCCGACCATCGGGTTCGCCCGGTTGCGTCCGCCGGTGGACTTCGGCGCTCCCGACGGTCCGGCGGACCTGGCGTTCCTGATCGCGGCGCCCGACGCCGGCGGGCAGGAGCACATGAAGCTGCTGTCCAGCCTGGCAAGGGCACTGGTGCGTAAAGACTTCGTCGAATCGCTGCGCACCGCAGGCACCGCCGCCGAGATCGTCGACCTCGTCGACGGGGTGGTCAAGCCCGCTCCGGCGGCGGCGCCGAGCGCGCCCGCGGCGCCCGCCGAGGAGAAGCCGGCCAAGTCGATCGTCGCGATCACCGCCTGCCCGACCGGGATCGCGCACACCTACATGGCCGCCGACGCGCTGTCCGCGGCGGCCAAGGAGGCCGGTGTCACGCTGGTCGTGGAGACCCAGGGCTCCTCGGGCAGCACCCCGCTGCCGGCCGACACCATCGCCAAGGCCGACGCCGTCATCTTCGCCACCGACGTCGGGGTCAAGGACAAGGGCCGGTTCGCCGGCAAGCCCGTGGTGGCCTCCGGGGTGAAACGCGCGATCAACGAACCAGCCAAGATGGTCGCCGAAGCCCTTGCCGCAGCCGATAATCCGAACGCGCCGCGGGTGGAGGGCTCCGGGTCCGCGGCCGAGGACGCCCCGTCGGGGAATGTCGGCTGGGGCACCAGGACGCGCCAGATCCTGCTGACCGGCGTGAGCTACATGATCCCGTTCGTCGCGGCCGGCGGTCTGCTGATCGCGCTGGGCTTCCTGTTCGCGGGCTACGAGATCGCCGACACCGGCAACGACATCGCGCTGAACAACTCGCTGACCGACCTGCCCCCGGGCGGGTTCGCCCAGTATCTGGGGGCGATCCTGTTCACCCTCGGCGGGTTGGCGTTCGGCTTCCTGGTCCCGGCTCTTGCCGGCTACATCTCGTTCGCGATCGCCGACCGGCCCGGTATCGCACCGGGATTCACCGCCGGTGCGCTGGCGGTGTTCATCGGCGGCGGCTTCATCGGCGGCATCGTCGGCGGTGTGATGGCCGGGTTCGCAGCACTGTGGATCAGCAATATCAAGGTGCCCCAATGGTTCCGCGGCCTCATGCCGGTGGTCATCACCCCACTGTTCGCGTCCCTGTTCGTCGGCCTGATCATGTTCTTCCTGGTCGGCCGGCCGCTGGCCTGGGTCAACACCAGCCTGACCGAATGGCTCAGTGGCCTGTCCGGTACGTCGGCGATCTTCCTGGGGATCATCCTCGGCCTGATGATGTGCTTCGACCTGGGCGGCCCGGTCAACAAGGCGGCCTACGCATTCGCCACCGCCGGATTGGCGGCGGCCACCACCGCGTCGTTCGAGATCATGGCGACCGTGATGGCGGCCGGCATGGTGCCGCCGCTGGCGATGGCGCTGGCCACCACCATCCGGCCCGGGTTGTTCAGTGAGCCGGAGCGGGAGAACGGCCGGGCCGCTTGGCTTCTCGGTGCGACGTTCATCTCCGAAGGCGCCATCCCGTTCGCGGCGGCCGACCCGCTGCGCGTCATCCCGTCGATGATGTTCGGCGGAGCCATCACCGGCGCGCTGTGCATGGCCTTCGGTGCGACGTCACGCGCGCCGCACGGCGGGATCTTCGTACTCTTCGCGATCGACAACAAGTTCGGCTTCATCATCGCGATCCTGGCCGGGATGGTCGCCGGCGCGCTCGCCGTCGTCGCCGCCAAGCAGTTCATCAAACCCGGCGCCAAGCAAGAATCCGAGCTCGTCGCCGCCTGACCAGTTCCATCTCACCAACAACTAAGGAGAATCCATGCCCAGCAAGTCCGTCATCGTCGGCTCGGCCATCGGCCTGCACGCCCGTCCGGCCGCCATCATCGCCGAGGCCGTCGTCAACGCCGGTGTTCCGGTCACGCTGTCGACGGACGGCGGTGAGCCCGTCGACGCCGGTTCGGCCCTGATGATCATGACCCTGGGTGCCGGCAAGGGCGCCGAGGTGACCGTGGAGTCAGAGGACGAGGCCGCGTTGAACGCCGTCGCCGACCTGGTCGAGCAGGACCTCGACGCCTGAGTTTCACCCCCGCTGGAACGGTATTCCATGCGCGGAATCCCGAATGGGTCCCGCGTGGAATACCGTTCCGGCGGTATCTGGCCGGACGATGCGCGATCATCGGAGTACTGCACGAAAACGCGCGGTCTTCAACCTCGCACCCGGAGCCACGATGGAATCTCAGCCTCCCCCGCAGGTTCCGCAGCAGCCGTCCTCGCCGCATGGGGTCCCATCCCCAAGCCATCGGCTGCACTCGCCGTCGGGTGTCGCCTGGGCCACCATCTGCGGCATGCTGATCGCCGGTGGCATCGTGCTCGCGCTCAACTACTGGAAATGGGGCCAGAAGTGGTTCGCTGCGGCGGCCGTTGTCGGGGGATTGCTCACGACGGTGATCCTGGGCCGGCTGGCGTGGGTCGTTCCGGCCGGGGTTCCACCCGTCGTGTTCTTGGTGCCGCAAGTCATGTTCGGCTATTTTGCGGCGCGATGGCTGCAGGGCCGCCGCTTCGATGCGCACCGGGCCGCGGGCGGGACGCGGGTCTCCCCGGGGATCGACGCTCTCATCGGTCTGGGTATTACGACACTTCTGGTCGGCGTCTCCTTGGTCATGCTGTTCGTCTCCGGACTCAACCCCAAGGCCCTGGTCGACTTTCAGGACTCAGTCGACTTCGGCCAGGGTCAGCAGGTCTACTACGCGCAAGGGGCCACCCGCGACGACGCCCAACGCTTCGGCGAGGTCTTGGTCAACGCCGGCTACTTCGACAACTCCGGACCGGCTGAGGTCCTGATCGCGGGTCGAGGCCGCGATCGCGCATTTTCGTTCGTCGACGCCGGCGGTGCGTGGGATGACCCTGCGAACGTGGAATACATGCGGGACCTGGCCGAATACATCGCGCCAGACATCGGCGGGCCACCTGTGACCGTGGTCCTGCTCGACGAGAACCTCGATGAGCAGATCCGCTGCATCTTGGCTGACAACTGGCACTGCTCGCCCTGACCGCTCCCCCCGGAACTGCATTCCATGCGAAAAAGGCCGAGGTGGGGCGCGCGTGGAACGCAGTTCCGGCGCGTGGGGGCCGCAAGAAAGCGGAATGACCCCTCGCGGGGCACCCTTACGATTGCCTGGTGCAATCGGTGAGTACGCTCGACGTGGATTTTGGTGTGGCCCGAAGCGCAGCATCTAGTTTGCTGCGGGCGTTACGGCACACCATTCGCTGGTCGGGTGTTTCGGGGGGTGACGACGCGTGCGCCGGTTAGGTGCGCTGATCTCGGCATTGATCCTGGTGTTGCTGACGGCTCCCCCGGCCGGGGCGATCGAACCCCCGGTCATCGATCCCGCAGCTATCCCGCCAGACGAAACGGGGCCGGACCAGCCGATGGAGCAGCGCCGGATCTGCGCGGCGCCGACCGTGTTCCCGAACTCGAACTTCGCCGACAGGCCGTGGCCCAACGACTACCTCAGGCTGGCCGACGCGCAGAAGTTCGCAACCGGCGCCGGGGTAACTGTGGCGGTCATCGACACCGGTGTGAACGGGTCGCCTCGGGTACCGGCCGAACCCGGTGGTGACTTCGTCGATCAGGCCGGCGACGGGATGTCCGACTGCGACGCCCACGGCACCCTCACCGCGGCTGTCATCGCCGGCCGGCCGGCCCCGACCGATGCCTTCATCGGGGTGGCACCCGATGCCCGGATCTTGTCGCTGAGGCAGACCTCGGACAGTTTCTCGCCGGTGGGCGCCCGTAACGACCCCAACGACCCCAACGCCACGCAGACCGCGGGGTCGCTGCGCAGCCTGGCCCGGGCGATCGTGCACGCCGCGAACATCGGCGCCCAGGTCATCAACATCAGCGAAGCGGCCTGCTACAAGGTGACGCGCCCGATCGATGAAAGGGTCGTCGGCGCCGCGATTCACTACGCCGTCAACGTCAAGAGCACGACCATCGTTGTCGCCGCCGGCAATTCGGGCGGCGACTGCACGCAGAATCCCCCGCCGGACCCGGCCGTGCCCGCCGACCCGCGCGGCTGGCAGGAGGTGCAGACCGTCGTCTCGCCGGCTTGGTACTCGCCGCTGGTGCTGACCGTGGGCAGTATCGCGCCCAACGGCCAGCCCAGCGGCTTCTCCATGCAGGGTCCGTGGGTCGGGGCGGCCGCGCCGGGCGAGAACCTGGTGGCCCTGGGGTATGACGGCAATCCCGTCAACGCGCTGCAGGGGGAGGACGGGCCCATCCCGATCAGCGGCACCTCGTTCGCCGCGGCGTACGTGTCGGGGTTGGCGGCGTTGCTCAAACAGCGCTTCCCTGAACTGACTCCGGCGCAGGTGATCAACCGGATCACCGCGACCGCTCGGCATCCGGGCGGCGGCGTGGACAACGTCGTCGGCGCGGGGGTCATCGATCCGGTCGCCGCGCTGACGTGGGACGTTCCGGCCGGCCCCGCGGATATCCCGTACGCGGTCAAGGAGATCCCGCCGCCGGTGCACATTCCACCGCCCGATCGCGCGCCGATCACCGGGGTCGTCGTAGTCGGCACCAGCCTGGCGGCGATCCTGGGGATCGGGGCGTTGGCCCGACGGGCGCTGAGGCGCCGATGACCAAGTTCCTCGCAGTGTTCGGGTTGCGGTTCAGCACCGGCCATGCGCTATGGGCGGCGGTGCTGATCCCGGCGTGCGTCCTGCTGTTCGCCGAACTCGACATGCTGTGGTTGGGCATCGTCCTGGGTGTCCTTATCGGACTGGCGTCGGTGTTGACGGTGCGCGGCCGCCGGGCCTCCGGGTGGGGCGCCGCGCTGTTCTCCTGGCGTCGGCGGCGTCGGCAGCCGCCGACTCCGCCATCGGCTCCAGCAGTCGGTGCGACCGTGATGCCGGGTGATCATGTCGCGCTGCGCTGGCAGGGCGACCACATGGTGTCGGCGATCGAGTTGGTTCCCCGGCCGTTCACCCCGACGGTGATCGTCAATGGCGAGGCATTCACCGATGACGTCGTCGACACCCAGCTGGTCGAGGATCTGCTGGCCGGCTACTGCCCCGACCTGGAGGCCGACGTGGTGTCGGCGGGATACCGCGTCGGCAAGACCGCACCCGCAGCGTTGGTCGCGCTCTACGAACAGGTCGTCGGGCCTTATCCGGCGCCGGCCAACCGTCGGACTTGGCTGCTGCTGCGCGCAGATCCCGAGGCCACGCGCAAGTCAGCGCTGCGCCGGGACACCGGCGTCTCGGGACTGGCGCAGTATCTGGTGGCGTCCACCACGCGGATCGCAGATCATCTGGCCAGCAACGGTATCGACGCGCGTCCCGCCCGCAGCTTCGACGATTACGACAACGCCACCGAGATCAGCTTCGAACGCGAGAGCTGGTCGATGATCAAGGGCCGCAGCACGTTCACCGCTGCCTATACCGCAGCAGGCGGGCCCGATGTCTGGTGGTCGGCGCGCGCCGACCACACGCTGACACGTGTCCGCATCGTGCCCGGATCGGCACCGACCACCACGGTGCTGTTGACGACGCTGGCCAATCCGTCGACACCGCGCGGATTCTCGTGTCTCTACGGTGGCCAGCGGGCCGCCCTCCTGGGCGAGAGCCCGGTCACCGACCGGCACTACGAGGTGCCCATCGGATCGGCGGGAGTGCTGGTGGGAGAGACCGCCGACCGCTACCCGGTGTACATGCCGTTCGACGACGTCGACGTCAGCATCAACCTGGGCGACGCCCGACTGTTCACCCAGTTCGTGGTGCGCTCTGCCGCGGCGGGAGCGGACATCACCCTGCGACCGCAGTTCCGGGAGTTCGCCGGATACATCAACGCCCGTATCGGCCCGGAGGCCAAAGTCTCCTGGCCGAATTCGACGACCTACCTGGAGCCCCATGCGGGAATCGGTCGAGTCATGCTGCGCAACAACTTCATCGACACTCCGAGGCACAAGCAGCTGCCCATTCGAATGATCAACCCGCGCGAGGAGAGTCGCTACCAGATGGTCCTGGAGAGTTAGCGTGCTTCTGGAGGAGGCGTAATGGCGGGGGACGAAGTCAAGGTCGACCCCGACGATCTGGACCGCAAAGCGGAGATTGTCGATTCCATTCCCTGGGGTCCTGACCCCGGCGAAGTTCCCTTGAGCCGTCCGGACACGCTGCAGTCTTCGTATGCCGCGGTGACCAATCTATCGAAGAACGCTGCCGCGCTCGCCGATTACCAGAAGTACGGCATCGCGGAGAGCCAGCGACTTGCCGACACCCTGCGCCTTGTCGGGGGCGCGTACCGTCGTGTCGACGACGCCGCGAAGACCAGCATCGACGCCACGATTCCCGACGGACCGCCGCCGGCGCCGCCGGCCCCGGTGCCGGTCGGTTCCAACAGTGTGCCCGAGCCGCCCGCCCCCGGGTCGATGGCTCCGTTTCAACCTGTGTCAGCCGACCAGGACGGGTTCGTCGACGTCAAGCGAGCCGACATGCTGCTCAATGGCGGCGATCAGGCAGCCTCGCTGCGAGCGGCGGCGACAGCGTGGTCGGCCAATGCGACAACACTTCTCGGGGCCGCGCAACCGTTCCAGATCAAGATCGAGAATTGGGAGGGCGCCGCGGCCGAGGCGGCCTACGCGAAGTTCCAACGATTCGGGGGTTGGCTCGTCGAGCTGGCCGGCAAATGGGAGCAGCTCGCTGCAGAGGCGTACACGCTGGCGGCCGCGCACGAGACAGCGCGGTCGACGCATGAGCCGATTCGGGTGGAGTACGAGGCGCTGGAAGCCCAGATGCCCGCAGCGATCGCCGCCGGCGGCAGTGCCGCCCGCACTCTCAGCCTGAAAATGGAGCAGCTGCAGCATCAATCGGAGGCGGTTCGCGAAACATACGCTGCGACGGGCAATCCCAAGCAGGTGCCGCCGCCCGAGCCTCGACCGAACTCCGCCGCCCCCACCACGCCGGTCACCGGCAACGGTGATCCTCGCGGTCGGGGCGTACCGGCCAGAGAACCCGGAGCCGAGGGCTCTGGCGCCCAGCAGCCGGGCGGCGGGGGCCAGCCACCGGGAGCGGCGCCGGCTGCAGAACAGCCAGCCGTGTCACCGATGTCGGCCGCGGAGCAGGCATCCCAGGGCGCGCAACAAGGAGCCCAGCAGGGGAGTCAGCAGGGCGGCGGAGCTCCGGGCGGCGGCCAACCGGGCGGGGCTCCCGGCGGTGGATCCCCCGGGGCGGGCCAACCAGGTGGCGGCATGCCGGGGGCCAAAGGCGACCCGAAGCTGCCCACAGACCCGAGCCTGCGGCCTGCTGCGGCAGGGGGCGGCGGCTCCGGCGGAGGGGGTGGCGGCGGAGTGCCCAGCGCGCCGATGCAGCCGGCGGTCAGCGCCGAGACGGTGGGCCCGGCGCCCGTGGTGGCTCCCACCACCCCGGCGGCTACCGCTGGTGGCGGGACAGCCAGCGGCGGAATGGCCGGTGGCGGGATGGGCGGCATGGCGCCGATGATGGGCGCCGGCCAAGGCGGCGGGAGTGGCGAGAAGAAGCGGAATCCGCAGCTGTCCCAGGACGAGGAGCTCTACACCGAGGAGCGGCCGTGGACTGAGGCCGTCATCGGTAATCGAGTCCGACGCCGGGGCACTCCCGATGACACGAAGAAGGAGTCGCAATGACGGACGACATGCATCCCGAGGTCGCCGCCGTTCTGAGGCAGGCGCGGCGACTGCAGTCCCTGATGGACGAGCAGCTCGACAAGATGGCCAGCGATTCCTTCACCGCCTCCGATGACACCGAGACTGTCGAGGTGACGTTGAACGGTCACCACTGGCTCAAGGATGTCTACATCCAGGACGGCTTGTTGCGGCTGGGTGCGGAGACGGTGGAGCAGCGGGTGAACGAAGCGCTGCAGAAGGCCAGCGCCGAGGCGAGTGCGGCGATCGACGCCGATCGCGAGCGACTCGACGCGGTGGTCGCCGAGATCACCGCCGAAGCGTCCGAGCACAGGCCTGAGTAGCGGGCGATGGCATCGGCCCTCGAGCTGTTCGAGTCCTGTGCGGCCCCAGTTGCCGGGCGAACCTGCTATCCCGGCGACACCGTGCCCTACGTGCAGGGCCAGGTCGACCCCAGTACCCCGACCGATCTCGGACCGACCGACAAGATCCCCGACCTCGTCGTGGTCCGCTAGGAGGGTATGAGTGAACTCTCGAAGTGATCACGTGCAGTGGTGGCAACGACAAGACACCTCCTTCTGGGTCGCAGCCACATTGGGGGTGCCGATCCTGCTGTCAGCGGCGCTGCTTCTGCTGTTGATGATGAAGATGGCCTTCGACGGAGGCGGTACAGTCCTGCTGAGCTCGACGGTCATCCCCGTGGTCATAGTGGAACTCGTGCTTGTGCTGGGGTCGGTCTGGCTGGCGCGACGGTCTTCTTCGTGGACCACCGGGGCGGCGGTCGCGGGTGCCATCGCCGGCATTTGCACACTCGTTGCGGCGGCGGTGACGATATGAACCGCGATATCAAACTCGGCGAGTTCTTTGGACCGGCCAGCCTATTGGGTGTCCTGCTAGGGACCACCTACCTGATGCTGATCGTGCTGCAGGTGATGGATGTCGGCGTTGGATTCGGAGCGCTCGTCATCGTCGGTTTCCCGCTGATGCTCGCATCGGGCGCGGCGAGACGGTTCGGCACGGGCCTGGTGGTGTCGCTGGCCGTGATCCCGCTGACGATCGTGCCGTTCCTGATCGGTGCGGGCATCGGTTCCGGAGGGGGAGTCACGTGCTGACTCAGCGTCTAGACACCCACGGCGGCGGTTGTTCACCAAAGGCTCTCGGACTCGAGAACTCTGCTGCCAGCGCAAGACGGGCGCGGACAGTGAGCGAATTCGATAGGCAACCACGAGGTCACCGCCGAGGTGGCGGATCGACAGTAGCCGCGTTGTGCAAAATCAACGACACAAGCTCGGCTCAACCTCTCTTAAGCTGGTTGCGTCGGCATCGCGATCGACCTCAACAGCGAGGTTGTGTTGACCTGGGAGGAACGGGGATGAAGAGGCACGATCGGAAGTGCCGCGCGTGACCGCGCCGCCGCCCGGACCCTGGCCACCCCAGCAGCCACCGCCACCAGGCTTCCCACCAGGACCACCGCAATGGGGACCATCGCCGCCGTGGGGCCAGCAGCCACCGCCTCAGAACGGCGGCAATCGCTCGAAGTGGATTCTCGGTGGGCTCGTTCTGCTCGTGGTCGTCGTTGTCACGGTGGTGGCGATTTTGCTGTTCACTCGCGGCAGCTCAGACACAAGTCCGCCCCCCGGATCATCCTCGACGCCGAGTAGTTCCATCGATAATTCGGAAGTAGCCAGCGCCAACGATGACGGGCCAGTAAATGTGGTAACTGACGACCCCACCTGTGACGCCTGGACACCGATAGCGCAGACGTTATTCGATCAACAAGAAAAGGGTTGGGAAAACCGAGATGCGTCGGTTCCTGCGAGTTCGTGGACTGTAGATCAGCGAGAAATGCACATGAACATTGCGGCAGCAATGAATTCTGCAGCAGACGCCACTTCGGCGCTGGTCAAGCTCACGCCCCATCGAGTGATGAGGGAACTCTACCAACAGACTATTGCATATTGGCGCACTTATGCCGCAACTATCCCCGAGTATACGGCTGCCGATAATCATCTTGCGGCAGTCGCGAACGGCCTGTCAAGCACCGTGAATTGGATATGTGGGGCCATTAGCTACGGGTCCGCCGCGGCACGTGGCATGCTGGTCACCCCAGGCGTAGCACCTCTAGAAGTTGCCCCGATCGGTGATATCAACAGCCCACAGCCGTTTATCGAGAGCGGATCCCCGCTCTGTACAGAATGGCACGCTATGGTCGCCGCATATCGAGATAATGCGTCAGACTGGATGCAGAATGCAGATCCTGGAATTCCGGCGAGCCAATGGCCCCCTTCTCAACAACGGCTTTTCACCAGTATGGTCACGGTAATGGGGGACAACGCAGGCGAAATCCAACAACTCGGTCTGCGCAGCAAGAACCCGGTATGGAGAGATTTTGCGAACCTAATCGCAAAGTATCGATTCGCGTACGTGCAGGCAATACCAACCTATGTGCCGTCCGACAACTACCTAGATAGCGTCGCTTCTGAACTTGTGGTCGCAATCGATGAGGCGTGTTACGCGGCGGGGATGTAGACCGTGGGCATCATCAAGTTCCCTGTCGAGTATGTGGAACAAATGACAGAGCCTGCCGGTTGGCCCGATATCGACGAGTCGGGCCTATTGGCGCGAGCACAGGAATTCTTGACCCTCCGAAATGAGGTAGGTTGGGTCACTTCCGCTTGGCGCGATAAACTCGGTCAGATCTTCAGCAGAGGCGTGTGGTCTGGTAGCGGCGCAGACGCCGGTCACACAGCCATTTTGGGGCGTATCGGCGAGATGGACACGCTTACCGAACACCTTGGAAAGGCATCTGCCTACTACAGCTGGCTCGCGCAAATTGTCATTGATACGAAGTTGTCTATAAATGCCAGTTTGCAGGCTGCAGAGGCGGAGTTTAGTAGAATCCGAACTAATCCGAAGGGCGACCACCAAGCGGAGATACTCGCCGAGGTAGAGCGGCGGAAGCTCGATCACACTCAAATGGTCAGGGAGATGAGCGGGCAGGTTCCCAAGTTTGGGCCGTGGCAACCGCCTGCTGGATCGGTTCCGCCGGTCGTGCCCACGCCGCCACAGAAGAATGCCGATACCCCGACGCGGTCCCGACCGGAGATTCGGACATTCGCGCCCCGCTTCCAGAAGGCATCACTACCGGTCGAACCTATAGGTGCCGCCGGCACGGGCGGAATCAACCAACTAACGCCATCCAGTGGTGGTACCCCGCCACCTGATCCAATCGACTCGCGCCTGACGAGTCCCCCTTCGCCGAACGCCGGCGTCGGGGGTTCGGCCGGGCCGAGTCCCAGCACCCCGTCCGGTTCATCCACACCGTCAGCCAGCCCGATGAGCTCATCCGGATCGTCGTCTGGCGGCACCGGCCCAACGCCCTCACCAGCCACCTCAGGTTCGTCCAGCCCCGGTCCATCCGACTCACCCTCCGCGTCGAATCCCCCAACCGGCGCCGGTGCCGTCAACCCGAACGCCACCCCCGCCGATACGGCCAAGTCCGCCAGGCCAACTGCGCCGCTGCAGCCGCTGACGTCCCAACCCCCGCTGGCGTCGTCCGCGCCGGCGACGTCGCCTGCCCCGGCGCCGGCGCCCACCAACCAGGCTGCTGCAGCGCCTCCGCCCGGCGGCGCTGCCTCCCCCGGCGCGGCCGGCGGCGGCGGGACGTCCGGCGGCGCCGGCGCCGCACCGGTCAGCGGCCCTCCCGCAAGCGGTGCCAACCCGGCCCCGCCGATGCCGCTGGGACCACCGACGACCCCACCTCCGCCCGGCGCGCCTGCACCCGGAGGACCCGGCGTCGCACCGGCCGCAGCCACCGGTCCCGGCGTCGCCCCCATGTCGGCAGCCAGCGGCGCCGCGACGGCGCCGGCACCTGTGCCCGTCTCCACAGCGCGCGCCGAGCGGGATGCGATCCAGTCGGCGGCCACCGCCGGCGCGCTGCGGCGCAGCAGCCAGGGTGGCGACCCCGTCCAGCGGGCCCGCCACATCGGCGCCGCCCTCAACGTCGGGGTGATGGACTTCGGCTTCTTCTGGGTCACCGCGGTCACCACCGACGGCACCATCGTGGTCGCCAACAGCTACGGCCTGGCCTACATCCCCGACGGGGTGAACCTCCCCGACCACGTGCGCATGGCCACTGCCGACGAAGCCATCCCCCCGGCCGANCGGGCCAAATGGGCGACGTACCCGATCCTCGCGGTGCAGGGCTGGGCCCAGCACCGCAACACCAAGCTGCGTGCGGTAGTGGCCACCGAGGAGCAGTTCGCCAGCTTCGACCCCGGCGTCGCGAAAATCATCCTCACCGACGATGACATCCCCGACGACGGGAAGATGCAGGGCCGCAACCGGTTACAAGTCATCGCCCCCGGCGCGGCCGAACGCCTTGCGGCCGTCAGCGATCTCGGACTGACCGAGCTTCTGCCCCCGGCACCAGCCGACAAGACCGCACCCGCCGACGAGACCGCCATGCTGTGGTTCGAAGTGGCCAAACCCCTGATGAGCACCAGCCCTCACCGCGGAACCGCCCACCTCGAAGCATTCATCACCTACGCCAACCACGCCCAGGAACTGGCGCTACACCGCGCCCACACCGCCCCCGACCCAGCCGCCCAACGGCAATCCATCGCCGACTGGGTGTACTGGCAGCACCTCGCCGTCCTCGTCGCCGACGCCGTCAACACCGAGGCGTCCGTTTGACCAGATGAGGCGCCACCGGCCCAACTCCCACCGGTAGGCAGCCTCCGCAAGATAGTGTCATGTGCCGATGACCACGAGGCGATTCAAGACCAAAGGTATCGACCCCGAGGCTGCCTACCCCGTGGAGCTGCCCCGGCACCTCGGCAAGGTGCTCTCGCGGATCAGCATCCAGTCCAAGTTCCTGCTGATGCTGCTGGTCACCAGCATTCTGTCGGTCGCCGTGGTGGGCTATATCGGCTTCGAGTCAGGCCGCACATCTCTACGTGCCGCAGCGTTCGACCGCCTCACCGAGCTTCGTGAATCCCAGAGTCGCCAGATCACCGGCGAACTCAACGACATGAAGAACTCAATCATCCTGTTCGCGCGCACCAACAACGCCGGCACGGCGATGGCGGCGTACACCAACGGCTTCAACGAACTCAACAACCCCGACGCGCCCCCCATCGACCCCGCCCAAGAGCAAGCGCTGGTCGACTATTACACCAACGTCTTCGCCCGCGAAGAAGAGGCCAAAACCGGCGTCCAACTGGATGTTCCGGCGCTGCTACCGACCTCGTATGCGCAGAAGTACCTGCAGATCCACTACACGATTCCCTTCGCGAAATCGTCGGAGCGGATCGAGGTCGACGACGCCGGTGACAACAGCGCATGGTCGGTCGCCAACAGCCGCTTCAACAACTTCTTCCGCACCGTCGTCAACCGTTTCGAATTCGAGGATGCGCTGCTCATCGATACGGACGGCAACGTCGTATACAGCGCCAACAAGGGCGTCGACCTCGGCACCAACGTCCTCGACGGCCCGTTCCGCGGCGGTGACCTCACCGAAGCCTTCACCGACGCGTTGCAGAGCAATGCGCTCGACTACGTCGAGATGACCGACTTCAGCGCCTATCAGCCCGCACTGGAGCCGACGGCGTGGATGGTCAGCCCGGTGGGGCCTCTCGACGAGGTCACCGGGGTGTTGGCGCTGCAGTTGCCGATGTCGAAGATCAACCGCCTGATGACGGTGGACAAGCAGTGGGCACAAGCCGGCATGGGGACGACGGGCGAGACGTTCCTGGTGGGCGCCGACGAGCTGATGCGGTCGGACTCCCGGCTGTTCCTCGAGGATCGTGATGCCTACCGGTCTGAGGTGGTCGAGGCCGGCACTCCACCCGACGTGGCCGACGCAGCGATCCAGCAGGGCACCACGGTGCTCATCCAACCGGCCGGTACCGAGGCCACGCGCCTGGCCGACCAGGGCCGAACAGGCACCTTGATCGCCGATGACTACCTCGGGCGCAGGACGCTGCAGGCCTACGCGCCGATCCCCGACGATCAACTGCGCTGGAACATCGTGGCCAAGATCGACGTCAGCGAAGCGTTCGCTCCGGTCGCCAAATTCACCCGAACGCTGGTGCTGTCGACCACCGCGATCATCTTCCTCGTCTGTGTGATCGCGATGGTGCTGGCTCGCCGATTCGTCCGGCCCATCAAGCGATTGGAGGAGGGCTCTCGCCAGATCAGCGCCGGCGATTACGGTGTTGTGCTTCCGCTGCGTTCACTCGATGAGTTCGGTGACCTGACGGTGGCGTTCAATGAGATGAGCCGCAACCTGTCTCTGCACGAGCAACTGCTGGTGGAACAGCGCGCGGAGAACACCAAATTGTTGTTGTCCCTGATGCCGGAGTCCGTGGTGCAGCGCTACCGCGAGGGCGAGGAGAACATCGCCCTCGACCACCCGGATGTCAGCGTCATCTTCGCCGACATCGTCGGGCTCGACGAACTCTCCGCGCGGCTGACACCCGAAGAGTCGCTGAAGGTCGTCAACAAGCTGGTGCGCCAGTTCGACGCGGCGGCCGAGAATCTCGGTATCGAGCAGGTCCGCACCATGCACAACGGCTATCTGGCCAGCTGCGGACTCAACCAGCCCCGCCTCGACAACTCCCGTCGCACTGTGGATTTCGCGATCGAGATGCAGCACATCATCGACAGGTACAACGCCGAGAGCGGCTACAACCTGCAGCTGCGAGCGGGCATCGACACCGGCACTGTGGGCAGCGGGCTGATCGGCAAGACCAGCATCGCCTACGACATGTGGGGCAGGACAGTCAATCTCGCCCATCAGGTTCGCAGCGGATCTACCCAACCCGGCATCTACGTGACCTCCCGGGTGTACGACGTGGTCCGCGACTTCCACGACTTCACCCCCGCTGCCGTGATCAGCCACGACGGGACCGACGAACAGACCTACCGCCTCGCGGAGAGCAGCTAGCGATGGAGTACTTCGGCCAGCCGTGGTTCTACTGGGCAGTGTCGGTCGCGATCGGGTTGCCGATCGGGCTGATCGCGCTGACCGAACTGCGCAGCGCGCTGGACCGCCGTGGGAGTGCGCTCACTCGGCCAGTGGAGTTGCTGCGCAACTACATTCTGCCGCTGGCCGCGCTGCTGGTGCTGTTGACCGGCGCCAACCAGGTGTCGGTGCACACGACCCCCGTCCGGATCGTGTCGACGACGCTCGGGTTCGTCGTGTTGGTGCTGTTGTTGTCGAGCCTCAACGCGACCCTGTTCGACAGCGCCCCCGAGGGGAGCTGGCGTCAGCGGTTGCCGACGATCTTCCTCGACGTCGCGCGGTTCGGGCTGATCGCCATCGGTCTGGCGCTGATCCTGTCGGTGGTCTGGGGTGCCAACGTCGGCGGGTTGTTCACCGCGCTGGGTGTCAGCTCCATCGTCCTGGGCCTCGCGCTGCAGAACTCTGTCGGCCAGATCGTCTCCGGGCTGCTGCTGTTGTTCGAGCAGCCGTTCCAGATCGGCGACTGGCTCGATACTCCCACCGCGCGTGGCCGTGTCGTCGAGGTGAACTGGCGCGCCACCCACCTCGAGACCGGCAGCGGCTTGCAGGTGATGCCCAACTCGGTTTTGGCGGGGGCGTCGTTCACCAACCTGAGCCGGCCGGGCGGGACACACGCCATCTCGGTGTCGACGGTGTTCGCGGCTACCGACTCGCCTGATGCGGTGTGCATGACACTGTCGCGGGTGGCCGGTCGCCTACCCCAGTTGCGCACCGACGAGCGGCCGTCGACGATGCCCGCAGGCGCCACCGAGTACCGCACAACCATTCCGCTGCGCTCCCCCGCCGACGACGGGCCGGCGCGCGCCACGTTCCTGCGGTGGGCCTGGTACGCCGCCAGGCGGGCCGGTCTGCACCTGGACCTCGCTGACGACGACTTCGCCACCGAGGCAAGGACACAGGAGCAGTTGCAGGCGATCGCGTCCACGCTGCGCCTCACCGGTACCGAGCAGGAGCTCCTGCTGCCGAAGGTGCGTCTGACCCGATACGGCGCCGGGGAGGCACTACAGCTGCAGGGTGAACTGCCCACCCAGATGATGTTCGTGATGGCCGGACGCGTGCAGCTCACCGTCAACGACGACACCGGCGCAGAGCTCCCGGTCCGGACCCTGCACCGCGGCGACTTCCTGGGGCAGAGCGCGCTGACCCGGGAAGCGGTGACCGCGAGCGCCGTCGCGCTAGAAGAGGTCACCGTCCTGCAGATCGACCGCGACGACATCGAAGACCTCGCGATGCGCAAGCCCTTGCTACTCAAGGAGATCGGAAAGGCCATCGAAGAACGCCGCAACCGCGTGCAGGCCGTTCTGGCGGCGGCGTCGGGGTAGGCGCCCGCGGTGAACGCTACGACGTCGACGGAATGACGACCCTCAGCGATCGGCTCACAGATCGATCCTGTCATCAGGCTCGGTGGCGCGGTGGCGTCCGGGACCTGGTGACGCGGCAGCGCCGTCGCGGTTCATGTCCGTTGTGTCCGGGGCGCGTTCGGCTCCCGGATCCGAGGCCGCCGCGCCGTCGCGCCCTGTGTCACCCGGGTCGTCCTCGCGGGCGTGCCCACCGTCCGGCTTCGGCTCCTCGGCCCGCTCCCCCTCCGGGAAGCCGCCGCCGGAGTTGTTGGCCGTCGCGGCGGAATCTCCTTGCCCGCCATAACCTGTCTGGCCACCCGTGCCGCCCTGACCGAACTGGCCGGCCACCTGTTGGACCTGCTGACCCACCTGCTGAGCGCCCTGCATGACGCCCTGCGGCAGCGCCGCCGCCGCACCCATCACCTGCATGGGCATCTGCGCCACTTGGCCGACCATACCCGTCATCTGGCCCATCGAATCGGCGCCGGCCGGCGACGCCGGTCCGCCCGACCCCCCGCCGGGCGTCGTGTTGGGAAGGGTCTGCATCTCCTGGCTGATCTGCCCGCCGAGTTGCTGGTCGGTCGACGAGTACGCCTGCGCCGCGGCGACGACGTTGTTCGCGGTCTTCGTCGACTGCGCCTGCACTGCGGGCAATTGGGTCATCACAGGCTCTTCGATGTGGGGGATCTGGCTGATGATCGCGGCCGACAGCGGATCCTTTCCCACAGGCATGAACGGTGCAGGGGCCGCCGGTAGTTGCCCGGCTGACGTCAGCAGCTCACCGCCCGCCGTACCCAGTTGTTCCGGATCTACCGACAGTGGAGGTGGATTGCTCATCGGTCGTTTCCCCTAGAACCGTAGGTTGCGAAGGAGGTCGTACACCCCGGCGATCCACAGCAGCATCGGGATGACCGCCGCGATCGCGACCCCGTCGAGTAGCTCCAGAATCCGTTTGGTGACCGGCGACATCCTCCGTACGCCCTCGGTGGCACCGATCAGGATCACCGCGACCAACGCCAGCACCGCGTAGATTCCCAGCACCAGCCAGGCTCGCTCGGGATACCACAGGCACAACCGAATCATCACGCCTGTCGGGATCGCCACAGCCGCCGCCATCAGCGCCCAGGCGCACCACCGCTCGGCGTAGAGGCGGGAACGGAACCCGCACACAACCGTCACCAGGCCCGCCACGATCAGGCTGTGTTTGAAGAAGTGCCCTTGCACCACAACCGCTATAGCTCCGGCCGCGAGGATCAATGCACCTGCCGTGAGGAATCCGATCAGCAGCCGCTTCGCCAGCCGGCTGCGCTCGGTCAGGCGTGCGGCCGAGTCGGGCACCGAGGCGATGATCGCCTGCCAGGTCTCTGACTCCTCCGACGCGTCGGGCGTGGTCACCGGATCCAGCAACTCGTCGTTGGATACCGTCTCGCCGGGCGCCGGGATCGGTGGCAGCGCGATTCGGGCCACAGCCACTGTCAGCTTGGCCGCGTTGGTGACGATGATCAGCCCGAAGGCGATCGCACCCGCCGGCACCCAATTATTCCATCCGTACCCGAACGCCACCGCGGCGATCGTCACCGCGGTCGCGACCACCGCGAGGAACGCTGCCACCTCGGCTCGACGCCGCGGCCCACCTCTGGTCGCCAGGACTATCAGCAGCAGCAGCGAACCGACCCCGGCAAGTTGCGGCGCCCCAAGCGATTCCACGCCGCGAGGTAGCGGCACCGCCAGCGCGACCGCCCCACCCAGCGTCAGCAGTGAGGACACCAGCAGGCTCTCCGCCATATCGAGGTTGCCGAACCGGCGCTGGGACAACACGCTGCCGCCCATCAGGGCCAAACCCAGCACGCCCAGAACGACCGCCCACCACCAGTCACGCCCCGTGGACGCCCATGACAGCATCGCCACCGTGGTGACGGCCGCTGCCGCCAACGGCAGCACCAGTCCGACGAATCGGTACAACGCGGTGCGATCGAACTCTGGTGTCTCATCGAGCACCGCGATCGCATCGATGACGTCCTCGACCAGCGGCCGGTAGCGTTCGGTGCGACTGACCGGAACGATGGTCAACAGCGAACCGTCGACCACGCCAGCCTCATCGAGGGACTCGGTGAGTTTGATCGGCGGCGCACCCGGACGCGCGAACGACCAGGCACCCTGCGCTTTGAAATCGAAGCCTGCCAGCATATCTGCCGGTGTGTCCGAAAGTATTTCGGCCAGCACCGACACGGTTTCGTCGACATAGGTCTCGATCGGCGCCGCGCAGGGCAGCACCAGATCGGTCATCCGCCGACCGGTCAGAATCGTGACCCTGGTGGTCGACGGCCCACCGGGGGTGACGGCGGTCGACGAGGTGGGCGCGGCCGTCGCGGTCAACGCCGTTCGAGCCTGTCGAAGTCGTCCGAGAGCGCGGCCGCCAACTCGACGACCTTGCGCTCAAACTGCTTACCCAACAGCTCCAACTGGATCTCGGTGCCCGCGGCGATGTGTTTGTCCCACGGCAACACGATCACCCGCCCCGGGGACACGTGCCTCTCGAACTGCTGCACGAGGTCCTCGACGTCGATGTTCGGTTTACCCGGGGTGACGTGATTGATCACGACGCAGGACCGACCCAGCAGATCCTGGTAGCCGTTCTGTCGCAACCAGTCCATCGTGATCGCCGCCTGGCGGGCTCCGTCGATCGAGGCGCTGGCCACGATCACCAGACCCGACACCGTCGACAGCACGCCACGGGCACCGGGCTGGAAGAGCCCCGCGCCGCAGTCGGCGAGCACCAGATTGTAGTAGCGCGACACGATGTCCGTAGCCGCCTGCCAGTCGTCATCGTTGAATTCGCGCCGTGCCGCGCTGTACTCCTCCGAGGAGAGCACTTCGAGGTTCGCGCCGTTCATGCTCGTGTACGCCCGAATATCGTTGTAGCGGTGCAGTTCCTGGTCGGTCAGCAGATCCGCGATGGTCGCCGCCGACTGGCGTCCGGCGCGGTCGGCCAGGTTCCCGCCGTCGGGATCGGCATCGATCGCGAGTATCCGGTCACCGCGGACCTTGCTGAGCGCCGAGCCCAGCGCCACGGTCACCGCTGTCTTGCCCACTCCGCCTTTCAGACCGAACACACCGATCTGATAGGAATCCCTGGCGTTGCGCCGGATGCGGGCATGCAGGTCCATCTCGTACATCTCGTCCGGCGAGAGCCCGAGGTTGATGCGCGTCAGCATGTAGATCCAGTGTCGCCACCCGCGCTGCGAGGGCATCTTCACCGCGCTGCGGACCCCGACGTGCGATAGGGCGTCGATCGCACGGTGGTTGCCCATCGACGCCGCCGACGTCGGCGCGGACTGCGCCACGGTCCGATGGGCTCCCTCGCCTTCAGCGAAGTGCCTCGACGGCGCAGGTGCCGGCGCCGGGCGCGGTTCCGGAGCCGGCAAGGGACGCTGCTGCTCGTGACGTGCGCCCGACGACGACGTCTGCGGGGCGCGCATCATCCCGTTGTTCGGAACACGCTGCGGGCCCGTCGTCTGCATCGGCGGGATCTGGCTGGTGATCTCGGTCTGCCGGGGCGGGGGCGCGGCGGCAGCCTGCGTCCGCGGCGCCGCGACCGGCATCGCGGGCGGCGTCGCGTCATTTCGGATCACGCCACCCTGGGGTGCCGCGACGTCCCGACCGGCTGGCGGAGTGTCGCTGTCCGCATCCTCGTCGACCGTTCGCACGGCGTCCGGGGAGTGGAAGAGCCGGTCATAGTCGGCCGACATGTGTACCTCTCAGATTTTTGGCAAGGAGGCCGCGGTGCACGCGGTGGGCGATCCCAACATCTGGAGCGGTCGCCCACCAACGTGCTCCCCGGCGCTTATGTAAAGGTTCCGATCACGGCGTTCTCGGTGCCGCCCATGGTGGTGCCGGCATTGCTGACTGCCTGCGCCAGCTGCTGCAGCGCGAGGTTGAGCTCGGTCGAGTTGGCGTCCCAGCGCTGCTGGACGGCCTGGTATGACATCGAGCCGTCGCCCACCCAGGCGCCCTGCAGGCGGGCGAGCGAGCCCTGGCCCTCGTCGAGCAGCCCGTTGGTACGCCCGACTGCGGCATGAATCTCGCCGGCACCGGCCTCGATGGCGCCGAACTCGTAGTTGATCTGTCCCACGGTGTTCTCCGTTTCCCTTTGAATCCGACCTAGAAGTTCATCTGCGTCGCGAGCGCATCGGCGTTCTGCGCGTCGGTGTTGAGGTACGAGGTACCGCTGGTGTGGATGTTCTGCGAGATGTCGGTGAGCAGACGGATCTGCTGACTCGACGCCTCATGGAAACGCAGCAGCGCTGCCTGCGCGGCCTGTCCGGCACCCTCGCTGTGCAGGCTCTGCTGCAGACCCGCGGCGGTCGACTCGACCTGTGCGAGGACGGACTGAAGCTCACCGGAGATCCGGTCGAAGTTCGCCGCCTCCGCCATTAACTGCGGAGTATCCGCATTCACCAATGCCATTGCTGACCTTCTCTCTCTTTACCTGTGCTCCCGCCGACTCGGCAGGCCCTCCCGACCCAGGTGGTCGGCAAGTTGCTGGGGACGCTCACCAGTCGTCCTCTTCGTCCTCGCTGAGGTCGTGTTCCAAGGGCGCCGGCGCGTTGAGTCCGGCCTTGTTGCCGCCGCTCTTGCCGCGCTGACCCATCATTCCCATCGGTCCGCCCATCCCGCCGCCGCTGCCAACGGGGGCCAGCCCTGCGGCGGCGGCACCCGCCGCCGCGCCGGCGCCTACCGCGACCGGACTCAACGTGGGTCCGAGCTCCTTGCCGACGAGATTGGACATCAGCGGGGTGCGTGCCGATGTGCCACCCGCCCCAGGAAGCGACGCGGCCCGGACCATGCCCGAACCGGCCGCGGCACCGGTGCCGCCGATCGCGGGATGATTCGAAAACGGGGTCGCGCCGAGCATCCCGACCTGTGCACCCTTGTCGCCGCCCATCATGCCGCCCATCTGGCCGAACATCGACGACATCTGCTGCAGCGGCTGAGTGAGCTGCTGGAACGGCTGCGTGACCCCCTGCATCATCTGTTGGGGCAGCTGGCCCAGCGTGGACCCGAGTTGAGACGCCATCTGCATCCCCATTTGCATGCCCTGCTGTGGTGCCTGCTGCAGGGATTGCGCCTGATCTGCAGGTGACCGGCCCTGGTTGGCGACCTGGTGGGCGGCCTGCTCCATCCGGCCCGCCTTCTGATTGGCCTCTTCGAACTTGCCGTAGCCGCTGACCTTGGCGAACGTCGCGTTGCGGACCGCCGCACCGGCCACCATCGGGGCGGCACCGGCCATGCCGACGGCCATCGCAGCCTCGGCGCCACCAGGGAGCACGATGGGCTTGGGCGGCGGCACCGGCTCGAATGTCGAGTTGAGCATCGTCTCGGCCTCGTACGCGGTCATCACCCCGGCTGCCTGGTTCCACATCCGGACGTAGTCAGCCTCGTTGACCGCGATCGGCACCGTGTTCACACCCAGGAAGTTCGTGGCGTTGAGCACCGCGTTGGTCACGTGGTTCAGTTCGATCTCAGGCAGCTGCGGCGTGGTCGTAGCCGCCGTCGACCACGCCGTGGCCTGTGCGGACGCCTGAACTGCGCGTTTGTGCGCCTGCAGCGACAGCGTCCTGAGCCAGAGAACCATCGGCATCGCCGCTGTGATGGCCCGCTCGCTGGCCATCCCCTGCCACATCTGGGCCAGCGACGCCAGACTGGCCGCCAACTCGTCAGCCTGCGTCTCCAACGAGATCGCAAACGCTTCCCACCCCGCGGCAGCCTGCACCATCGGAGCAACTCCTGCTCCGGACTGCAGACGCGCCGTATTGATCTCGGGAGGAAAAGCCCCCCAGATGGGTGGGATGGGTATACCGAGGCCGGCCATGGCTCACTCGACTCGAATCAGCTCGTCGATCAGGCCAGCGTCACGCCGTTCTCGGCGTCCACGGCCTGGTAGGTGGCTGCGATCTGCGTGACGGTCGCACCGGCGCGGGCCAGCTCCTCTTGAGCCAGCGCGTTGATTCCCAGGGTCTGGATTCCTTCGGAGGCGAACATCAGGGCCGCGCTCGCGGACACCTCGTCGGCACCGGCCGGCGCGAGTGCGGTGACCTGCGCCGTAGCGGCAGTGCCGGTGGCCAGACCCCGAGCGCCGTTCGCGGCGACCTGACCGCCGACACCGGCAGTAGCGGCATTGTGGCTGAGTGGTTGCATTTGCTAACTCCTACCAGTCTTGGACACAACGGTGTATTCAACTGTCGTTTACACGGCGGCAATCACCAGTGAGAGAACTCGAAGATCCCCCGACCCGATTGCTTTCGCAGTTTCGCCCAAATTTGCTGGACGTTCCCGGAACCAATACTAACCGCCGTCAGGGGGTGCTCTCCACACTTATTCTTCCGGTGGATCCACATACGCCGCTTGGATCACTTCTTTCCCATCCGGGGTGACAAAAAAGGCCTGACCGGGTGGCCGCTTCTTGACCAGGATCTCGCGCGACGGGAAGTCCTGCTTCTCCCCGGAAAGAAACATCGTGGGAGTTCCGGCGCCGTAGGCCGCACCGACGAACTTGTCCATGGTGGCCCGGTGCGCCTGGCTCATCTGGCAGGTCACGACGATGTGCAGACCGATGTCGGCTGCCGCCGGCAAGAGCGGCGAGAGAGGTGCCATCGGCGACAACATCCCACCGGCCGCCACGATCATGTGCCAGTCGTCGACCAGCAGCACGATGTCGGGGCCCGTCCACCACGACCGTGCTCGCAGCTGCGACGGAGTCAGGTCTGCCGGTGGCAGCCGCTTGGTCAGATTGATCGCCAACGCGTTGATCGACGCTTCGAGTGTCGTGTGGTTGCGGTTGATCGCCCCGGCGGCCAGCAGATGCGTGTCCGGGACCGCCTCCAACAAACCCGACCGGTAGTCGGCGACCATGAAGCGCACCTGATCAGGGCTGTTGCGGGCGCAGATCGCCCGTGCCACGGCGTGGGCGATGGTCGTCTTTCCGGATTTCGGTGCGCCGAAGATCAGCTGGTGCGGACTGGTGTGCATGTGGCTGTGCGCCACCGTGAGGTCCGACTCCCGCACACCGACCGGAATTGTCCAGCGGGTGCGGTAGTCCGCGTCCGGGCCGGGCGGCGCCGAGTCCAGTTGGTGCAGGTAGATCCGGTCGGGCAGCACGCGCACCCGGGGCGCTTCGTCGGTGTGGCGGGCAGCGACCTCCTGCACGGCTGCCGACATGGCAGGCACCAGGCCGTCGGCGCTGTGCACGCCGTCGAGCCTCGGAACGCCGATCATCAAGTGGTGCTTGTCGGTTGACACGGCGCGCCCCGGCCGGTTCAGCGGGATCTCACGGGTGATGCGGTCCACCTGCGTCTCGTTCACGTCGCCCAGCCGGAACTCCACTTTGGTGCCCAGGTAGTCCCGAATGCGGGCCTTGAGCTCCGTCCACCGCGGCGTGGAGATCACGGTGTGCACGCCGTATGCGAGCCCCTGCCCCGCGATGTCCTGCACGACGGCTTCCAAATCGGTGAACTCCGCGGCGAAGGCCGGCCAGCCGTCGATCACCAGGAACACGTCGCCGAATGGATCCGCCGACGCCGGGTTGTTCGGGTCCTCGCGCATCTGCCGGTAGTCGGCCATCGAACCGACGCGGTACTGCTTGAACGTCTGCTCACGCTGCCGCAGTACGGCTTTCACCTCGGCAACCACCCGATTGACGCGGTCAGATTCGGCCCGGGTGGCGACGCCACCGACGTGCGGCAGGTCCTCGATGTACATCAGACCGCCGCCGCCCATGTCGACGCAGTAGAACTGCACGTCGCGTGGAGTATGGGACGCCGCAGCGGACAGGATGAACGTCTGCAGGAACGTCGACTTGCCCGTCTGCGGCGCGCCACCGACGGCGATGTTGCCGGCCGCGGTGGCGACGTCGATGCCCCACACCTCCTGCCGGTGCCGTCGTGGCTCGTCCATGATGCCCAGCCCGATCCTGAGCGGCCGCCGGTCGTAGTCGCGGGCGACGAGTTCGTTGACCGGAGTGGGATCGGCCAACGGGGGCAACCACATCCGATAGGCATGGTTGTCTCCGGTCGTGAGCTGGTTGAGCACGACCTCGCGCAGCACCTTCTGCTCCGGCTCGATGGTCATTGGGCTGCCACCGTCGCGTCGAGGATCGGGGCGGCGGTGAAGCGGTGGATCCGAATGCTGTTGTCGACCGCCCGCGGTGCGGCATCACCGTCGCCGGACGTCGCCGTCGCCGGAACGTAGGGGTTTCCGGTGTACACGGTCTGGAATTTGACCGGATCCTCCATCCCGACCCGCAGGAACCCGACGCCGCTCTCCTTGTTCGAGATGTACTGCGCCTCCGGGGTGCCGATGACCGCCTTGGACTCCGCGGAGCTGGTGGTGCGCAACGCGATCCGGTAGGTCAGGTTGGGCTCCAACTTGTCGATGCGGGTGCCGCCGGTGTTCAACGACTGCGTGGCCAGCAGCAGATGCACGCGCAGCGAACGCCCCACACGACAGATCCGGTCGAACAGCCCGATGAAGTCGGGATGGTTCTGCAACAGCTCGGCGAACTCGTCGACGACGACGAACAACGTTGGCAGTGGCGGTAAATCGGCTCCGCGTTCCCGGTGTTTCTCGTATTCGGCAACACCGGAAAGCGCACCGGCAGCGCCCACCTGCATACCGGCCTGACGCAGGATCGACTGCCGCCGGTCGAGCTCACCGGTGAGCACCTCCCCCATCCGGCTGACGAGCTCGGCCTCTTCCTCCATGTTGGTGACCACCGCAGCGGTGTGCGGCAGCTTCTCCATCCCCAGGAATGTCGACCCACCCTTGAAATCCGTCAGGAGCAGGTTCACCTGGTCGGGATGATGCGTGGCGGCCAGGGAGAGGATCAGCGTCCGGAGGAACTCCGACTTCCCCGATCCGGTGGTGCCGATCAGCATGCCGTGCGGGCCGGCACCGAACTCGGCGCCCTCCTTGATGTCGAGATGCATGATGCCGCCGGTCTTGAGTTCATGGCCGAACGGGATCCGCAGCCGGTCACGGTCGGTGTCGGTGAACATCCGCCAGCGTGCGGGCGTCACCTCCTCGACAGACTGTGCGCCGACGATCTCGTGCCACTCGGTGGCGACCTTCTTCTGCACCCGCGTGCTCTTGTCGATGATCGTGCCGGTGATCGACCAGCCGGCGAGCTTGCGTGCCACCCGCTCGGCCTGGCCGGGAGTCATCCGGTCCACCTGGCTGGCGACCAGTCGGAACGTCTGGTTCGGCAGCCGGTCGTCGGCGGTGCCGTCGACATCGACGCGGATCCGGTAGGAGGACCGGTGATTACCCAATGTCAGCACGGTGACCCCGGATCGGCCGTCGGCGGGGAAGCCGGCCCGACCGCCGGTGAGATCGACGACGACGACGTGGGGTCCACTGGGCGTGGCGTCCGCGGTGTGCGGGCCTCGGGCGGCAAGGTCGCTGAGTCCGTCGGGCCGGGTGAACACCATCCGGGTGGGGCCCGCCGCGTCGGCATCGGACTGATGCTGGACGTGCGGCAGCCACTTCAACCACGCCCAGTCCGGTTCCTCGGGATTGTCCGTGAGCACCCGGATCTGGAGCAGGTCCGGCGGATGGAACACCGCGAGGTGACAGATCATCGCCCGCAGCAGTCCCGCCGCTCCGTCGGCGTCACCACCGACGGCGATCGTCGGAAAGGTGCGCAGCTGAACCAGTTTCGGGCAGTCGTGGATCAGGCCGTGGGTTCGCAGGAACTTCGTCACCCACATGTGGCTGACGGGTTCGAGGTGCGGCTGGGGGGCACCAGCCGGACCGGCGAGGTCACCACCCACGGCCGGCTTCAACAACCGGTCCACGGCGGGTTCGGATCCGATACCGATTCTGGTCGCCGCGTAGAAGTCCGCGTTGGCGGTGCGCGACCACTGGCGGTGGGTGCCGATGATCGACAGCAGGTCATCGGGGTGCGGTGCGTGGTAGTTGAAGAAGGTCACCTGCGCAGCGGCCGAGGACGTCACCCTCGTCCGCAGCCCCGCAAGGTAACGCAGATACTCCTTGCGGTCGGCGTTGATCTCGGGCACCTTCTTGCCACCGCTGCCACCGCTGGCCACCAAACCCACAGCGGCCATCACCATCATCAAGGGCATCATCAGCATGTACGGCGAAAGCTGGCGCACCCCACTGAAGATCATGATCGCGATCATGCCGAGCATGCATCCGCCGAGCACCCACGGCAGCGCCTTCTGCATACCCGACGGCGGGATGTCGATGCCGAGGTCCTCCGGCGGGGTCACGTTGATCTCGCCGGGGGTCAGCCGCGGCCCCCGCTTGATGATCGGGGTGAACTTGCGAGTCGTCATCCGCCGCCTCCGTTGCTCACCCCCGCCGGAGCGGCCGCGCCCTCGGCTCCGACCTTGCGGGGGTTCGGGTTCGAGGGCAGCGTGTCGTGCTCGACCAGCGCCGCCTCCTTCGACAACACCGGGCCGTCGACCAGCAGGCCGACCACCTGCCAGGGCGCCGTTCGTGGCGCGCTCAATCCCAGCTTCGAGGCGGTGTCCTCGTCCGGGAGTCCGTAGCGCACCCCCTGCGGATCGATGTAGTAAAGGCTCTCACCGTAGCGGGGGTCGGGAGACTGCAGCCGGATGTACTGGCCGCCGTCGATATGCACCGTGGCGTCGCCGGTGATCTGGCGGATCCCGGTGCTCAGCGCAGATGCCGGAAGTGGTAGCCGGCGCCCGGCGATCACCGTCGTCTCGGGTGCCTGATCGCCGGGTTCACGTTGCCAGGACCAGCACAACGTCGGCATCTCCTCTCGGAGAAGGACGTCCATCGGAGCGTCCGGTAACGGCGAGTTGTACACCTGCTCGACGATGCGGGCCACCGCGCTCGGCTCCATCGACGGCGGCGTGATCAACCCATAGGAGTTGGTGGCACGCAACGCGGCCGCGGTGGTGTCGTTGACCTTGGCCACGCCGTCGGCCAACACCACATAGTTCTGTTCGTCGGCTTGCTCACCGGAATCGGTGACGGTCATGAACACCGAGCCGATCACCAGTTCCGGTGGCAGGCCCACCGTGTTCGGCGCGCCCGCACCGGGGATGTCGGGTAGCCGCCACGGGCCAGCGTCGGGCAGCGCATTGAACAAGCCTTCGGAGATCGGCGTCGAACGGGCGGTGACGGGGATCCCGACCGCGGAGGTGACGGCCCGGTCAGACAGGTCGATGGCGTGCCGACCGGCCTCGGTGACCAACCAGTCCTGGGTTTCGTAGGAGATCAACATGCCCTGCTCGGGGCGCAGCGGCCCGACGGAAGAATCCAATGCGAGCGGGGTGATCAGAACCGCGGTATCAACGCTGGGTGCAACACTTTCCGGCTTGATGACGGTGTCGCACAGCGTCCACTGCGATTCGGGCGCCGAAGACAGCGGGGTGGCGTACGGTGCGCCCGGAATCCCGAGCGGCTGCCCCTTCGGCATCCTGTCGAGTTCCTCGGACTTGACCGCGACCGGAGTGTTGTTGTTGCCGAGGACCAACCGTGCGGAAGTCAGGTTGTACACCGGCCGCAGCTGGCCGCTGTCCGGAAGTACCACGTACAGCTGGTTGGTGGTGCGGTCCACCAGAAGGCTGTCGCCACCCCGCTTTCCGAGCGGTTTGAAGTAGGCGAGCAACGCCGCACCGAGGCAGATCAGGACCGCGATGACGATGCCCGCCGTCACGGCGCGGCTGTAGAACTGCAACGGATCATCGAACATCCTGGTGTCACGGCGCACGATCGCGTGCTCGACGCGGCGCAGCAGGAAGCGCCATCCGCTGACCTGCACCTTGGTGGTGAGCCGGAATCCCGCCATCGACTACCCGCTCAGATTCAGTCGGCCGTGCACCGACGAGATCGCGGCTGCCATGTCCTCACCGCTGATCTCGCTGAGCTGTTCAGTGGCAAGGGATTCGATGTCCAGTGACCGCGCCAGCCGCATATCCCGGGACTGCTCGCCGGCTTCCACGAGCTGCCGCGCATATCGACCGTTGCCCGCGACATCGAGTGCCGGCTTGCCGCTCGCGGTGCTCTGGGTCAACAGTGTCGCCGCATCCAGCACCTGCTTGGCGGCCTCGTCGCTGAGCGTGGAATCGCTGCCGGCCGCGATCACTTTGGCGATGTCGACGATCTCCTCCGGGGAGTAGGAGTCGAACTCGATCCGCGTGGAGAACCGGGAGCGCAGGCCGTCGTTGGTCTCCAGCAGACGGTCGATGTCGTTGCTGTAGCCGGCGATGATCACCACGAGCCGGTCTCGGTCGTTTTCCATCCGGGCCAGTAGCGTGTCGAGGGCCTCTGTGCCGAACGGGTCTGCGCGGCCGTCACGTTCCTGCACCAGCGTGTAGGCCTCGTCGATGAACAGCACACCGCCCATGGCCCGGTCGATCGTCCGGGCGGTCTTGACCGCTGACTGCCCTTCATACTCGGCGACGAAGTCCTTGCGCGATGTCTCGACGAGCTTCGGTTCGGTGATCACCCCGAGGCCGGCAAGGATGTTGGCGACCACACGTGCAATGGTCGTCTTGCCGGTGCCCGGAGGGCCGGTGAAGATCATGTGCTTGGACGCTTGGGCGACCTTCATACCGCGGGCCGCACGGACCCTGGCCATCTGGGTGGCGGCACGGTAGCGCTCGATCTGGTCCTTCACCCGGGTCAGGCCGATCTGACGATCCAGTTCCGACTGCGCTTGCGCGAGCAGTCTCTCGCGACCGGAGTTGTCCGCGACAACGCTGGCGGGGTCCCACGGATCGCGCCGGGCAGCGATCTTCTCCGCCGTTGTGGTTTCCAGCCGATACGTCGGATCTTTGAGCGCTGCCGCGACTTTCGGAGACGGATGAGTGGCCTGCAGCCATTCCAGCAGGGCCACCGCCGCCTCCTCGTTGCCCTGGCTGCGGCGGGTCATCGCCAGGAACCAGGCGATCGCGGGAGCACACGCCTCGCCTGCCGGTGACGAGTTCGATTCCATCAGGCGTCGTTCGGCCTCGGTGAACAGGCCGAGATTCGCTGCGGCGACCCCGTGCGCGACCCCGGCCGCGGCCGCCAGGAACTTGTCCGGCCACGACCCGGCGCCCCGCACCTCCTCGATCACATCGGTCCAGCGCTGCGCCGCACCGTAGACCACCGCCTTCACCCAGGACACCAGGTGCTCGGCGCCCGCGGACGGGATGGCTTCGAGGGCTTCCATCGCGTCGGCGTAGTTGCCCTCGGCGGCTTCGGTGACCGCGAACCCCATCGTGATGGCCAGCGGGGAGTTCACCGGATAGGTGATATCGCCGTACTGCCCGCCGATCGGGATTCGGGCCCCCAGGCTGTTCATCGAGATCTCGGCGGCTCCGGCGAGCTGTCCGAAGTTGGTCCGCGAGTACCACGCCCTGAACATCGTCACCCGGTCGGTGTCACCGCAGCGGATACGGCCCACCCAAGCGTCACAGGCGGATTCGTCGACGTTGGTGATGTCGGTGAACATGTCCAGCGACCGCGCCGGGGCGGTGGGCAGCATGCCCACCGCGGTGCCGAAGACACTTGCCAGATGTTCGGTCATTCCTCACCTGCATAGCGGGTAGTGAACAGTTCGGCCCTTGCGGCCCGCGCCTGTTCCGGAGTGGGCAGATCGAGATCACGGTTCAGAAAGTCTCGGGTGGCCACGTTGTCGTGTCCCTGTTCTCGCATGCCGTCCAGCATGAAGGTGTACTGGGCTGATCTTGCATCCCGGGTGGCCAGATCGGCGACGAGAACGATCTCCTCGGCGAGGGCGGCCTCGGCCATCGCGGCCGCCTTCGGCGACAGCTCGATCTGGTGCACCCGTCCGTCCAGGTAGGTAGTCACCGTCACCGTTCCGGGCGGGTTGGTGACCGTGAAGGTGGGCGTCGCATCGTCGTCGTGTTCCGCGGCCTCGGCCGCACCGCCGGAGCCGTACCCCCCGAGGATCGCCCCGAGGTCCGTCTCGCCCGCGCCGTCACCGACGACGCCGAAGTCCAGCGCCGCCAGGTCGTCGTGATTCACCTCCTCGGGAGGGGAATCACCGGGCGGGGGTACGGCCACCGTGTATCGCCTTTCTCAGTCCGGGAACGAAGCGTCGGGCTCGCCGGCGTCGGCTGTGACATGGCGGTCGAACCAGGTTCCGGACGGGAGGAAATCCATGAGCCCGTCCAGGGCCCGTTGCAGGTTCTCCGGCGTCCCAGGCAGGAAGCTGCCGTACAGCTCCCCGTTGACCCGACGCGGGATCGACACGATTCTGCCGTGTGCTGAATCGAGAACCCCGGCACCCACCCCGGCCTGCGAGTACGTCCCGCCGGGGTGGCGCTCGTTGGCGGTGATCTCCACCCAGCTGTCCGGGTTCGCCGTCGCGTCGGCGTAGATCCGGGCCGACGACAACGGCAAGCCGTACTTTCCGAGTTGATCAGCGGTGCGCGCTTCCGCCAGCTTCGCCGCGATACCGGTGAGCGGTTCGACCTCCGCCGCGGTCGCATCACCGACGACCACATTCACCATGGCCGACAGACCGACCTGCGGAGCCACCCGCTGCAGCACCAGCATGTCCTCATCGCGCGCGGCGACGACATGACGTTCCCCCTTGCGACACACCACGAAGCGCACCATTTTGCCACCCACGTCGCGTCGCCACCAACGGCAGTCCAGGGTTCGGTCGGGCCTGCTCAGCGCGTCGACCATTGCAGCGACCTCCGGATGCGGGTCGCCGAACGCGGTGAGAATCCCCTGCGCGGTCAAGTCCCTGGTCACCTGGTCCCACACGATCGTGCGCTGGTCTTCGTAGGGGATGTTCGGCCGGATACCCAGGGACAGCGGGAAGTCCACGAGATGGAGGCGGTCGGCGATGACCAGCATGCCGTCGATGGTCACCTCCACTCCGACCACGTCGTCGTAGTGGGTGGGCTCACCGTCTCCGAAGAACGCGCCGGCCGTCATCGCCACAGCCGCGGCGCCGGCGACATCACTTCGCGGCCCACCAGTTCCTCGAGGTGCCGTCCCGATTCGAAATCGGTTGTCTCGTAACACCCGGCGGCAGCGGTCAGGGTGTCACCCAGGGAGCGCGACTGATCTGCGACGCTGGCTGCGGCATCGCGCCTCGCCTGCTGAATCGCCTCGACGGCGCGCGCGGTGGGCCATGCGACGGTGCCGTGTGATGCGCGGATGCCGGCATCCACATCGAACACCGAGTCGCCGGCATGGCTGAACTCGCCTGCCGCCAGGCCGTGTCTGGCGGCCAGGGCTCGAAGGTGAGCGGTGGTGACCTGCACTGAGGCACCGGACATATGAAACTCCTGCTCTCTATTGCGGCGGTCTCGTCGGGGCCGGGGGTGCGGGCGGCCGTTCGGGCGCCGGGTTGTCCGCCGGCGGCGGCGCCGGCCCTGGGGAGTCGGCTGCGCCGGCCGGCGGAACGCCACCGGCGTCGGAGCCTGCCGCGGCGGCGTCACGGTCCGCACCGTCGTCCGTCCGGTCGCGGTTGGGCATCCGATCGTCGACCTCGTCACTGGTCAACCCATCGGTGTCGGGCCCGCCTGCCGCGGTCAGCGTCGACAACGACTCGCTCACGGCGCCTGCAACCCCGGTCATCACGGCTGCCATCGGGGCGACGATCGACCCGATCATGCCGCCCACGAGCCCGAATGCCGACGACATACCCGACATCGCCTCGGCCGGCATCACGGGTGCGGTTTCGGGCTGTGCAGGTCCGCCGGCCGGGGCTGGTGCCACGCCGGCGACGTCGGTGGTCGGCGGGGGGTCGGTCGCCCCGGCAGCGGTCGGCGGGGGCGGGTCCGCGACCGGCAGAGGCTGATCAGCCGCGGGGTCCGTCGACTCTGACGTCGTCGGATCCTCGGATGACGGCTGTCCGGGCAACCCGTCGGGTTCGACCGGGGCCGCTTTCCTGTGTGTCAGCGCCGAGTACCGGCCGGCGAGGTGCTGCAGCTGTGCGGCGTTGTCGCCGACCTCCTGCGAGAGCTCATCAAGCTCCTCACTACAGACACCCAGGGCGATTTTCACCGCGGACAACTCGAAAGCGGCCTTCATCGCCTCGCCGACGCCGGGAATGCGGCCGATCGCGGAGGTCGCGTAGCTCAGGCTGCCCAGGTGGTCCGACTGGTCGTCCAGCCTGGCGCGGTGGTGGGCCACCTGATGGGCTTCCCGCGCGATCACGGCCTGCACGTCGCGGTCCAGCACCGCCATCAACATCGCGTGCTCGGACTGGCGGCGGTTTGTAGCCGCGTAAGCCTCCGCGCCCGCCCCTTGCCACTCTCCGCCCGGATGCGCCGAACTCACCGTTTCTGCGGCCCCGGTGAACCGCACCGCGCCGTGCCTGAACGGCTCGCCCGATTCGGGGGTGCCCGAGCCCGTGGTCTTCCGCATCCCGGCGATCAGCAACCGCCCGGCGTCCAGGACAGGCGATGCGAGCGGAGCGCGGCTGCCCGCGACATCTCTGGCGACATCTCTGGCGACTTTGCCGATATCCTCGACATCGTCGAACACACCCATGCGTGCACACCCCTTCCCATCGGGAGCGTACCAGCGGGTAGACCCCCTCCGGTGCACAATTTCGGCCGCGGCCGCACGCACCAACGAGGCGCCGCAGGGCACAAATAGCAATGCGGATTGCCTCTCGGAGCAGTTACTACGCTGCCTCAGCAAATGTTCTGTCGCCCATGGACGGTCAACCGTGGGCCGAGCCGACCGTCGGACGCCGTCGTGACGCGATACCGTCGGCCGACGCCGGTCATGTCCTACGGCGGTCACTGTCCGGGTCGCGCACGCCTCGGTGGACAGTTTGCTCGGGTTGTCGGGCCGCTAGCCTTGCGGGTGCTGAGCCGAAGTGGACGGTGCAGCGCCCGCGACGGACCACACGGAGGAGACACGCTGTGACCAACCGCGATGACGCATTGCGGCAAGAGCCGGGGTGGACGGGGCCCGAGGGTTCCGACTTCGAACCCACCTCCGAGCACGCCTCACCCGCGGCGCCCGCGGCCGGCCGACCGGGCCCGCAGGGTCCCGAAGGCTGGAACCAGCCGCGGCCGGCGCGATGGCCGCAACCCGCTCGGCCGTCCCCGCCTCCGCCGCCACCCGGCGCACCGCAGCAGCACCGCGGCGGCGCCCCGTGGCCCGGCCATCCAGACCCGGGACCCGGGTCCTACGCCGACCGGATCCGCGCCGAGGAGTTGGTCCCCACCCGCAAGACCGCCCCCGGCCGCGGCTGGCGGTTGGCCCTGTACAAAGCCACATTCGGCCTCGTCAACCTCGGGCCGTCGCCGGAGGAGCGCCGGCTCGCCGATCTCGAGGCCGCGATCCGGGGACCGCTGCGCGGCCACTTCAAGATCGGCGTGATGGGCAAGGGGGGCGCCGGGAAGACGACGGTGTCGGCCGTCATCGGCTCGGTGCTCGCTGAGCTGCGCCAAGACGACCGGGTGGTCGCCGTCGATGCCGACACCGCGTTCGGCAAGCTCGGCAGCCGCGTCGACCCGAAGGCTCAGGGGTCGTTCTGGGAACTGGCGGGCGACCGGCACCTGGAGACCTTCGCCGATGTGCGCAGCCGGGTGGGCCACAACGCCGCCGGGTTGTTCGTGCTCGCGGGTGAGGCGACCCCGGCACGACGGCGGGTGCTCGACCCGGCCATCTACCGCGAGGCGACTGCTCGCCTCGATCGTCATTTCACGATCTCGGTCATCGACTGCAGCTCGACCATGGACACCCCCGTCACCCAGGAGGTGCTGCGCGACCTCGATGCGCTCGTCGTCGTGTCCACGCCGTGGGTGGACGGCGCAGCCGCGGCCGGGCAGACGCTGGACTGGCTGGCCAACCGCGGTCTGACCACCCTGCTGCAACGCACCATCGTGGTCCTCAACGACTCCGACGGTCATGCCGACAAGCGCACCAGGACGATTCTCGCGCAACAGTTCTCGAGTCAGGGACAGCTGGTGGTCGAGGTTCCGTTCGACGGCCAGCTGCGCCCCGGCGGCGTGATCGACGGAACCCGCGAGATGTCGCAACCCACCCGCCGCCGTTTCCTCGAGATCTGCGCGGCCCTCGCGTCGCACTTCCCGACGCGGGACAGCCGGCCGCGCGAGCGGCCCTGAGCGCAGCGCTCAGGCGATCTGGGTGACCAGGTCCTCGATGGCCCCGACATCGGCCACCGCGATCGGTTCCTCCGCTTCGGCCTGCCGGATCGTCTCCTCGGAAACTCCTGCTGCCTGGGCGGTTTCGAGCACTGTCAGGTTCGCGCCGCGGCGGGCGGCGTAGAGCCGCTGACCGAGCGTGGCATGCGGCGCGGTCGCGGCGCGCACCATCAGGTCGTCGTAGAGGCTGCGGACCGTGCCCAGCGCCTTGATCAGCGCGGGTGTCACCCTCCCGATCCGCGCCGCGCGCGCGGCGACCGCCTCGAGTTGACGCAGATCCGACAGGATGGCGGTCACGCGGGGGGTGAACGCGGGGTCGTCGGTCGGCGGCAGCGCGGCGACGGTCGAGTTGAACGTGCTGATCGCCGTGATGACCGCCTGCGCGATCAGCGACACCTCGTCGCCACCGGTCGCGGCCGGCGGCGCAGCAACGGGTTCTCGGGGCCGCAGGCTCTCGCCCTTGCGCAGCCGGGTGATGGTGCCGGGCGGCCAGCGCAGTACCTCTTCCAGCTTTGCTCGGGTCCGTTCCCTCGGCCAGCTTCGGCCCTTCTCGAACGCGATCAACGCACCGGCGTTGATGATGCCGTCCGCGGCGAGGCTGCGCTGGCTGATGTCGAGTTCTCGGCGGCGTGCCGCTGCGGCCGCGCCCGCCCTGACCATTCCGGGGTCCAATGCGTCGGTCGATTCGTCGATCGACTCCGCGTTGGTCATCTACCCGGATTCCTCGTGCTGTGTGGTCGGATCGGCGCGGACATCGTACCGAGCTGACATGCCACTGCTACGGCTCGGTCCGATAGTCCGCCATGGTTCCGCGTCAAAGCTACACCTTGTCGCGTCGGGAAACCGCGTCAACGCTACAGAAATCGCTGGGTTTTCTTCTCCGGTCCCAGCGACCTCTGGCGACGCATATACGCAGTTGAGCGTCGTTGTTCGCTCGCCCGGGCGGTGCGATGTCGGTCCGGTGGTCACCGGCGCGTACCGGTTTCCGTTGCGGTAACTGTTGCATCGCTATGGTTTGTCGGTTACCTTTCCCGCATCGCGGCGAACCGGCCGCCCCAGCGCACAGAGGAGCGACAACAGATGAACGTGAAGCCGTGGGACGAAACACCGGTCGGCGCATGCACCCGGGAACCGGAGCGGTGGACGACAACGGCCGACGACGAGGCGAAGGTCATCTGCCGAGCGTGCCCCCGGCGGTGGATGTGCGCACGGGAAGCATGCGAACTGCCCCGGGCCGAGGGGCTCTGGGCCGGCATCTACGTGCCCGAGGCCGGCCGCGGACGGACGTTTGCTCTGCGGCAGCTCCAGTCGCTGGCCGAGCGCAACGGTTATCCCGTCCGTGAACGTCGCGTCTACTACGCCGAAACCGCCTGACGGACCCCGCCCCGCCGCCGCTCTCGGGGGGTCGGCGGCGGGTGCGAGCCCCGGAATATCCCTGGGACTGGTGCCGTTCTATGTCTCGACGGTGCCGGGCATGCCCCGGGCCCCAACCACCAAGTCGCTACGAGCGACCACTCGCCGAGAGGCGCCATGGCGGCACCGTCCCCACTTCTTACGCTGGTGTAGTCGCCCGTGTGTTGTCGCGATGAGCATTGCCCTCCGGGGCAGTCTGATCTGCATGGGCAAACTGATCTACGGCTTCAACGTGTCGGTCGACGGATACATCGCCGACGCACAAGGCAACATCGACTGGTCCGATCCGAGCGAAGAACTGCATCAATACTGGAACGACTTCGAGCGGGAGACCGCGCTGTCGTTCTACGGGCGGCGGCTTTACGACCTGATGTCCGCGTACTGGCCGACCGCCGACGAGGCCCCCGACGCCACCCCGCTGATCGTTGACTTCGCGCACATCTGGCGCGACATGCCCAAGGTCGTGTTCTCTCGCACCCTCGAGTCCGTCGACTGGAACTCCCGCCTGGAACGCGGCGACCCGGTCGCGGTGGTGACGAAGCTCAAAGCTGAAACCGAGGGCCAGTTGGAGGTAGCTGGAGCGACGCTGGCCGCACCCATCGTGCAAGCCGGACTGGTGGACGAGTTCAGGATCGTGATCGCCCCCACCGCCGTGGGCGGCGGCACACCGTTTTTCCCGACACTGCCGGCCTGGATCTCGCTGCGCCTGTTGGAGAACCGCACCTTCCCCTGCGGCACGGTCCTGCTGCGCTACGAGACGAGACCCGACTGAGCGGAGGCGCACCGCCAGGTGACATCCCCGGGTCCGCCCACGTCACCAGGTGTCGACGAACCGGTCCCGTGACGGCGCCGGTTTCCCCGCCGCCGCGAGCGTCGCGGCGATGACCGTGCGGGTCTCCGCCGGGTCGATGACGTCGTCGATCTCGAACAGCATCGCCGCATTCAGGGCCTTCGCGTTCTCCTGCGCGGCGGCCGTGGCCGCCTGCACCCGCGCCTCGCGTTCGTCGGCGTCGGTGATCACGTCGAGTTCCTTGCGCAGGCCCAGCCGCACCGCACCCTCCAGGCCCATCGGTCCCAGATGCGCTCCCGGCCACGCGACCGTCAGCACCGGTTCGTGCAGGCTGCCGCCGGCCATCGCCTGCGCTCCCAACCCGTATCCGCGGCGCAGGACCACCGCGATGATCGGAACCCGAAGTGCCGCGCCGGCGACCAGCATTCGTGATGCGCGCCGCACCAGCGACTCCGCCTCGGCCGCCGGGCCGACCATGTAGCCAGGACAATCGATGAGAGATACGACGGGTAGCCCGAAGGCGTCGCAGAGCTGCAGGAAGCGCGCCGCCTTGTCGGAGGCGGCAGCGGTGATGGCCCCCGCGGTGAACCGGGTGTCGTTGGCGATGACGCCGACGGGCCGGCCCTCGATACGGACGAGCGCCGTGACCATCTCCCGGGCGAAGCGCCGCCGAAGCAGGGTGACCGATCCTTCGTCGGCAAGCGTCTCGATGATGGGGACGACGTCGTAGGCGCGTCGCTCCCGCTCGGGCACCGCGGTGCGCAACATGGTCTGATCGGCCTCGGTCCACTCCGTCAGCGATCCCTGGAAGTAGCCGAGCAGGCGCTTGGTCACCGCAACCGCCTCGGCTTCGTCGGCGACGACGACGTCGACGTTGCCGTTGGGTTCCTGCACCGACATCGGTCCGACCTCGTCGGGCGGCACCTCGCCGAGCCCGCCGCCCGCGATCATGGCCGGCCCACCCATCCCCAGGGACGCGTCCGCGGTCGCGACGATCAGGTCGGAAGCGCCTGCGATTACGGCGTTTCCGGCGAAGCATCGGCCCTTGACCACCGCGATCCGCGGCACCACCCCGGACAGCTTGGCCCACAGCGCGAAGGCGCGGGTGTCCAGTGCGGATACCACCGGATAGTCGGTGTCGCCCGGCCGGCCGCCGCCGCCTTCGGCGAAGAACACGGTGGGCAGCCGCATCCGGTCGATGAGCTCGAAGAGCCGGTCCTTCTTGCGGTGCCCCAACGCGCCCTGCGTCCCGGCGAGCACGGTGTAGTCGTAGGACAGCACCGCGCACGCCGAGCGCTCGTCGCCGAAGTGTTCCCCGTTGATCCGGGCGGTGCCGGCGATCAGGCCGTCGGCCGGAGTGCGGGTGATCAGGTCCTCGATGTCACGGCGCATCCGCTGCGGGGCGATCGCGAACCGGCCGTACTCGACGAAGGACCCGGGGTCGACGAGATCTTCGACGTTCTCCCGGGCGGTGCGACCGCCACGGTCGTGTCGGCGTTGCACCGCGTCGGGCCGCGCCGCGTCCTGGGTCAGTGCGCGTCGCCGCAGCAACTCCGCCAGGTCGGGGCGGACACCGTCATGGCCGACCACCTCCGGCGTCACGTGTCGAGATGGTCGATCGCCGTGGCGATTTCGGCGAGCACCGCGTCGACCTGCTGCGGGTGGTAACCGCGCTTACCCAACGGCGCCTTGTCGAAGCGCACCGCGCGGATGTCGTCGGCGCACAGATGCCCCCGTCCCTCGAGCCTGCGTGCGGCCAACGCGAGGAAGTCGTTCACCGATTTCTCGGAATATCCCCGCTTCGGCCACGGCGGCTTCTCGAAGGTGGTGATGCGCAGTTGCTCTGCCGTCAGCCCGCTGTCGCCCATGCTGTCGAACTCTATCCACAACCGCGTTGACGGGTTGTCCACAGCCCGCCGAGCGGACGCAGCGAGTTGTCGGCGGTCGGGCATAGCGTTCGGTCATGACGAACTGGATCAACACCGTCAGCCGCGACCATGTCGAGCGCGGCGTCCGGGGGCGCTTCACACAAGCCAATCACGGCAAGCCGCACATGCTGCGCAGGATGGCACGTGGCGACTGGATCATTTTCTACTCCCCGCGGGAGACGCACCCCGACGGTCCGCCGTTGCAGGCGTTCACCGCGATCGGCCGGGTCGCCGATGATGAGCCCTATCAGGTCGAGGTTTCGGCCGACTTCCAGCCGTGGCGGCGCAATGTGGACTTCCTGGAGTGTGTGCCGGCCCCGATCCGGCCGCTGATCGACCGGCTGGCCTTCATCGAGGACAAAGCGCGCTGGGGCTACAAATTCCGCTTCGGGGTCTTCCGCATCGACGACGCGGACCGCGAGACGATCCGGTCGGCGATGGTCCTGCCCGCCGTCGAGGAGGCTACTGTGGACACGTGAGCAACACCGATGCCGCGCCTGTCGAAGTCGAGTGTGCCGCTTCGCCATTCGCAGGTGTGCTGCACCCTCGCGAGGTGCCCCTCGGAGGACCGCGGGCGATCCGGGTTCGCCGCACCCTCCCCCAGCGGGAACGGTCGCTGATCGGCGCGTGGTGCTTTGCCGACCACTACGGGCCGCACGACGTGCGCGGCGGGCCCGGGATGGACGTACCTCCGCATCCGCACACCGGCCTGCAGACGGTGAGCTGGCTGTTCAGCGGTGAGGTCGAGCATCGCGACAGCGCGGGAATCCACTCGCTGGTGCGGCCGGGGGAACTGAACCTGATGACCGCGGGCGCGGGAATCTGCCACTCCGAGGTGTCGACGGCCAACACCTCGGTGCTGCACGGGGTGCAGCTGTGGGTGGCGCTGCCCGACGCCGCCCGGAACACCGGCCGCGACTTCGCGCACTACGTCCCGCGGCCGCAGTCCCGGGGCGGCGCCACCCTGCGGGTCTTCCTCGGCGAACTCGAGGGGGACCGGTCCCCGGTGCACACCTTCACCCCACTGCTCGGTGCCCAGCTGGACCTCGACCCGGGGGCGGAACTGACACTCGACATCGACGACACCTTCGAGCACGGCGTGCTGCTCGACCAGGGCGTCATCGAAGCGTGCGGGTCGGTGCTCGAGGTCGCCGATCTGGCCTACCAGCGTCCGGGGCATCGGCGCCTGCACCTGGCCAATCGCGGCGACGGTCCGGCGCGGGCAGTGCTACTGGGCGGCGTCCCGTTCGGCGAGCACCTTGTCATGTGGTGGAACTTCGTCGGCCGCAGCCATGACGAGATCGTGGCCTACCGCGAGCAATGGGAACGCCACGACGAGCGGTTCGGTGCCGTCGACGGCTACCACGGCACCGTCGATCGGCTGCCCGCGCCTGCCCTACCGAACGGGCGGTTGCGGCCGCGCGGCAATCCGGAGCCGTGAATCTGGGTATAGATGTACACCATGACTACCGACAAAACCGGCGCCCCCACCGACGTCACCGCCGAGGCTGACCGCTTCAGCATCTCGGTCGACGGACAGAAGGCCGGCTTCACCGAGTTCATCGACCACGACAACCAGCGCATCTTCCCGCACACCGAGATCGACGACGAATTCGGCGGACGCGGGCTGGGGACCATCGTGGTTCGCGAGGCGCTGGAAGTGACCCGGGAAGCCGGGCTACGGATCGTGCCCGTCTGTCCGATGGTCTCTGGCTTCATCGACAAGCACGCCGAGTTCGGTGACCTCGTCGATCCGGTCACGTCCGACGTCAAGAGGATCCTGGCGAGCCGCTGACCGGTCAGAGGTACTGGGCGGTGCTGCCGGAGAGCGGCATGCCCGGCATGCCCAGCTTGCGGTGATCCCAGCTGCGCATCCGGGACGGGATGACCCGCACACAGATGCGGTTGTTCATCATCTGGTCGACGTACGGGCGCATCTCATCGCTGTAGGGCCCGGTGTAGCGCTCCCACACGCTGATGCCCACCCGCAGGTTGGTGTCGGGGTCGTCGATGATCTCGGCCGTGCCGTCGATGGACACACCGCGCAGCGTGTCATAGGTCTGACCGTCCTCGATCATCACGGTGATCGTCGGGTCACGACGCAGGTTGACCGCCTTCTGCGACTTGGCCTTCGTCTCGAACCAGATCTCTCCGTCGAGCACGGCGTACCACATCGCCACCAGGTGCGGTCGGCCGCTCGGCAGCACGGTGGCCATCGTGGCGGTGCGGCTGTGTTCGATGAATTCAGCGATCTCGCCGTCCGACATCACGATCTTCGAGCGTTCGTTGTTGCCCACGTGTCGATACTTTCAGGTCTGCACTCCCCTGCTCATCCGGGTTGTCGGTTTTCCCATCCACCGCCGCGTTTCGAACAGACTTGCGACGGGCACCCGGGGTGCGGAGGTGACCAGATGACCGACAACATCAAGCAAGCACCGAGCGAGAACCCCGAGAAGAACACGTCGCAGTGGGTGACCGGGGATGAGCCCATGACGGGCGCGCAGCGCAGCTATCTGCACACGCTGGCCCAGGAGGCCGACCAAGAGGTTCCCGAGGACGCGACGAAAGCACAGGCCTCCGAGCTGATCGACGATCTACGCCAGCAGACGGGCCGCGGCGAGAGTTGATTGGCCAACAAACTCACGGCGCCGTCGTCAGTCGCGCTGATCTGCATTAGCGCCACCAAGCGAGTTGGCCGCGGACTATCGAGCCAACTGCGACAACGCACCAGACGCTTACCAACGCGACGTACAAGCACAGCGCGCCCACATCCAGCGCGGCCAGTCCGGTGGCTTCCGCGAGGGCAGACAGTCCGAGTGCGGTGGCGCCGACGGGGAATACCAGGCTCCACCAACTCAGCGAGAAGGACATGCCCACCCGAGCACCATGAGCTGTGAGCGCCATGGCGAACGCAACCCAGAACACCGCGAACCCGAACATGGCGGTGCCGAATACGACGCCGATGGTTCTCAACTCGTGGAGCGAAAACAGCGCGCCTGACAGCTCCGTACCGTGGTGGACACCGAGAAAGTTCGCTGCGGCGATCGACTGCCCGATGACTCCCAGCGGAATCCAGACGGTGGGTGCGATCGCTGGCGCGAGGGTGCCGTCGCAGACAAGTCTGCTGTAAATCATTGCGAGAGTCAGCATGCCGACGATGAGCGCCATGCCGAACAAGCTGTAGCAGCAAATCCGGAGAGCTGTTTGCAGCCCTGCATTCGGGATGTGGTCTAACAACCCAGCGCCGGTGGTGGCTGACACCATTGGGGGTACGACCGGCAGCATCCACGATGGCAGTGTGTAATCGGACGGTTGATACGTGGACAACACAGCCCGCACGGGTACCGCGACAGCGGTGACGATACCCAGCAGTGTTCCGAGAATCCAGAAGCTTCCGGCTATCCAGACGGCCGCCGACCCGAAGAAGGCCGGCCCGAAGAGCATTGCACCCGATCCGACCGTCAGTAATGCCATGGGGATCGTCCCGTAGAAGGGGAGATTGACCGGATTATGCAAGAGTGCCAGCGCCTCTTCGCGGTGCCTCAGCCAGTTGCCGGTGAGCCCCGCAATCAGTACGAACAACCACGTCGAAGCGAGGATCCACACCGCGGTTCCGAAGTATGCAAACCCGGATGAGATCCCCACGAACCGCGCGGACACGGTGGCGACAATGCCCGTGCCCATGACCGACGCGAAGAGGTTCGGCGTTACCTGATGGAAGAATCCGATCCCGGGATGCCCGCTTTCCCCGCAGCTGGGTGGCGCCCCACTGTCGACTGCACTCGGATCTTCGGTCTGAACCTCCTCGGTCTGAACGTACATCTCCAGCCGACTGTTTGTATGCACGTCCGCCTCAGTTCATTTCGTTGTGTCCAGTGAAGTGGACCTAGGCACTGAGTCACCCTGCTGGGTGCGCTACCAGTCGAGCGCAACCCTTGAACGTGCCCTCGTGGAAGACGAGCGCCCCCTTCGCACCGACCCGCAGACCTCTGACTGAGAGCACCGCGAATGCGTGATCCCCAAGGAGCGTTTCGCTCAGCAGATCGGTCTGCAGCCACGCTGTGGCACCAGAAATGAAGGGGGTTCCATCGGCCACGGCAAATGTTTCCATGCCAGCAAGTCTGTCTCCGGTTCTTGCTGCCATAGTGCGGACATCATTCTTGTGCTGCTCCGCCAGCACGCTAAGCCCGATCGAGTCGGCCCGCTTGATCAAGGGCCAGGTCGTCGACGTGGCCTGTGCACAGAACCCAACCAACGCTGGAGCCAGGGAGATTCCAACGAAACTGCTGACGACCATGACCACAGGTCGGTCGTCCACCCGGGCGGTCACCGCGACGACGCAGCTTGGTACCCGGGCGAGCAGTGCCCGTAGGTCCCTGTCGTCGACTTCGGTCTCAAGATCCGGTTCGGTGCTCATGTAGTTCTTGACTCCTCTTGCGCAGGACGAGGCGACGGTCGTCCTCAGCCGCTTCAATTGGGATCGCGGCAACATGGACTCCGATTGCGTCCGCTCGAGCGGTGCGCTTGCTAGTTCGATCGGCTGGGGCGAACCAGGATGATCTGACTCAGCTGGGTATCGTCAGTACTCCTGCAGACTCTCCCGCAACGTTGTTCCTGGATAACGCGTCCGAAAGCGCCCGCGGCGCTGCAACTCTGGTACCAGCAGCTCAGTCATGTCGTTGAAACACCCCGGGGTGTCGGTTGCCAGCATCATGAATCCATTGCATCCGCCCTCGTCGATGTACTGTTCCATCTGGTCAGCCACGTCGGACGGAGTGCCCACCGCAACGGGTGCGCCCAATGACACTCCGTAGATCTGCGCGGCCTCCCGCACCGTGACTGGAGCCCCATCCTTGGCCTCGAGTATCGCGTCAAACAGACCGCGGATACCCTGCACGTCTGCATCCACGACGTTGTCGTCCAGGCCGAGCGTCGAGAAGTCGAATCCTGTGTGACCGGAGAGGATTCCGAGCGCGCTCTCGATCTGCACCTTTTCGACGAACTCGGCGTACCTGTCGTTAGCCCGAGACTTGTCACGATCGATGATGGTCTGCAAGCCGTAGATCAACTTCACCGATTCTGGGTCGCGTCCGAGGTTATCGGCCCTGGTGCGGATGTCGTCGGCGTAGGTGCGCATGCTCTTCGGCGTCGGGAAGATGCCGAAGACCGATTCAGCGTGCTTGGCCGCAAACTCACGACCTTGCGGTGACGACCCAGCCTGCCACAACACCGGGCGCTTCTGCGGTGAGGGGGCGACAAAATGCCGGCCCTTCGATCGGAAGAACTCGCCCTGGAAGTCGACCTCTTTCACCTTGGACGGGTCAGCAAAGATGCCGTTCTCGCGGTCGTAGACGATCGCATCGTCATCCCAGGAGTCCCACAACTGGTAGCACAGATCCATGTACTCTTCGACGACCTCATAGCGCTTGTCGCGTGGCGTGAGGTTGTCCTTGCCCATCGCCTGGAACTCACTCTTGGAGTACGAGGTGACGATGTTCCATCCGACTCGTCCACCGGTCAGGTGATCGAGAGTGGAGAGCTGGCGCGCCATCATGTACGGCGGGACAAAGGAAGTCGACAAGGTGATGCCGATTCCGAGGTGCTTTGTGAACGCGCCGACAATGGGGACCACCGCTGCGGGTTCATGCACTGGGCATTGCCCGGCATACTTCACCACCGGGTCCGAGCTGCCCTTGTAGGTGGTGTAGGGCGCCAACTCGTCGGCGATGAACATCGCATCGAAAAGGCCGCGTTCCATCGTGCGGCCCAGATCCCGCCAGTACTCCGGCTTGGACCAGTGGTATCCGACCTTGTCGCGCGGATGCGCCCACATCGTAGACGCATGGTTCATCACCCCGTGCTGGACGAATCCCAGCAGGTGCATCTTCTTCTTGGTCATCTAGATTGTCCTCTCGGGTAGGTTCGAACGACCGATGCCATCGGCGACTGCCTGCCGGCCGTCAATGACGAAGCCCGTGATCACTGCTATTGCTGAACCAATCGCCAGAATGACGGGTAGGTACCAGAAGATGCCCCCCACCCCGAGCAGCACAATTACCAGTGACGAAGCGGTCACTCCCACAAGCGCTTTCCACACGAACCCGCGGTGAATATCGGTGGGAAGTTCCCCAGGGTCATCGGTGGTCCCGCCTGCTGCTGCCAGTATGTCTCGCCGCACAGTGGTAAAGGCCCGCACACCCAGCGTCAGATAGACGATGCACACCAGGCCACCAAGGACGGCAACGATCCAGAAGATGGTCATAGGACAGGATCCTTCTCGCTAGCTCCGGCTCGGACGTTCGTCAGCATGGCCTGCTCCTCTTGACCCAACGCTGGTCCCTTGTTTCGCAAGGTCGTGTAGTCGAATCGTTGCCGGGACATCAAGCTGACACCCACCGCGGCAATCAGCGAGATGCTCTCCAGCGTCACGATTCCCGGCAGTTCACCGACGTACTGCCGCACGGGGTATCCGATGGCGATGGCCAGGACCAGACTCGAGACGAATGCCGTCGAGGTCATTCGTGACCAGAAGATCGCTAGCGCAAGCGGAACGATCAGTGCCGCCTTGAGGAAGAAGACGGTGGTCACCAACTCCACGTAGTCGATGCCGGAACTTACGATCAGACCACCGATGACCCCAGCAATGATGATCGAAGCTTTCGTTGCACGAAAGAGCTTCTTGGGTGCCATATTCGGCCTCACTCGCTTCAACAAGTCGACCGCGACGATGGAAGCAAGCGCGGCAAACGCCCCGTCCATCGATGAATAGCAGGCATTGAGAATCACGAGGACGTACAGCGCAACCAGGATGACAGGCAGTCCCCGGTGACTGACTACGTACGGCCCGATCCCACCCGACCCTACGTCGCCAAGATCTGCGGTGGTAACTCCGAGGCCCAAGCCCACGAGGCCGAGTAAGCCCATCACCAGCGGTATTGGGTAGAACCAGATTCCCGCCCAGAGGAATGTGCGGCTCATGGTGGCCGGCTTCATGGCGAATGCCTTCTGCCAGAAAGTCTGATCTGCCATGGTCGACGCGAGAAGTCCCAGCGCCAGCGAGATTCCGAAGGCGGCTGCGGCTGTACCGTCGAATGCGTTGAGGGTATTGGGTCCAGCTTCGTCGACCGCCTGGAACACCACCCCGGGGCCCCCGACTTTCGCCAGTACGTAGAGCACCACGATGGCCGATGGCACGGTGATCAGCAAGGTGTTGAAGGTTGCGGTGACGGCCGAGGTCCATAGCCCGCCGAAGTAGGAGTACACCGTCACGGTAGCCAGGGCGACGACGAGCACCGTAGTGGTGTTCAGCTCGAAGACGACGCTCATGACCATCACTACCCCGAAGAGATTAATGAAGATCTCTGCCAGCAAGCCCAACAACATCGCCACGAGCATCACGGTGGTTGCCGGCTTGTTCTGAAAGCGTTCCCGGATGAACTCAACGATCGTGTACCCGGCTGGCATCTGTCGCCGCAACCGGGAAGCGAAGACCACCATCACCATTACAGCTAGGCCGTTCGGCACGACGAACCAGATCAAACCGGACGTGCCAAAGGTGAACGCTTGGGCTGAAGACATCATGACTGCCATGGACCACGTCCACACGGCGATGACCGAGCCGACTCCGAACCCAAACCCAATGCGGCGATCGGCGATCACGAAATCGTGCGTGTTCTTGACCATCGTCCGCACGATCAGAGCGATGGCCAACAGTACTGCTCCCAGTCCCAGCATGAGCGCAATGCCCATGCCGGAAGGTAGATCAGGCGGGCTGAACATGAAATCTCCTTAGTGGAAGAACTCAAGGGGTCGGTCTGTTGCCTCAGCTCGGCAATGCGCTGAGGCTGTTCCGGCCATCGCCGTTGACGGACAGATGTGGAAACGCGTTAATTCGGTTTCAGTTGATTCGCAAACACCAGATTCATCTGATGAGCCCGCGCGAAGTCGGCTACGAATGGGACCGCAGTTGCGCCCAGGCCATCGACGAGAGGAGCGCTCGCCACGACGCCGCTCAGTCCCGCGCGACGGCTGAGGGCAGCCGCGGCGTCATAGCGCGTCCATCGCGCTCCCGCGAACGCGCCGCCGGTCACCACCGGCAACACGTGTCCCGGACGGTCAAAGTCGGTTGGTCTCGCGTCTATATCGGCGATCCGCGTGATGGTTCGTGCGCGCTCTTGTGCAGAAATGCCTGTCGTGCGCGACTTCGCATCTACGGCAACGCAGAACCTTCCTGCGTCTCGCTCAAAGTCAAGGCGGAGCGGGGGCAGGTCGAGACGCTGTGCTGCCACCGTGTCAATGGTGGCTGTCATGATGCCTGAGGTGTGTCGCACCAGGAATGCCGACTTCTTGGTAGTGAGCCCCTCGGCGGGCACACACAGTTCAGCCACTAGTTCGCCTGCGCTCAAATCACATATGAGGACCGCACCGCCAACCGCGAACACATCGGCTGCCTCGTCCGCGCTGCAACACAGCACACCCAACGGATCTCCAATGGGTGCACCGCCTCCCAGATCGTCTATCCACGAACACATCTGAAGCTGCATACTGGCCGTCCTATCGGTTGCGGCTGTCAACGCGCTCCATACTCACAGCGGTCTCGCGGATCTACCACGGGAGAAGTTACGGCTTGGTTAACGGCGCTCAGATCCAGCTTCAGTGCCGCCTCGACGCGACTTCGATCAATTGGCGTGCCGGCGCCGACAAGCTCTTCACCGACGCGGGCCACACTGCCTTGATGTCGCGCACAAAAGCGGGTGAGTCGACTCTTACTCGCCGAAGGCGGCCGTAGTCGAGGTCCTCACGGACGCTCAGCAAACTCAGTACGGCTGGTGCAAATCCCCACCGCACTGCGTTCTTGATTGCCGCTGTCGTCGGCAACTCGATCGCCGGCGGCGCGACAGCCAGACGAGGGTTACGCGAGGAGATCAGCCGCTCGTAACTCGATCTCGTGCCGGACCCTGCCTCCCTGCACACCAGCGGCGTCGCGGCTAGTTCGTCGATGCCGACCGCGCGGCCGTCAGTCCCGGCCCAGGGGTGGTTCGGTGCCACTACCACGACCATCTCGTCCCGACCGACGACCCGATGATGCAGACCTGCGGGTACGTCGGGCGACTCGACGAACCCCACGTCGTGCAGGCCGTCCAGGACCTCGGCGAACACCGTCGCGCTGTTCACCGCCGCCACGGTCACCTGAGCATTGTCGGCGCCGTGGGTCAGAGACAGCTGCATCAGCCAACGAGGAATCAGGTACTCGGCGACGGTGTAACTAGCGGCGGCGCGCAGGACATACCGCTGGGTGTGCAGGCAGTCGACCACCGTGTCCAGTCGCTCGAGTGCGCTCAGGACCTCCAACGCGACGTCAGCAATCACTTTGCCGTCCGCTGTCAGGGTCCTACCCTTGGGCCCGCGCACAAGAAGCGGCCGCCCAGCCGCCTGTTCAAGTGACTGCAGACGAGCCGATACCGCCTGCTGGGTCACGCCTAGTCTGCGGGCGGCTTCGGTGAGACTGCCCAGCTCACTGACCATCACCAGCGTCTGCAGACCGGCGATGTTTCTCAGGTCACGATGTTTCGACCTGTTAACTGCCACAAGCAAAGTTTGTACTAAAACAATCAGTTCGGCAGTGCAACTATCGTCGGCAGCGGCGACTGCCGGTCGGAGGGCACTCTCGCGGCCGGCGCCCTTACCGTCGTCAGCTGCGAGACGCCTCCCACGCCTTCTCAGTGGGTGACCGGTGACGAGCCCATGACGGGCGCGCAGCGCAGCTATCTGCACACGCTGGCCCAGGAGGCCGACCAAGAGGTTCCCGAGGACGCGACGAAAGCACAGGCCTCCGAGCTGATCGACGATCTACGCCAGCAGACGGGCCGCGGCGAGTAGGTCGGGTCAGTTTCGACTGCGGCACAACGGGAATACGCGGCCCATGGCTACATACCGCGTACTGAATCCCAAGGGAGACGTCGTCGACACCAAGGACATCGAGAGCGCCGAGGACGCCCATGCCTGGTTCGTCGACCAGAAAGCCGACAACTCAGAACTCGGCTGGCGGATGGAGGTCAAGTCCGGCGACGACGGGCACTGGGCGTTCTTCGACGACTCCGAGGGCTCACCGGACTAACCGGCTCAGTAGAACGTGACCGGCGGCAACGGCCAGAGGTTGCCACCGCTGTTGCGGCCCGAGAACCGCACGGGGCCGTCGTGCGGTTCGGCCAGCGTCAACGCCGCGATTCGACGAAACTCACCGAGCGGGGGGCTGAGCGCGAAGCTCAATTCATCTCCGGGGCCGAACCGTAGATCACGGCCGGTTGTCGAGGTGCGCGCCCCGAACAGCACCGGTTGCAGGCCGGCAAGGTAGAGCCAGAGCGAGGAGTACAGCGCGGCTACCGAATCGGTCGGCAGCGCGGCGTGATGCAGTGGCGCGCCGTCGCCGGAAGACGCCAGCAGGAAGTCCTGATCGCGGCCGCGACCGTAGGCGTCCGGGATCTTCACGCACAGTTTGCGGACCGCGGAGTTCCGCCGGTCCGGACCCACCTGCACAACAGCCTCATGGACGGATCCCGGGCGAAGTAGGGCGACCGAGCCCGGCACGCGGGCGTCGTCGTCGATGGTCAAGGTCGCGTCGAAGGTCTCACCCTCGGCACTGAACAAGCCGCCGGGCCAGCCGAGCAATGCACCGGCGGTCGCGCGGACAGCCGCCACCCCCGCAGATAGCGCAGCGCGATCGTCCAGACGCACTCCGTCTTCATACCCGAAACCCCGAAATGAACGCCAACCAGCGGCCTGGCGCTACGAAATTGGTGTCGTCGACATGTCACCGCAGTCAGTATGTTGTTTGCGGGGCCTCTGCGAACGCCGGCGTTGCGCGGTAGATGGTGGAAGCCCTGACCGACCGGGGGGATGACGATGGCCGCAGGGCAGAGTCCACGGTGGCTGCAGCCCAGCCACTACGACTGGCTCAGCGGCTACCTGCGTGCCCGCGGCATGACCACCCCGGTGCGGCTGATGATGGCCTTGATCGCGGGTTCCCTGGCGTTGAGTCTGCTGGTGCTGTTGCTCAGCTCGGACGGCCCGCGCGGGGCCGTGCCGGTCGCGATGACCTGGCTCGCCATAGGTGGCGGGGTGGCCGGGGTGCTGTTGTGGGCCTGGCGCTGGCCCACGCAACGCCAGTCGCAGTTGTTCGCCGTCGTGTCCAACGGCGCGATCGCCCTGGCCTGCCTGGCCTACCCCACCCCGCTGGCCTCGCTGAACGGCTGCATCTCGTTCGCGATCATCGGTGCCTACATCGCGTTCTTCCACTCCACCGCGCTGGTCCTCTACAACTTCTTCGTCGCCGCGGGCGTCGCCATGGCCGCCGCGATCAGGCTGGCGACCTCCGGGCACCCGGCCCTGGCCGTCGTCGACCTGTTCCTGGTCTTGCTGATCAACATTGCGATGCCGCTGGCCATCCAGTTCCTCGTCCGCGCGCTGGGCACGGATCTGGTGCACGCCGCGCGTGACCCACTGACCACGCTGCTCAATCGCCCCGCGTTCTTTCAAGCGACCCTGGAACTGCTCGCCGAGCGCGACGACACCGTCCACTACCTGTTCGTGGCATTGCTGGACCTCGACAACTTCAAAGCGGTCAACGACACCCACGGCCACCACGTCGGCGATGCGGCACTGGTCACCGTGGCCCGCGCGCTGCCCGTCGCGGCCGGCCCGACCGCGGTGATCGGCCGCAGCGGCGGCGAAGAGTTCCTCATCGCGACACTGGCGGCCACTCCCGACACGGCGCCGTTGGCCGCCCGGATCTGTCAGACCATCGCCGGTCTGCCCGTTCCGATCACCGCCAGCGTCGGTACCGTCTGTGCACCGCTGACCGGAGTTCCGACGGAAGACGGGGACGCTCATCGGCTTCTCACCCACCTCGTGATCGTGGCCGACCATGCGATGTACCGCGCAAAACGAGCGGGAGGCAACCGCTTTCACCATCACGGAATGCTGGTTACCCCGGCGGACGTCACGAACACGGTGATGGGGTCCGGGCCGACGCCCAAGCTCTGATTGCACACCGGCCCCAGCCGCGTTTCCTCCCTCCCGGGTTTAGCGCGGTGGACCGCGGGCAAAGGCTGAAGAATATGCACAGGACGACCTCTCGACAGGCTGTGGAACTTCGACAGCACGTGCCGGATCCGCCCACCGGTGTTGCCCGCCTGCGCTGGTGGGGTCCGGGCCTTTTGTGGGCGATGTCGGCGGTGGGGTCCGGTTCCGTGCTGTTCACCCCGCGGGTCGGCTCCGAATACGGCTACGAACTGCTCTGGCTGCTATGGGGCGTCGCCGTCCTGATGTGGGTGATGATTCGGGAGGCTGGTCGATTCGCGGTGGCCACCGGCCGGACGCTGCTGGACGGTTTCTCCACGCTTCCCGGTCCCCGAAATTGGGCGCTGTGGGTGGTTCTGCTTCCGCAGCTTGTTGCTGCCGTGGCCGGGGTGGGAGGACTCAGCGCCCTGGTGGGCAGCGCATTCGCATCGGTCCTACCGGGCGGCTTGATCCTGTGGTCGTTGCTGCTGCTGCTGATCACGACAACGGTGGTGGTCAGCGGTGGCTACCCCGCCGTTTCCCGGGTGGCCCTGGTCTTGGCGCTGGTCCTGGTGGCCATCACGGTGGTGGCAGCAGCATGGGTCTTCCAGGCCGACGGAGATCCGCTAGCGGGAGTGGTACCCGGCGTCCCGTCGGACCTCAGCGTGCCCTTCATCCTGCCCTGGGTCGGGACGATCCTCGCGGGGTCGATGGGGATCGTGTGGTTTTCCTACTGGACCGCCCGCCGCGGGTATGGCGGAGGGATGACCTCAACCGAAGGTCAGGCGGACACCGGGTCGCCGGAATCCGCGGAAGGGCGGACTGCGCGGTTGCGCTCGTGGTTCGGCACCCTGTCGAACACGGCCGCGGTCGGCGTGCTCACCGGAACGGTGATCATCACGGCTTTCCTGGTTCTCGGCGCCGAACTTCTCGCGCCAGCCGGCATCGTGCCGTCGGGAATCGATGTCGCCGACGATCTGATGCTGCTGCTGTCAGAGGTGTGGGGAACCGTCGGACACTGGTTGATGTTCACCGCGATCGTGGTTGCGCTTGGCGGCAGCGTGTTGGCCAACCAGGACGGATGGTCGCGTGCCTTCGCCGACATCACGATGCTGCTGTCTGGAAGGGCGGGCCGCAACGCCGCCGCCGGCGGCGGCGAGAAAGCCGACATCTCGTGGACAGAGCGCGTCACCCGCTGGCGCCCGGAATCCATGGGGACCGCGCGAGCACTGAAGATCCTGTTCGCGGTGACGTTCACCAGCCTCATCCCGGCCCTCGTGATCGTGGTGGTGCAGGATCCCGTCGTCGTCATGTCGGCGTCCGGAATCGTCGCCAGCGTGCACACCCCGTTCATCGTGCTGACCACGCTGGCGGTCAATCGCCGCATCCCCGATGCCCTGCGGCCAAGCCGGTTTTCGATCGGACTGCTGGGCTTCGCCGGGCTCTTCTACGCCGCCTTCGCGGTTCTCTACTTCTTGAACATGCTGGGTCTGATCGGTGGGTGACGTCTCGAACCTCAGGCCTTGCCGGTGCGCTCGCGGTGCTTGCACCCAGGCCAGCAGCACGGCCGACGCTGGCCTTCCTCGAGCTCTTCCTGAGTTCTGCGGATACGCCGTTCTCGCGTCTTCTGCTGTTTGGCGTCCTCCACCCAGCAGATGAACTCGTTGCGCGCCAACGGTGTGATGTCGTTCCAGGCCGCGAGCGCAGCGCCATTGGCCTTCAGCGCCTCGTGCAGGTCGGCAGGCAGCTCGTGCACCACTCCGCCCGCGACTGTCTGGCTGCTCACCAGCCCAGGATAGCCGGGCCGGTCTCACGGCCGTGGCACCCTGTCGGGGTGCGTATCACCGCGGAATCACCGGCGCTTCGACTGGCCGGCGCTTTCTGGGTGATCGCGGGTGCGTGGTACCTCGTCACCGAAGCCGTTGTCGCCGGGCAGATTCCCGGCTACCGCTACTCCGTGGACTACATCAGCGACCTCGGCCAGCCGGCACGCTCACCATGGGCTTCCTGGATGAGCGGCGCGTTCATTGTGCAAGGGGCGGCGTTCGCGCTCGCCGCCGCCCTGGTGGTCGCCGCGATGCGGCTCGGCCCCGGCGGACTGCGGTTCTTCGGCCTGGCTCTGATCTACGGTGTCGGTTCCGCAGCCGTGGGCCTGTTCCCCGGCGGAGGCGCCGACACCGGCGCGGTCGTGCATGTCGCCGGAGCGACGGCCGCGATCGTCGGAGGCAATCTGGCCATCATCAGCGCCGGCGCTGCTTTCCTGCGCCGCAGTCGATTTCGCGTTCTCGGCGGGTCTGGGGTGGCCCTCGGAATCGTCGGGCTGGTCTCGGCCGGCTTTCTGTTGCTCAACAGCATGCTGGACGCTCACCTGGTCTTCGGCGACGGCGCCTGGGAGCGGGTGGCGATCTACACGATCATCGGGTGGCAGTTGCTGGCAGGCGTCACGGTGTTCAGCCGACCGCGCGCAACGGATTGGGCACCGGATTCTACAACCCAGCCCTGACCATGTGGGTCATCTCGTCGGCCCGCCCGAACTGCTGCCGGCACCGTCGACGTAACGTGAGCTCCGACGCAGGGTAGAACCGACTCCAGGGTTCTTTGGCCACAGGATGAGGAAGAGTTCATGACGCTGTCCGCGGGTGGCCGGGTCGGCCTGGCCGGGGCGGCGGTGGTCGGAGTCGCCTTCGGGATGGCCCGTTACGCATACGGTCTGACGCTGCCCGACATCCGCCAGGAACTGCGGTTGTCGGAGTTGGTGCTCGGCCTCGTCGCCAGTGCCACGTTCGCGGGCTACCTGGCCGGTCTGCTGTCGGCCGGTCCGCTGGCCGCCCGTCACGGCTCCCGCGCTCCGACGACCGTCGGCGGAGTCTGCGGCGCAGTGGGCGCGGTGATCGTGGCGGTCGCGCAGTCACCCTGGCTGTTGGCGGTGGGTGCGGTCCTGGCCGGCGGTGCGGGCGGTTGGGTCTGGGCGCCGTATTCGGACATCGTGACGCGCGTGGTGCCCCTGCGGCAGCAGCCGAGGGCGCTGGCCATCATCACGACCGGCACCAGCGGCGGACTGGTGGTCCTGGGCGGCTTAGCGGTCTTCGCGGCGCTGGGCTCATGGCGGCTGGTCTGGGTCGGTATCGCTCTCTGCGCCGTGGTCGCCGCCGTGGTGAACCTCCGGTTGGTGCCGCGCACGGAACCGGACCCACGCCCGGACGATCGGCCCAACGCCCCCTCGCTCGCGCGAGCGCTGCGCATTCCGGCCGGCTACTCCGTGGTGTACTTCGCGGCCGTCGTCATCTACTTCACCTACGCATCGGACGCGCTCGACCGCGGTGACCTTCCGGCCGCCGCCGTGCCGGCGCTGTACGCGGCGATCGGCGTCACCGGCGTGGTGGGTGTGGCGACCGGGGCCGCCGCACAGCGGCTCGGTAGCAGCAGGGTCGCCGCGCTGTGCCTACTGATCGTCGCCGCGGCGCTGGCCCTGCTGGGGCTGGCAGGTGACTCCGTGATCACGACGGCGGCCTCAGCGTGCATCTTCGGCATGGGCTACATGACCGGGTCAGCGGTACTGGCCGTCTGGACCGCCGAGTTGGTGCCCGACCGCGCGGCCGCGGCGTTCACGGCGTGTCTGGTCGTGGGGGCCGTCAGCTCGGTCGCAGCGCCGGCCCTTGCCGGTGCGGTGATCCCCGGGCTTGGACTGAGCACGCTGCTCGTCCTGACCGGCGCGATGTCACTGCTCAGCGGGATGGCGCTGCTGCTTTATCGTGCTGCGCTCAGGTTTCGCTCTTGACCTTGGCTTCACGTTGCCAGATGTCGCCCTCCAGGCTCCCCGGTAGGCCGGCTTCCTCGGCAACAAACACGGGATCGACGCCGCTGTCGACTTGCCGGTGATAGTCCTTGATCGCCGCGAACGCCCACTTGCCGAGCAACACGATCGCGACCAGGTTCACCAGTGCCATCAGCCCCATGGCCACGTCAGCAAGCGCCCACACCGCGGTCAGCTGCGAGACGCCACCCACGCCGATCGCGACCAGCACCAGCACTCGGAACACGTTGATCAGTTTTCGTCCGGCGCCCAAGAAGAACAAGTTGATCTCGGCGTAGACGTAGTTGCCGAGCACCGAGGAGAAGGCGAAGACGAAGACGAGCACCGTCACCAACCACACCGTCCAGGTACCGAGGCTGTCGGCGATCGCCGCCTGCGTCAACGTCGCACCTTCCACCCGGGTGGGCGTCGCCGGGTCGTAGACGCTGGGCCCGGACACCAGGATGATGAACGCGGTCGCGGTGCAGATCACCATGGTGTCGACGAAGACGGCCACCGATTGGATGAGGCCCTGCTTCACCGGATGCGACACGGTTGCCGTTGCCGCCACGTTCGGGACGCTGCCCATACCGGCCTCGTTGGAGAACAGACCGCGTTTGACGCCGTTGAGCAGCGCCGCGGCGATGCCGCCGGTGAAGCCGCCGGCCAGTTCGGTCAAACCGAAAGCGCCGCCGATGATCTGGGTCAGCACCTCGGGCAGGAAGTCGATGTTGAGGGCGACGATCACCAGCGCCAGCAGCGCGTAGACGATCGCCATCAGCGGCAGCACCACCTCGGCGACCCGTGCCACCCGCCGCACCCCGCCGAACAGCACCGGCGCGGCGAGGATGACCAGACCGGCGGTGATCCATCGGACGTCGACGGCATATGCGCCGTTGACGACATCGCTGATCGCGTTGGCCTGCACCATGTTGAACGCGATGCCGAACGTGAAGATCAGCAGGACAGCGAAGACGACGCCGCCTGCCCGGGAACCCAGGCCGCGCTGGATGTAGTAGGCCGGGCCGCCGCGGAACGAACCGTCGTCAGCGCGGACCTTGAAGATCTGGCCCAATGTGGACTCGATGAGCGCGGTGGCCATTCCGATCGCGGCGACCACCCACATCCAGAAGATCGCCCCCGGCCCACCGATGGTCAGCGCGATGGCGACGCCGGCGATGTTGCCGGTGCCGACCCGGGAAGCCAACCCGACGCAGAACGCCTGGAACGGCGACACCCCGTCGCAATGGGTGCGGGAGTGGGTGAGTTGCTTGATCATCCGGGTGAAGTAGCGGACCTGGATGAAGCGGGTGCGCACCGTGAAATAGATGCCCACGCCCACCAGCAGATAGACCAGGATGTAGCTGTACAGCAGGTCGCTGACGGGCGCGACCAGATTCTCCTGGATGAACTCCACGACCACTCCCGGTGTCGGTTCGGTTAATGCGGTCGTCTCATCGTGTCACTCCCGCGGCGATGTCGCCGAGTATTCACGGCAGCTATCTCGGTCAGCGGTGGTCGAGTTCCCGTACGGCGCGCTGGTGAAACAGCCCGCGCGATGCTGGCGCCGATTCCTCGAGCGGCTCCGGTGAGCAGCACCACTTTCCCTTGAAGCACTACGGTCCTTCCGGTTCAGCAGCCAGCGCCCTCATCGGTGGGGCTCCAGCAGCCGCTGGACGCCGGGACCGGCGAGGTCGTCCACGACGGCGGAGGCGCGGCCGGTCATCGCCAACAGCAACGCCTCCCCCGGTCCGGTTACCTGCGCACCACGGCCGGCCGACCAGTCGAGGTCACTGGCCACCGCACGAAGTCCCCGCATGCGGCGCGCCCCTCCGATCACCGGGCTCCACCAAGCGAACCGCAGCGCCACCATCAGCGACTGCGCGGGAATGTCCCGGGTAAGCCCCAGCGGCCGGCGGACATCTTGCTGGTGAATCAGGCACTCGATCAACGCCACCCGACAGCCGTACAGCGCACCGGCACCAGCGGGCTGCGCGCCCGCACGCATCAACTCGGCGAGCGCCTTCGGGTCGTCACGGCGGAGGCCCTTGAGCGCGCGCTCGTTGAGACGATCGACGCTGCCCCCCGCCCGCAGCATCTCCACCGCCAGGCCGACGCGAGTCTGCGCGAGGTAGGCGATTGTGTGGGCGACGACATCGCACACCCGCCAGCCCTCGCACAGGCTCGGCGCGAGCCACTGCTCGGCGGTCAGCTCGTCGAGAAGGTCGGCGAACTCGCACCGCTGCGCTCGGGCCAACTCACGCACGCTCCACACCCGTCCAGTGTCGCCCAGCGCCGATGCGCACGTCGAAACCGCGCCCGCACAGGCGCCGTGACAATCTCTAAATGGTGGCGCTTCCGAGCATCGGTGGTCGCCATCGGCTGACTGATCCGGCCATGACGCCGAACAGGGAATCCGGCGAACGCAAGTGTTGGGATACGGTTAGTCCTTTGACACAGGGGTTTCGGCCATCGCCAGGTACCCCTCGCGGACGCTGGGAAAGCGGGGGCACCACCCGGTCGCTGCCATGAACCTTTCGTTGCTGACACGCAGTGATCGGGTCAGGGAGGTGAGCCGGTTGCCGAGCAGCAACGCTAGTGGCCCGAGTCCGATGATCCATATCCGAGTCCGTACAGCGTCCGAACAGGCCTGCGCATAAATACTTTTGGTGGCGAGCTGCGAGCAGCCCACTGGTTTTGGACTACATCGACGGGGATGTGGTTACCGGAGAGCCCCGCTCGGCCGGCGCGCTGCGCGCAAACGCACACCGCGGGCGAGCCATACCGGACAGGCTCCACTCAATCAGGCATCGATTTCTCGCTCTGCGCACAACTGCCTTTGCCAGCCCGACCCGGACGTTCCCATTACATCTACACCCCGGAGTGTCAAGTACCGAATACGTAGCCGATTCACAATCACTTTGTTACTGTCCGGTAATGATTCGGGTCGGGGCGCTGCTGGTCGCCATCTCTGTTGGAGTTGTCATCAGTTGTCTACCAGCCGGTTTGGCCCACGCAGATGACTGGTATCCCTACTACAACGAGGACGAGTACACCGCTTTCTACACACCACCGGATCCGTTGCCCGCCGTCGGTCCCGGCGAACTCATTCGCACCGAACCGTCCCGGCTGGTGCTCGAACCATCAGGTCAACTCGGGGTCATAGAGGCCACGGGGACGCGCATCATGTACCGCAGTACCGACGCCCACGGCAAACCCAATGTGGTGACCGGCACCTACTTCGAACCGTTCACCCCCTGGCCCGGACAGGGGCCGCGGCCGCTGATCGTCTACGGCCCGGGCACGCAAGGCCAAGGCGATCAGTGCGCGCCGTCGCGGATGTTCAACCAAGGCATCCACTGGTCGCCCTATCTGGACTTCATGGTCAACTATGACATGGGGTTCGTCGAGACCCTGGTCCGGCGAGGGTTCGCCATCGTGATGACCGACTACGAGGGTCTGGGGACCATCGGCGTGACGCACACCTACGTCAACCGACTCTCCCAGGGGCATGCCATGCTCGACGCAGCACGGGCCGCCCGCAAACTATCGAACACATCACTTCTGCCCGACGGCCCCGTCGCGTTCTGGGGGTACTCACAAGGCGGTGGCGCCGCGGCGTCGGCCGCAGAACTGGCACCGGCCTACGCCCCGGGACTGGACATCGTGGGCACCTACGCCGGCGCGCCGCCGGCAGACCTGGCCGAACTATTGCCCTACGCCGACGGCAGCGCCCTTGTCGGAGTGATCGGCTACGCACTCAACAGCGTATTTCAGGCCTACCCCGAAGCTGAGCCCAAGATTCGGGCCCTGCTGACCCCCCGCGGTCAGGATTTCGTCGACAAGACCAAGAACCAGTGCATTGCGGAATCGATCATGAAATTCACGTTCCGGCACCTACAACCCTACTTCAATCAGCCGATACCGGACCTGTTGGCAGACCCACAGTTCCGGGGAATTCTCGACCTGCAGAAGCTAGGCGCCCTGAAACCCAATTCCCCCGTGCTGATCAACAGCAACCGATACGACCCATTGGTGCCCTACGCACCCGCAGTCCAATTGGGCCGGGACTGGTGCGCGAAAGGCAGCGACGTCGAGTTCCGCACCAACGAAGGCCCGCCGATCTTCAACAAGCTGATCATCAACCACGCGCTACCCATGGTCGTCGACGCCGAGCCAGCCATGCAATGGATCGCTGACCGATTCAACGGTGTACCCACAACTCCCAACTGCGGACACTTCTAGCCCTCAGCTTCGGATGTGACGTCCGGAACGAGACCTGCTGCACCGTGGGTCGTCACACTGCTCTGCGCTACTCCCACCTCAGCTGAGATTTGGCTACTCGCTTCTGCGAATCTGGGCGCCCGGCCACGTTTGTTGTGCGACTCGGTAGAAGTTGCCTCCAAGGACGGCATGAATGTCGGCTTCGGCCCAGCCTTCGCTGCTGAGGTGCTCACCCAGTGTGAGGAGAGTCTCCGGTGGCATCCATTGGATGGGTCCCCAGCTGGTGTAGCTGTCGTCGAACAAGTGTGGGTTGCGCAGTATCTCGTCGTTGAAGTCGGCGTGGTCAAAAGAGAAGTCGCTGCTGATGCCGACGTGGTCGATCCCGATCAGGTTGATGGCGTAGTCGAGATGTCGCGTCATCGCCTCCAGTGTTGGGGTGTTCGGTCCGAGGAAGATCCCGACCCCGGTGATACCGACGACACCGCCGGTATCGGCGCAGGCTCTGGCTTGGTCATCGGTGATATTGCGCGGGTGGTCCCAAACCGTCTTCATGCACGAATGGCTATACACGACTGGGCTTGCGGACGTGCGGCACATGTCGAGTCCGGTGTTGGTGCTGCAATGTGACCCGTCGGCGACGATCCCGACCGCGTTCATCTCGGCGATGATGGCTTTCCCCCAGACCGTTAGGCCCGTGTCGTTGTTATCCAAGCAGCCGCTGCCAGCACGGTTGGCGTGGTTGTAAGTGGGTAGCAGGGTACGAACTCCCAGACTGGCCAGAGTGGCCAAACTGTCGAGGTCGTCGTCGAGCGGGGCGGAGTCTTCCAGGTCGAAGACCACGGCGATCCGGCCCGTCGAGGTGATGCGGTCCACGTCGTCTACGCTTTGCGCGAGCTCAAGATCGGGATGCGCTTCCACCGCGGTGCGGTAATGATTGAGCAGGGCAATGGCATCGGCGAATGAGTGTGGTGAGTACCCGGCATTGACCGAGACGAAGGTCCCGCCTCGGTGTTCATATCGGGTCAACACATCGACGTCAGCGCCGACCTGTAACGGCAGGCAGGTGTGCTGGTCCCAAAGAAAGTGCGGCATGACTACTGATAATGCACTAGCGAGACCAGTGCTCCTGCGGGCCACTATATGAGGCAGGATCTGAATGTGGAGTTGTCGGTCGCGGTTGCTCAGCCACGCATTGCCACGGGCGCAGTGGCCGCGAACGTCGATGCCCACGCCGCGCTGATTGAGCAGTCCCACGCACGACTGGTGGTGTTCCCAGAGCTGTCCCTGACTGGCTACCAGCTGGATGTATCCCCGGTCGATATCGCCAGCGCCGTCATGGAACCGCTGACATCAATCTGCGCCGCAACGGGTTCCGCCGCCTTAGTAGGCGCTCCCGTTGAATCCGACGGTCGCCGCTTCATCGCGACCGTGCTGGTCGACTCCACTGGTCCCAGCGTTGTCTACCGCAAGACCTACCTCGGCGGCGACGAGCAGGCACGGTTCTGGCCGGGACCGGGGCCAACTGCGATTAGCCTCGACGGGTGGCGCATCGGTCTGGGGATATGCCGCGACACCGGAATCGACGAACATATCAGCGGCACAGCACAACTCGGTGTGGATCTCTATGCCTGCGGCGTCGTTCACCACGACTGGGAACTTGCCGAACAGCAATGCCGCGCACGCAACATCGCGGCGACCTGCCGGGCGCCGGTGGCCATGGCCAGCTTCGCCGGCCCGACCGGCGCAGGCTATCTGACCACCGCAGGCCACTCGGCGATCTGGTCAGCAAAGTCGACACTCATCGCCCAAGCTGACTATGCACCCTTTCAGATCGCCCGCGCCGTACTCCGACGCAAACCCATACAAGAAGCCGCTGGCGATGGCACTGTGAACGCCACCTTCCGGGTTGGCGAAGATGCAGTGGCCAGATTTCCGCTTGAGCGCAAACGATGACGTCAAGGCGGTGCGTCAAGAACTCGAGTTACAGGCCGCTGCCGCGAATGAACTCCAGGGGCGCACCCCTGTTGCTACCCCGATCCCGCTGGGGATTGGTGAACCCGGCGCCGGTTATCCGTTGCCTTGGTCGGTGTTCACTTGGCTAGCAGGTGAACCGGCTACTGCCGATAGTTGCTCTCAATCCGATTCCTTTGCAATAGATTTCGCGCATCCAATCCTGGCTGTGCGGGCAATCGATACGTGCGGCCGGACCTACGATGGCAATGGACGTGGCGGTGATCTGGCGTCCTACGACGAGTGGATCGAACTGTGCCTGGCCAACAGCGCGGGCCTACTCGACGTCGCGAGCGGGACGACCCCAACAACGTTGGGGGCGACATCAACCGCGGCTCGATGGACCTCAGGACGTACTTTGTTCGGCCGCGATGGTCTGCAAACCCGTATTGGCTCGGCGTTAAAGGCCACTACCTATGCTCGTCGACGACACCTCCTGGAGGTGGTGTGCATGGGATGTGTGGTCACCTCGCCGCCCGCGGCGCACTACGCCAACGACAGCTCCTGACTCGTTTGTGGAGGTACGAGATCGATCAGATCGTGTCGCACCAGACGTCACCTGCGCGGATGCTTGAGGGCGGTGCTACGAGCTTAGGATGGCAGCCGGGGGCATGGTTTCGACGAAACCGCGCGCTGCGGCCACGAGTTCAGGGTCGGCGGTTGCCAGTGCGTCCGCTTGTAGCTGAGTCAGTGCGATGTACTCGGCTCGGTAGGTATCCGACCAGTTCAGCTTGGCGGCTACTCGCCATGCGTGGTCCTGCAGCGATCGGTCGCCGAGGAGCCGGATGCGCAGCCCACGAACACCATCGAGAACCTTTCGTCCGGCCCGATCGTCGAGATCACCGCGGTGGACTGATTCGTACACGAGGGCAAGTACCTGCGAGCGCAGCAGCGTGGGAGCCGTCAGGCTGTGCTTGGCTGGAATGGTCGCTCCGTTGGTGGCGAGGTCGATGGCCACTTTCGCGTCAACAACGAAGATCGTCATGACCGTACTGTCGCACAGGCCACAGGTGGCGGCACCTCCCTGAACGGTCCGGGCCGCTATCAGCTAGGACTTGCTGAGTCGATTCTAGAGATGCGAAATCGATCAGATCCTGTCGCTATGAGAAAGTTCGGTTGCGATGGCGATGGGGCGGAGCGGTTGGATGGCCATCATGTAGGCCAGGAACATGATCGGCGGGGCAAGTATGGGCAGCCACGGAATATCGAGCGGCAGTGAGGCGGCCAATACTGCGAGGGCGGCGAAGGCGAGGGCGGCGACGATTGCCGGTGAGTATCCGGGTGCCGGTCTGATCGACTCACATTCGTTGTGGCGCAGCGTCAGGTAGCAGGCGGAAGCTAGGCCGGCCAACCCCGTCGCGAGCGGCGGCGCATCGGTGAGCATGACCGCGGCGGCGGCGAGTAGGACCGCCAGCGTGGCTGCACGGCGAAACCTGATGCCCACCAACACCGCAAGGCCGGTGAGGATGGCGAGGATGATGGTGACGCCGGCGGTGTGGATGCCTGCCGCGACCGTCATCACCAGCCCGAGTCCGGTCGAGAGCGGGTGGGCCCTCGCGAGATAGGTCATCGTCGGTGCAGTTTCGGGCGTCGGTGGCGTGGAATCAGCACCATCGCCTGATCAACGGTGTGCTCGGGTGACCAGGGCACCACGTCCACTCCGATGGTGCCCATGTCGCGGTACATGAATGATCGCTGTAGCGCCCACATCCGGGCTACCAGCGGGTCGCGGTCGCCAGCGAACGGAGCACCCACAAGGATGTCGATGGCCACCACCGTGTGCCCGCGCTTGCGCAGGTCGATCAGCGCCAGCGCAAAGTCGGTGTCCAGCAGGGTGGAGAACGCGATCACGATGGCCCCGGTGGGGACCGCTCCTGGGGGTGCCAGTGTGCTCATCCCGGTTTCGGGTCCACCGGTGGCGTCCAGGATGGTGTCCAGAATGCGGTAGAACTGGGCTTTGCCCATGTCTGCACCCAGCCAATGGGTCCGGCGAGTGCCTAGGGCAACGACCCCGGCGCGGTCGCCCTGGCGTAAGGCGCTCTGCACCACCTGCACCGCCCCGCGGGCCATCCGATCGGTGGCCTCGGTGGCCGGTCCGAGTGGCTGGGTGTGGGTGTCGATCAGCACCACCACGTCGGCGGCACGATCGGTGAGCCGCTCGGTTACGTGCAGGGCGCCACGTCGCGCGCTGACCGGCCAGTTCACCGTGCGGAGCTGGTCGCCAGGGATGTAGGCGCGGATGTCGGCGAATTCGACGCCGGGACCGACGTGGCGGGTGAGGTGCGTGCCTAGGCGGTCTGGCAGGTCGGTGTCGGGCAGGCTGGTGTCTTGGGGCGGTGCGATGGGGAAGACGCAGCAGTCGGCGACCTCGACGGTCGCCGTCCCACAGAGGAGTCCACCGGCGGCGAATGCTTCGACGTGAGCCCGCACGACGTAGCGTCCCCACCGCGACGCCGACACGGCGACCGTCTGACGGTCCGCCGCGTCCTCGACGAGGACCTCGAGGTCCATTCCATCGACAGTCGAAAGACTCAGTGCCACGGCAGTATCCGCCGTCACCGTCACCGTCGATCGGGCCTGCTCGGACTCGAAGAAGTACTGCCGACCTGCAGAGCTGCTGATGCGCACCGCGGGCCTACCACGCTGCCAGCGAACCGAGCACAGCACCCCCAGCAGCGGAGCGGCGAAGACGATCAGTTGCCAACGGGAGCTGAGCGCTGCGGCGGCCAGGACCGCGGCCCCGCACGTCGCCAGCGCGCGCGTCAATGGCGACGGGCCCCAAAGGAGTTCGACGTCGATCTCGCGGGCCTCGTTCACTGGGTGCCCCGTGTCGGTGGGACGGGCATCCGCGCCAGCAGTTCAGCTAGGACGTCACTCGCCTGCACCCGGCGCACCCACATTTCCGGGCGCAGGCTGATGCGGTGTGCCATCGCCGCCACGGCGAGCGCTTTGACGTCCTCACCGATCACGTAGTCGCGACCGCGTAGCAGGGCGTGAGCTCGGGCGAGTTGCACCAGGTCCAGTTCTGCGCGCGGGCTCGCCCCGACAGCTATCTGCGGGTGCTGGCGAGTGGCGTCGGCAATTGAAATGACATAGTCCAGTACCGCGTCCTGGACGATGACCTGCTCGACGGATTCCTGCATCGCCAACAATTCCTCCTTGTTGACTACCTGACCGACGTGCGGCTCGGCCGAACCGCGTTCGAGGCGCCGACGCAGCATGACCCGTTCCTCCGGTTTGGACAGATAGCGCAGTTGGAGCCGGATGGCGAACCGGTCCAACTGAGCTTCGGGCAGCGGATAGGTGCCCTCGTACTCAATGGGGTTGTCGGTGGCCAGCACGATGAACGGCGCAGGCAACGGATGCGTCGTTCGGTCGATGCTCACTTGCCGCTCGGCCATCGCCTCCAGCAGCGCCGCTTGCGCCTTGGGCGGTGTCCGATTGATCTCATCGGCCAGCAGCAAATTGGTGAAGATCGGGCCTTGGCGGAATTCGAAGCGCCCCGACTGCATGTCATAGATGGTGGAGCCGAGTAGATCGGCGGGGAGCAGATCCGGGGTGAACTGCACGCGGATGAAGTCCAATCCCAGCGCCGCGCCGAAGGACCGCGCGATGAGCGTCTTGCCCAAGCCGGGTAGGTCTTCGATGAGCACGTGCCCACGCGCCAGCACGGTGGTCAGAATCTGGCTCAACGCATCGCGTTTGCCCACCACGGCGTTCGCGACTTCGTCGAGAATGGTTTCGCAGCGCGCCGCAGTTGTCGTCAAGGGGATGCTCACATGCGCTCCAAACGCTCGATAATGCCGATGAATACCGCCCGTCCCGGACCCGGTTCACGTGTGCCCGTGCTCGAGACGTTCTCCGGATCAACCCAGGCCCACAGGTCATCGCCAAAGTGGACGCGGCCTGTGGCCTCGAATGCCGCCGGGTTTCTCGCCCGTGGCTGCCGGCTTGCCATTTCAAATTGCCGCGCCAGCGTGGGCCGCAACCGCCGGTCCCAGTCCGCCCGCGTGGCCTCCGACCACGCGATCTGAGACTCTGTCCGCTCCACCCACCGACCCAGCGCAGTCCCCGTGCCATCGGCCGCGTCGTCAACCGGCTCGGGTCGGGACCCACGAAACAGCAGCCACCGGGCAGCCCCCAGTGCCAGTGCCAGTGCGATACCAGGGAACCACGACGCCGCACTCAGACGGGGCAGCGCAAGCCCGACCGCCTCAGCGGCCACCAACGCACACAGCCCCAACAACACGAACACCCTCACGGCGAAGCCACTACCGAGAAGACCAGCCGTTGCAGACCCCGCGCCGAACTATCACAACGACCGCCAGCCATGTCGAGTACGGCACGGTCCCGACTGAGGCACACTCGCGCCGTCTCGATCTCAGACATAGGCCCCCGCTCAACTGCCGGCTCACCGCCACCGTCGAGCGGCAAGTCCAGACTCAGTCTGGCGTCTCATCGCGGAAGGGAACCGCAAAACGCGCCAACCGCGTCCCGAAATGACGCCCCGGCAAACTGGGAACTAAACCTTGCCGTACCCGGGAGGCGGTGCACTCCTGTCTCGCTTGTAGAGAAACGGGAATGATCACATCTTGTCTCACCAGCTACACCTTGTACTGGACCAGATCGGCACTGGTGGAAGACAATTGGGAGGGTATCGCGGATCGGTACGCCGAACTAGTTCGCGGCAGGTCGGCGACGTACCAGTTCTCGCGGGACGTTCTGCTGAATGCTCTGTCAGGCAAAGTTTTTGGTCTCGATGTTCTTGACGTTGGTTGCGGTGAGGCCATCGTCAGCCGAGCGCCGGCAACCGCCGGAGCACGCGTCGTGGGCATAGATCCCACACGCACGCTGATCGCGGATGCCGAAGCGGCCGAGCATGCCCCATTGGCTGGAGTTATCTACCGCGTCGATGACGGAACCACCCTGCACACCGTGCCTGACATTTCCATGGATGGTGTGCCGGCAGCGTTGTCGCTGAACAACATGGCTGATCTCGATGCCGCCCCTGGATTGGTCCAACGAGTGCTGCGCTCTGGTGGGTGGTTTGCCTTCACAGTGCCGCATCCGTGCTTCGAGGCCCCCTGCCACCAAGATCACCGGACCCCACCGCCTTAAACTTTCCTTACCGATACCTTATGTTTCTTATTTTTGTGTTAGCGTCTGCGGGTGGGCTCCCGGCGGGCGCCGGGAGGACACACACATGACCCATCACGATCAGCTCGACGCAGCACGGCGAACGCCGACACGAGCTACCATCCGTCGATGGCGTACAACCCGCCTGTTGGCGCAATCGACTGCGCCGCAACCGCATCGAGCACCGCGCCTCCACGCACAGCCGCGCAGCAGCGGCGACCGCCACCACGCCCCGGCGGCTGCCCATGCTTGACGTCACCTACCGCGACACCCGCCACCGGGTTACCGAACTGGTCGCCTCGCTCGACACCGACGAACTGCGGCGCTCGGTGCCCGCGACCCCCGAGTGGTCGATTCACGACCTGCTGTCTCACCTGGTCGGCGGCGCATCAGATGCGGTGTGTGGTCGGGTTGAGGGAGCACCGGGCGACGCCTGGACCGCGCGACACGTCGCTGAACGACACGACGCGTGCCTCGACGAGCTGCTCGCCGAGTGGGACCGCCTCGGGCCGGCCATCGAGGCAGGGCTGGTGGGCCAGACGTTTGACGGCCCGAATATCGCCGCTGACCTCATCTGCCATGAAGCCGATTTGCATGAGGCCTTGGGCTTGGCCCGGCCGGATCGCGTCCACTGGTACGACCCGTTTCTTCCGGTGATGATGCGGCTGCTCGGACGGCGGCTGCGCGGCATTGCCTCGGTCGTTGTCCGCGACGAATACGACGACGAATGGCGCTGCGGTTCCGGTGACACCACCGTCACACTGCACGCCGATGGCTATGAGCTGCTACGCGCCATGTTCAGTCGCCGTTCACGGCGCCAGATCCGGACGTGGAATTGGTCGCCGGCGCCTGGCACGCAGCTCGTCGACGCATTCGGGTTCTTCGGTCCACGCGACGACGACCAGCCCATCCCGCGACTCGCACCGTAACCAACACCGCCCACGGCGGAAGACGGCGAGCCCCCCAGACTGCTCTGGTTCGGTACTCGACGATTGCGGCGTGTCTCATTTCTACAGAATGGGGACGGCTCAGATTCTGTCTCGGATGCTTGGCGGCAATGGCGCCGCACTCCGCGCTCTCGACATCTACTACAGCTCGTCGTAGCGTTGGGTGATGAGGGTGGGGATCGTCGGTGGTGGATTCGCAGGGTTGGCGGCAGCGATCATGTTCCGTCGAGGCGGCCACGATGTCAGCTTGTTCGAGAAGGCAGGCGGGCCCACCTTTGCTGGTGGAGCGATCTCCCTGGCCGCGAACGCCTTGGCGTGCCTATCGATCCTTGGTGTTCGCGACCGCGTTAAGACTGAACCGTGGTCACACACGCCCGCCACTGTACGAACGCCGGCGGGCCGTGTGCTCATCCGTCGGACCTTGGCCGAACTCACTGGCGGGAGGCAGTACGCCGCCGTCCCCCGGCGCGAGCTGCTCAGGTGGCTTGCCGACGAACTTCCGCACGATTGCCTGCATTACAGCAGCACGGTGACCCAGGTCAGTGCGGACGGCGTGCTCTCCGTCGGCGATTCCGAGCAGCGGTTCGATTTGATCGTCGCAGCTGATGGAGCACGTGGAGTGTGCAGGACATCGTTATGGCCCAAGGCATCCCCGGTTCGATCCACCGGCATACGGGGCTGGTCCTGGATCGTCGATCGCGAGCTTTCTGCCGGATTCGGTCCAATCTGGGGGTGCACCAACGATTTCGGGATACTGCCGCTCCACGACGGGCGCACCTACATCTACGGCGGCACGACCCGCCCCGAGGCGCGACTGGATGACTACCAAACCTGGCCTGATCCGCTCCCTAGCCTCATCGACGCCGCCTGGTCGAGCCAGGTCTCTACCCCCGAAATTTTCGAAGCTCGGCCGCCTCGTCATTTGATGCGCGGCAAGGTGGTGCTGATCGGCGACGCAGCCCATCCCATGCGGCCCACCTTCGGCCAAGGCGCCGCGCTGGCGATGGAGGACGCGATCACCTTGGCCCGTGACAGTATCTCGGGACTGTCCAAGCGAAGAAGGCGCTTGCTGACGTTGTACGCCGCGTCCAACGCCGGGTCGTACTTCGCCACACCGAGGATCTCCGCGCTGGAAACGGCGCGCAACATGTCACTGGCCGTCACACCCGACCGACTCTTCAGCGCAATGGCAGGCTCAGTGAGCCGATGGCAGCCATCCCTGAGCGCAACCTGACGGCGCAGTCCGAATTCCCTTCGCCAAGCCGAGCACTGTCTTTGTCTGTAAATAGCGGAATCGCGCCCTGTACTTCGTTGCGCAAAAGTACTACCGCGTGTAGTAGCAGTTTGGCGCGACGAGGGGTTCACGTGCGCGGACAATCACAGCTCAGCCGGGATCGCTGGGACAACCGATTCCGTCTCAGCGCCGCAATCTTTGGAGCTGCGGTAGCGCTGCACGGCGCGGACCACTTGCGGCGAGGCATGGATGTCATCCCGCCCGCAGTGATGGTGGCGGGAATGACTCAAATCGCCTTAGCTGTCCTCACGATCATGCTGGTGTTTCTCGGTAGCCGATGGGCACCGCATGCTGCAGTGGTCGTTGGTTTTGTCAGCGCAGCGGGCTTCGCCGTTGCACATCTGCTGCCGACGTGGGGCTTCTTTAGTGACAGCTTCATCAATGCGTTGCCGGCTGCGCGGATCACCTGGTTCTCTTGGGTGACTGCAGTTTTCGAAATCATCGCCGACATTGTTTTCGGCCTCGTCGGGCTTGCAGTCCTGCGATCGCGCGCGACGTCGCAGGTGTTGCCCGCTGTGGGGCGCGATTGACGATGGCGAGTGTCGTCGCCATGGTTCGAAGCGAGCGAGAAGACCTTGCCAACTTGCTTGCCGATTTCAATCCCGCCCAATGGAGCCACCCGACCCTGTGTAGCCAGTGGCGGGTACGTGATCTCGCCGCACATGTCATCAGTTACGACGGACTCTCCTATGCCCAGATCGCGAAAAAACGCCTTCTCGATGCGGGCGGCAGCATGGACCGCTTCAACGCCAACGCCATCGCTGACTACGTCGATCTGGGGACGGCTGAATTGGTCGACCTGATTCGACAGCGTGCGCAGCCACGTGGCTACATGGCTGCATTCGGAGGCACCATCGGCCTCCTCGATGCCATGATCCACCAGCAAGATATCCGCCGGCCCCTGGGCATCGCGCGCGTCATTCCGCCCCAGCGCCTCCGCGCTGCCTTACAGCGATCGCTCTATGTGCCGATCCTGTGCAGCGCATGGCGTGGCCGGGGGCTACAACTGATTGCGACCGATGTGGACTGGAGGTACGGCAGCGGACCCGAAGTGCGTGCACCGGGAGAGGCACTGCTGATGACCCTCGCCGGCCGCTCGGCAGCTTTCGGCGAACTGTCCGGTCAGGGAGCGGCCACACTTCTTCGCCGCTTGCCCGCTGAACGAGGCTGAGCCGCCAGAGCCAGAGTTGTGCGGCGCGAGAACCACAGGGTCATCTCATTTCTAGAGAAGTTGGACGACTCAGATCCTCTCTCGCAACGCAGGGGACGACCTGTGGGGGTAACCGGGTGGTGGTTTCTGACACGACGCCAGAGATGTACCTTCCCAATAATGGAGTGCTGCAGTAAAGGCCGGAGGACTAACAGAACGGCGGCAGGGTTGCCTCTTGTTTCGTTTGATTGACGGGGGGTTCAAGAGCTCCGACGCTCGTCGGCGCTATCTGGCAACCTATGACGAGCTTCGGGCATTGACCCCACCGCCGGATGTCGTGCTTGACGTTCCGACCGAGTTCGGCATTGTCCGGGTGTATCAGCACGGGCCGAGCGGCGGTGTGCCGGTCGTACTGGTACACGGCTTTTACCTGACTTCGGCTATGTGGTGCGAACAAATCAAGGGTCTGACTGGCGATTTCACCGTTTATACGATGGACATGTTGGGCCAGCCCGGAGCGAGTATTCGGTCGAAACCAGCGCTGACGGCTGCAGGCTGCGCGCGCACCATTGATGCAGTTCTAGCGGGCATCGGGCTGCGCGATGTGCATTTGGTTGGGCATTCCAATGGGGGGTGGCATGTCACCCAGACCGCGGCGCGGGAGCCTAGTCGTTTAGCGACCGTGACGCTGATTGATCCGGCTAGCACGGTAACGAGACTCTCTGTGCGGTGCTGGCGGCATTTTGGGCTGCTGGGTCGGCGCCCGCGTTCCGTGCGGGCTCAACGTGGCGCCGCGTGGATTATGGGTCAGCATCCGCCGGGCAGTTTCAGTGACATGCTCACTGGGCTGTTTGTTGCCGGATTCGCCGCCTTCACGCCACCGATGCGTGGCGCGTTCCCATTTCTCCCTAGTGTGCGCCTGCTACGTTCAGTGAATCCTCCGGTCCAGGTTCTTCTGGCGGGCAACACCGTCCACAATTCAGATAAGGGAATTCGGCGAATAGAATCTGTAGTCCCCGGGTGGCGGTATCGCCTGTGGCCCAAAGCCACTCACGCCTTGCCTGCCGAGCTTCCTGACGAGGTGAATGCTTGTATCCGACAGTTCGTGAAAGAACACCGTGACGGCGCCTAGTCAGTACGGTCTTTGGCCGGGGGATGGCCGCTCCGGGAGTGGGTGCGGCTAAGCCGCGGCTTGACGCCAGGACCCGCCCACTCTGTCTCGTTTGTAGAGAAGTTGGTCGACGCAGAACCTGTCTCAGCTAATAGGGGGGTTGGCGTCGGAAACTTGCTTCCAGGTGTCCGGGGATGCTTATCGTCCGACTTGGCACATCCTCGGGCCACTCATCACGCAGGACTTCATTACTGATCGGCCCAGCTGTCAGGCTGGGAGCCGTCGATGTCGGTGAATCCGTACTCTCGGGCGAGTTGCGCAGAGGTGAGCGAGCACTGGTTCCACCTCGCCCGCTCCGGATCGGCGGCCAGCGCAGCGACTCCACGCCCGACGTAGCGCGGTGATTCTGAGGCCGCGAAACCTTCCGGGGCGCTGGGGTATCCCTCGATGCCGCCCGGTGCCACAGCAGTGCGCCAGTTGCCCTCCGTGACACCAAAATTCGCGAGCATCATCTCCGAACGCAACCAGCCCGGGGTGATCGCCACCGCCGTGGCTCCGTGTTCTTTCAGCTCATGGCCTTGGGAGAACGCCAGGCGGTTCACTGCGACCTTGGCGAGGTCGTAGAACGCCGAGATCCGGTACCGCGAGGCGTTGTAGTCGCGAGTTCCATCGGTCACTTCTACGAGCAGCCCGCCGGGCTCGCCGATCAGCAACGGAAGCAGATGGTGGGATGTGATGAGGTGGGTGTCGATGGCCAGGCGCAAGATCCGCAGGCCGTCGTCGAGGTCGTGTTCCCAGATGGGGGTGTTCCAGGTCGCGGGCGTGCCCTTGAGAACCTCGGCCCCCCAGATGTCGTTGACCAGCACGTGGATACGGCCATGCTCGACGCGCACGCGTTCGGCCAGCACGCGAACCTGCTCGGAGTCGAGGTGGTCGACCTGGATTGCGATCCCGTTGCCGCCCAGCCGGGTGACCAGACCGGCGGTCTCCTCGATGGTCTCGGGCCGGTCATAGTCGGATCCGCCGGTGCCCGTGACGCTGCTGCGGCCGGTGCAGATCACGGTTGCGCCGACCTCACCAAGGGCTGCGGCGATACCGCGCCCAGCGCCTCTAGTTGCGCCGGCAACCACCGCGACACAACCACGAAGTGCCTCAGATTCAGGCGCCCAAGCCATCACAACAGTCTCTCAGTTTCAGACCTTCACGGAGAGCCGATGCTACGGCGAGCGAGCGCTGAAGTGAGCGTTCTTTGGGTTGCACCCACCCAAGCCCCGTCTCGCTTGTAGAGAAACGAGCACAATCAAATCTTGTCTCACATCTGGGATGCTGCCGCCGAACGGAACGGGCACGCCGTTCCCTGTAGCCCTCGAAGGCCACCAAGCCCGCGTGTAGCAGCCCATACTCCATCGGCAAATAGTCCCGCGCTCGGATCAAACGCGCAGCCAATGCCGGTGATTCATCACCAAGGATCCGGCGTGCACGACGTGCATGGAACGTACTCGATGCGATTCTGATCGCCGCCGGGCTATCCGCCAACAGTGGCGTCGAGTTCACGATTTTCTCGACAGTCGTCATCGACTCGTCATCCACGACGACGTTGCCGACAGGCACCCCGAGGTCGTGCGCGCATGCCGACGGCTCCTTCTCGCGGGTTGTCCTTAGTGTCATCGAGGAGAAGCCTGGCCGCGATCGCCCGTGATTTCTGGCTGGCGCGCTCGAACTTGGCGATGATGTCGGCCACCGACTCGTCGTCGGCCACGGTGAAGGTGCCTTCGTCGCAGCGCGAGTGCCCGTCGCACTCGGATTCGGCTAGGCCCGCCCAGAACCGCTGAAACCAGATCCTCTCGGCGCCGGCGGCATGCTTGATCAGCGAGATCGGCGTCGTCAACGAGGTGACAAGCCGGCGTCGGGCCTCGGTTTCGGATAGCCCGCGAACAGTGTCGATGAGCGCTTCGCGGCTGCGGTCGAGCATGCCCTCGATGATCGACCGCTCATCGCCGTTGCGTATCTGATTGTCTGACATAGCATTTGCTCCATTCCGCATCTGTGTGGGTGCTTGTCTTGTGTGGGTGTCGGTAGGGCGCGACACCTGGCATAACGGGGCAGCCGACCGTTGATTTCGTGCGCACGAAGCGGTCAATCCCTGACTGACGTCGGCCTGCCGCACACACTGGGGCCTTGGTGACACGCCGGTAGGAGGGGCATCCTCAAGCAGTGAATGGTTTCGAGCAGCTCCTCGCCGCGGCACGGGCCGCGGTCGCTCCACGCCAGTTGAGCGAGACCGCCGCGTGCGGCACTGTCGGTGCTGCGATTGAGACGGCTGGCGGCGACGTGTTCGTCGGCATCTGCGTGGACACAGCGTCATCAATGGGCTTCTGCGCCGAGCACTCTGCCGCGGCTGCGATGCTTACCGCTGGTCAGAGCGAGATCATGCGAATCGTCGCGGTGGACCGCCACGGCGCGGTCCTACCTCCCTGCGGGCGCTGCCGCGAATTCATCATCCAGCTCAACGCGGCCAATGCAGACACTCTCGTGATGCTCGACTCAGATCGCTCGATCCCGCTTCGCGAGCTGCTGCCGTTCCGATGATCGTACGGTAACCAGCCCGCTAATTCACCCCTCGGCTTGCCCCGCAGCCTCTGGAGACGTGGCCCCGTCTCGTTTCTAGAGAATGTGGACGTCTCACGTCTTGTTTCAGATGTCAGTGACGATGCGTTGCAGGGTGCGCTGGCAACCTGCGCTCATGGTTGGGCTGCTTTCGACGTAATACCAGACCGCGCCCATGGCCTGCTGGAAGGCCCACGCCCGACCTCGTTGCCATTGCGCATCGTCGCAATCAAGACGTTCCCGTAATATGGCGCGGCCTCGGGCATTGAGCAGGTGCCAGGCGCCGACCAGATCGAGGGCGGGGTCGGCGGCACGCAGTCCACCGACATCGAGAACTCCAACGATGTGTTCCCCGTCGATAAGAATGTTCGGTGGGATGAGGTCGGCATGGTTCATGGCAGCCGGGTCTGGGCCGCGTGGGATCTCACGCATCTCGGCCCACAAAGCCCGTAGCGGGCCGACATCGAGGAGACCTTCGCTGTTAGTCAAGCACTGCTGCATCCAGTCGTCGTGTGCGAGGATGTCGCCACCGCGGCCGTTGCCATCAAAGGTTCGACCATCGGTATCGATGGCTCGGACGGCTTCGATGAAGCTCGCCAAATCAAGTGCGAATGATACCGATTCACTGACGTTGTCGGCTGTCGCCATTTGGCCGGGAAGCCATGAGTAGATCGACCACGGAAGCGGATAGCCACACCCTGCAGCGCCGAGAGCGATCGGCTCGGGAGTAGCAAAAGGTGACCGGCCGAGCAGCTCACTGGCTGCCGCGACCTCTACTTCTAAGCGTTCGCGGACGACCGCGACGTCGTCGAGCTCCAGTGGGAACCGGGCAACAAGGTGATCGCCGATACGGAAGATTGCGTTCACGGTGCCAGGGCTTTTGATCGGTCGAACCTCCGCGTGACGCCATTGAGGAAACTGCGTCGATACCAGCGTCTGCACCGTCAATTCAGAAATCAGGAGCTGTTCGGGATGCACATCCACGATGTCCGATCCTCGCAGCCGGTCGTCTAGGCGACAATGCGCCTTACAACAGACCTTCTCTTCACCGGCGGGACTCACGCCTTGTCTAGTTTCTAGAGAAACGAAGTCGATCAGATCCTGCCTCCGGCGGCGTGCCGCTTCTACCCGCCTATACCGACACTTGACCAGGGATTGATTCCGTTTCTGGCAGTCAGTAATGTCATTCACGGGTTTGATGCGGCCCGCCGCCCGCGCCGAGATATCGGTGAGGTGAACGCATCTGGATCGGTCGCCACCACACTCGTCTACGAGTCACACGGTGCCTGGACAATCAGCAATGCGGGCGCTGATCGCACACCGGCATCGGAAACGTAGGTGAAGTGATGGATCTGACCCTCGACGACGCCAAGCGAGCCGCACGCACCCTGCGGGAACAAGTACCCGCCGCCAATCTCACGCACTCCAAGGCCTTGGAGATCGTGGCCCAACAACTCGGCTTCCGCGACTGGAACACTGCAGCTGCGGGGCTCCCGACCCACCGGGGCATGAGCGCTCCTGTGCCGGTCCTCCGTAGCCTCGATGAAACTCGAGCACGCGAGTTCTACATCGATTACCTGCACTTCGCTATCGAGTGGCTACATCGCTTCGAGTACGCGCAATCAATCCTCTACATGCGATTGCGCCGGGACCGGTTCGTGCTCGACCTCTCTGAACACCACGGCGACGGCACCCCCGGATCGACCGTATGGGTACCGATCAGCGACGTCGCGGCGCTACACAAAGAACTCCACACCACTGGATACGACCGCATGAACCCCGGGATCGAAGCCGACTCACCAGGCGGACCCACCATGGAAGTCATCGACCCGTTCTCCAACACGATCCGGTTCTGCCAGACCACCGCATAGAAGGCGGTCACGCGCGGCATCCGACCACCCGGGCACGGTCATCATTCGCTGCCGTCTCGTTTCTAGAGAACCGAGACAGGGTTGCACGCGCTGCGTGACGTTCGCATAGCTCGAGGTCGCAGTGTCTCATTTCTTTTCTCACACTGCGTGTCTCAGATCCTCACTGTCGGCGGTTGGTGTGACTGTAGTGGGTGTGACGGCCATTCTCGGATACGCGCGGGTCAGCGCTTCTGGCCAGGACCTCGGGGGCCAGGTTTCTACGCTCAGCGCGGCCGGCGTCACTCCCGGACGGATGTTCAGTGACGAGGTGTCTGGCGCGGTTGGTACCGCGCGTCCCGGCCTGGCCAGGTTGCTTGATTACGCCCGCTCCGGCGACATTGTGATCGTGAGTGCGATCGATCGCTTAGGCCGCTCAGCCGCTGAAGTGACACGCACCATCGCAGACCTTGATGGACGCCGAATTCTGTTACGCGCCTTACGCGAGGGGGTGAATACCGCTACTCCAACCGGGCGCGCGGTCGCTGGCATCATGGCTACTCTGGCCGAACTGGAACTTGAGTTGGGTCGTGAACGCCGCGCCGCATCGCGGGCAACTCGTCGGGCGCGGCAGTTGCCGGTGACCAAACCACCGAAACTTTCCGCCGAGCGGCCGCGTACCGGTACTTGAAAGAGACCTCTGCTACTTCGTGAGGTACTCGATCAGCGCTCGGCGGATAGTCTCGCCTCGGCTTACACCATCGATGGCCGAACGTTCGTCGGTGAGTGTCACCAAACCAATGGGTAGCCGCACCGAATAAGTACTGGAGGCGTCCTCGGCAATCGAGGGGCGCCCTCGTCGACGCAGCTTCTCGGGTGGCACTCCATCCTCGGCCTCGGCTGCCAGTCGCTCGATGGTCTCTTCATCGAGATCACTCGGAAGGTGGCGCTCCATCAAAGACACCCCTTCACCCAGCGAGTCATCACGGGTTCCCAGCGGCGGCCGTGTCACCTTGTCGTTGTCAGGGTTGCGCTCGGTGACCGTGGTCCTTGGATTGCGCGCCGCGGTGGACGTCTTCACAAACTTGCCTGTAATGGCGCTGCGATGGCGGGTTCCGCTGCTGCGATTGGCGTCTCGCTCGGTGCTGGTCGCTGCTTTCTTGGTCATGTCAGTATCCGCCTCGGGCTTGTAGGGCTTTGTCGAGCTGATGCTTCCGGGCCTTCATGCAGTGGATTACGAGATCGGCTTGCGCTGTATGGAGCACGATCAGCTCCATACAGCGTGGCGTCAGGGGCGAAGCCGAAAATGCATGTCCGCGGTGGATCATCATCGATCACGTCTAGCTCGATGTGAACGTGCTTCAACGCGTGGAGGATGTCTCCTTCGCTGCGCCCATGCTTGAGCGCAGCAGAGTGAATCCGCACCGAATGCACCTCCAATATCGTAACACGAAATTAGGCGTCCGGGGTGGGTGCGCGCGACTGATTCAGGTGTGACTTGCGGTTGTGAAGCTCTCGGATTCGAGGCGTATGTCTGCAGCTTGTTTCGATACTTGAAGAAGGTCGGCAAGGACGATGACTAGTCACGGATGATGGCGGCGATCATCTGCGCACCGCGTCTTGCTCAGCTTCCGGCCCCAAGAGTGAAGATTGGCGTGTCTGTCGAATGGAAAGCCCACTGTTGCCTCGGCAGACTAGTACCGGTGCCCGGTGACACCGGGACTCAGCGGCGGAAGTCCCTAGCCCGCCGAATGACGCCCCCAAAGCACCGGGCCCACCCAAACACAAAGGTCACGAGCCATTTCTGGTTCGTGACCTTTGCGCTAGCAGTTCGTAGAACTCCTCTATGTGGGCGAAGGGGGACTTGAACCCCCACGTCCCGAAGGACACTGGCACCTGAAGCCAGCGCGTCTGCCATTCCGCCACTCGCCCGAATGACCGAGGGAGCCTATCACGCACCCCGGCCCTCGCCCCAACCGTACTGGCACGGCCTCCGTCATCGCCAAAAGGGGCTTCCCCAGGACCGTGACCTGCCACGATGGGTTTCTCAGAGTTCTGGTGGTCCCGCGAGGGCGGGCCCGGCCGATACCATGCATGCAAGCATGGCTGCCAGCCGACACGCTGGTGGCGCCACCGTGCGAAAAGATGCCGCACATCAGCGAGGGAGGCGACCGGGGCGATGGGTTTGGTCGACCGCTTCGAGCGCAAACTCGAGTCGACGGTTGGTGACGCCTTCGCCAGGGTATTCGGAGGCTCGATCGTCCCAGCGGAAGTGGAGTCGCTGCTCCGACGCGAGGCCGACAGCGGTGCACAAGAAGTACGTGGCGGACGAATTTTGGCCCCGAACGACTACGTCATTACCCTCAGTGTGCCCGATTACCGCAAGGTGAGCGCCGACCCGGACATCACCTCGACCACGTTCGCCAAGCACTTGGAGGGATACATCCATGAGCAGGGGTGGCAAACGTATGGTGATGTGGTCGTCAGATTCGAGCAGTCGCCCGACCTGCACACCGGACAGTTACGCGCGCGTGGTGCGGTCAACCCGGACTCGACCACAGGCGAACCCGCGCCACCTCGAGAACTTTCGTCCAACGCAGAACCAGGAGTACCACCGATGACCGACAATCCGAGCTACCGCGCCGGCCAGGGACAGGGTCGGCCGGCAGACGAATACTACGACGAGCGGTACAACCGGCCGGACGATCAGCAGCGCCCCCCGTATCCACCGTCTGAGCAGGGCGGCTACCCGCCGCAAGGCGAGCCCAACTATCCGCCGCGTGGTGGCTACCCCGACCAGGGTGGCTACCCGGACCAGGGCGGTTACCCCGACCAGGGCTACCCGCCTCCGTCCTACGAACAGCGCCCACCCGCCGGGTACGGCCCGCCGCAGGGCGGTTACCCCGACCAGGGGTATCGCCAGCCTCCCCCCGGCTACGGTCCACCTCCCGGTGGGCAGCCCGGGTACGGTCCCCCGCCCGGACCCCCCGCCAATGACTACGACTACGGCCGCGCGCCGGGTCGGCCCGACGACGGCGGTTACCCGCCGCCGGGACGCGGCTACCCGGACCAGGGCGGCTACCCGGACCAGGGCGGCTACCCGGATCAAGGTGGCTACGGTTCACAGGGCGGCCAGGCCTACGGGCGCCAGGACTACGGTCAGCCCGACTACGGCCGCTACAGCGAGCCCCCGGCCGGCTACTCCGACCAGGGCTACGGCGATCAGGGCTACGGCGATCAGGGGTACGGCGGCCCCGGTTACGGCGCGCCCGGCTACGGCGCCGGCCAGGGGGACTACCCCTCGGCGGGCACCGCGGTCACTCTGCAGCTCGATGACGGCAGCGGCCGCACGTACCAGCTGCGTGAAGGCGCCAATGTGATCGGACGGGGTCAGGACGCGCAGTTCCGGCTGCCCGACACCGGCGTCTCCCGCAGGCATCTGGAGATCCGCTGGGACGGGCAGGTCGCGCTATTGTCAGACCTCAACTCCACCAACGGCACCACGGTGAACAATGCGCCCGTACAGGAGTGGCAGCTGGCCGACGGTGACGTCATCCGGCTCGGCCACTCCGAGATCATCGTCCGCGTTCACTGAGGGTCGACAGCCCGGGGAAAGCTTTCTGCTTGACCCTCACGTCGAACGCCGCCGAAGTATGGTGGCGGTGCCGAAAGGACGCCTACGAGCGCTTGCGCGTGGCGTATGACGGGGACGGAGAGGACGTCAGATGCAGGGGCTAGTTCTGCAGCTGACCCGCGTCGGCTTCCTGCTGTTGCTGTGGCTGTTCATCTGGTCGGTGCTTCGCATCCTGCGCACCGACATCTACGCACCCACCGGCGCGGTGATGGCTCGGCGGGGGTTGGCGCTGCGCGGGACCCTGCTACCCAACCGAGGCCGCAGAAACGTCCCCCGCCAGTTGGTGGTCACCGAGGGCGCGCTACTGGGTACCCGGATCCCGCTGGGCACCCAGCCCATCCTGATCGGACGCGCCGATGACTCCACGCTGGTGCTGACCGACGACTACGCCTCCACCCGCCATGCCAGGCTCTCCCCACGAGGTCCGGAGTGGTATGTAGAGGATCTAGGATCGACCAACGGTACATACCTCGACAGGGCGAAGGTGACGACGGCGGTACGAGTTCCGATGGGCACACCGGTGCGGGTCGGCAAAACGGTGATCGAGCTCCGCCCGTGACGCCGCGCACGCGAGGAGCAAACGGCATCCCGCGCACGCGAGGAGCAAAAGGCATCCTGCGCACGCGAGGAGCAAAATGACCCTCGGACTTCGATACGCCGCGCGCAGCGACCGCGGGCTGGTCCGCGCCAACAACGAGGACTCGGTCTACGCCGGCGCCCGCCTGCTGGCCCTCGCCGACGGGATGGGTGGTCACGCGGCCGGGGAGATCGCCTCACAGCTGGTCATCGCCGCCCTGGCCCACCTCGACGACGACGAGCCCGGCGGCGACCTGCTGAGCAAACTCGGCGACGCTGTCCGGGAAGGCAACTCGGCGATCGCCGCGCACATCGAGGCCGACCCGGATCTCGACGGCATGGGCACCACGCTGACGGCCATCCTGTTCGCGGGCAACCGGCTCGGCCTGGTGCATATCGGCGACTCCCGCGGCTACATGCTGCGTGACGGCGAGCTCACCCAGATCACCAAGGACGACTCGTTCGTACAGACCCTGGTCGACGAGGGCCGCATCACCGCCGAGGAGGCGCACAGCCACCCGCAGCGCTCGTTGATCATGAAGGCCCTGACCGGCCACGAGGTGGAGCCGGCGCTGATCATGCGCGAGGCCCGTGTCGGAGACCGGTACCTGCTGTGCACCGACGGCCTCACCGACCCGGTCAGCCACGACACCATCGCCGAGGCGCTGCAGATCCCGGACGTCACCGAGAGTGCGGACCGTCTCGTCGAACTGGCGTTGCGTGGCGGCGGTCCCGACAACGTCACCCTGGTGGTGGCCGACGTCGTCGACTACGACTACGGCCAAACCCAACCGATCCTCGCCGGGGCGGTGTCCGGCAGCGACGATCAGAGCGCCCCACCGAACACCGCGGCCGGGCGCGCGTCGGCGTTCAACCCGAAACGCAATGTCGCCAAACCCGTTGTGCACCAACCAGAAGAACCACCACCGAAACCCCGCTCCCGGCGCCGCATGTTCATCATCGCCACTGTGCTGCTCCTTGTGGTACTCGCAGGCCTGGCCGTCGCACGCGAGATCGTGCGCAACAACTACTACGTCAGCGAACACGCCGGCACCGTCTCCATCATGCGGGGCGTGCAGGGCTCCTTCGCCGGGGTCTCGCTGCAGGAGCCCTACCTGCTCGGGTGTCTGAACGCCCGCAACGAACTCTCCCTGATCAGCGCAGGACAATCCCTGGATGACCTGGGCTGCCGGCTGCTCGCCGTCGACGACATGCGTCCGTCCGAACGCGCCCAGGTCATCGCCGGGCTGCCCTCGGGCACGCTCGACGACGCGATCCGACAGATCGAGCAGCTACGCGGCTCGGTCCTGCCGGTCTGCCCACCGCCCACTGCGACGACGACACCCAAGCCGACCCCGCACCTGCCCCCGTTGCCGCGCACCCCGACGCCGACCACCGCCGCGCCCGCACCCACCAGTGCGCCGCCCACCGCCACCC